>JJOH01000001.1 GCA_000696115.1 Streptomyces olindensis
GGCCGGCCGCGGTGCCGCGGCCCAGCGGCGTGCACGCCGAGCCGCGGCTCCGGCGGCATCCAGGCGGGGCCGCGGTGCCGACCTTCAGCGGCGTGCGGTCGGAGGCCGCAGGGGCTGTGGCGGAGCGGCTGGGGTCCTGAGGGCGGCAGCGGCCGGTGATGCCGCGTTTCCTGGGCCCGGGCGGCCCGGTCACCGGCGCTGGCCGTAGCCGCGCAGGCGGTGTTCCACCTCCGTCAGCTGTTCGCGGGACAGCAGGCTCGGGGACAGGCCCGGCACCGACGTGGCGGTCAGCCAGAGGCGGCACATCCATTCCAGCTGTGCGGTGCGGTCGTAGGCCTGGTCGAGGGTGGCGCCGTAGGTGATGGTGCCGTGGTTCTGGAGGAGGCAGCCGGAGCGGTCGGCGAGGGCGCGGAGCATGTTCTCGGCCAACTCGTCGGTGCCGTACGTGGCATACGGGGCGACCCGGACCGGCCCGCCGAGCGCGGCGGCCATGTAGTGGATCAGCGGGAGCTCGCCGACGAGCGTGGAGACGGCCGTCGCGTGCACGGCGTGGGTGTGGACGACGGCGTGGGCGTCGGCCGTGCGGTAGACGGCGAGGTGCATGGGCAGCTCGCTGGTCGGGACGAGCGTGCCGAGGACCTGTCGGCCGTCGAGGTCGACGCCGGTCACGTCGCCGGGCGTCAGCCGGTCGTAGGGGACGCCCGACGGCGTGACCAGCACGGTGTCGCCGACGCGCACCGAGACGTTGCCCGACGTGCCGACGACGAGCCCCTCGGCGACCGTCCTGCGGGCCGTGGCGACGAGGTCCTCCCAGGCGCGCGCCTCCTCGGGTCGGACACTCCTCCGCCGCGGCTCCCCCCACACCCTGTCCGTCACCCCGGGAGTCCCGCCCGCCCCGCTCGTCACCTCGCTGCTCAGCCATGCGGCGATCCTGCCAGCCGGTTCCTCAACCCGCCGCCGGGCGGGGGCACTTTAGGCCGGAAGCCGACCATCCGTAAGAGTGCAGACCGGTACAAAAGGCCGCGCGATCTTTCTTGGCCGGAGATCTTCGGGCATTCAACGATCTTCCAGTACGCTCTGGGGGATTTGCCGTGCACGTTGCCATTCCGGGGGGAAACATGGCCCGTGACCGCACACCGACCCGACGCCGCGGCCGATGGCTCGCGGTGTACGCGGCGGCACTCGCTCTGGGAGGGACGGCGCTGGCCGAGGCGCCGGCCTCGGCGGCGAGCCGCCCGAAGGGACACGACGTCTCGTCCCACCAGAAGAACGTCGACTGGCGGAGCGCGCAGCGGAAGGGCGCCCGGTTCGTCTACGTCAAGGCGACCGAGTCCACCACCTACCGCAATCCCTACTTCGGTCAGCAGTACAACGGCTCGCGCGCGGCGGGCCTCGTCCGCGGCGCGTACCACTTCGCCCTGCCGAACCGGTCGTCGGGCACGGCGCAGGCGGCGCACTTCGTGGGCAACGGCGGCAGCTGGAGCGCGGACGGCTGGACGCTGCCGCCCGCGCTGGACATCGAATACAACCCGTACGACAAGAAGCGGAAGTGCTACGGCCTGAGCAAGGCGGCGATGGTCGGCTGGATCAAGGCGTTCAGCGACGAGGTCAAGCGGCTCACCGGCCGCCGCCCGGTGATCTACACGACTACCCACTGGTGGAAGACGTGCACGGGCAACAGCTCCGCCTTCGCCGCCGACCACCCGTTGTGGATCGCCCGCTACGACTCGGCGAGCGCGGGGACGCTGCCGGCCGGATGGTCGTCGTGGACCTTCTGGCAGTACGACAACGGCAGCGGCACCCTTCCGGGTGACCAGAATCTCTTCAGCGGGTCACTCGATCGACTGAAGCGGTTCGCAAGGGGCGTCTAGCCGTTGGGGCGCAAGGCCTGCCAGGACAGGGCGGAACACCGACCTTCTGTTGCGGACACCCCTGCGCCCCTCCCAGTTCATCTTCCGTTCACTCAGGTTACTTACGGTCGTCGCGCCAACGACCTCGAACGATTGC
This sequence comes from Streptomyces olindensis, assembly GCA_000696115.1. GTDB lineage: Bacteria > Actinomycetota > Actinomycetes > Streptomycetales > Streptomycetaceae > Streptomyces > Streptomyces olindensis. The sequence goes on from JJOH01000001.1 coordinate 2,008, forward strand.
CTGGGTAAATGGAAAGCTTCTCGCTGATCCTCGCGATTGTGGTGGTAACCGCACTCGCGTTCGATTTCACGAACGGTTTCCACGACACCGCGAACGCGATGGCCACGACCATTTCCACGGGCGCCATGAGGCCCAAGGTCGCGGTGGCCATGTCCGCGGTCCTCAACCTGGTCGGCGCCTTCCTGTCCGTCGAAGTCGCCAACACGATCTCCAAGGGCCTCGTCGACGAGGCCGGTATCCGTCCCGAGGTCATCTTCGCCGCCCTGGTCGGCGCGATCCTCTGGAACCTGCTGACCTGGCTGGTCGGTCTGCCGTCCAGCTCCTCGCACGCCCTGATGGGCGGCCTGATCGGCGCCACCATCGCCTCGGCGGGCGTCGGCGCGGTGCACGGCGACGTGCTGGTCACGAAGGTGCTGATCCCGGCGATCGCCGCCCCGCTGGTCGCGGGCGTCGCGGCGATGCTCGCCACGCGGCTGACGTACTCCCTGGGCAGGAAGGCCGACGGCAAGGCCTCCGAGAAGGGCTACCGGGCCGGCCAGATCGCCTCCGCGGGCCTGGTCTCCCTGGCGCACGGCACCAACGACGCGCAGAAGACGATGGGTGTCATCACCCTGGCCCTGGTCGCCGGCGGCGCCGTCGCGCCCGACTCCGACCCGCCCATGTGGGTCATCCTCTCCGCGGGCATCGCGATCGCGCTCGGCACCTACCTGGGCGGCTGGCGCATCATCCGCACGATGGGCAAGGGCCTGACCGACCTCCAGCCGCAGCAGGGCTTCGCCGCCCAGACCAGCGCGGCCACGGTCATCCTGGCCTCCTCGCACCTGGGCTTCTCCCTCTCCACGACCCACTCCGTGTCCGGTGCGGTGATGGGCGCGGGTCTCGGCCGCAAGGGCGGTGTCGTCCGCTGGTCGACGGCGACGCGGATGTTCGTCGCCTGGGGCCTGACCCTGCCGGCGGCGGCCCTGGTGGCCGCGCTCGCCGAGTACGTGACCGGCTTCGGCGACTGGGGCACCGCCGTGGTGGCCGTCTTCCTCGTCGTCTCCTCGGCGGCCATCTGGAAGATCTCCCGCCGTGAGGTCGTCGACCACACCAATGTCAACGACACCGACGACGCGGAGCCGGCCGGTGTGGTGACCACGGCGATGGCCGCGGTGACGCCGCCGCCGGCGGGCGGCACCGCCGCCGACGTGCCGCCGATACCGGCCCAGGCCACCGCCGAGCGCACGCCCTCCACGACCACCACGGTCTGACCCGCCCACCGGCAGCGAGAAGGAAGCAGAGATGAAGATCGACTGGGCGGCCCTCGGCTCCGTCTTCGGCGTGAGCCTCGTCGTCACCGTGGCCCTCGTGGCCCTGTTCACCCTCGGGATCACCGGCCTGTCGCGCCGCGAGCGCGCGGTCGCCGAGGGCGGGTCCGCGGGCCTCGCCGTCACGGGCGCGTACGCGTGCTTCGCGGCGTGCGCGGCGGCCGTGGGGTACGGGATCTATCTGATCGTGGCCTGAGTTCCGAGCAAGCGGTGCCGGGTGGGTGCGGGACGCGGTCCCGTACCCACCCGAACGCATGTCAGGGGCACGGGGGCTCCGAGGTCCCCCCGGCCCGTTCCAGGAGGCGCTTCTCGGCCCGCGTGTAGGCACCGTCCCAGCGCCGGCACAGGGTCTGGTGCCAGCTGTCGGGATCGAGCGGGACACGCATCCGGGTGTCGGCCTGTTCGACGATGAGGTGGCGTGGCCCGAGGCGCTGCGGGGTCAGCCGGAGATCGTCGGACGTCGTGTCGAAAGGGAACCTCAGGAACGGTTCCCGGGTGTCCTCGGGGCGCCACAGGGCGAGCTGCTCCTCGTCCTCGGTCACCAGCGTTCCGTCGGCCGCCAGGAGCAGTGCCGAGAGGGTGGCGCCCCCTCGGACGGTGCGCCCGACGCGACGGCCGCTCTCCACCTCCCAGCGGACGATGCTGGTCTTGTCGATCGATGTGGCGACGGTCTTGCCGTGTGGATCGAACGCCATGGACTTGGAGCGGAACTCGCCTCCGTCGGCCAGCAGGATGCCGGTGTCCTCGCGCTTGTCACCGGTCTCGGCGTTCCAGAGACGAACCCGGCCCCGCGCGTCGGCGACGGCGACCTCTCTGTGGCCGGGGCGGACGGCGATGTCGCGGCAGGCGATGCCGTCCCCGCTGCACGGGTTGTCCGCCAGCACCCGACGCCGCTTCGAGGCGACGTCGTAGCGGACCAACTGGTTGTCCGTCAGCACGACGACGGAACTGCCGTACACGGGCACCACTTTGCTGATGCTCTCCGAGAACTTCGCCGTGTCCGCTGCGCCCGGCCGGTCCGCACTCCTGGCCGACAGCAGGTTGCCGTTCCAGAGGACCAGGTGGCGGTTGTCGCGTGTGAACCCGGCCCCGGCGGGCGGTCCGTCGAACTCGGAGAGCAGCACAGGGTCGGCAGCGTGCTCGCGGCCGCGACGGGCGACAACGAGTCTTTGCCCGACGTCCGTTTCACCGAACTGTGCGCGGTACGTGCCGTCGGCGGAGCGGACATAGGTGTCGTCGCTCGACCAGTTGTACGGCGAGACGTCGGGCAAGGGGGACTCCCGGTCGGCCGTCGTCTCCAGGACCAACAGGTCGGAGCCCAGGGCCAAGAGCACGAGCGGAGTGCCGTTCCCTCCCGGCAGGACGGCCACCGCACTCTTGGCCCGCGTGAAGACGAGCTCGCCCAGACGCGGGCTGCAGGGGACGCTGTACCGCAGCCCCGTGTCGAGGTCCGTCACGGACAGCGACCCGATGAGCTCCACCAGGTAGCGTCCGGTGACATCCGGACCGGCCGACTCGACCGCCAGCAGGCGCCGCTTCGAGGAGTCGGCCGGTTCTTTCACCGCCTGCACCACGTGCCGACCGTAGCCACCGTCCGCGATGACATCCGTGCCTCTCCCGGCGATCCACTCGGCCTCCGGGAACCTCTCGCGGACGGCGCCGTCCGCCACCCGCCGCAGTTCCGCGACGGGTTCCTGCACAGCACTCGGGTCGTCGAAGTCACGTCTCAGGTAGACGACCTCGCGGCCATCGCGCACCAGCGCCGCGCCGGCCGCCTCGGGGCCGGGCGGAACGCCCTTCTGGGACGCCGGCACCGTCCGGCCGCTGCGGGCGTCCCAGATCTGGACCAGGGCAGTGGGCTGCCTGCCCTGTCCCGTGCCGCGCGTGCGGTTGACGGCGAGACGCAGCAGCCGACGGCCGTCCGCGGAGAAGTCCAAGGCGGAGGTCTCGACCCGCCCGAGTGCGCCGAGCGCCGGGCTGGAGCGCAGCCACAGCCGCGTCCGCCGCCGTACGTCCCACACCCCCATCGAGCCGTCTTCTGAGGCGATCGCCAGCAGTCGCCCGTCGTCACTGAGTTCCGCCCCTCGGGGGATGCCCGGGGGGATACCCCGGACCGGCCACGGTCGCGCACGCCCCTCGAAGACGCCGCTCCAGACCTGCGCGTGTCCGGCGCCGTCCGGTCCCTGCGATGTCGTCACCACGACGGAGCCGTCCGGTGTCATGTCGAACCCGTGGATCTGTTCCGCCCCTTGCCCCCGGTACCCGTGCACCACGGAGGCACCCATCAGGAAGGCGTCCAGCAGCGCCTGCCTCGCCTCCTTGCCCCGCGCGTTGCGCCAGGCCGCCAGGGCCAGTCGCACGGACGACACCGGGGACACCTCGGCGACAAGGGACGCCTCCTCCGCCAGAGCGCGGGAGGCGATGGCCTGTCCTCGTGCCTCCAGCACCGAACCCCTGCGCCACGCCTCCCCCGCCAGACCACCGGCGAGCAGCGCGAGGACGACCAGCATCGCCGCGGCGAACCGCCAGCGTCGCAGGCCGCGCTGCTCGTGGCGATGGCTGGTCCGGATGTAGTCGTGCTCGGTCCGGGTGATGCCATCGCGGTGGGCCGGGTCCGCCGCCCTTTCCAGCGATGTGGCCAGCATCGTCCCCCGCAGCAGCGCACCTGTCTCCTCACCGGTGTCCTGCCAGTGCGTCAGGGACTGCAGGAGCCGCTCCTGCCACATGCGGAAGTCCCGGGAGTCCTCCAGCCACCGCCGCAGCCGCGGCCAGGACCGGACCAGTTCCTCGTGCGCCAGGTCCACGATCGGTTCGCCGTCGGGACCGTGCGTGATCCTCACGAATCGGGTGCGCGTGGCCAGTGCTTCGGCGGCGGACCGAACCTCGGGAGGCAACGGGGACAGCCGTACCGGCTTCCGGGTGAACCCGTCCGTTTCGTGAGGGCGAGCCAGCTGCGTGAACAGGCTGCGGACCGGCTTCTCGCCGTACTCCGCGATGATCTCGCCGACCCGCTTCTCGGCATGGGCGGACAGCGCGCCGGCGACCCCGCCCAGGGCCTCGTAGCCCGCGTGGGTGAGTCGGATGCCCTGCTCGTGGGACCAGAGTTCGGTGAGGGCGAACTCCACCATGGGCAGGTGGCCGGGCTCGTCCTCCGCGTCGTCGACGATGCGCTCCGCGAGGCCGGGGTCGAGGGTGAGGCCGGGTACGCGGGACGCGGGGCCTTCGACGGCGCGGAGCAGACCGGTGCGCCCCAGTGGCGCGACGACCTGGGCGCAGTCGCTGAGGACGGCGGCGGTGGCGGGCTCCACGAGGTCGTCGAGGCAGGCGGAGCGGAGGGTGGCGAGGACGCGCAGGCGTTTGTCCTCGGCCGGGACCGAGGCGAGGGCGACGACCAAGGCCAGCAAGGCGCGTGCGGTGGCGGGTTCGGCCACCACGATCTCTTCGAGCTGGTTGAGGAAGAAGACGTGGCCGCGCGGGCCGCAGTGGTTCAGCAGGCGCTGGCCGAGACCGGCCGCCGCCCGGCCTCCCCCGGCGTCCAGGAGGGCCGCGAGCTTCAGGGCGCCGCGTTCCTGGTCGGCCACGCCCTGGTCCGGTTCCAGCAGTGGCGCCAGCGCCCGTGCCAGGGTGAGCGCGGCAGGGGTGCCGGGCAGCGGGCGGATCTCGGAGACGGTGTGGCCCTGGGCGCGCAGGTGCGGCAGCACTCCGGCGCGCACCAGTGAGGTCTTGCCGCTGCCGGAGGGGCCGGCCACCGGTACGACGAGGTGCCGGTCCACCGCGTCGAGCAGCCGTGCCGTCTCCTTCTCCCGGCCGAAGAAGAGCGCGGCGTCCTCCTCCCGGAAGGCGTCGAGCCCTCGGTACGGACAGCGGCGCAGGCCCGGTTGCAGGTCCAAGAGGGCGGCCGCGGGAATGAGGTAGGAGGTGGCGGCCGTACGGCCTCGGTCGGTCGCGACCGTCATGCCGACCACGGCGCCGAGTTCCTCGTCCCAGACGGGTGCCCCGCTGCACCCCGGGGAGATGTGGTGTGCGGTGCCGTCCGCCTCCATGGAGATCCAGCCCTGTCCGACGGCGCCGAGCAGCCGCCCGCCGATCCAGGCACCGTGCTCGGCCGTGGCGGGGAACGCCAGGATGCGGAAGCGGTGGTCCCAGACGTCGCACGCGCCTGCCAGCGGGACCGGCGTGGTGGCGCTTTCGGGCAGGCGCAGCAGTGCGATGTCGCCCGTGCCGTCCGGGGCCACCGGCCGCCAGGCCGATACCGAGGCCTCGTAGGCGACGCCGCCCCGTTGGAGTGGGAACTCGACGGTCACGGGGCGGGTCGGCGCGGAGGTGTCCCGTTCGTCGCTGCACAGGGCCTGCGCCACCACGTGGGCACAGGTGGCCACCGTGCCGGGTGCGACGAGGAATCCCGAGCCGACAGGAGTGCCGTCGGCCGACCGCACGCGGGCCACCGCGGGGCCGAGCCCCTCCGGGAAACGTCCGCGGGTCACCTGGCCGGCTCCGGACGGCGGTCGGTGATGTCCACGAAGACCGGCTCGGCCGCGTCATGCACTGCTCTGCCCTTTCCGTACGCGTATCCCCCTGTGCGAGGTATTGGAGGGTTCGGGTCGGGCGGGTGCAAGCCGGTCGCCGGAACACGACCCGCACAGGGGAATTCGCCCCGACTCGGTCCCGGGAGCGAGGCGGGGTGCTAGTGGTGTGGGGTTCTCCACACTCTCCCCGCGCAGGTCAAGGGCAAGTTGACGGCGGTTCGCGGCCGTGGTGGACTTCCGGAGCCAGTACGGCGGCAGGAGAGGAAGCCGGTGTGAGTCCGGCGCGGTCCCGCCACTGTCACCGGGGTAGCCATCCCCCGGGAGCCAGGAACTCTCACCGCCGGTCTCGTCGAACCAGGGCGTGGACACCCTGAGTGAGGACATATCGCCATGCGCGGCTGCCGATCGAGGTTCAGTACCCCACCCCTGCCTGCCCTGTTGGCCGGCTGAGCCCATGGGTGCCGGTCGCGTCTTCGCGTACGGCGCCGCCGCCGGCCTGATCGGTGACCTGCTGCTCGGCGACCCCCGCCGGGGGCATCCGGTCGCCGTGTTCGGGCGGGCCGCGGGTGCCGTGGAGCGGGTGTTGTGGCGGGACCACCGCGGGTGGGGCGCGCTGCACGCCGGGGTGTGCGCGGGAGGCGCCGTCGCGCTGGGGGCCGTCGCCGAGCGTGCGGTGCGGTCCTCCGCCGTCGCCTCCGTCGCGCTCACCGGTGCGGCCACCTGGGCCGTCGTCGGGGGGACTTCACTCGCCCGTGAGGCGCGGGCCGTCGGGCGTGCCCTGGAGGCGGGGGACGTGGAGGCGGCCCGGGCGCGGCTGCCGCATCTGTGCGGGCGGGACCCGCAGGCCCTCGACGCCGACGGGATAGCCCGGGCCGTGGTCGAGTCCGTCGCCGAGAACACCTCCGACGCGGTCGTGGGAGCGCTGGTGTGGGGGGCCGTGGGCGGGGTGCCGGGGCTGCTCGGGTTCCGGGCCGTCAACACCCTGGACGCCATGGTCGGGCACAAGTCGGCCCGTTACCGGCGCTACGGGTGGGCCTCCGCGCGTCTCGACGACCTCGCGGGCTGGCCGGGGGCGCGGCTGACCGCCGTGCTCGCGGTGCTGGCCGGGCCGGATCCGCGCGGGGCCGTGCGCGCCTGGCGGGCCGACGCGGCGAAGCACCCCAGTCCCAACGCCGGGCCCGTGGAGGCCTCGTTCGCGGGGGCGCTCGGGGTGCGGCTGGGCGGGACCCTGTCGTACGGCGGGCGGGTGGAGCACCGGCCCGTGCTGAACACCGGCGGGCGGGCCGTCGTCCGGCGCGATGTCGAACGGGCCGTGCGACTCTCGCGGCGCGTCACCTGGCTGGCGCTCGGGGTGTGCGCCGGCGTGCGGTTGCTGAAGAGGGGGAAGTGAGCATGAGCGGTGGGCTTCTCGTCGCCGGGACCACCTCCGACGCGGGCAAGAGCGTCGTGACGGCCGGGATCTGCCGGTGGCTGGTGCGGCAGGGCGTCAAGGTCGCGCCCTTCAAGGCGCAGAACATGTCCCTGAACTCGTTCGTGACGCGGGAGGGCGCCGAGATCGGGCGGGCGCAGGCCATGCAGGCCCAGGCCTGCCGCGTCGAGCCGACCGCGCTGATGAATCCCGTGCTGCTCAAGCCCGGGGGCGAGCAGAGCAGTCAGGTCGTGCTGCTGGGCAAGCCGGTCGGTGAGCTGAGCGCGCGCGGCTACCACGGCGGGCGGCAGCAGAAGCTGCTCGGGACGGTGCTGGACTGCCTGGAGCAGTTGCGGGGCACGTATGACGCGGTGATCTGTGAGGGGGCCGGTTCTCCCGCCGAGATCAACCTGCGGCGGACCGACATCGTCAACATGGGCATCGCCCGCAACGCCGGGCTTCCGGTGCTCGTCGTCGGCGACATCGACCGGGGCGGTGTCTTCGCCTCGTTCTTCGGGACGGTGGCGCTGCTGTCCCGCGAGGACCAGGAGTGCGTCGCCGGGTTCCTCGTCAACAAGTTCCGCGGAGACGTCTCCCTGCTGGAGCCGGGCCTGGACATGCTGCACGGGCTGACGGGGAGGAAGACGTACGGCGTGCTGCCGTTTCGGCACGGACTCGGGATCGACGAGGAGGACGGGCTGCGCGTCTCCCTGCGGGGAGCCGTGCGGGAGTCCGTCGTCGCGCCGCCGCTCGGCGAGGACGTGCTGCGCGTCGCCGTGTGCGCCGTGCCGCTGATGTCCAACTTCACCGACGTGGACGCCCTGGCCGCCGAACCGGGCGTCGTGGTGCGGTTCGTGGACCGGCCCGAGGAGCTGGCCGACGCCGACCTCGTCGTCGTGCCCGGCACCCGCGGCACGGTCCGCGCGCTGGACTGGCTGCGCGAGCGGGGGCTCGCCGACGCCCTGGCCCGCCGGGCCGCCGAGCAGCGGCCCGTGCTCGGCGTCTGCGGCGGCTTCCAGATCCTCGGCGAGCACATCGAGGACGACGTCGAGAGCCGCCGCGGCCATGTCGACGGGCTCGGGATCCTGCCCGTGCGGGTGCGGTTCGCCCGCGAGAAGACCCTCACCCGGCCGGAGGGCGAGGCCCTCGGCGAGCGGGTCGAGGGTTACGAGATCCACCACGGGGTCGCCGACGTCACGGGCGGTGAAGCCTTCCTGGACGGCTGCCGGGTCGGCCAGACCTGGGGCACGCACTGGCACGGCTCGCTGGAGTCCGACGGGTTCCGGCGCGCCTTCCTGCGCGAGGTGGCGGCCGCCGCGGGCCGCGGTTTCGTGCCGGCGCCGGACACCTCGTTCGCCGCGCTGCGCGAGGAGCAGCTCGACCGGCTCGGCGACCTGATCGAACAGCACGCGGACACCGACGCGCTGTGGCGGCTCATCGAGTCCGGCGCGCCGCAAGGACTGCCCTTCATTCCACCGGGAGCACCCGCATGAGCACTGTGTTGTTGTTGTCGACCGCCGACACGGACCTGCTGGCGGCCCGGGCCGCCTCCGGTGCCGACTACCGGATCGGCAACCCGACCCGCGTGGACGTCCGGGAGGAGCTCCCGGCCCTGCTGGACGGGGCGTCCGTCGCCGTCGTCCGGCTGCTCGGCGGCAAGCGGGCCTGGGAGGACGGGCTCGCGGCGCTGAAGGCCTCCGGGATCCCGACCGTGCTGCTGGGCGGCGAGGCCGTGCCGGACGCGGAGCTGATGGCCGAGTCGTCGGTGCCGGCCGGTGTCGTCGCGGAGGCGCTGAAGTACCTCGTGGAGGGCGGGCCGGAGAACCTCACCGAGCTGGCCCGGTTCCTGTCCGACACGGTGCTGCTCACCGGCGAGGGCTTCGCCGCGCCGCGGAAGATGCCCGAGTACGGCGTCCACGGCGAGCGGCCGCACCACGCGGGCCGCCCGACCGTCGGTGTGCTCTTCTACCGGGCCCACGAGCTGAGCGGCAACACCGCCTTCGTGGACACCCTGTGCGACGCGATCGAGGCCCACGGCGCCAACGCCCTGCCCGTCTACTGCGGTTCGCTGCGCGGCGCGGACGAGGGGCTGTACGAGATCCTGGGCCGCGCGGACGCCCTGGTCGCCACCGTCCTGGCCGCCGGCGGCACACACGCCTCGCAGGCCTCGGCGGGCGGCGACGAGGAGGCCTGGGACATCGGCGCCCTCGCCGAGATGAACGTCCCGGTGCTGCAGGGGCTGTGCCTGACGTCCTCGCGGCAGGCGTGGGAGGAGTCGGACGCCGCCCTCTCCCCCATGGACGCCGCGATGCAGGTGGCGATCCCGGAGTTCGACGGGCGGCTGATCACCGTGCCGTTCTCCTTCAAGGAGCAGGGCCCGGACGACGTGCCCGTGTACGTGGCCGACCCGGAGCGGGCGGCGCGGGTCGCCGGCATCGCCGTACGGCACGCCCGGCTGAAGCACAAGGAGAACGGCGAGAAGAAGCTCGCGCTGGTCTTCACCGCGTACCCGACCAAGCACTCGCGCGTCGGCAACGCGGTCGGACTGGATACGCCCGCCTCGGCGGTGCGGGTGCTGGACGCCCTGCGGGACGCCGGGTACGCCGTCGAGGGGTACCCCGACAACGGCGACGAGCTGATCCACCGGCTGATCGAGGCCGGCGGGCACGACGTGGAGTGGCTGACGGAGGAGCAGCTCGCCTCGGCGCCCGCGCGGGTGCCACTGGCCGACTACCGGGCCTGGTTCGACAAGCTCGACCCGGAGCTCAAGGACGCCATGACCGAGGCGTGGGGCGAGCCGCCGGGCAGCCTCTACGTCGACGGGGACGACATCGTGCTGGCGTCCCTGCAGTTCGGGAACGTCGTGGTGATGATCCAGCCGCCGCGCGGCTTCGGCGAGAACCCGATCGCGATCTACCACGACCCGGACATGCCGCCCTCGCACCACTACATGGCGGCCTACCGGTGGCTGGAGAACAGTTTCGGCGCCGACGCCGTCGTCCACATGGGCAAGCACGGCACCATGGAGTGGCTGCCCGGCAAGGGCCTCGGGCTCAGCGGCGGCTGCGCCCCGGACGCCGTGCTCGGTGACCTGCCGCTGGTCTACCCGTTCATCGTCAACGACCCGGGCGAGGGCACCCAGGCCAAGCGCCGCGGGCACGCCACGGTCGTCGACCACCTCGTGCCGCCGATGGCCCGCGCCGACACCTACGGCGATCTGGCCAAGCTGGAGCAGCTCCTCGACGAGTACGCGCTCGTCTCCGACCTGGACCCGGCCAAGGCCCCGGCCGTGCGGGCGCAGATCTGGACGCTGGTGAAGGCCGCCGAGCTCCACCACGACCTGCACGTCGACGAACAGCCGGACGACGAGGAGTTCGACGAGTTCGTCATGCACATCGACGGCTACCTGTGCGAGATCAAGGACGTGCAGATCCGCGACGGCCTGCACATCCTGGGCGGTGGCCCGGTCGGTGAGCCGCGCGTCAACCTGGTGCTGGCCGTGCTGCGCGCCTCGCAGGTGTGGGGCGGCCAGGCCAACGCGCTGCCCGGTCTGCGGGCCGCGCTGGCGGAGCACTTCGGGCTGGTGGAGAAGGAGCTGCTGGCCGAGCCGGGCGCCCCGGTGAAGGTGCCCGTCGAGCTGACGGACCTGGTCGACGGCCCGTCCCGCAGCGCCGCCGACGCGATCGACCTGCTGGAGCAGCTGTGCCGGCGGATCGCGGAGGGCATGGAGGAGCGGGGCTGGGACGCGGCCGCGGTTCCCGCGCTGGTCCGCGAGGTGCTCGGCACCGAACTGCCCGACGCCGTCGCCGTGCTGGAGTTCGCCTGCACCGAGGTCGTGCCCCGGCTGGAGAAGACCACCGACGAGATCGGGCACATCCTGCGCGCCCTGGACGGCGGCTACGTCCCGGCCGGTCCGTCCGGCTCGCCGACCCGCGGTCTGGTCAACGTGCTGCCGACGGGCCGGAACTTCTACTCCGTCGACCCCAAGGCCATCCCGTCCCGGCTCAGCTGGGAGGTCGGGCAGTCGCTCGCGGACTCGCTGGTGCAGCGGTACCTCCAGGACACCGGGGAGTACCCGAAGTCCGTCGGCCTGACGGTGTGGGGCACCTCCGCCATGCGCACCCAGGGCGACGACATCGCCGAGATCCTGGCGCTGCTGGGCTGCCGGCCCGTGTGGGACGACGCCTCGCGCCGGGTGACCGGCTTCGAGGTCATCCCCCTGGCGGAACTGGGCCGGCCGCGCATCGACGTGACCGTCCGTATCTCCGGATTCTTCCGGGACGCGTTCCCGCACGTGGTGGGGTTGATCGACGACGCCGTGCGGGCGGTGGCCGAACTGGACGAGCCGGCCGAGTCCAACTACGTCCGCGCCCACGCCGACGAGGACACCGCCGAGCACGGTGACCGGCGCCGCGCCACCGCCCGCATCTTCGGCTCCAAGCCGGGGGCGTACGGGGCCGGTCTGCTGCCGCTGATCGACGCCCGCAACTGGCGCTCGGACGCGGACCTCGCCGAGGTGTACGCGGTGTGGGGCGGCTACGCCTACGGGCGGGGGCTCGACGGGCGGGCCGCGCGCGGGGACATGGAGACCGCGTTCAGGCGGATCGCGGTCGCCGCGAAGAACGTCGACACCCGCGAGCACGACCTGGTCGACGCCGACGACTACTTCCAGTACCACGGCGGCATGGTCGCCATGGTCCGTCACCTCACGGGCGCCAGCCCCGAGGCGTACGTGGGCGACTCGGCCACCCCGGACCAGGTGAAGACCCGCACGCTGGGCGAGGAGACGCACCGCGTGTTCCGGGCCCGGGTGGTCAACCCGCGCTGGATGGCGGCCATGCGGCGGCACGGCTACAAGGGCGCCTTCGAGATGGCGGCGACCGTGGACTACCTGTTCGGGTACGACGCCACGGCCGGGGTCGTGGACGACTGGATGTACGAGAAGCTCAGCGCCGAGTACGTCTTCGACCCGGAGAACCGGGACTTCATGAAGAAGTCCAACCCCTGGGCGCTGCGCGGCATCACCGAACGGCTGCTGGAGGCCGCGGAGCGTGGGCTGTGGGCCGAGCCGGACGCCGAGACGCTGGAGCGGCTGCGCGCCACCTACCTGGAGCTCGAAGGCGATTTGGAGGGCGACGACAAGTGACCATCCCGTTTCCGTTCACGGCCGTCGTCGGCCAGGACGACCTGCGGCTCGCGCTGCTGCTGAACGCCGTGTCACCGGCGGTCGGCGGTGTGCTGGTGCGGGGCGAGAAGGGCACGGCCAAGTCGACTGCGGTGCGGGCCCTGTCGGCACTGCTGCCGGAGGTGCCGGTCGTCCCCGGCTGCCGTTTCTCCTGCGACCCCGCCTCCCCCGACCCGGGGTGCCCGGACGGGCCCCACGAGACCGGCGGCGGTGTCGAACGGCCCGCCCGCATGGTGGAGCTGCCGGTCGGCGCCTCCGAGGACCGCCTCGTCGGCGCGTTGGACATCGAGCGGGCGCTGTCGGAGGGTGTGAAGGCCTTCGAGCCCGGTCTGCTCGCCGACGCGCACCGCGGGATCCTCTATGTCGACGAGGTCAACCTCCTCCACGACCACCTGGTCGACCTGCTCCTGGACGCCGCCGCGATGGGCGCCTCGTACGTCGAGCGCGAGGGCGTATCCGTGCGCCACGCGGCCCGCTTCCTGCTCGTCGGCACGATGAACCCCGAGGAGGGCGAGCTGCGGCCGCAGTTGCTCGACCGGTTCGGGCTGACCGTCGAGGTCGCGGCCTCCCGGGAGCCGGACCAGCGGGTGGAGGTCGTGCGCAGGCGGCTGGCCTACGACGACGACCCGACCGCCTTCGCGGCCCGGTGGGCGGAGGACGAGGCCGAGGTACGGGCGCGGATCGTGGCGGCGCGCGAGCTGCTGCCGTCGGTGCGGCTCGGCGACGGGGCGCTGCGGCAGATCGCGGCGACCTGCGCGGCCTTCGAGGTGGACGGCATGCGCGCCGACATCGTGATGGCCCGGACCGCGACCGCGCTGGCGGCCTGGGCCGGGCGGACGGACGTGCTCGCCGAGGACGTCCGGCAGGCGGCACTGCTCGCACTGCCGCACCGGCGGCGGCGCAACCCGTTCGACGCGCCCGGGCTGGACGAGGACAAGCTCGACGAGACGCTGGAGGAGTTCGGCGGCTCGGAGGACGACGACCCGGATCCGGACCCCGGGCCGGACGGGCCCGGCGGGGGCGGCGGCCAGCCGGACCCCGGCGAGGGCCCCGAGGGTGGCGACACCGGCGCGCGGCCCGAGGCCGGAGAGGGCGGGCAGCCGCAGCCGTCCGGGGGCGGCGAGCAGTCGGCCGTACGGGCTTCCGAGCCGTTCAGGGCGAAGGTGCTGAGCGTGCCCGGGATCGGTGAGGGCGTCGCCGGGCGGCGTTCGCGGGCGCGGACCGAGCACGGGAGGACCACCGGGGCGCGGCGGCCGCAGGGCGCGCTCACCAAGCTGCACCTCGCGGCGACCGTGCAGGCCGCGGCGCCGCACCAGCGGGCACGCGGGCGGTCCGGGCCGGGTCTGGTGGTGCGCCGGGACGATCTGCGGCAGGCCACCCGCGAGGGGCGCGAGGGCAATCTCGTGCTGTTCGTGGTGGACGCCTCCGGGTCGATGGCGGCCCGGCAGCGGATGAGCGCCGTGAAGGGTGCCGTGCTGTCGCTGCTGCTGGACGCCTACCAGCGTCGGGACAAGGTGGGTCTGGTGACCTTCCGGGGCACGGGCGCGGACGTGGCGCTGCCGCCGACGTCGTCGGTGGACGCGGCGGCGGCCCGCCTGGAGTCGCTGCCGACCGGCGGACGGACGCCGCTCGCGGCGGGGCTGCTGCGGGCGCACGACGTGCTGCGGGTGGAGCGGCTGCGGGACCCGGCGCGGCGGCCGCTCGTCGTCGTGGTGACGGACGGGCGGGCCACGGGCGGTCCGGAGCCCGTCGCGCTGGCCGGGCGTGCGGCGCGGCTGTTCGCGGCCGACGGGGTCGCCTCCGTGGTCGTGGACTGTGAGTCGGGGCCCGTGCGGCTGGGGCTCGCCGGGCAGCTCGCGGGTGAGCTGGGCGGTACTGCGGTGACGCTGGACGAGTTGCGGGCGGACTCGATCGCCGGGTTGGTGAAGGACGTGCAGAGGAGGGCCGCGTAATGCCGCAGGGACAGCCGAGTGTGGTGCCGGACGACGGGCTGACGACCCGGCAGCGCCGGAACCGGCCGCTGGTCGTGGTGCACACGGGCGTCGGCAAGGGCAAGTCCACCGCCGCGTTCGGGCTCGCGCTGCGGGCCTGGAACCAGGGGTGGCCGATCGGGGTGTTCCAGTTCGTCAAGTCGGCGAAGTGGAAGGTCGGCGAGGAGCGGGCGCTGCGCGTGCTCGGCGACTCCGGCGAGGGCGGCACCGTCGACTGGCACAAGATGGGCGAGGGCTGGTCGTGGGTGCAGCGCGACATCCAGGGTGACAACTCGACCAACGAGGAGAAGGCCCGCGAGGGCTGGGAGCAGGTCAAGCGGGACCTGGCGGCCGAGACGTACAAGCTGTACGTGCTCGACGAGTTCGCGTACCCGATGCACTGGGGATGGGTCGACACCGACGAGGTCGTCGACGTCCTGCGCGACCGGCCCGGCACCCAGCACGTGGTGATCACCGGGCGCAACGCCCCCGAGAAGCTCGTGGACTTCGCCGACCTCGTGACCGACATGTCCAAGGTCAAGCACCCCATGGACGTCGGGCAGAAGGGGCAGAGGGGCATCGAGTGGTGAGTGCTTCCGTCCCTCGGCTGGTCGTCGCCGCGCCCTCCTCGGGCAGCGGCAAGACCACCGTCGCCACGGGGTTGATGGCCGCGTTCGCCGCGCGGGGGCTTGCCGTGTCCCCGCACAAGGTCGGGCCCGACTACATCGACCCCGGGTATCACGCGCTCGCGACCGGGCGCGTGGGGCGGAACCTGGACGCGTACCTGTGCGGGCCCGAGCTGGTCGGGCCGTTGTTCCTGCACGGGGCGCGGGGGTGTGACATCGCCGTCGTCGAGGGCGTGATGGGGCTGTACGACGGGGCGGCGGGGGAAGGGGAGCTGGCCTCCACCGCCCATGTCGCGAAGTTGCTGCGGGCGCCGGTGGTGCTGGTCGTCGACGCGTCGTCGCAGTCGCGGTCCGTTGCGGCGTTGGTGCACGGGTTCGCGTCCTGGGATCCGGAGGTGCGGGTCGGGGGCGTGATCCTTAACAAGGTCGGGTCCGACCGGCACGAGGAGCTGTTGCGGGAGGCACTGGATTCGGCCGGAGTGCCGGTGCTGGGTGTGCTGCGGCGGGTCGGGCAGGTGGAGACGCCGTCGCGGCATCTGGGGTTGGTGCCGGTCGCCGAGCGGCGGGCCGCTGCGGTGGAGGCCGTGGCGGCGATGGGGGCGCAGGTCGCCGGCGGGTGTGATCTGGAGGCGTTGGCCGCGCTGGCGCGGAGTGCGGGTGCGGTGCCGGGTGCGGCTTGGGATGCGGCTGAGGCCGTCGCCTCGCCCACCCACCACCCGACACGGTCGGACGAGACGCCGGGCCGACAGCCCGGTGACGGCGCCGCCGGTGCCCGGCCGAAGGACGCTGGTGACGGGCCGAAGGGCGCTGGTGGCGGGCCGAAGGACCCCGGTGACGGGCCGAAGGGCGCCGGTGGCGGGCCG
Organism: Streptomyces olindensis; assembly: GCA_000696115.1. Lineage (GTDB taxonomy): Bacteria > Actinomycetota > Actinomycetes > Streptomycetales > Streptomycetaceae > Streptomyces > Streptomyces olindensis. Next base: position 17,893 of record JJOH01000001.1, read on the forward strand.
AGGGTCGTCGTTGCCGGTGGCCCCGCCTTCACCTTCTCCTACGCCGAGCACGCCGAGCTGCTCTCCGCCGCCGGGGCCGACGTCGTGGTCTTCGATCCGCTGCGGGACGAGGAACTGCCCGAAGGGACCCGGGGATTGGTGATCGGGGGCGGGTTCCCGGAGGTGTACGCCGCCGAGCTGTCCGCCAACGAGCCGTTGCGGAAGGCCGTCGCCGAGCTGGCGAACAGCGGCGCTCCCGTGGCCGCCGAGTGCGCCGGACTGCTGTATCTGTGCCGGGAGCTGGACGGGCTGCCGATGTGCGGGGTGCTGGACGCCTCGGCGCGGATGAGCGAGCGGCTCACGCTGGGCTACCGGGACGCCGTCGCGGTCGGCGACAGTGTGCTCGCGGTGGCCGGGACGCGGATGCGCGGGCACGAGTTCCACCGGACCGTCGTGGAGCCCGGGTCGGGGGCGGAGCCCGCCTGGGGCGTGCGCACCCCCCGGCCCCGGGTCGAAGGTTTCGTACAGCGCGGTGTGCACGCGAGTTATCTGCACACGCACTGGGCGTCCGAGCCCGGTGTCGCCCGTCGGTTCGTGGAGAGGTGCCGGACGTCATGAGCAGCAGGCTGATCGGAGTCGGGGTCGGACCCGGGGATCCGGAGCTGGTGACCGTCAAGGGCGTCAACGCCCTGCGGGAGGCCGACGTCGTCGTCGTGCCCGTGATGGACACGGGTGAGCGCGGGCGGGCCGAGGCGACCGTGGTGCACTACGTGCCCGAGGAGAAGGTCGTCCGGGTGGTGTTCGCGCTGAACGAGCGCAGTGACCGGGGCCGGCGCGAGGCCGCCTGGGACGCGGCGGGCGCACGCGTCGCCGAACTGCTGCGGGCGCACGACGCCGTGGCCTTCGCGACCATCGGTGACCCCAACGTGTACTCGACCTTCACCTACCTCGCGCAGACCATCGCCGAGCTGGTGCCGGGGACCGTCGTTCGGACCGTGCCCGGCATCACCGCGATGCAGGACCTCGCCGCCCGGTCGGGTGCCGTGCTGACCGAGGGGACCGAGCCGCTCACGCTGGTGCCCGTCACCGCGGGGGCGACCGTGCTGAAGGAGGCCCTCGCCGGGCCGGGCACGGTCGTCGCCTACAAGTTCGGCCGGCAGGCCCACGAGGTCGCCGAGGCGCTGCGCGAGACCGGGCGGATCGAGGGCGCGGTGTGGGGTTCGTCGCTGGGGCTGGCGGAGGAGTCGATCCGCCCGGCCGCCGACCTCGACGGCGCTCCCCTGCCGTATCTGTCGACGCTCATCGCGCCCGCCCGGCGCGAGGGCGGCCGCGGCGGAAAGCTCTGACCCGAGCGCGTCCGTTCATCACCGTCCACCCCCTGTACGAGAGGACCCACCCCATGGCCGACGCCCCCGCCGGCAAAGTGACCTTCGTCGGTGCCGGCCCCGGCGCCGCCGACCTGCTGACGTTCCGCGCCGCGCGCGCCATCGCCGAGGCCGACGTCGTGATCTGGGCGGCCAGCCTGGTCCAGGCCGAGGTCCTCGACCACGCGCGCGAGGACGCGGAGATCCTCGACTCGGCGACCATGTCCCTGGAGGACGTCGTCGCCGTGTACGAGCGTGCCCTGCGCGAGGGCCTGCGGGTGGCCCGTATCCACTCCGGCGACCCGGCCCTGTGGGGCGGTACGCAGGAGCAGCTGGACCGGTGCGCCGAGATCGGCATCGCGACCGAGATCGTGCCCGGTGTGTCGTCCTTCTCGGCCGTGGCGGCGCTGGCGCAGCGCGAGCTGACCATCCCGGAGGTCGCCCAGTCCGTGGTGCTGACCCGGCTGGGCGGGGGCAAGACGCCCATGCCGCCGGGGGAGGAAGTGCGCGAGTTCGCCAAGCACGGCACCACCATGGCCGTCTTCCTGTCCGCCGCCCGCAGCGGCCAGCTGGTGCGGGAGCTGCTGGAGGGCGGCTACCCGACGACGACCCCGGTCGTGGTGGCGTACCAGGCGACCTGGCCGGAGGAGCTGGTCGTGAAGTGCACGATCGGCACGCTGGAGGAGACGGTCAAGGAGCACAAGCTCTGGAAGCACACGCTGTTCCTGGTCGGCCCGGCCCTCGACGCGCACGGCACGCGCTCACACCTGTACCACCCGGGGCACTTCCACGGCTACCGCAAGGCCGACCCTGAGGCCCGCCGGGCGCTGCGCGAGCGGGGGGCGAGTACGTGATCACGGTCATCGGCACGAGGACGGGGGCATCGCCTACCGAGGACGTCCCCGCCGACGTCCTCGCCGACGTCCTCGCCGGTGCCGAGCTGGTCGTCGGCGGACGGCGGCATCTGGATGCCGTACCGCTGCCCGACGGAGCCGAGCGGGTCGTGCTCGGGCCGCTCGCGCCCGCCCTCGACACCATCGAGGAGTACGTCGGCAAGGACCGTCCGGTGGTGGTGCTGGCCTCCGGCGACCCGGGGTTCTTCGGGATCGTGCGCGTGCTCGCCGAACGGTTCGGTCCCGAGCGGCTGGACGTGCGGCCCGGGGTGTCGTCCGTCGCCGCCGCCTTCGCGCGGATCGGGCTGCCGTGGGACGACGCCGTGGTGGTCAGCGCCCACGGGCGGGAGCTGCGGACGGCCGTCAACGTGTGCCGGGCTCGGGCGAAGACGGCCGTGCTGACCGGGCCGGGGGCCGGTCCGGCCGAGCTGGGTGCCGCGCTGGTGGGCGAGGACCGGGTGCTGGTCGTCGCGTCCGGGCTCGGCTCCGCGGCCGAGCGCGTGGAGCGGGTGACGCCCGCCGAGGCCGCCGCCCGGGACTGGGGCGCGGCGGTGAGCGTGGTGCTGTGCCTGGACGAGAGCCGGGCACTCGGGCCCGTGCGGACGGTCGCGGGGCCCGGGGAGCGGCCGGCCTGCTGGGCCCTGGACGAGGCGGAGTTCGCCCACCGCGACTCGATGATCACCAAGTTCGAGGTGCGGGCACTGGCCCTGGCCCGGCTGGGTCCGCGGCCGGGTGACCTGGTGTGGGACGTGGGCGCGGGGTCCGGTTCGGTGGCCGTGGAGTGCGCCCGGCTCGGGGCGGCGGCCGTCGCCGTGGAGAAGGCGCCCGACGGGGTGGAGCGGATCCGCGCCAACGCCGCCGCGCACGGCGTGGACGTGCGTGTGGTGCACGGCGCGGCGCCGGACGTGCTGGACGGGCTCGCCGACGACCCGGACGCCGTGTTCGTCGGGGGCGGCGGGCGGGATCTGCCCGCGATCGTCGCCGCGTGCGCCCGGCGGGCCCGGCGCGCGGTGGTCGTCGCGATGGCCGCGCTCGACCGGGTGCCCGCCGCGCGCGCGGCCCTGACGGGCGCCGGGTTCTCCTGCGACGGGGTGCTGTTGCAGTCGTCCCGGCTCGCGCCGCTGCCGGGTGACGTGACCCGGCTGGCGGCGACCAATCCGGTTTTCCTGTTGTGGGGGGTCCGTGAACCCCTGGATCGTGAGGGAGTTGCCCAGTGATCGGCCTCATTTCCGCCACCGCGGCGGGGGCGGCGGCACGCGACCGGCTGGCCGCGGCGTGGCCGGACCGCACCCGCCTGTACGAAGGGCCCGTGGCGGACGCCGTGCGGCGGGCGTTCGCGGAGTGCGAGCAGCTCGTGTGCTTCCTGGCGACCGGCGCGGTCGTGCGGATCATCGCCCCGCTGCTGGCGGACAAGGCGAGCGACCCGGGGGTGGTGTGCGTCGACGAGGGCGGGCGGTTCGCCGTGTCGCTGGCCGGCGGGCACGGGGGCGGCGCCAATGAACTCGCCCGCGCGGTGGGTGAGGTGCTGGGCGCCGAGCCCGTCGTGACGACGGCGACGGACGCCGTGGACCTGCCCGGGCTGGACACGCTCGGCCTGCCCGTGGAGGGCGACGTCGCCGCCGTCTCGCGGGCGCTGCTCGACGGTGAGCCGGTGGCGCTGCGGGCCGAGGTGGCCTGGCCGCTGCCGCCGCTCCCGGTCGCGGCCGAGGGGGCGTACACGATCCGGCTGACCGACCGGCTCGTCGAGGCGGCCGAGCGTGAAGTGGTGCTGCGGCCACCGTCCCTCGTCGTCGGTGTGGGCGCCTCCTCGGGCGTTCCCGCCGAGGAGGTGCTGGGGCTGGTCGAGACGGCGCTGCGGGAGGCGGGCCTGTCGGTCCGCAGCCTGGCCGAGCTCACCACCGTGGACGCCAAGGCCGAGGAGCCGGGCATCGTCGAGGCCGCGCGGCGGCTCGGGGTGCCGCTGATGACGTACCCGGCCGGGGAGCTGTCCGGGGTCGAGGTGCCGAACCCCTCCGACGCGCCCCTCGCCGCCGTCGGCACACCCTCGGTGGCGGAGGCCTCGGCGTTGCTGCGCGGCGGTGAACTGCTCGTGCCGAAGCGGAAGTCGGAGCGCGCCGACGGCACCGCGGCGATGGCGACCTGTGCCGTCGTACGGCGGCCGGGACGTGGACGGCTCGCGGTGGTGGGGCTCGGGCCGGGCGCCCGGGACCTGCTGACGCCGCGTGCGAAGGCCGAACTGCGGCGGGCCGCCGTGCTCGTGGGGCTCGACCAGTACGTCGACCAGATCCGGGACCTGCTGCGACCCGGCACGCGCGTGCTGGAGTCGGGGCTCGGGGCCGAGGAGGAGCGGGCCCGTACGGCCGTCGAGGAGGCCCGCAAGGGGCAGGCCGTCGCGCTGATCGGCAGCGGGGACGCGGGCGTGTACGCCATGGCCTCCCCCGCGCTCGCCGAGGCGTCCGACGACATCGACGTGATCGGCGTGCCCGGTGTGACGGCGGCCCTGGCGGCGGCCGCGATCCTGGGTGCGCCGCTCGGCCACGACCACGTGTCGATCAGCCTGTCGGACCTGCACACGCCGTGGGAGGTCATCGAGCGCCGGGTGCGGGCGGCGGCCGAGGCGGACATCGTGGTCACCTTCTACAACCCCCGTTCGCGCGGCCGCGACTGGCAGCTGCCCAAGGCGCTCGCGATCCTCGCCGAGCACCGCGCGCCCGGGACCCCGGTCGGTGTCGTGCGCAACGCCTCCCGGCCGGACGAGGCGAGCCGACTCACGACCCTGGGTGCTCTCGACCCGGCGACGGTCGACATGATGACGGTCGTGACCGTGGGCAACACGGCGACCCGGGACATCGCGGGGCGCATGGTGACGCCGCGCGGCTACCGCTGGCAGACCGCGCAGGAGGGCGCTCGGTGAACCGTGTCGTGCATCCCATCGAGGTGGAGTCCTACCGGCGGCTGCGCGCCCGGCTGGACACCTCGCACTTCCCGCCGTTGACCCGGGCGGTCGTGGAGCGGGTCATCCACTCCGCCGCCGACCTCGACTACGCCACCGACCTCGTGATGGCCGAGGCCGACCTGGAGAAGGCGCACGCCGCGCTGCACGCCGGGGCGCCCGTCGTCGTGGACGTGGAGATGGTCGGGGCGGGCATCACCCGCCGTGAGACCGTCTGCCGGCTGCGGGACGCCGAGGCCGGTCCGGGGCTGACCCGCTCCGCGCACGCGATCCGGCTCGCCTACGAGCAGGTCGGCCCGGGCGCCCTGTGGGTGATCGGCAACGCGCCGACCGCGCTGGAGGAACTGCTGACCCTGGACGCCGACCCGGCGCTCGTCATCGGGCTGCCCGTCGGGTTCGTCGGCGCCGTCGAATCGAAGGCCGCGCTGCGCGAGAGCGGGCTGCCCGCCGTGAGCAACGTGTCCGAGAAGGGCGGCTCGGCGGTCGCCGCCGCCGCGCTCAACGCCCTGCTGTACCACCCCACTTCCGCCGAGGAGAAACTGTGACCACCCCGCCCGCCCTGCTCATCGCCGGCCACGGCACCCGGGACGACGCCGGAGCCGAGGCGTTCCGCGACTTCGTACGGGAGCTGGGGGCCCGCCACCCCGAACTGCCCGTCGCGGGCGGCTTCATCGAGTTGTCCCCGCCGCCGCTGGGCGAGGCCGTGACCGAACTCGTGGAGCGGGGTGTGCGGCGGTTCGCCGCCGTGCCGCTGATGCTGGTGTCGGCCGGGCACGCCAAGGGCGACATCCCGGCCGCGCTGGCCCGGGAGAAGGAGCGGCACCCCGGCATCTCGTACACGTACGGGCGTCCGCTGGGCCCGCACCCGGCGCTGCTGAACGTGCTGGAGCGGCGGCTTGACGAGGCGCTGGGCGCCGGCCCGGGGCGCACGCCCGGGGACCGGTCCGACGTGACGGTGCTGCTGGTGGGGCGTGGGTCGACGGACCCGGACGCCAACGCCGAGGTGCACAAGGCGGCGCGGCTGCTGTGGGAGGGGCGCGGCTACGCGGGCGTCGAGACGGCGTTCGTGTCGCTGGCGGCGCCGGACGTGCCGAGCGGGCTCGACCGGTGCGTGCGGCTGGGCGCGCGCCGGATCGTGGTGCTGCCCTACTTCCTGTTCACGGGCATCCTGCCGGACCGGGTGCGGCAGCAGACGGAGGGCTGGGCGGCCGCGCACCCGGAGGTCGAGGTGCGCTCGGCCGAAGTCATCGGGCCGGAGCCGGAGCTGCTCGACCTGGTGTGGGAGCGGTACGAGGAGGCCCTCAAGGGCGATCTGCGGATGAACTGCGACTCGTGCGTGTACCGCATCGCGCTGCCGGGCTTCGAGGACAAGGTGGGGATGCCGCAGCAGCCGCACTTCCACCCGGACGACGACGGGCACCATCACGGTCATGGCCACGGGCACGGGCATCACCACGGCGCGCACTCGCATGCCCACTGACGACGGGCCCGACCTGCGGCACCACGGGGACGCGGAGGTCCGGGACGACGGCGGCTCGCTCGTGGACCTGGCGGTGAACGTCCGCGCGGACACACCGCCCGCCTGGCTGCGGGAGCACATCGCCGGGTCGCTGGGCGGCCTCGCGGCCTATCCGGACGGCCGGGCGGCGCGCGCGGCGGTGGCGGCCCGGCACGGGCTTCCCGTGGAGCGGGTGCTGCTGACGGCGGGCGCGGCGGAGGCGTTCGTGCTGCTGGCGCGGGCGCTGAAGGTGCGGCGGCCGGTCGTGGTGCATCCGCAGTTCACGGAGCCGGAGGCGGCGCTGCGGGACGCGGGGCACACGGTCGACCGGGTGCTGCTGCGGGAGGAGGACGGCTTCCGGCTGGACCCGGCGGCCGTCCCCGAGGACGCGGACCTGGTCGTGATCGGCAACCCGACGAACCCGACGTCGGTGCTGCATCCGGCGGACGCGATCGCCTCCCTCGCCCGGCCCGGGCGGGTGCTGGTGGTGGACGAGGCGTTCATGGACGCGGTGCCGGGCGAGCGGGAGTCCCTGGCCGGACGGACCGACGTGCCCGGGCTCGTGGTGTTGCGCAGTCTGACCAAGACCTGGGGGCTGGCCGGGCTGCGGATCGGGTACGTGCTGGCGGCGCCGGAGAGCGTCGAGGAACTGGAGCGGGCGCAGCCGCTGTGGCCGGTGTCGACGCCGGCGCTGGCGGCGGCCGAGGCGTGCGTGGGGCCCCGGGCGGTGGCCGAGGCGGCGCACGCCGCCCACCGCGTCGCCGCGGACCGGGCCCACCTCCTCGCGGGTCTCGCCCGGTTCGCCCCGGCCGGGCTGCGGGTGGCCGGGCCCGCCGAGGGCCCCTTCCTCCTGGTCCGCCTGCCGCACGCGTCCGTCGTACGCCGGCGCCTGCGCGACCTCGGCTACGCCGTGCGCCGCGGGGACACGTTCCCCGGCCTGGGCGAGGAGTGGCTGCGGCTGGCGGTGCGGGACCGCGCGACCGTGGACGGCTTCCTGCAGGCGCTGGAACAGGCGCTGCACGGCTGACGCCCCGGCCGCGGGTGGTCGCTTTCGCGGCGCGTCAGCCCCGCCGGGAACACCGCTCCGCCGCCCCCGGCCAGCAACGCCACCGCCCGCCCACCAGGTACGGTGTCGCCGAACTGCCGCCCGTCTCCGCCAGGTTCGCCTCGGCGGGGGCGCCCTGGGGCTTGGTGTCGGCGGGCGGGTCGGAGGCTTCGGCCGCGGGGCCGGGGGTCTTGCAGGTCGCCTCGGCCAGGGTGAGCGTGCTGTCGTCCGGGCGTTCGACAGGTCCAGGCGCACTGCGCCGACGCCCGGCACCGTGACGTCGGTCGGGCCTCCGGCGGTCAGCTTCACGCGCTTGCCGAGCACGGTGACCGAGCCGGGCAGGTCGGTCGTGGCGACCGGTTTCCTGCCCACCTCGCAGGTGGCCGTCGAAATGACCTGCTCGATCTCGATCAGCGACAGCAGCGGCAGGCTCGGGACGTGCAGGCGGGCGTGGGCCGGGGTGGCGTTGCCCTCGGCCTTCGTGGCGGTCGTGGTGGCCGTCGCCCGGGCCACGTCGCCGGTGGCGTGCGCCGGGCTCGCACCGGCCAGGACCACGGGCCCCACTTCACCCCAACGGGGCGAGATCGCCGCTGTATTCGAATCCCCGGGCACAGGCGTTCCCCGCCGTCACCCCCATGGCTACCCGACCACGCGCCCGTTGAGCACCACCCGGCGTGGCGCCGCCAGCACGCGCACGTCCGCGCGCGGGTCCTCGTCGTAGACGACCAGGTCGGCGGGGGCGCCCTCGTCGAGGCCGGGGCGGCCGAGCCAGGTGCGAGCGCGCCAGGTGCCCGCAGCCAGGGCCTCGACGGGCGGGATGCCCGCGGTGACCAGTTCGGCGACCTCCGCCGCCGCCAGGCCGTGGGCGAGGCCGCCGCCGGCGTCGGTGCCGACGAAGACGGGGATCCCGGCGTCGTAGGCGCCCCGGACGGTGTCGTAGCGGCGTTCGTGGAGCCGCCGCATATGGGCCGACCAGCGCGGGAACCTGCTCTCGCCGCCGTCGGCGAGCCGCGGGAAGGTCGCGATGTTGACCAGGGTCGGCACGATGGCGACGCCCCGCTCGGCGAACAGCGGGACCAGGTCCTCGGTCAGGCCCGTGGCGTGCTCGATGCAGTCGATGCCCGCCTCGACGAGGTCCCGCAGGGAGTCCTCCGCGAAGCAGTGCGCGGTGACCCGGGCGCCCAGGCGGTGCGCCTCGGCGATCGCCGCCTCCACCGCGCCGCGGGGCCAGCAGGCCGACAGGTCGCCGAGGTCGCGGTCGATCCAGTCGCCGACCAGCTTGACCCAGCCGTCGCCGCGCCGGGCCTCCTGGGCGACGTAGGCGACCAGGTCCTCGGGCTCGATCTCCCAGGCGTAGTTGCGGATGTAGCGGCGGGTGCGCGCGATGTGCCGCCCAGCGCGGATGATCTTCGGCAGGTCCTCGCGGTCGTCGACCCAGCGGGTGTCGGAGGGCGAGCCCGCGTCGCGGATCAGCAGGGTGCCCGCGTCCCGGTCGGTCAGCGCCTGCTTCTCGGCGACGTCCTGCGGGACCGCGCCGTGCCGGTCGAGTCCCACGTGGCAGTGGGCGTCGACGAGGCCGGGCAGGGCCCAGCCCTCGACCGTGCGGACGTCACGGGCTTCGGCGGGACGGTCGTAGGAGACGCGGCCGTCGACGACCCACAGTTCGTCCCGGACGTCCTCGGGCCCGACGAGCACCCGTCCCTTCACGTGCAGCACCGCGTGATCGCTCATGTACGGCACCTTAATGAGCCGCCGGTCGTGGCCTGAAGGGGCCCGGTGTGCGGGGGCTCCGCCGCGAAGGGGCGGGTGGGACGCCGGTTACCCTCGATGCCGTCGAACCTGTGAGTGAAGAGAGCATTGCCGTGACGCATCCGTTTCTGGACCTGGCCCCGCTCGGCGCCGACCGCTTCGCCGCGATCGAGGACAGCGTGGCGCGGCTGCTGGGCACCGACCAGGACGTCGTGATCATGCAGGGCGAGGCGCTGCTGCCGCTGGAGGGCGCGATCCGCGCAGCGGCCGGCCCGGGCACGACGGCGCTGAACGTCATCACGGGCCCGTACGGGCAGACGTTCGGCGACTGGCTGCGGGACTGCGGCGCGACGGTGGTCGACCTGGCGGTGCCCTTCCACACGGCGGTCACGGCCGAGCAGATCCGGCAGGCCTTCGCCGAGCACCCGGAGATCGACTTCGTGTCCCTGGTGCACGCGGAGGCCGCGACCGGCAACACCAACCCGGTCGCCGAGATCGGCGAGGTGGTGCGGGCGCACGGGGCGCTGTTCTACCTGGACGCGGTGGCGTCGATCGGAGCCGAGCCGGTGCTGCCCGACGCGTGGGGCGTGGACCTGTGCGTGATCGGCGCGCAGAAGGCGATGGGCGGTCCGGCCGGCGTCTCCGCGGTGTCGGTGAGCGAGCGGGCCTGGGCCCGGATGGCGGCGAACCCGAAGGCACCGCGGCGGTCGTACCTGTCTCTCCTCGACTGGAAGGAGCGGTGGATCGACGGCGGCCGCAAGGCGCTGCCGCACGCGCCGGCGCAGCTGGAGATGCTGGCGCTCCAGGCATGCGTGGAACGGATCGAGGCGGCCGGGGTGGACGCGGTGATGGCCCGGCACGCGTCGGCCGCGGCGGCCACCCGGGCCGGGGCGCTCGCGCTCGGGGGCGGGCTGGAGCCGTACGTCTACGAGGCGCGGGACGCGGCCCCGGTCGCGACGACGCTGCGGGCGCCGGCCGGGGTGGTGGCGTCGGAGCTGGTCGGGCGGGCCCTGGAGGCGGATCCGGCCGTGCCGGTGGCCGCCGGCGGGGGTGCGCTGGCCAAGGAGATGATCCGGGTCAACCACTACGGGGCGGACGCGACGCCGGGAGCCGTGCGGGCGTCTCTGGCCGCGCTGGGGGTCGCCTTGTCGGACAAGGGACTGTCGGTGGACGTGGCGGGGGCACTGCGGGCCGCCGAGGAAGCGTGGCGGTAGTCCGCGGCTGAGGTCCGCCGGGGGCCGGCGATCTCAGTGGCCCGTGCCATGCTCCCGGCATGACCACTGACCCGCCTCCCGGCACCACCCTCCCCGACGGCCGCCCCGTCCCCCGCCTCACCGGCGACGAGCGGGCCATGCTCGAGAGTTGGCTCGACTTCCACCGGGCCACGCTGGAGCTGAAGTGCGCCGGGCTGGACGACGCGCAGGTGCGGGTCCCCTCGGCCCCGCCATCGCGGCTGACGCTGCTGGGGCTGGTGCAGCACCTCGCCGAGGTCGAGCGGAACTGGTTCCAGCGGGTGGCCTGCGGCGCCGACGTGCCGCCCCTGTTCGAGGACGAGACCGGCTACGCGCTGGATCCCGGGCGGGGACTCGACGAGGCGCTCGGCGTCTGGCGGCGGGAGATCGCCCGGGGGCGGGAGCTGTGCGCCGGGCTGCCGCTGGACCACATCGGGCGTGTGGCCGAGGGGCCGGTGCCCGGGATGGAGGTCAGTCTGCGCTGGGTCCTCATTCACATGATCGAGGAATACGCGCGGCACAACGGTCACGCCGATCTCCTGCGGGAACGTATCGACGGAGTGACCGGGGCCTGAATTACACGTGCTTTCCGCAACATCCCGCATGTAAGCTGGCACACAATTGAGAATTCTTCCAAGAACAGCTTCCCGTATTCTTCTGCCCGCTTTTCCCGGTCCTAAACGCGCAGATTTTGAGGACACTCGGCGAGGCAATTCGGGGAGATCTCGTGGCGGTTACACGGCTGTGACGCGTTACACACCGTGACAGCTTTGCCCGTTATTATCCGGACAATGCCGGGCAAAGCTCCGCCATCCCCTGCGCGCTCTCGCGCCCGCGTGATAACACAGACCAGCCTCATTCGTAACCCCGATCGACGATGCAATTTTGAATTTCGCTGGGTAAGTTCAATTCGCATGACTGCCGTACAAGCAGATCCGCAAATCGATCGCCCCACGGTGGCTGACGGAGCCGCGCTGTGGCGGATGGCGAAGGACTCGAAGGTTCTCGACCTGAACTCGTCCTACAGCTATCTGCTGTGGTGCCGCGACTTCGCGGCCACGTCGGCCGTCGCGCGTGACGAGCACGGCGAGCCGATGGGCTTCATCACCGGGTACGTGCGGCCGGACAGCCCGCACACCCTGCTGGTCTGGCAGGTGGCGGTGGACGAGGCCCACCGCGGGCGCGGGCTGGCAGCCGCGCTGCTCGACGGTCTGGTCGCGCGGACCGTCGCCGAGCGCGGGGTGACGACGGTGGAGACCACCATCACCCCGGGCAACACCGCCTCCGAGCGCCTGTTCACGTCCTTCGCCGAGCGTCACGGCGCGCGGCTGGAGCGCGAGGTGCTGTTCGACACGGGCCTGTTCCCCGACGGACCGCACGACCCCGAGGTCCTGTACCGCATCGGCCCGCTGCCCCACTGACTTTCCCACGCCTGACGTCCCACCCGACTCCCCAGACTTCCCCCACGTACCGAGGAGCGATTCGTCGTGACCATCACCCAGCCCGACCTGAGCGTCTTCGAGACCCTGGAGTCCGAGGTGCGCAGCTACTGCCGCGGCTGGCCCACCGTCTTCGACCGTGCGGTGGGCAGCCGCATGTACGACGAGGACGGCCATGAGTACCTCGACTTCTTCGCCGGAGCGGGGTCACTGAACTACGGGCACAACAACCCGGTCCTGAAACGTGCGCTGATCGACTACCTGGAGCGGGACGGCGTCACGCACGGGCTCGACATGTCGACCACCGCCAAGCGCCGTTTCCTGGAGACGTTCCAGAACCTGCTGCTGCGCCCGCGCGACCTGCCCTACAAGGTCATGTTCCCGGGCCCGACCGGCACCAACGCCGTGGAGTCCGCGCTGAAGCTGGCGCGCAAGGTGAAGGGGCGCGAGGCGATCGTGTCGTTCACCAACGCCTTCCACGGCATGTCGCTGGGGTCGCTGGCCGTGACCGGCAACGCCTTCAAGCGGGCCGGCGCCGGCATCCCGCTGGTGCACGGCACGCCGATGCCGTTCGACAACTACTTCGACGGCCAGGTCCCGGACTTCCTGTGGTTCGAGCGGATCCTGGAGGACCAGGGCTCCGGCCTGAACAAGCCCGCCGCCGTGATCGTCGAGACCGTGCAGGGCGAGGGCGGCATCAACGTGGCGCGGCCCGAGTGGCTGCGCGCGCTGGCCGACCTGTGCGAGCGGCAGGACATGCTGCTCATCGTCGACGACATCCAGATGGGCTGCGGCCGCACCGGCGCGTTCTTCTCCTTCGAGGAGGCCGGCATCACGCCGGACATCGTCACCGTCTCCAAGTCGATCAGCGGCTACGGCCTGCCCATGTCGCTCTGCCTGTTCAAGCCCGAGCTCGACGTCTGGGAGCCCGGCGAGCACAACGGCACCTTCCGCGGCAACAACCCCGCCTTCGTCACGGCCACCGCCGCGCTGGAGACGTACTGGGCGGACGGGTCAGCGATGGAGAAGCAGACCCGCAAGCGCGGTGAGCAGGTCGAGCAGGCGCTGATCTCCATCACGGAGGAGAACCTGGCCGACGTGAAGGAGTACCGGGGCCGCGGCCTGGTGTGGGGCATGGAGTTCCACGACAAGGCCCGCGCGAACAAGGTCGCCAAGCGCGCCTTCGAACTCGGGCTGCTGATCGAGACGTCCGGCCCGGAGAGCGAGGTCGTGAAGCTGCTTCCCGCCCTCACCATCACGCCCGAGGAACTGGACGAGGGCCTGACGACGCTGGCCCGCGCCGTCCGCGAGACCGCCTGACCAACCAACCGGCACCACCCCACCTAGGAGGCATCGCAGCACCGTGATTGTCCGTTCGTTCAAGGAGATCGAAGGTACCGACCGGCACGTGAAGGCGGCGTCCGGCACGTGGGAGAGCAAACGCATCGTCCTCGCCAAGGAGAAGGTGGGCTTCTCCCTGCACGAGACGGTCCTGTACGCGGGCACGGAGACGTCGATGTGGTACGCGAACCACATCGAGGCCGTCGTCTGCGTGGAGGGCGAGGCCGAGCTGACCGACCACGAGACCGGGCAGAAGTACACCATCACGCCCGGCACCATGTACCTCCTGGACGGGCACGAGAGGCACACGCTGCGGGTCAAGCAGGACTTCCGCTGCCTCTGCGTGTTCAACCCGCCCGTGACCGGACGGGAGGACCACGACGAGAACGGCGTATACCCGCTGCTCACCGAGGAGGTGTGACGTTTCCATGACGACCATCACCGACACCACCACCGGTATTCCCGACCTCTACCCCAGCCGCGGTGCCACCGAGGTGCTGACCCCGCGTCAGGACCCGGTCGTCTGGGGCGCGCCGGACGCCCCGGGCCCGATCGCGCCGGCCGACCTGCTGTCCTACGAGCGCGACGGCTTCCTCGCCATCGACCAGCTCATCACGGACGACGAGGTCGCCGTCTACCGCAACGAGCTGAACCGGCTGGTGACCGACCCGGACATCCGTGCCGACGAGCGGTCGATCGTCGAGCCGAAGTCCAAGGAGATCCGCTCGGTCTTCGAGGTCCACAAGATCAGCAAGATCTTCGCCGACCTGGTCCGTGACGAGCGGGTCGTCGGCCGGGCACGGCAGATCCTCGGCTCGGACGTCTACGTCCACCAGTCGCGGATCAACGTCAAGCCGGGCTTCGGGGCGAGTGGCTTCTACTGGCACTCGGACTTCGAGACGTGGCACGCCGAGGACGGTCTGCCGCGGATGCGCACGGTGTCGGTCTCCATCGCGCTGACCGAGAACTACGACACCAACGGCGGGCTCATGATCATGCCGGGGTCGCACAAGACGTTCCTCGGGTGCGCGGGGGCCACGCCGAAGGACAACTACAAGAAGTCGCTGCAGATGCAGGACGCCGGGACGCCCTCCGACGAGGCGCTGACCCAGCTGGCCTCGCAGCACGGCATCAAGTTGTTCACGGGCAAGGCCGGTTCGGCGACCTGGTTCGACTGCAACTGCATGCACGGCTCCGGCGACAACATCACGCCGTTCCCGCGCAGCAACGTGTTCATCGTGTTCAACAGCGTGGAGAACCCGGCGGCGGAGCCGTTCGCGGCACCGGTGCGCCGACCGGAGTTCATCGGGGCGCGGGACTTCACGCCGGTGCGGTGACCGGTCCCTCGGCCGGGGGCCCGGGGGTTGCCCCCCGGGGGACACAGCATCGGGGCGCGGGACTTCACGCCGGTGCGGTGACCGGTCCCTCGGCCGGGGGCCCGGGGGTTGCCCCCGGAGGACACAGCATCGGGGCGCGGGACTTCACGCCGGTGCGGTGACCGGTCATCGGGGCGCGGGACTTCACGCCGGTGCGGTGACCGGTCCCTCGGTGAAGTGACCGTGTGACACAGCTGCCGGGTGGGGCCTCCTCGTGTGGGACGGGAGGCCCCACCCGGTTTTGCATGCCTTCATGCCTTCAGGGCGTCCAGGAGCCGGTCCACGTCCGCCGCCGTGTTGTACAGGTGGAACGCGGCCCGCAGGTTCCCCGCCCGGTCGGACACCTGGATGCCCGCCCGGCTCAGCTCCCCCTGCCGGTGGCCGAGCCCCGGCACGCTCACGATCGCCGACCCCGGCGAGGGCACCGGCTCGTGGCCCAGCTCGGCGAGCCCGGCGCGGAAGCGGTCCGCGAGGCCGACGTCGTGGGCGTGGACGACGTCGACGCCGATCTCCTCGACCAGCTCGAGGGACGCGCGCAACCCGGCGTAGGTGAACAGGGCCGGGCTGATGTCGAACCGCCGTGCCGAGTGGGCGAGTTGCTCGACGGGGCCGTAGCAGCTCTCCCAGGGGACCTCACCGGCGACCCATCCGGCGAGCAGCGGCGTCAGCCCGCCGAAGTCCTGCGGGGCGACGAAGAACGCGGCCCCGTGCGGCCCCAGCAGCCATTTGAAGCCGACGGCGGCGAGGAAGTCGTCGGCGTCGGCCTCCATCGGCAGCCAGCCCGCGGACTGGGAGGCGTCGACGTAGGTGCGGGCACCGTGCGCCCGGGCGGCCTCGCGCACGGCGGGCAGGTCGGCGAGGCGGCCGTCGGCGGACTGGGCCGTGCTGACCGCGACGAGCGCGGTGCCGGGCCGGACGGACTCGGCGAGCCGCTCCAGGGGGACGGCCCGCACCTTGAGGTCGCCGCGCGCGTGGAACGGGTTCACCAGGGAGGCGAAGTCGCCCTCCGCCGTGAGGACTTCGGCGCCGGCGGGCAGGGCGGCGGCGATCAGCCCGCCGTACTCGGCGATCGAGGCCCCGGTCGCGACGCGCTCGGCCGGCACCCCGGCGAGCCGGGCGAAGGAGGCGCGGACGATCTCCACGTTCTCGTACAGGGGACCGATGGGCGTGCCGTCGGCACGCATCCGCGCCGCCTCGTGCAGGGCGGTGACGGTACGGGCGGGCAGGAGCCCGTTGCTCGCGGTGTTGAGGTAGGTGTGCTTCGGGGCGAACTCGGCACGGACGAGGTTCTCGAAGGTCTCCATGGGACCACTCTGCGGCCCCCCGGATCTCCCCGTCCATTGCCGATTTCTGCGTGATGTCGCTAAGGAGCGCTTATACATGCGCTCCGAGCTGCGCGTTCAGCGCTGGGGCACCGCGCAGCCGTCCGGGCCGCAGACGTCGGCGCCGCCGGCCTCGCCGCTGTCGACGATCTTCAGGGGCGCGTGCTCGCCGTACGCCTGGGTCAGGGCCTGGGCGAAGACCTCGGCGGGCTGGGCGCCGGAGACGCCGTACCTGCGGTCGAGCACGAAGAACGGCACACCGCTCGCGCCGAGCTGCGCGGCCTCGCGCTCGTCGGCCCGCACCTCGGCGGCGTACGCCTCCGGGTCGGCGAGCACCGCGCGAGCGGCCTCCGCCTCCAGTCCGGCGGCCACGGCGAGCTCCACCAGCCGCTCGTCGTCGTTGAAGACCGAGCGCTCCTCGGCGAAGTTGGCCCGGTACAGCAGGTCCAGCAGCTGCTCCTGGCGGCCGTGCTCCTTGGCGAAGTGGAGCAGGCGGTGCATGTCGAAGGTGCTGCCGTGGTCGCGGCCGCGGGTGCGGTAGTCGAGTCCCTCGGCGGCGGCCTGCGCGCCCAGGTTGTCCTCGCCCGCCTCGGCCTGGGCCGCGCTCATCCCGTACTTCCTGGTGAGCATCGTGATCACGGGCTGGATGTCGTCCTTGGCGCGGCCCGGGTCCAGCTCGAAGGAGCGGTGCACCACCTCGATGTCATCGCGGTGCGGGAAGTCCCGCAGCGCCTTCTCGAAGCGGGCCTTGCCCACGTAGCACCAGGGGCAGGCGATGTCGCTCCAGATCTCGACGCGCATGTGTCGGCTCTCTCCAGGTCGTACGGTACGGAGACTCCCTCCGCCGAGTGCATGAACGTTCAAGCAGCCTGGTTCATTCCCCGGGCAGGCCGAGCCGCATGCGCTGGTGATGGTCCCCCGGCTCCGCCGGTTCTGCCAGCCAGCCCTGCCGCCGGTAGAAGCCCTGGGCCCGCCGGTTGTCCACGTGCACGTCGAGGACGGCCGTCCGCCTGCGGTCGGCCTGCCACTCCTCGACGCAGGCGGCGTGCAGGGCGGTTCCGACACCACGGCGCCAGTGGTCGGGGTCGACGTGGAACTGGAACAGCTTCACCACGTCCGGCGGAGCGTCGTCGGGGGTACGGAAGGACGCCACGCCGACGATCCGCCCCGCCTCGACGACGCACAGCACCCGGCCGTCCGGTCGCGTGAGGGCGCTCCGCCAGGCGGCGCCCCAGTCGGTGCCGTCCTGCGGCAGCCCGTCGGGGTAGTACGTCGCCCTGGCCCGGGCGTGCAGCGCGACGACGTGCTCCACCTCGGCGGGCAGCACCGTACGGATCACACGGCCGGAGGTCACTCTGTCCTTGATCATGGAACGGAGGACGCGCCCGGTCCGGAGGGCGGTTCCCGGTCCCGAGGGCGGTTCCCGGTCCCGAGGGCGGTTCCCGGTCCGCCCTCAGCTGCCGTCCCTCAGGTCCTTCGGCCAGTCCGGCCGGAACTCGATGTGGTCGTACGTCACCACACAGCCCTCCCCCATCGGCGACTGGGTCATGAAGCCGACCAGGGCCGCGCCCGTCTCCTTCTCGTCGCCGAGGGTGAAGAGGCGGACGAAGGTCCAGCGTTCACCGTCGCGGGAGGCGTGGAAGGCGAACGCGCGGCCGGTGCGGCTCACCCGGAGCCAGACGGAACTGCCGTCGACGGTGAAGGAGTTGGCGTCGTCGGAGTGCCCCCGGGTGACGACCGTGCAGACGGTGGGGACGTCCGGGGAGTACTCCAGGCAGAGTTTCGCCCAGGCCCGTTCCCCCACGTGCACGTAGAGCACCCCGGCGTCGAAGGCCGCGCCGAAACCGACCGTGACCTTGGCGATCAGCTGGAAGTCCCCTTCGGGCGCCCCCAGCAGCCGCGGCGCGTCGGAGGCGGGGTCCAGCCCCTCCCCGGTCGGCGGCACGAACCGGTCCTGCCGCGGACCGGCCCACCCGGTGAGCACACCGTCCTCGTAGGACCACTGCGCCTCGGGCCCGTAAGCACGCAGGGCGAAAGGAAGTTCGGGAAGTTCCAGTTCCATTCGACCGAGTCTCCCAGCTCCGACCTCAAGGGGCGCGGGGAACTGCGCGATCAACCACAACGAACCCGCGGCCGGCAGTCCACCCGCACCCCTACGGCGCTTACCGCTCCAACTGCCCGTTGAACCTGCGAGGCAGCCCCAGCGGGTTCTCGTCCCGCAGCTCGGCCGGCAGCAGCGCCTGGGGAGCGTTCTGGTACACAACCGGCCGCAGCCACCGCTCGATCGCCGTACCGCCCACCGACGTGGACGTCGACGTCGTAGCTGGGTACGGCCCCCCGTGGTGCTGCGCCGGCGCGACGGCGACACCCGTCGGCCAGCCGTTGACCAGCACACGCCCGGCCAGCGGCGTCAGCTCCTGCAGCAGCTCCGCGCCGCGGCCCTCGCCCGCCGCCTCCTCCTCGGACAGCTGCACCGTCGCCGTCAGGTTGCCCGGCAGCCGCGACAGCACCGCCTTCACCTCGGCCTCGTCCTCGTAGCGGGCCACGACGGTGACCGGCCCGAAGCACTCCTCCAGGAGCAGGTCGTGCTCGCCCTCCTGGGCCAGCCTGCTCGCCGGGACCGTGAGGAAGCCCGCACTGACGGTGTGCTCGCCGCCCGCGCCCGGCGTGACCGGGGAGTCGACGTCGGGCAGCTCGGCCCGCTCGGCGACGCCCGCGACGAAGTTGTCGCGCATGCGGTGGTCGAGCAGGACCCCGGCGTCGGTGTCGCTGACGGCGTCGGTCAGCGACTTCAGCAGGGCGTCACCGGCGGCGCCGGACGGCGCGAGGACCAGGCCCGGCTTCACGCAGAACTGGCCGACGCCGAGTGTCATGGAACCGGCGAGGCCGGAGCCGATCGCCTCGGCGCGCTCGGCGGCGGCGGCCTCGGTGACGACGACCGGGTTCAGGGAGCCCAGCTCGCCGTGGAAGGGGATCGGCACCGGACGCGCCGCCGCCGCGTCGAACAGCGCGCGACCGCCGCGCACCGACCCGGTGAAGCCGGCCGCCGCGACCAGCGGGTGCTTGATCAGCTCGACACCGGCCTCGAAGCCGTGGACCAGGCCCACGACGCCCTCGGGGATGTCGTGCCGGGCGGCGGCGCGGCGCAGCACCTTGGCGACGTACTCGGACAGGGCCGGGTGGTCCGGGTGGGCCTTGACGACGACGGGGCAGCCGGCCGCGAGGGCGCTCGCGGTGTCGCCGCCGGCGACGGAGAAGGCGAAGGGGAAGTTCGACGCCGAGTAGACGGCGACGACGCCCAGGGGCACCTTGTAGCGGCGCAGGTCGGGGATCGGCGGGGTCGCGGTGTCGTCGGGGTGGTTGATGACGACGTCGAGGAAGGCGCCCTCGTCGACGATGTCGGCGAAGGCCCGCAGCTGGTAGCAGGTGCGGGCGAGCTCGCCGGTCAGGCGGACCGGGCCGAGCGCGGTCTCGGCGTCGGCGGTCTCGACGAGTCCGTCCTTGGCCGCCTCCAGTTCCTCGGCGGCGCTGCGCAGGAAGGCCGCGCGGACGGTACGGTCCGCGAGTGCGCCGCGCACCTCGTGCGCGGCGCGGACGGCGGCGTCCACCTCCTGGGCTGTGGCCTCCACCGCAACCTGTTCACGCTGCTTCCCGGTTCGGGGGTCGACACTCCAGACTGGTGCTGCTGCCACCGCGGGTCCCTCCACACATGTAATGCCGCAGTACTGGGTCATCCACCAGGCACGTTCGATATACTGAACGCTGTCTCTGATGATGAATATGCTGTGGAGACTATTTCCCGTCGAACGAAGGGGTCAAGGGCGATGTCGGCTGGCGAGACGGGCGGCGGGGCGCAGGTCAAGTCCGCGGTAAGAACGGTTGAACTGCTCGAATACTTCGCCGGGCGTCCCGGTATGCACTCCCTGGCCTCGGTCCAGGAGGCCGTCGGGTACCCCAAGTCCAGTCTCTACATGCTGCTGCGCACCCTGGTCGAGCTGGGCTGGGTGGAGACGGACGCGACGGGCACCCGGTACGGCATCGGGGTGCGGGCCCTGCTGGTGGGCACGTCGTACATCGACGGCGACGAGGTCGTCGCGGCGGCCCGGCCGACGCTGGACCGGCTCTCGGACGACACGACCGAGACGATCCACCTGGCCCGGCTGGACGGCACGAACGTCGTCTACCTCGCCACCCGCCAGTCGCAGCACTACCTGCGCCCGTTCACCCGGGTCGGCCGCCGGCTGCCCGCGCACTCCACGTCCCTCGGCAAGGCGCTGCTGAGCACGTACTCGGACGAGCAGGTCCGCAAGATGCTCCCGGAGACGCTGCCGGCGCTGACGGAGAACACGATCACCGACCGGGAGAAGCTCATCGAGGAGCTGCACCAGGTGCGCGAGCAGGGCTTCGCCGTGGACCGGGAGGAGAACACGCTGGGGCTGCGCTGCTTCGGCGTGGCGATCCCGTACCGCACGCCCGCGCGCGACGCGATCAGCTGCTCCGTGCCGGTGGCCCGGCTCACGCCGGCGCACGAGCAGCTGGTGAAGGACGCGCTGTTCGACGCGAGGGACCGGCTGACCCTCGCGACCCGGAGGCTCTGAATCCATGGAGGTCGCACTCCGACCCGTCCACGACAGCGACCTGCCGGTCTTCTTCCGGCAGATGAACGACCCCGAGTCCCTGCACCTGGCGGCCTTCACCGCCAAGGACCCCGCCGACCGGGCCGCCTTCGACGCGCACTGGGCGAGGATCCGCTCCTCGTCCGACGTGGTGCGGACCGTCCTGGCCGACGGGGACGTGGTCGGCCACGCGGCGGTGTACGGGGTGCCGGGCGAGCGCGAGGTGACGTACTGGGTCGACCGCGCCTACTGGGGGAAGGGCATCGCCACGGCGGCCCTGCGGGCGCTGCTGGCCGAGGTGCCCGAGCGTCCCCTGTACGCCCGGGCGGCCTCGGACAACGCGGGGTCGCTGCGGGTGCTGGAGAAGTGCGGGTTCCGGGCCGTGGCCACGGCCAGGGGGTACGCGCGGGCCAGGGACGCCGAGATCGACGAGACGGTCCTGCTCCTGGAGGGCTGATCCACCTCCCCCGTCCCGGCGTCTCCCCCGTTCGGCGGAGGCGGATCGTCGTCTCGCAGGAGGTGCCGTCGGTCTCCCCCGCGGGAGCCTGAGCGCATGCCTCAGACGATCGCTCCTCGCATCGCTCCGTCTCCCGCCACCCGCCTCAGCCGCCCCCGGCGGCTCCTGCGGGCCGTCGCCGTCCTCGCCTGCGGGCCGTACCTCGGTCTCAAGGCCGCCTGGATCGCCGGGAGCAGCGTCGGCATCCCCGAGGGGAGTCCGCTGCTCGACGACCGCCTCGCCGTGGCCGTGATCAACGGCGTCTCCGTGCTGCTGGACAGCGCGGTGATCGTGCTGGCGCTGGTGCTGACCCGGCCGTGGGGGCTGCGGGTGCCCGCGTGGCTGCTGGCGTTCCCCGTGTGGGTGGCGACCGGGCTGCTCGCGCCGATCATGGCCGGGTTCCCTGCGCAGCTGGTGGTACGGGCGTTCGCCGGGCCCCCGGGGCGGGACGCCTTCCTGGACGAGTGGGTGTTCGCCGTCGTGTACGGCGGGTTCATCGTCCAGGGTCTCGCGCTCGGCGGTCTCTTCGTGCTCTACGCCCGCGACCGCTGGGGGCACCTGTGGCGCGGCCGGGTGGGGGACCTGCCCGTCGGTGTCCTCGGGCCGGCGCACCGGGCCCTGGCCGTCGCGGCGGCCGTGCTCGCCCTGCTGCCCCTCACCCTGCACGCGCTGTGGGCCTGCGGCGTGACCGCGGGGCTCAGCGAGGGCCGGGCGGCGGACCGGGGCGGTGACTTCCACGTCCTGGAAGCCGTCTACGTGGTGTTCCTCCTCGCGGCCGTCGCCGGCGGCGGTCTGCTGGCCTTCCGGCGCGGGCGGGCCCTGCCTGTGTCGGTGCCGCTCGGTCTCGCCTGGGTCGGGTCCGGTGCGGTGGCCTGCTGGGGCGGCTGGCTGTCGCTCGCCTCGCTCGGCGGTGTCGAGAACATCGCCGACCGCCCCACGCCGCTGATGAGCCTCGCCTACGCTGTCCAGATGCTCGTGGGCTTCCTGGTCGCCGCCATCGGCGCCTACTCCTTCGCGGAACGTTCGGCCCGGGCCGTGCGGCGGGCGGCGTGAGGGATTTCGCCCGGTTCCTGCTCGGGCGGCGAGCACGGCAGCGCTGGATCCACCTCGTCCTCGGCGGCGCGCTCGCCATGCCGTACTTCCTGGTCGGCTCGGTGATCCTCGGCCCGGTCACCGGCTCCACCGACGTCTTCGGCTCCTTCCCCCTCCAGCTCGCCTCGTTCGGCGTGGGCCTGCCGATCGCCGCCGTCACCTCCCTGTTCCCGCTGACCCGGCCGCTGGAGTCCGCCGCCGCGCGCTGGCTGTGCGGGGTCGACGCGGACCGGCTCGCCCCGGGACCGGCCCGGACGCGGGACGAGAAGCGCCGCACGGCGGCCTGGTTCACGCTGCACCTCGGGCTCGGCGGGATCATCGCGGGGATGTCGCTGGCCCTGCCGCCGTTCGCCGCCGTGCTCATCGCGCTGCCCCTCGTCGCGGGGCTGCGCGGCACCCGGCTCGGGCTGCCCGAGGTCCTCGACCACACCTGGGCCCTGGCGCTCGCCCCGGTCGTGGGGGTGGCGTCGCTCCTCGCCCTCGCCGGCTGCGCGGCCGGCTGCGGAGCGCTGCTGGCCCGCTGGGCGCCCGTCCTGCTCGGTCCGTCGCCCGAGGACCGGCTCGCCGCCGCCGAGGCACGCGCCGCCGACCTGGCCGTACGCAACCGGCTGGCCCGGGAGCTGCACGACTCCGTGGGTCACGCCCTGAGCGCGGTCACCCTCCAGGCGAGCGCGGCGCGCCGCGTCCTCGACTCCGACCCGGAGTTCGTCCGCGAGGCCCTCGCCGCCATCGAGGACACGACCCGGCGTACCGTCGGCGAACTCGACGCCGTCCTGGGCGTGCTGCGCGAGGGCGACGCCCCCGGCACGGCCCCGGCGCCCACCCTCGCCGCCGACCTCGACGGCCTGCTGTCCCGGACCCGGGCGGGTGGCGCGCGGGTGTCCGCCACGGTCGACGCCGACCCGGAGGCGCTGCCGCCGCTGCTGTCGCGCGAGGCCTACCGCATCGTGCAGGAGGGGCTGAGCAACGCGCTCAAGCACGCCGGGGAGCGGGTCGCCGTGACGGTGCGGATCGCGGTGGCGGGCGGGGACCTGGAGATCACCGTGGAGAATCCGGTGACCGGCCCCGCGCCCTCCCGCCCCGGCGGCGGCCACGGGCTGCGGGGCATCGCCGACCGGGCGCGGCTGCTGGGCGGCACCACGACGGCGGGAACCGCCGGACCGGCCGGAGACCTCTGGCGTCTGCACGTACGCCTGCCGATGAAGGGACCCGCATGACCAGCCCGACGCCGATCCGTGTCGTCCTCGCCGACGACGAGCGCATGGTGCGCACCGCGCTGCGCGCCATCCTCTCCGCCGAGCCGGACCTGGAGGTGGTGGGCGAGGCGGCCACCGGTGCCGAGGCCCTGTCGGTCGTCCGGGACGTGCGGCCGGACGTCGTCCTCATGGATGTCCGGATGCCGGAGATCGACGGCATCCGCGCCACCGAGCAGATCCTCGCCACCCTGGACGAGCCGCCCCGGATCGTCGTCGTGACGACGTTCGAGAACGACTCCTACGTGTACGACGCGCTGCGCGCGGGAGCCGCCGGGTTCCTGCTGAAGCGGGCGGACGCCGACGCGCTCGTGCAGGCGGTCCGGCTGGTGGCGCGCAGCGACAGCCTGCTGTTCCCGGCGGCCGTCCGCACGCTCGCGGCCGAGCACGCCCGCGCGCACCCGGCGCCGCCCGCGTGGGTGGCGAAGCTCACGGAGCGCGAGGGCGAGGTGCTGCGGCACATGGCGCGGGGCCTGACCAACGCGGAGATCGCGCGCCGGATGGGGGTCGGCCCGGCCACGGTGAAGTCGCACGTGGCGGCGGTGCTGGCGAAGACGGGGACCCGGGACCGCACGCAGGCGGTCATCGCGGCGTACGAAGCGCGCTTTCTGAACGGCGGATGAGAAAACCGGACGGGTGGGAACGATCCACCCGACCTCGCTCGTCCTCCTGTTCGGAATGAACAAGACGATCAGGCGCGCATCGGTCTTCACGCTGCTACTGGTGTTGGCCCTGCTGGGCAGGGCGACCTGGGTGCAGTTCTACGAGGGCCAGGCGCTCGCAGACGACAAGGACAACCGGCGGAACGCCATAGAGACGTACTCGGCGCCGCTCGGGAACATCATCGTGGCCGGTCGGTCGATCACCGGCTCGGCGCCGACCAAGAACAGCGACCTGAAGTACAAGCGCACGTACACGGACGGCGAGCTGTACGCGGCGGTGACGGGATACGCGTCGCAGGCGTACGCGCCGACCCAGCTGGAGGGCATCTACACCGACCTCCTCAACGGCACGGACAACCGGCTGAAGTCCGTGATGGACACCCTCACCAACCAGCGGGCCGACCCGGGCAACGTGGTCACGACGATCGACCCGGACGTGCAGAAGGCGGCGTACGACGCGCTCGGCGACAAGAAGGGCGGGGCCGTCGCCATCGACCCGAAGACCGGGAGGATCCTGGCGGTCGTGTCGACGCCGTCGTACGACCCCTCGGCGCTGACGGACGCCAACACGGCGGGGACGGCGTGGAAGAAGCTCACCACCGACCCGGAGAAGCCGCTGGTCAACCGTGCGCTGCGGCAGCCGCTGCCGCCCGGCTCGACGTTCAAGCTGGTCGTGGCGGCGGCCGCCCTGGAGGACGGGCTGTACTCGTCGGTCGACGAGAGGACCGACAGCCCGAACCCGTACCCGCTGCCGGGCACGAGCCGGACACTGGACAACGAGAACCCGAGCGCCCCGTGCGCCAACGCCTCCATCCGGGTCGCGTTGCAGTACTCCTGCAACAACGTCTTCGGGAAGATGGCCGTCGACCTGGGCCAGGACAAGGTCAAGGCGATGGCCGACAAGTTCGGCTTCAACGACGACAAACTGGATGTGCCGGTCCGGGCCTACACGAGCGTGTACCCCTCGGACATGTACCCCTCGGAGACCGCGCTGACGGGCATCGGCCAGTTCGACGTCACCGCGACCCCACTCCAGATCGCCATGGTGTCGGCGGCCATAGCCAACGGCGGCAAGCTGGTCTCGCCGCATATGGTTTCGCAGATCACCAACAGCGGCGGTGATGTGCTGCAGAACTACGACGACGAGGCGGGCACGAAGGAGATCGTCTCCTCCTCGACCGCCGAGCAGCTCCAGTCGGCGATGCAGACGGTCGTGGAGAAGGGCACCGGCACGAACGCCCAGGTCCCGGGCGCGACCGTGGGCGGCAAGACGGGCACGGCCCAGCACGGCGAGAACAACAGCCAGGTGCCGTACGCCTGGTTCACCTCCTACGGCAAGTCCGACTCGTCGGGCAAGGAGGTCGCGGTGGCGGTCGTGGTGGAGCAGTCCGACGCGGCCCGCTCGGAGGTCAGCGGCAACGGCCTGGCGGCGCCGGTCGCCAAGGCGATGATGGAAGCCGCGCTGAAGGACTGAACCTCGGACGTCGACATGGCGTCTGTACAGATGGGCCGCCCCCTTCCCCCCGGGGGCGGCCCTTCGGCGTTACTTGGCCCCGAGAAGCTGCTCGATCGGGTCGATCGCGAAGTACACCAGGAACAGGGCCGAGGTGGCCCACAGCAGCCAGTGCACCTCCTTGGCCTTGCCGAGCACGGCCTTGATGAGGACGTAGGCGAGGAAACCGGCGCCGATGCCGTTGGTGATGGAGTAGGTGAACGGCATCACGGCGATGGTGAGGAACGCGGGGATGGCGATGTCGTAGCGGTCCCAGTCGATGTGCTTGACCTGGGTCATCATCAGGAAGCCGACGGCGACCAGGGCCGGGGCGGCCGCCTGGAGCGGGACGATGGTGAGCAGCGGGGTCAGGAACAGGGCGAGGGCGAACAGGCCGCCGGTGACGAGGTTGGAGAAGCCGGTGCGCGAGCCCTCGCCGACGCCGGCCGCCGACTCGATGTAGGAGGTCGCGGAGGAGGCCGAGGCCGCGCCGCCGGCGACCGCGGCGGCACCGTCGATGAGCAGGACCCGGCCGAGGTTCGGGACCTTGCCCTCCTCGTCGAGCAGGCCCGCCTCGGCGCTGACGCCGACGACCGTGCCCATGGTGTCGAAGAAGTCGGACAGGATCAGGGTGAAGACCAGCAGGACGACGGTGATGACACCGACGCCGGGGGCGCTGAAGGCGCCGAACAGGTCGAAGTCGCCGATGAGTCCGAAGTCGGGGGCGTCGACGAGCTTGTCGGGCCAGGAGGGTGTGGTCAGGCCCCAGCTCTTGATGTCGGCCAGGGAGTTGATCACTACGGCCAGCACGGTCATGGTGACGATGCTGATCAGGATGGCGCCCTTGACCTTGCGGGCGAGCAGGCCGATCGTCAGCAGCACGCCGAGGCAGAAGACGAGCATCGGCCAGCCGGTGAGGGTTCCGGTGCCGCCCAGCTGAACGGGGACGGTGGTGTTCGCGGCGTCCGGGATGCGGCTGACGAACCCGGCGTCGACGAAGCCGATGAAGGCGATGAACAGACCGATGCCGACGCTGATCGCCTGCTTGAGCGGCTGGGGGATGGCGTGCATGACGGCCTCGCGCAGGCCGGTCACCACCAGCACGCAGATCAGCAGGCCCTCCAGGACGATCAGGCCCATCGCGTCGTCCCAGCTCATCAGCGGGGCGATCTGGAAGGCGACCACGGCGTTCAGGCCGAGTCCGGCGGCGAGCGCGAGCGGCAGGTTGCCGGCGACGCCCATGATGATCGTCATCACGGCGGCCACCAGGGCGGTGGCGGTGGTGAGTTGGACGGCGTCCAACTGGTGCCCGAACTTGTCCTTGGCGCTGCCCAGGATGATGGGATTCAGGACAAGGATGTAGGCCATCGTGAAGAAGGTGGCGAAGCCGCCGCGTATCTCACGGCCGAAGGTGGATCCCCGCTCGGAGATGCGGAAGAACCGGTCGACGCTGTTCACCGGGGGTGGTGCCGCGGTCGGCCGGTCGGCCACCTGTTGCGGTTCGGACATGGCGCGTGCTCCTTGATGCCTGGGTGATCGGTGTGCGGATGCTGGCTGGATTGTTCCCGCGTTGAACCCCGTTCAGGTTTTCTCCGTGTTACGGAATCAGAGTCCGGCCCGCCATACGCCGTTCGAAGCTCCGTACGAACCATCCCGAGATCGCTGCTACGCTTCCGGATCTCGTCCGGGCCTCCCCCGGATGATCACATGTCACCTACATGACACTCACAGGCACCCCGGCCGGGAGTGCCCGAAGCCGCCGCGAGGAGAGGTCGCCCGTGGGCACAGTCGTCGACGACGCCGCCTCCGTGGAGTTCCACGCCTTCTTCGAGCGCCATTACGCCGAACTGTCCCGTCTGGCCTATCTGTTGACGGGCGAGTCGGACACCGCCGACGACCTGGCGGCGGACGCGTTACTGGCGCTGTGGCACCGCTGGGACCGGGTGCGCGCGGCCGACCATCCGGCCGCCTACGCCCGCGGTGTGGTCGCCAACCTGGCCCGTACCCGGATCCGCAGCGCCGTGCGGGAACGGCGGCGCATCGCCCTGTTCTGGTCGCAGCGCGAGGAGAACACCGAGAACCCGGACGTCGCCGGCGTGGTCGACGTCCAGGAGGCCCTGCGCAGGCTGCCGTTCCGCAAGCGCGCCTGCGTGGTGCTGCGGCACGCGTTCGACCTGTCGGAGAAGGACACCGCGCTCGCCCTGGGCGTCTCGGTGGGTACGGTGAAGAGCCAGACCTCGAAGGGAATGGCCGAACTCCAGCGGTTGCTGGGCACACAGGGTGTGCCGCAGCGGATGCACGCGGCGGTGGGCGCACCCCGCTGCGCACCCGCCGTGGAAGGCTTGCGCACCGGTGAGGGCGGAGGGAGGGACCGATGACCATGCGGCGGGACGTGCACGAGGAGCTGCGCGCCCGGCTGCACGCGGCGGCCGGGGGCCACGAGCCCGACCGGGAGCGCATCCTGGCCCGGGTCGAGCGCGGCATGGCCGGTCCGGCCACATCCGGCCACCGGGCGACGCGTCCGCCGGTGTTCGGCTGGATGCGGGTGGCCGGTGCGACGGCCGCGGTGGCGAGCGTGCTGGCGGTGGGCGGTTACGCGGTCGCGTCCGCGGTGAAGGAGGAGGCGGCCCCACGGCAGCAGGAGGTGGCGACGCCGCCGACCCCCACGCCGTCACCGGAGGCGACGAGCCGGCCGCCCGCGCCGCCGGTGGATCCGACGCCGAGCAGCCCGCCGGAGCGGCGCGAGTCCGCCCCGCCGCCCTCCAGGACGCCCAGCCCCTCCACCCCCGGGCGGTCGCCCGCCGCGACCGAGGACGGACCGCTGTGGTCGGACGGCTCGGTCGACCCGCACAGCAACGACTTCTGGGCGCAGAGCAACATCACGATCAAGGCGCGCGAGGAACTGACTGCGCTGACCGTGCGGTTGAGCGTCGCCCAGACCGGCGGCGTCTCCGACGCGGGTGCCTGGCGGTCGCTGCCCGAGCAGGACTTCACGCTCACGGTCAGCGAGCGGGACGGCTTCCTCGTCTACACGTGGACGCTCAAGGAGGGCCGTAAGGTCCCGGCGGGCGAGTGGGTGTTCGCGGGGCAGTTCGACCACGAGCGCGGTGGCCGTGACGCCGGCGCCGACCGCTACGCGGTGACCGCCGCCGCCGGTGCGGAGCGGCTGTCCGTGGGCGGCGGTTTCGCGGCTGTGGACGACGCGGAAGACGACTCGTGAAAAATTCCTGA
This sequence comes from Streptomyces olindensis, assembly GCA_000696115.1. Lineage (GTDB taxonomy): Bacteria > Actinomycetota > Actinomycetes > Streptomycetales > Streptomycetaceae > Streptomyces > Streptomyces olindensis. Next base: position 46,926 of record JJOH01000001.1, read on the forward strand.
AGGCACGGCAACCCTTTCCTCACCGGTGGCGACCACCAGGCGCAAGAGTCACCACCCCATTGAGGAATCCGTACATGACTGCACCAGCAGAACAGCGCGTCCGCCACCGCCGCCGGGTCACCAAGCGGCGGGCCCTGATCGCCGGGTTATCCGCGTTCGGTATCACGGGAGCGGCGGTCGTCACCACGTCGATGCTCTCCACCGCGGGCGCCGCGTCCTCCTGGCCCACGGACAAGGGCAAGACGCCCGTGTCGAAGACCATCCCGGTCTCCGGTGTCCGCGACGGCGGGATGAAGATGTTCTACGGCACCGGCGCGCTCGGCGGCGACGGCCAGGACGAGGGCCAGGACCCCATCTTCGAGCTGGCCGACGGCGCCGTCCTCAAGAACGTCATCATCGGCACCCCGGCCGCCGACGGCGTGCACTGCAAGGGCAGCTGCACGCTGCAGAACGTCTGGTGGACGGACGTCGGCGAGGACGCGGCCAGCTTCAAGGGCAAGTCGTCGTCGGCGGTGTACAAGGTGATCGGCGGCGGCGCGAGGAACGCCGACGACAAGGTGCTGCAGTTCAACGGCGCCGGCACGCTGAACGTGTCGGGCTTCCAGGTGCAGAACGCCGGCAAGCTGGTCCGCTCCTGCGGCAACTGCAAGACGCAGCACAAGCGCACGATCGTGCTCAGCGACATCGACGTCACGGCGCCGATGAACTCGATCGTCGGCGTGAACGCCAACTACGGCGACACGGCCACGCTGTCGAAGATCCGCATACACGGCGACAGCAAGAAGAAGATCAAGACGTGCGTGCGCTTCGAGGGCAACAACACCGGCAAGGAGCCCAAGGAGCTGAAGCCGGCCGGCCCGGACGGCAAGACCTGCAAGTTCAAGGCCTCGGACATCAGCTACCAGTGACGCCGCGGCACGTGTGAGCTCCGGCCGGACCGAAACCCCCCTCGGTACGTGCCGGATGCCGGATGTCCGGGCCCCCAGTCGGACTCCCGGCACCCCCGACCCTCCGGAGCCCCCCTCCGGACGGTCGAGCAGCCCTGGCCGAGCCCCCCTCGGCCGGTCGGCAGGACGCCCCCGCCGGTTCCCACCGGCGGGGGCGTCGTCGTACGGCGGCGCGCCTAGTTCATCGTCGAGCCCATGGTGGTGGAGCCGGTCGTCAGGAACACCGTGGCGGGGAGGGAGCCGTCCGCCCCGCGCGGCCCGTGCGCGCCGGTCGCGTCCGTGGAGGTGAAGGGCGGGGTCGCGACGCCGCTGTCCCAGTTGTTGCCCGCGGAGACCGTGGAGGAGCCCAGCTCGGCGCGGCCGCCCTCGTCGCTCACGGCGAGGTTCCGGCGCAGGCGGGCCGTGCCGGTGGCGAAGTGGAAGCCGTTCCCGGCATTGGCGTACGCGGTGTTGCGGTTCAGGGCGATGGCGCCGGTGTTGGAGTTCTCGGTGAAGCCGTGCAGCGTGTTGTCCCAGGCCGCGTTGTCGTCGACGACGTGGGCGACCGAGGCGCCCCCGCCGCCCAGTTCGAAGCCGTTGCCGTTGCCCTCGAAGGCCGGGTCCTTCCAGCGGTTCTCGCCGTTGCCGAAGGCCCAGGAGTGCTCGATGGTGACCGGCGAGGAGAACTGCCACAGGTCGAGGCCGTCGTCGGAGTTGTCGTACAGCCGGGCGCCGGTGATCCGGTTGCCCGTGCCGGAGCCGAACTTCACGGCGATGCCGTCGGCGTTCCGGCCGTGTCCGGCCGGGTCGTAGTTGCCGTGGCTGTCCAGGTTCTGCACGAGGTTGCCGGTGGTGCCGTCGCCGCGCAGGGTGAAGCCGGAGTCGCCGTTGTCGGCGGTGACGAGGTTCTTGAAGATCCCGCCGACCGAGGAGGTGGCGACGAAGCCCTGGGCCGGGGAGTCGGCGAAGGTGAGGTCCTGGACGGTCCAGTAGTCGCCGTCCACGGCGGCCAGCCAGGAGCCGGCGGGCAGCTCGGAGCCGTCGATCCGCACCTTCTCGCCGGGGTGCGCCCGCAGGGTGACGCGTGCGGAACTCGTGCCGTTCGCGGTGCCCCTGAGGGTCGCGGTCGGGTGGTAGGTGCCACCGCGGACCTGGATGGTGGTGCCGGCGCCGGCGTTCCGCACGGCGGCTTCGAGCTGGGCCGTGGTGGAGACGGTGACGGTCGTGGAGGCGGCCCGCGCACCGCCCGTCGTCAGCCCGAGGTAGACGCCGCCCGCCCCCGCGGCACAGGCCACCGCGGCGGCGATGGAGAGCGTACGGGTGCTGCGGTGGCGTCCGGTGCTGAGCAGCACGGAGCGATCCTTTCGTTGGGATTCGAGGAGGAAACGGCTCGGAGGGGCCCGCTCCGGCACGTTTCGACCACCAGTCGCCGCCGCGCGGGGAAAGGGTTGCCGCCGCGCCCTCGATGTTCCGAAAGTTTCGGAACCACCGGCCTCATGCACACCCGTTGACGCCCCGCTTCCCTCCGGTGACACTCCGAGGGCCGCCATCCAACAGAATCCCCCAGACTCCGACAGGAAGTGTCATGCGCCCCCGCACGCTTCTGCTTCCGTTCCTGGCCCTGACCGGCCTCTTCCTGAGCCTCCTCACGGCACCACCGAGCACCGCAGATCCCGGAGCACCACCCGTGAAGCACTCCAAGTACGCCGGCTATCTCTTCGCCTACTTCACGGGCGAGGGCACCGCCGACGGCGAGCAGATCCGCTACGCCCTCAGCCGCGGCAACGACCCGCTGCACTGGCGTGAGCTGAACGCCGGCAAGCCGGTCCTGACCTCGACGATCGGCGAGAAGGGCCTGCGGGACCCGTTCGTGATCCGCTCCCCCGAGGGCGACAAGTTCTACCTGATCGCCACCGACCTGCGGATGTACCAGAACTCCAGCGGCAGCTGGGACCAGGTCCAGCGGCACGGCAGCAAGTCGATCATGGTGTGGGAGTCCACCGACCTGGTCAACTGGACCGACCAGCGCCTGGTGAAGGTCTCCCCGGACAACGCGGGCAACACCTGGGCCCCGGAGGCCTACTGGGACGACGAACTCGACGCGTACGTCGTCTTCTGGGCGTCGAAGCTGTACGCGGACGACGACCCGGAGCACAAGGGCAACACGTACAACAAGATGCTGTACGCGACCACGAAGGACTTCCGCACCTTCAGCGAGCCGAAGATCTGGAACGACCCGGGCTACTCGGTGATCGACTCCACGGTCGTGAAGTACAAGGACGAGTACTACCGCTACACCAAGGACGAGCGGGACCCCAGCTCCTCCAGCCCCTGCTCGAAGTTCATCACCGGGGAGAAGTCGACCTCCCTGACCTCGACGAAGTACGACTTCGTGGCGGACTGCATCGGCAAGGGCGCCATGGACCGCGGTGAGGGCCCGACGGTGTTCAAGTCGAACACCGAGAAGAAGTGGTACCTGTTCATCGACGAGTACGGCGGCCGCGGCTACCTCCCCTTCGAGACCACCGACCTCGCCTCCGGCAAGTGGACCCCGTCGACGAACTACCAGCTCCCGGCGAGCCCGCGGCACGGCACGGTCCTGCCGGTGACGCAGGAGGAGTACGACCGCCTGCTGGCCGCGTACCCGTCGACGCCCACCTCGGTGGTGGACGCGACGGCGAAGCACCAGAAGGGCTACGCGATCGTCACGGACAGCGCCTCGAAGGTCGTCCTGCCGATGGAGCCCGACGCCGATCTGCGCGGCCTCGCCCCGAAGCTGTGGGTGGGCAAGGGCGCGACGTTGAGCCCGAAGTCCGGCACCCGGCGCGACTTCCGCACACCGCAGAAGTACACCGTGACGGCGGCCGACGGCACCAAGCGCACCTGGACGGTCGAGGCGGTCCGCACCCGCAGCCCCATGCTGCCCGGCCTGAACGCCGACCCCGACGTCCACTACCTCAACGGCAGGTACTGGATCTACCCGACGACGGACGGCTTCCAGGGCTGGAGCGGCACGAAGTTCAAGGCGTACTCGTCGAAGGACCTGGTCCACTGGAAGGACCACGGCGTCATCCTCGACCTCGGGCCGGACGTGACCTGGGCCGACAAGTACGCCTGGGCGCCCGCGATCGCCGAGCGGAACGGCAAGTACTACTTCTACTTCTGCGCCGAGCAGCAGATCGGCGTGGCGGTGGCCGACTCCCCCGCCGGCCCCTTCAAGGACGCGCTCGGCAAGCCGCTGGTCGCCAAGGGCGGTGCCCTGAAGGGCCAGATGATCGACCCGTCGGTCTTCACGGACGACGACGGCAAGGCGTACCTGTACTGGGGCAACGGCCACGGGTACGTCGTCCCGCTGAACGACGACATGGTGTCGTACGACGCCTCGCAGGTGAAGGACATCACCCCGGCCAACTTCCGCGAGGGCTCCTTCGTGATCAAGCGGAAGGGCACGTACTACTTCATGTGGTCGGAGGACGACACGCGCAGCGAGAACTACCACGTGGCGTACGCGACGGGACCGTCCCCGCTCGGCCCGTGGACCAAGCGCGGCACGATCCTGGAGAAGCGGCCCGAGTACGGCATCCTCGGCACCGGTCACCACTCGGTGGTGAACGCCCCCGGCACCGACGACTGGTACGCCGTCTACCACCGCTTCGCCCTCAACGGGCCCGGCCGCCCGGGCGGCGACGGCATGCACCGCGAGACGACCATCGACCGCATGGAGTTCGCGGCCGACGGCACCATCAAGCCGGTGACCCCGACGCTGGAGGGGATCAAGCCGGTACGGCGGTGAGCCTCACAGGACGTCGTCGAGCCACCTGAAGACCTCGTCCTGCATCCGGTCGGTGAAGACGTGGCCGAACTCCGGCCACGTCTTCGTCCGTATCCGGTCCTCGGCGTTCCGCGCCCGCCAGACGGCACGCAGCTTGTCCTCGGCGACCCGTACGCCCTCGGCCGGGAACAGCGTGTCGAGTCCGCCGTGGAAGAACAGCATCGGCCGGGGGGCCGCGATGCTCGCCACGTCGGGGATGTCGAGGTGCCGGGCGAGCCCGGGGTGGAGCATGTAGTACGCCGACTGCCCGCGCAGCGTGTTGTTGCCGGGCACCATCATCTCCTTCAGGCCGGTCATCCAGCAGACGCTCGCGGCGGCCGCGACGTGGTCGCTGAGGGCGGCGGTCTGCCAGGCGCGGTAGGCGCCCATGGAGAAGCCGACGGCCGCGACCCGCCGGGCGTCCACCCGGTCGAGCCCCGCCAGGAAGGCGGCGGCCCGCTCGTCCTCCCGGGCCATGAGCCCGGCAAGCGAGGAGCCGAGGTTGAGGAAGTTGGACGCCAGGGCCTGCTGCTGCTCGTAGGCGAGGGGCCCGCGGTCGCCCCAGCCGAGCGCGTCCAGGCACAGCACCACATAGCCCCGCCGGGCCAGCTCGTCGCCGACGAACCGCCCGCTGAAGTACTTGTCGGCCCAGGCCGAGGCGGAGGCGAGGCGGGTGTCGTCGTACCAGGGCCGGACGAGTTTCTCCTTGCCGATGTCGAACCGGGCGCCGTGGTCGTGCAGGAGCAGCACGGCCGGGAAGGGACCGCGGCCGTGCGGGGTGAGCAGGGCGCCCCGTACGCGCTCGTAGCGGGTGAGGGAGACGGTCACCGACTCCCGGGTGAAGCCGTCCCCCGGGGAGCGGTCGCCGAACTCGGGCGCGTACGGCGTGCGGTCCTGCCGCTCGACGAGGAGGTGCTCCTCGACCGTGGCCCGGGCGGCACGCCGCCAGGCGCGGAAGTCGCGGATCGGGGACCGGCCCCAGGCGAGCGGGAAGGTCAGGGCGTTCTTCAGCGCCGGGTGGAAGTCGGGCAGCGGGCCGTCGACGACCGCCGCCTCCGCCCCGCTCACCGCTCCCCCCGCCAGCAGGGCCGCACCGGCCCCGACCACGAACCCGCGCCGCCCCAGCGGCTCATGGGCGTCCATCCGGCCTCCCCGCTCCGGCGTGCCGCAGCACGTACCGCTCGACCGCCGACGGCGACGTCAGGGCACGGTGGTCGTACACGTCGGCGGGGTCCCAGCCGACGTCGCTGTCCAGGCCCAGTCCGCTCGCCACGGCGTCCAGGCGGGCGGGCCGGCCGTTGAACCAGGAGCCGGTGTCGTGGAACCGCTCGCCCCCGTACGCGGCGAGCGCGACGGACGGTCCGGCTCCCGGGTACCGGAAGACGTTGCGCTCGGAGAAGAGCGCGGACTCCACGCCGACGCCCAGGGCGTAGAGCGGGGGCCGTCCCCGGTGGACGTTGTTGACGACGTGCACCTGCCCGAAGCGGACGCGTGGGGCGCGCTGCGTGAGGCCGTCGAAGAGGTTGCGGGCGAAGGTCACCTTGAGGTGTCCCCGGTCCCGGTCGCCGCGTCCGTCGCCGGAGCCGACCAGGATCGCCTTGTCGTGGTCCTCGAACCGGCTGTCGGAGACGGTGACGAAGTCGGAGCCGTCCTCGATGTCCAGCAGCCCGTCGTGCCGCTGCACGCGCTCGCCATGAAAGCCGAGGGGCGCCTCGCGGTCGGGGAACCGGCCGTCGGTGAAGGTGCAGTGGTCGATCCAGAGGTGCTTGCCGGTGATGACGGTGAGCGCGTCGAAGCGGGCGTTCCAGCTGCCGTGCGTGCCGTCGTCCGGGGACCAGCTGGTGAAGTGGTCGACGGGTGCCTCCAGGTGCAGGTTGCGCACGATGATGTTCCGGCCGGTGTTGACGGTCAGGAACACCCCGAGCAGCCGGGCGTCGCGGCCGGCGCCGACGAGCGTGGTGTTGCTCGGCACGGTCAGCTGGATCTGCGCCTTCTGTCTGTTCGATCCGGTCTGGCGCAGTTGCCGCTGCTGTTTGCAGTGGTCGAAGCGGGTGTCGGACCAGGCGGAGCCGTCCTCCCCGAAGCAGGACATGTACTTGTGGAGGTCGTATCCGGGTGCGTAGTCCTGCTCGCCGAGCAGGGAGCCGTCGTCGCTCTCGTGGCCGTCGATGTCGCCGACGACCCGGATCACCTTGGGCGCGGTGGGTTCGCCGCCGTTCGCGAGGGCCTCCTCGAGTTCGGCGCGGGTGTCCACCGTCCAGGTCCGACCGCCCGCCCCGCCGGTGGTGCCGGAGCCCGTCGAGGCCCAGCCGACGGGGGCGTGTTCGGCGGCGGAGGCCGGCGGGGCCGGCCAGAGCAGGCACACGCCCAGCAGGGCGGCGGCGGCCCTACGCACCGGGCCGCCAGTCGCCGAGGTAGGTCTCCTTGGTTTGCGACCGGGCCTGGTCACGGGTGAGCTGGGGCCGGTTCTCCGGCACAGGGACGGCGGCTCCCGGGCCCGTGTTCCGGTACTCGGCGAACCGCATGGACTGCCAGGGGTGGGCCTCCCGCATGTTCGTGTAGGGGGCCACCGCGTCGATGCCCGGCCCGATCCGGGTCTCGCGCACGACCAGCGACGGCCGGGCCGTGGTCTCGTACGACGGCACCCAGGGCCGGGCCAGCTTGTACGCCCCGTCCTCGGCCCCGGAGGTGATGCGGCAGCGGACGGCGAGGATGCCGTACGGGTTCGCCCGGGCCGTGGAGGGGGCGAACACCATGCCCTTGGGCGTGAAGTCCACGTCCCGCGCGAGGGTGCGGAAGTGGCACTCCTCGAACACGGCCGTCGCCCGTCCGAAGACGAAGTCGACGTCGCCCTCGATGTGGCAGTGCCGGAAGTACTGCCGGTCGAAGGCGTCCAGGGCGGTGGTGTCCACGAAGAGGGTGTCCTGGTGGGCCAGGAGCCGGACGTTCTCGAAGCGGGTCCGGTCGCCGTACGTGTACGCCGCCACGGCCTGCGTGCCCGTGATCTCGGGGTGGTCGGCGCGCAGCCAGTCGTTGGCCAGGGTCAGGTCGCGGACGGTCAGCCCGGGGGCCGCCGAGGTGAAGGTGGCGGAACCCGCCGTGCCGTAGGTGCCCGAACCGTCCGGCTTGGGCGTGCCGTTGGCGTTGTCGTACACGATGACGGTGTCGCGGGGGTCCCGGGTGAGACCCCGGAGGGAGAGCCCGACCGCCCGGGCCGGGACCTTCACCACCTCGCGGTACGTCCCCGGGTGCACGACGATCGTCCAGCCCGGCCCGTCCACCGCGTCCACCGCGGCCTGGACGGAGTCGCCGGGCCGGACGTGCAGGATGCGGCGGTCGGCCGCGGCGAAGGCGGGTGCGGCACCGGCGGCGACCAGTCCGCCGGCGAATCCGGTGAGCAGGGTGCGCCGGTGCATCAGCAGGTCTCCTTCCACGGCTCCCAGTCGCCGAGGTGGGCGGCGCGGGTGGCGGACCGGGCCTGTTCGGCGGTGAGTTGGGGCCGGTTCTCGGGAACCGTGATGCGGGCGCCAGGGCCGGTGTTGCGGTACTCGGCGAACCGCATCGACTGCCAGGGATGGGAGTTCGACATGGTGGCGTAGGGCGCGACCGCGTCGATGCCCGGGCCGAGCCAGGAGTCCCGGACGGTGAGCATGGGCCGGGCGGTGTTGTCGGAGCTGGGCACCCAGGGCCGGGCCAGCTTGTAGAAGCCGTCGGGGGCCTCGCTGCTGACGCGGCTCCTGGTCACCAGGTAGCCGAGCGGATTGGCCCCGGCGGTCGACGGCGCGAAGACGAAACCGTACGGGGCGCCGGACAGGTCGGTCCGGTCCAGGGTCCGGAAGTGGCAGTGCTCGAAGACGGCGGTGCCCCGGCCGAAGACGAAGTCGACGTCGCCCTCGGCGTAGCAGTGCGCGAAGTACTGGCGGGCGAAGGTGCCGAGGGCCATCGAGTCGGCGTACAGGGTGTCCTGGTGGCCGAGGAACCGGCAGTGGTGGAAGGCGGACCGGTCGCCCTGGACCTTGAGGGCGACGGCCTGGGTGCCTGTGATGCCGGGGTGGTCGGCGCGCAGCCAGTCGTTGGCGAAGGTGATCCGGTGGGCGGTGAAGCCGTCGGCCTGCAGGGTGGTGGTGGCGGAGCCGGTGGTGCCGTAGGTGCCGCCGCCGGGCTTGGGGGTCCCGGCCGCGTTGTCGTAGACGATCACGACGTCCCGGGGGTCCTCGCTCGCCCCGATCCAGGTCATCTCCGTGCGGGCCCGGTCGACGGCGACGGTCTGCCGGTAGACGCCCGGGGCGATGACGAGGGTGTACCCGCTGCCGTTCGCCGCTGCCACGGCGTCCCGGACCGTGGTGACGTCACCGGCGCCGCCGGGGTGGACGTAGAGCGTCTTGGGGTTCAGTCGGGCGGCCGGTGAGCCGTGGCGGCCGAACGGGTGGGGGCGGGCGGCGGCCCGCGCGGGGCCGGGGGCGAGGCCGAGGGCGGCGCCGGCCGCGGCGCCCGCGCCGAGGAACCCGCGGCGGGTGAGGGAACGACGGTGCTGCGAGGGCATGCGGCTGCTCCTTCGCGGTGCGGCTGATACGGGGTGGGGAAGGGCCGGGGCGGGCGCACCCCCGGGGCGGGAGGTGCGATGCGGGCCGCCCCGGCCCGTTTCGCGAGCGGGTCAGGTCAGCACACGCGTCCGGCGCCCGCCCGGGCGCCGACGATGCCCGGGACGGCCTTCGCGGGATCGACGCCCGCCCGCAGGGTCGGGGTCCAGCCGGCACCGGACTGGAGCGTCTCCCCGGGGATCTCCGCGTTGTGCACGGCGATCAGGTCGACGGCCTTGCCGCCCACGACGTTGCCGTTCGCGGTGACGGGCGCCTCGCTCCACTTCTTGAGGATCTTCGCCGGGCTGATGCCCTCGGCCAGCGTGAACGCGTTGTGCTCGGCGACGAGCCGGGACTCCTTGCCGATGCCGTAGACGTAGCCCCACTTCTGGGCCTTGGTGACCACGAAGTGGTTGTTGTACGAGTCGACCTGCCCGAACCGCACCCGCGGGGCCCGCTCGACGATGCCCTCGAAGCGGTTGTGGTGCAGCGTGACCTTCAGTTTGCCCGTGTCGTCGGCGGTGGCGCTGTCGCTGTTGCCGATCAGCATGGTCTTGTCGTGGTCGTTGAAGGAGTTCCAGGACACGGTCACGTGGTTGGAGCCGCGCACGATGTCGAGGAGCCCGTCGTGCTGTTGGTAGGTCTTGCCGAAGTACGACGGCAGGGAGCTGTCCGGGTAGCGGCCGTCGGTGAGCGTGTTGTGGTCGATCCACACGTGGGTGGAGCCGTAGACGACCATGCCGTCGTACTCGGAGTTCCAGGCGCCGGTCTTGTTGTCGTCGGTCGGGTCCCACTGCGGGAAGCAGTCGACCGGCGCCTCGAAGGTGAGGTTGCGGACGATGACGTTGTCGACGCCCTTGATCTGCAGGCTGCCGCCGAGGATGCCCGATCCCTTGCCCACGCCGATGATCGTGGTGTTGGCGGGCACGTTCGCCTTGATGGTCTTGTCCTGGTTGGCGGCGGACGCGGCCCGCAGGTCCTCCTGCTCACCGCTGACCGGCTTGTCGTGGCCCCACACGGCGGGGTCGTAGGCGGCGAGGTACTTCCGGAAGTCGTACCCCTCGGCCGCGAACGCGTCGCAGCCCTCGGAGACGGCGTCGATCATCCCCTTCACCTTGATGATCTTGGGCGCGGACCCGCCGTCCTTCAGGGCGGCCCTGAACTGCTCCCAGGTGGTGACGGTGTAGACGTGCTCGGCGTCGGCCCGGGCGCCGCCCGTGGTCCCGGTGCCGTACGCGCCCCACCCGTCGGTGGCCCCGAGCGTCTGCCGGGCCACGTCCCGCGGCTGGGCCTGCGCGCCGGTGCCGGTCAGGGACAGCACGAGCGCGGTGCAGCCGGCCAGCACGACGGCTCTCACAATGACATGATCATGACACTTCCGAACGTTCATGGTGCGGCTCTCTTCTCTCGTCGGGGACGGTGCTCTCCGTTACGCGGCGGCTTCCGGCCAGGTGATCCAGGACTCGGGGATCCGCTCGTCCAGCCGCCGCACATCGCGCGGCCCGAGCACCCTGGTCCGCAGCAGCTCCCGCGCCACGAGCCGGGCCACCTCGATGGCTCCCGGCGGATTGAAGTGCGTGTTGTCCTGCTCGGTCGCGGTCCAGTTGAAGTACGTCTTCGTCGCCTCGGGCCCCAGCTCCTGCCACCGGGCGAGCGACAGCGTCTGGAGGTCGAGCAGCGCCACCCCCTCCTCGGCGGCGAGCGCCCGCATGGCCGCCGGGTACTCCCCGTGCGTGGGCAGGGCCTTTCCGGCGGCGTCGAACCTGCGCCGCTCCACGGACGTGGCCAGCACCGGCCGCGCCCCCCGGGCCCGGGCCCCCTCGACGTACCTCCGCAGATACTGCTGATACGTCGACCAGGGCTCGGTGTAGCGGGTGGGGTCCTCCTTCTTCTCGTCGTTGTGACCGAACTGGATGAGAAGGAAATCCCCGGGCCGTATCACGGAGAAAACGGCATCGAGCCGCCCCTCGTCGACGAAGCTCTTCGAACTCCGCCCGTTCACCGCATGATTGGCGACGAAGAGATCCTTGCGGAGAAAGAACGGCAGCGCCATTCCCCACCCGGTCTCGGGCGCGGCGTTGGCGTATTTCTGGGCGGCGGTGGAGTCACCGGCGATGTGGAGGGTGCGGCGACCACGCGCGTGCGCGGTACCGCCGACGGACAGTGCGAGAGGCACCGCGGCCATTCCGGCGACAGCCACTTGTCTACGACTGAGAGACACGCAGAGTTCCTTTCAGGAAGGGGTTGGTTCCACGCCCTGAGGGGCGCGGGGAACTGCGCGACCAGCCAGGGACGGCCCGCAGCCCGCACACCACAGGCCGTCCCACGGCGAGACCCGGCAATCAACCGTTCTGCTGGTTCCACTCCTCCTGCGCGGTGTTCAACTGCTCAGCCATCGTGTCCAGGAATTCCTTCGCACTCATCTTCCCGAGCAGCACCTTCTGGAAGTTCGGCTCATTGTCGGCCTTGGAAATGGTGTTCCAGTCGGGCAGGTAGTACGGCAGCTGCACGATCGTCGTCGTCCCGTCCGACAACGCCTGCGCCGCCAGCTTCGTGGGCTCGGCCTTCGCGATCCACGCGTCCTGCGCCGCGTCCGTGTTCGACGGCACCTGCCCCGCCGCCTCGTTGAACTTCGAGTTCTCCGCCTTGGACGTGGCGAACTCGATGAACTTCCAGGCGGCCTCCTTGTTCTTCGAGCTCTTGAACAGCCCGAGCCCGTCCACCGGGTTGGAGACCTGCACCCGCTTCCCGCCGGGCCCGGTCGGCTGCGGAATACCGCGGAACTTGTCGACCCCGAGCGCCTTCACATGGTCCTGGTACGACCCGAGATTGTGGTTCAGCATCCCGATCGTGCCGGAGTCCCACTGCGCGACCATCTTCGTGAAGTCGTTGTTGAGGTCGGCGGCCGGAGTGACCCTCTTGTACAGCTTCGCGTACTTCTCCAGCGCGGCCACGTTCTTCGGGTCGTTGACCGTGGTCTTCTCACCACTGGAATCCCAGAACGAGGTGATACCGGACTGCCCGTACATCGCGTCCAGCGCCTGGGCGATGGAGCCCGCGCCACCCCGGATGGTGTAGCCGAACTCGTTCTTGCCCTTGTTCGTGAGCTTGTCGGCGGCCGTGAAGAACCGGTCCCAGGTGGTCGGCTCCTCCAGGCCGGCCTTCTTGAACAGGTCGGTGCGGTAGTACAGCACACCGTTGTTCGCGGAGGTCGGGATCGAGTACAGCTTGTCGTCACCGCCGCCGGCGGCCTTCAGCGACTCGACCATGTCCTTGTTGAGCTTGCCGTTCAGCGACGACTTGGCGAGCCGGTCGTCGAGCGGCTCCAGCGCGCCCTGCGCGGCGAACCCGGCGAGCATCGCCGCGCCCACGCCGCCGACGTCCGGCAGGCCGCCGCCCTGGAGGGCGGTGTCGACCTTGGACTGGTACTCGGTGGAGGCGATCCCGACGTACTCGACCTTGATGTCCGGGTGGGCCTTCTCGAAGTCGGCGATGACCTCCTTCCAGATCTCGGTGCGGACACCGCCGTTGTTGTCCCAGAAGACGATCTTGCCCTTGCCGCTTCCCTCGGAGCCCTTGTCGCCGCCCGCCCCGCTGCCGTCGTCGCCGCATGCGGTCGCGGTCAGCGCGAGCACGGCCCCCAGGGCGACGGCGGCCGAGGTCCGGCGCCCGCCTCTGCTGCTGGTTCGATTGCTGATCTTCATTGGTCGGCTCTCTTCTTCTGGATCCAGCGAACTGTGTGGGTGTGGGGGGTCAGTGGTGGGCGTGGGGCGCCCAGTCGTCCGTGCCCTTCAGGTAGGCGGCGACGGTGTGGGACCGCGCCTCCTGGTGGCTCAGCTGCGGACGGTCGGCGGTGACCGTCGCGCCCGCTCCGTGGTTGCGGTACTCGGCGAACCTCGCGTCCTTCCACGAGAACCCGCTCATGTCGGTCCACGGAGAGCTTTTGATCGCGGCGGGCAGTTCGGTGTCCCGGATCAGCACCTGGCCGATCGCGTCCGGTTCACCGCCCGGGTGCCAGGGCCTGCCGAGGTGGAACGTCCCGGCGGGGGCGTCACTGACGATCCTCGACCTGGTGATCAGGAACCCGTACGGGTTGCCCTTCCAGGTCGAAGCCGCGGTGATGTAGCCGTTGTTCGTGTCCGAGCCCCGGCTCAGCGCCCGGATCACCGACCGCTCGATCACGGTGGTGGCCCGTCCGTAGACGAAGTCGACGTCGCCCTCGATGTAGGAGTCGCGGACGTAGACCCGGCTGACGGTGGTCAGCTTGGGGCTGTCGGTCATCAGCGTGTCCTGGTTGCCGAGGAACGCCGTGTCGTCGAAGACGATCCGGTCGCCGGTCGTCTTCATGGCAAGCGCCTGCTCGCCCTTCAGCTCGTGCGCGGCCTCGTCGAAGTCGTTGCTGAAGGTGAGGTGGCGTGCCGTGATGTCGTTCGCGGCGATCCGGACGGTGGCGCTCCCCGTCGAGCCCCCGTACTCGGCGGGCGTGTCGAAGACGATGACGGTGTCGGAGCGGTGCCGTCCGGTGCCGCGCAGCTCGATGTGCGGCTTGCCCGCCGGGATGAGCACCTTCTCGCGGTAGGTGCCCGGCGCGACGGCGATCCGCACCGGCACGTCGTTGCCGTCGGGCACGGCGTCCACGGCGGCCTGCACGGTCGGGTAGTCGCCCGGGACGTGGAGCGTGACCGGTCCGCCGATCCGCTTCTGCGGTCCGGAGAACCGCTTCACCAGCGCGGGCACGGCCGCGGCCGGGTCGAGCCGGTAGGCGTAGAACGCGCGCGGGTCGAACGCCGTGCCCCAGGCGTCGTGCCGGCCCGTCGTGTTCCTCAGGACCGACCCGCGCTGCACCAGCTCGGCGGTGGCGTCGGCCTGGTAGGGATGCTGGACGCCGTCGTAGTAGCTGTTCTCGACGACCATCTTCGTCCGGCCGCGCGCCCAGTTCCCGTACGTCCACACGGGGTCGCCGTCGGACAGCTGCGAGGACAGGTAGTTGTTGTAGAGGTGCGCGTAGGCGCAGTTGTCGGCGGACGGGTTGCGCTGCTTGGTGTTCCGGAACCAGTTGTGGTCGACGGTGATCTGGGTCTTGACGTTCGGGGTCCAGCCGATGCCGAAGGTCTTGTTGTTGTCGGTGAACTGGTTGGAGGAGACGGTGACGTACTCGCTGTCCTTGCGGATGTCGAGCTGGCCGTCGCAGATCCGCGAGAACCGTATGTGGTCGATCCACACGTGGTGGGCGGTGTCGAGGCGGATGCCGTCGTAGTCGGTGTCCTTGCAGTCCCAGTTGCCCTCGATGGCCGTGTCGCGGATGGTGAGGTTGCGGATGATGACGTTGTGCGTGCCGGCATCGAGGGTGAAGCCGCCGTGGACGATCTCGGCGGTGTCGCTCACGCCGATGATGGTCTTGTCCGAGGCGACGGGTATCTCCGTGCCGAAGGGGTCCATGTCCAGCGATCCCTTGACGCGGATGACGTACGGCTCCTCGGCCGCCGCGTACTTCGCCAGCGCGGCCTGGTCGGTGACGGTGACGACCTTGCCGCCCGCCCCGCCGGTGGTGCCGCCGGCGAGGGAGGCGAAGCCGTGGGGCCGGTCGGTCCAGCGGTCGGCGGCGGGCGCGGCCTGCGGTGCGGGCGCCGCCGCCTGCGCGTCACCGATCGCCCCGAGCCCCAGCGCGGCGACGAGGCCGAGCACGGTGGCCACGACCTTGCCGTGCCCCGGTCCCGGCAAGCGCTTGCTCCGGAAGTGCGTCATTGCGGCTCCCCACAGGCGTACGAGGGTGACTTATGCGGGCGTGACTCTGAACCGCGTGAAGGTCGCGGCTCCGGCGTGCCCGCCTCCGGCGGGCGCGAGGGCGAACAGGCCGAGCAGGGCGCCGACCCAGCGCCAGGGGGTGGCGGCGAAGACCGGGCCGGACGGCCGGAAGCCGTCGCCGGTGTCGGCCGAGAAGCGGCAGCGCGCTCCCGCGCCGATCTCGATCCGCAGCCGGGCCCGGCCGTCGGGGGCGAGCCGGGCGTGGTCGGCGTCCCGCTCCCGTTCGGCGACGCCCTCCGCGAACCGGTGCACGAGGTGCACGGCCCCGTCGGCGCCCCGCTGGAGCCCGATCCAGGAGAACGCGTCCCCGAGCACCGCGAGCCCCGCCCGCGCCCCGGGCTCGTCGCTGTCGAGCCGCAGCTCCACCTCGACCGCGCAGGGCTTGCCGGGCAGCCGCTGGGTGAGGACGTTCGGGAGTCTGCGCAGGTCGTGGGCGTCGGCCGAGCGGACGCAGGTCAGCCGGAGTCCGTCCCCGGAGTGCTGGGTGGCCCAGCCGTCACCGGGGTTGGCCGTCCACTGCCACTGGCGGCCGAACCGTCCGCCGGGGAAGTCGTCGTCGGTGGCCGGCGCGGCGGGCGGCTGCGGCGGCAGGGCGGGGCGGCGGTGTGCGGTGACGGGGGCGCCGTCGTTCCCGAGCACGGGCCAGCCGTCCTGGCCCCAGCGCATCGGCTGGAGGTGGACGACCCGGCCGTAGGGGCCGCGCTGCTGGAAGTGCAGGAACCAGTCCTCGCCGGACGGGGTCCGCACCCAGCCGCCCTGGTGAGGGCCGTTGACGTCGGTGTCCTTCTGCTCCAGGACGATCCGCTCCTCGTACGGCCCGAAGAAGCCGCGCGAGCGGAAGGCGCCCTGCCAGCCGGTCTCCACTCCCCCGGCCGGGGCGAAGATCCAGAACCAGCCGTCGTGCCGGTAGAGCTTGGGTCCTTCGAGGGTGAACCAGCCGGGTATGCGGTCGGCGTCGACGATCACCTTGCCCTCGTCGAGGAGTTCGGTGCCGTCGGGGCGCATCCGGTGGCCGGTGAGCCGGTTCTTGACGCCGGAGCGGGACTTGGCCCAGGCGTGGACCAGGTAGGCCTCGCCGGTCTCCTCGTCCCACAGGGGGCAGGGGTCGATCAGGCCCTTGCCCGCCTTCAGCAGGTGCGGGCGGGTCCAGGGGCCCCTGATCCGGGGGGCGTTGACCTGGAAGATGCCCTGGTCGGGGTCGCCCCAGAAGATCCAGAAGCGTTCGTCGTGGTAGCGGAGGGACGGGGCCCAGACGCCGCAGTCGTGCCGGGGCGTGGCGAACGCCGCCGCCGGTTCGAGGCGTTCGAGGGCGTGGCCGACCAGGGTCCAGTGGACCAGGTCCCGGGAGTGCAGCAGGGGCAGGCCGGGGGCGCGGCCGAAGCTGGAGGCGGTCAGGTAGAAGTCGTCGCCGACGCGCACGACGTCCGGGTCGGACCAGTCGGCGTCGAGGACGGGGTTGGTGTAGGTGCCCGGGGACGTCTCGGCGGTCACGGGCTCACCGCCTTCCGTACGAGGGCCGCGGCGGCGTCCCGGCCGAGGCGGCCGTCGGCGACGACGGTGACGATCCGGCGGACGACGGTCTCGCCCGGCGGGATCGGCAACCGCTCGTCGTACGCCAGCGAGGAGCCGACGCCGGGGTACTCCTCGGTGCGCACGAACCACGGGTCGCGCCGGGTCTGTTCGGTGGCCCCGGCGAAGACCAGCGTCCAGCCCGCCCCGGCCAGGGCGAGCCAGTCGGCGCGCCTGCCGTGCGCCCCGGCCTCGCCCTCGGTGTCGGCCGTGAAGACCTCCGGCGCGGCGGCCTCCTTGCGGGCCCGCCAGAAGAAGCCGCCGTAGGCCGCGCCCGGGCGGCCGTTGGTCGCGGGGCTGCCGATCGACAGTGGTGCCTTCGTGACGTTGGTGAGGGAGAAGGTGAGGTCCAGCGCCCAGGCCTGGTCGGTGAGTTCGGTGGCCGCGACCGTGCGGCGCTCGCGCAGCAGCTCGCCGCCCGCGGCGACCCAGCGCAGCTCCTCCACGAAGCCGTCCGGGTCGCGCAGCTGGAAGGCGATGTGCCGCTGGGAGCCGTGGTTGTCCAGCTCGGTCGGGCCCTGGTCGCGGACGTAGGTGCGTCCGCCCCAGAAGTTGAACCCCTCGACGTCGGGAACGGCGACACCGACGCCGAGGTGGTGTGCGTGGTCGGCGGGGCTCAGTTCGGTGACCGCCGTGCCGGCCAGGGTGGTGACGGGGTGCAGATAGGGCCGTGGGGAGAGCCGGTCCGGCAGCTCGGGCCGGGTGACGTACCGGCCGACCGGTCGGCCCGCGACGCGCAGGACCGCGGTGTCGCTGCTGCTCATCTGGTGCTCACCTCTTTCGACAGGTGCTCCGCGTTCAGTGCCCAGGGGGCGCCGAGCTCGGAGTAGAGGGAGAGGGTGTCGGCGGCGGCCGCGACGAGCCCGTCGATGCCGGGCACCACCCGGCGGTTCTCGCCGGGGATCCGGTGCCAGGCGCCGTCCGGCAGCGGCGCCGGGTCGGGAGCGGTGCGGATGGCCTCCACGACCTTCATGAAGGCGCCGGTCCCGTCCGGCGGGACGAGCAGGTCGGCGCCGGTGGTGAGGTGGTCGACGAGGTTCTCCAGCAGGTCGGTGCGGCCGTGCTCGAACTCCTCCGGGCCGTGCCCCGCGCGCTGGAGCAGCACGCGGTCCTGCTTGTACCAGAAGGTGATGCGGCCGCTGCTGCCGTGCACCAGCACGTACGGCTCGTCCGCCCGCTCGGCGCACAGGGTCGCGGCGACGGTGACCGGGTGGCCCTGCGCGGTGGTGATCCGCACGCAGGAGGTGTCGTCGGACTCGATGTCGTTGGCGCGCAGCAGTTCGGTCTCGATATCGGTGACGTCCTCGGCGCGGGTGCTGCCGCCGAGGGCGAGCGCGGTGGCGACGGCGTGCGCGAGGGGGTTGGTCAGGGCCCCGTCGATCACGTCGACGCCGTTCATCCGCCGCTTGCCCGCCCAGGGGGCCCGCCGGAAGTAGTCCTCGTCCCGCACCCAGGCACCGGCTCCGCCGAGCCCGACCAGCTGCCCGATCGCGCCCTGGTCGACCAGTTCGCGGATGGCGGTCAGGGCGTGCGAGCCCAGTGACTGGAAGCCGATCTGGCAGACGACTCCGGCCGCGGCGACCCCGTCGGCCATCCGGCGGAACTCCGCGTACGAGGGCGCGGGCGGCTTTTCCAGGAGGAGGTGCACGCCCCGTTCGGCCGCGGTGAGCGCGAGGTCGGTGTGGGTCGGGATCGGCGTGCAGATCACCGCGATCCGGGCGCCGGTGGAGTCCAGCAGGGCACCGAAGTCGGCGGACTGCTCGGGGGTGCCGAGGTCGCCGAGTTCGTCCTCTGCCAGCGGCGTCAGCTCGCAGATCCCGACCAGCCGGACGAGGCCCTTCTTCTGGAGCCGGCGGATGTTCTCCACGTGCCAGCGGCCGTGACCGCGGGCACCGGCGAGGACGACGGGCACAGGTGTGTTCATGGCGTCGATCATGCGGCCGGTCATGGGATCCTCCCCGCTCCCGCGCCGCGGGCCACCGCCCGGTCGGCCGTGGCGGCGCTGTCGATCGGGCCGTGCAGGACGGGCGTCCAGCCGACGTCGGCCGTCAGGTCGCGCTCGCTGCCGGAGTTGTAGGCGTTGTAGATCATGAGCAGGTCAACCGGGAAGCCGTTGAAGAGCGTGCCGCTCTGCTGCAGGGCGCTGCCGTTCCAGCTCTTGACGAGGTCGGCGACCTCCACGTGGCCGGGCGCGTGGAATGCGTTGTTCTCGGCGTGGATCCTGGACTCGGTGGAGACGCCCAGGGAGTAGCGGTAGTCGTCGCCGGTGATGTCGTAGCGGTTGTTGTAGACGTGGACCTGGCCGAAGCGGACGCGCGGGGCGCGCTGGACGACCGACTCGAAGGCGTTGTGGTGCAGGGTGACGCGGAGTTTCCCGCGGTCGCCGGTGGCGGTGTCGCCGTTGCCGATGAGCATCGCCTTGTCGTGGTCGGCGAACCGGCTCCAGGAGACGGTCACGAGGTCGGAGCCGTTGGTGATGTCGAGCAGGCCGTCGTGGCGGAGGTAGTTGCGGGCGAAGTGGGTGGGTTCCTTCGCGTCGGGGTGGCCCCGGTCGGAGGCGGTGATGTGGTCGACCCACACATGGGTGGCGCCGGCCAGCCAGAGGTTGTCGTAGGCGGCCTTCCAGTCGCCGAGGCCGCCGGTGTTGGGCTGCCACACGGGGAAGCAGTCGTAGGCGTCGCGCAGTTCGAGGTTGCGGATGATCACGTTGTCCGCGTCGCGCACCTGGAGGCTCGCACCCTTCAGGACCGCCGAGTCGCCGAGGCCGACGATCGTGGTGTTGGAGCCGACGGGCAGCACGATCCGCTCGGCCTGCCGCGCGGCGGAGGCCTGGCGGGCCTCCTCCTGCGGCCCGCTGGGCTTGGCGGCGCCCCAGGTGCGCGGGTCGTAGGCGGCGAGGTACTTCTTCAGGCTGTAACCGCCGGTGGCGTAGTCGACGCAGTCCAGGCGGTCGCCGTCGTCGTCGGTGTTGGCGTCGATGGTCCCGGCGATCTGGATGATCTTCGGGGTGTCGCTGCCGCCGTCCAGGGCGCGGACGAGCCCGGCGCGGTCGGTCACCGTGTGGACGTGGTCGGCGTCGGCGGCCGCGCCTCCGGTGGTGCCCCGTCCTTCGGAGGCCCAGCCGTCGTTCGCGGGGAGGGTGTCGCGGCCGAGGTCGCGGGCCTCCGCGTGCGCGGGGACGCAGAGCACCCCCAGCAGGCCCGCCGTGACGGCCAGTCGTCCGGGTCTCATCCCTTCACCGCCCCCGCGCTGAAGCCGGTGATCAGCCACTTCTGGATGAAGGCGAAGACGACCACGACCGGCACGGCCGCGATGATGCCGCCCGCCGCCAGGGCGCCCAGGTCGACGCTGTCCGCACTCATCAAAGTGTTCAGGCCGACCGGGATGGTCTGCTTGTCCTGATTGTTGAGGAACATCAGGGCGAACAGGAAGTGGTTCCAGGAGTGGACGAAGGCGAAGGAGCCGACGGCGATCAGGCCGGGCCGCAGCAGCGGCAGCACCACGATCCGGAAGGCCGTCATGCGGTTGCAGCCGTCCACCCAGGCCGCCTCCTCCAGGGAGTACGGCACGTTCTTGATGAAGTTGCTGATCAGGATCATCGACAGCGGCAGCTGGAAGACCGTCTCGGCGAGGATGACACTGCCGAGGCTGTTGATCATCTGCAGTTCGGCGAAGATCTCGAACAGCGGGACCAGCAGCAGCGCGCCCGGTACGAACTGGGAGCAGAGCAGCGCGAGCATGAACGCCCGCTTGATCTTGAAGTCGAACCGGGCGAGGGCGTAGCCGCCGGCCAGGGCGACGAGGGTCGTCATGACCAGGGTGGCGATGCCGACGAGCACGCTGTTGGTGAAGTAGGTGCCGAAGCTGCGCTCCGTCCACACCTTCTCGAAGTGGTCGAAGGTCATGGGCCAGGGCACCAGCGACGTGGAGCCGGCCGGGCGCAGGGCGAACAGCAGGATCCAGTAGAAGGGGATGAGGGTGAAGACCAGGTAGATCCCCAGGGGCAGGTAGATCTGCCAGCGGGGTGCCTCGTCCCAGGCCCGGTTGCGCTTCGCCGGACGCGGCGGTGCGGGGGTGGCGCGCACGGGGGCGGGCGCCGTCTTGGTCGCTTCCTTGACGCTCACTTGCTCTCGCCTCCGAACTTGCTCAGCCGCAGGTAGACCATCGAGCAGAAGAGCAGGATCACGAACGCCACCGTGGTCAGGGCCGACGCGTAGCCGAAGTTGTGGGCGTCGACGGATGTGTTGGCGATGTAGAGCGGCAGGGTGGTCGTCTCGCCCGCGGGGCCGCCGCCGGTCAGGGTGTAGAGCAGGTCGACGTTGTTGAACTCCCACACCGCGCGCAGCAGCGTGGACAGGATGATGGCGTCCTTCAGGTGCGGCAGCGTGATGTGCCAGAACTGCTTGAGGCGGCTGGCCCCGTCGACCTCGGCGGCCTCGTAGAGGTCCTTGGACACGGACTGGAGGTCGGCGAGGATGAGGATCGCGAAGAACGGCACCCCGCGCCACAGGTCGGCCACGATCGCCGCCGGGAAGACGGTGGAGGTGTCCGAGAGCCAGCTCGTGCCGTAGGAGCCGATGCCGATGTCCGCGAGGTAGCGGGTGATGCCGGTCTGGGAGTTGTAGAGGAGCACCCAGATCGCGGAGGTGAGCACGCCGGAGACGGCCCAGGGGGAGAAGACCAGGGCACGTCCCAGGCCCCGGCCCACGAAGGTCTGGTTGACGATGAGGGCCAGCGCGAGACCGAACAGCAGCTGGAGTCCGACCTCGACGAAGACCCACTTGGCGCTGAAGACCAGGGTGTCCCAGAAGACCGGGTCCTTCGTGAAGGCGTGGACGAAGTTGTCGAAGCCCGCGAATCCGTTCCGCCACGGCTTGGTGGGGTTGTAGTTCTGCAGGCTGTAGTAGAAGACGCTGATGACCGGGTAGGCGATGAAGCCCAGCATGAGCAGGGCGGCCGGCCCGATCAGCAGGTACGGGAGCCTGCGCGGGGTGGCGGAGGCACGGCGCCGCCGGGGTGGCGCGGGCGGTTTCGCCACGGCTGCGGCTTGGGCCATGACTGTTCTCCGTTCTCAGTACGTCGTGGTACGTCGTGCTCGGTACGTGCGCGGGAAGCGCTTTCTTCCTGGGCAGGGTCGTGCCGGGTCGTGCTGAGGTGCGTGGGTGGTGCTGAGGTGCGAGGGTGGTGCGGCCGTTCAGCTCGCGTACGGGTCGGCGACCCGGCCCGGACGGGCGAGGAACTCGAAGTCGCAGCCGGTGTCGGCCTGCGTGATCTGCTCGTTGTAGAGCGCGCCGTAGCCGCGCTCGTACCGGGCGGGCGGCGGCGTCCACTCCGCCCTCCGGCGCTCCAGCTCCTCGTCGTCCACGTTGAGCTGGAGGGTCCTGGCCTCGACGTCCAGGGTGATCGGGTCACCGGTGCGGACCAGGGCCAGCGGCCCGCCGACGTACGACTCGGGCGCGATGTGCAGCGCGCACGCGCCGTAGCTGGTGCCGCTCATCCGGGCGTCGGAGATCCGGACCATGTCCCGTACGCCCTGCTTGAGCAGGCGGTCGGGGATCGGCAGCATGCCGTACTCGGGCATGCCGGGGCCGCCCTTGGGTCCGGCGTTGCGCAGCACGAGCACGCTGTCGGCGGTGATGTTCAGTTCGGGGTCGTTGATCGTGCGTTGCATGGTCTTGTAGTCGTCGAAGACGACCGCGGGACCGGTGTGCTTGAGCAGGTGCGGCTCGGCGGCGATGTGCTTGATGACGGCGCCGTCGGGGCAGAGGTTGCCGCGCAGCACGGCGACCCCGCCCTCGGCGGCGACCGGGTTCTCGCGGGTGCGGATGACGTCGTCGTCGTGGACGACGGCGCCCTGGATCTGCTCCCCGAGGGTGCCGTTGACGGTGGGCCGGTCCAGGTGCAGCAGGTCGGTGATCCGCGAGAGGAACGCGGGCAGACCGCCGGCGAAGTGGAAGTCCTCCATGAGGTACGTCCGTCCGCCGGGCCGGACGTTGGCGAGGACCGGCACGGTGCGGGCGATGCGGTCGAAGTCGTCGAGGGTGAGGTCGACCCGGCAGCGTCCCGCCATGGCGATCAGGTGGATGACGGCGTTGGTGGAACCGCCGAGCCCGAGCACCGTCGTGACGGCGTCCTCGAAGGCCTCGCGGGTGAGGATCCGGGACGGCTTGAGCGCGGTCCAGGCGAGTTCCACGGCACGGCGGCCGGAGGCGGCGGCCATCCGCTCGTGCCCGGAGTCGACGGCCGGGATCGAGGAGGCGCCCGGCAGCGTCATGCCGAGGGCTTCCGCCGCCGCGGTCATCGTGGACGCGGTCCCCATGGTCATGCAATGGCCGGGGGAACGGGCCAATCCGCCCTGTAGCTCCCGCAGTTCGCAGTCGGTGAGGTTGCCCGCGCGGTGCTCGTCCCAGTACTTCCACATGTCGGTGCCGGACCCGAGGGTCTCGCCGCGCCAGTGGCCCGGCAGCATCGGCCCCGCGGGCACGAACAGCGCCGGTACGTCGGCCGAGGCGGCGCCCATGAGCAGCGCGGGCGTCGACTTGTCGCAGCCGCCGAGGAGCACCGCCGCGTCGACGGGGTACGACCGCAGCAGCTCCTCCGTCTCCATGGAGAGGAGGTTGCGGTAGAGCATCGGGGTCGGCTTCTGGTACGTCTCGGAGAGCGTGGCGACCGGGAATTCCAGCGGGAAGCCGCCGGCCTGCCACACGCCCCGCTTGACCGCCTCGGCGCGCTGGCGCAGGTGGACGTGGCAGGGGTTGATGTCGGACCAGGTGTTGAGGACGGCGATCACCGGCCGGCCCTGGTACTCCTCGGCCTCGTAGCCGAGCTGGCGCATCCGGGCGTTGTGCGACCAGGTGCGCAGCTGGCCCTCGACGCCGTACCACTGGTGGCTTCTGAGCTCCTCGGGGCGCAGACGGCCGGTCATATCGACCACCCCGCGGCGATCGCGGCGACCTCGGCGCGCTCGTCGTCCCGGAGGGTCCGGCTCGGCGGGCGGACCTCGCGGCGGCACAGGCCGAGCGAGGCGAGGGCCTCCTTGACGACGGTGACGTTGTTCGCGGAGCCGTTGGCCGCGCGCAGCTCCTCGAAGCGGCGGATCTGCTCCCAGACCTTCATGGCGGCCGGGTAGTCGCCGGAGCGCAGCGCCTCGATCATGTTCAGGGAGACGGCCGGAGCGACGTTCACCAGCCCGGAGGTGAAGCCGGTGGCGCCCGCGGAGAAGTAGGAGGGGGCGTACGGCTCGGCGAGTCCGGCCACCCACACGAACCGCTCCAGGCCCGCGTCCCGGGCGAAGGCGGCGAACTTGGCGGCGTCCGGCACGGCGTACTTCACGCCGATGACGTTCGGGCAGGCGTCGGCGAGTTCGGCGAGGCGGGCGCCGGTGAGCTGCGGGTTGCGGATGTACGGCACGACGCCCAGCTCGGGCACGGCCTCGGCGACGGCGCGGTGGTAGTCGACCCAGCCGGCCTGGGAGACGTACGGGTGGACGGGCTGGTGGACCATCACCATCTGGGCGCCGAGCTCCCGGGCGTGCCGGGCGGAGGCGACGGCGGTCGGGATGTCGTGCCCGACGCCGACGAGGATCGCGGCGCGGTCCCCGGCCTCGTCGATGGTCAGCTCGGTGACCAGGCGGCGTTCCTCGGGCGTGAGGGCGTAGAACTCGCCGGTGTTGCCGTTCGGGGTGAGGGTGGTGATGCCACCGTCGAGCAGACGGCGCAGCAGGGCCCGGTAGGTGTCCGGCGCGACGGAGCCGTCCTCGGCGAAGGGGGTCACCGGGATCGCCACCACGTCGGCCAGGGCCGCCCGCTGGGTCTCGAACGCCACGCTGCTCATTCCTGACCTTCCTGTTCCAGTGCTGCCTGGGGGAAAGCGCGCTGCACGAACGACGCGATGTGGGAGTGGAGGGCGCGGGCCGCGCCGTCTGCGTCGCCGTCGAGGGCGAGCCGCAGGATCTCGTGGTGTTCGCCGGCCTCCCGCTCCCAGGAGGGCGAGGCGGCCCAGGCGACGGCGGAGACCAGGGCGGCTTGGTCGCGGACCTCGTCGAGCATCCGGCCGAGCAGCGGGTTGCCGCAGGGCAGGTACAGGGCGCGGTGGAACTCCCGGTTGGCGAGGGAGCGTTCGGCGGTGTCGGTGGCGGCGGCGGCCCGGGTCAGCGCGTCCCGGGCGGCGTCCAGGGAGGCGCCGCGCTGCACGGCCCGCTTCAACGCCTCGGGCTCCAGCAGCAGCCGCACGTCGTAGACCTCGCGCGCCATGTCCGCGTCCACCATGCGCACCGTGACGCCCTTGTACTGGCTCATCACGACCAGCCCGGTCCCGGCGAGGGTCTTGAGCGCCTCGCGCACCGGGGTCTTGGACACCCCGAACTGCGCGGCGAGCTCCGTCTCGACCAGCGCCTGACCCGGCGTCAACTGCCCGGTGAGGATGCGGTGTTTGATCCCCTCCAGCACGTACTGCGTGCGGGAGGGGATCGGCGTGGGCACAGAGGTCATGCGCGCCTCTCGGATCTCGCGTCTCGGTGGATCGCGTATCGGATCTCGCGTATCGCGTCTCATATATGACGTACGAAGTACGACGCGATGACGGTAGGAGGGCGCGTGGGGTTCGTCAATGCTTTCGGCAAAGAAACAGCAATCGCTTTCTACAGGTGGGGCGCCCACTCCGGATCCCGCCCGCTGAGCCCCACCGCCCGGGCCAGCAGGGATGCCTCTGGCCCGACCGTGACGACGGGCCCGAAGATCGCGCCGCGGTCGGGGTCGTCGACGGACGCCGCGAGGAAGTCGTGGCAGACCCGGAGCGCGGCCGGGTCGGGGTCGTAGCGTTGACCGGTGGCGCGGGCCAGGTCCCAGCCGTGGACGACCAGTTCGTCGGTGGCGACGAGACCCGCGATCTCGCCCGGCAGGTCCACGCCCCCGGCGCGGGTCATGCCGGTCCAAGCGGCCGGGTCCCGCCAGGCCTCGGCCAGTTCGGCGAGGACGTTGGGCAGCTCCTCACGCCAGCCGGGCGCGAGGTCCGGGAGCGCGGACTGCGGGCTGGTGTCGGTGGTGACACCCAGGTCCTTGCGGCCGGCGTCACGGAAGGCGACGGCCAGCCCGGCCAGGTGGCCGAGCAGGTGGCGCACCTGGTACTCGGGGCAGGGGGTCGGGCCCGACAGCTGCTCGTCGGTGACGCCGGCGACGAGGCGCGCCAGTTCCTGCGCGTGGGGTCCGAGGTCGAGGGTCGGGCTGGTCGTGCCCGTTGTGCTGTCGGTCATGGGGCTGCTCCTCCGGGTGTCGTCCGGAAGGTAGACCGGAACCGGGCGCAGAACTCATCGCCCGCCCGACGCTTTCCCGCGTCCCGTCTCTGGTCCCATGTCGCACGGGCCGGCCGGTGGGATGGGGCGTAGCGCGACGGCCCACCGGTCGGGATGACGCCCCCCGACGGCCCGGGCGAGACGCGCGTCGCCCCGGCCATCGGAGGCCGGGTGCTCGTCGGCGCTGCCTGCCCGGACGTCCCTCAGCGGTACCGGACGACGTGCAACCGGTGGACTCCCGTCGGGTCCAGGACGGCCGGCTCGCCCGACGCGCCGTCGACCAGAACGACGCCGTCCTCCAGGCGGAGCGCGTTCACCAGCTGGCCGACGGCCTCGCGGCCCCGGCCGTCCGTACGGCGAGCCCAGATCAGGGCGCGTGCCGCGACGGGCAGTGCGGAAGCCGCCTCGACCGCCGCCGCCCAGTCCTGGTGCTCGGACACGGACAGCACGGGGCCGAGGTAGGCGAGCGTCGACTCGAACCACGCGGCGCGGGCGGGAGACGGTGGCTTCGGTAGGTCCGCGCTTCCGACGGTGCCGCCCGCGTCCCACCGGGCGAGCCAGCCCCACGGGTCGGCGTTGGGCAGGCCGAAGGGTGCGGCCTCGTCCTTGGGGACCACGACCGTCGCGTCGAGCATGCAGTCCCGCCAGTGGCCTTCGCGCAGGAAACGGCTCGTGTTGCAGGAGAAGACCCAGCCGCGCGTGGTCTCGTCCTGCGCCGTCGGAGCGTGGAGCTCCACTTCGCCGTGGTAGGCGTCCTGAAGCCAGCGGCGTGCTTTGTCGACCGCGGAGGCGAAGTCGGGCGCCGCGTGCTCCCACGGGGTGAGGCGCGGCGTGAACGCGCCGGGCAGCGCGCGGAGCAGCACGAGCTCACGGACCAGGGACGAGTCGAGGCGGGCCAGAGAGGAGGTCAGCGCGTCGAGGAGAACCACTTGTCCCTTGTGGTTGTGCGCGTAGAGCAGGTTGCCGGTCGCCTCGTGGCCACCGACCTCCCGGCGGACCCAGACCAGGCCACGGGTGTCCGGCCCGGTCTGTGTGACCGCCCGGATCACGTCGTCCCAGTCGCCGACCCCGACTCGCGTGAATTCGGGGAAGTAGCGGCGCGTGAGCCGGTCCCACCAGCCGGGCGCCTCGTCCGACGGCTGCCAGGGCAGGGGCGTGGAGGGGGCGCCGTTGATCGTGGAGTGCAGAGTCACGACACATCCGCGGATGTTGATCCGACGGGGCTGCGTCTCGACCCGGCGAGCCGCGTCTTCCGGTGCCACGGGTTCCAGGTCCGCGAGTGGGGCACTGGGCGCCGGGTGGAACGGGGTCCCGCCGTCCTTGGGGACGACGACCGACGCGGCCATCATCGGCGTCTCCGGAAACCCCGGCTGCGGCAGCGGTCGGCAGGCCATCAGCCATGCGGCCGCCGTTTCGTGCACGGGGTGCCCGACGGCCAGCCGCACGAGGCCGCCGTAGGTGGCGTTCAGCCAGGCGGTTGCCCTCTGGTCGGGACTCGACATCCCTCAGTGCCCCCTCTTCGGCGGCCATCCATGGGGCCATTCACCCGTCGCGCGGAGTTCCATGTACTTGTCCGCCGGAAGGTAGGTCGGGGAGAAGTGCGGATCGGTGCCGTCGTGCGGTACCACGATGAGCGACGTGAACGGAGCCTGCGTGGGGTCGCCCGTGTCGATGTGTTCCTTGAAATCGAAGCGCACGGTCCAGCCGTAAGGGAACCGGATCGCTGTTTCCGGCAGCATTACTACAGAATCGGGCTTCTCAGGGAAAGCCTTGGTTTTCAGGTATTCGGCGGCCGCCGCCACGGCCTCGTCACGACTCAGCACTTAGGAGCTCCCATCGCGGTAAGGAATGTGTCCGATCGATGACACATTTTTCTCCAGTATTCCGAGGGTTCCTGACTGCCCGTCGAGGAAAACGACCCCGTGCTTGGTGTTCACGGCATTGAAGACGTGGGCGCTGCCGTCGGGTCGGCTCACGTACACGGCGCTTCTCGAACCCTCTCCGCGCGCCTGGAGGTCTCGGATGATGTCATCGTAGCTCTTGACCATGTCATAGTGCCCCTTGGCCCTGTCTTTGAGGCCGAGTTGCTCCGGGGGAATGTGATCCGGCTGCAGCTTGGGCGCCGCACTCACCTCGACCCCGTCCAGCCTGCGGTCCACGGAGACGACGTTATGGCTGCAGTTGTCTCGATAGCCAGGAGTATCGGTACTGTTGACGTCCTTCAACCACGGATATTCGCTGTCCAGAAACTCCTGGGCCTTCTGTGGGTCCACGGAGTCGTAATGGATGGCTTTTTCCTTGACGTGGTCCGTGGACCGTGCGAGGTCGCTCCAACTCTTGGGCGCCGCGTCGGCGGCCTCGTCCGCGACCTTCGCACCGTTGGGTACGGCCTTCGCGGCTCCCGCTCCCGTCTCCATCCCCTCCCTCACCGCAGCGCGCAGACCACCCCGCGCCAGCCCCGCGCCCTTCGTGCCGATGAGCTCGGGTACGAGGCGGCCGATGAATTCGGACGGATCCTTCTTGAAGCCCTCCACCGCTGCGTTCAGCGCGCGCTCGGGGTGGGCCGCGGTCGAGACCAGGCCGGAGAGCGTCAGGGAGATGTTCTGGAGGTACTCCGCCGGGTGGGTCAGGTTGTAGGGGTCGACCGGGTTCAGGCCGCGGGCGAAGCTGACCAGGCCCGCCGTGCCTTTGACGACACCGCCGACGAAGTGGTTGAGCTCGACGCCGGTCGCCACGAGGCCGTCGACCACGTTGCCGGTCAGGCGGTCCAGCGGCGGCGGCTCCGCCGGGGCGTGGGCGAGGGCCTTTCTGACGTCCGCCTCGGCGTCACCGGCGGCGGTGTTCCGTTGGGCGCGGGCCCGGGCCAGCTTCTCTCGCGCCTGCCGGATGGTCTCCCTGCCGGGGTCCTGGAACGGCCCTGGCATGGGCCCGGGGTCCTGGTCCGCCCGCACCTTGGCGTTGTAGGCGTCGACCTTCTGGTTGTACTCCCCGATGGCCTTCTCGGACGCGCTCTTGCCACGCGCGTACAACTCGATGGCCTCCTGCGCCTGCTGCTGCGCCCACTTCACCGTGCCCGCATAGGCGTCCAGCGCGGAGGCGGCGGCGGCGCATGCGTCGGCGGCCTGGAACCACTTCGAGGGGTGGACGCCGAACTTCTCGCGGAACGTGTCCCCGGCCTCACCGCGCCAGGCGGAGGAGTCGACCTTCTTCATCCCCGAGCCGACCTTGTCGAAGGCGGCGGAGAAGTCCCGCAGGTGCTTGGCACTGCTCCGGATCTTCTCGGGGTTGCCGTGGATCAGCTCGTCGGCCTCCTCGGTCCCGCCGAGCTGCTGCTCGCCCGGTGTGGCTCCGAGGTCGGACGCGACCTCGTCGCCCCAGTCCTGGACCGCGTCCGCGGCACCCTCCAGGCCGACCCGGTCAAGGCCGCCACCGAGCCGGTCGGTCCCCCAGTCGACGCCCTCGCCGACGATCTTCTTTCCGGCGTCGACACCGTCCTCGAGAGCGGTCAGGCCGTCGTTGACGCCGTCCTTCAGTCTGCCCAGGCCGCTGCCGAGGTCGTCGAGGACGCCCATCAGCCCTCACCCCCGCCACCCTGCGTACGGGCACGCTCCTCCGGCGAGGGGCCGAACTGCTCGTCCAGCATCCGCTCCCACGCGGTCTCCGAGATCCCCGAACGCTCCCGGATGTTCTCGGGCGCCAGCGACCCCATGCCGGCCAGGTTCTCCGACGTCATGACGTCCCGGCCCGCGTCCCGCCAGCCCTGGGCGCTGGTCTCCCAGGCCCGGTCGAAGGACTCCTTGCTGTAGTCGGCGTCCCTGATCTGGGTGACCGGGTTGTCCGACCAGACCTCGCCCCAGTCCTTGCCGGTGATCTCGTCCTCCGAGGCGTGCGGATTGCCGATCACCGAGTTGACGCCGACCTTCATCGCTCCTGCGACGTACTGGTCGGTCTCGTAGTACGTCCCGGCCGCGAGCCCCGTCTTCAACGCGAACCCGTTGCCCTCCTGGATCAGCGAACGGACGCCCCACTCCCACCGCTCGCAAAAGGACCCGAAGGCGCCGGTGAGGCCTTCCGCCCCCAGCTCCAGACCGGACAGTGCGATGTCTCCGAAGCCACGGCCCGCGCCGGCCTCACCGACCATGCCGAGCTCTTTCAACTCGCCCAGCGCCGCCGTCAGTCCCTTGGCGATCTCGTCGAGACCGATCGCCGTCAGATCATCGCCGTTGCCGGCGCCCCCCGTCATCGAGGCGTCCCTCCTTGCTGTACATGGTCCACTGCGAACGCGTCGGGCACGATTCCGGTCACCGGCGGGAGCAGCAGCGCGTGTTCGGCACCGTCGGCCGCGTCCAGAGCAACTCCGCACGGCACACCGGCCTTCGGTACCGCCAGATCCAACAGCCGTGCCCCGAGGACCGTTTGGTACGTCCACTCCCGGTCGGCCTCGTCCCGAGCGAGCGCGTACCGGGCCAGCGCCGACTCGTCGGAGAAGGCCAGGATCCAGCGGATCCCGCCGAAGTCGGCGGTGAGCCAGCCGCCGTCGTACAGCGGCACCAGCACCGCCGTGTCCCGGAACGTCTCCAGCAGCACGGCGAACTCGCTTCGCCCAAGGGCCACTTCCTCCTCGGTGGGCTCCTGCGCCTCGACGGCCTCCGATGCCTCAGGCGGTCGGGGAGCACCATCCGGCTCAGCCAGTCGATTCCCCTCGTGAGAACCGGAGTTCTCGGGGATCAACTGCCGCCCCGGAGCCACGGGTGGCTCGGGCCTCAAGGTCATCTCTGCGTACTCGGCAAGTCGGGACCGCCGAATCGGCCCCTCCGAGCCACCCCCTAGAGCTGTCACGACGCAACTTTTTCATGTGCCGCACCAGCACTCCTCCTCCACCTCATGGGTCACCTCGGTCACACACAAGATCGATACGCAGCTGTCACGATTTCCCGACCAGGTCGGGGCGTGAAGGAAGCGGCCGGAGGGAGTGGGCCTCCGGCCGCAGGACCTTCGGCTCCTTAAGGAACCTGCCCGATCCGCTCCCCGGGTCCTTAGCCGCACCATGGCCAGGCATGACAACCAAGACGGCCTGGCCGCTCGTACGCGTGCTGCGTGACCGCGACGCCGGGCTCTACCTCTGCGCGGTGGTGGTCTCCGGCTTCGGCACCTCGGCCCTGTGGCTGGCGTCCGGTGTGTGGGTGAAGGACCTCACCGGCTCGGACGGCCTGGCCGCGCTGTGCCTGCTCGCCCTGTGGCTGCCGACCCTGGCCGGACCGCTGCTGGGGACGCTCGCCGACCGGGGCCGCCGCAAGCCGCTGCTGATCGGCGTGAACCTGCTCCTGGGCGCCCTGCTGCTCACCCTCGTGAGCCTCGACTCGCCGGGCGACCTATGGCTGCTGTACGCGGTGCTGTTCGTGTACGGGGCGGCGGGTGTCGTCCACGACGCGGCCGAGTCGGCCCTCGTCGCGAGCGCCGTCGACCCGTCCCTGCTCGGTGACTTCAACGGCCTGCGCATGACCGCCGGCGAGGGTATGAAGCTCCTGGCCCCGCTGGCGGGCGCCGGCCTGTACGCGGCGTACGGCGGAGCGAGCGTCGCGCTGCTGGACGCGGCGACGTTCGTACTGGCCACGGCGTTGTACGCCCTGCTGCGCGGCCGGGAGGAGAAGCCCGCGCCGCCCAGCGGCGGCCGTCGGCGGCGGACCGCCGAGGGCGCCCGTCACCTGTGGGCGCACCCCGTACTGCGGCCCCTGGTCCTGGCGGGCGGCGCCACCATGCTGTGCGCCGGCCTGAACGGGGCGATGGTGTACGCCGTCGTCGACGACCTCGGTCACTCCCCCGCGTACGCCGGTGTGCTGTACGCCGTGCAGGGCGCCGGTTCGGTCGCCGTCGGCCTGCTCTCCGGCCCCGCCCTGCGCCGCCTGGGCGAGCGGCGCTTCGCGGCGTACGGCATCGCCCTGCTGGCGTGCGCGGTGGCCCTGCGGGCGGTGCCGTACGACCCGTCGGCGCTGGTGTGCAGCGCGGCGATCGGGGCGGGGCTGCCGGCCGTGCTGATCGCCACGCTGACGTCGGTGCAGCGCGAGACGCCCGGCCCGCTGCTGGGCCGGGTCACCGCCACGGCCCACACCCTCGTGTACGCGCCGAACGTGGTGGGGCTGGCCGCCGGGGCGGCCCTGGTCGAGCTGGTGGATCACCGGCTGGTGCTGGTGGCCCTGGGCGTGGGCCTGCTGGTGACGGCGGCCTGGCTGTTTCAGAGCCCGGCGAGGGCGGAGCGCACCGTCTCCAGGTCGCCGTCGGACGCCAACCCGGCGTGATACAGCCGCAGTTCGGTGGCGCCGAGGCGCCGTGCCCGGGCGGCGTCGGCGGCGAGGGTGCCGGGGCTGCCGCCCATGCCGGAGACGACGGTGAAGTTGGCGGCGATGACGGCGCCCTCCCGGCCCTGCTCCGCGAACGGCGTCAGCGTGCCGGTGCCGCCCGCGCAGGGGACGACCACACCGTCCGCGACGGACAGGATGTGCGCCGGGTCCACGCCCGGGTTGGCGCCCACGTGGTACGACACCGGGTCCGCGTGCAGCAGCACCTGGAAGTCCTCGGGCGCGGCCGCCCGGACCGCCGCGACGGCCTCCTCCTGGAGCGTGCGGGCGGTTTCGTCGCGGTACGCGCGCGTGGTGTTCGCGAGCGTCTCCCCGAGGAGCTTCTCGACGCCCGGCCAGCCCCCGTCGGACGGCGCCCCCTGCCAGACCGGCTCCAGCGCGGTCCGGACGGCGGCGGCCAGCCGGTCCGCGTCCAGGCCGTGCCGGCCGTAGCCCTCCCGGCAGGACCGGCAGAAGCAGAGCGCCATCAGGTACTGCCCGGCGTCCCCGAGGCCGACGCCGCCGGTCTTGTCGTGGGCGTGCAGATGCTGGAGCCCGTACCAGCCGAGGGACTCCAGCTCGGTGCCGCGCGCCCCGGGCCGGACGGCCGCCTCCGCCGCCAGGTCGGTCAGGTACGCGCGCGTGGCGGGCTGCGCGATGCAGGGTGCCCAGGGGTAGCGGTCGCCGTAGGCGTTGACGACCGAGGTGTCCGGATGTTCGGCGCCCATGCGGGAGTTGTGGGCGAGGACGACCCAGGTGTGCACCTCCAGGCCGGCGTCGGCGAGCGCGGCGGCGGCCTGGCCGAAGGCGTCGCCGGGGGCCCAGTCGCCGGCCGCGTAGGGGCGCAGTTCCCGCCCGTGCCAGCGGTCGCCCGCCGGGTAGAGCACGGCGGCGTGTTCGGCGGTGACGATGCGGTGGCGCGGGTGGCGGGGCGTGAGCGCGCGGGTGGAGTGGTAGGCCGCGGCGAGGGTCACCTGTGCCACGCCGAGCGCGGCGATCCGCGCGGGCGCCTCCGGGTCGCCGTTGACGTCCCAGGGGTAGACGAATGCCGACGCCTTCACTTGGCCTCCTCCAGCAGCGCGTAGCCGCGTTCGATCAGTTCGGCGAGCTGCTTGACATGATCCTCCGTCGGCTCGTGCAGCGGGGGCCGGACCTCCCCCACGTCCAGTCCGCGCAGCCGTACGCCGGCCTTGACCAGGGCGACGGCGTAGCCCCGGCCCCGGGCGCGGAGTTCGACGAACGGGCGGAAGAAGCCGTCCAGCAGCTTCCGCACGGTGGCGTCGTCGCCGCTCCTGAGGGCCTGGTGAAAGGCGAGGGCGAGTTCGGGCGCGAAGCAGAACACGGCGGACGAGTAGAGCGTGACGCCGAGGGCGCGGTAGGCGAGCTGGGTCTGCTCGGCCGT
Organism: Streptomyces olindensis; assembly: GCA_000696115.1. Taxonomy (GTDB): domain Bacteria; phylum Actinomycetota; class Actinomycetes; order Streptomycetales; family Streptomycetaceae; genus Streptomyces; species Streptomyces olindensis. The sequence goes on from JJOH01000001.1 coordinate 80,643, forward strand.
CGGCAGGCCGTTGAAGTAGAGGAAGTCGCCCGGGACCTCGGAGCGGACGGCGCTGATGACGCGCTGCATGAGGTCGAGGTCGCCGAGCCCGTCCTTCAGGCCGATGATGCCGTCGGTGCGGGCCAGTTCGACGACCGTCTCCGGGGTGAAGACGGCGTTGTCGCGCTGGTAGACGACGACCGGCAGGGCGGTCGCGGCGGCGACCTCCCGGTAGTGCCGCAGCAGCCCCTCCTGCCCGGCGACGACGAGGTACGGCGGCATGGCGAGCAGCCCGTCCGCCCCGGCCGCCTCCGCGAGCCGGGCGTAGCGCACGGCGAGGGCGGTGCCGTACCCGGCGCCCGCGACGACCGGCACCCGTCCCTCGGCCGCCTCGACGGCGACCCGTACGCAGGCCTCGAACTCCTCGGGCGTCAGCGCGTGGAACTCGCCGGTGCCGCAGCAGGCGAACACGGCGGCGGCTCCGGCCTCCACCCCGCGACGGACATGCGTGCGGTAGGCGTCGAGGTCCACGGAGCCGTCGGGTCCGTAGGCGGTGACCGGGAAGAACAGCGGCCCGCTGGGGACGTTGAGTCGAGCGGCGAGAGGGGCTGACGTCACGAGCTCTCCCGGTTCCATATTCATGATTGGCGTCTATATTTCTGAACACCTCCACGCTAGGGTGCAGCCTTGGTGCCGGTCAAGCGCGCGCACGCGCGTCGCACCAGCGGATTCACCCCCTCCGCGGCACACTTGACGGGTTCCGCCTCACCTCCCTAGCGTGTCCACGCATATGAATGCCGTGCGCCCATGTGCACGGTTGGCGATCAAGGAGACCCGAGGATGCCCGCTCCCCGCACCGTCCTGCTCACCGGCGCCGCCGGCGGCCTCGGCACCCTGATGCGGGACCTGCTCCCCCAGTACGGCTACGAGCTGCGCCTGCTCGACCTGCGCCCGGTCGAGGGCGCGCCCGACGCGATCACCGCCGACCTCGCCGACCGGGACGCCGTGCGCGAGGCGGTCCGGGGCGTCGACGCGATCATCCACCTCGCGGGCATCTCCCTGGAAGCCCCCTTCGAGAAGATCCTCAAGGCGAACATCGAGGGCACCTACCACCTGTACGAGGCCGCCCGCGAGGAGGGCGTCGGCCGGATCGTCTTCGCCTCCTCCAACCACGCCGTCGGCTACACCCCGCGCCCCCAGGGCGACGACCCCCTGATCCCGATCGACACCCCGCGCCGCCCGGACACCTTCTACGGCCTGTCCAAGTGCTTCGGCGAGGACCTGGCGCAGCTCTACTGGGACAAGCACGGTCTGGAGACGGTGTCGGTGCGGATCGGCTCCTGCTTCCCGGAGCCGACCAGCGTGCGCATGCTCTCGGTGTGGATGAGCCCCGCCGACGGCGCCCGGCTCTTCCACGCGGCCCTGACCGCCGAGCACGTCGGCCACACCGTCGTCTACGGCTCCTCCGCCAACACCCGCCTGTGGTGGGACCTCACCTCCGCCCGGGCGCTCGGCTACGAGCCGCAGGACGACTCCGAGCCCTGGGCCGAGAAGCTCATCGCCGAGCAGGGCGAGCTGGACCCGGAGAACGAGGCACACGCCTACCTCGGCGGCCACTTCCCGACGGACCCGCCGATCTGGCCGTACTGACCGAAAACACATCACCCACAAGAGCGGGCGGGCAGAGAACGGACCCGCCCGCTCGGGCATTCGGGCACGTCTCCGAAGCGGCAGGGCAGCGCCCTCAGGGGCGCGGGGAACTGCGCGACCAGCCACAACGCAGCCGCATACGGGCATGGCACCCCCGCCACCCCGTCCACATCCGCAAGACCGAACGGGCACACACGGGCAGGATCCCGCCCGCAACAGACCTGGCCACCGCGATGCACCCGCTGTAGAACTTCCCCCATGGCCCGACCGAGGGCCCGAACGGGCAGCACAGCAGGAAGGCGGGTGACGGCCATGAACAGAACCGCGGAAGAACGCCAGCGCGAGATCGTGCTGACCGCACGGCGTGACGGCTCGGTCGACGTCACCGCCCTCGCCGCCGACCTGGGCGTGGCCAAGGAGACCGTACGGCGCGACCTGCGCGTCCTGGAGGACCACGGCCTGCTCCGCCGCACCCACGGCGGCGCCTATCCCGTGGAGAGCGCCGGGTTCGAGACGACGCTCGCCTTCCGCGCCACCAGCCACGTCCCCGAGAAGCGCCGGATCGCGGCCGCGGCGGCCGAGCTGCTCGGGGACGCGGAGACCGTCTTCGTCGACGAGGGCTACACCCCGCAGCTCATCGCCGAGGCACTCCCCCGGGACCGGCCGCTGACCGTGGTCACCGCGTCCCTGCCGGTCGCGGGCGCCCTCGCCGGGACCGACACCGTCTCCGTCCTGCTGCTGGGCGGACGGGTCCGCTCCGGCACCCTCGCCACCGTCGACCACTGGACGACGAAGATGCTGTCCGGCTTCGTCGTCGACCTGGCGTTCATCGGCGCCAACGGCATCTCCCGCGAACACGGCCTCACCACGCCCGACCCGGCCGTCAGCGAGGTCAAGACCCAGGCGATCCGGGCCGCCCGCCGCACCGTGTTCGCGGGCGTGCACACCAAGTTCGGAGCGGTCAGCTTCTGCCGGTTCGCCGAGATCGGCACGCTGGAGACGATCGTGACGAGCACGCTGCTGCCGGCGGCCGAGGCCCACCGCTACTCCCTGCTCGGACCGCAGGTCATCCGCGTCTGACCCACCCCCCTCCGCACCCACCGGGCGCAGCCACACCCCCACGCTGCCCCATATCTCCCCAATATCCCCATTCATTCCAGGAGCGATCCATGCGAACCCAGAGCCGACGACGGCCTCCGCGAGCCACGCTCGCCCTGGCCGCCGCAGGGACGCTGCTCGCCCCGCTGCTCTCCGGCTGCTGGGTCGGGGCGGGCGGGGCCGGATCAGGCGGCGACGCCATCAACGTCCTGATGGTCAACAACCCGCAGATGGTCGAGTTGCAGAAGCTGACCCGCGCCCACTTCACCAAGGAGACGGGCATCAAGGTCAACTTCACCGTCCTGCCGGAGAACGACGTCCGCGACAAGATCAGCCAGGACTTCGCCAACCAGGCCGGCCAGTACGACGTCGCCACGCTGTCCAACTACGAGATACCGATCTACGCCCGCAACGGCTGGCTCCACGAGATGAACAGCTATGTGGCGAAGGACCCGGGCTACGACGAGCAGGACGTCCTCAAGCCGATGCGCCAATCCCTCACCGCGGAGGACGGCAAGCTCTACGGCCAGCCCTTCTACGGCGAGTCGTCGTTCCTGATGTACCGCAAGGACGTGTTCGAGAAGCAGGGCCTGACGATGCCCGCACACCCCACCTGGCAGCAGGTGGCGGACCTCGCGGCGAAGGCGGACGGCGCCGAACCCGGCATGAAGGGCATCTGCCTGCGCGGCCTGCCCGGCTGGGGCGAGGTGATGGCCCCCCTGACCACCGTCGTGAACACCTTCGGCGGCACCTGGTTCGACAAGGACTGGAAGGCACGGCTCGACTCCCCCGAGTTCGAGAAGGCCACGAAGTTCTACGTCGACCTGGTGCGCGAGCACGGCGAGTCCGGCGCCGCCCAGTCCGGCTTCGCCGAGTGCCTGAACAACATGACGCAGGGCAAGGTCGCCATGTGGTACGACGCCACCTCCGCGGCCGGATCCCTGGAGGCGGCGAACTCCCCCGTCAAGGGCAAGGTCGGCTACGCCCCCGCCCCCGTCGAGAAGACGGAGTCCTCCGGCTGGCTCTACACCTGGGCCTGGGGCATCCAGCAGGCCTCCCGCAACCCCGACCACGCCTGGAAGTTCGTCTCCTGGGCGTCCGGCAAGGAGTACGAGCAGCTGGTCGGCGACCAGATCGGCTGGTCCAACGTCCCGGCCGGCAAGCGGGCGTCCACCTACGCCAACCCCGCCTACCGCGAGGAGGCCGCCGCCTTCCAGGAGATGACCAGGGAGGCCATCGAGCAGGCCCGGCCCAATGACCCCGGCGTGCAGCCGCGGCCCGCGCCCGGCATCCAGTTCGTCGGCATCCCCGAGTTCACCGACCTCGGCACCAAGGTCTCCCAGGAGATCAGCGCGGCCATCGCCGGACGCCAGTCCGTCGAGTCGGCCCTGCGGAAGTCGCAGGCGCTCGCCGAGAAGATCTCCGAGGAGTACGAGGGACGATGACCGCCATGACCACGGCCCCCGTGGCCGCTTCCGAGACACGCACCCCGGTCCGCCGGCCCTCCGCCCGGCTGCGCGCCTGGGCGACCCGCGCCCCGCTGCTCCCCGCCCTGATCTTCATGATCGTCGTCACCCAGCTGCCCTTCGTGGCCACGCTGGTGATCTCCTTCTTCGACTGGAACAGCCTCTACCCCGACGCCCGCCGGTTCGCGGGCCTCGCCAACTACCAGGAGGTCCTCACCGACGCGGACCTGCGCCACTCGGTGTGGACGACCGTGCTGCTGACGGTCGCGGTCGTGCTGGCCAGCCTGGTGCTGGGGCTCGTCCTGGCGCTGCTGCTGGACCGCAGGTTCCGCGGCCGGGGCATCGTACGGACCCTGCTGATCGCGCCCTTCCTGGTGGTGCCGGTCGCGGCGGCCCTGCTCTGGAAGCATGTGCTCTACAACCCTGAATACGGCCTGTTCAATGGGCTGTTGCACTATGTGGGCGGCCCACAGCCCGACTGGATCTCCAACACCCCGCTGCTCGCGGTCGAAGCGGCGCTCGTCTGGCAGTGGACGCCCTTCATGATGCTGATCCTGCTCGCCGGACTGCAGAGCCGTGACCACGAGCAGATCGAGGCGGCCCGGGTCGACGGCGCGAGTGACTGGCAGATCTTCGTGCACCTGACGCTGCCGCACCTGCGCCGCTACCTCGAACTCGGCGCCCTGCTGGGCTCGATCTACATCGTGCAGAACTTCGACGCGGTCTTCACCATCACGTCCGGCGGCCTCGGCACCGCCAACCTCCCCTACACCGTCTACCAGAGCTTCTACCAGGCCCACGAGAACGGCCTCGCCTCGGCCGCGGGCGTCCTGGTCGTCATCGGCTCGATCGTCATCGCGACCTTCGCCCTGCGCGTGGTGTCGTCCCTGTTCCGCGAGGAGGTGTCCCGCGCATGAGCACGACCGCCCTGCGAGCCCGCCGGGTCCGTGGCAAGGGAGCGGGCCTGGGCCTGCTGGCCTGGCTGCTCGGCATCGCGTTCTTCCTGCCCATCGCGTGGATGGCGCTGACGTCCTTCCACTCGGAGGCGGACGCGGCCACCAACCCGCCGTCCTTCGCCGCCGCCCTGACCCTGGACGGCTACCGCGAGTTCTTCGGCGCGGGCGGCGGCGCGAGCCCCTGGCCCGCCCTGATCAACTCCACGGTCGCGTCCGTGGCGTCGACCCTCCTCGTCCTCCTGCTGGCCTTCCCGGCGGCCTACGCGCTGTCCATCAACCGCGTCCGCAAGTGGACGGACGTCCTGTTCTTCTTCCTCTCCACGAAGATGCTGCCGGCCGTGGCGGGCCTGCTGCCGATCTACCTGTTCGCCAAGAACGCCGGGATGCTCGACAACATCTGGCTGCTGGTCCTCCTCTACACCTCCATGAACCTGCCGATCGCGGTGTGGATGATGCAGTCCTTCCTCGCCGAGATCCCGGTCGCGGTGATCGAGGCGGCCCGGGTGGACGGGGCCCGGCTGCCGACGGTCCTGGCCCGGGTGGTGGCCCCGATCGCCCTGCCGGGCATCGCCGCCACGGCGCTGATCTGCTTCATCTTCAGCTGGAACGAACTGCTCTTCGCCCGGGTGCTGACGGGCGTGGTCGCCGAGACCGCCCCCGTCTTCCTGACCGGCTTCATCACCAGCCAGGGCCTGTTCCTGGCGAAGGTGTGCGCCGCGTCGCTCGTCATCTCCCTGCCGGTGCTCGCCGCGGGGTTCGCCGCCCAGGACAAACTGGTCCAGGGCCTGTCGTTGGGAGCCGTCAAATGAAGGCCGCCGTCATCGAGTCCGTGGGCAGGGCCGTCGTCGCCGAGGTCCCGGACCCGACGCCAGGGCCGCGCGAGGTCGTCGTCGAGGTCGCGGCCTGCGGGCTGTGCGGCACGGACCTGCACATCCTCCAGGGCGAGTTCGCCCCGAAGCTGCCGATCGTGCCCGGGCACGAGTTCGCGGGCGAGGTCGTCGGGGTCGGCACCCAGGTCACGGAGGTGTCGGTGGGCGACCGGGTCGCGGTCGACCCGTCGCTGTACTGCTACGAGTGCCGCTACTGCCGTACCGGCCACAACAACCTCTGCGAACGCTGGGCGGCGATCGGCGTGACGACGGCTGGCGGCGCGGCGCAGTACGCGGTGGCCCCGGTGGCGAACTGCGTGAAGCTCCCGGACCACGTCCGCACGGAGGACGCGGCCCTGGTGGAGCCGCTGTCCTGCGCGGTACGCGGCTACGACGTGCTCCAGTCGCGCCTCGGCGCGCACGTGCTGATCTACGGCTCCGGCACCATGGGTCTGATGATGCTGGAGCTGGCCAAGCGGACCGGCGCGGCGAGCGTGGACGTCGTCGACGTGAACCCGGCCCGCCTGGAAACGGCCCGCACCCTGGGCGTCTCCGCCACGGCGGCCAACCCGGACGAGCTGGACCGCCCGCAGGGCTGGGACCTGGTCGTCGACGCCACCGGCAACGCGGCGGCGATCCAGGACGGCCTGGACCGGGTCGCCAAGGCCGGCACCTTCCTCCAGTTCGGCGTCGCCGACTACGCGACCCGCGTGACCATCGACCCCTACCGCATCTACAACCAGGAGATCACCATCACCGGGTCGATGGCGGTGCTGCACAGCTTCGAACGGGCGGCGGAGCTGTTCGCGGGCGGCGTCCTGGACCCCGGGGTCTTCATCAGCGACCGGATTCCTCTGGAGCGGTATCCGCAGGCGCTGGAGCAGTTCGCGGCGGGGGTGGGGAGGAAGATCGTGGTGGTGCCGCAGCCGTAGCGGCCCGGGTGTGCCGCCGGAGCAGCAGGGCGTAGGCCGTGTCCAGAACGGCGGCGCACACCCCCAGCGCCAGCGCGAGCACGCTCCTGGTGTCCTCCACGACGACGACGGTCGCGGCGGCCGTACCGATCCCCTTCGACACGGCGATCGTCAGGGACTGGCCCGCCGCGTTCCCCCGCTGCCCGAGCATGCCGAGGAAGGCCAGCGACATGACCACGTTGCTGAAAAGCGCGGAGTAGGCGTCGACCGGATGGCCGTCGAATTCCCGCGCGACCAGGTAGTTCACCGCGAGGCAGCCCGCGAGGAAGGCGACGCTCCAGGGAACGAAGTACCTCTCGTCGTACCGGAGTGAGAACTCCGGTCGCCCGTACTTGAAGTACGCGACCAGGATCGCGATGTCGAAGAGGAACCAGACGATGTTGATCGCGATCTGGAGCGCGTACGGGCTGGGTTCCACAAAGGCGTAGGTGAACTCCCAGGTGATGTTCAGCGCCAGGGCCACGAAAGGCATTCCGTAGGTCCGGTCCCTGAATCCCCGCACAATGATGGCGACATAGGCCGTCGTCCAGGCGATTCCGGCGACAAGGGACAGTGCGGTGGCCGTCATGTGCCGTGTTCCCCTCCTCGGCGAGTCATGGGTGGGTCAGCGGTCGCGATAGGCCGCGCGGAACGCCATGTCTGCGAATTCCCGCTGCCAGACCGGGTCCAGTGAGGATGTCCGGACCGCCGCGCAGGCTTCCTCGGTCAACTGCTCGATCCGCCGCTCCACTTCCGCTGCCCCGCCGTTCGCCGCCATGCGTCCGCGCAGCGCCGCGGCGTCCCAGCCGTGCCCGGCGCTCTTTCCGCTGCGTTCACTGTCGTCGGCCACGCCGATGAGGTCGTCGCGCAGTTGGAAGGCCTCGCCCAGTTTCTCGCCGTACGTCTCGAAGGCCGGGGCGAGATCGGACCGGCCGGCCACGGCCGCGCCTATTTCGAGGGGGCGGCGAACGGTATAGCTCCCGGACTTCCACACGGCGATCCAGCGGGCGAGTTCCGGGGTCACCTCGCCTCTGACCGCCGTGTCCACATCCAGGTATTCACCGACGATCAGCTCTATGCGCAGTTCGTCCCAGATGGGTTTCACCTCCGGCGGCAGACCCGCCATGAGGCGGTCGGCGTAGGCCAGCGCCAGATCACCGGCGAGTACGGCGACACTCTCGCCGAAGCGCCGCGGTTCGCCGTTCCAGCCCTGCGCCCGGTGCTCCTCGGCATGGCGTGCGTGAGCCGTCGGGAGACCGCGGCGGAGCCGGGCGCCGTCGGCCACGTCGTCGTGGAGCAGGGCGCAGGTGTGCAGGAACTCCAGGGCCGCGGCGGCGTCGACGATCTCCGGGGCGTCGGGGGCGCCGCCCGCCGCGAGGTAGCCGCTCACGCAGAACAGGGGCCGGAGGCGTTTTCCGCCCGCTCTGACGAGGGAGGCCACCTCACCGACGGGCACGACGGCGCGCTCCCCGTGCGCCGACCAGCGGTTCAGCTCCTCCTTGAGGACTCCTGCCAGGCGTTCCTCGACCGCGGCGAGCAGGCCGGACCGGACCGAGGACACGGACGCGGGATCCACGGGCGTCACCCCCTCACCACGCGAACGACGACGGGCAGGAACAGCTGGAACAGGAAGAGCAGGCCGAGTTCGGCGAACCAGCAGAACCGCTGGCTGCGCTCCAGCAGCACGGGCCGGAAGACCACGAGCCAGGACATCACGGCTCCGATGACGAGGCAGAGGACGGCCAGGGTCCGCAGCGGCGCCACCAGACCGGGAATGTCTCCCCTGCCGTCGAGCGGGCCCACCCCCGCGTACAGGACGATCCACGGCACCGTGTAGCCGGCCACGCCGATCGCGTGCACCCCCCGCCTCGGGATCTTCATGGCGAGCGAACTGCCGCCGACGTGCGCGTCGCCCGCCAGGTCCTTGATGTCCTTGAGCGGGATCACGAACAGGTGGTGGAGGAAGCAGACCAGGCCCACGAGCAGGATCACGCCCTTGCCCGCGCCGGCCGAGGCGTGGAGCGACGTGCAGCTCAGCACGGCCAACACACCGCACACCGTCGAGGTGACGAGGGTCAGCGGCCCGAGCAGCCACTGCCGTCCGAACCGCACGCCGGGGAAGGAGTACAGCAGGGAGAACAGCAGATGCAGGGCGAACATGACGGCGCCGAACGCGGGCGGGGCGAGCGCGAGCGCGCACAGCACGGAGCCCGCGAAGCAGCCCGCGACCACGGCCCACCCCTGGGCGATCGAGACCCTGCCGGAGGGGAACGGCCGCTCCGGGTGGTTGATCCGGTCCGCTGCCACGTCGTTGATGTCGTTCAGAACGCTGCAGAAGCCCTGCGCGAACAGGCCGAAGAGCCCGACCGCGATCACCTCGGACACCGCCGGCGACGCGTCGACGGCCCATTCACCGAAGAGATACAGCGCCAGCGCCTGAAGAACGATCATCAGCGTGATTTCCCAGCGGCAGATGATCGTGCTGACCATGCTCACTTCGGCAGAACGAGCATGCCGACCATTCCCAGGTCGTGGAACACGGCACCCGGATATTTTCGCGCTTCCGCCCGCCACAGGCCGCGCGGAAACGTGTAGTCCGCGGTATAGCGCTGGAGGTCCTTGAACGCCGGCTCCTCGGGCAGCCGGTACAGGCCCATGGACCGTGCGACGCCCCGGACCGGGGGAAGCTTGCGCACCTTTGCGTGGGCCAGGCACAGACGCAGGAAACTCCCGGCGAGCATTGCCGGAGAAACGCTTCCCACGGGGGCCCGGCCGCTGGTCAGCACTTCCACGGCGATGACTCGCCCGCCGGGTTCGGCGAGGTCGTGCAGGCGCCTGAGATAGTCGGACGGATTCCCCATGTAATCGGCCACGAAGCTGCTGGCGACCACCTGTGCGGGCCGCAGCCTGGCGGCCGCTTCGAGAAAGTCGTCCTGCACGACGTCGAGGCGCGCGCCGGGCCTTCCCTCCAGCAGCGGGGTGAGCCGGCGGCGGCACTCCTCGGCCGCGTCGGAAATCTCCACGACGGTCACCTCGCGCAGGGCGGGCCGCTTGTGCAGCACCCGCCGCATCCACAGTCCGGTGGCTGCCCCGACTTCCAGGATGCTGGACGCGTCCCTGGGAACGTAGTGGGCCATCAACGACCCGAGATAGGCGTCGTTGCCGCCGATCCTGTCCGTGAAGTAACCCTGTTCGTTCAGGGTGTTGTACGCATGGGCAATTCGTGCTCTGCGTGAGGCATGCCGCTCCGGTAAGGCCACCGATTCCCCCTGATATTCGGTTCAGGCCAGGGCTGTGCTTGCGGGGTCAGCCTGCACGAGGCAAGGACGGCGGCGCAAGACAGGCGCCGTGCGTTCCTCTCCGGCGACGGCCGCCCGATTGGCGGTCCGGTAAGGGAACGGTAAAGCGGTGCCGGTCGTTCACCAGGCATGACAGCTATGACCCCCGGCTCGAACATCCCCCTCTCCGCCGCCCGCGTGACGGTGGACGTCGCCGCGCCCGTGCGGCTCGACGTATCGGGCCTGCTGCTCACCGCCGACGGCAAGGTGCGCTCCGACGACGACTTCATCTTCTACAACCAGCCGTCGGGCCCCGGCGTGACGTACCGCTCGGGCGGCGGCACCGCACCCGACGCGATCACGGTCGACACGACCGCCCTCCCCCCGGGCATCGAGAAGATCGTCGTGACGGCCAGCCCGGACGCCGCGGGCCAGACCTTCCAGGGCATCGAGCCGACGGCGACGATCCGCAACGCGGACGACAGCTCCGTCCTGGCCACGTTCACGCCCCCGCAGCTCGGCAGCGAGACGGCCCTGGTGATCGTGGAGATCTATCTGCGCAACGGCCAGTGGAAGGCCCGCGCCGTCGGCCAGGGCTACGCCAACGGCCTCGCGGGCATCGCCACGGACTTCGGTGTCACGGTGGAGGAACCGGCCGCCGCCGCCCCGGCCCAGCCGATGACCCCGCCGCCGGCTCCCGTGCAGCCGCCTGCCGCTCCCGTGCGGCCGCCTGCCCCGCCCGTCACCACGCCCGCCGCGCCCCCGGCCGCCCCGGCCACGCCCCCGCCGCCCGCCCCCGGCCGCCGGGAAGATCAACCTCGACAAGGGCCGCGTCAGCCTCCAGAAGAACCAGACCGTCTCCCTGATCAAGGGCGGCCGCCCGCTGCTCTCCCAGGTCAAGATGGGCCTCGGCTGGGAGCCGGCCTACCGCGGCAAGGACATCGACCTGGACGCCTCGGTCATCGCCTACGGGCCGCAGCGCAACCACCTCGACAGCTGCTACTTCGGCAAGCTGCAGATCATCGGCGGCGCGATCCGGCACTCCGGTGACAACCTCACGGGCGAGGGCGGCGGTGACGACGAGGTCATCACGGTCGACCTCGGCCGCCTCCCCCAGGAGGTCACCGGCCTGGTCTTCACGGTCAACTCCTTCTCCGGCCAGAAGTTCACGGAGGTCGCCAAGGCGTACTGCCGCCTCCTGGACGGCACGTCCGGCGAGGAACTGGTCCGCTTCGACCTCACCAGCGCCGAGCCGCAGACCGGCGTGATGATGGCCAAGCTGATCCGCCAGTTCTCCGGCGAGTGGGAGATGACGGCGATGGGCGACTTCGTGAAGTCCCGCACGGTGAGGGGCATGGTGAAGCCGGCGGCCCAGGCACTCTGACCCCACACGCCCGCCCCAGAAACCGCCCCCGGCCCAGGCCCCCCCACGCCCCACACACCCGCCTGCCGGGGGCACGCCCTGTCGAGACCTCCGCAACCCCCTCTGCCCACATGGCTCAGCGGTCCCTCGGTCCCAACCCCTCCATCAGCAGTCCCAGATACCGGCGGATCTGCCGGCCCTCCGCGTCCGCCAGTTCCGACGCCGTCGTCACGCCGTGGGCCAGTCGCAGGACGTCCATCGGCTCCACGTCCGGGCGTAGCGTGCCCTCCTGCCGGGCCGCACGGACCAGCCGGTCCGCCGCGTTCCTCACCGAGTCGCCACAGGCCGTGGCCACGGCCGCGTCGCCCTCGGTGACGGCCGGGCCGAGGAGCGCCCTCAGGCCACGCATCCGGATCATGCCGACACCGAGTTCGTACAGCCACTCCCCCAGCGCCTCACCCGGCGGCCGTTCGGCCGCGAGCGTGTCGGCCCGCGCCGCGAGCGCCTCGATCCGGTCGAGATAGGCCGCCTCCAGCAGCGCCTGCCGCGTCGGGAAGTGCCGGTACAGCGTGCCGGAGCCCACCCCGGCCCGCTTGGCGATGTCGTCGAGCGACGCGCCCTCCCCGTGCTCGGCGAACGCCTCCACGGCCACCTTCAGCAACCGCTCGTAGTTGCGCCGAGCATCCGCCCGCATGGGCCTGACCTGGGCCATGCAGCCACTCCTCACCAACCGGGGACCCTCTCCGCACCCTACCGAGACGGAGCCCCGCGGACCCGGCCCCTCACATCTTCATCGCCCCGGCCGCGAGGTCCCGCAGGAAGTGCCGCGCCCCGATCAGGAACACCACCTCGGGGTCGATCATCACGACCAGGGGCCAGATGTAGTCGTTCCAGAGGGATGTCGGCGGGTGGCTGGTGGGCGCGCCGCCGACGGAAACGGCGGTCAGGCGGACTCGCGGACCACCAGCTCGGGCGTCACCCACGCGTCCGCGCCCCGCAGCGGCTCCTCACCGGCGCGCAGCCGGGCCACCTGCTCCACGGCCAGCCGTCCCAGGCGCCGCTTGTCGATGTGCAGCGTGGTCAGGCCGGGCTCCACCAGCTCGCCCAGGGAGAGACCGTCGAAGCCCAGTACGGCCAGGTCGTCCGGCACGCGCCGGCCATGGCGGCGGGCCGTGCGCATCGCCCCGACCGCGATCAGGTCGTTGAAGCCGAAGACCGCGGTCATGCCGGGCCGCTTCTCGAGCAGCCGTTCCATGCCGGCCTCGCCGCCCGCCACGCTGTGCTCGGGGCACATCACGACCCACTCCTCGTCGACCGGCAGGCCGAGCCGCCGCACCTGCTCCAGGAAGGCCAGCCTGCGGGGGCCGGGGCCGTGCACGCCGTCCAGCATGCCGATCCTGCGGTGCCCCGCGCGGAAGAGGTGGGCCATGCCCTGCTCGACACCGGTGGCGGCGTCGATGCCGACGGCCGCGAACCGGGTCTGCTGCGGACCGCGCTCCAGCAGCACCAGCGGCACTCCCCCGAGATGCCGGGTGAGCACGTCGTCCGGGTCCTTGAAGTAGCCCACGACCGCGTCCGCCTGGTGGGAGAGCACGTCGAGGGCCTGCCGCTCCCTGGCCTCGTCGATGCGGGAGTCCCACACCACGACCTGCCAGCCGCGCTGCTCGGCCGCCTCCAGTACGCCCGCGGCCACCTCGGGGAAGAAGGGGTTGCGCAGGTCCGGGATGACCAGGCCCGCCGTCACCGCGCCCTTCTGGACGAGTCCGCGCGCGAACCGGCTCGGCCGGTAGTCCAGGAGCCGCGCCGCCTCCAGGACCCGCTCCTTGGTGGCCGGGTCGATCTCACCCTTGTCGTTGACCGCGCGGGAGACCGTCTGGCGTGACACCCCGGCCAGTCGTGCGACGTCGTGGATCGTGGCCCGGCGCCGCGCACCGTCGGGCCGCTCGGCACCCGGCTCCGCGCGCTGATTGTCCGTCCACACGCTGAGCACTGTATCCGGGCACCGGAGGCCGCCCGGCAGGGGCAGCCGGGCGGGGTCCTCACCCGTCCAGCCCGGTGAACAAGGGCAGCCGGGCGGGGCCCCTCAGCCGTCCAGCTCCGTGAACAGGGTCAGCTGCAGGGCCCCAGGGGCTTCGAGCCGGGAGTTCAGGGAGTGCGGGTCGGCTCGGCGATCACCTCGGCTCCGGCGGCGGCCAGCTTCGCCGTGGTGGCGGTGGAGTCGTCCACCTGGAAGGCGACCCGGACGTGCCCGGCCACTCGCCGCCCCACCTCGACGTCGTCGATGAACGCGGCGTGGTTCGGGTCGGTCAGCTCCAGCGTGGCCCGTCCCGCCTCCAGGATCGTCACCCGCCCGTCCTCCGAGGCGAACGCGCCCCGCTCGGTCAGCCCGAGCACGTCCCGGTAGAAGTGCAGCGCGGCGTCGTAGTCGTCCGCCGTCACCACCAAGCGGAGTTCTCGGACGGCTGACTTGTCGGTCATGGCGGCTCCTCGCTGACGTCGGGTCACGGCTGACAACCCGCCGGCCGGGCGGTTGATTCCCGGACGCCCTGTCAGTGCCGCTGGCCGCCGTGGACCCGGCCGCGGCGGCCAGCGAAAATGCGGCGACAGCGCGGAGCGGGGCACGCTACGGTCCGCTGACATGACCCCTTCGCTCGAACGTCCCCCCTTCCAGGCAGACGAACGCACCGCGCTCATCGGATGGCTGGACCTGCAACGGAACATCCTGCGCTGGAAGTGCGAGGGTCTCAGCGAGGCGGACGCGCACCGCTCCGTCGTCCCGACCTCGCCGGCGATGACGATGGCCGGGCTCGTCAGCCATATGCGGTGGGTCGAGCACACCTGGCTCGAGGTGCTGTTCCTCGGCGGAGACGAGTCCCGGAACCCGTCCTTCGACGAGACGGTCGAGGACGCCGAGTGGCGCACCGACTCCGTCACCCTGCAGCAGGTGCTCGCGGAGTACGAGGCCCAGTGCGCCCGCAGCAACGAGATCGTGGCCACGGCGTCCCTGGACGACGTCGGCCGCCACCCCGGGTACGCCTCCGGCAAGGCCAACCTCCGCTGGATGCTCATCCACCTCATCGAGGAGACCGGACGGCACGCCGGCCACGCGGACATCGTGCGCGAGCTGCTGGACGGGACGAAGGGGTACTACTGACGAAGGGGTACTACTGACGAAGGGGCTACCACAGCCGCTGTGCGGACCGGCCTAGAACAGCGCGCTGTACGCGTTCAGGGCGGGCTGCCCGCCCAGGTGGGCGTAGAGCACCGTGGCGTCCCGGCCGATCTCGCCCCGGGACACCAGGTCGATGAGCCCGGCCATGGACTTCCCCTCGTAGACGGGGTCGGTGACCATCCCCTCCGTGCGGGCCGCGAGCCGCATCGCCGCCAGGGTGGTCTCGTCGGGGATGCCGTACACGCCCGCGTGGTACCGCTCGTCGAGTTCGACGTCGGCCTCGGTCAGCTCGCGTTCGACGCCGATGAGCTGCCCGGTGCCGTGGGCGATCCGGGCGATCTGGGCCCGGGTGGCGGCCGGTTTCGCGGAGGCGTCGATGCCGAGCACGCGCCGGGGCCGCCCGCCCGCCTGCTCCAGCGCGGCGAACCCGGCGACCATGCCGGCCTGGGTCGACCCGGTCACCGAGCACACGACGACGGTGTCGAAGAAGACGCCCAGCTCCCGCTCCTGCTCGGCCACTTCGTACGCCCACCCGGCGAAGCCGAGGCCGCCGAGCGGATGGTCGGAGGCCCCGGCCGGGATGGCGTAGGGCTTCCCGCCCGCCTCCTCGACCTCCCGGAGCGCCTGCTCCCAGCTCTCCTTGAACCCGATCCCGAACCCGGCCCGCACCAGCCGTACGTCGGCCCCGGCGAGCCGGCTGATCAGGATGTTGCCGACCTTGTCGTACACGGCGTCGGGCCAGTCCACCCAACTCTCCTGGACCAGCACACACTTGAGCCCGGCGCGGGCGGCGACCGCCGCGACCTGGCGGGTGTGGTTGGACTGCACCCCGCCGATCGACACGAGCGTGTCGCAGCCCTGGGCGAGCGCGTCGGCGACCAGGTACTCCAGCTTGCGGGTCTTGTTCCCGCCGTAGGCGACACCGGAGTTGCAGTCCTCCCGCTTGGCCCAGAGGGAGGCACCGTCGAGGTGCGCGGTCAGGCGCTCCAGGGGGTGGACGGGCGAGGGCCCGAACAAGAGGGGGTAACGCGCGTACGAGGCAAGGGACATGGGTCCTCCCTGGGTCGGGGGTCGTCTCAGTCGGCGAGCTCTTCGAGCCCCCGCCAGATCTCCGCGGTGACGCGGACCGCCTCGGCCGCGTCACCGGCGGCGCAGGCGTCGATCAGCCGCTCGTGCAGCCCGGCCGAGCGGCAGTTGCCGCCCTCGCCGAAGCGCCGGCGCTCCAGGCGGCGGATGAGCGGGGTGTAGCGGGCGATGGTCGCGGCGGCCGCCCGGTTGCCGCTGACCCGGACGAGGACGTCGTGCAGTTCGTCGTCGGCGCGCAGGGCCGTGTCCACGTCTCCAGCTCGCACGGCCGCGGCGAACCGCTCGTTCGCGGCGCTCATCGCCGCGACGTCCGCTGCGGAGAGCCGGGGCACGGCGACCCGCGTGACGAGTTCGTGCAGGGCGCCGACCACGGCGGCGGCGTCCCGGACGTCGGCGGCCACGAGCGGGGTCACCCGGGTGTAGCTCTGCGGCTTGCTCTCCAGCAGCCCCTCGTCCACGAGCCGGGAGAACGCCTCCCGCACGGGGGCCCGGGACAGCCCGAGCCGCTCGGCGAGCTCGGCGTCCCGCACCACCGCACCCGGTTCGATCTCCCCGGCCACGATGGCGTCCCGGATCGCCGCGTACGCCCGGTCCCTGAGCAGGGTGCGGGGCACGGGCCGGATGGCTTCCATGAATTGAAATGTTAGATGTCAGTTCGCCCTTCAACAAGAGTCCGGGCATGACCGTGGCCCGCACTCCCCACGTGGTGCGGGCCACGGTGTCTCAGGCCGCCCAGGGCCAGTCGGCGTCCCGGGAGGCCTCGATCAGCGGGACCATCCGGAAGGCGGCGTCCGACAGGCCGCCGAAGGTGTGCCGGTTGCCGGTGCCCGACGGGCCGTGGCCCGCCCGGTGTCCGGCGAGGTTCCAGGTGTAGACCGGCACGTCGGCCGGGATCTGCTCGGTGGGATCGCCCCGGTGGTGGCGTGTGTACTGCTCGTCGGTGACGATCAGCACCCGGTCGTGCTTGCGGTAGTGGCGGCGCACCGCCTCCGTCGTGTCGGTGCCGCCCAGGTCGCCGAAGCGGTCGAGGACCTTCAGCACCGACTCGCCCTCGCGGAACGCCACACGGTCACTCGTCGTGCCGAACTGGACCAGGTCCGCGCGTTCGGCCCGCAGCGCGAGCGCCGTGCCGAAGACCGCCGCCGCGTCGGCCCAGGTGAGCTGCGAGCGGTCGGACAGCCGCGACCAGAACATCGAGCCCGAGCGGTCCACGAGCACCAGCGTCCGGCCGGGCAGCGCGGGCACGTTGGCCAGCGAGTGGCCGAGGGCCCGCTCCAGGGCGTACGACCAGCGCAGCGACGGCGCGTGCCGGTACGCGGCGAGGTACCGGAAGGGGAACTGCCGCGAGCGCGCGACCTCCGCCGGGTCGCTGATCCGCGCGGCGACCCGCTCGGCGACCTCGTCCGAGACACCCGCCTCGTCGAAGTTCCGCAGGTTGCGCCCGAGCGCCATGGCCCCCATGGACGGGATCACGGCCTCCCAGGCCGCCTTGTCCATCGGCCCCTGGAGCCAGCCCGCCAGCATCTCCCACGTCATCCCGGCCTCGGCCAGCCGCTCGGCACCGTCCGCGCCCGTCACGACCGCCCGCCGCTGTTCGACCGGCAGCGCCATGAGCGCGTGGTGCGCGGTGAGGACGCGGTCCGACGCGGGCGGTACCGCGGTGTCCGGGTGGTGCCGGCGGTCGAGGGCGTACCGGAACAGCTCGCCCTGCCACGGCTTGTCCGGGTCGGGTGCCGCGTGCACGAGGTTGAGGACGTCGCCGAAGCGGTAGCCCTTGGTGGCGCTGTCGTACTTCAGCAGCGCCTTGCCGTGGTAGAGACGGCGTACGGCGTCGGCGATGCCGCGCTTGACCGGCTTGGGCACGCCGCGGCCGTACGTCGCGGTCCAGTAGGCGAGCAGTTCGCCGGGCTCGTCGGGCCGCTGGAGCACGGAGGCGACGACCTGCCGGTTGGACGGGCCGCCGGTCGCGCCCGCGTCCAGGCGGGCCTTGACGTACTCGGCGGCGCCCACGACCGAGGCGGTGCGCAGGTTGCCCGCGCCGCGCAGCCAGCCGAGGAGGCCGGCCGTCCACTCCGGGTCGGTGACGGCGAGTTCGCGCACGAGCTTCGCGAAGCGGTCGTCGCGGTCGGCGCCGGACTCGTAGAGGGTCCGCTGCGCGACGAAGTTCGACACGGCGAGCAGGAACAGCTCGGAGCGCGCGTCGCGCTCGCGGCCGCGGCCGCCCTCGTACGTCCGCAGCAGACGCCCGGTGGACGTCACCCACGAGACGGGACGCGCCCGTGCCGCCTTGCCGTTGAATCGCGCCATGGTGAATTCCCCCGAATTCTTTGCAGATTTCCGAGGGAAGCGCGCATGAGAAAGGTGGGTGCCCGAGGACAGAATTCGGCGACGGACTTATCCGGATGCTCTGCCGATTGAGCTACAGCGACCCGAAGTCGCTGACGGGACTCGAACCCGCAACCGTCCGATCAAAGGAAGTAACCGTTGCCTGCGCACCGGGCACCCACCCCATGCTGCGCCTCCCGAGATCAAGTCGGCGGCGGCGTCGGATTCTTTGGAAGAGAAGTAGCCGCTGCCATCGCACCGGGAGGTGCGTGACGTTGTGATCTCACTGTAGGAGGCGCCGCACCGGAACTGCGAGCGATTAATTACTTCTTCTGGCGCTTCCAGGGACCGGTGATGGCCAGCAGGATGCCCGGGTCCTGGATGTTGGCGTAAAGGGTCTTGCCGTCGGGCGAGAAGGTGACGCCGGCGAACTCGCTGTACTCCGGCTCCTCCTCGGTGCCGACGTTCAGGTCGTTGCGGGCGATCGGGTAGGTGCGGCCGCTGTCGGTGGCGCCGAAGAGGTGCGAGACGCCCTCGCCGTCCTCCGCGAGGACGATGCCGCCGTACGGGGAGACGGTGATGTTGTCGGGGCCGTCGAACGCGCCGTCCTCGGACGGGTCGGGGTTCACTCCGAGCAGCACCTTCAGCGTCAGCGTCCGGCGCCTCGGGTCGTAGAACCAGACCTGGCCGTCGTGCTGGACCGGGCTCTCCTCACGGGCGTACGAGGAGACGATGTAGGCTCCGCCGTCGCCCCACCACATGCCCTCCAGCTTGCGGGCGCGGGTGACCTCGCCGTCGGCGAACTGCTTGCGCACCGGGGTGGTCCGGGCGTCGCGGTCGGGCACGTCCACCCAGTCGACGCCGTAGACGGTGCCGGTCCTCGTCGCGCGGGACAGGTCGTCGACGAACCGGCCGCCGGCGTCGAAGCACTTGGGTGCCTGGAGGACTCCGGCGTCGTCGGCGAGCTCGCGGAACTTCCCGGGGCCGTACGTGAAGCCCTTGGGCGGGGTCCAGCGGTAGAAGAGGCCGTTGGGTTCGTCGTCGTCCTCGGTGAGGTAGGCGTGGCCGCGCTTGGGGTCGATGACGACGGCCTCGTGGTCGTAGCGGCCGAAGAACTTCAGCGGCTTGGGATCGCGGTTGGCGCGCCGGTCGACGGGGTCGACCTCGAAGACGTAGCCGTGGTCCTTGGTCATGCCGTTGGTGCCGGCCCGGTCGGAGTTCTCCTCGCAGGTGAGCCAGGTGCCCCAGGGAGTGGCGCCGCCCGCGCAGTTGGTGGAGGTGCCGGCGATGCCCACCCACTCGGCGACCCGCCCGTCGGGGCGCACCTCGACGACGGTGCAGCCGCCGGACGCGGCCGGGTCGTAGACGAGGCCCTCGGTGAGCGGCACCGGGTGCTTCCAGTTGGCGCGGGGGCCCTTCAGCTCGTGGTTGTTGACGAGCAGGGTGGTGCCGCGCGGGCCGTCGAAGGCGGCGGTGCCGTCGTGGTTGGACGGCGTGAACTCGCCGGACTCCAGCCTGGTCCTGCCGCTGTAGGTGATGATCTTGTAGGTGAACCCGGCGGGCAGGGCCAGGATCCCGTCGGGGTCCGGGACGAGCGGCCCGTAGCCGACCCCGTTCCCGCCGTCCGCCGCGTCCTCCGCGCTGTCGGTGTCGGTGTCGTAGGACGCGAGGGCGTTCGGTGCGGTGGCGAGGGCGCCGACACTGCCCGCCAGCGCGACACCGGCACCGGTGATCGCGGAGGTTCTGGCGAAGTCCCTGCGGGTGAGCGACATGGGTGTCTCCTGTGACGGGGGATGCCGTGGAGGGTGGCGAACCTCGTTCGGCGACACCGTCGCGCTCATCCATGAACGCCGGTTGAACAACACCTCAGGGGCGCGGGGAACGGCGCGACAAGCCACGACGACGCCGCACCCGCTGAACTCGGATCAACCACCCTGTTGCGATCGCGCCTTGAACGCAGCCTTCCGCGCTTCCTTCGCCACCTTCTTGTCGGGATGCAACCGCCCCATCGCTTCCAGCACATCCGCGGTCGCAGGGTGATCAACCCGCCACACGGCCTCGAAAAACCCACCGTGCTGCCGCGCCAGCCCCTCCACCAGCGCCCGCAGTTCCTCGGAGTTGCCCTCCGCCGCCAGCTGCGCGGCCACCGTGTCGATGGTCAGCCAGTACACCATCGCCTCGGACGGCGCGGGCACGTCCGCCGCTCCGTGCTCGGTCAGCCACACCCGGGCGAGCCCACCCAGCTCGGCGTCGTCGAGCACCTCCCGCAGCGCCGGCTCGGCCGAAGCCCCCACCAGCGACAAGGCCTGCTGGCATCGCAGCCGACGCAGCGGCGCCCCGGTGTCGGAGCCCCGTGCCGCCGCCAGCAACTCCCGTGCCGCCGCCAGGGGTTCGCGCCGCTGGAGCCACTGCTCGGTCTCGGCCTGCGCCGCACCCGGCGGGTACGCGGCCGTGCCGTCGAGCAGCGCGTCGGCCCCCTTGTCCGCGAGGTCCCCGACGGCCGGCGCCTCGAACCCGGCCTCCAGCAGCCGGGCGCGCATGCCGTACAGGCCGAGGGGGGTGAGCCGGACCATGCCGTAGCGGGAGACGTCGGTGTCGTCGACGGGCGCCGCGGGCTCCTCGTCGGCATCGGCCATGAGCGCCTCGTCCACGGGCCGGTAGGCCACGAGCCCGACCGGCTCCAGCATCCGGAACTGGTCGTCCAGGCGCATCATCGCGTCGGAGACCTGCTCCAGGACGTCGTTGGTGGGCTCGCCCATGTCGCTGGGCACGATCACCGAGGCGGCCAGCGCGGGCAGCGGCACCGGGGCGTCGCCGGGTGTGTCCTCGCCTGCGGTCAGCAGGTAGAGGTTGCCCAGCACACCGTCGAGGAACTCGGCCTCGGCCTCGGGGTCCCAGTCGAGGGCGGAGACGTCGACCTCGCCGTCCTCGTCCAGGGGCCCGTCCAGGTCGGGCACGCTCGCGTCGGCGAGCACGGTCTCCAGGGCCGCGAGCCACACGGCGAGCACGTCCTGCGGGGAGCCGCCGGTGAGCAGCGCGAGGTCCTCGCCCGCCCGGACGGTGCCCTCCTCCTCGTCGACGACCTCGACGAGACCGGCGTCCACGGCCACCCGCCAGGCCTCACTGGCGTCGGCGGCGGCGTCGTCCCCGCTCAGCCCGAGCACCTCGGCGGCGGCCGGCACCTGCTCGTCGACGAGCCCGCCCCCGGCGTCGACCCGGGTGTCCGGCCCGGCCCAGCGGGCGAGCCGGGCGGCCCGGGACAGCAACGGCGTGGACAGCGCGTCGCGCGCCAGCTCCGCTTCGGGGTGCAGCCGCACCGGCGGCAAGGGGGAGCTGTCTGACATCGGCTGTTTCTCCTAGCGGCGCCTCATACGACTCAGCCGCTCAGCCTAGACGGATTTCCACCCATGCCGCCCACTTCATCTCCCCGTCAGCCACCGTACATGGCCGAAACCTTGACAAGTGATGTGACCAGGCTGGAGATTGACGCGCGTAGAAGTCGGCGGACACTTGTTCACCGGGCCTGCCCCACCACGTGCCCCGTCCGCAGCCCTCTACGCGCGTCACACCGCCCGCCCCACAGGTAGCGGCAGACAGTCCGAGCACCACCCTCGTCCCGGCGCCCTGTCACGTCCCCGGAGGGAATCCCGTTGCCGAGCAAGTCGTCCGCGCGCCTCGCCGCGCTCACCGTCGCCGCCGCGTGCTCCGCGGCATCCACGATCGTCCTCACCACCCCCGCGCACGCGGAATCGGTCCGTGTCCACGACATCCAGGGCAGCACCCGGATATCCCCGTACGCCGGCAAGCAGGTCACGGACGTGACCGGAATCGTCACCGACATCCGCACCTACGGCTCGTCCCGCGGCTTCTGGATCCAGGACCCGACCCCGGACGCCGACCCGGCGACCAGCGAGGGCGTCTTCGTCTTCACCGGCTCCACCCCGAAGGGCGTGGCCGTCGGTGACTCCGTCAAGGTCAGCGGCACGGTCGCGGAGTACGTCCCCGGCGGCACCACCTCCGGCAACCAGTCCCTGACCGAGATCACCAAGCCGACGACCACGGTCGTCTCCAGCGGCAACCCGCTCCCGGCCGCGACCGTCGTCGACGCGAAGTCCGTCCCGGCCGCCTACGCCCCGGCCGGCGACACCGCCGCGAACGGCTCGGTCAACGCCCTGCCGCTCCAGCCGTCGAAGTACGCCCTCGACCGCTACGAGTCCCTGGAGGGCATGACCGTCCGGGTCTCCGACGCGCGCGTGGTCGGCGCCACCGACCCGTACACCGAGCTGTGGGTGACGGTGAAGCCGTACGAGAACCGCAACCGCCGCGGCGGCACGGTCTACGGCTCCTACGACGACCAGAACACGGGCCGCCTCCAGATCCAGTCCCTCGGCTCGACGGCGGACTTCCCGAAGGCGAACGTCGGCGACACGCTCGCGGGCAGCACCACGGGCCCGCTGGACTACAACCAGTTCGGCGGCTACACCCTGGTCGCGAGCGAGCTCGGCACGCTGAAGAGCGCGGGCCTGGAGCGCGAGACCACGCGCAAGCAGCGCTCCTCGGAACTGGCCGTCGCGACGTACAACGTCGAGAACCTCGACCCGACGGACGACACGTTCGCCGCCCACGCCGCCGCGATCGTGAACAACCTGCGGTCGCCGGACATCGTGTCCCTGGAGGAGATCCAGGACAACAACGGCGCGAAGAACGACGGCACGGTCGCCGCCGACCAGACCCTGACGAAGCTGATCGACGCGATCGTCGCCGTCGGCGGCCCGCGCTACGACTGGCGCTCGATCGACCCGACCGACAACACGGACGGCGGAGAGCCGGGCGGCAACATCCGCCAGGCGTTCCTGTTCAACCCGGAGCGGGTCTCCTTCACGGACACCCCGGGCGGCGACGCCACGACGGCCACCGGCGTGACGAAGATCCGCGGCAAGGCGCACCTGACGCACAGCCCCGGCCGTATCGCCCCCGCCGACGAGGCCTGGAAGAACAGCCGCAAGCCGCTGGCCGGCGAGTTCGCCTTCCGCGGCCGCACGGTCTTCGTGATCGCCAACCACTTCAACTCCAAGGGCGGCGACCAGGGCCTGACCTCCCAGTACCAGCCGCCGTCCCGCAGCTCCGAGACGCAGCGCCACCAGCAGGCCACCCTGGTGAACGCCTTCGTCAAGGACATCCTGGACACCCAGAAGAACGCGGACGTCATCACGCTCGGCGACATCAACGACTTCGAGTTCTCGCAGACCACCGAGATCCTGGAGGGCCGCGGCGAACTGTGGTCCGCCATCAAGTCGCTCCCCCGCAACGAGCGTTACTCGTACGTCTACCAGGGCAACAGCCAGGTCCTCGACCAGATCCTGATCAGCCCGTCGATCCGCCGCGACTGCGACTTCGAGTACGACAGCGTGCACGTCAACGCGGAGTTCAACGACCAGATCAGCGACCACGACCCGCAGGTCCTGCGGTTCCGCCCCTAGCACGCGGGGCGGGGCCGGACGCGCCGTCCGGCCCCGCCCCTCAGGGCACCAGCCCGAGGACGTGGTCGTACCGCTTGACGGAGCCGCTCTCCAGCAGTCCGGGCCAGTTCTGCACCCGCTTCCACTGCTCGGTCGCCGAGCCGACACCGTCGCCCGGCGCCGCCAGGGCGTCGATGTGTGCCTGGGCGCTCTCCCACTCGGCGTAGTTGAGCACCCGGGTGCCGTCCGTACTGAGGTGGAAGTGGGCGGAGATACCACCGGGACGCGGCTCCGACTCGCTCGCCAGGGCCTCGAAGACCGCGTCGACCCAGGCACGCTGCCGCTCCTCGTCGGGCCCGTCGAACCGGACGTCGACGATCACGACACACCCCGGAACCGGCGCCGCGCCCTCACGCCCGCCGCCGCTGCGATAGCGCCGGTACGGCACGAGCTCCACCCGCTCGATCCCCGGCACGGCCGTGTCGATCTCGTCGACGCGCTCCTGCCGGTGGGTCTTCGCGAACGCCTCGTAGGCCTGCTCGGTTCTCCACTGCGAGTAGTGCAGCAGGGTGTCCCCGTCGTGCCCCGCGTACACGTGGTAGCCCAGCAGGTCTCCGGTCGGCCAGGGCCGACGCTCCCAGGCCCGCGCGATCGCCTCCACGGCCTGCCGCTGCCGCTCGGGGGTGCCGACCCGCCAGGTACTGAAGAAGGGAGCACCGATGCGGGGGTCGGTGAGATCGGGGTGCTGTTCGGTCCGCCGGGTCATTGAACACTCCAGTCGTGTACGCCGATTGCCACGCCCCTCACCTTTCAACCTCGACCGAACTTGAGGTCAAGTGGGGTTCGGGGACTCGGCGTTGCTGCTGGAGCCGGGTGGGCCCGCAACCCGGCGGAGCGGGGTGCCTCCCCCAAGCTCTCGGCTTCGCTCGAGCAGGGGGGACCCCCACCGCCCACCCGTGCCGCCCTTAGCGGCACGATTGCCCCGCAGCTGAGCCAGAGCACGCCCGCAGCCGGGCGGGGCGGGTCCCCGCGGCGGCGGGCCTGCGGCGGCAGCCACGACGCGCCCGCACCCGTCGTCGTACGCAAGGGGCCGTGTCGGGGGGGTGTCCGCCCGCAGCGGTTGGCGCGTCAACGAACAGTCGGTCGGCACCCAAGTCGATCGCGCCGTTCCGAGGACGGAGACCCCCGGCGCGGCCCCGCCCACCACCGGCGAGTAGGCGCGACACAAGCCCCCACACAGCCGGACAGGCCGCCGCAGGCACCGCGCCACGCGTCACCGCACCTCACCGATGCCCGTGCGCATGCCTCCACCGCACGACCCCGACAGCCACCACGGCCCCCGCCGCCCCGGCCACCAGCACCGGCTTCGGATGCCGCATCCCGGCCTGCACCACGGTCCGCACCGGCCGCGGCCCGACATGAGCAGCACGGTCCTGCACGGAGTGCCCCGCCTGCGCCGCGCTGCTGCGCAACTGCACCGTCATGGCCCCGGCCTTGTCCCGAAGGTCGGCGGCCCGCGCCCGCGCACGCCCCTTCACATCGGCCTTCCCGGCCAACTCCTCCACCGTGTTCCCGAGTTCACCACGCGTCCGCTCGATCTGACGCCGCAACTCGTCGGGCCCTTTCGCCCCACCCGTCGGCTCCGTCATCGATGCGCCCTTTCCCTGATCTCCTCGACGTCCGCCTTCACACTGCCGATCGCCTGCTCAGGCGTCGGCGGCGCGGCCCGCCGCAGCTGCCCCCGCCCCACCGCGGCCAGCACCGCCGCGATCAGGAACAGCACCCCCGTCACGATCAGTGCCGCGGCCCACACGGGCAGTACCAGCGAGAGAGCGGCGACACCCGTACCGGCCAGCGCGAGCAGCCCGGCGTACGCGACAGCACCCGCCGCGCCGAGCAGCCCACCGCCCCGCCCCGCCCGCCGGCCCTTCTCAGCCAGCTCTTCCTTGGCGAGAGCCACTTCCTGCCGCACGAGACGGGAGAGCTGTTCCGCGGCCTGTCCGACGAGCTCACCCACGGAGTGGTGCTCGTCGTGCACGGCCCGATGATCCATGGTCCCGGTCACGGTGTTCCGCCTCCTCTCGAAGTAGGAACCCCCGAGTACCCGGACGCCCCCCGGCTACCCCTGCGGCCGAACCCGGCCGCCTCTACGGCCCGACCCGGTTGCGACCCGGCTGCGTCCTAGCTGTTCCGCTCCCCGCTCGCACTCCCACTCCCCCGCTCCCGAAGCCGCGCCAGCTGCGCCTGGAACCAGTCGAGCCGCGCCTGCAACAACGCCGCCTCGGCCACGAGTTCCGGCACGCCCATCCCGTCGGCCGCGCCCACCGCCGTCACCCCGCCAGGCCCCGTCGACGCCCCACCCCCACCACCCACAGCCCGCACACACACCCGCACCCCGTCCCCCGCCAACCGCGCGAACCCGGTCGGCGACAGCGACGTCCGCCCCCGCAGACACCCCCCGCAGCAGGGCGCGAGCGCCCGCCACCCGACAAGCCCCCACCCGGCGTCGACCAGCGCACTCGCCCGGGCGCCGCAGGCACAGGGCCCCACCGTCACCACCCGCACCCGCTGCCGCGCATACCGGAACCCGCGCTCGAAGCGGATGTAGGCCCCGAGGACGGAGACCTCCAGCAGTACGGCGGTCCGATGGTCGTCCGCGCAGAGCAGCGCCTCCGCCGCCGCCCGGTCGTGCACGCAGTGGAAGCCGCAGTCACAGCGGCGATGCGGCGGCCGGTGCCGCAGCCCGTACACACAGGACGCGTCGGCCACGACGCCGTACGGCAGCGCGCCGCCCAGCGACACACCGGTGAACCCGGCCCGGGTGCCGTCCTGGGACAGCACCGGGTGGGCGATCTTGTATCCGGTCGGCGGCTCCGTCGGACGCTCCGCCGGAAGCCGCAGCCTCATCGGGCGACCGGAACCTCTTCGGGCGCGGTCTCCTCGACGTCCTGGAGGTCAGGGAGGTCAGTGAGCTCGACCTCCTCGTCCCGAACCTGCGGCTGCTCCTCCGCGACCCCGATCGCCAGTGCCTTGCCGAGCTTCATGACGCCTCCCATGACTTCCCGTCCGCGACCGTCCTGGCCATGGTGACTCATCGCGCCCCCGCTGGGAAGAACACCCAACCCTGAAGCACCCCTTAAAAGCACCCCTTAGGAAAATTAAGTAGAACTACACAATCAAGCCGTCGACACTAAGCGCATGACACCTCCCTTCGGCCGCGCGCTGTGCGCCATGGTCACCCCGTTCTCCGACTCCGGCGCCCTGGACCTGGACGGCGCCCAGCGCCTCGCCGCCCACCTGGTCGGGAACGGCTGCGACGGCCTCGTCCTCTCCGGCACGACGGGTGAGTCCCCGACCACCACGGACGCCGAGAAGTCGGCCCTGATCGCAGCGGTCCGCGAGGCCGTGGCCGACCGGGCCTCGATCGTCGCGGGCGTCGGCACCCCCGACACCCGCCACACCGCCGAACTCGCCAGGGAGGCCGAAAAGGCGGGCGCGGACGGCCTGCTGGTGGTGGCGCCGTACTACAGCAGGCCCCCGCAGGACGCGCTCGAGGCCCACTTCCGCGAGATCGCCGACAGCACCGGACTCCCGCTCATGCTCTACGACATCCCGGCCCGCACCGGCACCCGCGTCGAACCGGAGACGCTCCTCCGCCTCGCCGACCACCCCGGGATCGTCGCGGTCAAGGACTGCTCCAACGACTTCCTGGCCGCCCAGAAGGTCCTGGCCCGCACGGACCTGGCGTACTACGCGGGCTGCGACGAGCACAATCTCGCGCTGTACGCCGTGGGCGGCGCGGGTTACGTCAGCACGGTCGCGAACGTGATCCCGGACCACCTGCGGGCCGTCCTGGACGCCTTCGACGCGGGCGACACCTCCCGGGCCGCCCGGCTCCAGCAGCGGGCCACGCCCCTCATCGAGGCGATCATGTCGGCGGGCCTGCCGGGCGCCGTCACCGCCAAGGCGCTCCTCGGCGCGCTGCACCTGCCCGGGGGCCGGGTCCGCGCACCGCTGCGGCCCGCCGACCCTGGGACGGCCGACGGACTGCTCGCACTCCACAGGGACCTGATCAGCACGTGATCAGCGCTCAGCACGTGATCACCACTCCACGCGATAACCGCTCCGTGCGTGATCACCGCTCCGCGAACACCGGCTCCCACCGCCCCTTGGTGTTGTCCTTGGGCGACCGGAAGTCACTGAGCGGGGTCGTCTTCTCGCCGCCGATGGTCACCAGCACCAGCCGCTGGTGGTACTCGTTCCCGTCCGGCCCGATGTCCCAGGCGACGAGCGAGTTCCCGTCGGCCCAGGCCAGCAGCTGCTGCCCGCGCACCTCGCGCTGCTTGCCGGTGCGCGCGTCGAGGACGAAGGAGGACGTCTTCCACTTCTGCCCCGCGAACGGACCGGCGACGAACTGCCCGTCCGGCGACACCCGCGCGTCGACGGACCAGTCCAGGTACCGGTCCGGCGCGGGCCCGGGGACCTCCTTGCCGGTGAAGTCGTAGAACTTCTCACCGGGTTCGGTGGGCATCCCGGACCAGACGAGACGGCCGTCGCGCGTGAAGGCGAAGTCCTGGCGGGAGTTGATGAACACGTCGGGGTTGTGCGCGCCGCCGCCGATTTCCACCCCGGCCCAGGAGCTGCTCCCGGAGGCCACGTCGATGACGTGGAACCCGGTCCGGTCCGACTGCCCGAACGGGGCGTCCCAGCCCTCCGAGCCCTCGATCTTCACCCGCCGGTCGGGGTTCTCGCTGTACGTCGTCGCGACGAGCTTCCTGCCGTCGGACGAGAACTCCACGCCCGCCACCGGCCGGTCGACCGGGATCCACCGCTTGACCTGGCCGCTCGCCAGGTCGAGCAGCCCGATGCGCGGCACGGGCAGGTCCCGCTCCAGGACGGCGGCGGTGGTCGTCCCCGGGGCGACCGCGACGTAGGACCAGCGCTCGTCCTTCACGTACTTCTTCGTCCGCGGGTTCAGCAGCCAGTACGTACGCTGCGACACGGCACGGTCGGCGGACTGCTCGACGGTCGCCCTGGTGAAGTAGGCGGCCAGCGCGACCCGCCCGGCCACGATCATGTCGCGCGGCGGCGACTGGTCCGGGTGAGCGGTGATGCCGTTCTGCTCCACCCCGCCCGAGGGGCGGACGTCCTCCTTGCCGGAGTCCAGCACGGGCACGGCCACGGCCACGGCGATCACGGCCGCGGCGGCGGCCGCGGCGGACGCGATGCGCCGACCGCGACGGCGCCGGCGGACCGCGAGCACGCGGTCGGCGAAGCCGGCCGGGGCGGGCTGCTGCCCGTCGGCCTGGTCGCGCAGTGCGTCACGCACGAGTTCGTCGACGTTCACTGACGCACCTCCACGGGCGAGTAGTCAGGGGAGGGCCGCTGCTCGGCGGCGGCCGGACCGAGGGCGGCCAGCTCGGGCGCGAGGGCGCGCAGCCGGGCGAGGGAGCGATGGGTGGCGGACCGTACGGTGCCGACGGAGCAGCCCAGGATGCGGGCCACTTCGCTCTCGGGCAGGTCCTCGAAGTAGCGCAGCACCAGCACGGTGCGCTGCCGCGCGGTCAGCCGGGCCAGCGCGCCGCGCATCAGCAGGCGCAGTTCGGCCGCGCCGGAGGCGTCCGGGGCGGTGCCGGTCTCCGGCGGTTCGGCGACGCTCAGCTCGCGCCTCGGCCACTTCAGCCGCCAGCGGCTGACCTGCTGCCGGTAGAGGACCTGCCGGACGTAGGCCTCGGGTTCGTCGATGCGGTGCCAGCGGCCCGCCGCCTTGATCAGCGCGTTCTGCAGCAGATCCTCACCCGCGTGCCGGTCGCCGCCGCTCAGCAGGACCGCCGTCTTCAGCAGCGCGGACGACCGGTTCGCCACGAACTCCCGGAAGCTCTCCTGCGCTTCGGCATCCATCGTCACCTTCGCTCTCCCCCGGGGCGGACCCTGTGCCCGCTCCCCGTACCCCTTGTGACGCGCGCGGGCACCCCCCGCTATGCCACCCACCGGTACAAAAAAGGAACGGCCCGCGTCACAGCCACCTGCAACACGGACCGTCCGCCGAGGTACGGGTACGCTCCCCCGTTCAGTTCCAGGCGTACCCGTCCCCGAACAACAGCGTGTGCTCCAGCACGTCCTCAGCCGGGTCGTCGACCTGACCGACGTTGACCAGCCCGACCCGGTGACCGTTGTGCGAGCCCGTGTTGCTCTCGTCGGCGTGCGCGACCCCCGCCGGCAGCCAGCACACCGCCACCACCGCGACGGCCCCCGCCAGCAAGCGCGCCGCGCCCCGTCCCCGCTCGTTCCTCATGCTCCGGTCCTCGTTTCGTCGTTTCGGCGAATGATCGGACACTGCGTCCACCCGTTCATCTGCCAAGCCCACCCCGAGGTCACGCCCGGTCATCCGTACGGGATCGTCGGCCGTCCCGCTCCCGGGCCGGCCGTCGGCCAAACCCTCCGCCGATGCTGCAAGTTGGCGATCAGCGGCGGCCTCTTGAGTGTCTGGGCGCTGCTGTAACAGAAGCAGACACCAGAGCTGCATGCACCGTGCTCAACAAAGTGCGCCCTCCCGGGCCGTCCTCGGGCCGCGGAAGGGCGCTCATCGGTGACCACGTCGACAACTGCTCAGCAGCGGGTCAGTGCTCGGTCTGGCGACCGCAGCTCACGGCCGCCGATGATCAGTTGTGGCTGTGCAGGATCTCGTTCAGCCCGCCCCACACCGCGTTGTTCGGCCGGGCCTCCACCGTGCCGGTGACCGAGTTGCGGCGGAAGAGGATGTTGGAGGCGCCGGACAGCTCGCGGGCCTTGACGATCTGGCCGTCGGGCATGGTGACGCGGGTGCCGGCGGTGACGTAGAGGCCGGCCTCGACGACGCACTCGTCGCCGAGGGCGATGCCGACGCCCGCCTCGGCGCCGATCAGGCAGCGCTCGCCGATGGAGATGATGACGTTGCCGCCGCCGGACAGGGTGCCCATCGTGGAGGCGCCGCCGCCGATGTCCGAGCCGTCGCCGATGACGACACCGGCGGAGATGCGGCCCTCGACCATCGACGTGCCGAGCGTGCCGGCGTTGAAGTTGACGAAGCCCTCGTGCATGACGGTGGTGCCCTCGGCGAGGTGGGCGCCGAGGCGGACCCGGTCGGCGTCGGCGATGCGGACGCCCTTGGGGGCCACGTAGTCGGTCATGCGGGGGAACTTGTCGACGGAGGTGACCTGGAGGTGCAGGCCCTCGGCACGGGCGTTCAGCCGGACCTTCTCCAGGTCGTCGACGGCGACCGGGCCGAGCGAGGTCCAGGCGACGTTGGCGAGGAAGCCGAAGATGCCGTCCAGGCTCTGGCCGTGCGGCTTGACCAGGCGGTGGGAGAGCAGGTGCAGACGCAGGTACGTGTCGTGCGCGTCGATCGGCTTCTCGTCGAGCGAGGCGATGACCGTGCGGACCGCGACCACCTCGACGCCCCGGCGGGCGTCCGGGCCGATCGCCGCGGTCGCGCCACCGCCGAGCAGCTCCGCGGCCCGCTCGGCGGACAGCCGCTCGGTGCCGGACGGGCCGGGCTCTGCGACGAGCTCGGGCGCGGGGAACCAGGTGTCGAGGACGGTGCCGTCGGCGGCGATCGTGGCGAGGCCGGCGGCCACGGCGCCGGTGGTGCGAGGAGCAGTCGTGTCGGTCATGAGGGCAACCTAACCGGCGGACGGCGGTCGATGCGAACCGGTGTGGGGGCGTCTCACGGGACGGGCGGTATCCACCGCGGCACAGCACCCCTCAACAGCACGGACACCGACGTCACGACATCCGCGCACACCGGGCATCACCCCTCGGCCCCCGCCAACACCCGCCCCAGCACCTCCCGCGCATACGCCTCGTCATACGGCACCCCGGTCAGCAGCACCTGCAGGCAGATGCCGTCGACGACCGCCACCAGGGCCCGCGCGGTGACGGGATCCGTTCGCCGGGACAGCTGCTCGGCGACGTCCTCGGCCCACTCGGCGGCGACGGGCCGCAGGGCGGGTCGGCGCAGGGCGGCCAGGTAGAGCTCGTACTCCAGCTCGACCCCCGTGCGGTCACCGGAGAGCCACTGCCCGATCCAGCCGGCGAGTTCGGCGGCCAGGTCGGTCCGGGGGTCGTCCAGGCCACCGCACGAGGCGATCACCTTGGCGAAGCCCTCGTTGGTCTGCCGCAGCGCGGCGACCAGCAGCTCGTCGAGGGTCCTGAAGTGGTACGTCGTGGAGCCGAGCGGCACGTCGGCCTCGGCGGCGGCGGTGCGGTGGCTCAGGCCCGCGATGCCCTTCGAGCCGACGACCCGGATCGCCGCGTCGATGATTCGCTGCCGTCGCTCAGGGTCGTGGCGCCGGGGCATCAGTGGGCACCTCCCAGGTTCAGCACCACGACGCCGACGATGATCAGCCCGATCCCGGCGGCCTTGGCGACCGTCATCCCCTCTCCCAGGAAGGCGATGCCGATCGTGGCGATGGCGGCCGTGCCCACCCCGGCCCAGATGGCGTAGGCGGTGCCGACGGAGACGGTCTTCAGCGTCTGCGCGAGCAGCCCGAAGGAGAGCAGGTAGCCGAGGAGCGTGAGCAGCGAGGGCCCGAGCCTGCTGAACCCGTCGCTGTACTTCATGGCGGTGGTCGCGCCCACTTCGGCGGCGATGGCTCCGGCCAGCAGCAGATAACCCATGTGTGCGAGCGTACACAGGATATGTACGCCCGTACACAACGAGACCGGATACCGATGAGAAACCGCTCTCACAAAACGCGCCACACGAGTCCCACGCGTCCACTACGGTGTCCACCCGATCACACACCGGGCCCCCACAACCGCGCCGCCGTCAAGGGTGCCCCGCCGGAGGAACAGCGCATGTCAGAAGAGAAGTCCCGGCCGCCGCAGGACCGCCCCTGGGAGAGCGGCTGGGCCCCGGACACCACCAGGGCACCGGGAACGCGACGCCTGTGGCTGGCGGGCGCCCTCGCCCTGGCCACGGTCACCGCCTGCGTCACCGCCATCACCGTGATGGAGAACGAATCCGCCGAGCCGGCCCACGAGGCGGCGGAGCCGACCACCCTCAGCAGCTCGGCCCCGGGCGGCCTGATCTCCTTCGCGACGCCCTCCAAGAGCGCCTCCGACGCACCGGGCGCGGACCGCGGCCGCCCGTCCCCCACCCCCGCCACGAGCGCGCCCACCAGCGCCGCCCCCTCCCCGAAGCCGCAGGAGAAGGCGCCCAAGCCACCGGCGTCCGGCAAGCCGTCCAAGCCCGCGAAGCCGCCGGCCCCCGACGGCACCTCCATACGCTCGGTCAACTACCCGGACCGCTACTGGCGCGTGCGCGACGGCTATGTGCGCCTGGACCAGATCGGCTCCGGACCCGAGCAGCGGGAGGACGCCACCTTCCGGCGCGTCGCCGGTCTCGCCGACTCCTCCTGCTACTCCTTCGCCACGGCGGACGGCCGCTACCTCCGCCACCGCAGCTTCGTCCTGGTCAAGGAGGGCAACGACGGTTCGTCCCTGTTCCACAAGGACGCCACCTTCTGCCCCCGCCCCGCCTCCCACCCCGGCGCGGTCATGCTGGAGTCGGTGAACCACCCGGGCCGCTTCCTGCGCCACCGCAACTTCCAGCTCCGCCTGGAGCCGTACGAGCACAGCGCCCTGTACCGCGCGGACACGGCGTTCCGGCTGGTGGGCGGACTGGCCTGAGCATGCGTGAGGGCGGCACCCCGGAAGGTGCCGCCCTCACGTCAGTCGGTGGATCTCAGACGTTGAACCCGAGCGCCCGAAGCTGCTCCCGCCCATCGTCCGTGATCTTGTCCGGGCCCCACGGCGGCATCCAGACCCAGTTGATGCGCAGCTCGTTCACCAGGCCGTCCGTGGCGGACTTGGCCTGGTCCTCGATGACGTCCGTCAGCGGGCAGGCCGCCGACGTCAGGGTCATGTCGACGGTCGCGATGTTCGCGTCGTCGATGTGGATGCCGTAGATCAGGCCCAGGTTGACGACGTCGATGCCCAGCTCGGGGTCGACGACGTCCATCAGGGCCTCACGGAGTTCCTCCTCCGAGGCCGGCTTCATCTCCACGGTCTCGCTCATGCCGTCGTCTCCTTCTCGGCGTCGGCTCCGCCCAGCACCTGGGCCGTAGCGTCCTTCCAGGCCATCCAGCTCAGCAGGGCGCACTTGACCCGGGCCGGGTACTTGGACACCCCGGCGAACGCGACCGCGTCCTCCAGGATGTCCTCCATCGCGTCGTCGGGCTCGAGCTTCCCCTTGGACTGCATCAGCTCCAGGAAGGTCTCCTGGATCTTCCGCGCGTCCGCGAGGTCCTTGCCGACGAGCAGGTCGTTCAGTACGGACGCGCTCGCCTGGCTGATCGAGCAGCCCTGGCCCTCGTACGAGACGTCCTCGATCCTCGTGCCGTCGTACTTCACGCGCAGCGTGATCTCGTCACCGCACGTCGGGTTGACGTGGTGCACCTCGGCGTCGCCATCCCGCAAGCCCCGCCCGTGCGGGTTCTTGTAGTGGTCCAGGATGACTTCCTGGTACATGGAGTCCAGCTTCACGGTCTCAGCTCACGCCCTTCAGCCGAAGAAGTTCCGAACGTGCTCCAGGCCGTCGACCAGCGCGTCGATCTCGGCCGGCGTGGAGTACAGATAGAACGACGCTCGCGTGGTCGCAGGAATTCCGTAGCGCAGGCAGACCGGTCGGGCGCAGTGGTGGCCGACCCGGACGGCGATGCCCTGTTCGTCGAGGACCTGGCCCACGTCGTGCGGGTGGATGTCCCCGAGGGTGAAGGAGATGGCCGCGCCCCGCTCCTCGGCCGTGGTCGGGCCGATGATGCGCAGGTCCGGGACCTCCAGCAGCCGCTTCACGGCGTACTCGGTGAGCGCGTGCTCGTGGGCGAGGATCTTGTCCATGCCGATCGAGTTGAGGTAGTCGATCGCCGCGCCGAGACCGACCGCCTGGGCGACCGGCGGGGTGCCCGCCTCGAACTTGTGCGGGGCCGGGGCGTACGTCGACGAGTGCATCGACACCGTCTCGATCATCTCGCCGCCGCCGAGGAACGGAGGCAGGTCCTCCAGCAGCTCCTGGCGGCCCCACAGGACGCCGATGCCGGTCGGGCCGCACATCTTGTGGCCGGTGAAGGCCACGAAGTCGGCCTGGAGGGCCTGTACGTCCAGCGGCATGTGCGGGGCGGCCTGGGAGGCGTCGACGCAGACCAGGGCGCCGACCTCCTGGGCGCGGCGCACGATCGCCTCGACCGGGTTCTGGGTGCCGAGGATGTTGGAGACCAGCACGAAGGAGACGATCTTCGTCTTCTCGGTGATGACCTCGTCGATGTTCGACAGGTCCAGGCGGCCGTCGTCGGTGAGGCCGAACCACTTCAGCTTCGCGCCCGTGCGCTGCGCGAGCAGCTGCCACGGCACGATGTTGGAGTGGTGCTCCATCTCCGTGATGACGATCTCGGTCTCGGAGTCCACGCGGTAGGGCTCGTCGGCCCAGCCCAGCATGTTCGCCACGAGGTTGAGCGACTCGGAGGCGTTCTTGGTGAAGATCACCTCGTCGCGCGAGGGCGCGTTGATGAAGTCCGCGACCTTGTCGCGCGCGCCCTCGTACAGCGCCGTGGCCTCCTCGGCGAGCACATGCACACCGCGGTGGACGTTGGCGTTGTAGCGCTCGTAGTACTCACTGAGTGCGTCCAGCACCTGACGCGGCTTCTGGCTGGTCGCCGCGTTGTCCAGGTACACGAGCTTCTGACCGTCGTGGACCTGGCGGTCCAGGATCGGGAAGTCCTTGCGGATCGCCTCGGTGTCGAGGAGGCCCGGCAGCTGTGTCACGCGGATGCGCCACCCTTCGTGTATGCCTCGTAGCCCTCTTCCTCCAGCTTGTCGGCGAGCTCGGCGCCGCCGGACTCGACGATCCGGCCGCCGGAGAAGACGTGCACGTGGTCGGGCTTGATGTAGCGCAGGATGCGCGTGTAGTGCGTGATCAGCAGGGTGCCGACCTCGCCCGTCTCGCGGACGCGGTTCACGCCCTCGGAGACGACGCGCAGGGCGTCGACGTCGAGGCCGGAGTCGGTCTCGTCGAGGACCGCGACCTTCGGCTTGAGCAGCTCCAGCTGGAGGATCTCGTGGCGCTTCTTCTCACCGCCGGAGAAGCCCTCGTTGACGTTGCGCTCGGCGAAGGACGGGTCGATGTTGAGGCGCTCCATGGCCTCCTTGACCTCCTTCACCCAGGTGCGCAGCTTGGGGGCCTCGCCGCGGATGGCGGTGGCGGAGGTGCGCAGGAAGTTGCTCACCGACACGCCCGGGACCTCGACCGGGTACTGCATGGCGAGGAACAGGCCGGCGCGGGCGCGCTCGTCGACGGACATCTCCAGGACGTCCTCGCCGTCGAGGGTGACGGTGCCGCCGGTGATCGTGTACTTGGGGTGACCCGCGAGGGAGTAGGCGAGGGTCGACTTGCCCGAGCCGTTGGGGCCCATGATGGCGTGCGTCTCGCCCTGCTTCACGGTGAGGTCGACGCCCTTGAGGATCTCCTTCGTGGCGTTGTCGGCCTCGACGGTGACGTGCAGGTCTCGGATTTCAAGCGTTGCCATGGGTGCCTCAGGACTCCTGGGTGAGGGAGACGAGCACGTCGTCCCCTTCGATCTTTACGGGGTATACGGGGACGGGGCGCGTCGCCGGAAGGGCGTCGGGCTTGCCGGAGCGGAGGTCGAAGCGCGAGCCGTGCAGCCAGCACTCGATGTGGCAGTCGTCGACCTCGCCCTCCGACAGGGAGACGTTCGCGTGCGAGCAGATGTCGTGGATCGCGAACACCTCGCCCTCGGTCTGCACGATGGACACGGGCGTGCCGTCGAGTTCCACCCGCTTCGGGGTGTCGTCCTCCAGCTCGCCCAGTCCGCAGGCGCGTACGAAGGTCATGCGACGGCCGCCTCCAGCTCCTCCTCGATCTTGGCGATCAGGCGCTCCTCGATGTCGGGGAGGCCGATCTGCTGGACCAGTTCGGCGAAGAAGCCGCGGACCACCAGGCGGCGGGCCTCGTGCTCCGGGATGCCGCGGGCCATGAGGTAGAAGAGCTGCTCGTCGTCGAAGCGGCCGGTCGCCGAGGCGTGGCCGGCGCCGACGATCTCGCCGGTCTCGATCTCGAGGTTCGGTACGGAGTCGACGCGCGCCCCGTCCGTGAGGACCAGGTTGCGGTTCATCTCGTACGTGTCGGTGCCCTCGGCCTTGGCCTCGATGAGCACGTCACCGATCCACACGGCGTGGGCGTCGTCGCCCTGGAGGGCGCCCTTGTAGACGACGTTCGACTTGCAGTGCGGGACGTTGTGGTCGACGAGGAGGCGGTGCTCCTGGTGCTGGCCCTGGTCGGTGAAGTAGAGGCCGAACAGCTCGGCCTCGCCGCCGGGGCCTGCGTACTGCACGCGCGGGTGCAGCCGGACGACGTCGCCGCCGAAGGTGACGACGACGGACTTGAAGGAGGCGTCGCGGCCGACGAGCGCGTTGTGCTGCGCGACGTGGACGGCCTTCTCGTCCCAGTCCTGGACGGAGACGACGGTGAGCTTGGCGCCGTCGCCCAGGAGGTAGTCGACGTTGGCGGCGAGCACCGCGTCACCGGTGTGGTCGATGACCACGACGGCCTCGGCGAAGGCGCCCAGCTCGATCACCTGGTGGCCGAAGGCGGTGCCGCCCTCGCCGTGCACCGCGATGCGGATGGGCTCGGTGAGGACGGTCTCCTTCGGGACGGTCACGACCGAGGCCTTCTCGAAGGCCGAGTAGGCCTGGGCGGCGATCCGGTCCACCGGGGTGCCGGCCTTGCCGAGCCGCGCGTCGTCACGGCCGACGGTCTCGACGGTGACGCCCTCGGGGGCCTGGACCTCGACCTTCACGCCGTCGCCGTTCGCGACGGCGGTGCCGTCGTGCAGGCCGCGCAGGCGCTCCAGCGGGGTGAACCGCCACTCCTCCTCCCGGCCGTGCGGGACGGGGA
Source organism: Streptomyces olindensis (assembly GCA_000696115.1). Taxonomy (GTDB): domain Bacteria; phylum Actinomycetota; class Actinomycetes; order Streptomycetales; family Streptomycetaceae; genus Streptomyces; species Streptomyces olindensis. The sequence continues at coordinate 118,245 of JJOH01000001.1, forward strand.
AGTCCGCCACGTCGAAGGACGGGGGCGCGCTCATGCGCGTGGCGACGGTCGACTCCGCGGCGACCGCGATCGAGCCCGCGGTGGTGGATCCCACGGGGATGTTCTGGGCCTCAGCCATGGCTGTCGTAGTGCTCGCTTTCCGTTGCGTAAGGGGCTTGATGGGGCTGCGGACGGATTAACCGACCGCGCCTTCCATCTGCAGCTCGATCAGCCGGTTGAGCTCCAGCGCGTACTCCATGGGGAGCTCCTTGGCGATGGGCTCGACGAAGCCGCGCACGATCATCGCCATGGCCTCGTCCTCGCTCAGGCCGCGGCTCATCAGGTAGAAGAGCTGGTCCTCGGAGACCTTGGAGACGGTCGCCTCGTGGCCCATGGACACGTCGTCCTCGCGGACGTCCACATAGGGGTAGGTGTCCGAGCGGGAGATGGTGTCGACGAGCAGCGCGTCGCAGAGCACGTTCGACTTGGAGCCCGGGGCGCCCTCGCCGATCTCGATGAGACCGCGGTAGGAGGTGCGGCCGCCACCGCGCGCCACCGACTTGGAGACGATGTTGGACGAGGTGTTCGGGGCCATGTGGACCATCTTGGCGCCCGCGTCCTGGTGCTGGCCCTCGCCCGCGAAGGCGATGGACAGGGTCTCGCCCTTGGCGTGCTCGCCCATCAGGTAGACGGCCGGGTACTTCATCGTCACCTTGGAGCCGATGTTGCCGTCGATCCACTCCATGGTCGCGCCCTCGTAGGCGACGGCGCGCTTGGTGACCAGGTTGTAGACGTTGTTCGACCAGTTCTGGATGGTCGTGTAGCGGCAGCGGGCGTTCTTCTTGACGATGATCTCGACGACCGCGGAGTGCAGCGAGTCCGACTTGTAGATCGGGGCGGTGCAGCCCTCGACGTAGTGCACGTAGGCACCCTCGTCGACGATGATCAGGGTCCGCTCGAACTGGCCCATGTTCTCCGTGTTGATGCGGAAGTAGGCCTGGAGCGGGATCTCCACGTGGACGCCCGGCGGCACGTAGATGAAGGAGCCGCCCGACCACACGGCGGTGTTCAGCGCGGCGAACTTGTTGTCACCGGCGGGGATGACCGTGCCGAAGTACTCCTTGAAGAGCTCCGGGTGCTCCTTCAGCGCGGTGTCGGTGTCGAGGAAGATGACGCCCTGCTCCTCCAGGTCCTCGCGGATCTGGTGGTAGACGACCTCCGACTCGTACTGCGCGGCGACACCGGCGACGAGGCGCTGCTTCTCCGCCTCGGGGATGCCGAGCTTGTCGTACGTGTTCTTGATGTCCTCGGGCAGGTCCTCCCAGGACTCCGCCTGCTTCTCCGTGGAGCGCACGAAGTACTTGATGTTGTCGAAGTCGATGCCGGAGAGGTCCGAGCCCCAGTTCGGCATGGGCTTCTTCTCGAACAGGCGCAGGCCCTTGAGACGGAGCTTGGTCATCCACTCCGGCTCGCTCTTCTTGGAAGAGATGTCCCGGACGACGTCCTCGCCCAGGCCGCGACGCGCCGACGCACCGGCATCGTCCCGGTCGGCCCAGCCGTATTCGTACTTGCCCAGGCCCTCGAGCTCAGGGTGGGCAGTCTCCGTGGGGAGAGTCATGCGGGGTTCCTCCCGGCCGTGCTTGCAGATGCGTTGTGGGAAATCTTGGGGATGAACGTCGTGCAGACGCCGTCGCCGTGCGCGATGGTGGCGAGCCGCTGTACGTGCGTACCGAGCAGCTCGGCGAAAAATTCCGTCTCCGCCTCGCACAGCTGGGGGAACTGCTCGGCGACGTGGGCGACCGGGCAGTGGTGCTGGCAGAGCTGTTCACCCTTCTGCGGGTGGGGCGCGCTGCGCGCCGTAGCAGCGTACCCGTCCATGGTGAGCGCCTTGGCCAGCGCTTCGGTCCGCCGCTCGGGCGGGGCGGCCTCGACCGCCTCGCGGTACGCGCTCGCCTGTGCGGCGATCCGGGCGCGGGCGAAGGCGGCGATCGCCTCGCTGCCGCCCTCGCGGTCGGCGATCCAGCGCAGGGCGTCCGCGGCGAGCTTGTCGTAGGACTGGTCGAAGGCGTCCCGGCCGCAGTCCGTCAGGGCGAAGACCTTGGCAGGACGGCCGCGGGTGCGCGTGCCGTAGACCCGCTGCTCGCGGGGCTCCACGACACCGTCGCCCGCGAGGGCGTCGAGGTGCCGGCGTACGGCCGCCTGGGTGAGGCCAAGCCGCTCGGCGAGTTCCGCGACGGTCGAGGGGCCGTGGTCCAGGATGGATCGCGCGACCCGGTTGCGGGTGGACCGCTCCCCGGTCGCGAACTCCTCCTTCGGGGGCCCTGTGGGGGCCTCCCGAGCCTCACCGACGTTTTTCACAACGCCATTGTTGCGTAATTCGTCATGGGCGGGCAAGCCGCGCCGGACCACGCGACGGTGCCGTGCGTCACTTAGGCATACCTAAGATGACCTGCGGAAACGATCTTTGCCCATCGGCCGACACCTTGCACATCAGGTGGGGCCAATGCGCCAACTGTGGCGAGAGTGCCCGTTTGATCCTACTTTCGAGATAAACGCTCTCTTCATCTGGATGCCGATGAACACACAGCACGGACTTGTACACGTCTTGGTGGTCGAGGACGACCACGATGTCAGCGCCCTGCTGAAGCGGCATCTGGCGGGACTCGGCTGCCGCGTGACCGTCGCCGACACGGGCGAGGAGGGGCTGGATCTGGCGCTCGCGGATCCCCCCGACATGGCGATTGTCGACGTACTGCTGCCCGGAATCGACGGGCGGGAAGTCATTCGCAGACTGCGGGCGGACGAACGGACGCAGCACTGCCATCTGGTCGTCTCGTCCGTGCTCGATGCGGAGGACCTGGTCGAACTCGCGACGGACGAACTGCTGGCCAAGCCGTTCCGGCAGGGGGCGGTGGCACGGCTGCTCGCCTCCTACCGGAACTCCGCATCGCAGGAGGAGTAATGGCTCGTGTCCTGATAGCCGACGACGATCCCGACATCCGGGATCTTGTGGCGTTCAAGTTGACGCAGAACGGTCACCAGATCACGGCAGTGGAAGACGGCATGGCCGCGCTGCGAGCGGCGCGTGAGCAGCCTTTCGATCTCGTTCTCCTCGACATCCGGATGCCGGGGATGTCGGGACTGGACGTCTGCCGCTCGGTGCGCGCGGCCCCGGAGACGGCCTCGCTCCCTGTCATCCTGATCACGGCGAGATCCCAGGAGGGAGACGTCGAACTCGGCTTCGCGGCGGGTGCCGACGACTACATCGTGAAGCCGTTCAGCCCGCGGGAGCTGTCCAGCCGCGTCGCCGCGATGCTCAGCCGGGTAGAGCGGTGATCCACCTGGGATTCGTCACCCAGGCGCTGCTGTTCCTGCCGGGCCTCGGGCTCGTGCTGAGTCTGCTGATCACGGGCACCCGCCTCGTGCGTACCTACCGGCAGGGCAGACGCCGGCGCCTCGCGGCGCCGGTGCGCGCTGTGCTCCTGGAACTGCTGTGCGCACCGGAGGACGAGCAGAGCGAGTTGCTGGACCGCATCGCGCCCGCCGACAAGCGGACCTGGAAGGCGCTGGAGCCGACCGTCGCGGCGATGCTGGGCAAGGTCTCCGGACGAGCGCGCACGGCGCTGGTGCTGCTGTACGAGCGGCGTGGGTCCCCGGCGGACGCGGTCGCCCGGCTGCGCAGCCGCAGCGCGGCCCGGCGGGGGCGTGCCGCGCAGGTGCTCGGCCGGCTGCGCCACCGCCCGGCGACCGAGTCACTGTGCCGTCTTCTCGACGACCGGGACCGGGAGGTGCGGCTGACCGCGGCACGGGCGCTGGGCCACATCGGTGACCCCGTGGCCGTGCCGCACCTGCTGGAGAGCCTGCACGGGAAGCGCACGGTGCCCCCCGCGGTGGTCACCGCCGCGCTGACCTCCCTCGGCCCTGACGCGGTGCCCCGCGTCGCGGCGGGGCTGGGGGACCCGGCGCCCCTCGTCAGGGCCGTGGCCATCGAAGTGCTGGGGGTGACCGGCGCGATCACCCGCACCCCCGACATCGTCCGTGCGCTGTGGGAGGGTCCCGAGACCGAGGTCCGGATCCGGGCGGCACGCGCCCTGGGCAGGCTGGGCATGCCCGACGGCCTGGAACCGCTGCTGGCGGGCCTCCGGCCCGGTCAGCCGGTCACCCTGCGCACGGTGGCCGCCGGGGCGCTCGGCAATCTGGGAGCCGTGGCGGCGACAGGCCCGCTGAAGGAGGTGCTCGGTGACGCCGACCCGCACGTGGCGGGCACCGCGGCGCGGGCGTTGCTGCGGCTCGGCCCGGCGGGTGAGGCGGCGCTGCGCGAGGCCGCCGTCGGCCGCTCGGACCCGCGGGCCGCCGCCCAGGCCAGGGCCGCCCTCGCGGAGGCGGCCGTCGGCAGCACGCGCCGCGTCCCGGTGGAGGTGGTTCTGTGAGCCCTGGTGAGGACGGCCCTGTGCTTGTGCACGCGGCGCACGCCGAGGAATGGGACGGAGTGCTGGGCACCCTGCACGGGCTGATCGCGGTGTGCGACACCGCGATCATCTTCTACTTCCTGGCCATCAACAGCGGCTATCTGGTGCTGATCCTCCTCGCCCTCGCCGAGCTCGTCAGGAGGCTGCGCCGAGTCTCCTTCGTCGGCTACGAGGACGCCGCCGCCAGCCCGTTCACTCCTCCCATCTCGGTGATCATGCCCGCGTACAACGAGGCGGCGGGCATCACGGAGGCCGTGCGGGCCATGCTGCTGCTGCACTACCCGGTGTTCGAGGTCATCGTCGTCGACGACGGCTCCACCGACGGCACGCTCGACGCCCTCACCGACGCCTTCGACCTCGCCGAGGTGGAGCACGTCGTCCCCGAGGACGTCCCCATGCGGGGCGAGGTCACGTCCCTGCATCTGCCGAGGGGAGGTCCCGTGCCCCTGGTGGTCGCCCGCAAGGAGAACGGCGGCAAGGCCGACGCGCTCAACGTCGGGATCAACCTGGCCCGTTACCCGCTGGTGTGCATGGTGGACGCCGACTCCATCCTGGACTCCCAGTCCCTGCTCGCCGTCGCCAAACCGTTCAGCGACGACCCCCTGCGGGTGGTGGCGGCGGGGGGCGTCGTCGGCATCGCCAACGGCTGCACCGTCGAGGCCGGACGCGTGGTCGATGTGCACGTCCCCACGGACCTGCTCGGACGCGCACAGGTCGTCGAGTATCTGCGCGGCTTCTTCCTGGGCCGCACCGGCTGGTCCAAGGTGGGCGGGCTGCTGATCATCGCCGGCGCCTTCGGCCTGTTCCGGCGGGACGTGGTGGTGGCGGTCGGCGGCATGGACCCGGACTGCATCGGTGAGGACGCGGAACTCGTCGTCCGCCTCCACCGTCACCTGCGTGAGCAGGGCCGCCGTCATCGCGACTACCGCGTCGTCTTCGTCACCGAGCCGATCTCCTGGAGTGAGGCGCCCTCCACGTTGCGGGTCCTCGCACGCCAGCGGCGCCGGTGGCAGCGCGGCCTGACGGAGATCCTGCTCAAGCACCGCCGCATGATCGGCAACCCTCGCTATGGCCGCGTCGGGCTGGTGGCCCTGCCGTTCTACGTGCTCTTCGAGCTGCTGGCCCCGCTGGTGGAACTCGCCGGTCTGGTGCTGGTGCCGCTGGGCGTGCTGATCGGGGCGGTCGACCCAGGCTTCCTGTGGCGCTTCCTGCTCGCCGCCTACGCCTACGCGGTGATCGTCGGACTCGTGTCGGTCGCGGTCGAGGAGTACGCCTACCACCGCTTCTCACAGTGGCGGGACGTGTGGGGCGTCCTCGTCGGCACGATTGTCGAGAACGTCGGCTACCGCCAGATCACGGGGTGGTGGCGGTTGCGCGGCATGTGGGACGCGCTGCATCGGGCACCCCAGGTGTGGGGCTCGATGACACGCAGTGGATTCGGCCCGCCCCAGCGGGGCCGGAAGGGCGGCGATCGACTGTGAGAATCACCAGCGAACGACGCGGCGTATGCGTGGCACGACGGCTCGCCATGGCCTTCGGCCTGCTGATCGCTCTGCTCCTGCTCGTGGGGGCAGGGGCGCTCACGGTGTCCCGGGTGGCGGACGCGATGCATGATCAGAGCTACCGGTTGCAGCCCGCACTGCGAGAGAACATGCACATGCGCGAGCAGGTGACCCGCATGAGCCGTGCCGTGCGCACCTACCTGCTCACCGGTGACACGGCCGCGCGCAGCAGCTACCGCCAGTTGCGTGACGAGCCCTTCGCCACCCTGGCCGAAGCCCGGCGGGTCGCCCCGGCGTGGGCCCGCTCCAACCTCGCGGCGCAGGACCGGCAACTGCGTGCCTATGTGCGGCTCGCCGACCAGCAGGCTCAGGCGGCTCCCGGAAGCGCCGACGCCCGCCGTCTGACCGACGAGGCCAGCCGGCGGTTCACGGCCTTCGACATCACCAACCAGCGGCTCGACACGCGGCTCACCAGCGAAATGCAGCGTCTGGAGGACGGAGCCGACACGTTCCTCGACGGCAGCGCCGTGACCATCGGCGTCCTACTGGCGGCGGGCGGGGCACTGGCCGTGTTCACGGCGGTACGCACCACCCGCGCACTCACCAGGCCGCTGCAGAGCACCGCGGCGACGCTGGACCGGCTCGCCTCGGGCGAGCACTCGGCGCGCGCGCACGAGACCGGACCGGAGGAGATCCGCACGGTGGCACGGTCGGTGAACGCACTCGCGGACGAGAGTGACCGGTTGCGCGCGGACGAGGCGGAGCGCCGCGAACTGTCACAGGCCGCACGGGAGACCGGCCGGCGGATCAGGGACCGACTCGACGTCGACTACGTCCTCGACGCGGCGTGCACGGGGATGAGCGAGGTCCTGGCTGCCGACTACGTCTTCATCCTGCTCGCCGAGAACGACGGCTCGGCGTTTCCCGTGGCCCGGGTGTGGTCCGCGGAACGAGGCCTGTTGCCGGAGGAGGAGGGGAGGAACATACCGACACTCCCGGCGGATGTGGTCCGCGACCACTACCGGCGGGGCACGGTCTGGCTGATCACCGACATGCCCCGGTACGTGTCCGACACCACACCGATGCCGGGCGCCCCCGGATCCTTCGGGAAGACCGGTATGCCCGCCGAGAACCGCGCCGCCGCCGCGGCGCTCGGTCTGGACTCCGTGGTGATCACGCCCATCGGCGTGGGAGAGGAACCGATCGGTGCCGTGGCCGTGGCCCGTACCAGCGCCGACCGCCCCTGGCGTGAGATGGACATCGAAATCGTCGAGTCCATGGCCAGTGGCATCGGCCGGGCACTGCACACCGCCCTGCTCTACGAGCAGGAGACGACCCTGGTGGAGAAGCTGCGCGCCCTGGACAAGGCCAAGAGCGACTTCCTGTCCACCGTCTCCCATGAGCTGCGCACCCCGCTGACCAGCATCGTGGGATACATCGAGTTGCTGAAGGACGAGGAGACCGGTCCGCTCACGCCTCCGCAGCTGCGCATGCTGGACGTGGTCGACCGCAACGCCAACCGCCTGCGGGCGCTCATCGAGGATCTGCTGACCCTCTCACGCATCGAGTCGGGCGCGTTCGGCTCCAAGAAGGGACCGGTCGACCTGTGCAGTCTGGTGGTGTCGGCGACCGACGCCATCCGGCCGGCCGCCGCGGCCGCCTCCGTCGTCCTGGAGACGCACTGTCCCTCCCGGCCCCTGGTGCTGGAGGCGGACAGCGACCAGCTCGACCGGGTCCTGATGAACCTGCTGTCCAACGCCGTGAAGTTCACCCCGGAGGGCGGAAAGGTCACCGTACGCGCCGAGGCCCGGGACGGCGAGGCGGTGCTGAGCGTCAGCGACACGGGTATCGGCATTCCCGCCGCCGAGCAGGAGAAGCTCTTCCAGCGGTTCTTCCGTGCGTCGAACGCCACCGACGCGGCCATTCCGGGCACTGGCCTCGGGCTGACCATCGTCCGCACCATCGTGGCGAACCATGGCGGCGAGATGTACGTGAGTTCCGCGGAGGGGCGCGGCACCACCTTCACCGCCCGGCTGCCGATCGCCACCACGCACGGGGCGGCCGCCGCGTCCTGAGCCGCCCCGGCGGGTACGCGGTGAGTCAGACGGTGTCCTCGAAGGTCACCCCCCGCGTCCGGTAGTCGGCGACGGCGGCCTGCACCTCGGACGGGCTGAGCACCTGGTCCTGGGCGAAGTACACGTAGTCGACCTTCTCCTCGTACGCGCGCGTCTTCCGGCTGCTGATCCCCGTCAGGTTGATCAGCCAGTGGTTGAAGCGGATGCTCATCGCCGACTCGGGCAGGTACGGCTCACTGTGCGTGGCGAAGTGCCGGCCGTCGATGTAGTAGGTGATGGCGGTGCTGTCGACCGTGATGACCAGGTCGTGCCACCCCGCGAAGCTCGCGCGCTCCTGGGTGGTGACGTGGTCCTCCTGGGGCGGGTCCTCCGAGTACGTCTCCCAGGAAGAGGCGAGCAGGGCGCTCCCGGGGATGCCCCATCCGCCGTTGGGCAGGTACTCGAAGTCGAGTTCGCTGTAGTTCGGGTCCATGGAGTAGTTCAGCGGCGAGATGGTGAAGAACGTCTGCACCATGCGGTCGCCGTCCGGGCCGTAGCTCGGCGCGTCGGTGAAGTGGACCCGCGCGGCGTAGGTGCCGTACAGGAACTTGCGCTGCTGGTAGATCTCGGTGTGCTCGGTGCCGGCCGTCGTGCCGTTGGTACCGGAGCGCATCGTCATCACGGAGTTCCCGGACGCGGTGGCGAAGGTGATGTTCTGGGGCCTCCACGTGGCACCGGGCACGCCCGGCCCGCCCTGACCGGACCGCGGGGTCCAGCCGTGCTGGGTGAGCAGCGGATCCGTGTGGCCCGTGTAGTTGAAGTCGTCGAACAGCGCCGGGCCGACGACGGGCTGGGCGGCCGCGCGCGGGGCCGGGAGGGCGACGAGAGCCGCGCACAGCAGCCCGAAGGCGACGAGGCCGGCAGCGGCCCTCACCCGTGAGAGCAGAAGGTGTCTGAGCATGAGTCAACTGCCTTTCCTGGGACGTCAGAAGGCGTCCGCTGCCCGACCTGGCGGACCACGGTCAGTGAAACATCGTCAGAAGATCGGTATGGGGCGAATAGTGCCGGTTCACCCGGACAGCCCAAAGCCCGCCGGTGGGTGGGGCCCCCAGGACCCGCGGCGGGGATTTACCCGGCCCCGCCGGCCGCCGTGACCGTCTCGGCCCAGCGCTGCGGCGCGGACCACTCAGCTCAGCCGAACGGCGCCCTTGACGGTCAGGTAGATGCCGAAGACCAGGCAGATGACCACGCCGATGGTGCGACTGTGCCGTTTCGCCGCGGTCAGCAGCGGGGTGAGCACCGACTGCGCCTGAGCGGGGGCGATCAGGTACAGCACGAGCGGCACGAGCACGGCCAGGAGCGCCAGTACCACGGCGATCGCCAGGACGACGGTCTGCTCGGCCGCCGAAACGGAGGCGGCGAGGGCGATCTCCTTCACCGCCGGAACGAACAGCGCCAGGCTGGAGAAGTTCACCGCCATGAGGCCCGCCCCGAGCAGGGCGCAGGCTCTGAGGCTCGTGACGGCGCGGCGCCTGCGGTGGTGCGATGTGCCGCGCGCCGGTCTGAGCGCCGCGCGTACGGCCAGCAGGAGCAGGAGTACCCCGAAGACGATGTCTACGACCGGCGAGACCCTGAAGGGGGCCTGTGCGCGGGCGCCTCGGAAGAGGACGAGCCCGGCAGCCCCGATGACGGCCAGCGGAACCGCCGCTCCCACGGCGAACGAACCCGCCCGTCGGCGCGGTCGGACCGGATCGGACAGGAGCACGACGGCGGCCACGAAGAGAGTCGGGCTCACGGCGGCTCCCAGGGCAAGCGGCAGTACCTTGGCCAGCAGTGTCGTCACAGAGCCAGTCAACGACGCTCCGGAGTCACGCCAGTGCCAACACGCCTGGCCCGGCGGCGGCGTCACTCTCACACAAGGCCCAGGGAAGGGGATCACCAACCCGCCCGTTCCGGGCGGCGGGCACGTACCTAGACTCGGGGCCATGCGAAGTGAGCCCGTGGTCCAGGTCCAGGCCCTGGTGAAGCGGTACGGCCCGAAGACCGCGGTGGACGGGCTCGACCTGGTGGCCCGGGAGGGTGTGACCGCCGTGCTCGGCCCCAACGGGGCGGGCAAGACGACCACGGTCGAGACCTGCGAGGGGTACCGGAAGCCGGACTCCGGCACGGTGCGCGTCCTGGGCCTCGACCCGGTGAGAGACTCCCGTGCGCTGCGGCCTCGGGTCGGCGTGATGCTCCAGTCCGGCGGTGTCTACTCGGGCTCGCGCGCCGACGAGATGCTCCGCCATGTCGCCAAGCTGCACGCCCACCCCCTGGACGTGGACGCGCTCATCGAACGCCTCGGGCTCGGCTCGTGCGGCCGTACGACGTACCGGCGGCTGTCGGGCGGGCAGCAGCAGCGGCTCGCCCTTGCCATGGCCGTGGTCGGGCGCCCCGAGCTGGTGTTCCTGGACGAGCCGACCGCCGGGCTCGACCCGCAGGCCCGCCGCGCCACCTGGGACCTGGTCCGGGACCTGCGCGCCGACGGCGTCTCGGTGATCCTCACCACGCACTACATGGACGAGGCCGAGCAGCTCGCCGACGACGTGGCGATCATCGACGCCGGGCGGGTCATCGCGCAGGGCTCCCCGGAGGAGCTGTGCCGGGGCGGCGCCGAGAACACCCTCCGCTTCACCGGCCGGCCCGGCCTGGACGTGGGGTCGCTGCTGAAGGCCCTGCCCGCCGACTGCTCGGCCGCCGAACTGACACCGGGTTCCTACCGGGTCACCGGCAAGGTCGACCCGCAGCTGCTCGCGACGGTCACCTCCTGGTGCGCCCAGCACGGCGTGATGCCGGAGAAGATCTCGGTCGAGCGGCACACCCTGGAGGACGTCTTCTTGGAGCTCACCGGCAAGGAGCTGCGCTCATGACCGCCACCGGCACCGGGACGTACAAGCCGAGGCCCGGCGCGGCCCCCCTCCCCCGCATGATCGCGGCCCAGGCCCTGCTCGAGACGAAGATGCTGCTGCGCAACGGCGAGCAGCTGCTGCTGACCGTCGTCATCCCGACCCTGCTCCTGGTGCTCTTCAGCACCGTGGACATCGTCGACACGGGTTCCGGAAAGGCGGTCGACTTCCTCGCGCCCGGCATTCTCGCGCTCGCGGTGATGTCGACCGCGTTCACGGGGCAGGCGATCGCGACCGGTTTCGAGCGCCGCTACGGCGTCCTGAAGCGGCTCGCCTCCTCGCCCCTGCCCCGCTGGGGCCTGATGACGGCGAAGACGCTGTCCGTGCTGGTCACCGAGGTGCTCCAGGTGGTCCTGCTGACGGTGATCGCCTTCGCGCTCGGCTGGTCGCCGCACGGCAACCCGTTCGCCGTCCTGCTGCTCCTGGTCCTCGGTACGGCGGCCTTCTCCGGCCTCGGCCTGCTGATGGCCGGGACGCTGAAGGCCGAGGCGACGCTCGCCGCCGCCAACCTGGTGTTCCTGCTGCTGCTCGTCGGCGGCGGGGTCGTCGTCCCGCTGGACAAGTTCCCGCCCGGCGCGCAGGACGTGCTCGGCCTGCTGCCCATCTCGGCGCTGTCCGACGGGCTGCGGGACGTGCTCCAGCACGGGGCCGGGATGCCCTGGGGCGACCTGGGGATCCTGGGCGTGTGGGCGGTCGCGGGGCTGGCGGCGGCCGGGAAGTTCTTCCGCTGGGAGTAGGGAAGGTGTCCTGTGACGGACCCTCGTGAAAGCGTGCACAAGCGGCGTCCTACGATGGGTCGCGTGCCAAAAGTGACCCCCGCCGACGCCAGGGCGGCCCTGCGCAACCCGCTCGCCTTCATCGCCGAGCGCTGGACCCCGCAACCCCGGACGGTCCAGCGCGCGGCCCTCTCCGCCGTCCTGATGTCGGTGCTCATCGTGGTCACCGGCGGTGCCGTACGGCTGACCGGCTCGGGTCTGGGCTGCCCGACCTGGCCCAAGTGCACCGACGACTCGCTCACCGCCACCAGCGCGATGGGCTTCCACGGCGCCATCGAGTTCGGCAACCGCATGCTGACGTACGTGCTGTGCGCCGCCGTCGGCTGGGCGATCATCGCCGCGCGCTCCCGCAAGCCGTACCGGCGCGGTCTGACCCGGCTGGGCTGGGCCCAGTTCTGGATCGTGATGAGCAACGCGGTGCTCGGCGGCATCGTGGTGCTGGTCGGCCTCAACCCGTACACGGTCGCGGCGCACTTCGTGGCGACGTCCGCGCTCATCGCGGTGGCCACGGTGATGTGGCAGCGCACCCGTGAGGGCGACGGGCCGCCGCGCCCGCTGGTCGGCAAGGCCGTGCAGCAGCTGGTGTGGTTCCTGGTCGCGGCGGCCGTGCTGCTCATCCTGGTGGGCACGGTGGTCACCGGCGCGGGTCCCCACGCGGGCGACTCCAGCGAGGTCGAGCGGATGCCGGTCGACTGGGAGACGGTGAGCAAGCTGCACGCCGTGCTGGCGTGGATCGTGGTCACGCTGACGTTCGCCCTGTGGTTCGTCCTCAAGGCGGTCGACGCGCCCAAGGGCCCGCTGCACCGCACCCGCGAACTGTTCCTGATCCTGCTGGCGCAGGGCGTCATCGGCTACGTCCAGTACTTCACCGACCTGCCCGAGGTCCTGGTCGGCCTGCACATGCTCGGCTCGGCCGTGATGTGGATCTGGGTGCTGCGGGTGGTGCTGTCGCTGCGGGAGCGGCCGGAGGTCGTGGCCGACGTACCCGGCCCGGCGACCGAGGCGACCCTGACCAAGGCCTGATCCAGGGCTCTAGTCGAGCCCGTACACCCGCCGCGCGTTCCCCGACGCCAGCATCCCCGCCACGCGCTGCGCGTCGGCCAGGGACCAGGCGCCCTCGGCCACCCAGGTGCCGAGCACCCGGCCTAGGGCCTCACGGAACAGCCGGGCGCCCACCACGTGCAGTTCGGGCAGCCCCTGGGCGCCGGTGGAGAACAGGATCTTGCCGAACGGGGCCAGCTCCAGGATCTCCGCGAGGACGGACGCGGCCCGGGCGCCGGTGCGGACCAGCGCGGCGCCGGAGTCGACGTAGACGTGCGGGAAGACGCCGGCGAGATGGGCGGCGTGCCGGTGGTACGGGTAGCCGTGCAGCAGCACCAGGTCCGTGCCGAGCCCGGCTGTGGCCCGCACGAAGTCCGTCAGCAGCACCGGGTCCGTCCGGTCGATGCGCAGGCCCGGCGCGCCGAGCCCCGCGTGCAGCTGCAGCGGCAGCCCCGAGGCGACCGCGCTCCACAGCAGGTGCCGCAGCAGCACGGAGTCGCTCAGCTCCCCGCCGACGCCGCGCCCGGCGAGCCAGCGGCCGACGGCGCCCCGCACCTCCCCCGGCCCGGGCGGCTCGGGCGCCAGCGCGAGGCCGTGCCGTACGCCCGCGACGGAGGTGAAGGCGACGGCGTTCGCGGCGGCGGCGTGGACGGACTCGGCGAGGTTGGCGAGGAAGGACTCGACGGTTCCGGAGGTGTCGGCGACCTGCTCGGCGAGCAGTTCCAGGCGGACGATCTCGTGGGCCTTGGCCGACCCGGCGGAGGCCAGCTCTCCGGGGCCGGTCAGATCACCGGGCAGGCCGGTGTCGACGAGGTAGGTCGTGATGCCGCTGCCGCGCAGCAGCCGGCGGCCGGACTCCAGGACGCCCAGTTCGCGGCGGCGTGCGAGGTAGCGGGCGGGCGGGCAGTGCGGTTCGAGGCCGAGCAGGGGTGGGCACCAGCGCCGCACGGCGAAGCCGGTCTGGGTGTCGAAGAGGGTGGTGCCGGGGGCGGGTGGGCCCTCGGTGCGGGAAAGGTGGGCCTCGAAGGTGCCGAGGCCCAGCTCCGTGCGGAGCACTCCGTGGCAGTACTGGTCCACCAGTGACGGCGTTTCGATCATCCGGGCCTCCCCGTGGACCGTGTTGTTCTACGGGTCCTAACGGGTGAAGCGGGTTTGAGGTCGCGGGGCCGCCGTGTGGGTACCGGTGCGTTTGGCGGATGCGGGGCGGTTGTGGCTGGTCGCGCCCACGCGGCGGAGCCGCATATCGCTACAGCCCCGCGCCCCAAAAAGTCAGTTGTTCTTGGGGCCGCCTACCTGGATACCGGCCATGCGGGACCACTCGTAGCGGCCCGTCTTCACCTTCGCGGCGAATTCGCCGTCGAAGGACTCGTGGCGGGTGATGCCCGACTTCTCCACCGCCTTCTCGGCGATCTCGAAGGACGGGGCGACCAGGTCGCCCCAGTTGCCGTCCTCGCCGACCAGGACGATGCGGGCGCCGCGCTCGCCGAGGTAGGCGACCTGGCCCTCGGCGCCGCCGTGGGCCTTGGAGAAGGAGGTGATCTGCTGGGCCAGCCGGGCCGCCTTGCGCTCGGCCTTGGGGTCTGCCTGCTGCGTCTCTGCCATGACCAGGATGCTACTCACGGGTAGATCGACTGGCGAGGGCAGGGCCCTGTGACGTACGTCAGCGCAGGAACGGGTCGACCGCGACCGCAACGAAGAGCAGCGAGACGTAGGTGATCGACCAGTGGAACAGGCGCATCTCCTTGAGCTTCGCGCCCGTGATCTCCGCCTTCGCGCGGTTCTGCAGGCCGTGCGCCTCCCAGAGCCAGAAGCCGCCCGTCAGCAGCGCGACCGACGTGTAGAACCAGCCGGTGTAGCCGAGCGGCTGCAGCAGGAGCGAGACGGCGACCATCACCCAGCTGTAGATCACGATCTGCTTGGCGACGACCTTGTTGGAGGCGACCACGGGCAGCATGGGCACGCCCACGCGCGCGTAGTCCTCCTTGACCTTCATGGACAGCGGCCAGTAGTGCGGCGGCGTCCAGAAGAACATGACGAGGAAGAGGATGATCGGCGCCCACGACATCGAGTTCGTGACCGAGGACCAGCCGATCAGCACCGGCAGGCAGCCGGCGATGCCGCCCCACACGATGTTCTGCGAGGTACGGCGCTTGAGGATCATCGTGTAGACGACGACGTAGAAGAGGAGCGCGCCGAGGGAGAGCCAGGCACTCAGCCAGTTCACGGTGAGGCCGAACAGCAGCGTCGAGGCGATGGCCAGCGTGATGCCGAAGGCCAGGCACTCGCGCGGGCTGACCATGCCGGTGACCAGCGGGCGCTGCGAGGTGCGGTCCATCAGCGCGTCGATGTCGCGGTCGATGTACATGTTGAGCGCGTTGGCGCCGCCCGCGGACATGTAACCGCCGACGCAGGTCAGCAGCACCAGCGTCAGGTCGGGCACGCCCTGCTGCGCCAGGAACATCACCGGCACCGTGGTGATCAGCAGCAGCTCGATGATCCGCGGCTTGGTGAGAGCCACGAACGCCTTGACACGGGCCCCGAACGGCCGGTGGGCCGGGCTCTGGTCCGTCCCGATCTCCCCCATGGCCTCAAGGGCATGGGTGGTGCCCCCACCCGCTGGACGGGATTCAACGGCCGTCACGCACACCCCTACAGAGACATCCCAGCAAGCCTCACCCGTGTGAAGTCCCGGTAAAGGCTCGCGCGTACCACGCCACTTTAGACGTTGCCCAGAGTCGGACATTCGCGGGGGTCGGGTCGTGTTGGGAGGCGGCTTCCGAAGGGCGCGCGGAAGCTCGATTGAGCACCCGGATGAGCGGCTCCGTATTCACCTGTCGAATGCGGTACGGCCCAGTCAGGAGGCGGATCGGGATCGGCCCCGGCACTCTGGAGTGACTCGAAAGAACGCACGTCCCGCAGGGGTAGGCTCGACTGCGGCCGGTGGGCGCCCCGATACACCGGCATCCGACATGTGGAGAGGAGCCCTGACCCAGGGTGAGCACCAAGCCGACCACCACAGACCTCGAGTGGACCGAGTTGGACCAGCGGGCCGTCGACACCGCGCGTGTCCTGGCCGCCGATGCCGTACAGAAGGTCGGTAACGGCCATCCGGGTACGGCGATGAGCCTGGCGCCTGCCGCCTACACCCTCTTCCAGAAGGTGATGCGGCACGACCCGGCGGACGCCGACTGGGTCGGGCGGGACCGTTTCGTGCTGTCCGCCGGCCACTCGTCCCTGACCCTCTACACCCAGCTGTACCTGGCCGGCTTCGGCCTGGAGCTGGACGATCTGAAGTCCTTCCGCACCTGGGGTTCGAAGACCCCGGGTCACCCCGAGTACGGGCACACGACCGGTGTGGAGACGACGACCGGCCCGCTCGGGCAGGGTGTCGCGAACGCGGTGGGCATGGCGATGGCCGCCCGCTACGAGCGCGGCCTGTTCGACCCGGAGGCGCCCGAGGGCGAGTCCCCCTTCGACCACTTCATCTACTGCATCGCCGGTGACGGCTGCCTCCAGGAGGGCATCTCCGCCGAGGCCTCCTCGCTGGCGGGCCACCAGAAGCTCGGCAACCTGATCCTGCTGTGGGACGACAACCACATCTCGATCGAGGGCGACACCGAGACGGCCGTCTCCGAGGACACCGTCAAGCGGTACGAGGCCTACGGCTGGCACGTGCAGCGGGTGGAGCCGAAGGCCGACGGCGACCTGGACCCGGCGGCGATCTTCGAGGCGGTCCAGAAGGCCAAGGCCGTCACGGACCGGCCGTCGTTCATCGCGATGCGTTCGATCATCGCCTGGCCGGCGCCCAACGCGCAGAACACCGAGGCCGCGCACGGCTCGGCGCTGGGCGACGACGAGGTCGCCGCGACCAAGCGGGTCCTCGGCTTCGACCCGGAGCAGAGCTTCGAGGTCACCGACGAGGTCATCACCCACACCCGCAAGGCGATCGAGCGGGGCCAGGCGGCCCGGGCGGTGTGGGAGAAGTCCTTCCAGCAGTGGCGGGACAACAACCCCGAGCGCGCCGCCGAGTACGACCGGATCGCCAAGGGCGAGCTGCCGGCCGGCTGGGAGGAGAAGA
Source organism: Streptomyces olindensis (assembly GCA_000696115.1). GTDB lineage: Bacteria > Actinomycetota > Actinomycetes > Streptomycetales > Streptomycetaceae > Streptomyces > Streptomyces olindensis. The sequence goes on from JJOH01000001.1 coordinate 135,089, forward strand.
TCCCGGTCTTCGAGGTCGGCAAGGGCGTGGCCACGCGTGCCGCCTCCGGCAAGGTGCTCCAGGCGCTCGGCGCGGTGATCCCCGAGCTGTGGGGCGGCTCGGCCGACCTGGCCGGCTCCAACAACACCACGATCGACAAGACGTCGTCGTTCCTCCCGGCGGACAACCCGCTGCCGGAGGCGAATCCGTACGGGCGCACGATCCACTTCGGTATCCGCGAGCACGCGATGGCCGCCGAGATGAACGGCATCGCGCTGCACGGCAACACGCGGATCTACGGCGGCACGTTCCTGGTGTTCTCCGACTACATGCGCAACGCGGTGCGGCTGTCGGCGCTGATGCACCTGCCGGTGACGTACGTGTGGACGCACGACTCCATCGGCCTCGGTGAGGACGGCCCGACCCACCAGCCCGTCGAGCACCTCGCCTCGCTGCGCGCCATCCCGGGCCTGAACATCGTGCGCCCGGCGGACGCCAACGAGACCGCGATCGCCTGGCGGGAGATCCTGCGCCGCTGGACGAAGGAGTTCGGCAAGGGCCAGCCGCACGGTCTGGCGCTCACCCGTCAGGGTGTGCCGACCTACGAGCCCAACGACGATGCCGCGCGCGGTGGTTACGTCCTGTTCGAGGCCGACGGCGGCGAGCCCGAGGTCATTCTGATCGCCACCGGTTCCGAGGTGCACGTCGCCGTCGAGGCGCGCGAGCAGCTCCAGGGCGCCGGCGTGCCCACGCGCGTGGTGTCCATGCCGTCGGTGGAGTGGTTCGAGCAGCAGGACCAGGGGTACCGGGACAGCGTCCTGCCGCCGTCCGTCCGCGCGCGTGTCGCGGTGGAGGCCGGGGTGGGTCTGACCTGGCACAAGTACGTCGGGGACGCCGGCCGCATCGTTTCCCTGGAGCACTTCGGTGCTTCCGCCGACGGCAAGGTCCTTTTCCGCGAGTTCGGCTTCACTGCCGAGAACGTGGCCGCCGCCGCCCGGGAATCGATCGCCGCAGCTCAGCGCTGACGCTCATATACGACACGTAGGAGATGGAATTTCCATGACAGACGCACTCAAGCGCCTCTCCGAGGAAGGCGTCGCGATCTGGCTGGACGACCTGTCCCGCAAGCGGATCACGTCCGGCAACCTCGCCGAGCTGCTCGACCAGCAGCACGTCGTGGGCGTCACGACCAACCCGACGATCTTCCAGAAGGCGATCTCCGAGGGCGACGGCTACGACACGCAGCTGACCGACCTCGCCGCCCGCAAGGTCACCGTCGAAGAGGCCATCCGCATGATCACGACGGCGGACGTCCGTGACGCCGCCGACATCCTGCGCCCGGTCTTCGACGCCACCGGCGGCCAGGACGGCCGGGTCTCGATCGAGGTCGACCCGCGCCTGGCGCACAACACGCGGGCCACGGTCGCCGAGGCCAAGCAGCTCGCCTGGCTGGTGGACCGGCCCAACACCCTCATCAAGATCCCGGCGACCGAGGCGGGCATCCCGGCCATCGCCGAGACCATCGGCCTGGGCATCAGCGTCAACGTCACGCTGATCTTCTCGCTGGAGCGCTACCGCCTGGTCATGGACGCGTTCCTGACCGGCCTGGAGAAGGCCAAGGAGCGCGGCCTGGACCTCTCGCAGATCCACTCCGTGGCGTCGTTCTTCGTCTCCCGTGTGGACACCGAGATCGACAAGCGGATCGACGCGCTCGGCACCGACGAGGCCAAGGCGCTGCGGGGCAAGGCCGCCATCGCCAACGCCCGGCTCGCCTACCAGGCGTACGAGGAGGTCTTCTCCTCGGACCGCTGGAACGCGCTGGAGAAGGCCGGCGCCAACAAGCAGCGTCCGCTGTGGGCGTCGACCGGCGTGAAGGACAAGGCGTACAAGGACACCATGTACGTCACCGAGCTGGTCGCGCCGAACACGGTGAACACCATGCCGGAGGCCACCCTGCTGGCCACCGAGGACCACGGCGAGATCACCGGCAACACCGTCGCCGGCACCTACGAGCAGGCCCGCGCCGACCTCGACGCCGTCGAGAAGCTCGGGATCAAGTACGACGACGTGGTGCGGCTGCTGGAGGAGGAGGGCGTCGAGAAGTTCGAGGCGTCCTGGACCGACCTGCTGAAGTCGACCGAGGCCGAGCTTCGGCGCCTCGCGCCCTCGGAGGGCTGAACCGGTGTCGAGCAGCAACCCGCTGCGTGACCCCGCGGACCGACGGCTCCCGCGTATCGCGGGGCCGTCGGGCCTGGTCATCTTCGGCGTCACGGGCGACCTGTCACGCAAGAAGCTCATGCCCGCCGTGTACGACCTCGCCAACCGGGGTCTGCTGCCGCCGGGCTTCTCGCTGGTGGGCTTCGCCCGCCGCGAGTGGGCGCACGAGGACTTCGCGCAGGAGGTCCACGACGCGGTCAAGGAGCACGCCCGCACGCCCTTCCGCGAGGAGGTCTGGCAGCAGCTCATCCAGGGCATGCGCTTCGTGCAGGGCACGTTCGACGACGACGACGCGTTCGAGCGGCTGCGCTCCACGATCGAGGAGCTCGACAAGGCGCAGGGCACGGGCGGCAACTTCGCCTTCTACCTCTCCGTGCCGCCGAAGTCCTTCCCGGTGGTCATCCAGCAGCTGAAGAAGCACGGGCTGGCGGACCAGACCGGAGGTTCCTGGCGGCGCGCGGTCATCGAGAAGCCGTTCGGCCACAACCTGAAGTCGGCCGAGGAACTCAACAAGGTCGTCCACGAGGTCTTCGCCCCGGACCAGGTCTTCCGCATCGACCACTACCTGGGCAAGGAGACCGTCCAGAACATCCTGGCGCTGCGCTTCGCCAACACGATGTTCGAGCCGATCTGGAACCGGTCCTTCGTGGACCACGTACAGATCACCATGGCCGAGGACATCGGCATCGGCGGCCGGGCCGGCTACTACGACGGCATCGGCGCCGCCCGGGACGTCATCCAGAACCACCTGCTCCAGCTGATGGCGCTGACGGCGATGGAGGAGCCCGCCTCCTTCGACGCGGACGCGCTGGCCGCCGAGAAGACCAAGGTGCTCGGCGCGGTGAAGCTGCCGAAGGACATGGGCCGGGACACCGTCCGCGGGCAGTACTCGGCGGGCTGGCAGGGCGGCGCGAAGGTGATCGGCTACCTGGACGAGGACGGCATCGACGCCTCGTCGAAGACCGACACGTACGCGGCGATCAAGCTGGAGATCGACAACCGCCGCTGGGCGGGTGTCCCCTTCTACCTGCGCACCGGCAAGCGCCTGGGCCGCCGCGTCACCGAGATCGCGGTCGTGTTCCAGCGGGCCCCGCACTCCCCCTTCGACACGACCGCCACCGAGGAGCTGGGCTCCAACGCGATCGTCATCCGCGTCCAGCCGGACGAGGGCGTGACGGTCCGCTTCGGCTCGAAGGTGCCCGGCACGTCGATGGAGATCCGGGACGTGTCGATGGACTTCGCGTACGGCGAGTCCTTCACGGAGTCCAGCCCGGAGGCGTACGAGCGGCTCATCCTGGACGTCCTGCTCGGTGACTCGAACCTCTTCCCGCGCACCGAGGAGGTCGAGCTGTCCTGGAAGATCCTCGACCCGATCGAGGAGTACTGGGACAAGAACGGCAAGCCCGCGCAGTACCCGGCCGGTACCTGGGGGCCCGTCGAGGCGGACGAAATGCTCGAGCGACACGGACGGAGCTGGCGCCGGCCATGAAGATAGACCTCACGGACACCACGGCCAGCAAGGTCAACAAGGCGCTGGTGCAGGGCCGCCGGGCGATCGGCACCCCGGCGGTCGGCATGGTGCTCACGCTGGTCATCGTGACGGACGAGGAGAACGCCTACGACGCCCTGAAGGCGGCGAGCGACGCCTCGCGCGAGCACCCCTCGCGCACGCTGGTGGTCATCAAGCGCGTCTCCCGCTCGCCCCGCGACCGTACGCAGTCCCGCCTGGACGCGGAGGTCCGGGTGGGCGCGGAGGCCGGCACCGGCGAGACGGTGGTGCTCCGGCTGTACGGCGAGGTCGTCGACCACGCCCAGTCGGTGGTGCTCCCGCTGCTGCTGCCGGACGCCCCGGTGGTGGTGTGGTGGCCGGTGAACGCGCCGCTCGACCCGGCGAAGGACCCCTTGGGGGCCCTCGGGCAGCGCCGCGTCACCGACACGTACGCCTCCGAGCAGCCCGTCCGGGACCTGGCCACCCGGTCCGGGACCTACACCCCCGGCGACACGGACCTGTCCTGGACCCGCATCACGCCCTGGCGTTCGATGCTGGCCGCCGCGCTCGACCAGGTCGCGTGCGAGGTCAGGGCCGTCGAGGTGGAGGGCGAGGAGTTCAACCCGAGCTGCGAGCTGCTGGCGATGTGGCTCGCGGACCGGCTGGACGTGCCCGTGCAGCGCTCGCTGTCCGGCGGACCCGGTCTGACGGCGGTCCGCATGGACACCAACTGCGGCCCGATCACCCTGGACCGGGCCGACGGCTCCCTGGCCACCCTCTCCATCGAGGGCCAGCCGGACCGTGCGGTGGCGCTCAAGCGCCGCGACACGGCCGAGCTGATCGCGGAGGAGCTGCGGCGGCTGGATCCGGACGACACGTACGCCTCGGCGCTGCGGTACGGGGTGGACCGGCTGAAGGCCTCGTCGTCGGTGCCGTCGGTGCCCAAAAGTGACGGGCGGGCACGACTCGCCCTCCCCGCTCCCGTTGAAGCGGCTGCGAAAGCTCCCGCTGCGGAGGCGACGGCGCAGGCACCGGTGAAGCAGGAGCCGGTGCAGCAGGAGCCGCCGAGGCTGGAACCGGTACGGAAGGCGACGACGAAGTGAGTACGGCACCGCAACTGGTCGTCCACCGGGACAAGGAACTGATGGCGCAGGCCGCGGCGGCCCGGCTGATCACCAGGATCGTGGACGCGCAGGCCTCCCGGGGCTCGGCGTCCGTGGTCCTGACGGGCGGCCGCAACGGCAACGGCCTGCTGGCCGCGCTGGCCGCGGCGCCCGCCCGGGACGCCGTCGACTGGAGCCGGATCGACCTGTGGTGGGGCGACGAGCGGTTCCTGCCCGAGGGTGACCCGGAGCGCAACGTCACGCAGGCACGGGAGGCACTGCTCGACTCCGTGCCGCTCGATCCGAAGCGGGTGCACGCGATGCCCGCGTCGGACGGCCCCCACGGCGGCGACGTGGACGCGGCGGCGGCCGCGTACGCGGAGGAACTGGCGGGGGCGGCGGGCCCGGAGAACCACGGCCCCGTCCCCACGTTCGACGTGCTGATGCTGGGCGTCGGCCCGGACACGCATGTGGCGTCGCTGTTCCCGGAGTTGCCGGCGGTCCGGGAGACGGAGCGTACGGTCGTCGGCGTGCACGGCGCGCCCAAGCCGCCGCCGACACGGGTGACGCTGACACTGCCGGCGATCCGGGCCGCCCGTGAGGTGTGGCTCCTGGCGGCCGGGGAGGACAAGGCACAGGCGGCGGCGATCGCCCTCTCGGGCGCGGGCGAGATCCAGGCTCCTGCGGCGGGAGCCTATGGCCGCAGCAGGACGTTGTGGCTGCTGGACGCCGCCGCAGCGTCGGAGCTGCCCCGTTCGCTGTATCCACCGGCTTCGGCTTAGGCACACCAGGGGGCTCCGCCCCCTGGTACCCCCGGGCCTATGCCCACCCACCGCCCCAAGCGGTCAGCCAGGAGGCTGGACTGGCGAGTTGCTCTCCTTCAAGGGCAGTTCCAGGTGGCGGATGGGCATAGGCGGGGGTCCAGGGGGCGGAGCCCCTTGGTACAGCGGCTACTTGACCGACCCGGCCATCACGCCCTGCACAAAGTGCTTCTGGAACGCGAAGAACACGACGACAGGGACGACCAGGGACACGAACGCCCCGGGCGCCAGGACGTCGATGTTGCTGCCGAACTGCCGTATCTGGGACTGCAGTTCAACGGTCAGCGGCTGCGACGCGCTGTCCGCGAACAGCAGCGCCACCAGCATGTCGTTCCACACCCACAGGAACTGGAAGATGGCCAGGGAGGCGATGGCCGGCCGCCCCACGGGCAGGACGAGCCGCGTGAAGATGCGCCACTCGCTGCCGCCGTCCATCCGGGCGGCCTCCAGCATCTCCTTCGGCATCTCGGCGAAGTAGTTCCGCAGCAGGAACACCGCGAACGGCAGGCCGTAGGCCACATGGAAGAGCACGACTCCGGGAATCGTGCCGAACAGGCCCAGCTGTCCGAAGAGTTTGGCCACCGGCAGCAGACCGATCTGCACGGGCACCACCAGCAGCGCGACCACGACCAGGAAGATCGCCTCCCGCCCGGGGAAGTCCAGCCACGCGAAGGCGTACCCGGCGAGCGCCGCGACGACCACGACCAGCACCGTCGTCGGCACCGAGATCAGCACCGTGTTCCAGAACGCCTGCGTGATGCCGGCGTTCCCCAGCAGCGAGGAGTAGTTGTCGAAGGACAGCTGCCCGGGGCTGGTGAACACCGTCCACCAGCCGCCCTTCGCCGTGTCCTCGGCGGACCGCAGCGAGGACAGGAACAGTCCGGCCAGCGGGGTCATCCACACCAGCCCCACCACCACGAGGAAGGCCTGGACGACTCCGTTGCCCAGCCCGCGCCGCACCGCGTTCATCGCTGACTCCTTCGGAAACGCCGGACGTTGAACACCATGGCCGGGACGACCAGCAGCAGGAGCAGTACGCCCAGCGCGCTGCCGAGGCCCTGGTTGTTGCCGCCGCCGAACGACACCAGCCACATCTGCGTCGCGAGGACGGTCGCGTCCTCCTGCACGGGCCCGGGCGCAATGATGTAGACGAGGTCGAAGACCTTCATCACGTTGATGACGAGGGTGACGAAGACGACCGTGAGGACCGGGGCGAGCAGCGGCACCGTGATGCGGCGGAAGATCTGCCACTCGTTGGCACCGTCCATCCGGGCCGCCTCCAGGGCGTCCCGGGGCAGCGTCGACAGGCCCGCACCGATGAGGACCATCGCGAAGCCGGTCCAGATCCACAGGTAGGCACCGATGATCGCCGGGGTGACCAGCGCCGGGCCGAGCCAGGAGACGCCCTCGTAGGGCGGGGCGAAGTTGGACGACGGCAGCTTCACCGCGTAGGAGCCCGACTCCAGGCCCTCGAAGCGGAAGGAGCCGTCGGCGGCGGTCGTGGCCGTGGCGACCGGCTTGCCGTCGCGGACCGCCTCGACCTTCATTCCGGGCAGCCCGCTCTCCCGCGCGTCGACCTTGCCCTGCTCTCCTCCCCCGCCGGGGGTGAAGTCCAGGTAGACGACACCGCGCAGTTCGTCGGAGGCGGCCTGCTGTCCCGCCGCCCCGGAGGCGGGCCGGGCGTCGCCGGGCAGGTCGCCGGGCTGCACGCCGACCAGGCCCAGCGTCACCGCGTCCCCGGGCGAGACGGACGCGCTCGTGCGGTAGGAGCCGTCCTTCTCCTTCGTCAGGCCCTGCCCGTCACGTGCCCGGGCCGTCGGGTAGGAGGACTGCTCCTTGAACGCGTCGTGGACGGAGACGACCGCCGCGTTCAGCACGCCCTTGTCGGGGTCCTCGTCGTAGGCGAGGCGGAAGATGATGCCGGCGGCGAGGAAGGAGACCGCCATCGGCATGAAGAGGAGCAGTTTGAAGGCGGTGGCCCAGCGGACCTTCTCCACCAGGACGGCCAGGATCAGGCCGAGCCCGGTGAGCAGGGCCGGGGCCACGACGACCCAGATGGCCGTGTTGCGCACGGCCTTGAGGGTCGCCGGGTCGCGGAACATCTCGGTGTAGTTGTCGCCGCCGACGAAGGTCGTGCCGGAGGCGTCGAAGAAGCTGCGGCCGACGCTGAAGAGGACGGGGTAGACGACGAGCGCGCCGAGCAGGAGCAGCGCCGGGAAGACGAACAGCAGGGCGACGATCTTCCCGCGCCGCCGCAGCCGCCGGGTACGGTCGGCGACCGGGCCGGGCGGCGGCGCCGGGGGGCTCGTCTCTTTCACGAGGGTGGCTGTCATGGCGGATCAGTCCTGGTACGCCTTGGCCGCCGCGGCCTCCAGCTTCGCCGCGGTGCCCTTCGGGTCGGACGGGTCGCGCAGGAAGTCCTGGAGCAGCTTCCACTCGCCGGCGCCCTTGGTGCCACCGAAGGCCGCGGGGGCCTGGTCGGACATGTCGAAGCGGACCGAGTCCCCGGCCTCGACGAGGGACTTGGCGGTGGCGCGGGTGACGTCGTCGCCGTAGGAGGCGAGGTCGAGCTTCTTGTTCGGGGAGAGGAAGCCGCCGGCCTCGGCCCACACCGCGGAGGCCTCGGGGGTCGCCAGGTACTCCAGGAGGGCCTGGGCGGCCTTCTGGTTCTTGCCGTCCTTGAGGACGACGGCGGCGTCACCGCCACTGACGACGGGGGCCTCGCCGCCGCCGACCGCCGGGAACGGGAAGAAGTTCGCGTCCTCGCCGACCTTCTTGCCGAACTGGTCCTTGGCGACACCGGCGACGAAGTCGCCCTCGTAGACCATGCCCGCCTCGGGTTCCGGCCCGAACACCTTCTCCACCGAGCCGGGGAAGTCGGTGTTCAGGGCGCCCTTCTGGCCGCCGGCGATGAGCTGCTTGTCCTTGAAGAGCTTGCCGAGGGTGGTGAGGGCGTCGACGACGGAGGAGTCGGTCCACTTCAGCTCGTGGGCGGCGAGGGCGTCGTACTTCTCGGGTCCGGCCTGGGAGAGGTAGATGTTCTCGAACCAGTCGGTGAGGGTCCAGCCGTCCTGACCGGCGACGGAGAACGCGGCGAGCCCGGAGTCGGAGACGGTCTGCCCGGCCTTGAGCATCTCGTCGTAGGTCTTCGGGGGCTTCACGCCGGCCTGGGCGAGGGCGTCGGGGCTGTACCAGACGGTCGACTTGTGGGCGGCCTTGAAGTAGAGGCCGTACAGGGTGCCGTCGACGCTGCCGTACTCCTTCCACACGGGGGCGTAGCCAGCGTCGACGGCCTGCTCGGTCTTCTTCGACAGCGGCTTGAGCCAGCCCTTCTGCGCGAACTGCTTGAGCACGCCGACCTGCGGGACCATCACGACGTCGGGGGCGTTGCCGCCCTCGATCTTGCTGCCGACGACGGTGGAGACGTTGTCGCCGGTGGACGTGAACTGCGTCTTGGCGCCGGTCTTCTCGGTGAAGGCGTCCAGCACCTTCTGGAAGTTCTTCTGCTCGGTGCCGGACCAGACGCCGGCCACGGTGACGGTCTGGCCGTCGAGGGCCTTGTCGCCGCCGCCGGCCGTGACCGGGCCGCCGCCGCAGGCGGTCGCGCCGAGTGCCAGGGCGAGGGCGGTGCAGCCGGTGAGCAGGGTGGTACGTCGTCGCATCATCGTTGATGTCCCTTCGGGGAGTTGACTTGCGGGGCGGTCAGGAACGGATCCACCAGGCGGCCGTCGAGCCGGAGAGCACTCCGGGCGGGCAGGGGCCGCTGGCGAGCAGCGGGGTGCCGGAGACCGGCGCGGGCGTGGGGGCGGTGCCGAAGTTGACGGCGCATACGAGGTCGTCGCCGCGTTCGAAGGCCAGGACTCCGGGCGGGGTGTCCAGCCAGCGCAGCGTGCCCTCGCCCAACTGGGGCAGCGCGGCGCGCAGTTGGAGGCCGTCGCGGTACAGGTGCCAGAAGGAGCGGGTGTCGGCGAGGGCGCGGTCGGTGGCGTACTCGGCGAAGTACTCGGGCTGCGGCAGCCACGGCTTGGCGCTCTCCGCGCCCGGGGTGAAGCCGAACGGCGAGGCCTGGCCCGACCAGGGCAGCGGCACGCGGCAGCCGTCGCGGGTGCGGGCCCTGCTTCCGGTGCGGCGGAAGATCGGGTCGGTGAGCACGTCGTCGGGCAGGTCCACGACCTCGGGCAGGCCGAGTTCCTCGCCCTGGTAGATGTAGGCGGCGCCGGGCAGCGCCAGCATCAGCAGGGCGGCGGCGCGGGCCCGGGCGGCGCCGAGTCCGCTGCCCTCGGTGGCGGGTTCGCCGTAGCGGGTGACGGTGCGGACCTGGTCGTGGTTGTTGAGGACCCAGGTGACGGTCGAGCCCGTCCCGGCGATGTCGTCCATGGCCTCGGAGATGACCTTGCGGAAGGCGTCCGGGTCCCAGGGGGCGCTGAGCAGGTCGAAGAAGAAGGCCTGGTGGAGTTCGTCGGGGCGGACGTACTGGGCGTGCTCGCGGGCGGTGGGGACGGAGACCTCGCCGACGAGGAGGCGCTCGCGGCCGTCGCGCTCGGTGTACTCCTCGCAGACGGAGCGCCAGCGGCGCCACACGTCGTGGACCTCGGGCTGGTTCCAGGCGAGCGGGTTGACCGAGTCGCGGGTGCGGGCGTCGGCCTCCGGGTCGTCGGAGTCGGGCAGCTCGGGGTGCTTGTAGAGGCCGGCGGCGACGTCGATGCGGAAGCCGTCGATGCCGCGGTCCAGCCAGAAGCGCAGGATCCGGTCGAACTCGGCGGCGATCTCGGGGTTGCGCCAGTTCCAGTCGGGCTGCTCGGGGGCGAACATGTGCAGGTACCACTGGCCGGGCCGGCCGTCGGGTTCGGTGACCCGGGTCCAGGCGGGTCCGCCGAACATGGAGTGCCAGTTGTTGGGCGGCTCGGAGCCGTCGGGGCCGCGGCCGTCGGCGAAGTGGAAGCGGGCCCGGGCCGGGCTGCCGGGGGCGGCGGCGAGGGCCTGGCGGAACCAGGGGTGCTCGCTGGAGCAGTGGTTCGGGACGATGTCGAGCAGCACCTTGATGCCGAGCCGCCGCGCGGAGCCCACCAGCAGGTCGAACTCGCCGAGGTCGCCGAAGAGCGGGTCGACGTCGCAGTAGTCGGCCACGTCGTAGCCGTGGTCGTGCTGCGGCGAGGGATAGAAGGGGCTCAGCCAGATCCCGTCGACGCCGAGCTTCTTCAGGTACGGCAACCCGGCCCGGACCCCGGCGAGATCGCCGATGCCGTCACCGGTGCTGTCCAGGAAGCTGCGGACATACACCTGATAGATCACGGCGTCGCGCCACCAGTGGTACTTACTCAGCATGCATGCATGTTAGGTAGGCGTGTCGCAGGGGTGTCAATGAAAAGAACAGCGGTTACTGCCAGGTTGGGCGACCAAATGCGGACTTACTGGGTCAATCGCACGACAGATGAGACGTCGCCGTTACTTAACAAGTAACTAGCGGCTGGAGATGGCCGCCAGCTCCCGCGCCAGACGCCGAACCGCCGCCTCGGGTGTCTCCCGCCCGGCCAGCGCGTCGTGCACGACCGCCTGCACGGCCAGGCTGACCTGGTCATAGCGCGGGCTCTTGGGGCGCGGGGCGGCAGCGAGCACGCTCTGGCGCAGGGTCGGCAGATAGGGGAACCGGCGGATCAGCTCCGGGTCCTCGTAGAGATCGGCCCGCACGGGCGGCAGCGCGCCGCGCGTGAGGACCTGGCGCTGGACGCGCTCACTGGTGAGGTACGCGATCAGCCGGGCGGCCGAGTCGGGGTGCCGGGCGTGCGCGCTCACGGCCAGGTTGGACCCGCCGAGCACACTGGTCCCCGGCCCGTCCGGTCCCGGCAGCGGTACGGCGCCGACCTCGCCGGCGACCTTCGAGCCGGGGGCGGAGGCGCCGACGTAGGCGTACGGCCAGTTCCGCAGGAAGAGCAGCCGGCCGTCCTGGAAGGCCTGCTTGGACTCCTCCTCCTTGTACGTCAGCGCCTCTCTCGGGATCCAGCCCTCGCGCACCCCGCGCGCCAGGAAGCCGATGCCTTCGCGGGCCGCCGCCGAGTCGACCGTGACGCGCTCGCCCTCGTCGCCGAGGATCGAGCCGCCCGCCGAGTAGACGGCCTCGGCCGCGTTGACGGTGAGGCCCTCGTAGGGCAGGAACTGCCCGGCGTACCCGTCGAGGCCGTGTTTCGGGGCGATGGTCTTCGCGTACCGCTCCAGCTCGGCCCAGGTGCGCGGCGGCTCGACGCCCTCCTTCGCGAGGACGTCCTTGCGGTACAGCAGCAGACCCGCGTTGGTGACGTACGGGACGGCGTAGAGCTGTCCGTCGTAGGTCGCCGTGTCCACGACGGGCTGGAGGAAGGTGTTCAGCGGGAAGCGGTCGCGGGGCAGGGGCCGGATCCACCCGGCGGCGGCGAACTCCGAGGTCCAGTTGACGTCGATGTTGAGCACGTCGAACCGGCTGCGGTCGCGGTCGCGCAGGTCGGTGACCATCTGCGCCTGGGTCTCGTCGGCCGAGTCGGGCAGCTCGACGAGGGTGACCTTCTCGCCTGGGTGGGTGCGGTTCCAGCCCTCCAGCAGAGGGCCGAGGTAGCCGGTGAGGTCCCCGGCGGTGGCCAGGGTGAGCGGTCCGCGACCGCCCTCCGGCGGCTCCCCGGCCTGCGCTCCGGCGGCGACGTAACCGGTCAGGACCACGACGAGAACGAGAAGGCCCCTACCCGCGGCATGGATCCACCGCATAGGTTCCTCCCTGTACACCGGCGACGGGCACCCTTGCCCGGAACAGAGGCCATGTATACCTGTTAGGTATGGGCGATACTAGGGCCTGGAGCACATTGGACCGGACAGGAGGACTGCACGCGTGCGCCTGCCCCTCCTGGCACTCCTCGCCCGCGGACCCGCCCACGGCTACGAGCTCAAGCAGGACCTTGAGCAACTGCTGGGCTCCGCGTACCCTCAGCCGAACGTCGGCCAGATCTATGTGACCCTCGGCCGCCTCGAGAAGTCGGGACTGATCGAGGGCGAGGACGTGGCGCAGTCCAGCCGGCCCAACAAGAAGGTCTACCACCTCACCGACGCCGGGCGGGAGGCGCTGCGCGCCTGGTTCGAGGAGCCCGAGGACGAGCCGCGGGTACGGGACGAGTTCTTCATGAAGCTGGCGCTCGCCCCGCAGACCGGCCTCGCCGACCAGATCGCCCTGATCAACCAGCAGCGGCGCCAGTACCTGAACACGATGCGGCAGTTGTCGAAGCTGGCCGCCGCCGAAGACCGCGACAACCGCATCGCCCATCTGCTGATCGAGGGCGCGATGCTGCACCTGCAGGCCGACCTCGACTGGCTGGAGCGGTGCCAGGAAGAGCTGGAGGAGCTGGAGTGAGCGACGACCGTCCCGCTCCTGTGCTGCGCGCCGAGGGGCTGGTGAAGACCCACCACGGCGAGGGCGCGCCCGCCCACGCCGTGCGCGGGGTCGACCTGTGCGTCCGGCAGGGCGAGTTCGTGGCGATCACCGGCCCGTCCGGCGCGGGCAAGTCGACGCTGCTGCACCTGCTCGGCGGGCTCCAGCGGCCGGACGCGGGCAGCATCTGGCTCGACGGCGAGCCGACCGACTCCTACAGCGAGGCCCGCTGGGCGGTGGAGCGCAGGAAGCGGATCGGGATCGTCTTCCAGTTCTTCAACCTCGTGTCGAACCTGTCCGTCGCCGACAACGTGGAGCTGCCGGCGCTGCTCGCCGGGACCCCGCCGAAGCAGGCGCGGGCCGAGCGGGAGCAGCTGCTGGCCGAGCTGGGGCTGACCGGCAAGGAGCGCAGCATGCCGGGCGAGCTGTCCGGCGGCGAGCAGCAGCGGGTCGCCCTGGCCCGGGCCCTGGTCAACCACCCTCCGCTGCTGCTGGCCGACGAGCCCGCGGGCAGCCTCGACAGCAAGGGCACCCGCGAGGTGATGCGGCTGCTGTCCCGCTTCCACCAGCGCGGCCAGACGATCCTGCTGGTCACCCATGACGCGCGACTGGCGAGCGCCGCGGACCGCGTGATCAGCTTCTTCGACGGCCGGATCGCCGACGACGCGACCCTCGACGGCGGCACCCCGCCGCGCCGTGCCGGCATATCCGGCGTGCTGGAGCTCAGGGACTGACATGCGCGTGTACGACGATCCCCGGAAGGGCTGACCCGTATGCGAGCCACCCTGCGCTGGGCGCACTCCGATCTGCGCACGCACCGCGGCGAGGCGCTGTTCCTCGTCCTCGCCACCGCGGGCATCGTCGCCTCGCTGCTGCTGGCGACGGCCCTGTTCGGGTACGCCACCAACCCCTGGCAGCGGGTGTTCACGCAGTCGCACGGCGCCCACGTGTGGCTGCACACCGACACCGCCGCCGACACCGGCAGGCTGGCCGAGCTGGACGGCGTCGACGCCGTCGCCGGCCCCTACCCCACCGCCTCCACCACCGTCTCCGCACGCGGCAGCCGGGCCTCCGTCGAACTGCGCGGCACCCCGGAACGGCCCTCCGTCGGCCGCCCCCCGATCGTCTCCGGCCACTGGCTGGATCCCGCGACCCCGAACGGCGTGGTCCTGGAGAGCCGCCTGGCCCGTGCCCTGCTCGCCGAGCCCGGCGACACCCTCACCGTGCCCGGCACCGCCCGCGAGCTGGCCGTCGTCGGCCTCGCCGACAGCGCCGAGCCGCGCTACCGGCCCGGTGAGCAGCCCGGACTGGTGTGGGCGCTGCCGTCGGCCGTGCCGGATCCCGGCGGCCAGGTGATCGGGCTGCGGCTGACGGACCCGGGCGACACGTCCTACGCCGTCCAGCGCGCCGTGACCGTGCTGGGCGCCGGGGCGATCGGCGAGGTGTCGACGTGGCAGCAGGCCCGGGCCGAGGCGCAGGGCGACAACCGGCTCCTCGGGCAGGTGCTCGGCCTGTTCGGGCTGGGTGCGCTGGTCGCCGCCGGACTCGCCGTGCACGGCGCCATCGGCACCCGCATCCGCGGCCACCTCCGCGACCTCTCCGTGCTGAAGGCGATCGGCTTCACCCCCGGGCAGGTCGTCCGCGTCTTCCTCCTCCAGCACCTCGCCTACGCCCTGCTGGGCGCCGTGGCCGCCGCCGCGCTCGCCGAAGCCCTCGGCAGCCGGATCCCGGGGCGGCTCGGGGACGCGGTCGGGGTGTGGCAGGGGCTGCCCGGACACACGGTGGCGCTGCTCGTGATCCCGGCGGGTGCGGTGCTGTTCATCGGCGCGACCACCTGGCTGGCCGCCTGGCGGGCGGGGCGCGTGCCGCCGGTGCCGGTACCGAGGCCCGCCGCGACCCCCGGCGGGCGGCTGTCCGGCGTGGCCCGCCGGGCCCTGGGCGTGCGGATCCCGCCCGCGCTGGTGCTGGGCTGGCACAAGGCGTTCACCCGCCGTCCCCGGTCCCTGGCCACGGTCGCCCGACTCACGCTGCCGCTGCTGCTGATCGTCGTGGCGATGAGCGCCTGGACCACCCTCGACCGCTTCCACAGCAGGCCCGAGCAGATCGGCCTGCCCACCACGCTCAGCGTCCGCGCCGACACCGGCCTCACCGACCGGGAGGCCCGCGCTCTGCTGGAACGCGACCCGCAGGTGGCCGCCGCCTACCCGGGCGTCGAGACGGCCGCCCTGGTCCCGGGCCAGACGGCGACCATCGCCCTGCGCGGCCTCGGCACCCACCAGGACCCCTACCCGTACACGCTCGCCGAGGGCCGCCCCGCCCGCGGCGCCGACGAGGCCGTGGCCGGGCAGGGGCTGCTCGACCTGCTGAACGTGCGCGTCGGCGACTGGGTGCGGATGACCGTCGGCGACCAGCCGCAGATCCTGCACATCGTGGGCCGCAGCATCGAGCCGGAGAACGCCGGCCGGGTCATCTCCACGTCCCTGGACACCCTCCGCGCCAACGACCCCGGACTCCGCCCGACCCTCTACGAACTGCGCCTCGACCCCGGTGCCGACCCGAGCGAGGTCGCCGACCGGCTCGCCACGGCCGGACGCGGCCACCTGGACGTGCACACCGTGACCAACCCCGCCGACGGGCTCTCCCCGCTGCGCGCGGTCGTCGCCGGGCTGATCGCCGTCCTGGCGCTGATCGGCCTGATCGAACTGCTGACCGCGATCGGCGGCACCGTCCGCGAGAGCGAACGGGACCTGCTCGCGCTCAAGGCCATCGGCCTGTCGCCCCGGCAGATCACCGCGATCACCGTCACGGCCACCGGTCTCACCGCTCTCGCGGCCGTGCTCGCCGCCACCGCCCTGGGCCTCCCACTCGCCTACTGGCTGATCGACGCCCAGGGCAGGTCCAGCGGCATCGGCGCCGGCATCGCCCAGGGCCCGTCCGCCCCGCTCATGCTGCTGCTCGGCGCGGCGGCGGTCCTCTGCGCGGCCGCCCTGGCCGCCGTACCCGCCGCCCGGGCGGCACGGCGACGACTGGCGGACACACTGAGCGCGGTGGCCTGACCGGCCGGTCCCCGACGGCGTCCCCGACGGCCGACCGCGCAAGGGGAGACGGACACGGCTCCCCGCGGCCGGGCGGGAAGCGGACGACGTGCCTCCCGCCCCGCGGTCTCCCACCCCGCGGTCTCCCACCCCGCGGTCTCCCGCCCCGCGGTCTCCCGCCCCGCGATCGTCACTGCCGGCCGCGCAGCTCCCGGTACGTGGCGACCAGGGCCTTCGTGGAGGCGTCCAGGCCCTCGACCTCGGCGCCCTCCGTCAGCGCGGGCTCGACGCGCTTGGCGAGGACCTTGCCCAGCTCCACGCCCCACTGGTCGAAGGAGTCGATGTTCCACACCGCGCCCTGCACGAACACCTTGTGCTCGTAGAGGGCGACCAGCTGCCCCAGGACGGACGGCGTCAGCTCGGGCGCCAGGATGGTGGTCGTCGGGTGGTTGCCCCGGAACGTCTTGTGCGGCACCAGCTCCTCCGGCACACCCTCGGCCCTCACCTCCTCGGGCGTCTTGCCGAAGGCGAGCGCCTGCGTCTGGGCGAAGAAGTTGGCCATCAGCAGGTCGTGCTGCGCCTTCAGCTCGTCGCTCAACTCGGCGACCGGACGGGCGAAGCCGATGAAGTCCGCCGGAATCAGCTTCGTGCCCTGGTGGATGAGCTGGTAGTAGGCGTGCTGCCCGTTGGTGCCCGGGGTGCCCCACACCACCGGCCCGGTCTGCCACTCCACCTCTCGCCCGTCCCGGCCGACGTACTTGCCGTTGGACTCCATGTCGAGCTGCTGGAGATAGGCCGTGAACTTGGACAGGTAGTGGCTGTACGGCAGCACCGCGTGCGACTGGGCGTCGTGGAAGTTGCCGTACCAGATGCCGAGCAGGCCCAGTAGCAGCGGCACGTTGGACTCGGCGGGCGCGGTCCGGAAGTGCTCGTCGACGATGCGGAAGCCGTCGAGCATCTCCCGGAAGCGGTCCGGGCCGATCGCGATCATCAGGGACAGGCCGATCGCGGAGTCGTAGGAGTAGCGGCCGCCGACCCAGTCCCAGAACTCGAACATGTTGGCCGTGTCGATGCCGAACTCGGCGACCTTCTCGGCGTTCGTCGACAGGGCGACGAAGTGCCGGGCGACGGCGGCCTCGTCACCGAGCGCGGCCAGCAGCCACGAGCGCGCGGACGTCGCGTTGGTGACCGTCTCGATCGTGGTGAAGGTCTTGGAGGCGATGATGAACAGCGTCTCCGCCGGGTCCAGGTCCCGGATCGCCTCGTGCAGGTCGGCGCCGTCCACGTTCGACACGAACCGCAGGGTCAGGGAGCGGTCCGTGAAGGCGCGCAGCACCTCGTAGGCCATCGCGGGCCCGAGGTCGGAGCCGCCGATGCCGACGTTGACGACGTTCCGGATCCGCTTGCCGGTGTGGCCGGTCCACTCGCCCGAACGCACCCGGTTCGCGAAGTCGGCCATCTTGTCGAGCACGGCGTGCACACCGGGCACCACGTTCTCGCCGTCGACCTCGATGACCGCGTCCCGCGGCGCGCGCAGCGCGGTGTGCAGCACGGCCCGGTTCTCGGTGGTGTTGATCTTCTCGCCGCGGAACATGGCGTCCCTGAGCCCGAACACGTCGGTGGCGGAGGCCAGTTCGCGCAGCAGCCGCAGCGTGTCGTCGGTGACCAGGTGCTTGGAGTAGTCGACGTACAGGTCACCGACCCGGAGGGTGTACGCGGTGCCGCGGCCGGCATCAGCGGCGAACAGCTCGCGCAGCCGGACATCGCCCAGCTCCTCGCGGTGCTTGGCCAGTGCCGTCCACTCGGGCGTCTGGTTGAGCCTGGTACGGCCGTCTGCGTTCATCTCGGACTTCAGCCTTCTTTCCTGTCCTGCCTGTGCTGCTGCGTAACCGCCCCGCTGCCGGTCCCAACCTAGTTGATCAGCGGTTGCCGTGGCCTGTGGTCGCGCTGTCCTGCGGCGCACCAACAGGTACGTCCGGACGGCGCGCGGGTATCAGCGCGGTGACGGACAGGACGAAGAAGGCGGCCGCGAGCAGCGCCGGGGTGTTCTCGCCCCAGGTCGTGGCGGCGGCTCCGCCCAGCAGGGCGCCGAGGGGGGCGCCCGCGATCGCGAGCGTCCGGTAGGCGGAACTCACGCGGCCCAGCAGCTCGGCGGGGCTGCGCTGCTGCATCAGCGTCGTGGTGTTGACGTTCCACAGCATCCCCATGAACCCGAAGACGGCCAGGGCCGCCACCAGCGCGACCATGCTGCGCACCGAGCCCATGACGAGGAGCGCGGCGGTCTGTGCCGTCCCGGCGACGAGCACCATGCGCATCCGTCCGAACCGGGCGACGAGCCGGCCGCCGAGGGCTCCCCCGGCCAGACTGCCCACCGTGTACGCGGTCATGGCCGCCGCGTATCCCGCGTTGCCGGCGTCGAGCCAGCCGGTCACCAGGACCACGAGGGTGGCGACGAGGGCACCCATGCCGATGTTGCACAGGGCGGTGGCGGCGCACAGCCCGCGCAGGGCCCGGTCCCGCGCCAGCGTGCGCAGCCCTTCGGCGATCTCCCGGCGCAGGGTGCTGCCCGCCGGTCCGGGCTTCCGGTCGGGCGCGGCGGCCGGCAGCGAGGCGATCAGCGCGGCGGCCACCAGGAAGGTCACGGCGTCGGCCGCGAACGGCACGGCCGCCCCGGCCGCCAGCAGCAGCGGCACCACGGGCCCGCCCAGCAGGCCGCCCGCGATGCGCTGGCCGGTCATCAGCCGGGCGTTGGCGCTGCCCAGCGCGTCCCGGTCGACCAAGGCGGGCAGCAGCGCCGTGGCCGCGTTGTCGAAGAGGGTCTGCAGGGTGGTGAGCGCGAAGGCCAGCGCGATGAGCAGGCCGATCGAGGCGTGGCCGAGGGCGACGGCCACCGCGAAGGCGGCGACCAGCAGCCCGCGTAACGCGTCCACGAGCCACATGGCGCGCCGCTGGTCCACGCGGTCGGCGACGGCCCCGCCGAGCAGGCCGAAGACGAGCCAGGGCAGATAGCCGCAGGCCGTGACGGAGGCGATGAGCAGCGGCTCGTCGGTGAGCGTGACGGCCAGCAGGGGCAGCGCGGCCGTGCGCAGTGCGTCACCGAAGCTGGACAGCACGGCGGCGGTCCACAGCCGCCCGAAGCCCCCGCGCCACGCGGGCGCGCGCACGCTCTCCACCTCGACCGTCGTCACTGCTCCCCCTCACGGTTCCGCCCGATGCACAAACCGTAGAGGGCACCACTGACAATCGGTCGGCGAGCAGCCGTCCGCCGGTGCGGAAAGCGGCTCCGGCCGGGCACCCGCTGGTGCCCGGCCGGTCTCAACTCCTAGATCTCGCCCCGCAGTTTGGCGAGCGCCTCGGCGAGGATCGCCTCGCCGTCCGCGTCGCTGCGCCGCTCCCGCACATACGCCAGGTGCGTCTTGTAGGGCTCGGTGCGCGGCGGGTCCGGGGGGTTGTCCCGGTCCTGGCCGGCCGGAAAGCCGCAGCGGGGACAGTCCCAGGTGTCGGGCACCTGCGCGTCGCTGGCGAAGCTCGGCTGGGTCTCGTGTCCGTTGGAGCACCAGAAGGAGACGCGCAGCCGGGGCGCGGACTCGCCGCGCTCGGCCTCGCCCATCGGCCCCGCCCCGACCCGGCTTCCCCGGATCGCGTTGCCACTTGCCACGGTCGTAACTCCCTGCGTGATGGTGCCGCGAAGCGAGTCGGCGTTCCGCTTCGCTGCGAGCGCCTCAGTCTACGTAAGGCCCAACGCGCGTCCAGTGATTGGAGTTACAACCCTCACACCTAGACGCAAGCCCCATGATAGGCCGCGCTCAGCTGCGCGTACCGAACATGGGGCCCTACGTACGAGTTCCGTGCGGATTGCGGCTCGGTCAGTTGTTCACCTTCATCAGGATGCCGAGCACGACAATGCACGCGAACCACAACAGACCGACCACGACGGTGATCCGGTCGAGGTTGCGCTCGGCGACCGAGGAGCCGCCGACGGAGGACTGCATGCCGCCACCGAACATGTCGGAGAGGCCGCCGCCCTTCCCCTTGTGCATCAGCACCAGCAGCATCAGCAGCAGGCTGAAGACGATCAGGGCGATGGAGAACCCCAGAACCACGGCTGGACCAACTTCCTCGGATGCGGATGGACGACGCGGGGCCCAGCACAGCGCTGGACCCCGCAAGGGTACGACGGATCGCCGCTACGGCCTACTCACTGGTCGCGGAAGCGCACGATCTTGACGAACTCGTCGGCGTCCAGGGAGGCGCCGCCGACCAGGGCGCCGTCGATGTCGGCCTGGGCCATGATCTCGGCGACGTTGCCGGACTTCACGGAGCCGCCGTACTGGATGCGGATCTTGTCGGCCACGTCCTGGGTGTACAGCTCGGCGAGCTTGCCGCGGATCGCCGCGCAGACCTCCTGGGCGTCCTCGGCGCCGCAGACCTTGCCGGTGCCGATGGCCCAGACGGGCTCGTAGGCGATCACGACGGTCTCGGCCTGCTCGGCGGGGAGGTCCTTCAGACCGCCCTCGACCTGGGCGAGGGTGTGGGCGACGTGGTTGCCCGCCTCGCGGACCTCCAGCTCCTCGCCGACGCACAGGATGGGGGTCAGACCGTGCTTGTAGGCGGCCTTGACCTTGGCGTTCACCAGTTCGTCGGTCTCGCCGTGGTACTGGCGGCGCTCGCTGTGGCCGATGGCGACGTACGTGCACTTCAGCTTGGCCAGCATCGGGCCGGAGATCTCGCCGGTGAAGGCACCGCCGTCGTGCGCCGAGATGTCCTGGGCGCCGTACTTGATCTTGAGCTTGTCGCCGTCGACCAGGGTCTGCACGGAGCGCAGGTCGGTGAAGGGCGGCAGGACGGCGACCTCGACGGCCTCGTAGTCCTTGTCGGCCAGGGCGAAGGCGAGCTTCTGGACGTGCGCGATGGCCTCGAGGTGGTTGAGGTTCATCTTCCAGTTGCCCGCCATCAGCGGCGTGCGCCCAGAAAGATTAGATGCAGCCATGTGGGTCAGTCCTCCAGTGCGGCGAGGCCGGGGAGCGTCTTGCCCTCGAGGTATTCGAGGGAGGCGCCGCCACCGGTCGAGATGTGGCCGAATGCCGTCTCGTCGAAGCCCAGGGTGCGCACGGCGGCGGCGGAGTCTCCGCCACCGACCACGGTGAAGCCCTTGGAGTCGACGAGGGCCTGGGCGACCGCCTTGGTGCCCTCGGCGTAGTCGGGGTGCTCGAAGACGCCCATGGGACCGTTCCAGAAGACGGTGGCGGCGTCGGCGAGCTTGGACGCGTACAGCTTGCGGGTCTCGGGCCCGATGTCGAGGCCCTCCTGGTCGGCCGGGATGGCGTCGGCGGCGACGGTCGTGGGGTTGGCCGGGGCCTTCGTCTTCAGGTCCGGGAACTCGGGCGCGACCAGGGCGTCGACGGGCAGGACCAGCTCGACGCCGGTCTTCTCGGCCCGCTCGATGTACTCCTGCACGGCCGGGACCTGGTCCTCCTGCAGGAGGGACTTGCCGACCTCGTGGCCCTTGGCCTTGAGGAAGGTGTAGGCCATGCCGCCGCCGATGAGGATCCGGTCGGCCTTGCCGAGCAGCTGGTCGATGACGGCGAGCTTGTCGGAGACCTTGGCGCCGCCGAGAGCGACGACGTAGGGCCGCTTGACGTCGTCGGTGAGCTTCCTGAGGACGCCGACCTCGTTGGCGATCAGGTAGCCGGCGTAGTGCGGCAGCCGCGCCGGGAGGTCGTACACGGACGCGTGCTTGCGGTGCACGGCGCCGAAGCCGTCGCCGACGTAGACGTCCGCGAGGGCGGCGAGCCGGTCCGCGAAGGCGCCGCGCTCGGCGTCGTCCTTGCTGGTCTCGCCGGCGTTGAAGCGGAGGTTCTCGATGACGGCGACCCGGCCGTCGGCGAGGCCGGCGACGGTGGCCTCGGCGGACTCGCCGACCGTGTCGGTCGCGAACGCCACGTCGGCGCCGAGCAGCTCACCGAGGCGCGCGGCGGCCGGGGCGAGGGAGAAGACCGGGTCCGGAGCACCCTTGGGGCGGCCCAGGTGGGAGGCGACGACCACGCGGGCGCCCGCCTCGGCCAGCGCCTTGACGGTGGGCAGCACGGCGCGGATGCGGCCGTCGTCGGTGATGGTGGTGCCGTCCAGCGGCACGTTCAGGTCGGCGCGGACGAAGACCCGCTTGCCGGCGACGCCTTCGGAGAGAAGTTCGTCGATCGTCTTCATGAAGGGGACTCCTGGGGAGGGCTCGTGATCGCTCGGAAGCGCTCGGGATCCAACATGATCAGGACGTGAGTCAGGGCTCGGGCGGCGCGTCCCTGCGCCGCCCGAGCCCTGCTCTCACATCGAGGTGCCTGCTCTGGATATCAGAGCTGGTCGCCGACGAAGACCGTGAGGTCGACGAGGCGGTTGGAGTAGCCCCACTCGTTGTCGTACCAGCCGATGACCTTCACGTTCTTGCCCTCCTGGACCATGGTCAGGGAGGAGTCGAAGGTGCAGGACGCCGGGGCGTTGACGATGTCGGAGGAGACGATCGGGTCCTCGGTGTACTCGAGGAGGCCCTTGAGCTCGCCCTCGGCGGCCTTCTGGAAGGCGGCGTTGACCTCTTCCTTGGTGACCTCGCGGCCGAGCTCGACGACCAGGTCGGTGACCGAGCCGGTCGGGACCGGGACGCGCATCGCGATGCCGTCCAGCTTGCCCTTGAGCTGCGGCAGGACCAGCGCGGTGGCCTTGGCGGCACCGGTCGTGGTCGGGATGATGTTCTCGGCGGCGGCACGGGCGCGGCGCAGGTCCTTGTGCGGGAAGTCCAGGATGCGCTGGTCGTTCGTGTACGCGTGCACCGTCGTCATCAGGCCCTTGACGATGCCGAAGTTCTCGTCGAGGACCTTGGCCATCGGCGCCACGCAGTTGGTGGTGCAGGAGGCGTTGGAGATGACGTGGTGGTTCGCCGGGTCGTACTTGTCCTGGTTGACGCCCATCACGATGGTGATGTCCTCGTCCTTGGCCGGAGCCGAGATGAGGACCTTCTTGGCGCCGCCGGCCAGGTGCTTCGCGGCGTCTTCCTTCTTGGTGAAGATGCCGGTCGACTCGATGACGATGTCGACGCCCAGCTCGCCCCACGGGATGTCGGCGGGGTTGCGCTCGGAGAGGACCTTGATGGTCTTGCCGTCGACGGTGATCGTGTCGGCGGTGTGCGAGACCTCCTGCTTGAGGCGGCCCAGGATGGTGTCGTACTTCAGCAGGTGAGCGGTGGTCGCGGTGTCACCCAGGTCGTTGACAGCCACGATCTCGATGTCTGCACCCTGCTCCAGCAGCGCGCGGAAGTAGTTACGACCGATGCGGCCGAAGCCGTTGATGCCTACGCGGATCGTCACGAACCGATCTCCTCGTTGGTACGCCGGCCATGAGGTGCCGGCGAGCTCTGTTTGGGATGTCCCCGACCGACTCCGACCCTACCTCCCTGAGGCCCGGGTGGTGACATCCAGATGCCCCATACACGGCAGGGCGGTCCGTACCGGCCAGTAGGGGTACGGACCGCCCGCCTCCGAGAGCGAGATCACTCGTTTTCGCTACTCGGAGTGGTGCCAGTTGACCGGGGGGTTCCCCCCTCGGAGCAGGTCACACGTCAGGTCACACGTCCAGGGAGGCGAGCGCCTTCCTCATCAGTGCCGCCCGGTCGGCGGGCGCGGCGACGTGCTCCAGGCCGAAGCCCAGCAGCACGGTGTCGTCCGTGGTGACCGCGCCGTACGTCTCGAGCAGGGCGCCGGTGCGGGTCCAGTCCTTGGTGACGGCCGGGCTGCCCGCGGGCGGTCCGGCGACCTTCCAGGCGCCGAGGGAGGTCTCGAAGCCCTCGGTCTCCTTCGCCGTGCCGCCGACGACGAGCGAGGTCTCGTCGGCCAGGACGCCGTAACCGCCGGTGCCCGGGTCGGTGACGTAGCTGATCGAGATCTCGACGGTCCGGCCGGCGTAGGCGCTCAGGTCGAAGTCCACCTGCTGCCAGCCGCCGGAGGTGCCGGTGAGGCTGTTCCACGATCCGGTGCTGCCGGTGGCGGTGCAGCCCTCGGCCGACTGGGTCAGGTAGTGCTTCAGCCAGGGGTGCTCGCCAATGTAGAAGCCGCCCTCGCACTCCGTCGGCACGGTGGTCCTGGTGGCGCCACCCGCCTCGGGCAGGGTCGTCCAGTCGTCGGCGCCCGCGGTGTGGGCCTCGACCAGGACGTTGTCGTAGCCGGGTTCGGTGTCCCACATCAGCCGGCTGCGCAGGGTGGGCCGGTCGGCCGCCGTGACGCCGGTGAGCTCCACGGTGCGGGTGAGGCGCTTGTAGGCGTCGTCGGTGTGGACGGCGGCGGCCATCGAGGAGCCCGCGTAGGGACCGAAGGGGTTGGCCGCCCCGGCGAACTGCCCGGCGCCCTCGCTCGCGAACTGCGGGAATGTGTCGGCGGGCAGTTCGTCGGAGGTGACGCCGTACCGGCCGGCCTTGTCCAGCGGGTTGCCGGGCGCGGCGGCGAGCGGTCCCGTGAAGCCGCCCAGCTCTCCGGAGCCGGTGAAGCCGGTGGCCCCGGCCGCCGAGGTCCGGCTGTAGGCGCCCAGGTAGTACTGGCTGAAGTCGTCGGACGGGGTGCCGTCGCCGAGGTCGACGCTGCCGCCGGCCTGCTCGCCGGCCTCGATCAGCCGGCCGCCCTCGTTGAGGAAGGCGCGCAGTTGCAGCTGGGTGGCGTTGCCGGGGACGCCCGCGCCCGTGTAGTGGACGACGGTGTCGAAGTGGCTCAACACGCCCAGCGCGTCGGGCGCGCCCCGCTCGGCGACGTCCCAGACGGTCGCCCTGCGGCCGTTGGCCTTGAGCGCGTCGACGTACTTCTGCGCCTGCGTGGCGGCCGCGCCCTCCTCGGCGACGACGAGGGTGTTCGCCCGGGGCCGTTCGGCGACGGTGTAGGTGAAGCGCTCGCTGGAGACCTTCTTGCCGTTCCTCGTCTCCCCGGTGAACCACACCTCGACCTTGTCGCCCGGGTCGCCGTCCTTGACCTTCGCCCGGTACTCGTCGAAGTAGAGGTTGTCCTCGCCGCCGTAGGTCTCGCCGCCCTTCCAGGGCTTGAGCGCCATGTCCTCGGTGCGGCCGCCGTTGACGCGGTACTTCAGCTCCTTGTCGCGCAGCGACTTCCGTGCGACGACGGAGACCTCCTGGTCGGCGCCGCGCGAGTAGGACGTCGGGAACGCCGCCGGGGTGAAGTCGGCCGCGTTCAGTCCGACCGACGAGGACGGCCGGTCGGGGTGCGCGGCGGATTCGGCGACGGAGAGCGCGAACGGGATGTTCTTGGCGAACTCCTGCTGGATCAGCTTCTCGTCGTCGGGGAAGGTGAAGACCGACCGGCAGTCGGCTGCCTTCCACTCGTCGTTCGGGTCGAGGTTGGAGGCGGCCTGGCAGGTCGACATCTCGGGGGTGAACATCGCCATGCCGTTGACGTTCGCCGCGTGGCCGTCCGCCTCGCCGTTGGTCGTGTACAGCTCGGAGGAGACCTGCGGGCGGTAGCCGGGGATCGCGGGGTTCTCGGGTGTGCCGGCGAGCGCCTTGTACAGGACGTCGTCGGGGGTGGACGTGGCCACCTGCCAGCCGACGCCGTAGAGGATCAGCTCGGCGGCGGAGTGGTAGTTGATGCCGTACGTGAAGCCGATCCGCTTCTGGAAGGCGTCCAGGGCCTGGGTCTCCGGCTCGGAGTTCGGGCCCGCGCCGCGGTAGGTCTCGCTGCTGGGGTTGGGGGACGAGCCCTCGTTGTCGTAGCCCCACTTGTAGGCGAAGTTGCGGTTGAGGTCGACGCCGTCGCCGGTGGTGATGGTGCCGTCGCCGTTGACGTCCCGCAGGTTCTTGCGCCACATGCGGTTGGTGTCGGCGGTGAAGGTGTGGTCGTAGCCGTCGGGGTTGGCCGAGAGGACGAACCACAGTTCGGTGGAATCGACGATCTTCTTGACGCGCCGGTCCTTCTTGTAGTTGTCCAGGTAGTGGTGCATCAGGCGCCGGGTCATCTCCGGCGTGATCCACTCGCGCGCGTGCTGATTGGACAGGTAGAGGACCGAGGGCTTCGAGCCGTCCTTCGTCTTCTTCGCGCCCTTGGTGAGCTTCAGCGCGAGGATGTCCTGGCCCCGGACGGTCTTGCCGATGGAGACGACCTTGGTGAGGTCCGGGTGCTGCTGGGCCGTCCGGAGGATCTCCTGCTTCAGGCCGTTCCCGCCGCTGTACGGGCGGAACACGCCCTCGGCGGCGTTCTCGACACGGGCCTCCGCCCGGGTGGAGAGGTCGTGCTCGGTGAGGTCGACGCCCTGCTTCTCCAGCTGCTTCGCCTGCCGGTCGGTGAGGTAGACCTCGACAGTGGCGGTGCCCTTCTCGGGTACGCGCTCGCTGAGTTCGTGGCCGTCCTGGCCGGCGGCCAGCAGCAGGGGGACCTGCCGCTGGGTGACGTCGGCGCGGAAGACCTTGACTTCGTCCGGGTCGGACGGGGGTGTGCGTTCCGGTTGTGCCTGGGCGATGGGTGCGATGCTTGCTCCGCCGATCAGGAGCGCGCCGACAGCGAGGATCGATCTCGCTCTTCGTCTCATGAACCCCCCTAGCGTGGGTTCGCCACAGCAGCGAACAGATGCCAGGCTCATGACAGTCCATGATCGAGTCAAGGGTGCCTCAGCGACACGCGAAAGCCGGTACCTGTCACCCAAGTGGGCTCCGGCACCGGCTTCCTGACGACCTGTCGGTCAGCCGACGAGGTTGTCGGCCAGTTCCTCGGTGAGGTTCGCCTCCGTGCCCGGAATGCCGAGGTCGGAGGCGCGCTTGTCGGCCATGGCGAGCAGGCGGCGGATGCGGCCGGCGACGGCGTCCTTGGTCAGCGGCGGGTCGGCGAGCGCGCCCAGCTCCTCCAGGGAAGCCTGCTTGTGCTCCATGCGCAGCCGGCCGGCCGCGGCGAGGTGCTCGGGGACGTCGTCGCCGAGGATCTCCAGGGCGCGCTGCACCCGGGCGCCCGCGGCGACGGCCGCGCGGGCCGAGCGGCGCAGGTTCGCGTCGTCGAAGTTGGCGAGCCGGTTCGCCGTGGCCCGCACCTCGCGGCGCATCCGGCGCTCCTCCCAGGCCAGCACCGACTCGTGGGCGCCGAGACGGGTGAGCAGGGCGCCGATCGCGTCGCCGTCGCGGACGACGACCCGGTCCACGCCGCGCACCTCGCGGGCCTTGGCGGCGATCGACAGGCGGCGGGCGGCGCCGACCAGGGCGAGCGCGGCCTCGGGACCCGGGCAGGTCACCTCCAGGGAGGAGGAGCGGCCGGGCTCGGTGAGCGAGCCGTGCGCCAGGAACGCGCCACGCCAGGCGGCCTCGGCGTCGCAGGTGGCCCCCGAGACCACCTGCGGGGGCAGGCCGCGGATCGGGCGGCCCCGCCCGTCGACCAGGCCGGTCTGGCGGGCCAGCTGATCACCGCCCGCGACGACCCGCACCACGTAGCGCGAGCCGCGGCGCAGCCCGCCCGGTGCCATCACGATCAGTTCGGAGCTGTGGCCGAAGATCTCCAGGATGTCCCGCTTGAGGCGGCGGGCCGCCATCGCGGTGTCCAGCTCCGCCTCGATCACGATCCGACCGCTCACCAGGTGGAGGCCGCCGGCGAACCGCAGGATGGCGGAGACCTCCGCCTTTCTGCAGCAGGTCCGGGTGACGGGGAGCCGGGAGATCTCGTCCTTCACCGCTGCCGTCATCGCCATGGGCCGATCCTTCCATGCATCCGAAAAATACGGTCGTACGCGGCGGCCAACAGCTCCGGGTCGTGCCTCGGGGTCCCGTCGGGCCGGGCCACCGGCGCCAGCTCGACCGCGGCCCCGAACCGCTTGGCGGCCTCGGTCAGGGAGTCACGGTCGGGCACGGCGGCCTCGTCGGCCAGCACCACGTCCAGGGCGAGTTTAGGGGCGTGTCGTCCCAAAACCTCCAAATGACGCTGCGGGGAGAAGCCCTCGGTTTCTCCGGGCTGCGGGGCGAGGTTCAGGGAGAGTACCCGGCGGGCCTTCGTCTGCGTGAGCGCGTCCAGCAGCTCGGGCACCAGCAGGTGCGGGATGACCGAGGAGAACCAGGAGCCGGGGCCGAGCACCACCCAGTCCGCGTCCAGGACGGCCTCGACCGCCTCGGGCACGGCCGGCGGGTCGTTCGGCACGAGGTGCACGGACTGGACCTCGCCCGGGGTGAGGGCGACCGTGGCCTGGCCGCGGACCGTGTCGACCTCGTCCGGGCGATCCGGGTCGTGGCCCTTGACGAGGGCCTGGAGCTCCAGCGGGACCGCGGACATGGGCAGCACGCGTCCCTGGGCGCCCAGCAGCCGCCCGACCAGGTCGAGCGCCTGGACGTGGTCGCCGAACTGCTCCCACAGGGCGACGATCAGCAGGTTGCCGACCGCGTGCTCGTGCAGGTCGCCCTTGGACTGGAAGCGGTGCTGGATGACGCGGGCCCAGGTCTGGCCCCAGTCGTCGTCACCGCAGAGCGCGGCCAGCGCCTTGCGCAGGTCGCCGGGCGGCAGCACGCCCAGCTCGTCGCGCAGCCGGCCGCTGGAGCCGCCGTCGTCGGCCACGGTGACGACGGCGGTGAGGTCGCCGGTGATCCGGCGCAGGGCGGCGAGCGAGGCGGACAGGCCCATGCCGCCGCCGAGGGCGACGACCTTGGGCTGGGCGCCCCGGCGGCGCGGCCTCGCGCCCCGGGCCTCGGCGGGCCGGCCGCCCTTTCCGCCGGTGTTGCCCTCGGGCACCACCCGGCGCAGCCGGCTCAGCCGCGGAGTACGTCGTGTCATTCGCGTCCCATGTCCCGGTGTACGACCACCGTCTCCACGCCCTCGGCGGCGAGCCGGGCGGCGAGCTTCTCCGACATGGCGACCGAGCGGTGCTTGCCGCCCGTGCAGCCCACGGCGATGGTCACGTAGCGCTTGCCCTCGCGGCGGTAGCCGGTGGCGACGAGCTGGAGCAGCTCGGTGTAGCGGTCGAGGAACTCCTTGGCGCCGGGCTGGTTGAAGACGTAACCCGACACCTCCTCGTTGAGGCCCGTGTACGGGCGCAGCTCCGGGACCCAGTGCGGATTCGGCAGGAAGCGGCAGTCGACGACGAGGTCGGCGTCGACCGGCAGGCCGTACTTGTAGCCGAAGGACATCACCGTGGCCCGCAGCTCCGGCTCCTCCTCGCCCGCGAACTGGGCGTCCATCTTGGCGCGCAGCTCGTGCACGTTCAGGCTGGAGGTGTCGATCACCAGGTCGGCGTCGCCGCGCAGCTCGCGCAGCAGCTCGCGCTCGGCGTCGATGCCGTCGACGATGCGGCCGTCGCCCTGGAGGGGGTGCGGGCGGCGCACCGATTCGAAGCGTCGCACCAGGGCCTCGTCGGAGGACTCCAGGAAGACGATCCTCCGGGTGACGTTTTTCGCCTCCAGGTCGGCGAGGGACTCGCGGAGGTTGTCGAAGAATCGGCGGCCGCGGACGTCGACGACGACGGCGATCCGGGCCACGTTGCCCTGGGAGCGGGCGCCGAGCTCCACCATGGTGGGGATCAGCGCGGGCGGCAGGTTGTCGACGACGAACCAGCCGAGGTCCTCCAGGCATTTCGCGGCCGTCGAGCGGCCGGCCCCGGACATGCCGGAGATGATCACCAGCTCGGGGATGGCCGCCTCCGGGACGGGGGCCTTGTCGTTGGGCGTGCCCGTACTCACCTGTGCTCCGTCTCCGGCTTGCTCGTGTTGCCCGTCGTGCTCGTTCACATTCATGTCTCCTGCCCCCGTCGTTCGTCCGGGGCGCCCATCGTCACGGGCTCCCCACTGGAACCCATGGTGCCGGGTTCCTCCTCCATGATCTCTCCAGTCGCCGTGTTGACGGCGGGTGCGGCCGGGGCCGCCTGGGCGAGGGCCGCCGCGATCGTCTCGGCGGTCTTGCGGCCTATGCCCGGGACCTCGCAGATCTGGTCGATGGTGGCGGATCGCAGTTTCTTCAACGAACCGAAGTGCTTCAGAAGTGCCTGCTTGCGCGTCTCCCCGAGGCCGGGGACGTCGTCCAGGGGGCTGGAGCGGAAGCGCTTGGACCGCTTGGTGCGCTGGTAGGTGATCGCGAAGCGGTGGGCCTCGTCACGGACCCGCTGGAGCAGGTACAGGCCCTCGCTGGTGCGGGGCAGGACCACCGGGTCGTCGTCGCCGGGCAGCCAGACCTCCTCCAGGCGCTTGGCCAGGCCGCACACGGCGATGTCGTCGATGCCCAGTTCGTCCAGGGCCCGCCGGGCGGCCGCGACCTGCGGGGCGCCGCCGTCGACGACCACGAGCTGGGGTGGGTAGGCGAACTTCTTGGGGCGGCCGTCGTCCTCGGTGAGGCCGGTCCCGACGATCTCGCCGTTCCTGTCGATCTCAGGGGCCTCGGCGTTCTCCCCGTCGGTCCACTCGCCCGTCTTCTCCTTCTCGGCGAGGTAGCGCCGGAAGCGGCGGGTGATCACCTCGTGCATCGAGCGGACGTCGTCCTGCCCGGCGAAGCCCTTGATCTGGAAGCGCCGGTACTCGCTCTTGCGGGCCAGGCCGTCCTCGAAGACGACCATGGACGCGACGACGTCGTCGCCCTGGAGGTGGGAGATGTCGTAGCACTCGATCCGCAGCGGGGCGCTGTCCAGGTCGAGGGCGTCGGCGATCTCCTCCAGGGCGCGCGAGCGCGTGGTGAGGTCGGAGGCGCGCTTGGTCTTGTGCAGCACGAGCGCCTGCTGGGCGTTGCGCTGCACGGTCTCCATGAGGGCCTTCTTGTCGCCGCGTTGCGGGATGCGCAGGGAGACGCCGGAGCCGCGCCGCCCGGCGAGCCACTCCTGCACGGGCTCGACGGGGTCGGGCAGGGCGGGGACGAGGACCTCCTTGGGGACGGCGTCCCCGGTCTCCTCGCCGTACAGCTGCTGCAGGGCGTGCTCCACCAGGGCGCCGGTGGTGATCTCCTCGACCTTGTCGGTGACCCAGCCGCGCTGGCCGCGGACGCGGCCGCCGCGCACGTGGAAGATCTGGACGGCGGCCTCCAACTCGTCCTCGGCGACCGCGATGAGGTCGGCGTCGGTCGCGTCGGCGAGCACGACCGCGTTCTTCTCCATGGCCTTCTTCAGGGCCTCGATGTCGTCGCGCAGGCGGGCCGCCCGCTCGTACTCCATCTCCTCGGCCGCCTCGCCCATCTGCTTCTCCAGGCGGCGGATGTACGTGTTCGTGCGGCCGGTCATGAAGTCGCAGAACTCGTCGGCCAGTTCGCGGTGTTCCTCGGCGGAGACGCGGTCCACGCAGGGGGCCGAGCACTTGCCGATGTAGCCGAGGAGGCAGGGGCGGCCCGTACGGGCGGCGTTCTTGAACACGCCCGCCGAGCACGTGCGCACCGGGAAGACGCGCAGGAGCAGGTCGACCGTGTCGCGGATCGCCCACGCGTGCGCGTACGGCCCGAAGTAGCGCACGCCCTTCTTCTTGTGACCGCGCATCACCTGCACGCGCGGGTACTCCTCGTTCATCGTCACCGCGAGGTACGGGTAGCTCTTGTCGTCGCGGTACTTGACGTTGAACCGGGGGTCGTACTCCTTGATCCAGGAGTACTCCAGCTGGAGTGCCTCGACCTCCGTGGACACCACCGTCCACTCCACGGACGCGGCCGTGGTGACCATGGAGCGGGTGCGCGGGTGCAGGCCCGCCAGGTCCTGGAAGTAGTTCGCCAGGCGCTGGCGCAGGCTCTTCGCCTTTCCGACGTAGATCACCCGGCGGTGCTCGTCACGGAACCTGTAGACCCCCGGCGAGTCGGGGATCTCACCCGGCTTGGGGCGGTAGCTGGAGGGGTCGGCCATGTCTCACACCCTACTGGCGAGCACCGACAGTCCGGCGGGAGCGCGGGCACGATCAACGGCTCGGCGGGAGGCAGTTTCCAACGGCATGTCCCGCGCCGGGGTTACGGCGGGCCGGGAGCGGGAATGCAGGCTTCCCACGGGGGACACGGCGACGTCCGGCGGACGGAGGCCGTGTCGTGCAGACACAGGTTGTCAGTGCGGACCGGCCGCTCCGGCTGCGGAGCGGGCGGGCCACGGGTCGGAGGGCTGCGCAGATGAAGCGGATGCGGATCGAGAAAACCCGGCGGACGGTCCGGGCCCGCCGGTACGCGGACGAGGCGTTCGGGCTGCGCGACGTCCTGGACCCGCGCGACCCCGACATAGTGCGGGCCAAGCGCCTGGCCCTCGAGGAGGGCTCGAGCGAGCGCTCGTAGAAGCTCACTGTCGGCTGCGAACGCCCGGGGCGCGCGCCCCGGGCGTTCGCATGCCCTGGGCGCCCCGGCCCGGAGTACATCACTGTCCGGCATCAGGTGTTGTCGGGACCAGGTCAACACGCTTCAATGCGGAGGAGCTCGGGACCCTGAACGACGGCGTACGGATGTGAAGACCTCCCCTGCGCCGACGGGACGGCCCCGGGCGCCCCGCGCGAACGGTCTGACCAGCCGTCGCCGACTCACAGAGAGGCCCCTGCATGCCGCACGCCCCACAGCACGCGGACGTCGCCACCGCGGAACTGGACTCGGCCCTGCGAGGCGGCCCCTTCCACGTCGCCCTGCGGGCCGCGATCGCCGCCCGCGGGCTGCCGCTGCAGCGTGTGCAGCACCATCTGTCCCGCCATGGCGTGAAGGTCGGCGTCACCAGTCTGAGTTACTGGCAGCAGGGGGCCAGGCGCCCGCAGCGGCCCGAGTCGCTGCGGGCCGTGCGCGCCCTGGAGGAGATCCTGGAGCTGCCCGAGGAGTCGCTGATCCGGCTGCTCGCCGAGTCCGGCGACAGTCTGTCCGGCGGGCAGCGGTCCGGGTCCCGGTCCTACCGCTCCCTGGTCGAGGCCTCCGGGGTCCTGGACCAGCTGCTGGCCGAGCTGGGCTGCCCGCCGGACGGGGGCCTGCACACCCTCGCGCACCACGAGCGGCTCCGCATCGGGGCGCGGCGCGAGCTGGCCGAGCGGGAGGCGCACCACATCGTGCGCGCCCACCGGGACGGGGTCGACCGTTTCGTGGCCGTCCACCACGGGTGACCGGGGCGCCGTGCCGGAGCGCATGGCGGTGCACGCCCTGGAGAACTGCCGTGTCGGACGCGTCCGTTGGCACAGCGACACAGGGGTGCTCGCGGCCGAGCTGCTCTTCGACACGCGGCTGCGGGCCGGGGACACGTTCCTCTTCCGGTACGGCGTCGAGGACGGCACGGCGGGCGTCTCACGCGAGTACGTCCGCGGCTTCGACTCCGCCGGCGGCCAGTACGCGCTCCAGGTGTGCTTCGACGCGGCGGCCCTCCCCGTGCGCTGCCACCGGTTCGCCCAGCACTCGGTGGCCGCGCCCCGGAGCGGCTGCCAGGAGCTCGCGATGAGCGGGCGGCA
This sequence comes from Streptomyces olindensis, assembly GCA_000696115.1. Classification (GTDB taxonomy): domain Bacteria; phylum Actinomycetota; class Actinomycetes; order Streptomycetales; family Streptomycetaceae; genus Streptomyces; species Streptomyces olindensis. The sequence goes on from JJOH01000001.1 coordinate 168,476, forward strand.
CCGGTCGGTGCATCTGGTGGAGCCGCGGGTGCGGGCCGGGTTCCTGGGGATCGGCTGGGACTGGGAGTAGGGGTCGGGCGGGCGCAGGGGACCGGGCGTCGGCGCCGGACGCGCCCTGCGTCGCCGCAGGACGTAAACGCTTGCGCAAGCGTTTACGTCCGACCCGGGATGCGATACGTTCCCGACCTGGGCGCGCAGCGGAGGAGGGAGCGGCATGCCGACCATGGCCGACGTCGCACGGAGCGCCGGTGTCTCCGTGGCGACCGTCTCGCACGTGCTGAACGGCACCCGGCCGGTGCTGCCGCACACCCGCCAGGCGGTCCTGGACGCCGTGGAGGAGCTCGGCTACACCACGAACACGCTGGCCCGCTCCCTGGTGACGTCCCGCACCCGGTCCATCGGACTGGCGGTGTCGGCGATCAGCAACCCGTACTTCACGGAGATCCTCCAGGGTGTCGAGGCCGCGGCGCTGGAGGCCGGATACAGCCTGCTCATCGCCGATCCGCACGACGACCCCGAGCACGAGCGCAAGGTCGTGCAGCTGCTGCACGAGCGCCGGGTGGACGGCATGATCGTCGCGCCCTCCGCGGACCCCCGGGGGCTGCTCGCGTACCTGGGGCGGCACGCCGTACCGGCCGTGTTCCTGGACCGGCTGGTGGACGCGCCGGGGGCGGACGGCGGTCCGCGCTTCGACCAGGTCTGCTCCGACAACGCCGCACCGACGTCCCGGCTGGTCACCCATCTCGCCGGGCTCGGCCATCGGCGGATCGGGCTGGTGGCGGGGTTGCCGGGGCTCAGCACCACGAGCGAGCGGATCATGGGCTACCGCAGCGGCCTCGCCTTCGCGGGCCTGCCGTACGACGAGCGGCTCCTGGTACACGGCGACTCGGAGTCGGCCGGTGGCGAAGCGGCCACCGCGGCCCTGCTGTCCCTCGCCGTGCCGCCCACCGCACTCGTCACCGGCAACAACGCCATGACCATCGGGGCGCTGCGTGCCCTGCGCGACCGGGGCCTGTCCGTGCCGGGCGACCTCGCGCTGTGCAGCTTCGACGACTTCGCCTGGGCGGACCTGTTCTCGCCCCGGCTCACCGCGATCGCCCAGCCCAGCAAGGACATCGGTGCCCGGGCCGTACAGGTGCTCCTGGAGCGTCTCGCCGAGCCGGACCGGCCCGCCCGGACCGTGCGGTTGCCCTGCGCCTTCGTCCACCGCACGTCGTGCGGCTGCCCCGACCCGTCCGAGAGAGGAACCCCGTCGTGATCGTCGTCGCCGGTGAGGCACTGATCGACCTGGTACCGCAGGGCGCCGGCGCCCTGGCGGCCCTGCAGCCGGCGCTCGGCGGCGGCCCCTACAACACGGCGGTGGCGCTGGGCCGCCTCGGCTCCCCCGCCGCCTTCTGCTCACGGGTGTCGTACGACGCCTTCGGGGAGGCCCTGCTCGACCGGCTGCGGGAGACCGGCGTGGACGTGGCGTCCGTACAGCGCGGCACCGAGCCGACGACGCTCGCCGTCGCCACGGTCGACGAGGACGGCTCGGCCGCGTACTCCTTCTACGTCGACGGGACGGCGGACCGGCTGTTCCAGGCGCCGTCCGCGCTGCCCTCCGGCACCCGCGCGGTCTCCTTCGGCACGTGCTCGCTGGTGCTGGAGCCGGGAGCGAGCGCGTATGAGGAGCTGATGCGCTCGGCGTCCGCGCGGGGCGTGTTCTCCGCGCTGGACCCGAACATCAGGGCCGGGCTGATCCCGGACGCGGACGCCTACCGGGCGCGGTTCAAGAGCTGGCTGCCATCGGTGACGCTGCTGAAGCTGTCCGAGGAGGACGCCCGGTGGCTCGGCGGCACGCCCCAGGAGTGGCTGGCGGCCGGACCGGCGGCGGTCGTGATCACCCGGGGCGGCGACGGGCTGACCGCCTACACCGCCGACGGCGGCACGTACGACGTGCCGGGCGAGCGGGTGGACGTCGTGGACACGATCGGCGCGGGCGACACGGTCAACGCGGCCCTGCTGCACGGGCTCGCGGTGCGCGACGCGCTCAGCGGGCGGGCGCTGGCCGCGCTGGGGCCGGACGGCTGGACGGAGTTGCTGGGCTTCGCGGCCCGTGCGGCAGCCGTCACGTGCTCGCGCGCGGGAGCCGAGCCGCCGTACGCGCACGAGCTGGACGGCTGACGGGCGCGCACGAGCCGGGCTCTGACGGGACCGGGTTTCCAGCGGTCCATGGTGCCGAGGTACCTCAGCCGGTCTCCCCCACCGCTCGCAGCGCGCCGGGACGGCGCCCGTTGAGGCGGTCCAGCGCGGCGGCCGTGGCCTCGTCCGCGGGCAGATGGACGATGAGGCGCTGGCCCACGTCGGAGAGCGCCAGCGTCTCGTGCAGCAGTCGCAGCGAGCCGGCCTCCGGGTGATCGAGGTGCTGGGAGCCGGTGCGCCGCGGTGTCGTGGTGAGGTCGGCGAACCGGTCGGCGAAGTCCGCCCCGGCCGTCACCGTCAGCTCCTCGGCCAGCTCGGCGAGGTGCGGGTCGCGGAGAGGGACGCCGTGCCGGAGCCGGGCGACGAGGTCGTCGGCCACCCGGTCCCAGTCGCGGTAGGCACTGCGTGCCCGCTCGTCGGTGAACAGGTGCCGGAGCAGGTTGGGCCGCTCGTCGTCGAACAGACCGATGGGGCCGACCAGCCGCGCGTACCCGGCGGTGTGGGCGAGGACGTCGCCGATCCAGTTGACCACCACGGCGGGGGCCGGTTCCAGGTGGTCGAGGACGGCCCGTACGGTCGGGCGCGCCGTGCGGCTGAGCGTCGGGGCCGCCGCGCAGACCAGCGGGTCACCGCCGTCCCCCTCCTTGGTCAGACGGCGGAGCAGCATCCGGTCGGCCAGGGACAGGTTCAGGGCGTCGGCGAGGGCACCGAGCACCTGGGCGGACGGGTTGCGGTCGCGGCCCTGTTCCAGCCGGGTGAGGTACTCGACGCTGATGCCGGCCAGCGTGGCCAGCTCGGCGCGCCGCAGGCCAGGTGTGCGCCGTCGCGGGCCCGCAGGAAGGCCGGCCTCCGCGGGGGTGACGGCTTCGCGCCAGGTGCGCAGGTACGTGCCCAACTCGTTGTCGCTCACCCGCCGAACGTACAGCGCCCGCGGGCGCGGAGGGTGGCCCCGTCACTACCAGGCTCCGGCCGGTCTCCCTCCCAGGCCGCGCGGCCCTCAGGGTGGAGGGCATGACGAATGACACCGCCACCGCCACCACTCCCCTGCCGCTCGCTCCGGGCCACTGGTCCCTCGACCCGTTCCACTCCTCCGTGAACTTCACCATCCGTCACCTGGGCATCGCCAAGGTGCGGGGGCGGTTCGAGCGCCTGGAGGCCGGGCTGTTCGTCGGGGAGCGGCTCGAGGACGTGCGGGTCTCCGCGACGGTGGACCTGGCCTCGGTGAACACCGGCAACGCCGACCGGGACGCGCACGTGCGCGCCGCCGACCTGCTCGACGTCGAGAAGCGCCCGACGATGACGTACCGCTCGACGCGGGTGTCGGGCCAGGGCGAGGACTGGACCATGGAGGGCGAGCTGACGATCGGCGACGTGACCCGCCCCGTGACGCTCGCCGTGGAGTTCGGCGGGCTGGTCGACGTGCCCATGGACGGCAGCCGGCACGCCGGGTTCGAGGCGACGGGCGAGATCCGGCGCAGCGACTTCGGGCTGGACTTCGCCCCCGGACTGCTCGGGGACGTGGTGAAGATCCAGCTCGACATGCAGTTCGTGGAGCCGAAGGGCGCCTGACCGCGTAGCGACGCGCCGCGCCCCCACAGGGAGCCCTGTGGGGGCGCGGCGCGTTCGGCGAGAGGCGTCAGCCCTTGGTCGTCCGCGTGGTCTTCTTCGCGGCGGCCTTCGTGGACTTGGTGGCTGTCTTCCTGGCGGCGGTGCTGTCGACCGTCTTGGTGGCGGTCCTCCCCGTCCTGGTGGCCTGCGCGGGGACCGTCTTCTTCGCCGTCCTGCGCGGTGCCTTCACCGAGGAGGCGTCGCTGATGCGGTCGGCGCCGAGGATCTCCCGGAGGAACTTGCCGGTGTGGCTGGCGGGGACCCCGGCGACCTGCTCGGGCGTGCCCTCGGCGACGACCAGGCCGCCGCCGGCTCCGCCCTCGGGGCCCATGTCGACGATCCAGTCGGCGGTCTTGATCACGTCGAGGTTGTGCTCGATGACGATGACCGTGTTGCCCTTGTCGACCAGGCCGGACAGGACCTTCAGCAGCTTGCTGATGTCCTCGAAGTGCAGACCGGTGGTCGGCTCGTCCAGGACGTAGACCGTGCGGCCGGTGGAGCGCTTCTGCAGTTCGCTGGCGAGCTTCACGCGCTGCGCCTCGCCGCCGGACAGGGTGGTCGCGGCCTGGCCCAGGCGGACGTAGCCGAGGCCGACGTCCTTCAGGGTCTTCATGTGCCGGGCGATCGCGGGAACGGCCTCGAAGAACTCGGTGGCCTCCTCGATCGGCATGTTCAGGACGTCGGCGATGGACTTGCCCTTGTAGTGGACCTCAAGGGTCTCCCGGTTGTACCGGGCGCCGTGGCAGACCTCGCACGGGACGTAGACGTCCGGGAGGAAGTTCATCTCGATCTTGATGGTGCCGTCGCCCGCGCAGTTCTCGCAGCGGCCGCCCTTGACGTTGAAGGAGAAGCGGCCGGGCTGGTAGCCGCGGACCTTCGCCTCGGTGGTCTCGGCGAACAGCTTGCGGATGTGGTCGAAGACGCCGGTGTACGTGGCCGGGTTGGAGCGGGGCGTGCGGCCGATGGGCGACTGGTCCACGTGCACGACCTTGTCGACGAGGTCGTCGCCGTCCACGCGCGTGTGCCGCCCGGGCACGTTCCTCGCGCCGTTCAGCTCGCGGGCCAGGTGCGTGTACAGGATGTCGTTGACCAGCGTCGACTTGCCGGAGCCGGAGACGCCGGTGACGGCGGTGAACACGCCCAGCGGGAAGGAGACGTCGATGTCCTGGAGGTTGTTCTCCCGGGCGCCGTGCACCGTGAGCTGCCGGGACGGGTCCAGCGGACGCCGGATGTCGGGCAGCGGGATGGCCTTCTTGCCGGACAGGTACTGGCCGGTCTGGGACTCCTCGTTGGCGAGGAGTTCCTTCAGGGAGCCGCTGTGCACGACCTTGCCGCCGTGCTCACCGGCGCCGGGGCCGATGTCGACGACCCAGTCGGCCATCTTGATCGTGTCCTCGTCGTGCTCGACGACGATGAGCGTGTTGCCCATGTCGCGCAGCCGGACCAGGGTCTCGATCAGCCGGTGGTTGTCCCGCTGGTGCAGGCCGATGGACGGCTCGTCCAGGACGTACAGGACGCCGACGAGGCCGGAGCCGATCTGCGTGGCCAGGCGGATGCGCTGGGCCTCGCCGCCGGAGAGCGTGCCGGCCGCGCGGTTGAGCGAGAGGTAGTCCAGGCCGACGTCGACCAGGAACCGCAGCCGTTCGTTGACCTCCTTCAGCACGCGCTCGGCGATCTTCTTGTCGCGGGCGGTGAGCTTCAGCTCGCCCAGGAAGTCCGCGCAGTCGCTGATGGACATCGCTGAGACCTCGGCGATGGACTTGCCCATGATCGTGACCGCGAGGACGACCGGCTTCAGGCGCGTGCCCTCACAGGTGGGGCAGGGCACCTCGCGCATGTAGCCCTCGAAGCGCTCGCGGCTGGCGTCGGACTCGGCCTCGCTGTGCCGGCGCTTGACGAAGGGGACGGCGCCCTCGAAGGCCGTGGTGTACCGGCGCTCACGGCCGTAGCGGTTGCGGTAGCGGACCTCGACCTGGGTCTTGTGGCCGTGCAGCAGCGCCTTCTTGGCGCGCTGCGGCAGGCCGGCGAAGGGGATGTCCGTACGGAAGCCCAGCGCGTCGGCGAGGGCGCCGATGAGGCGGCCGAAGTAGTCCTTGGTGTGGCCGTGCGACCAGGGGTGGATGGCGCCCTCGTCGAGGCTCTTCTCCTCGTCCGGGACGATCAGCTCCGGGTCGACCTCCATGCGCGTGCCGATGCCGGTGCAGTCCGGGCAGGCGCCGAAGGGCGAGTTGAAGGAGAAGGAGCGGGGCTCCAGCTCCTCGAAGGACAGGTCGTCGTACGGGCAGTACAGGTGCTCCGAGAACATGCGCTCGCGCTCGGGGTCGTCCTCGGGGAGGTCGACGAAGTCGAGCACGACCATGCCGCCGGAGAGGCCGAGGGCGGTCTCCACGGAGTCGGTGAGGCGACGCTTGGCGCCGTCCTTGACCGTGAGGCGGTCGACGACCACCTCGATGGTGTGCTTCTCCTGCTTCTTCAGCGTCGGCGGGTTGGACAGCTGGATCGTCTCGCCGTCCACGCGCGCGCGGGAGTAGCCCTTGGTCTGGAGGTCGGCGAAGAGGTCGACGAACTCGCCCTTGCGCTCGCGCACCAGCGGCGACAGCACCTGGAAGCGGCTGCCCTCGGGCAGCTCCAGGACACGGTCGACGATGGCCTGCGGCGACTGGCGGGAGATCGGGCGGCGGCACTCGGGGCAGTGCGGCTTGCCGATGCGGGCGAAGAGCAGGCGCAGGTAGTCGTAGACCTCGGTGATGGTGCCGACCGTGGAGCGCGGGTTGCGCGAGGTCGACTTCTGGTCGATGGAGACCGCCGGGGAGAGGCCCTCGATGAAGTCGACGTCCGGCTTGTCCATCTGCCCGAGGAACTGCCGGGCGTACGAGGAGAGCGACTCCACGTAGCGCCGCTGCCCCTCGGCGAAGATGGTGTCGAAGGCCAGCGAGGACTTGCCCGACCCCGACAGGCCCGTGAAGACGATGAGCGAGTCGCGCGGGAGGTCGAGCGAGACGTTCTTGAGGTTGTGCTCGCGCGCTCCACGAACGATGAGACGGTCGGCCACGCCGGTCCGCACCTTTCTTGAGAGAAGAGACAGGGGCGGGGCCCCCGTCCTTCTCAGACTAGGGGGAGCCACTGACAACGCCGGTCGGATTCACGGGTTGCCAACAAACCCCGGCTCTCCAGCATGCCCGACGCCACGTCCGACCATATAGCACGTGCTTTCGATTTACGGCACTCCTTCACCACCTTCACCCGAAGGTGTGGCGGAGCTAGGGTCAGCATCATGATTGATCACGCTCATGACCTGGCGTCTGTACGTGACGCGACGGAGCGGCTGCTGACCGCAGTCGGCAAACTGGACAACGCGGCTGTGACGGAGCCGTCACGGCTGCCCGGCTGGAGCCGCGGCCACGTCCTGGCCCACCTCGCCCGCAACGCGGACGCCCTCGTGAACGTCCTGGAGGGCCGCCCCATGTACGTCTCCGGCGAGGCCCGCGACGCCGACATCGAGCGGGACGCCCCGCGCGCGCTCGATGTCCACCTCGCCGACCTTCGGGAGAGCGCGGCCCGCTTCCAGGAGGCCGGGGACGCCCCGGCGGACTGGTCGCGCACGGTGGAGCTGCGGGGCGGCGTCACGGACTCCGCGGCCCGGGTGCCGTTCCGGCGGTGGGTGGAGGTGGAGCTGCACCACGTGGACCTGGGCATCGGGTACGAGCTGGAGGACCTCCCGGCGGAGTTCAGGGAGCGGGAGATCGCCTTCCTCGCCGACCGGTTCTCCGGGCACCCCGACGTGCCGTCCACGCGCCTCACGGACGGCACGCGCGCGTGGAGCACGGGGCGGGAGGCGGACGACGGGCCCGAGGTGACCGTCACCGGCCACCCGGCGGACCTGCTGGGCTGGCTCGCGGGCCGGCGCACCGGAGCCGCTCTGACCGTGGCCGGCGGCCCGCTCCCGGCGCTGCCCCCGCTGTAGGACCCGGGCCGCTCCCCCGCTATAGGCTGGCGGACATGACGTACAGCGGACAGGTGACGGTCGGCGGACCTGCCGACGTGCACGAGCTCAAGGACCTGATGATCACCAAGATCGCGGTGGGTCCGATGAACAACAACGCCTATCTGCTGCGCTGCCGCGCCACCGACGAGCAGTTGCTGATCGACGCCGCGAACGAGGCGGCCACGCTGCTCGGCATGATCGGTGACGACGGCATCGCGTCGGTCGTCACGACCCACCGGCACGGCGACCACTGGCAGGCGCTCGCCGAGGTCGTGGCGGCCACCGGCGCCCGCACCTACGCGGGCCGGGAGGACGCCGAGGGCATTCCCGTCCGGACCGATGTGCTGGTCGACGACGGCGACACCATCCGGGTCGGGCACGTGGACCTCACCGCGCGCCACCTGGTCGGGCACACGCCCGGCTCGATCGCCCTCGTCTACGACGACCCGCACGGACATCCCCATGTGTTCACCGGGGACTGTCTCTTCCCCGGCGGTGTGGGCAACACCCACAAGGATCCGAAGGCGTTCGCCAGTCTCCTCCACGACGTCGAAACGAAGATCTTCGACGTCCTCCCGGACGAGACCTGGGTCTATCCGGGACACGGCAACGACACGACCCTGGGCGCGGAACGACCGCAGCTGCCGGAGTGGCACGCGCGCGGGTGGTGAACCACTGCGCGGGGCGCACGCGTGGGGAGCGGTAGGCCGCGCACGCGCCCCGTGTGAATCATTCGCACACGTCGGCGTCGTACATACGCTCCCCTTGCGCGTAGTTGCGCAGTCAACTGGTAGGAGCCCCGCGCAGGATGACGGCTCCTGGGCGGATGGGCCGCCGGCCTGTCGATCCCCGCCCTCGGCCGGCGGCCCCGGCGTCCGCCGAACTCGCGGGCACACGGGGCCCGTTCACATGACCGCAACACCCGTTCCCATCATCCGGACATCTGTTGCCGTGACCTCGACAAACGGGAGCGTCGGCTGCCAGTCTCCCGCCATGCATCCTGCTCCGCGTGCCCTGCGCCGCGCTGCCGCCGCCGTCGCCCTCCTCGCCACCGCCGTGAGCTGTGCCCCGCAGCCCGAGGCGTCCTCGGACAAGCCCTCGGCATCGGCCGGAAACATTTGCGCCCGGGGCAAGTTGGCCACCGAGACCCCGGGCAGGCTCACGGTCGCCACCGACGAACCCGCCTACGAGCCCTGGTTCCAGGACGACGACCCCGCGAACGGGAAGGGCTTCGAGTCGGCGGTCGCGTACGCCGTCGCCGAGGAGCTCGGGTACGGCAAGGAAAAGGTCGTCTGGCAGACCGTCCCCTTCAACAAGGCCTTCGCGCCGGGCGAGAAGACGTTCGACTTCGACATCAACCAGGTGTCCATCAGCGAGGAGCGGAAGAAGGCCGTCGACTTCTCCTCCGGCTACTACGACGTGCGGCAGGCCGTCGTCGCGCTGAAGGGCTCCAGGGCCGCGAAGGCGAAGAGCATCGCCGACCTGAAGGGCGTGAAGCTCGGCGCCCAGGTGGGCACCACCAGCCTCGACTACATCGACGACGTGGTGCGGCCCACGCGGAAGGCCGCCGTGTACGCCAAGAACGACCAGGCCAAGTCCGCCCTGAAGAACGGCCAGGTCGACGCGATCGTCGTCGACCTGCCCACCGCCTTCTACATCACCGGGGCCGAGATCACCGACGCGGTGATCGTCGGTCAGTTCGAGAACCAGGGCGGCACGCCGGAGCAGTTCGGGCTCGTGCTCGACAAGGGCAGCGCGCTCACCTCTTGCGTCTCGCGGGCCGTGGACGCGCTGCGCGACGACGGCACGCTGCAGAAGATCGAACAGCAGTGGCTGTCCGACGCCGTCGACGCTCCGGTGCTCAAGTGACGCTGGACAAGGGGGAACTCGCCGAGAGCTCGGGCGAGCCCGACGACTACGTCCCGTCCCAGCGGCGCCTGGACCGTGAGCGCTACCGGCGCGCCCGCGCCCGGCGCGCCACCGCGATCGGCGCGCTGTCCACACTCGTCACCGGAGCCGTCCTCTACCTGGTCGTCGTCAACGCCCCTGGCTGGCCGCGCACCAAGGAGACCTTCTTCGACTGGGGGTACGCGCGCGAGGCGTTCCCCAAGGTGCTCGAAGGGCTGTGGCTGAACGTCCGGCTGCTGCTGGTCTGCGGAGCCGCGGTCCTCGTCCTCGGCATGCTGATCGCCGTCGCCCGGACGCTGCGCGGTCCCGTGTTCTTCCCGCTGCGCGTCCTGGCCGCCGCGTACACGGACTTCTTCCGGGGGCTGCCGCTCATCATCAACCTGATGATCGTCGTCCTCGGCGTCCCGGCGCTGCGGCTCCAGGGAGTGACCCTCGATCCGGTGCTCCTCGGCGGCACCGCGCTGACCCTGACCTACTCGGCGTACGTCGCCGAGGTGTTCCGCGCCGGCATCGAGTCCGTGCATCCCTCGCAGCGCGCCGCGGCCCGGTCGCTCGGGCTCAGCAACCGGCAGGCGCTGCGGTACGTGGTGCTGCCCCAGGCGGTGCGCCGCCAGGTGCCGCCGCTGCTGAACGACCTGGTGTCGCTGCAGAAGGACACCGGGCTCGTCTCGATCGGGGGTGCGGTGGACGCCGTACGGGCCGCCGACATCATCGTCGGCCGCAGCCTCAACTACACGCCGTACATCGTCGCGGGTCTGGTCTTCGTCGCGCTGACCATCCCCATGACCCGTTTCACGGACTGGGTGACGGCACGCATGGACCGGCGGCGGGCCCAGGGAGGAGTTACATGAGCGAGACGCCCGTGCTGCGGATGGAGTCCGTCCGCAAGAGCTTCGGCGGCTCGGTCGTCCTGCGGGGCGTCGATCTGGAGGTCGCCCCGCACACGGTCACCGCGCTGATCGGCGCCTCCGGCTCCGGCAAGTCCACGCTGCTGCGGTGCGCGAACCTGCTGGAGGAGATCGACGACGGGGCGATCTGGCTGGACGGCGAGGAGATCACCGACCCGCGCGCCGACCAGGACGCCGTGCGCCGGCGGATCGGCGTGGTCTTCCAGGCGTACAACCTGTTTCCGCACATGACCGTCCTGGAGAACATCACGCTCGCTCCGCGCCGGGTGCACGGCGTGCCCCGGGCCGAGGCCGAGGCACGCGCGCGTGAACTGCTGGAGCGGCTCGGGCTCGGCGGCAGGGCGGGCGAGTACCCGGACCGGTTGAGCGGCGGCCAGCAGCAGCGCGTGGCGATCGTCCGCGCCCTGGCCGTGCGCCCCCGGCTGCTGCTGCTCGACGAGATCACGGCCGCCCTCGATCCCGAGCTGGTGGGCGAGGTCCTCACAGTCGTGCGCGACCTCAAGGACGAGGGCATGACCATGGTGCTGGCCACGCACGAGATGGGCTTCGCGCGGGAGGTCGCCGACCAGGTGTGCTTCCTGGAGGGCGGCGTGGTGCTGGAACGCGGTACCGCGGAGCAGGTCTTCGGGGAGCCGCGGCAGGAGCGCACACGGCGCTTCCTGCGGCGGATCGTGGAGGCGGGGCGCTTGTAAGAGGCGTCTGCAAGGGACGGCGGTAAGGGGCGGCTGTAAGGGGCGACCGCCATGGTCCGCGGGGCTTACGTGCGGCGGCTCAGGTGTCCGCCTGCCCCGCCCCCGCCAGCGCCGCGACCCGCTCGACGCCGAACACGTACCCCTGCACCCCGCAGCCCGCGATGACGCCGTCGGCGCGCAGCGAGACGTAGGAGTGGTGCCGGAACGCCTCACGCTGGTGGATGTTCGAGATGTGGACCTCCACCACCGGCATGCCGTCGCAGGTGTTGAGGGCATCGAGGAGGGCGATGGAGGTGTGCGAGTAGGCGCCCGGGTTGATCACGATGCCGCAGTGGTTCAGACGCGCCTCGTGGATCCAGTCGACCAGCTCGCCCTCGTGGTTGGACTGGCGGAAGTCGACCGTGCCGCCGTGCGCGGCCGCCGCCTTGGCGCACAGGGCCTCGACGTCGGCGAGAGTGTCGGAGCCGTAGATCTCCGGCTGGCGCTGGCCGAGCAGGTTCAGATTGGGGCCGTTGAGGATCATGATCGGGGCGTTGGCCAGGGTGCGGGGCACGGTTCCTCCGGTCCGGTCAGGGTCGGGCGGCCCGTCGCGGACCGCTGCTCACAGCCGGTTTATCACGGTGCGCCGACCGCCTGCCGGGTCGTAACCTCCGGGCATGACGAGCCTCCTGTACCCGCCCAAGCCGTCCCCCGGGGACCGCATCGCCGTGATCTCGGCCTCCGGAGGCCTGCCGGAACTCTTACCGCTCCCCTACGAACTGGGCCTGGAGCGGCTGCGCAAGGAGTACGAGCTGGAGCCGGTCGAGTACCCGGCGACCCGCAGGATGGGCTCGACGCCCCAGGAACGGGCCGCCGACATCCACGCCGCCTTCGCCGACCCGGCCATCAAGGCGGTCATCGCGTCCATCGGCGGGGACGACCAGATCACCGTGCTGCCGTACCTGGACCGTGAGTTGATCCGCGCGAACCCGAAGCCGTTCTTCGGGATGAGCGACAACACCAACCTGCTCGCGTTCCTGCGCAACAGCGGCATCGTCGCCTTCCACGGCGGCAGTGTCATGGGCGAGCTGGGCCGCCCCGGGGCCATGCACCCGCAGACCGCCGAGTCCCTGCGCGCGGCCCTGTTCACCTCCGGCCCGTACGAGCTGCGGCCCGCCGAGCGGTGGCGTGACATCGACCGGGACTGGGCCGACCCGGCGACCTTCGAGGCGGAGCCGGAGACCCGGCCCGGGACCGGCTGGACCTGGGTGAACCCCGACCGGGTGGTCGAGGGCCGTACCTGGGGCGGCTGCCTGGAGATCGTCGGCTGGCTGCTGATGGCCGACCGGGAGATCGCACGCGACCTGTCCGAGTACGAGGGGGGTGTGCTGCTCCTGGAAACCTCGGAGGACATGCCCAGCGCCACGGAGGTCTACTACACCCTGCGGAACATGGGCGAGCGCGGACTGCTCCAGCGCTTCCCGGCGCTGCTGATGGGGCGCCCGAAGACCTGGTTCTTCAACCGCCCCAACACTCCCGAAGAGGCCGCCCGTTACGCCTCGGACCAGCGTGAGGCCGTCCTGCGCGCCATGCGGGACTACGCCCCCGACACCATGATCGTCTTCGACGTGGACTTCGGGCACACCGATCCGCAGCTGGTGATCCCGTACGGGGGCACCGTGCGCGTGGACGGACCGGCCCGGCGCATCACGGTCACGTACTGAACACCCCCGAGCCCTCCGCGCGCCCCCGTAACCGCCCGTCACCGTGGGTAGTTGACGCGGCATGCACGACGTACGCACCGTAAGGGCACCTTCCATGCCGCGCCTCGCGGCCGCCTCACTCGCCGGCACGGCCATCGAGTTCTACGACTTCTTCGTCTACGGCACCGCGGCGGCCCTGATCCTGGGGCCGCTGTTCTTCCCGACCTTCTCGCCGGTGGCGGGGACGCTGGCCGCCTTCGCCACCTTCGGCGTGGGTTTCGTGGCCCGGCCGCTGGGGTCGGTGCTGTTCGGGCACATCGGGGACCGGCACGGGCGACGGCCGGTCCTCGTCGCCTCCCTGCTGCTCACCGGTGCCTCCACGGTCGCGGTCGGCTGCGTGCCGACGTACGACACGATCGGCGTGGTCGCTCCCCTGCTGCTTCTGGTCCTGCGGTTCCTGCAGGGGCTTGGGCTGGGCGGGGAGTGGGGCGGTGCGGTACTGCTGACCGTGGAGCACGCGCCCGCCGAGCGGCGCGTGCTGTGGTCGAGTTTCCCCCAGGTCGGGCCCGCGGTGGGGTTCCTGCTCGCCAACGGTGTGGTGCTGGGCCTGTCGGCGACCTTGTCCGAGGCGCAGTTCGCCGCGTGGGGGTGGCGGGTGCCGTTCTGGGCGGCGGGCGTGCTGGCCGTGGTGGGGCTGTGGCTGCGTTCGTCGCTCGCCGAAAGCCCTCGTTTCCTGGAGATCGACGACCACGCGCGCGTGCCGCTCGTCGAGGTCGTGCGCCACCACTGGCGTCTCCTCCTGCTGACCGGCGGCGCCCTCGCGATCGGCTACGCCATCTTCTACGCCGTGACGACCTGGTCCCTCTCCTACGGCACGGAACGGCTCGGGGTGAGCCGCACCGTCATGCTGACCTGCATCATGGGCGCCGTCCTCGTGAAGGGCGCGCTCACACCGCTGGTGGCGCTGCTCGGGGACCGTTACGGCCGCCGCCCCCTGTGCCTGGCCGGCTGCGCGGCCGCCGCCCTGTGGATGTTCCCCATGGTCGCGCTCCTCGCCACCGGCGCGCCGCTGCCGATGTTCCTGGGCTTCCTCGGGGCGATGCTCTCGTTCATCACGATGTTCGCCGTGATCGCCGCGTATCTGCCGGAGCTGTACGAACCGCGGGTGCGCTGCACCGGCGCCGCCGTCGGCTACAACCTCGGCGGGGTCGTCGGCGGTGCCCTCACGCCGATCGTGGCGACGGCCCTCGCCGAGCAGGGCGGGCGGGTGCCGTGGGGCGTGGCCGCGTACCTGACGGCGATCGCGCTGCTCAGCCTGGGCTGCTTCACCCTGCTGCCGGAGACGCGTCCGGTGCCGGTGGGGGCGACTGCGGAGGCTGCTTCCGGCTGACCGCCGGCCTAGGGATTGATCGCCAGCTCCGGATACGCCGCGAACAGCACCAGGTGGACCCCGCTCTGGAGCGGCGTGGCCCGGCCCGGGACCACGGTCAGCGAGGCCACCACCACCGTCAGGGCGAGCAGCACCATGTGGGTGGCGCCCAGGCCGAGGACCAGCGGCCCGGAGAGCCAGACGGACGCGAGCGCCACGGCGGGGATGGTCAGGCCGATGCTCGCCATCGCCGAGCCGAGGGCGAGGTTCAGACTGGTCTGCACCCGGTCGCGGCGGGCGGAGCGCAGCGCGGCGATGCTCTCCGGGAGCAGCACCAGCAGCGCGATGATCACGCCGACGACGGCGTGGTGCAGCCCGGCGGCCGCCACACCGGACTCGATGGTGGGCGACACCCCCTTGGCCAGGCCGACCACGCCGATCAGGGCCAGGCCCAGCAGCCCCAGGCTGATCAGGGCGGCACGGGCGGAGGGGGCCGCGGCGTGCTCCTCCGCGGTGATCACCTCGCCCTGCCGGGTGATCGGCAGGAAGTAGTCCCGGTGCCGCACGGTCTGCGTCGCGACGAACAGGCCGTACAGGATCAGCGAGGAGAGCGCCGCGAAGGTCAGCTGGACCGTGGAGAACTCGGGGCCCGGCTTGCTCGTGGTGAACGTCGGCAGGACCAGGCTGAGCGTGGCCAGGGTGGCGACGGTCGCGAGCGCGGCGCCGGTGCCCTCGGGGTTGAAGACCGCCGTGCCGTGCCGCAGTGAGGCGACCAGGAGGGAGAGGCCGACGATGCCGTTGCAGGTGATCATCACGGCCGCGAAGACCGTGTCGCGTGCCAGCGTCGAGCTCTTGTCCCCGCCATCGGCCATCAGGGTGACGATGAGGGCGACCTCGATGATCGTGACGGCGACGGCGAGCACGAGGGAGCCGAACGGTTCGCCGACCCGGTGGGCCACCACTTCGGCGTGGTGCACGGCGGCCAGGACGGCTCCCGCCACAAGCGTGGCCCCATGGCGTGTGCTGCCGGGCTACTTGGGGTTGCGTGCGTCCAGGAGGTCGCAGTTGGTGTACACCCGCTCCCCGAGGCAGAGCGCGCCCAGTTGCTCCGCCATCCTGCTGGTCTCGGGGTCGTCGCTGTTGCGCATGGCTTCGTCGTACGACTCGAACTCGATCAGCGCCAGGTAGCGGCGCGGATTGTCGCGGTCCTTCAGGAGCATGCGGTGCGTGGGGCCGCCCGTCCGGCCGGCGAGATGTTGCCCGGCCTCCTCGAGGAGCTGCTCCATCTCGTCCAAGCGCTCGTCTCGAAGTCGATGATCTGCACGAACTTCATGGCACCTCCAGCCGGCCACGGCGCCCCCGGGCGGGGGAACCGTTCAAGGAACAAGCAAGCACCGGGACCGGTGGTCGGCAATTCGCCGAGCACCGGTCCCGGTGATGGTTGTTCCTACGTCCGGCGTGGTCAGACGTCGATGCTGTCCTTCGGAGCGCTTCCGCTCTGCGCCTGCGCCGCCTCGGCCGCCGCCTGCTTCTTGGAAGCCCGCAGGCTGGTGATCGTGGTGACGATCAGGACGGAGCAGATGACGCCGAGCGAGACCGGGATGCTGATCTCGGGGACGTGCACCCCGGACTCGTGCAGGGCGTGCAGCACCAGCTTCACGCCGATGAAGCCGAGGATGATCGACAGGCCGTAGGAGAGGTGGACCAGCTTCTTCAGCAGGCCGCCGATGAGGAAGTACAGCTGCCGCAGACCCATCAGGGCGAACGCGTTGGCCGTGAAGACGATGTACGGGTCCTGCGTCAGGCCGAAGATCGCGGGGATGGAGTCGAGGGCGAACAGCACGTCCGTCATGCCGATCGCGAGCATCACGACCAGCATCGGGGTCATGACCCGCTTGCCGTTCTGCTGGATCCACAGCTTGGTGCCGTGGTAGCGGTCGGCGACGCCGAAGCGGCGCTCTGCGGCCTTGAGGAGCTTGTTCTCCTCCCACTCCTCGTCCTCCTCGTCCGCACGGGCCTCCTGGATGAGCTTCCAGGCGGTCCAGATGAGGAAGGCGCCGAAGAGGTAGAACACCCACGAGAAGCTGGCGAGGATCGCAGCACCGGCGGCGATGAAGATCGCGCGCAGGACCAGGGCTATGAGCACGCCGATCAGCAGCACGCGCTGCTGGTACTGCGAGGGCACCGCGAACTTCGCCATGATCAGGACGAAGACGAAGAGATTGTCGACACTCAGCGACTTCTCGGTGATGAAGCCGGCGAAGAACTCACCGGCCGGCTGGCCGCCGCCGAAGACCAGCAGGCCGAGCCCGAAGAGCACGGCCAGGACGATCCAGACGACCGTCCAGATTCCGGCTTCCTTGATCGATACGTCGTGCGGCTTGCGGCCGATGAAGAAGTCGACGGCGATGAGGGCCGCCAGGCCCACGATCGTCAGGACCCACAGGGTCACGGAAACATCCACTGCGCCTCCGGCAGTCGTCACGGCAAATGTCAGCGTCGTAGCTGCCGGAGGTCTCTTCCACCCAACGATGGGCCGACGCCCCGGGACCAGGCCGTATCGACCTGATCCGTATTGACGGGTACGCCGCAGCAGACAGGGAGTACTCCCCTCCGTGCCGACAACAGTACCCAATCACCAAGAACAGGTAAAGCGCTTGGCAAAAGAAAGACCAAAATCCCTGGTCAGAGGGCTTTACGAGTACTTGGTACGGGCGGCCGCGACCTGGGTGAGCACCTGCTGGAGGACCTGGCTGCCGGGCGGCACGAGCGTCGGCTCGTACGTCCAGGCATGGCCGACCCAGGGGTCGGCGAGGTGGTCGTCGGGCACCGGGGTCAGTCGCAGCAGCGAACGCCACAGCGGGTCGAGCAAAGGCCCGTAGCCGGAGGACTCCTCGCGGTCGGCCACCATCATCAGGTGGACGCCGAAGGCGGGCCCCTCGTCGGCGAGGTAGCGCAGCTGGTTCACGGCCCGGTCGTCGAAGCCGTGCGGGAAGTCGTTGACGATCAGCAGCTGCTGTGAGGTGTCGAAGCCGGGCGGGAGCGAGTCGGCGGCGCCTCCCCGGACCGCCATCTGCACCAGGTCGACCCGCTGGGTGAGCCGGGTCAGCACGTCCGTCACCCCGGCGGCGCCGAGCGCGGGCGGGGCCGCGAGCACACCGCTCTGCACGAGGGGCGCCAGGGGTTGTGCTCCAGAGCCGGCCGGGTCGATGACATGGACGGTGAACTCGCCCGCCGGGTGGACGGCGAGCAGCCGGGCCGCGTGCGCGACCGCCGTCTCCATGGCGAGACGTCCCGATGTGTGCGCGTCGGTGAACAGCCCCTCGGTCGACTCGGTCCGTCCGCTGTCGATCCACAGGCCCCGCTCCAGCGGCAGCCGGACCAGCATCGGGATGCGGATCCGGTCGGCCTCGGGGAGATGCAGGTCGCCCAGGCGCAGGGCCATGGGGAACTCCATCGGCACCCGGTAGGCGTGCCACACGGGGTTGTCCCAACGGGCGTAGGCCGGCGGCAGGGCTGGTTCGACGACGTCGACCTCGGCCTTGAGCTGGGCGAGGTCCCGGTCGAGGGCCTCCCTGGCCTGGTCGACGAGCTGGGCGTGCCGGGCGCGGGCCGCCTCGCGGGCGGCGTCGCCCTGCCCGCCGATCCGGCTGCGCGGGTCGGACAGGACCTGTTCGAGCTCCTTGTCCATGCGCGACTCGGCGAAGTCGACGGCGCTGCGGTAGGCGGCGGTGGTACGGGCGAGGTCCTCGAACATGCCCCACACCTGGTTGTACAGCCGCTCCTCCATGGACCAGCCGGTCGCGTCGCCCGCGACGGGCTGCGCGGGCTGTCCGGGGGCGGCCGGGGGCGCGGTGGGCGGAGGCGGGGGCGGCGCGGCGTTCCGGCGGCGCGGATGGCTGTAGTCGATCGGGCCGCCGCCCGGGGTGGGGGCGGCGGGCTGGGTGACGGCCGAGGGGTCCGGCGCGGCGCCCGGGTACCCGGGCGGCTGCCCCTGTCCGCCGGTCGTCTGTCCGCCGGTCGTCTGCCCGCCGTACGGGGACACCGGTGGTACCGGCCCGGGTTGGGGCGCCGTGCCGCCCTGGTCCGGGCCGAGGGCGGGGGCCGCCGCCTGCCGGGAGCGGTCGCCGTCCGCCGTGCGCGGCGGGGGCGCCTGCACCGAGCGGGCCAGCCCCTGGGCCACCGCGTCGTTGATGCTGCCGGCGAGCTGCCGGGCCTGCCGCAGCCCTTGGTCGGTGAGGAGTTCGGCGAGGCCGCCCGCGTAGCCCTGGCCGACGGCGCGCACCTTCCAGGCGCCTTGCCGGCGGTACAGCTCCAGGGCGACGACGGCCGACTCGGCGTCCAGGCCGGTGATGGTGTAGCTGGCGACCTCGGCGCCGTCGAGGCCGGTGACGGCGACGAACGGGGCGGCCAAGGCGCCGAAACGGACCGGGCCCGCCCCGCCGGCGGGCAGGGCGAGCAGCACGCTGACGCGGTGGACGGTCTCCGGCATGGCGTCCAGGTCCACCGCGAGGCGGTGGTCGGCGGCGGCCTGCCGGGAGACTTCGAGACCCGGCGGGGTGGGCGCGCCCGGGTGGGCCACCCACTCCACGCCGTGGATCCTGCCGGTCTCGTCGCTGAGCGCGGCCGCGGCCACGATCGGCGTGCCGGCCGAGACCCGGATCTCGAGACGGACCTGGGAGAGCGGGTGATTCTGCCCCCGCACCAGCTCGGCCGTCATCGCCTTCGTCCCCCTGTGTCGTTGTGTGGTGTCGTGTGCCGCTCGCCGGCCCCTGCGGTCCGGGTCCCGCCCGTTCTCAGAGAAGCGGCAGGATGGACGGCATCAGGTCCTGGAAGGTACGGCCGTTGGCCGGGTTGCCCAGGGCCGTCATCGTCCAGCCCGAACCCGAGCGGTGCACCTTCGCCATGATCTGGGCCGTGTACTGGCCGCCGCCGGCGAGCGTGTAGCGGGCGAGCTCCTGCCCGTTGGTCTCGTCGACGAGGCGGCAGAACGCGTTCTGCACCTCCTGGAACGTCTGGCCCGTGAAGGAGTTCACGGTGAAGACGATCTGGTCGATGTGGACCGGGATGCGCGCGAGGTCGACGAGGATCGCCTCGTCGTCGCCGCCCTGGCCGACACCGCCGACCAGGTTGTCCCCGGTGTGGCGCACCGAGCCGTCGTCGCTCACCAGGTGGCGGAAGAAGACGACGTCGACCGGCTGCTTGTCCGCGAACAGGACGGCGGAGGCGTCGAGGTCGATCTCTCGCGTGCGCGAGCCGAACAGGCCGCGCCGGGGAGCCGCCTGCCAGCCGAGACCCATGCGCACCGCGGTCAGGCTGCCGCCGTCGTTCTTCTGCAGACTGATGGCCTGACCCTTGGTCATGTTGACGGTCACGCGCTGATTCCCCTCTCGAACGTCCCCTGTTGCCGCGCAGTCGCGGTTGACCTGAACACTACGCAGGGGCACTGACAGCGACGTAGCCCGGTCCGCACTTTGTGTCGGTCTTGCAACACTGCGCGTACGCCGTCCGCTGTCAGGCCAATCCCGCCTCCTTCATCTGGCGCAGTTCCTTCTTCATCTCGGAGACCTCGTCGCGCAGCCGGGCCGCGATCTCGAACTGGAGGTCCGCGGCGGCGGCCCGCATGCGCGTGGTGAGCTCCTCGATCTGCTCGGCGAGTTCGGCCGCGGGGCGGTCGGTCGGTACCGTCTCCTTGGCCTTGCCCTTGCCCTTGCCCTTGGCGGGCTTGGCCATCTCGGCCGCCTTGCCGAGGGAGGGCACGGGCGCCTTGGTGCCGCCGCCGTCCTTCCTGGACTTGCGGTAGCCCGAGCCGAGCAGCTGCTCGGTGTCGATGTCCTCGCGGGCGATCTGGGCGACGATGTCGTTGATCTTCTTGCGGAGGGGCTGGGGGTCGATGCCCTTCTCCTTGTTGTACGCGATCTGCTTCTCCCGGCGGCGGTTGGTCTCGTCGATGGCCTTCGCCATCGCCGGGGTGATCTTGTCGGCGTACATGTGGACCTGGCCGGAGACGTTGCGCGCGGCGCGGCCGATGGTCTGGATCAGGGACGTGCCGGAGCGCAGGAAGCCCTCCTTGTCGGCGTCCAGGATCGCCACCAGGGACACCTCGGGCAGGTCGAGGCCCTCGCGCAGCAGGTTGATGCCGACGAGCACGTCGAACTCGCCGGAGCGCAGCTCACGCAGCAGTTCGACACGGCGCAGGGTGTCGACGTCGCTGTGCAGGTAGCGCACCTGGATGCCCAGCTCCAGAAAGTAGTCCGTGAGGTCCTCGGCCATCTTCTTCGTGAGCGTGGTGACCAGGACGCGCTCGTCCTTCTCGGTGCGCTGCCGGATCTCGTGCACCAGGTCGTCGATCTGGCCCTCGGTGGGCTTGACGACCACTTCCGGGTCGACGAGGCCGGTGGGGCGGATGATCTGCTCGACGACGCCGTCGGAGCGGGAGAGCTCGTAGTTCCCCGGGGTCGCCGACAGGTAGACCGTCTGGCCGACGCGCTCCTGGAACTCCTCCCACTTCAGCGGGCGGTTGTCCAGGGCGGAGGGCAGCCGGAAGCCGTGGTCGACGAGGGTGCGCTTGCGGGAGGCGTCGCCCTCGTACATGGCGCCGATCTGCGGGACCGTGACGTGCGACTCGTCGATGACGAGGAGGAAGTCGTCCGGGAAGTAGTCCAGGAGGGTGTTGGGCGGGGAGCCGGGCAGGCGGCCGTCGAAGTGCATCGAGTAGTTCTCCACGCCGGAGCAGGTGCCGATCTGGCGGAGCATCTCGATGTCGTACGTGGTGCGCATCCGCAGGCGCTGGGCCTCCAGGAGTTTGCCCTGCTTCTCCAGCTCCGCGAGGCGCTCGGTGAGCTCCTTCTCGATGTCGTTGACGGCCCGCTCCATGCGCTCGGGGCCGGCGACGTAGTGGGAGGCCGGGAAGACGTAGAGCTGCTGGTCGTCGCTGATGATCTCGCCGGTGAGCGGGTGCAGGGTGGAGAGCGCCTCGATCTCGTCGCCGAACATCTCGATGCGGACGGCGAGCTCCTCGTAGACCGGGAAGATCTCGATGGTGTCGCCGCGGACGCGGAAGGTGCCGCGGGTGAAGGCCATGTCGTTGCGCGTGTACTGGATGTCGACGAAGCGGCGCAGCAGCTCGTCGCGGTCGATCTCCTCGCCGACGCGGAGGGGGACCATGCGGTCCACGTACTCCTGCGGGGTGCCGAGGCCGTAGATGCAGGAGACCGAGGCGACCACGACGACGTCGCGGCGGGTGAGGAGCGAGTTCGTCGCGGAGTGGCGCAGGCGCTCGACCTCCTCGTTGATCGAGGAGTCCTTCTCGATGTAGGTGTCCGACTGCGGGACGTAGGCCTCGGGCTGGTAGTAGTCGTAGTACGAGACGAAGTACTCGACGGCGTTGTTCGGCAGCAGCTCGCGGAACTCGTTCGCCAGCTGGGCGGCCAGGGTCTTGTTCGGCGCCATCACGAGCGTGGGGCGCTGGAGCTTCTCGATCATCCACGCGGTGGTGGCGGACTTGCCGGTGCCGGTGGCGCCGAGGAGGACGACGTCCTTCTCGCCTGCCTCGATGCGCCGGGCGAGCTCGGCGATGGCCGTCGGCTGGTCGCCGTTCGGCTGGTAGGGGCTGACGACCTCGAAGGGCGCCACCGTGCGTTCGATCTGGGAAACGGGCCGCATGGAATCCACCGTACGACCCCGCACTGACAACGCGCTCCGATCAGCGGTTCTGCGGGGTGCGGGCTCCTCGGTGCTCCACGGCGCGGCGGGGGCGGAACCGCAGGCGGTGCGCGGAGTGCGGGACGGCGGTGTGGGTGTGGGCGGGGATGCCGGGCCGGTGCTCGACGGGGCCGACGGTGGGCTTGCCCATGACCATCAACGGGTCGAACATCACCACGACGCCCGCGAGCAGCAGGAAGGCGAGCGGACCGACCAGCATGGGGGCGAGCAGGGCCGCGGGCGACTCTCCCGTGGTGGGTTCGGCCGTGCCGTGGAGGTGGACGCTGAGTGCGGCCATCCCGGTGTAGTGCATGCCGCTGACGGCGAGGCCCATGACGAGGCTGGCGCCCACGCTCCACAGGAATCCCCTGACCTGGCCGGCCGCCCACAGGGCGGCGGTGGCGGCGCCCATGGCGATCACGACGGAGACGCCGACGGTGAACGTGTTGTACTCCAGCTTCCCGTCCAGGCGCATGCTGGCCATGCCGAGGTAGTGCATCGACGCGATGCCCAGGCCGGTGATCGTGCCCCCGGTGAAGAGGGCCGTCCCGCGGGCTCCCCGGTATCCGACGATGAAGATCCCGATGCCCACCATCACGATCGCGACGGCCAGGCTCGCGAAGGTCATCGACTTGTCGTAGTGGATCGGGGTGCCGTGCACCGTGAACCCCATCATCGCGATGAAGTGCATGGTCCAGATGCCGGAACCGATGGCGGCCGAGCCGAGGGCGAGCCAGCCGGGGCGCCAGGACTGGGCGACGAGCATGGATCTGGTGGTGCAACGCAGGCCCAGGGCCCCGCCCAGGCAGGCCATGAGGTAGGCCACCAGGGGTGTGACCAGGCCGTAGCTGAATCCGTCGACCGTGCCCTGCATGCGCGGCTGCCCTTCCCGCCCTTTGCGTCCCGGAATTCCTGATGTGCGCCCCCTCCCAGGACCGCACGAGCGGTCAGGGTTGACGCAGAGAGTATGACCCCCACCGGAATGGTCGAACGACTTTCCGGCAAAGAAACACGCCCTTGCCGCAGTTGTGCGGCACCAGTGAGCGGAGTTGGGTCATCTCCGTTCAACGTGTGGCCATCCTGTACCCCTCTCGCGTTGACCCTCTGCTGTCACAGTGGTGCTGTCTGTGACGTAGTGATCGCTCGACGCGAGGAGTACGCATGCACGCGCGCGCTGTTGCCGCCTCGACCACCGCACTCCTGGGCACCGCCGCCCTCCTCTTTCCCGCCTCCCCCGCGCGGGCGGCCGGAGGTGGTGTGTCGCCGCTGGTCATCGCGCACCGGGGGGCCTCGGCGTACGCGCCCGAGAACACGCTGGCCGCCGTGGACAAGGCGGCGGAGCTGGGCATCCGATGGGTGGAGAACGACGTCCAGCGGACCCGGGACGGCGAGCTGGTCGTCCTCCACGACGACAACCTGCGGCGCACCACCGACGTCGAGGAGGTCTTCCCCGACCGGGCTCCCTGGAAGGTGAGGGACTTCACGGCCGCCGAGATCGCCCGTCTCGACGCGGGCAGCTGGTTCGGACCCGCGTACGCGGGCGCGCGCGTGCCGACGCTGGAGCAGTTCGTGCACCGCGTCGAGCACCATCACCAGAAGCTTCTCCTGGAGATCAAGAACCCGGAGCTGTACCCGGGCATCGAGCGGCAGACGCTGAAGGTCCTCAGCAACGAGGGCTGGCTCGACCGGCGCCATCTGGCGGGCCGGCTGATCGTGCAGAGCTTCAGCGCGGACAGCGTGCGGACGGTGCACGAGCTGAAGCCCGGCGTGAAGACCGGTTTCCTGGGGACGCCCCCCGTGTCGGACCTGCTGGACTACGCCGACTTCGCCGACCAGATCAACCCGTCGCACGGCTCGCTCTCCCCCGCCTACGTGGCCTCGGTGCAGGCGTTCGACGGGCCGCACGGCAGGCCGATGGAGGTCTTCACCTGGACGGTCGACGACGCGGCGACGGCCCAGCGGGTCGCCGGGTACGGCGTCGACGGGATCATCACGAACAAGCCGGACGTGGTGCGCAAGGCCGTGCGCGGGTGATCCGTCGTCCCGTCGGGACGGCGTTGTCAGTGGCGGGTCGTACCGTGGGCGCATGGACAGTCAGGAGCGGGTCGAGCCGCGGGTCGTGTGGGCGGTCGTGGAGAGCGCGATCGGGCCGTTGCTGCTGGCCGCCGGCCCAGGCGGCCTGGTCAACGTCGTGTTCCACGCCACGGACGAGGTGCGGGACCGGGCGGTCGAGCGTCTGGCGGCGCGGCTCGGCACCGAGCCCGTCGAAGCACCCGGCTCCCCGCTGCTGGCCGAGGCGATACGGCAGTTCGAGGCGTACTTCGCGGGTGAGCGACGCGACTTCGACCTCCCGCTGGACTGGTCGCTGACCTCCGGCTTCAACCGGGAGGTCCTGCGCGAGCTCGCCTCAGGCGTGCCGTACGGCACGGTCGTCGGGTACGGCGATCTGGCCGGGCGGGTCGGTCAGCCCGGCGCCGCCCAGGCCGTGGGCATGGCGATGGGCGCCAATCCGCTGCCGGTTGTGGTGCCCTGTCACCGGGTCGTCGAGAGCGGTGGCGGCATCGGCGGCTTCGGGGGCGGGCTGGAGACCAAGCGGAAGCTGCTCGCCCTGGAAGGAGTGCTGCCCGAGCCTCTGTTCTGAGGCCCGGGCCGGGGAGGCACGGGCCTGGTCAGTCGTAGTGCCGCGCCTCGAAGACGTTGCCGTCCGGGTCGCGGAAGTAGAAGCTGCGCGTGGCCTTGCCCCGGGCTCCGAAGGAGTCGTACGAGAGGTCGGACACCGGTACGGAGCGTTCCTCCAGGCGGCCGAGGAGGGCGTCGAAGTCGCCGCGGGGCAGCGACAGGCAGACGTGGTTGACGGGGTGTCCCGCGCTGTCGGCGGCGCCGGGGAGCATCGTCATGCGTGCCGCGAAGGTCAGCGGCATGAGGTCGAGGATGGTCGCGTCGTTGACGCGGACGGAGGGGAACGGCACCTCGCCGGCGGCGAACTCGGTGAGCCTGAGCGCCTCCAGGCCGACGGCCTTCTCGTAGAAGTCGGCGGCGGCGAGCGGGTCGCGCACCCAGAGGACGACGTGGTCGAGACGTGCGGTGTGGTCCGTCATGCACCCCAGGCTCGTGAGGTCCGCGACAGCCCGCAAGGGTTTGGCCCGGCGCGCCGCCCGCCAGAGATGAGGAAGACCGACTGACCGACTGACAGGAGGCGGGCGCGTGGTGCTGGTGGTGTCCGAAGAAGTGCGGGAGGCGATCGACGCGCGCCGGCCCGTGGTGGCCCTGGAGTCCACGATCATCGCCCATGGGCTGCCCCGGCCCCGCAACCTGCAGGTGGCGCTGGAGCTGGAGACGGCCGTGCGGCGGGAGGGCGCGGTGCCCGCGACCATCGCCGTCCTCGACGGGCGGCCCCATGTCGGGCTGGACAAGGAGCAGCTGGAGCGGGTCGCGAACGAGGACGGGATCCGCAAGCTGGGCCATCGAGACCTGCCGCTCGCGGTGGCGTCCGGGGTGAGCGGGGCGACCACGGTGTCGGCGACGGCGCTGCTGGCCGCGCGGGCGGGCGTACGGGTGTTCGCCACGGGTGGGCTCGGCGGGGTGCACCGGGAGTGGACGGTGACGCAGGACGAGTCGGCCGACCTGGGGCTGCTGGCGCGGACGCGGATCACGGTGGTGTGCGCCGGGGTGAAGTCGATCCTGGACGTGCCGGCGACCCTGCAGCGGCTGGAGACGCTGGGTGTCGCGGTGGCCGGTTACGGCACCGACAGGTTCCCGGGCTTCTATCTGTCGGACTCGGGGCATCCGGTGGACTGGACGCTGCGGACGCCGGAGCAGGTGGCGGGCGTCATGCGGGCCCAGGACACGCTCGACGGCCCCGAGTCGGCGCTGATCGTCGCCAACCCCGTCCCCGAGGAGGAGCAGCTCGATCCGGAGCTGCACGCACGCGTGCTCGCGGACGCGCTGCACGCGTGCGAGGAGGAAGGGATCACCGGCCAGGCGGTCACCCCGTTCCTCCTCGACTACCTGGTCCGGCACACCGACGGCGCCTCCCTGAGCGCCAACCTGGCGGCGGTCCGCGGCAACGTCCGCCTGGCGGCACGGATCGCGGCGGCCTGGGCCCGGGGATGAACGAGGCGGGGGTCGGGGGCGAGGGCGGGGGCGGGGGCGGGGGCGGGCTGGGATCTGTCGAGGGCAGAGCGATGCCGGGCGAGGGCCGAGAGGTGCCGGGTGAGGCCGGGGTGGGATCGGCCGAAGCCTCGGCGGGGTCGGCGGGGCGCGGCGCCGGTTCGGTGGGAGGCCGGGCGTTGCTCGTCGTGGGGGACGTCATCACCGATGTCGTCGCGCGTCACCGGGGTCCGCTCGCGGTCGGCACGGACACGGTTGCCTCCATCCGCACGGTG
This sequence comes from Streptomyces olindensis, assembly GCA_000696115.1. Lineage (GTDB taxonomy): Bacteria > Actinomycetota > Actinomycetes > Streptomycetales > Streptomycetaceae > Streptomyces > Streptomyces olindensis. The sequence continues at coordinate 194,898 of JJOH01000001.1, forward strand.
CCGGGCGGGGCGGGCGCCAACGTCGCGTGCTGGGCCGCGCACGGGGGCGTTGCGGAGGTGCGGCTGCTCGGGCGTGTGGGGGCGGAGGCAGCCGCCTGGCATGAGCGTGAGCTGACGGCCCGGGGCGTGCGTCCCCGGCTCGTCGTCGACCCGCAGGCGCCGACCGGGACGGTGATCTGCCTGGTGGACGGGGGCGCTTCGGCGGAGCGGACGTTCCTCACCGACAGCGGCGCGTCGCTGCGGCTCGAACCGGCCGACTGGTCGGACACCCTGCTCGACGGGGTCGCCCGGCTTCATCTGTCGGGCTACCTGCTGTTCTCCGACTCGAGTCGCGCCCTGGTGACGCTGGCCCTGAACGCCGCACGCGCGCGTGGCGTGCCGGTGAGCCTGGACCCGGCGTCGGCCGGCTTCCTCGGGGAGCTCGGCGTCGAGCGGTTCCTGGCGCTCGTCGAGGGCGTGGACGTGCTGCTGCCCAGCCGGGACGAGGCGTGCCTGCTGACAGGGCTGACCGACGCGGCCGCGGCGGCTGCGGAACTGAGTCTGCGCATCCCACTGGTCGTCGCGAAGCAGGGCCATGAGGGAGCGCTCGTGGCCCGCTCGGGGAAGGTGTGCGCCCGCGTCCCGGCCGTACCGGCCACGGCACGGGACACCACGGGTGCCGGGGATGCCTTCACGGGGGCGTTCCTCGCCGCGCTGCTCTCGGGGGCGGGGCCGGAGGAGGCGGCGCGGGAGGGCTGCCGGGCGGGAGCGCGGGCGGTGGAGCAGGTGGGGGGCAGGCCGCCCTCGCAGGGCTGACGGCGGCGCTCACCCGACGGCTCGTCCCAGGTCGAAGGACGGACGGCGCGTATCCGACCGGGCGACGCGGTCCGGTTCACGGCGCCTCCCGCTGCTTGCGCCGCCCGGCTCACGGCGCCTCCCGCTGCTTGCGCCCCCACGCCGAGATCATCGGTGCCGTCGTCAGATCGAGCACTCCGGAGGTGACGTTCACGAGATGCCGGTCGATCTCCTGGTCCGTGGCGAGGCCCGCGGTCACCAGTTGGTCCCGGATCTGGCGGATCGTGACGGACTCCAGGGCCGCGCAGGCCGGCGAGGCGAGGGGGAAGTAGGCGTCCGCGTGGACACGGGTCAGACCGGCCTCCCTGAGCAGGCGCGGCAGGGTGCGGCCGCAGGGGAGTTCGGTCCCGCGGTCGGCGAGCAGCTTGCGGAAGCCCTGCCGCAGCCGGTTCGCGAGCTGCTGCTCGGGACCGTACTCGTCGGGGCAGAGCAGGGGCTGAAGGCCGGGGTCGGCGTCCTCGACGAGAAGCCGCCCGCCGGGGCGCAGGGCCGTGACCATGGACCGCAGAGCCTGCTCCCGGTCGGTGACGTGGACGAGGGCGAGGCGGGCGTGCACCAGGTCGAAGCCCTCCCCCGGCGGGTCCTGCGCGCCGAGGTCGTGGGCGCGCACCTCGACGGGCGGCCGGGCGGCCGGGGCGAGCCGTGCGGTGTCGGTGTCGGTCGCGACGACGCGTCCGGTCGGTCCGACCTTCTTCGCCAGCCAGGACACCACGGAGGTGCCGGCACCGACCTCCCAGCACCGCCAGCCGGATCCGATGCCGAGCGCTTCGAGATGCCGGAACGTCGTGGGGTCGAAGAGGGCGGCGAAGGCGCTGAAGTGCTCTGCCGCCTCGGGCCGCCGGTTGTCGAGGAGGTGCCCATCGGTTCGCGTCATGCCGCGATCATCCCAGTTGCCCCACTTGTCGGTAATGGTCGACGCACCGGTATGAAGAACCGCGTCGACGCTCCGGCACGGAGAGCTCGTGGCGCGTCGTTCGTCCACAGCCGGGAACCAAGCGGAACGAGGCGTTTCCACAGGCTTACCCGCAGCTCACGTCGGCCTGGCAGACTGACGCGCCAAGGCGCAGGAACGGCGCGAGGAGTTCCACGCAAGGAGATCCGGATGTCCATGGCAGGGAATCTGCGGAAGGTCACGAACCTCGGCGGGGTCGGCGGCCTGCGCAGAGTGGCTCGGCTGGCCCGGCGGCGCCCGCGCGTCGACCTGAGCCACCCGGCCCGGTCCCCGCTGGGCTCCTCGGTGGTGAACTGCGTGACGTACCGGGATGGCGTCCGCACCCCGGCGCGCGGCGATCTGGTGGACGTCGTGGAGCGGGTGCGCAAGAGCCGGGACGGCTTCGTCTGGCTCGGTCTGCACGAGCCGAACGACCAGGAGTTCGCGGGCATCGCCGAGCTCTTCGACCTCCACCCACTGGCGGTGGAGGACGCCGTCGAGGCCCACCAGCGACCCAAGCTGGAGCGCTACGGCGAAACGCTCTTCGCGGTGTTCAAGACCGTCTGCTACGTGGAGCACGAGGAACTCACGGCCACCAGCGAGGTGGTGAACACCGGCGAGATCATGGTGTTCGTCGGAGAGGACTTCGTGATCACGGTGCGGCACGGGCGGCACGGCTCGCTGGGCCCGCTGCGCGAGGAGCTGGAGTCCGACCCCCAGCAGCTGGCCAAGGGCCCGTCCGCGGTGCTGCACGCCATCGCGGACCATGTGGTCGACGACTATCTGACCGTCACGGACTCGGTGCACGAGGACATCGACCAGGTCGAGACGGACGTGTTCGCGGAGAACGGCGCGCGGGCGGACCCGGGGCGCATCTACCAGCTCAAGCGTGAACTGCTGGAGCTGAAGCGGGCGGTGGTGCCGCTCAGCCGACCGCTGGAGGACCTCGCCACCCGGCCGATCCGCGTGGTCGACCCCGAGATACAGGCGTACTTCCGCGATGTCTCGGACCACCTGCTGCGGGCGAAGGAGCAGATCGCCGCCTTCGACGAACTCCTCAACTCCATCCTGCAGGCACACCTGGCGCAGGTCACGGTCGCACAGAACGAGGACATGCGGAAGATCACGGCATGGGCCGCGATCATCGCCGTGCCGACGATGGTGTGCGGGGTGTACGGCATGAACTTCGACCACATGCCGGAGCTGCACTGGAAGTACGGCTACGGCATGGTCATCGGCGTCATATCCGTCGCGTGCCTGGCGCTGTACCGGGCGTTCCGGCGCAGCGGGTGGCTCTGACCAGGGCGGGTGACCCGCGCGAGAGCCTCACCGGGGTGACCTACGAAGTGGTCCTGGCGTAGACGCTCCCGGCCCAGGACGCGATCTGGTCGCTCGCCAGGTGTCGGGCGAGGTCGGCTTCGCTGATCATGCCGACCAGGCGCTTGTCCCGGATGACGGGCAGCCGGCGGATCTGGTGCTCCTGCATCTCGCGGAGCACCTCGCTGACATCGGCGTCCGCGTCGATCCAGCGGGGGGTGCCCTGGGCCATCTCGCCCGCGGTGACCCTGGCCGGGTCGTGGCCCATGGCGACGCAGCCGACGACGATGTCGCGGTCGGTGAGGATGCCGCAGAGCCGCTCGTTCTCGTCGCTGATGGGCAGGGCTCCGACGTTCAGTTCGCGCATGAGCTGGGCGGCGCGGTCGAGGGTTTCGTGGGCGGGGATCCACTGGGCGCCGCGGTGCATGATGTCTCCGGCGGTGGTCATGGGGTACCTCCCGGTGCCGGACGGCCGGCGCGGCGCCGGACGCACCGCGAGTCCCGGCGCCCTTCGTTCGCCCTTCATTCTCGCCGTGCCGCCGGATGCCCGCACACGGGGACGACGTCCGCGTCGAGTGGCCCAGACGGCACCATGCCGACGCACCGCACCCGGCCGCACAGTGGCTCCCCGGCTGTCCGGCCGCCCTGACGCCCGACCGGACAGCCGCTCAGCCACCCCACGCAGGGTGGCGAGGATCGTCGGCCCGTACCAGGACGTCGGCCGTGCCCGCCGGGTCGGTCTCCTGTTCGTAGCGCTCGAAGGCCGGCAGGGTCCAGTGCTCGGCCTCGGGCGTGCGGCGGCGCAGGGCGCCCGGGGAGAGCAGGACGTGGACGCTCAGATCGAGGGGGAACCAGTGTCGGAGGAGGAAGGGTCCGTGCAGCAACAGCACGCCACCGCGCGGGAGTTGGACGTAGGGGCTGCGGGTCGCCCGGTCGGCGGCCGGGTCCCACAGGTCGGGCAGGACGCGGCCGTCGCCGTCGGCGTCGAGGGGACCGAACACCTCGCGCCACAGGGCGCCGGTGTCGTACCAGCCGCTGTAGTAGGCCTCGACGTCCCGGTGGCCGTACTCCAGCCGCACGGAGGCGGGGCGCAGGAATCCCTCGGTTCCCACCACGAGCGAGGAGCGGCCGCGCACGCGCAGCGCTTCCGAGACCCGCTGGGCGAGGTCGCCCGGGCGGGCGGCCGGGGCGCCGTCGAAGGCGATGCGCGGCCAGGGACTGCCGTCGGCGGGCTCCAGGTCGAGCAGGCGCTCGGCGAGCAGGTCGCCGAGCCGGTCCCAGGTGATCGCTTCGAGTCGCACACGGCCCATGATGCGCCAGGCCGCGGCGGGGCGTCCCGGAGGCCGCCGTCGTCTCCGGCGGCGCACGTGGTGCGTGCTGTCGTCAGGGGGAATGAACCCCGTATGGCCCCTCGTGCGACGCTCCCGCCCCACCCCGGACCGCTCGTCTTCCAGCCCCTGAAGCGGCGGCACTGCGCCGAGTGCCGACGGGGGCCGCTGCCGCTGCTCGTCCTGGAGGACAGCGCCCCGCGCTGCCTCGACTGCGCCGACCTCGGGCATCTGGTGTTCCTGCCGCGCGGCGACACGGCGCTGACGCGCAGAGCACGGGAGGAGAGCGCGCTGTCGGCGGTGGTCGTGCGGTTCAACCGGCGCCAGAGCCGTTACGAGCGGCAGGGCGTCCTGGTCGAGGAGGAGGCGCTCGCCAGGGCCGAGCAGCGGTGCCTCGCGGACGCAGAGGCGCGACGGCGGCGCCGGATGCGGGACGCGCGGCGGCGGGAGGCCCAGGACGAACTGTTCGCCCATGCGTTCGCGACGGAGATACGGCGGCTGTTCCCGGGATGCCCGCCCGACCGGGCGCGGGCCATCGCCGCGCACGCCTCGGAGCGGGGCAGCGGCCGCGTGGGCCGCAGCGCGGCGGGGCGGGCGCTGACCGAGGGGGCGGTGACCTCGGCGGTGGTGGCGTCGGTACGGCATCTGGACACGCCGTACGACCGGTTGCTGATGAGCGGCGTGCCGCGGCACGAGGCACGGCGGCGGATCTCGGCGGCGGTGGAAACGGTGCTGAGGGGGTGGACCGAGGCGGGGCTCGGTTCCGCGGGGTGATGTGAGAGGCGCGCCTGGTTCGAGGGCCGTGGACATGCGGCGGTCGTGGACGTTCTCGTATGCCCTCGCGCCGCTCGGCCATGGTCTCTGTGATCGTGCGGGATTTCACTTGTGGTGAGGCAGGGCGCCGGGCAGGATCCCGGCTCGACGGGCGGGAGAGGCTGACATGATCGACGGACCGTACTTCGTGCTGACGGTGCTGGGTGTGCTCGGGACGGGCCTGGTGGCCGGGGTGTTCTGCGGCTTCTCGACGTTCGTCATGCGGGGCCTGGCCGCGCTGCCGCCGGCGCAGGGGGTCGCCGCGATGAAGGCGATCAACGTGGCCGCGGTGACACCGCCCTTCATGGCCGTGTTCCTCGGCTCGGCCGTGCTGTGCGCGGTGATCGCCGTGGTGACGTTCGTGCTGTGGCCGGAGGAAGGGACGGTGGAACTGCTGGTGGGCAGTGCGCTGTACCTGTTCGGCTCCTTCGGACTGACGATGGTCGCGAACGTGCCGCGCAACGAGGCGCTGGCCAACCTGGAGCCGGGCACGTCGGAGGCGGCCGCGTACTGGCCGGCGTACGTGCGCGAGTGGACGATGTGGAACCACGTCCGCGCGGTCGCCTCGGCCGGGGCGGCCCTGGCGTACGTGCTGGCTCTCACCTGACGCCCGCACCCACCCGACGCACGCACCCACCCGACGCCCGCACCCACCCGACGCCCCCATCCACCCGACGCCCGGGCCACACGGCGACAGGCACCGGCCCGGAGGCGGACGTATCGTGGCGAAAGGAGTGCCGCCCGACGAGGCACGGCCTGTCATACGCGCACGCAAGGAAGACGGCCATGGCCGATCCCAAGGGTTTCATGACCACGCCCCGCCAGGACTGGCCGCGCAGGCCGGTCGAGGAGCGGGTGCGGGACTGGAACGAGGTGTATGTCCCCGGCGCGCTGCTGCCGATCATCGGCAAGCAGGCCGATCGCTGCATGGACTGCGGCATCCCCTTCTGCCACGAAGCCTGTCCGCTGGGCAATCTGATCCCCGAGTGGAACGACCTGGTGTCGCGGGAGGACTGGCGGGCCGCCGCCGACCGGCTGCACGCCACGAACAACTTCCCGGAGTTCACCGGCCGGTTGTGCCCGGCGCCGTGCGAGGCGGGATGCGTGCTGGCGATCAACCAGCCGGCCGTCACGATCAAGAACGTCGAGTGCGCGATCGCCGACCGGGCGTGGGAGGAGGGCTTCGCGCCGCCGCGCCCGCCGGAACGGCTCTCCGGCAAGACGGTCGCGGTGATCGGCTCGGGCCCCACCGGACTGGCAGCGGCCCAGCAGCTGACCCGGGCCGGGCACACGGTCGCGGTGTACGAGCGGGACGACCGACTCGGCGGGCTGATGCGGTACGGCATTCCCGCGTTCAAGATGGAGAAGCACCATCTGGAGCGGCGGCTGGAGCAGATGCGGGCCGAGGGGACCAAGTTCCGTACGTCGACGGCGGTCGGGCGGGACATCGGGGCCGATGAGCTGCGGACTCGCTACGACGCCGTGGTGATCGCGACCGGGGCGACGGCCTGGCGGGAACTTCCCGTGCCAGGACGGGGGTTGACGGGGGTTCACCAGGCGATGGAGTACCTGCCGCTGGCCAACCGGGTCTGCGAGGGCGACCTGGAGACGTCCCCGCTGTCGGCCGCCGGGAAGCACGTCGTCATCGTCGGCGGCGGCGACACCGGGGCGGACTGCCTGGGCACGGCCGTACGGGAGGGCGCCGCGTCCGTGACCCAGCTGGACATCTACGCGCTGCCGGGCGTCGAGCGCGACGAGGACACCGAGCCCTGGCCGACGTATCCGGTGCGGCTCTACCGGCTGTCCGCCGCGCACGAGGAGGCGCGTGACCTGCGGACCGCTCCGGTGGCCGACGCGGACGCGCGACTGTTCGCGGCGTCCACACTGCGCTTCGACGGCGACGCGGAGGGGCATGTCCGGTCGCTGCACCTGGTCGAGGTGGACGCGCGGCGCCGCCCGGTGGACGGCACCGGGCGGACGCTCCCCGCCGACCTCGTGCTGCTCGCCCTCGGCTTCACCGGTCCCGACCGGCAGGACGGGCTCGTCGACCAGCTGGGGCTGGAGCTGGAGCCCCGCGGCACCATCGCGCGGGACGCCGCTTTCGCCACCAACGTGCCCGGCGTGTTCGCGGCGGGGGACGCCGCCCGGGGCCAGTCGCTCATCGTCTGGGCGATCGCCGAGGGGCGGGCGGTGGCGGCAGCAGTCGACCGTCATCTGACGGGCAGTTCCACGCTGCCGGCCCCGATCGGCCCGTACGACCGGCCCATGGCGGTGTAGCCGCCGACCGGCCCGTACGACCGTCCATGACCGTGTAGCCGCCCCGGGTCACCTCTCGTCCGTCCCCGCCACCTTCCCCGTGGACAGCGCCACCCGGTTCCACGTGTTGATCGTGAAGATCAGGGCGAGCACCTGCGCCAGTTCCCGCTCGTCGAACTGTGCGGCGGCCTCGGCGTAGACGTCGTCCGGGACGCCGGCGTCGGCGACCAGGGTCACCGCCTCCGTGAGGGCGAGAGCCGCCTGTTCCCGCTCGGTGAAGAAGTGGCGGGCCTCGCGCCACACGGCGACCATGTGCAGCCGGTCCTCGCTCTCGCCGGCCTTGCGGGCGTCGTTGGTGTGCATGTGGAGGCAGTACGCGCAGTGGTTGAGGTGCGAGGCGCGGATCTGGATCAGTTCGACGAGGGCCGGGTCGAGGCCCTCCCGGGCGGCGGCGTCGAAGGCGATGAGGGCCCGGAAGGCCTTCGGGGCGGACTTCGCGAACTCCAGCCGGGGCGCCTTCACGGGGGTGGTGTTCGTGCTCGTGTTCGTCGTCATGCCCTTCAACCTACGGGCCGGAAAGACCCCCTGTAGGGTGCATTTCCATGGCGGATTCATGGGTCAATTCGTGGGTCAACTCGTGGGTCGACTCGGCGGAGCGGATCGGGTCCGACCTGCATCTGGAGCTGACCGGTCCGGGCGGTCGGCGCGCGGCGCTGATCCGGGCCCTGCGCGAGGCCGTGCGCAGCGGGCGGCTCGCCCCGGGCACGCGGCTGCCGCCGTACCGCTCGCTCGCCGCCGACCTCGGCATGGCGCGCAACACCGTCGCCGACGCGTACGCCGAACTCGTCGCGGAGGGCTGGCTGACCGCCCGGCAGGGCTCGGGCACGCGGGTCGCGGAGCGGGCGGAACCGCTGCGGCCCGCCGCCCGCGTGCCCAAGAAGTCACCTCCACGCGCGCGTGGCCCCCGGCACGACCTGATGCAGGGCACCCCGGACACCTCGGCGTTCCCGCGCGCCGCCTGGCTGGCCTCCTACCGCAGGGCGCTGCAGCAGGCGCCCAACGAGGTGTTCGGGCCGGGCGACCCCGCCGGCCGGGTCGAGCTGCGGGAGGCGCTCACCGAGTACCTGGCCCGCGCGCGGGGCGTGCGGACCGAGCCCGGCAGGATCGTGATCTGCTCGGGCTTCGCGCACGCGCTGCGGCTGCTGTTCGGCGGGGGCGTCCTGCGCGGGCCCCTCGCGGTGGAGGCGTACGGGCTCGGGTTCCACCGGGAGGTCCTCGCCGCCGCCGGTGTGCGGACCGTGCCGCTGCCCCTCGACGAACACGGCGCCCGGGTCGACCGGTTGGGGCGCGAGCGGTCCGTGCTGCTCACGCCGGCGCACCAGTTCCCGACCGGCGGCCCGCTGCACCCCGCACGCCGGGCCGCCGTCGTCGACTGGGCACGCGCGCGGGACGGGCTGGTCCTGGAGGACGACTACGACGGGGAGTTCCGCTACGACCGCAAGCCCGTCGGCGCCGTCCAGGGGCTCGACCCCGAGCGCGTGATCCACATCGGCTCGGTCAGCAAGAGCCTGTCGCCGGCGGTGCGGCTGGGCTGGATGGTCCTCCCGGAGCGGTACGTCGACGCCGTGCGGGCCACCAAGGGGGAACGGGAGGCGTGGTCGAGCGTGCTCGACCAGCTGTGCCTGGCGGACTTCCTCACGTCGGGGTCGTACGACCGGCACGTACGGCGGATGCGGCAGCGGTACCGGGGCCGCCGGGACCGGCTCGTCACGGCGCTCGCCGAGCACGCGCCGCACATCGAGGTCACCGGGGTCGCGGCCGGGCTGCACGCGGTACTGCGGCTGCCGCCCGGCACCGAGTCGTCGGCGGTCAAGGCCGCGGCGTGGCAGGGCATCGCCCTCGACGGCCTGGCCGCGTTCCGGCACCCGGAGACCGACATGCCGGCGGTCGACGGCCTCGTCGTCGGGTACGCGACGCCCTCCGAGCACGCCTACGGGCCGGCCTTGGAGGCGCTGTGCGGTGCATTGCCGCCGCCGTGACCGGCCCATGAAACAACGGGGCTACGGGAGGCTACGGGGAGCTACGGGGGGCTACGGCTTGCGCCCCACCGCCCCGTACCCGGGGATCACCCCGTCGTCCTGCCCGGGCACGGTCTCGCCCAGCTCCGGGTGCCAGCGGTGGGGCACCTCGACGCCGGGCTCGACGAGGTCGAGGCCGTCGAAGAAGCGGGTGAACTCCGCGCGGGAGCGCAGGGCCAGGGTGACGCCGGCGGCACGGAGCCTCTCCGTGGCCGCCTTCGACTCCTCCGGGGTGAAGTCGGCCGTCGCGTGGGTGATCACCAGGTGGCTGCCGGAGGGCAGTTCGGCGAGCAGCCGGCCGACCAGTTCGTGCGCGCCGTCCTCGTCGGGGACGAAGTGCAGCAGCGCGATCAGCGACAGCGCGACGGGCCGGGTGAAGTCCAGGACCTTCCTGGCGCCCTCCAGGATGGCGTCCGGGTCGCGGACGTCGGCCTGGAGGTACTCGGTCGCGCCCTCGTCCGTGCCGCGCAGCAGGGCCGCCGCGTGGGCCAGCACGATGGGGTCGTTGTCGCAGTAGACGACTCGGGCGTCGGGGGCGATCTCCTGGGCGACCTGGTGGAGGTTGGGCTCGGTCGGGATGCCCGTGCCGATGTCCAGGAACTGCCGTACGCCGTTGCGGGCCAGCCAGCGCGTGGCCCGGTGCATGAACGCGCGGTTGACGCGGGCCATCACCGGCACCCTGGGGTCGAGGCCGAGCATCTGACGGCCCATTTCCTCGTCGACCGGGTAGTTGTCCTTCCCGCCGAGGTACCAGTCGTACATGCGCGCGGGATGGGGTCTGGTCGTGTCGATCCTGACGGCCGACGTGGGGTCGTCCTGCCCGGTCATGAGGCACTCCGTAAGACACAAAAGGTGGTCAATTCAGCACCAGCGATTCAGTACGAGCGATAGAGGTCGAGTCATAGAGGTCGAGCGAGAGCAACGGCGAGCACGTCAGGACAGCAGGAAGTCCGCCTCCCCCGCCTTCGCCCCTTCGATGAAGGCGGTCATCTCGGCGGTGGTGTAGATCAGCGCCGGACCGTCCGGGTCGGTGGACTGACGGACGGCGATCCGGCCGTCGGCGAGCTTCATCGCCTCCAGGCAGTTGCCTCCGTTCCCGCCGCTCCACGGCTTGTGCCAGCCTTCACTGCCCAAGTCACGCGCGGGCATGCCGTTGTAGACGTGTTTGCGCGGCTTGATGCGATCCATTCACAGCTCCTTGCGGAGATCCCCGAGGATCTCCTTCGTGCGATGTGCCGTAGCGGCCTGTGCCGCCATGCGGTCCATGACCTCGAGGTGGGTCGCCACCTCGGCGCGCGCGTCGAGGTAGACCGCGCCGGTCAGGTACTCGCTGTAGACCATGTCCGGCAGTTCGGGCATGGCGAATCGGAACAGCACGAACGGCCCGTACGTGCCCGGGTGCGGCCCGTTGGCGAACGGCGCGACCTGCAGCGTGACGTTGGGCAGCTTCGTGGCCTCGAGCAGCTTGTCGATCTGGGCGCGCATCACCTCCGGCCCGCCGACCGGCCGCCGCAGCGCGGTCTCGTCCATCACGACCCACAGCCGGGGGGCGTCCTCGCGGGTGAGCAGGTCCTGGCGCCGCATGCGCAGGGCGACATGGCGCTCGATGTCCTCGGGGCTGGTCTGGCCGATGGCGCCGGAGCGGAGCACTCCGCGCGCGTACTCCTCGGTCTGCAACAGGCCGGGGACGAAGTGCGGTTCGTAGCTGCGGATGACGCTGGCCGCGCCCTCGAGGCTCACGTACATCGAGAACCAGCCGGGCAGGATGTCGTGGAAGCGCTGCCACCAGCCGGGTTTGTTCGCTTCCTCGGCCAGCTGGACGAAGGCGTCGGCCTCCTCGTCGCAGATTCCGTAGGCCTTCAAAAGCAGCTGCAGGTACGGGATTTTGAACGCGACCTCGGCCATCTCCATACGGCGGACCGTGGCGGGGGCGACGCGGAGGATGCGGGCGGCCTCCTCGCGCTTCATCCCGGCGCGTTCCCGCAGGTCCAGCAGGCGCCGACCGAGGACGACCTGCCCGACAGTCGGCGCGGACCGCGGTTCGCTCACGCTCCACCTCCACCAAGAGTTCTGACGAGCCGGCCACAAAAGAACGCTGACAGCCCTGCGGCGCCATTCGAAGACCTTTTCGAAGAGTCGATCCGAACAGAGGTTTTCGAACGAATCTTCGACGATCTCAACTGGCGCCGCGCGGGGTGCTGTTGCGAGCAGTGTGCCACGGCCTTCCAGACCGTCACACAGCACTCTGCAATTTTCAGAGTGACACTTGCCAAGTGTTCTCGGCGGGGCGATAGTGGCAAGCGTGATTCCGTCCGCGCCCTTAGGAACAGACGCCGCCGCAGGCCTTTCCGGCCTCGGTGCCGGAGACGGTCCCCTCGGGGCCGCCGCCGAGCGCCGGTTCCGTTTCGAGCTGGCCGCACATCCGGGTTCCCCCGCACAGGCCAGACGGCTGACGCGGGCCCGGCTGACCGGCTGGTCGGTGTGCGAGGACACGTGCGACAGCGCGGCCCTGGTGGTGTCCGAACTGGTCACCAACGCCATCGTGCACACGGCGAGCACGCACATAGTGTGCGAACTGCACGACGGCGACGACTTGGTGCGGATAGCCGTGCGCGACGAGGGCTGCGCCCCGGACCAGCCGCACGCCGCCGCCCGGACCCGGCCCGAGGAGGAGCACGGGAGGGGACTGCTTCTCGTCGACGCCCTCTGCCATGCCTGGGGGGCTCACGAACACGGCCCCGGGCTGCTGGTCTGGGCCGAGCTGCCGCGCACGGCGGACGCTCCGCAGGATCCCGCCGAGCCCCGGAACGACCTGGGCTGGGGCACCCGCCCGAAGCCTGGTCCGTCCGACGACTCGGGCGACCCGGACCGGAACCGGGGGCGCGAGGCGCGGGCCGCCTCGGAGGTCCCGGCTCAGGAGCGACGCCGAGAGCGGGGGCCGGCGTGAGGCCCGGCCCCGGTGGCCGCGTGCTGAACCTGGACACCCTGGCCCGCCTCCGGCGCGGGCTGCGCACGCCGGGCCCTGCCCTGCGCCTGCCGGTGCCCGAGGGCATGACCGCCCCGCTCGGCTGCGACGCGGTCGCGGTGCCCGCCCGTTTCGGCCCGCTGGTCATGCCTCGGCTGCCCCGTGTCGGCTGTGTCTACGCCGACGGGACGACCTGGTGGTGGCTGGTGCCGTCGGACTCCGACCACGCCCTGGAGTGGCCGAACCCCGCGCGCTACGCCACCGGCGCGGTCGTCCCGGACGCCCCGGAGCTCCCCGACCTGATCCACCGCCCTGACGGCAGGCTTCCGTACACCCCGCCGATCCCCCTGTACCTGGCCCTGTGCCGGGTGACCGGGACGTCTCCGGCCTGGTCGCGGTCGGTCAGCGCGTAGGGGCCCGGAGCGACGTGCGCGTAGGGCCCGGCACGACGTACGCGGAGCGGCCTGGAACGACGTAAGGGCATGGGCCGACCGGCCGGTACGCGAGACCTGAGCAGCACGTCAGCACCAACAGCGGCACCAACAGCGGCAGCGGCAGCGGCAGCGGCAGCGGCAGCGGCAGCGGTAACGCAAGCGGCAGCGGCCGCACCGCGCTCCAGGCCGCCCCCTGCACGCACTCCGGCGCGCACCCCCGCGCACGGCGCCGCAGCCGGACCCGGCGGGGCATGGACGCCGCTCCCCCGCACCACCACCCCACGACTCCGCGCCGTTCCGTGTGGCCTTCGGCCGGGTCGTGCGCCCGCGCGCATCCGGCGCCCCGGGCTGCGCCCTGCCCGGGCGGGCACCGCACCGCAATAGTGACCGTTCATCCAAGAACGGGCCACGAGCGGAGGTCGGTCGACGGTGGCGAAGAAGCGGACCGCGCCGGAGGTGTCCGAGTCGGAGCGGCTGCTCTTCGGCGGGCCGCTGCGCTACGACATGGGCTGGAACCAGCACGCCGACGCGTTCCTGGAGCTGAACTTCCGTGCCATGATCACGCGGCTGCCGTCCCTGCTGGCGTCCAGCCTCCGGCTCGCCCGGCAGGCCGACCGGGGCGCCGCGCGGATCGTCCTGGCCGCCGAGGCGGGCCGGGGCGTGGCGCAGGCGGTCAGCCTGCTCGCGGTGAACAGCGTGCTGGCCCGGCTGATGGGCGGCGGCCCCCTCGAGGACCGGCTGCGCGGAGCCGTCCCCGCGCTGGTCACGGTGGCCGTCGTCATGCTGCTCGCGGCCCTGCTGCGGGCCGCGAGCACGTATGCCACCGGCCGCCTGGAGCCGAAGGTGGAGCGGGTCGCGACCGAGCAGTACCTGGAGCGGGCCGCGGCCGTGGAGCTGGCCGCGATCGAGGACCACGCCTTTCACAAGCTGCTGGACACCGCCCAGTACGGCGCCGCCTCCGCCCGACGCATGATCGCGTACGGCACACGTGTGATCAACGCGATGATCTCGCTGGTCGCGGCCGCCGGCGTGCTGACCGTGCTGCACCCCGCCCTGCTGCCGCTGCTGGTCACGATGACGCTGCCGAGCGCCTGGAGCGCGCTGACCGTCGCCCGGCGGCGCTACGAGTCCTTCCACGCCTGGGTACAGCACGCGCGCGCCGGACGGCTGCTCGGCAACCTGCTCATCGAGCCCGAGGCGGCCCCAGAGATCCGGGTGCACGGGGTGGGATCGTTCCTGCTGCGGCACTTCCGCGCGATGTCGGAGACGGCGGAGGCCGAGCAGGCCCGCCTCGCCCGGCTGGCCGCCCGCACCGGTCTGATCGCGGCGGCGTGGACGGGCCTGGCGACGGTGGCGACGTACGCGACGCTCGGCGGGCTGCTGCTGGCGGGGGCGATGGCCCTGTCGGTGGCGGGTACGGCCGTGATCGCGATCCGGACCGGTTCGCAGAGCCTCGACACGCTCGTGGTGGAGGTCAACGCGCTGCACGAGGAGGCGCTGTTCGTCGGCGACCTGCACCGGCTGTACTCGGAGGCGGCACAGCGGGCGATCCCCGAGGGCGGCCGGCCCCTGCCGGAGAACCCGCGGGAGATCCGCTTCGAGAACGTCACGTTCCGCTACCCGGGCGACGCCGCGCGCCCCGCCCTCGACGACGTGACCCTCATCCTCCCGCTGGGCCGGATCGTGGCGCTGGTCGGGGAGAACGGCTCCGGCAAGACGACCCTGGTCAAGCTGCTCGCCGGGCTCTACACCCCGGAGAAGGGGCGGATCCTGTGGGACGACGTGGACGCGGCGACCGCCGACCGGCACCTGCTGGCCGAGCGGATCGCGATGGTGGCGCAGGACTTCAAGAGGTGGCCGTTCACGGCCCGGGTGAACGTCGCCCTGGGGCGTACGTCGGCGCCCGTGTGCGAGGAGCGGCTGGCCGCGTCGATCGCCGAGGCCGGGGCGGAGACGGTGGTCGCCGACCTGCCGCGCGGGCTGGACACGCTGCTGGCCCGCAACTTCAGCGGCGGTCACGAACTGTCGGGCGGCCAGTGGCAGCGGCTCGGCATCGCCCGGGCGGCCTACCGCAGGGGCCGCATCCTGATCGTGGACGAGCCGACGGCGGCCCTGGACGCCCGGGCCGAGCTGGAGGTCTTCGAGCGGATCCGCGCCCTGGCCGACAGCGGCCAGACGGTCGTGCTGATCACGCACCGGCTGGCGTCCGTGCGCCACGCGGACCTGGTGCACGTCCTGGACCAGGGGCGGCTCGTGGAGTCCGGGACGCCGGAGGAGCTGCTCGCCACCGGCGGGCTCTACGCCGAGCTGTACGCGCTCCAGGCGGAGCAGTTCGCCAAGGCCCCCACGCCGGTCACGCCGGCCGCGCCGGTCCCGAAGGTGCCGGCGCCGAAGGCGGGCTGAGCCGGCACGTCACGCCGTGGCGTCGGCACCGTCCCCGCTGCGCACGATCACCAGGAACATGTCCGTCGCGAGATCCATGACGACCTCGGCAGGCAGGCCCTCCAGACGCCGCGCCTGCGCGAACTCCTCCGCCGGCCAGGAGCCACGTGGCCCACCGGCGGGAAAGCGCTCGAGCACCGTTCGCCCGTTCACCCTGCACCTCCATGTAGCGCTGTACTCGTAGAGTTAAACGCCAACCATGGGGTGAACGGCTCGCGAAGTGACGGTTCTGAGACGTAGTTGACACGCGTTCACCGTCAAGTGTGAGCAAACTCTCAGCCGCTTGGCTTATTTCCTCACTTTGCGTGTCAGTCATCGTACTCGTCGTGATAGCGGATGCGCTCACTTCCCGCAGGCGCCCCAAGAGCCGACGCGCGCCCCTTGGGCTCTTCCCACTCCTCCTGGCGGCCCAGTGCGGTGAGGTCGAGCAGGCTGGTGGTCGAGCCGAGGCCGTCGAGGCCGCGCTCGTACGTCGAGTACGTGTGGAAGATACGGTCGCGGTCCCGCAGGAAGCAGCTGAGGCCGGGCCGCTCGACGAGCTCGCCGTCGCGTTCGAGCGTCACCTCGAAGTCGCGGTTGAAGTCGCCGCCGTACGAGGAGTACCAGGGAACCGTCCAGCCCATCCGGGCCTTGAACGGCAGGATCTTCGGATACGGGGCCCGGGACACGGCCGCGAACGACGTGCTCCGCGCCGCGAGATGGGCGAGATGCCCGATTTGATCCAGGAATCCGGAGCAGCTGCGGCAGCCCGCGTCCCACTCCGGCGCGAACATGAAGTGGTAGACGACCAGCTGGAGCCGGCCGTCGAACAGATCGAGCAGGGTGGCTTTGCCGTCCCCGCCCTCGAAGACGTACTCCTCCTCGACCTCCACCATGGGCAGTCCGCGCCGCTCGGCATTGAGCGCGTCCCGCGCGCGGGTGACGGTCTTCTCCTTGACCAGCAGTTCCGCGCGCGCCGCGCGCCACTGCTCGCGCGAGACGATCTCCGGAAGCGACATGGGCCCTCCTGTGACAACGGTCCGTCCGGGGTGGTGACCGGCGGGAGGCGCGGAACTCATCGCTGCCCGGGAAGATTCCTCGCGAGCGGTTTCCGGGGCGTCAGGTGTCGTACTCCTGGACGCGGCGGCCGTGGCTGCGGTCGACGAGCGCGGGCAGGCGCTCCCGGAGCTCCGCCACCACCGTCGGCACGTCGATCGTCAGCAGTTCCCGGTCCCGCATGAGGACCCGTCCGTCCACGATCGTGGTGCGGACGTCGGCGGAGCGGGCGCTGTGCACGAGGGTGGCGGCGAGGTCGTGGACGGGCTGGGTGTGCGGGCCGCTGAGGTCGACCAGGACGATGTCGGCCCGGCGGCCCGGCGCGATGGTGCCGACACTGTCCCCCAGACCCACGGCCCGGGCGCTCTGCAGCGTGGCGTGGTGCAGGGCCTCACGGGAGGTCAGCCAGCGCGGGTCGCCCTCGGCCGACTTCTGGACCAGCGAGATGAGGGCCATCGACTCCCACACGTCGAGGGAGTTGTTGGAGGCGGCCCCGTCGGTGGCGAGCCCGACGTCGACGCCGATGGCGCGCAGGGCGCGGACGGGCGTGGTGTCGGGCCAGGCGAACTTGAGGTAGCCGCGGGGCGCGGTGGCCACGGCCGTACGACCGTCCGCCCGCTCCAGGAGGGGCAGGTCGCGGTCGGTGATGCCGGTGCCGTGGGCGAGGAGCAGGTCCGTGTGGAGGATCGTCGTACGGTCGAGGACCTCGATCGGGGTGACGCCGTGGCGGGTGAGGCTTGTGTCGGTCTGGTCCCGGTTCTCGGCGGCGTGGAGGTGCACCGGCAGGCCGTGCGTACGGGCGAGTTCGGCGGTGGCGGAGAGGTCGTCGTCGACGACGGTGTAGGGGGCGTGCGGTGCCAGGGCGGTGGTGATGCGGCCGTCGGCCGTGCCGCGGTGGCGCAGCGCGAATTCCAGTGACCGCTCCCGGCCTTCGGGTCCTTGCGAGGAGAAGAAGGCCTCCCCGAGCAGGGCCCGCATGCCGCTCTCCGCGACGACGCGCGCCACCGCGTCCATCGCGAAGTAGTGGTCGGCGAAGCAGGTGACGCCGCCGCGGATCATCTCGGCACAGGCGAGCCTCGCCCCCAACTCGACGTGCTCGGCCGTGAGGTTGGACTCGACGGGCCAGACGACGTCGTTGAACCACTCCTCCGTGGGCAGGTCCTCGGCGAGGCCGCGCAGCGCGACCATCGGGGCGTGGGTGTGGCAGTTGATCAGGCCGGGCAGGGCGACCTGGCCACGGGCCTCGATCCGCTCGGCGGCGGGCAGGCCGGCGACCGCGGCGGTGGTGGTGACCGCCTCGACGACCCCGTTCCGTACGACGATCGCGGCGTCCTCCGCGAACCCGATCCGCTCTTGATCGTCGTGCACGAGGACGGTACATGCGCTGATGATGAGCTCGGCGGGACTGTCCGCGGCAGAAGGCGTCATCACGCCAACGTACGACGACGTCGTAGGGCGGCATGAGCCGAACCGCACATCCCGTCGCTGCTCTGTCGCGGGGCCGGCCGGGCAGGCACCCTGGCCTGACCACCCCGCCTGTCGGCTTCGGAAAGGAGCCCGGCATGCTCCTCGGCACCTGGAACCTGGAGAACCTCTACCGGCCCGGCGGCCCGTACGGCCCGGAGGACGACGCCGCGTACGGGAGGAAGCTCGCCGCGCTGGCCGCCGTGATCACGGAACTCGACCCGGCGCTGCTGGGCGTGCAGGAGGTCGGCGACCCCGAGGCGCTGAAGGACCTGGCCGGGATGCTCGGCGACGACTGGCATGTCGCCCTGTCCGAGCACGCGGACAGCCGGGGCATACGGGTCGGGTTCCTGAGCCGTGCGCCCTTGACGGTGGTGGCGGACACGGTGGCGTTCCCGGCGGAGCTGCGGCCCGTGCAGGCGGACGACTCGGGGCTGACGGTGGCGGGGGCGGGGCGGGGCCTGCTGGCCGTGGAGGTCAGGGACGGGCCGCCGGGGGACGGGTCTTCGCCCGACGAGCCGCTGCGGGTGGCCGTCTGTCACCTCAAGTCGAAACTACTGTCGTACCCGGACGGCCGGTTCCAGCCGCGCGACGAGGGCGAACGGGCCCGCTACGGCGCCTACGCCCTGTACCGGCGGGCCGCGGAGGCGACGGCCCTGCGCGCCCTCGCCGACGAGTTGCTGGAGGGCGACGGGCGGGCCCGGGACGTGGCGGTCCTGGGCGACCTGAACGACGAGACGCAGGCGGCGACCACACAGATCCTGCTCGGCCCGCCCGGCTCGGAGATCGGCACGCCGGGGTACGACAGGCCCGATCACGGGGACGCGACGCGGCTGTGGGACGTGGCCCCGCTCGTCCCCGCCGGACAGCGCTGGTCCCGCGTCACCTCCGGGCGGCGCGAGCTGATCGACCACATCCTGCTCAGCCACCGGCTGGTGCGGCGGGTGACGGCGGCGGGCACGGGCCTGCCCGGCGAGGGCCCGCCCGACCTGCCGTCGGTCGGCCCCGACCCGGCGGAGCGGCGGGGCGCGCCCGGGTCGGACCACGCGCCGGTGTGGGTGCGGATCGGCGGCTGAGGGCCATCGACATCCCGGAGCGGCTGAGGTGGGCGGTGCGGATCCTCGACCCCGCCCCCGACGACCGCGTGCTGGAGATCGGCTGCGGCCGCGGCGTCGCGGTCGCGCTGCTCCGCGACCGCCTCACCACGGGCACCGTCACCGCCGTCGACCGCTCCGCCACGGCCGTGGCGGCGGCCCGGCGCCGCAACCGCGAGGCGGTCGCGGCCGGGAGGGCCGCCTTGCACGTCCTCTCCCTGGAGGACGCCGACTTCGCCCCTGAATCCTTCGACAAGGTCCTGGCGGTGAACGTGAACCTGTTCTGGACGCGCCCGGCGGACGCGGAAGTGACGGCGCTGCGACGCTGGCTGGCACCGGGAGGCGTGCTCTGCCTGTGCTGGGAACCGCCGGACGGGAGGCGGGCCGGGGAGATCGCCGGGGTGGTGGAGCGGGTGGTCGCGGCGCACGGGTTCGCGACGAGGACCGTGCGGGACGGCGGGCTGGTCGCGGTGCTGGGCGTGCTAGCCGGCGAGGGGCGTCCGGGGCAGCCGTAGGCCCACCCGCTCCACCGGCCCGGCGAGTTCGGCGAGGACGGCGGCGAGGCGTTCCCGGTGGCGTGGGCCGATCTGTCCCGTGTCGTCGAGGTGCACGGCGCAGGCCGTGGTGGTGTCGACGAGGCGTTCGAGGATGTCGGCCACCTCGTCCGCGCCCTCGGTGTGCCGGGCGAGGGCGGGCAGTTCGTGCGCGGCGAGGGAGATGGCCGTGCGGGCCTCGGCGAGGGTGCGGTAGGCCTCGCGGCGCAGGGTCCAGCGGGTGGCGCGGTGGTCGGAGGGGGTGCCGGGGGTTCCTATGCGTGGGGTGTCGGGGATGCCGGAAGTTCCGACGCGCGGGGCATCGGGGGCGTCGGAGGTCTCGACCCTCCGGGCTTCGGGGGTACCGGAGGTTCCGATGCGGGGGGCGTCGGCCTCGTCGAGGACGTGGATGAGGTAGGCGTGCGCGGCCTCGTTCGCCGCCGCCAGCCGGGCGCGCACGCCGCCGCCCCGCTGTCCCGGCATCGGCAGGTGCCCGACGATCAGGACGATCGCGCAGGCCAGCAACGTCTCGCCGATCCGGCCCGCGGACGCCTGCGGCTCCCCGCCGACCATGACGAGGGCGAGGACGAGGACGGTGACGACGGCGGTCTGGGCGGCGAAGTGCCGGGTGGCGACGGGGATGAGCGCACCGCTGAGGGCGACGAGCGCGATGAGCCCTTCCGGCCGGGGCAGGACGGCGGCCAACCCGGCGAAGAGGAGAGCGCCGAGTACGGTGCCGGCGGCCCGGTTGAGCACGCGGGAGGCCAGGGGGCCCAGGTCGGGCTTGACGAGGAAGACGGCAGTGGCGGGCAGCCAGTACCAGTGCTCGTGCTGCCCGTACCACTGGGTCCGGTGCAGGGCCTGGGCGACCGCCGCGCTGGCCCCGAAGCAGAGGGCGACGCGCAGCCCGTACTCGCGTCCGGCGCTGCCGAAGACGGCGCGCAGTCGATCCCGGGCGGTACGGGGCCGGGTGTGCAGGTCGCCTCCCCCGCCCTGGTCGAACACCTCGGCGGCGTGCAGCAGGGCGTCGTCGAGGGCGCGCAGCGCGGGTGCCGAGCGGGAGGGGGCGGGCAGTGGACCGGTGTGCGCGTTGCCGCGGACGGCGGCGGCGAGCCGCCGGGGTCCTTCGGAGGCCCGCTCGGAGACGGCCTCTCCGGCCCAGGCGAGGGCCGTGGCGGCCTCGGCGAGGGGCAGCGCGGCGGCGTACTGGGCGTGCAGCCGCCGCTCGGCGGAGGAGGAGGCGTACCGCCGCAGCCGGGGCCCGGCGAGGGCGTCCTGCGCGTGGTCGAGGGCGGCGGTGAGCGCGGCCCGGCGGCGGATGGCCTCGGGCCCGCCGACGGCGTCGAGGAGCTCGGCGACGGCGTCGTACACGCCGGCCACGGCCTGCCGCTCCCCGTCGAACCGGAAGTCGCCGGTGAGGGAGCCGGGCGTGGGCAGGACGAGCCGCAGCACGATCAGCCACCCGGCCCCCGCGAGGAAGGCGAGCGCACGGCCCCATCCCGGCTCCGGCAGGGGCATCCCGGCCCCGACCGCGGAACCGACGAGCACCTGCGTCCCGACGGCGGACGCGACGGGCCCGATCGCGCTGACCGCCCCGGCGACGAGCCCGACGACCGTGAGGATCACGGTGAGCACGACCGCGCCCGTCCCCTGCCCGGCGTACGTCCCGATCACCATTCCCAGGGCACCGCCCAGCGCGGGCATCCCGATCCGCTTGACGGAGGCCCGACGGCTCCCCGGCCGGTCGTTGATCCCGGCGAGCATGGCGGCGATGGCGGCGACGACGCCGAGCGAGGTGTGCCCGGTCCCCACGGCCACGAGCAGCAACGGCCCGGCGGACAGGGCCCCCCGCGTCACCGCGCTCCAGGGCACCGGCCCTCGCTGGGAGCGCAGGGCGTGCGCGAGCCAGGGCGGAAGATGCAGAGCGGCGGGGAGGCGGGGCACGGAGCTCCAGTCGTCTCGTCGGAGGCAGGGGTGGGCCTTCGGGCGACGGTGGCCGGGCGGTGTTGGGGCCCACGGTAGGCGGGGTTCCTGGAGGAAAGGTTTCCGGAACGTGACGGAGGCCGTGAAAGTCGGCGTTCTTTATGAACGCAACTCCGAGCACTGGGGTGGCGGGCGTGTGGCCAGATCCGCACTGTTCCGCACAGGCGGCTGATACAGATGAAGATCTCGTTGTCAGTGGCCTCTGTGATGCTGGGGACGACTGAGGGAATGTGTTCGCCGGGGATTCACGGGGGTTGGTGTGACGGGGTGGGACATCTCGCCTTCCGGTGTGGGGTCGGTGGTCTCCACGGTGCGGGAGGCGGCCGATGCCATGAACGAGGGCATCACGCTGTACGGACGGTCCGTGCAGGGGGCGATGGAGTCGGTGGGCACGCTGTCGTTCGGTGACGGGGGCGCGGCAGCCGGTGGCGGCCGGGCCGCCGGTCTCGTCGCGGTGGCGCTGGCGGAGTTCGTCGCCGGCACCGAACGGGATGTGGCGTTCCTGCCGCTGCGTGCGAGCAATTCCGCGAACGGCGCGATCGAGGCGACCAACGCCTACGTGGCCGGCGATCTGGAACAGGCATGGAACGCACAGCGCCAGGCAGCCCTGGCACCGGACGTGACCGCCTTCCTGGAGGCCGCCCGCAAGCAGGCGGGTGACAAGGGTTGATCAGCCCGGACAACATACCGACGTTCACCGGCGACCTGGTCGCACTGCAGCAGCACATCTCCTCATTGCGTCGGGCGGCGAAGGCGATCCGGGACAACGGCGGCGAGGTCCATACCCGCTTCCAGCGCCTGGCCCCCTCCTACACGGCACCCGAGGCCGAGCAGCTTCTCGCCACCACGCAGCCGGTCGAGTCGAGGTCGTCCTCGTTCGCGGACGACCTGGAGACGGTGGCCGCGGCGCTCACCGCGCACGTCATCGAAGTCGCCGAGATCGTCAAGCGGCTGGAGACCCTGCGCGGCCAGGCCACGGTGTTCGTCGAGTCCGTCAAGGGCGATGACGGCCTGCTGCGCAGCTGGCAGCAGGACCAGGACAAGGTGGATGAGCATCAGGCCATCTGGGACGGCGTGAACGCGGCGGTCGCGGCCTTCCAGCAGGCCGAGGTCGACTGCGCCGACAAGATCACCGCACTGGTCGGCGGCACCCAGTGGCACATCAACGACGGCAGCCCCGAGCAGGACAACCCGTACGGTTTCAGTGCCGAACAGCTCGGTGAGGCGGACAAGCTGCCCTGGGGCACCCCGGCCCACCACGAGGCGCTGCCGTTCGGCATCGACTACCACCTGCGGGAGGCCGGAGTCAGCCTGTGGAACAACGCCGCGGGCTCGGTCGAGGGCTTCATCGACCTGTTCAGTCCCGGGGAGGACGGCGACGCCACCCGTGAGGGCCTGGTCCGGGCGATCGTCGGGATGGAGTCGTATCTGCTCGACCCGCACGGCGACCGCGAGGGCACCGGGCCATGGAACATGCCGTTCGCGCGGGAGAGCCGGCCGTTCGCGAAGGAGTTCGCCAAGGGGCTGGTCGGCTGGGACGACTGGCAGACCAACCCGGGCAAGGCGTTCGGCACCGTGCTGTTCAACGGCCTCACCCTCGGGGCCGGCCCGCTGGGCGCCGCGGCCAAGGGCGCGTCCGCAGCCGGCAAGGCCGGGGCCGGAGCCCGCGTGGCCGGCACCCTGGCCAAGGTGGGTGAGGTCCTCGACCCCATCGGCGCCGCCGCCAGGACGGCCGGAGTCGCGGCCCGCGCCCTGCCCCGCGTCGCGGACCTGACCGCCGGCGTCCGCGCCGTCACCGAGGCGGCCGCCGCCGCAGACAGCACCCACAGCGTGCTACGGCTTGCCGACGGCTCTGAACTCCGCATTGCGGACGGGGAGTTCATTCCCGGCAAGGGTGGTGTTGTCGACAACACCCGAGCCCGTCACGAACCCCCAGCTACCGAGCGGACTTCGTCTGGAGACCTCCCCCGACAGCATGAACTGATCGGCGTAGGTGCACGCGCTCCTGAGGCCACTGCCCACACCGGCGACAGCCTGCCGCCCGGAGCCAGCCATGACGTACCCGGTGGGTCAGGTCCCCGCGATGCCGCCTCGACTCATACGAGCCACGCCACCGAGAGCGGCGAGCAAGGAAATCACACGGGCAGGACGGAGACCCATTCTCGGAGCGGAGCCGACAACTGGACCTCTGTCCCGGATCACTCGGAGCCTGGGGACATCCCACCTGATGGCCATGGGAGTGGCGGCGTACGGCATCCGGAGGACAACCACGGTGGTCAGGCAACCGAAACCACTCCGGGTCCACTGGAGCTGGGGGGTGAGGCCGAGCATCGACTGCGCGAAGGAATCCGCGGCATTCCCAGAAACACCATGAAGCCCAAAGTGCTGGAGAGGATTGTCAGCAGATTGGGCGAGGACCCATCCGGCCGCGAAATTGCCGAGATCATCAGCTCCGGCCACCTTTCCCAGTCGCAAGGGTTCCTGGATACGGTCTCCATGGTGGGATCGTCCAACCCGCACCAAGTTCCACGGGCCATTGATCAGATCCGGCTCGGCGATCAGCTCTACAGAAGCGGCTTGCGGAACATCGAATTCGAAGTAAAGGACGCGGCACTCAAGGCGGATCTCGACGTGCGAGTTACTGATGATTCAGGGCAAAGTTACGGGTATCAACTCAAGCGTCTGGATAATCCGAAGGAACCTATCAACGAGATTGCGAAGTCGCACCATCTCGGCCAGCTCTCCAAATCGGAAGCCGACCATAAGATCATGCTCGTCGACGGGCAGGGCACCGTCGCGGAATGGCAGGCGAAAGGGGTGCCGGAGGAGCTACTCCAGGTACATCATGGCGAGCATCCGGTGAAGAGCAAGAAGGGTCGTGGCATCCTGTTCGTGATCAGGCTCGAGGACGGAACGCTTGTGATTCCGCCGGGCGCCAAGGTTGATCCGCGAGGTGTTCTGTGATTACGACGATGCCGGTTGGCAGCTGGTCCTGGGAGACCGTGACGCGGCGTCCGGACGACAATCCGGTCACACGGTGCGTTCAGCTGGTGCTCGACTTGTGGGCTGCCCTGCGGGGTCTGGGTCTGGCCGAAGGCGACGCCCGAGCCGACATCACCGCACAGGGCGTAAGCCAGGGCTCGCTCCTGGTTGACCGCAAGAGGGTGCACGTTGAGGCGAATCGCGCCGCCTCGGACAGCGAGCTCTCACGCGAACTGCGCTCGGTGGATCCTGCACGGGTCGAGGTCGTGACGATCGATCTGGCCACGCCGGGAATCTGCCTCCGCGGGGGCGAGACCCACCATGTCCAGAAAATGTTCGTGATTTCCGTCGAGTCGTGGTCAGGCGGTGCGGGAACGGTGACGCTTCACACCTTCTCCGATGCTTGGCTGTCCCATGACCTACGCGGACACAAGCAGGTCGAGGTGCAGCGCGAGAACGCTCCCCGTTTGACGGCGGCGCTCGCCGAGATCAGCAGACTGACGCAATCTCAGACCGTTCCCTCAGACCCTCGCACATACGGCATTCCGACCGCAGACGGCTTCGAAGACTTCCCGGACGACGACCCGGACCTGCTCGACTTTTGGTACATGCTCGAAGTGCCGCGCAGAACGAGATGGCTATTGCAGCAACTGCCATCAGAGTCGGTGCATTTCGAGGCGCAGACCGAATCGCCGGTCACGTTCGCGGAAGTGGCGGTGAATGACAAAATTGTCGGGTACATCTGGGCATCCGACAATGATGACGCAGCAGGATATGAGCCGCGTACCCCAGCAGGGGATCTCGCCCTCGACGCCGGAAAGGAGTGGCTGACACGGCTGAGCGAGGCAAAGCAGCGCGGCTTGTCTCCCTCCGGGGCACTGCACACGCTCTCGTCATCGCCGGGAAACGCACAGTCGGGGGCCGTTGTGCCGGGCTCGCTGCGGAAGTTCCCCTCACTGGAGGCTCTGCAGGACCTCTCGGGGAGAGAGTGATGAGGGCACAGGATGCCCTCGCCTTCACACCCACGCCGATCTAGCCCAGGAATCCCGTGACACAAGACGTCATCGCCCTCACACCGAAGATGCCCGACACCCGCACCCTGCTCGCGGCGTTGTATGCGGGCGGCCCCGATCTGCGGGTGGACAGTGCTTCCGAGGGCGCCGCGGTCCGGCTCCACGCGCCGGACGGGCGGCCCCTGGTGACCGTGGAGGTGCCGCTCTTCCTTCAAGTCCCGGGCGAGATCGGTCGTTTGTTCGGCGGGAGCGTGCCGGAGGAGACGCCGATGTGGTGGACCGAGGTGCGGGCCACAGCTGCCGTGGAAGAGGCACAGCGGCTGGCCGGGTCGGTGGCAGGACGCCTGACCGCCGTGCTGGGTGGCAGTACATGGCCGCCCGGTGCCGCCCGTACGGGCGTCGTGCCCGTCCCTTTCGCGGACGCCGCGGAAGGGCAGGCCTCCTCCGCAGCAGGCGACGACCCACTCGACGTCGATGTGCTCACCGACAGGGCGGCCGTGGTGTTCCAGGACCGCCCAGTCGTCGCCGCGACCACCTGGTTCAGCGACCTCCTGCACCGCGCCGTCACATCGGACCGCGAACTGCAGGTCGTCACGCCTCCCAGTTCTCGCCTGACCCTGCCCACGCGCGCTCTGCTCACCGGCCTGCCCGCCCGCTGGGTCGTCCGGGGCCCCAAGGGCGGCTACTACGACGGGCTCTCCGGCGCCGTACTGCACTGGCATGAGGGCCGCTTCGCCCCCGCCCCGGCCGAAGGCGGTGGTTTCCAGCTCGCGGACACCTTCACGTCGACTCCGGCCGCCCGCACCGACGGCGAGCAGCAACTGATTCTGACCGTCCGTACCACCCACCCGGCCACCGAACAGCTTCTCCTCGGCGGAGCACTGGAAGCCTGCTGGCAGAGCCTCACCGGCAACCCGCCGGCCGGCTGGTCAACCGCCGAGCCCGTCAACCTGCCGTGGTCACCAAGGCAGTTGACCGAGTTGGCCCGCTCCCGTGCCCAGAGGTCGGCCCCCACCTGGCTGATCGCCGTCGGCGCCCCTGACCGCCCGGCGATCGCGACCTTCCGTGTCACCCACACCCGAGCCGGAGTCGAGGAGCACATCACCCTCGCCCTCGGCTACGCAGCCGGCCGGCACCCACCCGTCGACTCCCTGCCCGAACTGGCCGAGACGCTCGCCACGCGGCACCACCTGACCTCCATGCTCACCCACCTGCGCCCCGCCCGGGCCGACCTGACCACCCCGCCCCACCACGAGCCGCCCCCGATCCCGCTCTCCTTCACCTTGGGCCCCGACGCCGTGACCACCATCGGCCGCACTCACGCCCAGTCCATGCCGGGAACGCGCCCGGCCCTTCTCGGCCCTAAGGCCCGCCCCGCCCTGCACTACACCCTCGGCGACGGCACCGACCTCGCAGCCCTGCATCGCCTCGCACAGCTCAACGAGCACCTGACCAGCGCCATGGCATGACCGGATACGGAAAGGAGGCAACCGCTGAGCGTCCGCTCGGACTCGGTCGAGGGCTTCATCGACCTGTTCCGTCGGTGGACGTTCACGCGCCCTTCCGCCAGGTCCGAGTCGGGCGGCCGTGCTCGTCCCACGTGTGCTCCTCCAGGAGCGTCATCCCGTTCTCGGCGAACACTTGTCTCGCAGCGAGCACGCCATTGGAATGCCATTCCCTGAATTCACCTACGGCCAGCCCTGCCCGCAGTGTTCCCTCCGAGCGAAGAGTGCCGTCCTGGTACCACTCGCGGGACGGCCCGTTCTTGTACCCGTCGACGTAGCTGTCGAGGCTGACCAGGCTCTCGCCGAGGTGTTCGGTCACCTCGCCGGTGAACGGCCGGCCGCTGTAGTACAAGCGCTCCGAGCCGTCCATGTCGACTTCGGGGTCGTCGATGTCAATGCGCTGCACGGCTGTCATGAGGGGAATCGTGCCGCGTTTCCCCACACCCTTTGTCTGCACGGAGGTAGACGGGTCTGCGGCGTCGTTCCACCGCCATAGCTGGCGATCATGCCTCGAAGCGGCCCGCCCGATGTCGGCCCGTCCGAGATCGCGACGGCTGCCCAGCCCGGCCTTCTAACCTGACCACATGATCGACTACGACGATTTCGGCCGCCCTGTGGTCCAGGTGGGGGGCTCCGGGCCCGCACGCCTACTGCTCTCGGAGCCGTCCCGGCGGTACGAGGACGAGCCAACACTCGACTTCCTCGTCAGGGCCCGCGGACCCTGGGGAAGTGTCGAGACCTCGGTGGAGACCTGGGGCGGCGACGGTCTCGACACCTTCCTCACCTCACTTGCCGAAGACTTCCGGGGCTGGGAAGGAGCGCGCACCTGGCACTCCCTCTGCTACGACCTGACCCTCTCAGCGGAACACCACCCTGGCGGCCACGTCCGACTGAGCTGGGGAATCCGCGACAGGGCACCCTCCGAGGAATGGCAGTTCGAGACCACCACGGTGCACGCGGCAGGGGAGGACATGCGCAACCTCACCGCCGAGATCCACATGTTCATCGCGAGCGTGGCGGAGTAGCTGAACAAGCCCGGATACACAGCCACCACGTGAGACGACGCCTTAGGGCGTCGTGAGGCTGGAACTGCGGTAATGCCCCGATCCAGCGGCCCTGAGCGCCACTTCGCCAGCGATCCACCGCGTACGCCGCGGCAGCGTACGCGGTCACCGACTGGACAGTACATGTGACGGTCCGTAACCATGGACGGGCTCGATGTGGGCGACGGGGCGGGTGCTCGGGAGGTTGCCGATGGTGGCGGACAGCATGACGGGGACGGGGACCGGGGGCGAGCCGGAGTCATCCGACAGTCTGCGGACGTTCGGGGCGGTGGTCCAGGCCCTGCGGGAACACGCGGGGCTGAGCCGGGCGGAGTTGGGCGATCTGGTCCGCTACTCCAAACACACCGTGGCGTCGGCGGAGCAGGGGCGGCGGATGCCGGATCCGGCGTTCGTGGAACGGGCGGAGGAGGCGCTGGGCAACCTCGGCGCGTTGCGGAGGGCGGCGGGGTGCCTGGCGCGGCAACCGGGGCTGGCGGCGTGGTTCCGGCAGTGGGCGAGGCTCGAGGCGACGGCGATCAGCCTGTACACGTACGAGTGCCGGGTCGTGCCGGGGTTGTTGCAGACCGAGGCGTACATGCGGGCGGTGTCCCTGAGCGTGCCGCCGAATCCCGACGAGGAGGAGCTGAACGAGCGGACCGCTGCGCGCCTGGCGCGGCAGGAGTTGCTGTCGACGAGGCGGAAGCCGGCGTGCGCGTTCAGTTTCATCGTCGAGGAGGCGGTGCTGGCGCGGGGTACGGGAGGGACGGACGTCATGCGGGGGCAGTTGGACCGTTTGATCGACGTCATCGACCGGCACTGGAACGTGGAGGTGCAGGTCATGCCGCTGCGGCAGCCCGTGCATGCCGGGTTGGATGGGCCAGTCCGGCTTCTGGAAACTCCGGACAATCAGTGGTTCGCGTACTCGGAAGGGCAGCAAAACGGCCGTCTCATCTCGGACCGGAAAGAGATCAGCCTGCTCCACCACCGGTATGCGAAACTGCGCTCGCAGGCTCTCACCCCCGAGGACTCCAGGAGTCTGCTGGAGCGAACGCGAGGAGCGCTATGAGCAGCAGCACGTCCGAACTCGCCTGGTTCAAGAGCAGTTACAGCGGCTCGCAGGGCGACGACTGCGTCGAAGTGGCTCTCACTCCCGCCACGATCCACGTCCGGGACTCCAAGGACCAGCAGAGTCCGCGACTCGCCCTGTCCCCGGCGGCTTGGGCCGACTTCTTGTCGTACGCCGCCCGGGGCTGACGTCAAGCAGGGATCGCGCCCCGTTCCAGAAGCCGTCGGCAACCTTTGCGGCCCCGGCGGCCACTGATGAGTCGGAAGTCGTGTTCTCCCGAACGACGTAAGGACCTGTCCGTGGCATCCCGTTCCCACCGCCGCCCGCCCCGCACGCGGCGACACACCGCCCTCGTCTCCGCTGTCGTCGTGGCGGCTGCCGTGCTCGTCGTATCGCTGGTGGTGGCTCTCCGCCCGGACCGGGATGCCGGTTCCGCGTCGGCCACGGTCACGCCCGTCGCCGGCGCGCAGGGAAGCGCCTCCCCGACGGCGCCGACGCCCGAGCCGAAGTCCAAGTCCACGCCCAAGGCCAAGCCCAAGCCGTCAACGGCCTCTCCGTCCCCGAAGCCCGCCATGGCCGCCCCGTCGGAGCGCTCGTCACCCACACGCGCTGCCCAGCCCACGCCCCGGCCGGTGTCCGGCAGCGCGCCGCTCGCCGGCCGGATCAAGCCCGGGACCACCTACCAGGGCGTCGCCACCCACTACGACGCCGCGGACGGTAACGGCGCGTGTCTGTACGGCCCGAGCCCCGACCTCATGGTCGCGGCGATGAACCACACCGACTACGAGACGTCCAAGGCGTGCGGGGCGTACGTCCTCGTTCGCGCGGCGAACGGCGCCTCCGTCACGGTCCGGATCACCAACGAGTGCCCGCTGCCCTGCGCCCCCGGGCAGCTCGACCTCAGTAAGGAGGCCTTCGCGAAGCTCGCCGGTCTGTCCGCGGGCCGGATACCGATCACCTGGAGCCTGCTGAGCCCGAGCACGTCCGAGACGGTCTCGATCCGCTACAAGACCGGCTCCAGCCGCCACTGGTGCGCCGTCCAGGCCCTCGGCCACCGCAATCCGCTGGCCCGGCTGGAGGTCGCCACCGGCAGCGGCTGGCACCGCCTGACCCGCACCGAGTACAACTACTTCCTCTCCCCCGACGGCACCGGCTGCGGCGGCTCCCTCAGGCTCACCGACATCTACGGCGAACAACTCACCGTCGAGGGCGTCACCGTGCGCCCGGACGCCGTGCAGGCGACCCGCGTCCAGTTCGCCCGGCACTGAGGGGCCGCCCTCAGGGAGCTGCGCCGGCTCCTGCGGCGCGGAACAGCGCCTCCGCGTCGGCGACCGCCCGGACGAGGGCGTCAGGTGTCGCCGTCAGGCTCGCGACGAGGGCGTCCACCTCGCCCAGACCAGCCCGGGCCACGAGTCCCTTCTCGTTGGTGACCCACTCGCCGCGCGCCGCCAGCACCGCGTGCGCGGTCTGGGTCGCCGCGAGGGCGATCGCGCCCGCGACCTGGGTGACTGCGCCCTTGCGGGCGTGGCCCGCCTTCGCGTACGCGAGAGTGGCCGCGGCCATGCCGTGCCAGTGGGGCGGGGCCGTCTCGCGCAGTGCCGGCGGGTAGGTCGTGGGGCGTCGCAGGGCGCCCCGCAGCACCTTGTTGACGGCGAGTTCGGCGACGAGGAGGTACGTCGGGATGCCCGCCAGGTGGAACATCAGGGGCTCGACGCGGAAACGGCCCTCCTCGGCCTCCGCCCACTCGTGGTCCACGACGTCGAGGTCCCGGTAGTGGACGTCCACGCGCCGGCCGTCGATCGTCAGCCAGGCACCTCCGTTGAAGACGCCGCCGCCCCACGCGCCGAGCTCGGAGACCTCGCCCTCCCAGCCGACCGCCCGGAGGTCGTCGGGGTCGAAGGCGCCCCGGTAGTAGATCGCCAAGTCCCAGTCGCTGTCGGGTCGTTCGGTGCCCTGGGCCCGGGAGCCGCCCAGGGTGACGGCCCGGACGGTGGGGAGGGCGGCGAGGCGGTCGGCGGTGGTGTCGAGGAAGGTCTGGTCCGGCAGGGTGGGCACGGCGGGCTCCTCGGCGGTCGGGGTCCGGAAAGCGTAGGGGGATCGCCCGGTCGGCGCGAAACGAAATACGGGTGCGTTCGGGGCCGGCGCTCCGCATGATCGGTGGGTTGCCCTGTCGCCGCCCCGATCGGAGATCCCGTGATCCAGCGCGTCACCGTCCCGAGCCTCTTCCCGCCCCCCACCTACTCCCACGCCTCCGTCGTCGAGGCGGGCACCAGGCTGGCCTTCCTCGCCGGGTCCGTGCCGCTTGACGCCCGCGGCGAACTCGTCGGCCCGGGGGATCCCGTACGGCAGGCCGAGCAGGTGATCGCCAATCTGCGGGAGCAGCTCGACGCCGTCGGCAGCGACCTGGCGCACGTCGTGTCGACCGACGTGTACGTCGTGGCCGACGAGCCGGCCGTGCTCTCCGCCGTCTGGGCTGTCGTCGAGTCGTCCGGACTCAGCACCGGACCGCACTCCTCGACGCTGATCGGCGTGGCGTGCCTCGGGTACACGGGGCAACTGGTGGAGATTACGGCGACAGCCGTCGTTCCCGACTAGCGCCCGGCCCGTCGTTCTCGATCGGCCGTCCGGCCGCAGGAGTCCCCCATGTTGATCGAGCACCGCGGGCAGCGCCCCGTCGTCCCCGAGTCCGCGTACGTCGCTCCCACGGCCGTGCTGTGCGGGGCCGTCGTCCTCGGTGAGCGCAGTCGCGTGCTGCACGGGGCCGTGCTCACCGCGGAGGACGGGGAGGTGCGGGTCGGCTCGGACGTCGTCGTCATGGAGAACGCCCTGGTGCGGGGGCGGGCCCGGCACCCGGCCGTGATCGGTGACGCCGTGCTCGTCGGGCCGCACGCCCATGTCAACGGGGGAACCCTGGAGGACGAGGTCTTCGTGGCGACCGGCGCCTGCGTCTTCCCGGGGGCCGTCGCGGGCGCCGGCTCGGAGCTGCGGATCCACAGTGTGCTGCACGTCAACTCCGTGCTGCCGCCCGGCACCGTCCTGCCCATCGGCTGGATCGCCGCGGGAGCGCCCCGGGCCCGCCTCTTCGCCCCCGGCGAGCACGACGAGCTGTGGCAGATCCAGGAGGCGCTGGACTTCCCCGGGACCGTGTACGGCATCCCGCGCGGCACCTCGATGCGGGAGGTCATGGCCCGCCAGGTGGATCTCTACGGGGCCCATCGCGACGACGTCACGCGCGACGGACCGTCATGAGCCACTGCCGTCCGGCCTCCCCCACACCCTGCGTTTCGGCAGCGGCTCGGCGTAGCTCCCCACCCGGCTGGTCGTCAGCCCCAGCGCCACCAGCGACTCGGCCAGTCTGACCGCCGCGGCGACCCCGTCGACGACGGGCAGGCCCAGTTTCTCGCCGACCACCCGTTGCAGGCCGGTCATGCCGGCGCAGCCCAGCACGAGCACCTCGGCGCCGGCCGCGCACGCCCGTTCGGCGGCGGCCAGGAAGGCCGTCTCGGTGCGCTCGTCGTCCCCGAGGTCGAGGACGTTCAGGCCCGTGCCGACGACCGCGGCGCAGTTGCGCGCCACGCCCGCCGTCTCCAGGCTGTCCTCGATCTGCCCGCGGGACCGCTCCAGCGTGGTGACGACGCCGTAGCGGCGGCCCAGCAGGCAGGCGAGGTGGGCCGCGGCCTCCGTGATGTCGACGACCGGGACGTCGACCAGTTCCCGTACGCCTTCGCGCCCGTGCTCCCCGAAACCGGCCATGACCACGGCGTCGTACGGCGGTCCGTCGTAGGTCCGCAGCGTGTCGAGGACGGCCGCGGCGGACAGGTAGCTGTCGAGCCAGCCCTCGGCGGACTCGGGCCCCCAGGCGGGGGTCAGTCCGGTCACGGTGGTGCCCGGGCCTGCGGCGGCCCGGGCACCTCGTACGATCTCCTCGGTCATCTCCTGCGTGGTGTTGCAGTTGGTGACGACGATCCGCACGTCTCTCAGACCTCCGCGGTGGCGCGCTCGGGGCGGCACAGCGCCGCGTACAGTCCGGCGGCGAGCGCCGTGCCGATGAACCAGGAGTACGGGGCGACGTCGCTGAAGGTCTTCACCAGGGCGAGCACCGCCGCGACGCCGGCCGCAGGCAGGAACGCCCACAGCGCCTTGGGGTTGAAGCCCTTGCGGTAGTGGTAGCGGGAGCCGGGCGTGGCGTCGAACAGTTCGTCGACGTTCACGCGGCCACGCTTGACCCAGTAGTAGTCGACCATGATCACGCCGAACAGCGGGCCGAGGAAGGCGCCGAGGCCGCCGAGGAAGTAGTTCACGACGGTCGGGTTGGAGAAGAGGTTCCAGGGGGTGACGAGCAGCGCCGCGACGGTGCTGATCATGCCGCCGACCTTGAACGTGATCTTCTGCGGCCAGACGTTGGCGAGGTCGTACGCCGGCGAGACGAAGTTGGCGACGATGTTGACGCCCATGGTGGCGATGGCGAAGGTCAGCGCGCCCAGCACGAGCACCCAGGTGTTGCCGATCTCGGCGACCAGGTAGGCCGGGTCGGTGATCTCCTTGCCGAAGACCTCGAAGGCGCCCGCGGTGACGATGACCGACACGATCACGAAGGCCGTGGAGTTGATGGGCAGGCCCCAGAAGTTGCCGCGCTTGACCGTCCGATAGTCGGGCGAGAAGCGGGAGAAGTCGCAGAAGTTCAGCATCAGGGTGCCGTAGGTGGCGAGGACCAGGCCGATCGCGCCGAACCACTGGCGCCACTGCTCACCGACGGAGACCGGGTGCGGGGTCGAGGTCAGCGAGATCGTCCAGCCGGCCTTGGCGAGGATCCACACGGCCAGCGCGATCATCACGAGCCAGATCGCCGGGCCGCAGAAGTCCTGGAACTTGCGGACCGATTCCATGCCCCGGCTGATGATCGCCGCCTGGACCAGCCACAGGGCGATGAAGGAGATCCAGCCGAGCGCGTCCAGCCCGAGGAAGGAGTTGTGCGTCCACGACTCCAGGCCCGGCCAGGCGGCGAGCAGCATCACGTTGACGGCGACGGAGGCGAGGTAGGTCTGGATGCCGTACCACATGATGGCGATCACGGCCCTGATCAGCGCCGGGATGTTGGCGCCCCAGATACCGAAGGCGATCCGGCTGACCACCGGGAAGGGCACGCCGTGGCGCTGGCCGATCTTCCCCATCCAGTTCATTCCGATGTAGATGATCACGAAGCCGACGAGCAGGGACGTGAAGATCTGCCAGACGTTCATGCCCAGGAAGAGCAGTCCGGCGGCGAAGGTGTAGTTGCCGAGGTTGTGGACGTCGGACATCCACATGGCGAAGAGGTCGAAGACCTTCCAGTTGCGCTTCTTCGCGGGGGCGAGGTCTTCGTTGGTGAGCCGGGGATCGGGGACGAACGCTGGGGTGCCGGTGGCTGCGGCACGGTCGGCCAGGGACACGGGGGCCTCCATGAGCAAGGGGACGACGGAGGACTGCTCCGCAGGGTTGGGGTGGGGGCGCCCTGCGATGTGTTTGGTATACCAAACTGCGCCATGGTCTCCTCGTCAACCGTTCTGACCGATGTCGCTCTTGTTAACGCTGCGTAAAAGACACCTCGCGTCGACGAAGATGGGCTGCATGACGAAGATCGAACCCCTCGGAGCGATGCGCGAGCGCGTCACGGCCGATCTGCGCCAGGAGATCATCGCGGGCAGCCTCCGTCCCGGCGACCGCCTGGTCGAACGGGAGCTGGCGGAGCGTTTCGGTGTCTCGCGCGTGCCCGTACGGGAGGCGATCCGGGCCCTCGTGGCCGAGGGTTTCGTCCACTTCGAGACACCCCGCCGCACGGTAGTACGCCGTCTCACCCCGACCGACGTCAAGGAACTGTTCGAACTGCGAGAAGCCCTGGAGGTCTACGCCGCCGGACTCGCCGCCACCCGCGCGACCCCGCAGGACCTGGCCGAGGTCCGGGAACTCCTCGACCGCGCGGCGGCCGCCACCGAGGCCGGGGACGCCGAGACCATCACGGACGTCAACAGCCGCCTGCACGACCGCATCGTGGCGATGGCCGGCAACAGCCTGCTGACCGAGGCCCTGGAACCGGTCGCCGGCCGGCTGCGCTGGATGACCCGGCGCAACGAGGAGTGGCCCCAGCTCCTGGTGGAGCACCGCGAACTGTACGAGGCGATCGCCTCGGGCGACCCGGACCGGGCCCGCGCGCACGCGCTCACGCACGTGCGGACCAACTACCGCTCCACGGTCCGCCACCTGTTCGGCGGGGAGGCTCCCTAGGGAGTGCCGGTGGGCAGGCCCGCCGCTCGCCCGGCCGTCCGCAGCACGTCGCGCAGCATCGCGGGGGTGAGCCGGCCGGTGAAGGTGTTCCGCTGGCTGACGTGGAAGCAGCCGAAGAGCTCCAGGTCGCCCAGGAGGTAGCGGGCCCCGTGGGCGAAGGCGGGCCGGGGCCGGGGCACGGGCCAGCCCGCCTCGGCGAACGCGGGCAGCGCGGCCTGCCAGCCGAAGCCGCCGAGCACCACCACGGCGCGCAGCGTCGGGCGCAGCAGCCGCAGTTCCTGCACGAGCCAGGGGCGGCAGGTGTCCCGCTCCTCGGGGGTGGGCTTGTTGGCGGGCGGGGCGCAGTGCACGGGCGAGGTGACGCGCACGCCGTACAGCTCCAGACCGTCGTGGGCGTGCACGGCGGTCGGCTGGGAGGCGAGGCCCACGTCGTACAGCGCCTCGTACAGCACGTCCCCCGAGCGGTCGCCGGTGAACATCCGGCCCGTGCGATTCCCGCCGTGGGCCGCGGGCGCCAGCCCCACGATCAGCAGCCGGGCGTCCGCCGGTCCGAAGCCGGGCACCGGCCGGCCCCAGTACGTCCAGTCCGCGAAGGCGGCCCGCTTGGCACGGGCCACCTCCTCACGCCAGGCGACCAGTCGGGGGCAGGCCCGGCAGTCCGCGATGCGCCGGTCGAGGAGGGGGAGACCGCTGGCGTTCATCACTCCACCGTAGGCGCACGTGCGGACGCGGTCGTCGGTGCGGACGACGTCGTCCGTTCCTCGCGGCCCCGGCGCCAGAGCACGGCTCCGGCCAGCAGCCCGACGCTCGTCAGCAGCCAGGGCAGCGGGCCCGGCCGGAGCGCCCCGACGAGCAGGCCGACGAGCGCGCCGACCAGCTGCTGGGCGAGGGACTGGACGGACAGGGCGGTGGCGCGGCCCGCGCTGGGGACGCGTCGGTGCAGCAGGTCGTTCTCGTTCGGGGACGCCGCACCGAGACCGAGGTAGACCAGGCCGAAGCCGGCGACCGCGAGGGCCGTGGTCACGGGGTGCGTGGCGGAGGCGGTGACGCCGAGCAGCAGCAGCCCGCCCGCCCCGGCCGCGAGGCAGACCAGCACGGCCCGCTCGCCACCGCCCGCGACCCGGGCGGCGAAAGGCGCGAGGTGGCTGCCGACGCCGAAGCAGACGAAGCCGCCGCAGGCGAGTACGGCGTAGACCATCGCCCCGGAGCCGGTCGCGCCGGTCAGCGCGACGGTACGGCCCGGTATCAGCAGTTCGACGGTGGCCAGGGCACTGCCGACGGCCGCGGCGGTGAGCAGGACCCGGCGGACCAGCGCGTCCCGTCCGCCCAGCCGCAGCCCGCCCAGGACCGTGACGGGGACACCGCGCAGTACGGAGCGCAGGGTGGCGGGCGGTCGCGCCGGCTCGCGCAGGGCGGCCAGGACGTAGCAGACGAAGACGACCCGGACCGCGGCTCCCAGCAGCATCGGGACGGACAGCGGCAGCACCGACCCGGATGTCGCCTCGCTCAGCCTCGCGCCGAGGTCGGGGCCCAGACCGAGCAGCCAGGGCAGGGCCCCGCCGAGCAGGAGGCCGGCCGCGAGCGCCGCGGAGGTCGCGGAGCCGCCCCGGGCCAGGCCCGTGCGCAGTTCGGCGTCGGGGCCGGAGCATGCCTGGACCGTGTCGACGTACCAGGCCTCCGCGGTACCGCTGGCCAGGGCACGGGCCACGCCCATCAGCACCATGCCGACGGTGAGCACCCAGGCGGTGGTGCCGAGTCCGACCAGGACGCAGGCGACCACGTTGAGCGCACCCGACATGGCCAGGACCGGCCGGCGCCCGAGGACGTCGGAGAGCCCGCCAGTGGGCAGTTCCAGCGCGGCCACGGTCAGGGAGTGGGCCGCGAAGAGCCCCGCCACGGCGGCCAGGGACATGCCGCGCTCGCCGAACAGCAGCACCATCGAGGCCAGGCCCAGGCCCGGCGGCAGCCAGAGGAGCGCGCAGACGGTGACGTAACGGCGGCGAGCGGTCCGGATTACGGTCGACTCGGTCACGAGGCCGGTCATGGGGTCGGTCACGACGTGCCCTCGTGGGCCGTGTCCTCCGCCGTGGCGGCGTCCTGTTCGCGCGTGCTGTCATCCCGTTCACGCGTCCTGTCATCCCGTTCACGCGGGGCGAGCGGCAGGCCGGCGGTGAGGAGCACGACCTGTGCGGCGCGCGGGTCCTCCGCGTCCCGGGCGGTCAGTTCCTCCAGCTTCCGGGCGATCGTCTCCCAGAGTTCCGTGAGCGACCCGGCCGTCAGCCGCGGCATCAGGTCGCTGATCCCGGACGGCTCCACCCACTCCTGACCGAGCCGCCCGGCGGCCATGTCCGTCTCGTGCCGGACGAGGGCCGACTCCAGGTGCTCGATCTGCCGCCGCCGCGCCAGGCTGACGAAGGCCCGGCCCGCCGCCGAGGACTCCATCGTCTCGTTGCTCCAGGAGGTCACGGTGTGCAGCGCCCGCCAGCGCCGCTCCCGCCCGTCCCGGTGCTCGGCCTCCGCGATGAACGCGTACTTCGCCAGCACTCGCAGGTGGTAACTGGTCGACGCCGACGACTCCCCCGTCCGCGCGGCGAGCTCGCTGGCCGTGGCCGGCCCGTCCTGCCGCAGCAGCCCGAGCAGCTGGATGCGCAGGGGGTGGGTGAGAGCCTTCAGTGCGGCGGTGTCGCGCTCGGGATCCAGTACGCGTCCGTGCTCGTCGCTGTCCATGCGGGGAGAGTAAGCCGCATCCCTCCCATGGCAAAACTATTTTTGCAAAAGTTGTTTGGCGGATTTGGACGGAGCCCGAAATGCCCGCCCGTCCCGGGCACGGGGAGGGCTAAGGTCGGGGACATGGCTTCACGAGGTGCGGAGTACGACAGGACGGGCGGGAGCGACGACACGGCGGCCGGTGCCCCGCCGCCCGCCGACACGTCGCCCGCGAACGCCTCGCCGGCCGAGGCGAGCGGCTCCGAGGGCAGCGCCGGGGAGGCGAGCGGCACCGGGGAGGCGAGCGGCACCGGGCTGGCGAAGACGCTGGATCCGAAGATCGCCGCCGCCATCGCCGCCGCGGAGGCCGCCGGGCCGCAGCGCGGCGAGACCGTCCGCGTCGACAGCTGGATCTGGTCCGTACGCCTCGTCAAGACCCGTTCCCTGGGCGCCACGGCCTGCCGGGGCGGGCACGTGCGCGTCAACGGCGAGCGCGTGAAGCCCGCCCACGCCGTGCGCGTCGGTGACGAGGTGCGCCTGCGGCACGAGGGCCGGGAGCGGGTCGTCGTCGTCAAGCGGCTGATCCGCAAGCGGGTCGGCGCTCCCGTGGCCGCCCAGTGCTACATCGACAACTCCCCGCCGCCCCCGCCCCGCGAGGCCGTCGCCCCGGCCGGGATCCGCGACCGCGGCGCGGGCCGCCCGACGAAGCGGGACCGCCGCGAACTGGAACGCCTCCGCGGACTGGCAGGCCCCGGCGGCAACCTCGGCGGCGGCCCCGGCCCTGGAGGCTTCGGTCCCGGCGGCTTCGGCAGCGGCTCGGGCAAACCGCGGCCCTGAGCGGAGCGTCCCGACGGGCAGGCGGGGCGGCGGAACACGGCACCACCCCGTCGCACGCGGCACGCTCACGCCGCTCGCCGCAGCAGCCGCAGCAGATCGGCGTTGTGCCCCCGCCGCGCCCAGGCGATGAGGGCGAGCGGCACGAGCAGGATGAGCGGTGTCGCCGCGTACTGCCCGTCGAAGACGGCTATCTGCACGATGAACGCGCCCACCATCAATGCGCCCAGCGCCATCGCCGCCACCGACTGCAGCACCGGGATCAACAGGGCGACCGCACCGGCCAGTTCGAGTGCTCCGATGGTGTACATCCCCGCGCTGCCCCAACCCAGCTCGTCGAAGGACTCGGCAGCCGAGGCGTGCCCGATCAGCTTGGGCAGGGCGCTCGCGACCGCGTAGAAGAGGGCGAGCAGGATCTGCAGACCTCGCAGCGCGATCCGGGCACGCCGCCCGCGGGCGGTCGCGGACTCGGCGATGACGACGCCGGTCGGGGCGGCGGGGGCGGAGGAGGTGGAAGGGACGGCGCTGACGGAAGCGGTGTTCTCGGACATGGAAGTCTCCTGGGGGAAGCGGGAGGTGCTGGTGTCGCAGAGGTAGACCGCCCCTCGCCCTGGAACTCATCGCCCGGCGGAATTGGCCCCTGACTTGCTCGCCTCGTGGACGGCCGCCGGCCGGGCGCGCCTAGGCGGCCTTGCCCGTCGGCACCGCCCTCACCCATATGCGATCCTCCGTCAGATACCGGTCGACCCTCAGCCCCGCCTCCTCCAGTGCTTCCTCGAACTGTTCCTTGGTCAGCGGCCGGGCTCGGAACGTCTGCGTCCAGACCGCGTCCGGGAACTCGTACTCCGCGCGGACCGAGTTGACCCCGTCGCCGACCGGCTCCGAGGAGACGATGCGCACGGTGAAGCCGCTGGGGTCCACCCGCTCGCGCGGTACGTTCGAGTGGTAGTCCTCTCCCTCCCGCTGGATCAGCACGCAGCCGTCTTCGGTGACATGACGCGTACAGGTGCGCAGCAGGCCCCGCCGCACCTCAGGGTTTCCCGTGTGCACGAGGAACGACGCGAGCAGCACCACGTCGAACGTCTCGCCCAGGTCCAGTTCCTCGATCGGGCTGCATATCGTCCGCGCGCCGCGTACGCGCTCCAGCATGTCGGCGGACTCGTCCACCGCTGTGACCGTGAACCCGCGCTCCAGCAGTCCATGCGTCATGCGCCCGACGCCGCTGCCCAGTTCCAGGATGCGGGCGCCCTCGGGCACCGCGGCGGCGATGATGGCCGGTTCCTCCCCGACGGGGAGCCGTGAGTAGAGCTCCACCGCGCAGCCGTCCGGGGTGATGGCCCCGGGTCCCGTCCCCTCGTACCCCTCACGCATTTTCAGCTCCATGCCCGTCCAACGGGCCGCCCCCGCACAGCCGTTCCCCTCCCGCCCGCCTTCACCCGACCGAGTGAACCGGCAGACAGCTCCAGGGGGAAGCTCCAGCGACTACAGCAGGAACCAGCCGTGCCCCGTACCAGTGGCCGCCGGCCCGCAGGTGGTCCCCGACGGCCCGCTCCCCGAGCCGCGCCCGCTCGAACTGGAGCCGGCCCAGTGGAACACGTACACGGAGAAGTACGGGCCCAGGGCCGCCGGGGCCTCGGCGAGGCGCTCGGCGAGGCCCTCGGCGAGCCGAATCTCGAAGGATCTCGGGCAAGGCGTCGGCGCCCGGCAGCACGACTCCCCCTGTCGGCCTTTGGTGGACCCTTGCCGGGAAGAGTACGTTGCAAAGAAGGAGTGGTGATCGGACGATGCGTACCGGCAGTGAACCGAGGACCGCGCGCAGTGCCCTGCGGGCGCGCTTCTGGCTGAGCCTGTGGGGGCTGCTCTGGGCGCTCGTCGGGACGGTCGCGTTCGCGCTCGCCGGGCGGCCCGGCTGGGCCATCGCCTGCGGCGTGCTGCTCCTGGTGGTCACGGTCGACCTCGCCGTCGTCCTCCGGCACATCCGCCAGGGCCCGCACTACCAGCCGGGCCCCGACATCCCGCCCTACCGGCCACCGGACGACCGCCCCTGAGGGGGCGGGGCCGGGCTCAGGACTCGAAGCGCGCCGCCTTCAGGAACTCCGGGTTCGGATCCAGCGCGGCCGCCAGGCGGAAATGGCGTTTCGCCTGGTCGGGGCGGCCCTGCCGCTCAAAGGTGCGGGCGAGTGCGAAGTGCGCGAACGCGTTGTCCGGCTCGCGCTCCAGCACGATGGAGAACTCCAGCTCGGCCGGCCTCAGCTGCGCCGCGGCGAAGAAGGCACGCGCCCGCAGCAACCGCGCGGCGGTGTTCTCCGGGTGCGCGGCGATGACCGAGTCGAGCAGCTTCACCGCGCCCCGCGGGTCCCGCGCCGCGAGCAGTTGTTCGGCGGCGCGGAAGTCGATGACGTTCGTCTCCGGGGTACGTCCGGTCGAACCGCTGGTCTCGGGCACGGCAGAGTCCTTCCCTCACTGCGCAGGTTCAACGCCCCCTCGGGGGGCCGCTATTCCTGAGGGGACGGCCGGGACGCCCGGGACCTGCGCAGCAGCTCCGTCCACACCTCCCGCACGCGGCGCTCCAGCTCCTCCAGCGGCACGTCGTTGTCGATGACGACGTCCGCGATCTCCCGGCGCTGCTCGCGTGTCGCCTGGGCGGCCATCCGCGCGCGGGCGTCCTTCTCGGTCATGCCGCGCCGCGTCAGGAGCCGGTCGAGCTGGGTCTCGGGGCTCGCGTCGACGACGATCACGACGTCGTAGAGCGGCGCCAGGCCGTTCTCCGTGAGGAGCGGGACGTCGTGGACGACGACCGCGTCCTCGGCGGCGGCCTCCTCCAGTTCGCGGGAGCGGGCGCCCACCAGGGGGTGCACGATCGAGTTGAGGGTGGCGAGCTTGGCCGGGTCGGAGAAGACGATGGAGCCGAGCTTGGGCCGGTCCAGGCTGCCGTCGGCGGTGAGGACCTCCTCGCCGAAGGCCTCCACGACCGAGGCGAGGCCCGGGGTACCGGGTGCGACGACCTCCCGGGCGATGCGGTCCGCGTCGATCAGCACGGCGCCGCACTCGACGAGCAGCCGTGACACCTCACTCTTGCCGGCGCCGATACCACCGGTCAGGCCCACCTTCAGCATGTGCCGCAGCGTAGACGCTCCGCCGGGGAGGCCGTACGGCAGGTGCGCACCCGTGGGGGCCGGGAGCGCCCCGCGGTGCAGCCGCGTCTCGGCACGGGCCCACGCCCCGGGCGGGGCGCGTCAGCCGTCGCCTTCTCTCTCCGCCAGGAACTTTTCGAACTCACGGCCGATTTCGTCCGCCGACGGGATGTCGACGGGCTCGGCGAGCATGTTGCCGCGGGTTTCCGCGCCGGCCACGGCGTCGTACTGGTGCTCCAGGCCCTCGACGAGGGCGGTGAGGTCCTCGTCGCCCTCGCGGATCTGCCGGTCGATCTCCGTCTGGGTGCGGTGGGCGTCCGAGCGCAGGGCGTGGGCGATGCCGGGCAGCACCAGTCCGGTCGCCGCCGTGATGGCCTCCAGGACCGTCAGGGCCGCGTCCGGGTACGGGGAGCGGGCGATGTAGTGCGGGACGTGGGCGGCGACGCCGAGCACGTCGTGCCCGGCCTGGAGCAGGCGGTACTCGATGAGCGACTCGGCGCTGCCGGGCACCTGCGCCTCGTCGAACGGGCTGCGGTGGCCCGGGACGAGGTCCGTGCGGTTGCCGTGCGGCGTGAGGCCGACCGGCCGGGTGTGCGGGACGCCCATGGGGATGCCGTGGAAGTTCACGGACAGGCGGACGCCGAGCCGCTCCACGATCTGCTTCACGGCCGCGGCGAAGCGCTCCCATTCCACGTCCGGCTCGGGGCCGGACAGCAGCAGGAACGGCGCTCCGGTGGCGTCCTGCACGAGGCGCACCTCGATGGCGGGGTCCTCGTAGTCGCTCCAGCGGTCGCGCTTGAACGTCAGCAGC
Source organism: Streptomyces olindensis (assembly GCA_000696115.1). GTDB lineage: Bacteria > Actinomycetota > Actinomycetes > Streptomycetales > Streptomycetaceae > Streptomyces > Streptomyces olindensis. Next base: position 237,760 of record JJOH01000001.1, read on the forward strand.
GGGCGGCGGGCACGGTAGTCCACGAGCCGGTCGTGGTCGAAGCGGGCGACGACCTGGTGGGGCAGCGAGTCGAGGACCCGGTCGACGATCTGGTCGCCGGCCTCGCCCGCGTCGATGTATCCGTCGAAGTGGTAGAGCATGACAAGACCGGCCGACTCCTGCGCCAGCGCCATGTCGACGACGGCCAGGCCCTTCGGCTCCCATGCGTACAAACCCTGCGGATCAAGCACAGTGACCGCTCCTCCTCGTGTTCATACTCCACAACGCCGTTGCCGGCATGGGCATTCCCGGAAGAGGAGAATTCCGATCTTGGCTGGAGCCGGGCCCGGCACGCACCGAGGGCCCGCACCTCGAAAGGTGCGAGCCCTCGGTCAGGAACAGCTACTGGTCAGCGAGCGTCAGCTCTGCCCACCGGCCAGCTTCTCGCGAAGCGCGGCGAGCGCCTCGTCCGAGGCCAGCGCACCGGAGTTGTCCGGGCCCTCGGAGGAGTACGAACCGCCACCGGACGCGGCCGGAGCGGCGGCCTCGCCACCCTCGGCAGCGGCCTGGGCGTCCGCCTCGCGGGACTTGATGACCTGCGCCTGGTGCTGCTCGAAGCGCTGCTGCGCCTCGGCGTACTGGCGCTCCCACTCCTCGCGCTGCTTCTCGTAGCCCTCGAGCCAGTCGTTGGTCTCGGGGTCGAAGCCCTCGGGGTAGATGTAGTTGCCCTGGTCGTCGTAGGACGCGGCCATGCCGTACAGGGTCGGGTCGAACTCGACCGCGGCCGGGTCGGCACCGAAGGACTCGTTGGCCTGCTTCAGCGAGAGGCTGATGCGACGGCGCTCGAGGTCGATGTCGATGACCTTGACGAAGATCTCGTCGTTGACCTGGACGACCTGCTCCGGGATCTCCACGTGGCGCTCGGCCAGCTCGGAGATGTGGACCAGACCCTCGATGCCCTCGTCCACGCGGACGAACGCACCGAACGGAACCAGCTTCGTGACCTTGCCGGGCACGACCTGGCCGATCTGGTGGGTGCGGGCGAACTGCTGCCACGGGTCTTCCTGGGTCGCCTTCAGCGACAGGGAGACGCGCTCGCGGTCCATGTCGACGTCGAGGACCTCGACCGTGACCTCCTGGCCGACCTCGACGACCTCGGAGGGGTGGTCGATGTGCTTCCAGGACAGCTCGGAGACGTGGACCAGACCGTCGACGCCACCCAGGTCCACGAAGGCACCGAAGTTGACGATCGAGGAGACGACGCCGGAACGGACCTGACCCTTCTGGAGGGTCGTGAGGAACGTCTGGCGGACCTCGGACTGGGTCTGCTCCAGCCAGGCACGGCGGGACAGGACCACGTTGTTGCGGTTCTTGTCCAGCTCGATGATCTTCGCCTCGAGCTCCTTGCCCACGTAGGGCTGGAGGTCGCGGACGCGGCGCATCTCGACCAGGGAGGCCGGGAGGAAGCCGCGGAGGCCGATGTCGAGGATGAGACCACCCTTGACGACCTCGATGACGGTACCGGTGACGATGCCGTCCTCTTCCTTGATCTTCTCGATGGTGCCCCAGGCACGCTCGTACTGGGCGCGCTTCTTCGAGAGGATCAGGCGGCCTTCCTTGTCCTCCTTCTGGAGGACCAGGGCCTCGATCTCGTCGCCGACGGCGACGACCTCGTTCGGGTCGACGTCGTGCTTGATCGAGAGCTCGCGGCTCGGGATGACACCTTCGGTCTTGTAACCGATGTCGAGCAGGACCTCGTCCCGGTCGACCTTCACGATGACGCCGTCGACGATGTCGCCGTCGTTGAAGTACTTGATCGTCTCGTCGATCGCTGCGAGGAATGCTTCCTCGTTACCGATGTCGTTGACCGCTACCTGCGGGGTGGTGGCGGTGGTCTCGGTGCTGCTCGTCATGTGGGAAAGGGCTCCGGTACGGACATTGAAGTCGTAGGTACTGCTACGCCGGGAGCCCGTTTCGCTCTGCAGAAGCCGGACAGCCAAGGAAGCGCCACACAAGAACGGTGGCGCCTCGACAACCGAGGGGACATACATACAGATGCGAGCGCAGCCTGCTACGTCTGAGGTGCGCAGGCCCGCAGCGCAACTTGTAGCATACGGGGGCAGCCGGGCAGGGTCAATGCGCGAAGCCGCCCACGCGGGACGGAACGCCGCATACCCGGCACAAGTCATATCGTCCGAGGCCACGTGGGCCGTATGACACGCCCTTCGTGACGCCGCCGGGACCGGCTGGACGGAAGAGTACGACGAGGGAGCCGATCATCCAAGAGTCCGAAGCGTCCGAACCCGAGGCCACCCGGCGTGCCGCCGGGGTCACGGAGAGCTCCCGCGCCAACCGTGGCTGGTGGGACCGCAACGCGGACGAGTACCAGGTCGAGCACGGCACGTTCCTCGGCGACGACCGCTTCGTGTGGGGCCCCGAGGGGCTGGACGAGGTGGAGGCCGAGCTGCTCGGCCCGCCGGAGGAGCTGAAGGGCCTGGACGTCCTGGAGATCGGCGCCGGCGCCGCCCAGTGCTCGCGCTGGCTGGCCGCCCAGGGGGCCCGCCCGGTCGCCCTGGACATCTCGCACCGGCAGTTGCAGCACGCGCTGCGCATCGGCGGATCGTTCCCCCTGGTGTGCGCCGACGCCGGTGCGCTGCCCTTCGCCGACGGCTCCTTCGACCTGGCCTGCTCGGCGTACGGGGCGCTGCCCTTCGTCGCCGACCCGCGCCAGGTGCTGCGCGAGGTGCGCCGGGTGCTGCGTCCCGGAGGCCGCCTGGTCTTCTCGGTGACGCATCCGATCCGCTGGGCCTTCCCGGACGAGCCGGGACCGGAGGGCCTGTCGGTGTCGGGCTCCTACTTCGACCGCACGCCCTACGTCGAGCAGGACGAGGAGGGCCGCGCGGTCTACGTGGAGCACCACCGCACGCTCGGCGACCGGGTCCGGGACGTCGTGGCGTCGGGCTTCCGGCTGGTGGACCTGGTGGAGCCGGAGTGGCCGTCCTGGAACACGTCCGAGTGGGGCGGCTGGTCGCCGCTGCGCGGGAACCTGATCCCGGGCACGGCGATCTTCGTGTGCGTACGAGACTGACCGCGTGATCCGTTACGAGACTGACGGCGTGATCCGTTACGACGCCCTGGACGCGCTGCCCGTCCGCAGTGCCCTGCCCGGTCTGGACGACGCCCTGGAGGGACACGGCACCGCCGTGCTGGTGGCGCCGCCCGGCACCGGCAAGACAACGCTCGTTCCGCTCGCGCTGTCGGGGCTGCTGGGCGACCGGCCCGGGCGGCGGGTCGTCGTCGCCGAACCGCGGCGGATCGCGGCCCGGGCGGCGGCGCGGCGGATGGCGTGGCTGCTGGGCGAGAAGACCGGCGAGAGCGTCGGCTACACCGTGCGCGGGGAACGGGTCGTCGGGCGGCACACGCGCGTGGAGGTCGTCACGACCGGTGTGCTGCTCCAGCGGCTCCAGCGGGACCAGGAGCTGGCCGGGGCGGACGTGGTGGTGCTCGACGAGTGCCACGAGCGGCACCTGGACGCCGACACCGTGGCGGCGTTCCTGTGGGACGTACGGGAGACGCTGCGGCCCGAGCTGCGACTGGTGGCGGCGTCGGCGACGACGGACGCCCAGGGGTGGGCGGGCTTGCTGGGCGGCGCGCCGGTGGTGGAGGCGCGGGGGGCGGCTCATCCGGTCGACGTGGTGTGGGCGCCGCCGGTGCGTCCCGTGCGGCCGCCGCACGGGATGCGGGTCGACCCGGCGCTGCTGGCGCACGTGGCGTCGGTGGTGCGGCGGGCACTGGCCGAGCGGGACGGGGACGTGCTGTGTTTCCTGCCGGGCGTCGGGGAGATCGCCCGGGTCGCCGGGCAGCTCGGGGGGCTCGACGGTGTGGAGGTGCTCCAGGTGCACGGGCGGGCGCCCGCGGCCGTGCAGGACGCGGTGCTGGCGCCCGGGGAGCGGCGGCGGGTGGTGCTGGCCACGTCCGTGGCGGAGTCGTCGTTGACGGTGCCGGGCGTGCGGGTCGTCGTGGACTCGGGGCTGGCGCGGGAGCCGCGGGTGGACCACGCGCGCGGTCTGAGCGCGCTGACGACGGTACGGGCGTCGCAGGCGGCCGGGCGGCAGCGGGCGGGGCGGGCCGGGCGCGAGGCGCCGGGGGCGGTGTACCGGTGCTGGGCGGAGGCCGAGGACGCGCGTCTGCCGCGGTATCCGTCGCCGGAGATCAAGGTGGCCGATCTGACGGCGTTCGCGTTGCAGGTGGCGTGCTGGGGGGATCCGGACGCGTCCGGGCTGGCGTTGCTCGATATGCCACCGGGTGGGGCCATGACGGCGGCTCGGGACGTCTTGGCCGCCGTGGGGGCGGTCGACGCCGTCGGGCGGGCCACTGAGCGGGGTGTTGTTCTGGCTCGGTCGGGGCTTCATCCGCGGTTGGGGCGGGCCTTGGTGGATTCCGTTCCGGTCGTGGGGGCTGAGACGGCCGCGGAGGTCGTCGCCCTGATGAGTGAGGAGGCGCCTCGGGAGTACGGGGATGATCTGGCGGGTGCCTTGCGGCGGGCTCGGCGCGGGGGTGACGCCTACTCCTCGCGGTGGCGGAGTGAGGTGCGGCGACTGCGGGCCGTTGTTTCGGAGATTTCCCACCCACCCACGCGTAACCGCCCGCAAGATGCCGGCGTCGGGGCCTTGGCGGACTCCCCGGAAGAGCGGCAGGTCGGGTTCGTTGCCGCTCTCGCCTTTCCCGAGCGGGTCGCCAGGAGCGACGGCGGGTCGTACCTCATGGTCTCCGGGACCCGTGCCGAGGTCGGTGACGGGAGCGCGCTGCGGGGCGTTCCGTGGCTCGCCGTCGCCGTCGCCGACCGGCCCGTCGGCAAGGGGCACGCGCGCGTGCAGCTCGGGGCCGTCGTCGACGAGGACGTGGCGCGGCTCGCGGCCGGGGCGCTGCTCCAGGAGCGGGACGAGGTGCGCTGGGACGGCGGGGACGTCGTGGCGCGGCGGGTGGAGCGGCTGGGGGCCGTGGAGCTGGCCGTGCGGGCGTTGCGGGACGCCGATCCGGGACTGGTGCGCGGGGCGCTGCTGGACGGGCTGCGGCGGGAGGGGTTCGGGCTGCTGCGGTGGTCGCCGGAGGCCGTGGTACTGCGGCAGCGGCTGGCGTTCCTGCGGTTGCATCTCGGGGAGCCCTGGCCCGACGTCTGCGACGACGCGCTGCACGCGCGCGTGGAGGAGTGGCTGGAGCCGGAGCTGGGCCGGGCGCGGCGGCGGGCGGATCTGGCGCGGATCGATGCCGGGGAGGCGTTGGCGCGGCTGCTGCCCTGGGCGTCCGGGGAGGCCGGGCGGCTCGACGAGCTGGCCCCGGAGCGGATGACCGTGCCGAGCGGGTCGAGCATCCGGATCGACTACGCGCGGCCCGAGCAGCCCGTGCTCGCGGTGAAGCTGCAGGAGATGTTCGGGCTCCAGGAGTCGCCCCGGGTCGCCGGGGTGCCGCTGCTGGTGCACCTGCTGTCCCCGGCCGGGCGGCCGGCCGCCGTCACCGCCGATCTCGCCTCCTTCTGGCGGGACGGCTACAAGGGTGTGCGGGCGGAGTTGCGCGGGCGGTATCCGAAGCATCCGTGGCCCGAGGACCCGGCCGGGGCCGAGCCGACCCGGCACACCAACGCGCGGCTCAGGCGCTGACGGGGGACGGTTCCTCGGCCGCCGTGGGGGCCTGGCCGGAGCGGCGGCGGCCGCGGGCCTCCACGTAGAGCGCGAGGGCCAGCAGGAGGACGCCGAGGGTCAGGGAGCCCCAGGGCAGCCAGGACGTCATCAGCAGGATGAGCTGCCGCTGGGACTTCACCAGGTCGACGGTGTGCGTGATGTAGTCCTCGCGCATCTTCACGTGGCCGGCGAACGCGGTGACCTTGTCGCGGTCGCCGAGGAGGGTGCCGCCGCGCAGTTCCTCCTGGTGGAGTTCCTCGCCGTAGACGGGGGCGCCGGTGAGGGGTTCGACCCAGAACTTGCGGACCGTGGTGTACCAGCGGGTCGTGCCGGTCTGGGCGACCGACTCGGGGGTGAGGCCCTCCACGGGCAGGACCTTCGGGATCTTCACCTTGGTCCAGGGGATGGTCTGCTCGAAGTAGTAGACCTCCAGGCCGCGGAAGTCACGGGTGCCCTTGTAGTGGATGGGGGCCGTGACGCGGGCCTGGGCGTCGAAGTACGCGTAGTCCCGCTTCTCGGTGAGGAAGGGCCACTTGAACTCGATGCCCTCGCGGCGCACGGGGTCGCCGTCGACCATCTCGCCGGTGGCGTGGACGGGTTCCTGGGTGTGGGCGTCGAAGATGTAGCGCTCGGGGATCTTGGACACCATCTTGCCGTCGGGGCCGACGACGTAGGACAGGCCGTCCCAGACGACGACGTCCCGGCCCGCCGACTCCTCGATCCGCTCGGAGGCCTCCACGTTGCCCTTGAGGGTCTGCACGATGGTGACCTCGGGGACCTTCTTCGCCCGCATGGTGGCGTAGTCGAGGAGGGTGGCGTCCTTCGCCTGAAGGACCATGTCCTGGTACTGGTGCGCGGGGACCTTGGCGAGGCGCGGGAAGGCGTACCAGCGCAGCAGGGGGGACAGTGCCGCGAAGAACACGGCGAGGGCGAGCAGGACCAGGCCGGCCTTGCGGCGCATCTCGGTCTCCCTCCCGGGCGGGCGGTCAGGGGTGTTCGGGCACCGTCGTCAGCAGCGGCTTCGGGGACGTCCCGCCCGAGGGCGTGCCGAGGGCGGTCAGCGTCAGGACCACGGCGAACGCGACGGCGAGACCGGTGGCGGCGGCGACGAGTGCGCGCATACGGGGCCTCCCCACGGTTGAGCTGATACACCGTCAGGTTTCTCGGCACCGTAGCAACGGGCGGCGGAGATGAGAACACGTTGCACACACAACGACGCCCCTCTTCAACAGAGGGGCGTCGTATGTCCTACCTGAGAACTACGCGCTCGGGCTCGCCGACGGGCTCGGCGAGGACGTCTCGGCGGCCGCCACGGTCAGTTCGACGGTGAGGGTCGCGCCGCCCGCGGTGCTGATGCGGAGCAGGAACGTGCCGGTGGTGTCGTCCGCGTAGAGCTTCGGCAGCTTCAGCAGGCCGTTGCCGTCCGTCTTCAGGCCCGACAGGGTGCGCACGGTCTTGCCGTCGGCGTCCTTGAAGTAGGGGCCCTTGTCGTTGGCGGTCGGGTCGTCCGCCGACTTGATGAGCGTGGCGGTGGCCGCGACGCCGTCCGCCACGGCGCCCTTGTAGGTGGCCTTCACCTCGACCTGGTTGGCGAACTCGCCGCCGGGGGTGCAGGTCAGCGCTGCGTCGCCGGTGCGGGCGAGGGTGTCGGCGGCGCGTTCGGTGACGGTGGCCGTGTAGTCGAGGCCGGGAACGGTACGGCCCACGACGGTGGCCCGGACGGTGACGCCGCCCGTCTTCTCGCCCGCGCGCAGGGCGGGGGCGACGGCCACGCCGGAGCTGTTGGTGGCGACCGTGGCCACGCTCTCGCCGCCGGTGAAGGTGGTGTCCGTGTCGCCGAGGATGGTGAAGCGGATGCGGACCTTGGCGACGGCCTTGCCGGCCTTCGTCTCGGCGCGGGTGCTGATGCGCTGGGCGAACGTGTCGCCGGCCATGGCGGTGAGCTTCGCCGTTCCGGCGTCCTCCAGGTGGTGCACCGTGTCGGTGGGGGTGGGGGTGGGCGTGGGGGACGTCGAGGGCGGCGCGCTCGGAGTACCGGGCGAGGTGGGCGGCGGCTTCGGGGTGGTCGTGCCGCCGCCGGGCTTCTCGGGCCGCGGGCTGGGCTTCGGTTCGGAGGCGCCGGAGGACGGCGTGCCCGGGGCGGAGGGACTCGGGCGCGCGCCGGCGCCGTCGTCGCTGCGGTTGTCCGGCAGCGTGCCCGTGCCGTCCGGGACCTCGTGCGTGCCCTTGCGGTAGTACTCCAGCCACCTCATGACGAGGTTCAGGTACTCGCGCGAGTTGTTGTAGCTGAGGATCGCGCGGTCGAGGTCGTCCTGGTCGGACAGGTCCCAGTTGTTGCGGCAGAGGTAGTGGCCGGCGGCGAGGGCGGCGTCGTAGATGTTGTTGGGGTCCTTCTTGCCGTCGGTGTTGCCGTCGCGGCCCGCCCACGCCCAGGTGGACGGGATGAACTGCATGGGGCCGACGGCCTGGTCGTACGTGCTGTTGCCGTCGTACGCGCCGTTGTCGGTGTCCCTGATGAGGGCGAAGCCGTTGCCGTCGAGCTGCGGGCCGAGGATCTTCCCGATCGTGGTGCCCTCGGCGTCGACCCGGCCTCCGCGAGCCTGGCCCGACTCCACCCGGCCGATGGCGGCGAGGAGTTGCCAGGGCAGGTTGCAACCGGGCTTGGACTCGCGTAGCGAGGCCTCGGCCTTCTTGTACGCGTCGAGGACGGTCGCGGGGATGCCCGCCTCGGTCTCGCCCTGGCCGCCCGGGGCCGGCCCGGTGGACGGGGAGGGGTTGGGGCTCTTGAGCGGCGGCAGGTCCGTGTAGTACGGCGAGTTGCCGGTGGCGCTGCCGTCGGAGGCGCCGGCTTCGGGCGAGGGGCCGGCGTCCGCGGCGGTCTGTCTGCCGTGGTCGTTCACGCCCGGAGCCTGGGAGGCGGACAGGGCCGCGACCGCTACCGCGGCCACGGCGGTGGTTGCCGCCCCTTTGCGCAGCCTCCTGCCGAATTGCGCCGCCATAGAGTGAACCCCTCCCGTGGACGCCCGAGCGCCCGTCTCTGTCTCTCGCGCTCCGTGTGGTGCGTTCGCGTACTGCTGTTGCGTTCGCTCAGTTTCGCTTTGTTGTGACGATCGACCGGCCCGAGTGGTTGCCCTCCGGCGGCCTGTCTCCTGCCCCCGGGACGGTGACCCTGGCGACCCTACGACAACTTCCTTTGCTCGGGCACCCGTTCGTGCCCGTTTTTCACCAGTTGGTCATGCGGAGAGCGCGACGGACTGCCCGTGTGCGGCATCCCGCATACTGGGGCCTTCCGAACTGCCTGGTAACGACCGTCGTGAGGAGCCGAGTTGCCGTTCACGCTGAGCCATGCGGCGGCCGTACTGCCCGCCGTGCGCACCGACGGGAGCGGCCGGGGCCGACTGGTGCCCGCCGCGCTCGTGGCGGGTTCCTTCGCGCCCGACATGACCTACTACGCGGCGAGTGTGCTGTCCGGGGCGATGGAGTTCGGTGACGTCACGCACTCGTTGCCGGGCGTCTTCACGGTCGATGTGCTGGTCGCCTGGGCGCTCGTGGGGCTGTGGCTGCTGGTGCGCGAGCCGCTGGTGGCGCTGCTGCCGCGGGGCCGGCAGGGGCGGGTGGCCGCCCTGGTGCGGTGCGGGGCGCCACGCGCGCGCGTGCGGCCGTCGCTGGTGGTGTGGTGGTACGTGTCCGCGGTGCTGGGCGCGCTGACGCACGTCGTGTGGGACGCGTTCACGCATCTCGACCGGTGGGGAATGCGGCTGTTTCCCGTACTGGGCCGGGAGGTGGCGGGCTCGCCGCTGTACTGGTATCTGCAGTACGGGGGTTCGGCGGTGGCGGCGGTCGTGATCGCGGTGTTCGTGGCGCGCGCGGTGCGGCGGATGCCCGGGGGCGAGCCGGTGGGTGTTCCGGTGCTGTCGGTGCGGGACCGGTGGGGGGCCGCTGCCGTGATCGGCGGTTTCGCGTTCGTGGGGGCGGTGCAGCGGGCGTCGCGGTGGTGGGCCTACTGGGGCTCGGCCGCGAAGCCGTGGGAGATCATTCCGACGGTGTGCTTCGGCGCGGGTGCGGGGCTCGTCCCGGCGCTGCTGCTGTACGCGGTCGGGGTCAGGGTGTGGCGTCCGGTTCCGGCCCCCGGCGGTTCCGGCCGCGTCGGCGAGACGGAGCCGAGCAGTCCGGCCGCTCGCTGAGGAAGCCGTCGGTCGTCGCGAGGAACACGGTGATGGTGGTGTGCGCCGGGCGGGGCCGCGGGAGCAGCGCGAGAACGAGGGTCAGGTAGCCGCGGGCCAGCTCGGCCCAGGGGTGGGGTGTCCGGCCGGGTGCGGCGGGGGTGCCGGGGCGTGGGGCGGCGGGGGTGCGGCCGGTGAGGCCGGGCGTGGCGGACGGGTCGATGCCGGGCCGCAAGGCGGCGGTGCCGGTGGGACCCATGCCGAAGGGCCCCGCAGCGGCTCCGGTGGGACCCGCGCCGAAGGGCCCCGCAGCCGTGCCGGTGGGTCCGGTCGGCCGCCATCCCTGGGTCAGGTGTTGCCGGAGGCCCGCCGTCGCCTGGTGCAGGGCCGCCGCGAGGCCGGTGGGGACGCGGACGGTGCTTGCGGTTGCCGCGAACACCGGAACCGACGTGATCGGCGCGGCCGGCGCGAGTCCCACGCCTGGCGCCGAGCGGTTGAGGAGCGTGCGTATGCCCATGCCCGCATCCTTACGACCGGCGGGGGGTGGGGCGCCTTCTCGAGGGCCACGTGGGTGATGCACGCCCGCCCCTGCCCACCCGCAACACCGCCCCCTGCCCCATGCGAGGCCCCCTGCCCTGCGGTCCCCGGGCAGGGAACCCCCTGCCCGGTCCGGCCGGCGCGGCGGCCTAGTGGGCCGCCGACTCCCAGTCGGGTCCCGCGCCCACCGAGACGCCCAGCGGGACGCGGAGGTGCACGGCGTTCGCCATCTCGCGGCGGACGAGTTCCTCGGCGGTCTCCCGCTCTCCGGGGGCGATCTCCAGCACGATTTCGTCGTGGACCTGGAGGAGCATGCGGGAGGACAGGCCCGCCGCCCGCAGGGCGTCGTCCACCTTGAGCATGGCGATCTTCACGATGTCGGCGGCCGTGCCCTGGATGGGCGCGTTGAGGGCCATCCGCTCGGCGGCCTCCCGGCGCTGCCGGTTGTCGCTGTTGAGGTCGGGCAGGTAGCGGCGGCGGCCGAAGAGCGTCGCCGTGTAGCCCGTGGCCCGGGCCTCGTCGACCGCCCGGCGCAGATAGTCGCGTACGCCGCCGAACCGCTCGAAGTACGCGTCCATCAGGGCGCGGGCCTCCGCCGCCTCGATGTTCAGCTGCTGGGAGAGGCCGAAGGCGGACAGTCCGTAGGCCAGGCCGTACGACATGGCCTTGATCTTGCGGCGCATCTCGGCGTCCACCGCGGTCGGCTCGACCGCGAAGACCTGGGAGGCGGCGGTGGTGTGCAGGTCCTCGCCGGAGGTGAACGCCTCGATCAGGCCCTCGTCCTCGGAGAGGTGGGCCATGACGCGCAGCTCGATCTGGCTGTAGTCGGCCGTCATGAGGGACTCGAAGCCCTCGCCGACCACGAAGCCGCGGCGGATCGCGCGGCCCTCGTCCGTGCGGACCGGGATGTTCTGCAGGTTCGGGTCGGTGGAGGAGAGGCGGCCGGTGGCGGCGACCGTCTGGTTGAACGTGGTGTGGATCCGGCCGTCCGCGGCGATCGTCTTGATCAGGCCCTCGACGGTGACGCGGAGCTTGGCCTGCTCGCGGTGGCGGAGCATGATCACCGGCAGCTCGTTGTCCGTCTGCGTGGCGAGCCAGGCGAGGGCGTCGGCATCCGTGGTGTAGCCGGTCTTGGTCCGCTTGGTCTTGGGCAGGGCCAGCTCGCCGAAGAGGACCTCCTGGAGCTGCTTGGGCGAGCCGAGGTTGAACTCGTGCCCGGCTGCCGCGTGGGCCTCCTTCACCGCCTGCTGGACGGCGCCGGCGAACATCTGCTCCATGGCCTCCAGGTGGGGCCGGTCGGCCGCGATGCCGTGCCGCTCCATGCGGGCGAGCAGCGCGGACGTGGGCAGCTCCATGTCACGCAGCAGATCGGCGGCGCCGACCTCCTCCAGGCGGCCCTCGAAGGCCTCGCCCAGGTCGAGGACGGCGCGGGCCTGGATCATCAGGGCCTCGGCCTCGGCGCCCTCGTCCGCGCCGAAGGCGAGCTGGCCGTCGGCCGCGGCGGCGGGGGCCAGCTCGCGGTGCAGGTACTCCAGGGAGAGCGCGTCCAGGTCGAAGGAGCGGCGGCCCGGCTTGACCAGGTAGGCGGCGAGCGCGGTGTCCATGGTGACGCCCTCGACGCTCCAGCCGTGCTCGGCGAAGACGCGCATGGCGCCCTTGGCGTTGTGGAAGACCTTGGGCCGGGCGGCGTCGGCGAGCCAGGCCGCGAACGCCGTCTCGTCGGACTCGTCCAACTGGGAGGGATCGAACCAGGCGGCTGCCCCTCCGGGCGCGGCGAGGGCGACCTCGGCGACGGAGCCGGTGCCGAGCGCCCACGTGTCGACCGTGGCGACGCCGAGGGGCCCGGTGGCGTGCTCGGTGAGCCAGGCGGTCAGCTCGCCGGTGGAGAGCACCGTGCCGTCCAGCGCCACGCCTTCGGCGCTGATCGGGGTGGTCTCGGCCTCCTCCGCGCCGGGGTCGACGGCGAAGAGCCGCTCGCGCAGGGAGGGGTTGCGGATCTCCAGGGTGTCCAGGACCATCGCGACGGCCTTGCGGTCGTACGGGGTCCGCTCCAGTTCGGTGACGCCCTTGGGGAGCTCGACGCGGCGCTCCAGCTCGGTGAGGCGGCGGTTGAGCTTGACCGCTTCCAGGTGGTCGCGGAGGTTCTGTCCGGCCTTGCCCTTGACCTCGTCGACGCGCTCGACGAGCTCGGCGAAGGAACCGAACTGGTTGATCCACTTCGCGGCGGTCTTCTCGCCGACGCCGGGGATGCCGGGGAGGTTGTCGGAGGGGTCGCCGCGCAGGGCCGCGAAGTCGGGGTACTGCGCGGGCGTCAACCCGTACTTCTCGAATACCTTCTCCGGGGTGAAGCGGGTCAGCTCGGAGACGCCCTTGGTCGGGTACAGCACCGTGGTGTGCTCGCTGACCAGCTGGAACGAGTCCCGGTCGCCGGTGACGATCAGCACCTCGAAGCCCTCGGCCTCGGCCTGCGTGGCGAGCGTGGCGATGACGTCGTCCGCCTCGAAGCCGTCCACCGCGAAGCGGGCGGCGCCCATCGCGTCGAGGAGCTCGCAGATCAACTCGACCTGGCCCTTGAACTCGTCGGGGGTCTTGGAGCGGTTCGCCTTGTACTCCGTGAACTCCTGGGAGCGCCAGGTCTTGCGGGAGACGTCGAAGGCGACCGCGAAGTGCGTGGGCGCCTCGTCGCGCAGCGTGTTGGCCAGCATCGACGCGAAGCCGTAGATCGCGTTCGTCGGCTGGCCCGTCGCGGTGGTGAAGTTCTCCGCGGGCAGCGCGAAGAACGCGCGGTAGGCCAGCGAGTGCCCGTCCATGAGCATCAGTCGCGGACGGCTGTCGCCGGAGGTCGTGTCGGTCGTCTTCGATGCTGTCTCTGCCACGCCCCCGATCCTGCCACGCCCCACTGACACTCGGCCCCGACCCCGTCCGCGCGCACACCGGGGCGGGCCGCCGCCCGGCACGGACCGCCCGGCCCGCCCTCACCCGATGTCACCACCGCGTGCGAGGATCGGAGACGTACCTCACAGTGCAGGGGAAGGGGAGCGTGCGATGGCGTCGAAACCGCCCAAGAGTGATCCGGTCCAGGACGCGCCGCAGGTCGCCGGGCCGAAGCACGCGGCAGCGGGTCTCCCCGCGATCGGGCACACGCTGCGCGTCGCCCAGCGGCAGATGGGCGTGAAGCGCACCGCGCTGACGCTGCTGAGCGTGAACCAGAAGGACGGCTTCGACTGCCCGGGCTGCGCCTGGCCGGAGCCGGAGCACCGGCACAAGGCGGAGTTCTGCGAGAACGGCGCGAAGGCCGTCGCCGAGGAGGCCACCCTGCGCCGGGTGACGCCCGAGTTCTTCGCGGCGCACCCGGTCGCCGACCTCGCCGGCCGCAGTGGCTACTGGCTGGGCCAGCAGGGCCGCCTCACCCACCCCGTGTACCTGCCGGAGGGGGGCACGCACTACGAGCCGGTCACCTGGGAGCGCGCCTTCGACATCATCGCGGAGGAGATCACCGCGCTCGGATCCCCGGACGAGGCCGTCTTCTACACCTCGGGCCGCACCAGCAACGAGGCCGCGTTCCTCTACCAGCTCTTCGCCCGCGAGCTCGGCACGAACAACCTCCCCGACTGCTCGAACATGTGCCACGAGTCGTCCGGCTCGGCCCTGTCGGAGACGATCGGCATCGGCAAGGGCAGCGTCCTGCTGGAGGACCTGTACAAGGCGGACCTGATCATCGTCGCCGGCCAGAACCCGGGGACGAACCACCCGCGCATGCTCTCCGCCCTGGAGAAGGCCAAGGACAACGGGGCGCGGATCATCAGCGTCAACCCGCTGCCCGAGGCGGGCCTGGAGCGCTTCAAGAACCCGCAGACCCCGCAGGGCATGCTCAGGGGCGCGGCGCTCACGGACCTGTTCCTGCAGATCCGCATCGGCGGCGACCAGGCGCTCTTCCGCCTCCTCAACAAGCTGATCCTGGAGCGGGAGGGCGCGGTCGACGAGGCGTTCGTGCGGGAGCACACGCACGGCTTCGAGGAGTTCGCCGAGGCCGCCCGCGCCGCCGACTGGGACGAGACGCTGAAGGCGACCGGTCTGACCCAGGAGGACATCGAGAAGGCCCTGCGCATGGTCCTGGCCTCCGAGCGGACCGTCGTCTGCTGGGCGATGGGTCTCACCCAGCACAAGCACTCCGTGCCCACGATCAGGGAAGTGGTGAACTTCCTCCTCCTGCGCGGCAACATCGGCCGCCCGGGCGCGGGCGTGTGCCCGGTGCGCGGGCATTCGAACGTGCAGGGCGACCGCACGATGGGCATCTTCGAGCGCCCCGCCCCGGCGTTCCTGGACGCCCTGGAGAAGGAGTTCGGCTTCGCGCCGCCCCGGGAGCACGGCTACGACGTCGTCCGGGCGATCCGCGCCCTGCGCGACGGCGAGGCGAAGGTGTTCTTCGCCATGGGCGGCAACTTCGTCTCGGCCTCCCCCGACACGGAGGTCACGGAGGCGGCCATGCGGCGGGCCCGCCTGACCGTGCACGTGTCGACGAAGCTGAACCGCTCGCACGCGGTCACCGGCGCGCGTGCCCTGATCCTGCCGACGCTCGGCCGCACCGAGCGCGATCTGCAGGGCGGCGGCGAGCAGTTCGTCACGGTCGAGGACTCCATGGGCATGGTGCACGCCTCCCGGGGCCGCCTGGAGCCCGCGAGCGCGCACCTGCTGTCGGAGCCGGCCATCGTGTGCCGCCTGGCCCGCCGCGTGCTGGGCGAGAACAGCCGTACGCCGTGGGAGGAGTTCGAGAAGGACTACGCGACGATCCGGGACCGCATCGCGCGCGTGATCCCCGGTTTCGAGGACTTCAACGCGCGCGTGGCCCGCCCCGGCGGCTTCACGCTCCCCCACGCCCCGCGCGACGAGCGCCGCTTCCCGACGGCGACCGGCAAGGCCAACTTCACCGCCGCCCCGGTGGAGTACCCGGAGCTGCCCGAGGGCCGCCTGCTGCTGCAGACGCTGCGCTCGCACGACCAGTACAACACCACGATCTACGGCCTGGACGACCGCTACCGCGGCATCCGGGGCGGCCGCCGGGTGGTGCTGGTCAACCCCGAGGACGCGCGGGCCCTGGAGCTGGCGGACGGCGCTTACGTCGACCTGGTCAGCGAGTGGAAGGACGGCGTGGAGCGCAGGGCGCCCGGTTTCCGGGTCGTGCACTACCCGACGGCCCGGGGCTGTGCCGCCGCGTACTACCCGGAGACCAACGTGCTGGTGCCGCTGGATGCCACCGCGGACACCAGTAACACCCCGGCCAGCAAGTCCGTCGTGGTGCGTCTGGAACAATCGGCGGCCGACTGAGCGTTTGCTCAGTCGCCAGCGGTCGAGTGACGAGGACGAACGGAGCCGGGCCCCATGGGTGAGCAGCAGCATGTGAAGTTCCCGCAAGAGGTCATCGACGAGTACGCCTCGCTCGGGGTGGACCTCCCGGCCCTGTTCTCCGCGGGCCACCTCGGGACCCGGATGGGCGTCCAGATCAGCGAGGCGTCGGCGGACCGGGTCGTCGGGACGATGCCGGTGGAGGGCAACACCCAGCCCTACGGACTGCTGCACGGCGGGGCCTCCGCGGTGCTCGCCGAGACACTGGGCTCGGTCGGCTCGATGCTGCACGGCGGCAGCTCCAAGATCGCCGTGGGGGTCGACCTGAACTGCACCCACCACCGCGGGGTGCGCTCCGGCCTGGTCACCGGTGTGGCCACCCCCGTGCACCAGGGGCGCTCCACCGCCACGTACGAAATCGTCATAACGGACGAAAACGGAAAAAGGGTGTGCACTGCCCGGCTGACCTGCCTGCTGCGGGACGTGAAGCCGGGCGACGAGGAGTTCATCCGCGCCGCGAGCTGACCCGACGTAGGGAAAACCCTGGAGGGGCGGGCGCGCTCTTGTCGCGGCCGCCCCGTCGCGCTTCACTGACGCTCCACCCCCACAGGAGAAGACCCGTCCCACCCCCAGAAGGGTTTCTCTTGACCTCCGTACGTGCCCTCGCCGTCACCGCCGCGGCCGGCGCCGCCGTGCTCGCCACCGCGCTGCCGTCCTCCGCCATCAACTCCTACAACGCCACCCCCGCCCCCGAACGCACCGAGGTCGGCGCGCTCGTGGCCACCTGGGACAACGACGGCGACCCCGCGACCCCCGACCGGGTCGACTGGGTCTGCTCCGGCACCATGATCGACGCGGACACCTTCCTGACCGCCGCGCACTGCACCACCGACTGGCCCGACAACGTGCGGTTCTACGTGTCCCTCGACCAGGACGTGCAGTCCGGCCTCGACGCGGCGGCGAAGAAGTACCCGGGCGACCCCGCCGCACAGGCCGCCGCGGTCGCCGTCCAGGGCACCGCCCACTCGCACCCCGACTACCCGGGCCCCGCCTCCGACACCCACGACATCGCCGTGGTCCAGCTGCCCGCCGCCCAGGTCAAGGCCCGCTGGAGCTTCACCCCGGCCACCCTGCCCACGGCCGACCAGCTCGGCAGACTCGGCCCGCGCGGGCTGAACAGCACCGACTGGGTCGTCGCCGGCTACGGCACCCAGGAGGCCGTCAACGGCCCCGGCGGCCAGACCCACCCCGGCGGCGGCGTCCGCATGAAGGCACCCGTCACCTTCGACGCCCTCAACGACTCCTGGGCCCGACTGGCGATGACCGCGCCGCAGGGCAACGGAGGCGCCTGCTACGGCGACTCGGGCGGCCCCAACTTCGCCATGATCGGCGGCAAGCGCATCCTCGCCGCCACCACCATCACCGGCGACACCCCCTGCTACGCGACCAACGTGACGTACCGCCTGGACACCCCCGGCGCCCGCGCCTTCCTGTCGCCGTTCACGCGCCTGCCCTAGGGCCTCCGCACCGACGCACACCGACCGCCCCGCCGCACCCGGCACCACCCCCGGGAGCGGCGGGGCGCCGGCCTGTAGGAACCCAGCAAGTCAGCTGCGCAAAAACAGAGTTACGCCTTCACCGGCCGCGCCGATCCCGTCGAACTCACCCGCCCGGGGAAATCCGGGATTCCGGCATCCCGGAACACCCCCGACGCGCCACCCTTCCTTTCTCTCCGTAACGCTCCGTAACACACGCGCAATACAACGCAACACTTCCATCCCCGGCCGCGCCCACCCCCGGAACCTTTCCGATCCCGTCCGCGCCGCCCGCGCCCCGGCAACCGCATGATCTCAGCCACTGCCAACCGGAAGTGCGCGTTCTCAGAATGCGGACTGCGGCGAAAATCCACCAAACCCGCCGAGAGCGGCCGCCGCCGAGATCAGACATCCACCCCGTCATAACAAGAAAGTCACAAGCCAGCCCACGCCGCTGACCCTGCCCTTACCCCGGGCTTAGAGTCACGGCCAGTCACCGCTCCATCGGGAGTTCGGTACCAGCGCGGCACTCACCCCCCGACCAGGGCGGGGCCTGCCTGTGAAAGGACTGATTGTGCGACAGCGTTCCTTGGTGATTCTTACCTCCGTTCTCACGACCGGAGCTCTGACTCTCACCGCCTGCGGCTCCCGAGACGACAGCGGTGACAAGAGCGGAGACAGCGGGAGCAGCACGACGCTGACCATCGGCGTCGACGCCCCCCTCTCCGGTGAGAACTCCACCACCGGCCTCGGCATCCAGTACGGCGCTCAGATAGCCATCGACGACGCCAACAAGAACAACTGGGTCCCGGGCGTGAAATTCAAGCTCAAGGCCCTCGACGACAAGGCGCAGCCCGCCACCGGCCAGTCCAACGCGACCAGCCTCGTCGGCGACAAGACCGTCGTCGGAGCCGTCGGCCCGCTGAACTCCGGCGTCGCCCAGACGATGCAGCAGGTCTTCGCCTCGGCCAACATGGTCCAGATCTCCCCCGCGAACACCGCGCCCGAGCTGACCCAGGGCAAGAACTGGCAGACGGACAAGAAGCGCCCGTTCAAGACGTACTTCCGCACCGCCACCACCGACGAACTGCAGGGCAGCTTCGCGGCCGGCTACGCCTACAACGGCCTCAAGAAGAAGAAGGCCTTCGTCGTCGACGACAAGCAGACCTACGGCGCCGGCCTCGCCAAGATCTTCAACGAGCAGTTCAAGAAGCTCGGCGGCCAGGTCGTCGCGACCGACCACGTCAACACCGGCGACAAGGACTTCGGCTCCCTCGTCACCAAGATCAAGAACTCCGGTGCCGACCTGCTCTACTACGGCGGCCAGTACGACGAGTCCGCACTGATCACCAAGCAGCTCAAGGACGCCGGCGTCAAGATCCCGCTGTTCGGCGGCGACGGCATGTTCGCCTCCACCTACATCGAGGCCGCCGGCAAGTCCTCCGAGGGCGACCTCGTGACCGCCATCGGTGTCCCCGCCGACACCCTGCCCGCCGCCAAGCAGTTCATCCAGACCTACAAGGACAAGGGCTACAAGGGCGACTACGGCGCCTACGGCGCCTACGCCTACGACGCCGCCACCGCCATCATCAAGGCCGTCAAGGCCGCGGCCGACGCCAACGGCGGCAAGGTGCCCTCCGACATCAACGACCTGCGCTCCAAGGTCGTCGACGGAGTCCAGAAGTCCGACTTCGAAGGCCTCACCGGCAAGGTGTCCTTCGACGAGTACGGCGACACCACCAACAAGCAGCTGACGGTGTACCAGGTCGAGAAGGGTGCCTGGAAGGCCGTGGAAACCGGCACCGCCGACCTCCAGTAGTCCGGCCCCCCAGTAGCCACACCACGGGCCGCGCGGAGGACGACCCCGACCGCGCGGCCCGTTTTCACACCCCCACACAGCACGCGACCACGCACGCATCCAGTGCACACGACCACCAGCGACATGGAGGCCATGCGGTGAACACCCTGCCGCAGCAGCTGGCCAACGGGCTGCTTCTCGGCTCGATGTACGGGCTGATCGCCATCGGCTACACGATGGTGTACGGCATCGTCCAGCTCATCAACTTCGCGCACGGCGAGATCTTCATGACCGGGGCGTTCGGCGCCCTCACGGTCTACTTCTACATCCTGCCCGACGGCACCTCGATGGCCCTCGCCGTACCGCTGATGCTCCTCGGCGGCGCCCTCGTGGCCATCCTCATCGCCGTCGGAGCGGAACGGTTCGCCTACCGCCCCCTGCGCGGAGCACCACGCCTGGCACCCCTCATCACGGCCATCGGTCTGTCCCTGGCCCTCCAGGAGGTCGTGCGCAACTTCTACCCCGGCGCCGACCGCGCCCGCGCCTTCCCCGGCCTCGACGCCACCCACGACATCGGCTCCATCACCATCAAGGACGCCGACATCTTCCTCATCCTCGCCGCCGTCGTCTGCATGGCCGCCCTCGCCTTCTTCGTGCGCCGCAGCCGCACCGGCCGCGCCATGCAGGCCACCGCGCAGGACCCCGACACCGCGCAGCTGATGGGCATCGACACCAACCGCATCATCGTCATCGCCTTCGCCATCGGCGGCTTCTTCGCCGCCGTCGCCGCCGTCGCCTACGGACTCAAGTACGGCAACGTCGACTACCGCATGGGCTTCCTGATGGGCCTCAAGGCCTTCACCGCGGCCGTCCTCGGCGGCATCGGCAACATCTACGGCGCCATGCTCGGCGGCGTCGTCCTCGGCATCGCCGAGACCCTCGCCTCCGCCTACATCGACGAGATCCCCGGCATGCAGCAGCTCGGCGGCCAGAGCTGGGCCAACGTGTGGGCCTTCTGCCTCCTCATCCTCGTGCTCCTCTTCAGGCCCCAGGGCCTGCTCGGCGAGCGCGTCGCGGACAGGGCGTGATCACATGACCGAGACGACCAAGACCCCCGCCCCGGACGCCACGCCCACGCCGCCCGCCCTGCGCGGCCTCATACCGCTGCCCGCGGCGGCCGCCCGCGCCCTGCTCCTCGCCGGCGGCATCGCCACCGCGGCCTCCGCCTTCCTCGCCTGGACCTGGACCGCCGAATTCCCCGGCGACCTCACGATCAACGGCTACCCCGGCGGCCTGCAGTGGCTCACCTTCACCGCCGGCGTCCTCACCGCCCTGTTCGCCCTCGCCTCCTACGGCATCCGCGGACTCGGCTGGCTGCTGCCCGCCCGCAACAACGCCCCGCTCGTCCTCACCGCGCTCGGCGGCTTCACCGTCACCTGGTTCACCGTCATCGCCATCAGCGTCGAACTCGGCGGCGTCGTCAACCTCGAACCCGGCGGCTGGATCGCGGCCATCGCCTCCCTCCTGCCCCTCATCGGCGCCTTCGCCCTCCCCCAGGAGCGCACCGGCACCGACGGCATCAAGGAAGCCCTCAAGGCCTACATCGCCAAGCCCGACCGCATCCCCGCCCCCCAGGCCACCGCGCCCTGGGTCCAGCGGGCCGTCATCACCGTCGTGACGATCATCGGCCTGGGCGTCTTCACCTACGGCATCGACACCGAGTACGGCGAACTCTTCGTCGGCTACCTCTTCGTCGTCACCTTCGCCATGTGGGCCCTGCACACCGCCGGCCTCCTCGACCGGTTCTCCGCGCAGGTCGCCGCCAACCGCAGCTTCACCCTCGCCATGGGCTTCGCCGCGGCCATCGCCTTCCCCTTCACCCAGACCGACGACCACTACGCCAACATCGGCGTCAACATCCTCATCTTCGGAACCGTCGCCCTCGGCCTGAACATCGTCGTCGGCCTCGCCGGACTCCTCGACCTCGGATACGTCGCCTTCCTCGGCGTCGGCGCCTACACCGCCGCCCTCGTCTCCGGCTCCGAGTTCTCCACCATCTCCGGCGTCCACTTCCCCTTCTGGGCCTCCGCCCTCACCGGCGCAGCCGCCTCCCTCGTCTTCGGCGTCCTCATCGGCGCCCCCACCCTGCGACTGCGCGGCGACTACCTCGCCATCGTCACCCTCGGCTTCGGAGAGATCTTCCGCATCGCCGTCAACAACATGGACGGCGACTCCGGACCCGACGTCACCAACGGCCCCAACGGCATCTCCAACATCCCCGACCTGAACCTGTTCGGCTTCAACTTCGGCCAGGCCCACGACATCGGCGGATTCACCCTGGGCCGCTTCGCCAACTACTACCTGCTGATGGTCCTCATCATGGCCATCGTCGTCCTCGTCTACACCCGCGCCGCCGACTCCCGCATCGGCCGCTCCTGGATCGCCATCCGTGAGGACGAGACCGCCGCCACCGCCATGGGCATCAACGGCTTCCGCGTCAAGCTCATCGCCTTCGCCCTCGGCGCCGCCCTCGCCGGCCTCGCCGGCACCGTCAGCGCCCACGTCACCTACAGCGTCGTGCCCACCCCGTACCAGTTCGCCGGATCCACCCCGCCCAACTCCGCGTTCCTCCTGGCCGCGGTCGTCCTCGGCGGCATGGGCACCGTCGCCGGACCGCTCCTCGGCGCGGCCCTGCTCTACCTGCTGCCCGAGAAGCTCGTCTTCCTCCAGGACAAGTCGCTCCTCGCCTTCGGCATCGCGCTCATCCTCCTGATGCGCTTCCGCCCCGAAGGCATCATCGCCAACCGCCGCCGCCAACTCGAATTCCACGAGACCGGCCAACTCGACGTACCCAAACAGACCACGCTGACCGACGAACCGGCCGTCACCAAGGCGGGGGCGTAATCACCATGACCACACCTGTACTCGAAGCACGCGACGTCACGATGCGCTTCGGCGGCCTCACCGCCGTACGCTCCGTCGACTTCACGGTCAACGCCGGCGAGATCGTCGGCCTGATCGGCCCCAACGGCGCCGGCAAGACCACCTTCTTCAACTGCCTGACCGGCCTGTATGTCCCCACCGAGGGCACCGTCTCCTACAAGGGCACCGTCCTCCCGCCCAAGCCCCACCTGGTCACCCAGGCCGGCATCGCCCGCACCTTCCAGAACATCCGCCTGTTCGCCAACATGACGGTCCTGGAAAACGTCCTCGTCGGCCGCCACACCCGCACCAAGGAAGGCCTCTGGTCCGCCCTCCTGCGCGGCCCCGGCTTCAAGAAGGCGGAAAAGGCCAGCGAGGAACGGGCCATGGAACTCCTGGAGTTCATCGGCCTCGCCCACAAGCGCGACCACCTCGCCCGCAACCTCCCCTACGGCGAACAGCGCAAGCTGGAAATCGCCCGCGCCCTGGCGAGCGAGCCCGGCCTGCTCCTCCTCGACGAGCCCACCGCCGGCATGAACCCCCAGGAGACCCGCGCCACCGAGGAACTCGTCTTCGCCATCCGCGACAAGGGCATCGCCGTCCTCCTCATCGAGCACGACATGCGCTTCGTCTTCAACCTCTCCGACCGCGTCGCCGTCCTCGTCCAGGGCGAGAAACTCGTCGAAGGCACCTCCGAGGTCGTCCAGGCCGACGAACGCGTCATCGCCGCCTACCTCGGCGAACCCTTCGAAGGCGACCCCGGCGAGGCCGAAGCCGCCGAGGTCGAGGCCGCCGAAGCCGCCGCCGACGCGACCAGCACCACCAGCAGCACCAAGGGAGAAGCCAAGTGACCGCACTCCTCGAGGTCGAGGACCTCCGGGTCTCCTACGGCAAGATCGAAGCCGTCAAGGGCATCTCCTTCAGCGTCGAAGCCGGCCAGGTCGTCACCCTCATCGGCACCAACGGCGCCGGCAAGACCACCACCCTGCGCACCCTGTCCGGCCTGCTCAAGCCGACGTCCGGGAAGATCCTCTTCGACGGCAAGCCCCTCAACGGGGTCCCCGCCCACAAGATCGTCGCCCTCGGACTCGCCCACTCCCCCGAAGGCCGGCACATCTTCCCCCGCCTCACCATCTTCGAAAACCTCCAGCTCGGTGCCTTCCTGCGCAAGGACAAGGACGGCATCGAAAAGGACATCCAGAAGGCGTACGACCTGTTCCCCATCCTCGGGGAACGCCGCAACCAGGCCGCGGGCACCCTCTCCGGCGGTGAGCAGCAGATGCTCGCGATGGGCCGCGCCCTGATGTCCCAGCCCAAGCTGCTCATGCTCGACGAGCCCTCCATGGGCCTCTCCCCGATCATGATGCAGAAGATCATGGCGACGATCTCCGAGCTGAAGTCCCAGGGCACGACGATCCTCCTCGTCGAACAGAACGCCCAGGCCGCGCTGTCCCTGGCCGACCAGGGCCACGTGATGGAGGTCGGCAACGTCGTCCTGTCCGGTACGGGGCAGGACCTGCTCCACGACGAGTCGGTACGCAAGGCGTACCTCGGCGAGGACTGAGGTCCCTGACATATACGAAAAAGGGCCCGCCCACCTTTCCTACGGAAGGTGGGCGGGCCCTTTCGTGCCGCTCAGCCCTTGTTGGCCTTCTTCTCCTCGGCGTCCTGAATGACCGCCTCCGCGACCTGCTGCATCGACATGCGGCGGTCCATCGACGTCTTCTGGATCCACCGGAACGCGGCCGGCTCGGTCAGCCCGTACTCCGTCTGGAGGATCGACTTCGCCCGGTCCACCAGCTTGCGCGTCTCCAGCCGGAGCGTGAGGTCGGCGACCTCCTTCTCCAGTTCCTTCAGCTCCGTGAACCGCGACACGGCCATCTCGATCGCCGGCACGACGTCGGTCTTGCTGAACGGCTTCACGAGGTACGCCATGGCACCGGCGTCCCGGGCGCGCTCCACCAGGTCGCGCTGCGAGAAGGCGGTCAGCATCAGCACCGGCGCGATGCTCTCGTCGGCGATCTTCTCCGCCGCGGAGATGCCGTCCAGCTTCGGCATCTTCACGTCCAGGATCACCAGGTCGGGGCGGTGCTCACGGGCCAGCTCCACGGCCTGCTCACCGTCACCGGCCTCACCGACGACGGTGTACCCCTCCTCCTCCAGCATCTCTTTGAGATCGAGCCGGATCAGCGCCTCGTCCTCGGCGATGACGACCCGCGTCGTCATCGGAGGCACGTGCGACTTGTCCTCATCAGGCACGTCAACAGGCTGGGGCGACTCGGGGGCGCTCACGTGGGCTCCTTGGTACGGGGCAGGCCGGTACTGCTCCCAAGAGCGTACCTAGCAGCAGGGCCGCACAGTGAACCGGTACACTGCTCATCGGTCCCCTGACTTGCCCGGTTGGAGGAACTGGTCAGACTCGCGGCACTCAAAATGCCGTGCCCTTTGGGCATGTGGGTTCGAATCCCACACCGGGCACCTCAGCAGCAGAAGCGGAGGATCACGTTCGCGTGGTTCTCCGCTTTTTTGCTACCCGAAGTCAGCGTCCGTGACGCACAGTGATCGCATGAACGTTCACGGTACTGATGTACGGCGCGAAGCTCTGAGTTTGCTGCGCGGCGGCGCGAAGAACGCGGATGTGGCCCGCAGGCTCAAGGTCCCGCTGGGTACGGTCGGCTACTGGAAACACATGGACCGGGCGAAACGCGGCGAGTGTCCCGGTCGACATGATCCGAAGTGCCCCCGGTGCGACGGGCGGCACCTCGACGAGGCCGCCTACGCCTACCTACTGGGTCTGTATCTGGGCGACGGCCACATCAGCCACTACTCCGAGCACCGTGTACCCAACCTCATGATCACGTGCACGGAGTCGTGGCCCGGGCTGATGGAGGAGTGCGAACGGGCCATGCGGGCGGTCTTCCCCGAGAACTCCGTCTGCCGTGTCCGCAAGACGGGCTGCCGCAATGTGAAGGTCTACTCGAAGCACCTGCACTGCCTATTCCCCCAGCACGGCCCCGGCAAGAAGCACGAACGCCGTATCGCCCTGGAACCCTGGCAGCAAGCCATCGTCGACGCCCACCCCTGGGAGTTCATCCGGGGGCTCATCCACTCCGACGGCTGTCGGATCACCAACTGGACGACCCGCATGGTCGCCGGCGAGCGTAAGCGCTACGAGTATCCCCGGTACTTCTTCACCAACGTCTCCGAGGACATCCGGCGGCTCTACACCGACACCCTCGACGAGCTCGGTGTCGAGTGGACGCACTGCACCCGCAACGGCAACCCGTTCAACATCTCCGTCGCCCGCAGAGACTCCGTCGCCCTCATGGACGCCCACGTCGGGCCCAAGTACTGACGTCCTACTTCGGGGCGTCGTCCTCGCCGATGTGGTGAACGCGGACCATGTTCGTCGAGCCCGAGACCCCGGGCGGGGAGCCGGCCGTGATGACCACCGTGTCGCCCTTGGCGCAGCGGCCGTAGCGGAGGAGGAGTTCGTCGACCTGGTCGACCATCGCGTCCGTGGAGTCGACGCACGGTCCGAGGAAGGTTTCCACGCCCCAGGTGAGGCTGAGCTGGGAGCGGGTCGCCTGGTCGGGGGTGAAGGCCAGAAGGGGGATGGGTGAGCGGTAGCGGGAGAGGCGGCGGGCCGTGTCGCCGGACTGGGTGAAGGCGACCAGGAACTTCGCGCCGAGGAAGTCGCCCATCTCCGCGGCCGCTCGGGCGACCGCGCCGCCCTGGGTGCGGGGTTTGTTGCGTTCCGTCAGGGGCGGCAGGCCCTTGGCCAGGATGTCTTCCTCCGCCGCTTCGACGATGCGGGCCATCGTGCGGACGGTTTCGATGGCGTGTTTGCCGACGCTGGTTTCGCCGGAGAGCATCACCGCGTCGGTGCCGTCGATGACGGCGTTGGCGACGTCGGAGGCCTCGGCGCGGGTGGGGCGGGCGTTGTCGATCATCGAGTCGAGCATCTGGGTGGCGACGATGACCGGTTTGGCGTTGCGCTTGGCCAGTTTGATCGCGCGCTTCTGGACGATCGGGACCTGTTCCAGTGGCATTTCGACGCCGAGGTCTCCGCGGGCGACCATGATGCCGTCGAAGGCGGCGACGATGTCGTCGATGTTCTCGACGGCCTGGGGTTTTTCGACCTTGGCGATGACGGGGAGGCGGCGGCCTTCCTCGTCCATGATGCGGTGGACGTCCTGGATGTCGCGGCCGCTGCGGACGAAGGAGAGGGCGATGACGTCGAAGCCGGTGCGCAGGGCCCAGCGGAGGTCGTCCTCGTCCTTTTTGGAGAGAGCGGGGACGGAGACGGCGACGCCGGGGAGGTTGAGGCCCTTGTGGTCGGAGATGACGCCGCCCTCGACGACGGTGGTGCGGACGCGGGGGCCGTCGACCCGGGTGACTTCGAGGCAGACTTTGCCGTCGTCGACGAGGATGCGTTCACCGGGGGTGACGTCGTCGGCGAGGCCGGCGTAGGTGGTGCCGCACATGTGGCCGTCGCCTTCGGCGCCGTCTTCGACGGTGATGGTGAAGGTGTCGCCGCGTTCAAGGAGTACGGGGCCTTCGGTGAAGCGGCCGAGCCGGATTTTCGGGCCTTGAAGGTCGGCGAGGATGCCGACGCTACGGCCGGTCTCGTCGGCGGCCTTGCGCACCCGGTGGTAGCGCTCCTCGTGCTCGGCGTGTTCGCCGTGGCTGAGGTTGAAGCGGGCCACGTCCATTCCGGCGTCGACCAGGCCTTTGATCTGGTCGTAGGAGTCGGTGGCGGGCCCAAGGGTACAGACGATCTTTGCTCGGCGCATAGGTCCGAGCCTATGAGTTACCGGTGGGTAGAGAATTGGTCGTGCGTGACTACTCAACAGACTTTGCGTGAAGCGTTATTGACAAGTGTTGAATTGTGCGGTGGGGCGCTCCGATGAGCACCCCGAGGGGAATTCGGTCGTGTTTTCGGAATTCACTCCGGGGGGCTTACAGCCGCGGCGGCACCATCGTGAAGCGGGCGTTGATCTGGGCGTGGACGCGCTGGCGTTGGGGTTCGAGGTCGAGGGGGGCGGCGGGGGCGCTTTCAGCGGCGGCGCCGTAGGCCGCGGAGCGCATGCGGCCGGGTGCCTGGGGGTAGGCGGGCGGGCTGCTCTCCGCGCCGATGTCGGCGAGTTCGACGAGGGCGGAGAGGGTGGTGCCGAGGGCTTCGGCGTATTCGCGGGCGCGTTGGACGGCTTCCGTCACGGCCTTCTTGCGGGCTTCGCGGTGGGCGGGTGAGTCGGGGCGCAGGGCCCACCAGGGGCCGTCGACGCGGGTGAGGTCGAGGTCGGCGAGGCGGGTGGTGAGTTCGCCGAGGGCGGTGAAGTCGGTGAGTTCGGCGGTGACGTGGACGCTGCCGTGGTAGGTGCGGACGCGTTCGCCGCGGCCGTGCTTGGTGAGTTCGGGGGTGATGGAGAAGGCGCCGGTCTCCAGGCGTTCGACGGCGTCGCCGTAGGACTTGACGAGGTCGAGGACGCCGGCGTTGCGGCGGGTGAGGTCGTCGAGGGCGGAGCGGCGGTCGCGGCCGCGGGCGGCGACGGTGATGCCGATGCGGGCGATCTCGGGGTCGACTTCGAGGCGGGCCTCGCCGCGGACGGCGATGCGCGGGGCGTCGGGTGTGCCGTAGGGGACGGCGGGCTGGCCGGCATCTCCGGCGGGCGTGGTCATACGCCCCACTCTGTCATGTCTTGGCTGGCCGGAGGCCTGGAGTCGGTGATCCCGAGTCATCTAATCGCAACCTGCCGGGGCTGTTGCTGCCGGTCATGAACGGGTCAGAATCTACGCGCGTTATCTACGCGCGTTGTTCACCGTGTCCCCGAGGAGTGCCAGCCATGCCGCTGAACCGCCGGAAGTTCCTGGAGAAGTCCGCCGTGACCGGGGCGGTGGTGGCGCTGACGGGTGCGGTCGCGGCGCCGGCTGCGCAGGCGGCCGAGACATCGGGTGCTGCCGGGCGGCGCGCGAAGCGGTACGCGTTCACGGTGATGGGGACGACGGACCTGCACGGCAACGTCTTCAACTGGGACTACTTCACGGACGCCGAGTTCGACGACAAGGCCCACAACGACGTCGGCCTCGCGAAGGTCTCGACCCTGGTGAACCAGGTCCGTGAGGAGAAGGGCCGCCGCAACACGCTGCTCATCGACGCGGGCGACACCATCCAGGGCACGCAGCTGTCGTACTACTACGCCAAGGTCGACCCGATCACCGCCGAGGGCGGCCCGGTGCACCCGATGGCGCAGGCGATGAACGCCATGGACTACGACGCGGCGGCGCTCGGCAACCACGAGTTCAACTACGGCATCCCGGTGCTGCGGAAGTTCGAGCAGCAGTGCCGCTTCCCGCTGCTGGGCGCCAACGCGCTGGACGCGAAGACGCTGCGCCCGGCGTTCCCGCCGTACAGCATGCACCGGCTGCGCACGCCGTTCGGGCGGGACGTGAAGGTGGCGGTGCTGGGGCTGACGAACCCGGGCATCGCGATCTGGGACAAGGCGAACGTGCAGGGGAAGATGACGTTCCCGGGTCTGGAGGAGCAGGCGGCGAAGTGGGTGCCGAAGCTGCGGTCGATGGGCGCGGACGTCGTCATCGTCTCGGCGCACAGCGGCTCGTCGGGGACGTCGTCCTACGGTGACCAGCTGCCGTACATCGAGAACGCGGCCGGGCTGGTGGCCGAGCAGGTGCCGGGCATCGACGCGATCCTGGTCGGGCACGCGCACACGGAGATCCCCGAGTACTTCGTGACGAACAAGGAGACGGGCAAGCAGGTCGTGCTGTCGGAGCCGCTGAAGTGGGGGCAGCGGCTGACGCTGTTCGACTTCGAGCTGGTGTGGGAGAAGGGCTGCTGGAAGGTCGAGAAGGTGGGGGCGCAGGTCCTGAACTCCAACACCGTGGAGGAGGACCCGGAGATCGTGCGGCTGCTTCTCGACGAGCACGAGAAGGTCGTGGCGTACGTCAACCAGGTCATCGGCACGAACGCGGCGGAGATGACGTCGGCGGAGGCGCCGTACAAGGACGTGCCGATCATCGACCTGATCAACCACATCCAGGCCGACACGGTGAGGCAGGCGCTGGCGGGCACGGAGCACGCGGCGCTGCCGGTGCTGTCGCAGGCGGCGTGCTTCTCGCGCAGTGCCCGGATCCCGGCGGGCGAGGTGACGATCCGGGACGTGGCGGGCCTGTACGTCTTCGAGAACACGCTGGAGGCGCGGCTGATGACGGGTGCGCAGATGAAGGCGTACCTGGAGTTCTCGGCGAACTACTTCGTGCGGACGGCGCCGGGCGCCGCGGTGGATCCGGCGAAGCTGACGAACGCGAACGGCACGCCGGACTACAACTACGACGTGGTGAGCGGTCTGTCGTACGAGATCGACATCGCGAAGCCGGCCGGGTCGCGGGTGACGAACGTGCGGTTCGAGGGGCAGCCGCTCGCGGACGACGCGCGGTTCGTGTTCGCGGTGAACAACTACCGGGCCAACGGCGGCGGGAACTTCCCGCATGTCGCCGCGGCGCCGCTGCTGTGGTCGAACTCGGACGAGATCCGCAACACCATGATCGCCTGGGTGAAGGCGAAGGGGTCGATCGACCCGGCCGAGTTCGCCGCGGTGGACTGGAGGCTCACGCGGGAGGGCACGCCCGTCTTCTGAGCCGCGTGCCGCCTGGAGCCGCGTCCTTCGTCACCTTCGGTCGTCGACGAGCGGGGTCAGGGCCGGTGCCTCGCGGGGCGGTGGGACCTGCTGCCGCTGGGTGAGGCCGAAGGTGGTGAAGGCGGTGCGGCGCGGGAGTCGGTAGGCCTCTCTGCCGGTCAGGGAGTTGAGGATGATCGCGCCGCGCCAGGCGGCGAGGCCGAGGTCGGGGGCGCCGATGCCGTGGGTGTGGGTCTCGGCGTTCTGGACGTACACGGTGCCGGTGACGGAGGGGTCGAGGACGAGCCGGTAGTCCTCGTCGACGCGTGGCCGTTCCTGGCTGTCGCGGCGCATGTAGGGGTCGAGGCCGGCCAGGACGCGGTCGAGGGGGCGTTCGCGGTAGCCGGTGGCGAGGACGACGGCGTCGGTGGTGAGGCGGGAGCGGCTGTCCTGTGTGGCGTGTTCCAGGTGCAGTTCGACCTTGGTCGTGGCGACGCGGCCGGCGGTGCGGAGGCGGACGCCGGGGGTGAGGACGGCGTCGGGCCAGCCGCCGTGCAGTGTGCGGCGGTAGAGCTCGTCGTGGAGGGCGGCGATGGTGCCGGCGTCGATGCCCTTGTGGAGTTGCCACTGTCCGGTGACGAGCCGGTCGCGGGCGGACTCGGGCAGGGCGTGGAAGTAGCGGGTGTGGTCGGGGGTGAAGTGCTCCAGGCCGAGCTTGGAGTACTCCATGGGTGCGAAGGCCTCCGTGCGGCCCAGCCAGTGCAGTTTCTCGCGGCCGGCGGGCCGGTTGCGGAGCAGGTCGAGGAAGATCTCGGCGCCGGACTGTCCGAGGCCGACGACGGTGACGTGCTCGGCGGCGAGCAGGACGGCGCGGTGGTCGAGGTAGTCGGCGGCGTGCAGGACGGGCACGCCGGGGGCCTCGACGAGGGGCTTGAGGGGTTCGGGGACGTAGGGCTCGGTGCCGATGCCGAGGACGACGTTGCGGGTGTAGGTCCGGCCGAGGGCCTCCGCTTCGCCGTCGGTGTCGAGCTGCGTGAAGTCGACCTCGAACAGGTCGCGTTCGGGGTTCCAGCGGACGGCGTCGACCTGGTGGCCGAAGTGCAGGCCGGGGAGGTTCTCCGAGACCCAGCGGCAGTAGGCGTCGTACTCGGCGCGCTGGATGTGGAAGCGCTCGGCGAAGTAGAAGGGGAAGAGCCGCTCGCGGGACCGGAGCCAGTTGAGGAAGGTCCAGGGGCTGGTGGGGTCGGCGAGGGTCACCAGGTCGGCGAGGAAGGGAACCTGGATGGTGGCGCCCTCGATGAGCAGGCCGGGGTGCCAGGCGAAGGCGGGGCGCTGGTCGTAGAAGGCGGTGTCGAGGTCCCCGAGCGGGTGGGCGAGCGCGGCGAGGGAGAGGTTGGCGGGGCCGATGCCGATGCCGACGAGGTCGCGGGGGGCGTCGGGCTCGTGGTGCGGGTGGGGTGTCGGGGTGGGGTCTGGGGTCGGTGGGGGGTTCATCGGGGGGTGTGTCCTTCCGCGAGTGTCGCTCGGCGCGCTGCCACGAGGTGCAGCAGGGCGGCCAGGTCGTCGGGCCCGGTGGCGGGGTTGAGGAGGGTGGCCTTGAGCCAGAGCCGGCCGTCGAGGCGGGCCCGGCCGAGGACGGCGCGGCCGTCGGTGAGGAGGGCGCGGCGTACGGCGGCCACGGTGGCATCGGTGGCGCCGGCGGGTCGGAACAGCACGGTGCTGATGACGGGCCGGGCGTGGAGGTCGAAGCCGGGGTGTGCCTGGACGAGGGCGGCGAACTCGCGGGCGCGGGCGCACACCTGGTCGACGAGTGTGCCGAGGCCGCGGCGGCCGAGGGTCTTGAGGGTGACGGCGAGCTTGAGGACGTCGGGGCGGCGGGTGGTACGCAGGGAGCGGCCGAGGAGGTCGGGCAGGCCTGCCTCGGTGTCGTCGGTGGCGTTCAGGTAGTCGGCGTGCTGCCGCAGCGCGGTCAGGTCGTGTGCGTCCTTGACGGCGAGGAGGCCTGCGGCGACGGGCTGCCAGCCGAGTTTGTGCAGGTCGAGGGTGACGGTGTCGGCGGTGTCGAGGCCGGTGAGGCGGTGCCGGTGCCGGTCGCTGAAGAGGAGGGCTCCGCCGTAGGCGGCGTCGATGTGCAGGCGGGCGCCGTGGGTGGTGCAGCGGGCGGCGATCTCGGGCAGCGGGTCGATGTGTCCGGCGTCGGTGGTGCCGGCGGTGGCGGTGACGAGGAGGGGGCCGGGCAGACGGGTGAGGGCCGCGTCGAGCGCGGTGGGGTCGAGTGTGCCGGTCGGGGCGGGTACGACGACGGGTTCGGGCAGTCCGAGGAGCCAGGCTGCGCGTGGGAGCGAGTGGTGGGCGTTCGCGCCGACCACGAGCCGTACGGTGCCGCCGCACGCTTCCCGGGCGAGGAGCAGGGCGAGTTGGTTGGACTCGGTGCCGCCGGTGGTGATGACGGAGTCGGGGGTTCGGCTCTGTCCGGGGCCGTAGATCTCCGTGGCCAGTGCCGCGGTGACCCTCGCCTCCAGTTCCGACGCGGCCGGGGCCTGGTCCCAGGAGTCGAGGGACGGGTTGAGGGCGGAGGCGGCGAGGTCGGCGGCGGTGGCGACGGCGAGGGGCGGGCAGTGGAGGTGGGCGGCGCACCGGGGGTGTGCCGGGTCGGCGGCGCCCTCGGCGAACGCGTGGACCAGGGTGCGCAGGGCGTGTGGGTCGCCCTGGTCGGGCAGGACCTCGCCCACCGCCTCCCGAAGACGCGCGGCGACGGCCTCAGGCCCGCCCGCCGGCAGCGGCCCGCCCCGTGCCCGGGCGCCGGCGTCCAGCGCGTCGAGCACGGCGTCGAGCAACGGGCGCAGGGCGTACGGGCCTTCGGGGCCTGAGGCGAGGGGCGGCGTGCTCATGGGCTGTCCTCCGGGGCGCGGGGCGGCACGCCCGAATAGCCCAACGACGGGACCCGGGAGGAGGTACTTCCGCACGGGAAAAAGGGCGGTGAAGCCGCCCGGCTCGGCGCTCCCGGACGCGGCCCGGTCGCGGGGGGCGGGGCCGGGAGCCCGGACACGGCCGGGGCCCGGACGAATCCCTCAGGGCCCGCCCACCAACGCCCTCACCCCCTAGACGTCCTGCGTCTCCTGGTCGCTCCGGTTTCGCTGGACCCGCAGTGCCCGTGCCAGGTCGTCCAGTTGGTCGACGAGTTTGCGGTGCAGGGCCGGGACGGGGTTCGCGTTGCGCAGGCACTCCTCGCCGAGGTGGAGGTTCTCCGCGTCGACAGCGTGGGCGGGGAAGGCCCAGCGGCCGGCGGCTTCGGCGATGGCGGGGCCGCGGCGGTCGGCGACGGCGACCGCGTCGGCGTAGTAGCGCGGCACGTACTCCCGCACCAGGTCGGCCTGTTCCGGCTGCCAGAAGCCGGCAGCGGTGGCGGTGAAGAGGTAGTTGGAAAGATCGTCGGAGGCGAACATGGCATCCCAGGCGCGGGATTTGGCCTCCGGATCGGGCAGCGCGGCCCGGCAGCGGGCGGCGCCTTCCTGGCCGGTGGCGCTCGGGTCGCGCTCCAGCTCGGCGGCGATGGCGGCCTCGTCGGTCGCGCCGAGCACGGCGAGCCGGGCGAGGACGCGCCAGCGCAGCTCGGGGTCCAGCTCCGGGCCGCCGGGGACGGTGCCGTCGGCGAGCCAGGCGGCGATGGTGTCGGGGTGGGCGGCGACGTCGATGCGGTGGCGTACGGCGATCAGGCGCAGGCCGGGGTTGTCGCCGTCCTCGGTGCGGCGGATGAGGTCCCGGCACAGCTCGGACAGGGTGGCGAGGGCGGCGGGCCGCTCCTCGGGGGTGAGGTAGCGGTCGGCGATGTGCGTGGCGGCGAAGGCCAGCACGCCCTGGACGATGGCGAGGTCCGTCTCCAGGGGGAGGTGGGTGCGCGCGGTCTCCAGGTAGGCGGTGGGGGCGAGTTCGCCGTCGCGGACGGCGTCGCGCAGGGCGTTCCAGACGACCGCGCGGGTGAGCGGGGTGGGCAGGCCGGACAGGTCCTTGCGGACGGTCTCGAAGGACTCGGGGTCGAAGCGGACCTTTGCGTAGCTGAGGTCGCCGTCGTTGAGGAGGAGCAGGGCCGGGCGCTTGCCGATGGGGTGGGCGCCGTCCTGCGGGAGGTCCAGGTGGAGGCGTTCGCGCAGCGCGAGGTGGCCGCCGTCGTCGCCGAGGTCCCGGTCGTACAGGCCGACGGCGATGCGGTGCGGGCGGCTGCCGGCGCGGTCGACGGTGAGGGCGCAGGTGCCGTTGTCTCCGGGGGCGACGCGCGGGGTGAGGGTGTCGACGCCGGTGGAGCGCAGCCAGGCGTCGGCCCAGGCGTGGACGTCGCGTTCGGTGGCGCTCGCGAGGTTGTCGATGAAGTCGGCGAGGGTGGCGTTGGCGAACTTGTGCCGCGCGAAGTGGTTGTTGATGCCGGCGAGGAAGTCCTTCTCGCCGAGCCAGGCGACGAGTTGCCGCAGGGCGCTGGCGCCCTTGGCGTAGGAGATGCCGTCGAAGTTGAGCAGCGCTGAGGCGGTGTCGTCGACGGCTTCGGGGGCGACGGGGTGGGTGGAGGGGCGCTGGTCGGCGTCGTAGCCCCAGGACTTGCGGGTGACGCCGAAGTCGGTCCAGGTGTCCGTGAAGCGGGTCGCCTCGGTGAGGGTCTGGTAGCCCATGTACTCGGCGAAGGACTCGTTGAGCCAGATGTCGTCCCACCACTTGAGGGTGACGAGGTCGCCGAACCACATGTGGGCCATCTCGTGGGCGACGACCATGGCGCGGGTCTGGCGCTCGGTGTCGGTGACGGCGGAGCGGTAGACGAACTCGTCGCGGAAGGTGACCAGTCCGGGGTTCTCCATGGCGCCGGCGTTGAACTCGGGGACGAACGCCTGGTCGTAGGAGTCGAAGGGGTAGGGCTCGTCGAACTTCTCGTGGTAGCGGTCGAAGCAGGCGCGGGTGACGTCGAGGAGTTCGTCGGCGTCGGCGTCCAGGTAGGGGGCGAGGGAGCGGCGGCAGTGCAGGCCGAAGGGCAGGCCGCGGTGCTCGGTGCGCACGGAGTGCCAGGGGCCGGCGGCGACGGCGACGAGGTAGGTGGAGATGAGCGGGGTGGGGGCGGCCTGCCAGAGGCCGTTCCCGGTGTGCCGGGTGATGCCGTTCGCGAGGACGGTCCAGTCCTCCGGGGCCTGCACGGACAGCTCGAAGACGGCCTTCAGGTCGGGCTGGTCGAAGGCGGCGAAGACGCGCTGGACGTCGTCCAGGAAGAGCTGCGTGTAGACGTAGGTCTCGCCGTCGGTGGGGTCGGTGAAGCGGTGCATGCCCTCGCCGGTGCGGGAGTAGCGCATGTCCGCGTGCACGCGCAGTTCGTGCTCGCCGGCGGTGAGGTTCTTCAGGGGCAGCCGGTTGCCGTCCAGGGTTTCCGGGTCCAGGGGTTGTCCGTCGAGGGTGACGGAGCGCAGCTCGGCGGGCTTGACCTCGACGAAGGTGTCCCCGTCCGAGCGGGCGCTGAACCTGATCGCGGTGCGGGAGCCGAAGGTGTCGTCGCCGCTGGTCAGGTCGAGTTCGATCGTGTAGCGGTGGACGTCGAGGAGCTCTGCTCGGGTCTGCGCTTCGTCGCGCGTCAGTACGGACATGCAGGACATGCTGCCTGATGGCACGGGCAAGGCACAGAGGCGGATCGGTACGTGCCCAATGTCCGGTCTATGTGCGGTCTTTTTCGAGCTCCCCGGCGTGCGCCCCCATGGGTCGCTGGGTCGGTACGCGGGCGTCCGGGTGCGGCAGGGCGGGGCGCGGGGGGTGCGCGGTGATCTCGGTGTGCTCCCGGACGACGGAGCGCAGCCGGCGCACCTCGCGCTCCAGGGCGAGGTGGCGCCGGTGGGTGTCGTAGAGGTAGCGGACCTTGGTGCGCAGGGCCCAGGGGTCCACGGGTTTGAGGACGAGGTCGGCGACGCCGAGTCCGAAGGCGGCGGTGGTCAGTTCGTGGTCGGCGCCGAAGCCGGTGAGCAGGATGACGGGGATGTGCTGGGTCTGCTCGACGCGCCGCATGTAGCGCACGACCTCGAGGCCGCTGACGCCCGGCATGCGCACGTCGAGCAGGAGCAGGCCGACCTGGCCGCGGAGGACCTGCTTGAGCGCCTCGTCGCCGCTGGTGGCCCGGCCGAGCTGGTAGCCCAGCGGGGCCAGGGCGCTCTCCAGCGCGTAGAGCGTGTCCTCGTGGTCGTCGACGATGAGGATCCTGGTATCCGACGGCATGGCCCGACGCCCCTCCCTCGTGGAGGACCAGAGTAGTCCGGGACACTGACGCGCAGTGCTCGTCAGCTGACATGCTGTGCACAGCGCAGCATGCACCGCCCGGGCCGCCGTGTCACCACCCCCGAGGTCAGTTACCGGCGGTCGCGGAGCCGTTGAGTGCCTCGTCGGCGATGCGTTCGTGGTGGCGGATCACCTCGGCGACGATGAAGTTGAGGAACTTCTCCGCGAAGGCCGGGTCCAGTTTGGCGTTCTCGGCGAGGGCGCGCAGCCGGGCGATCTGGCGGGCCTCGCGCGCGGGGTCGGCGGGCGGCAGCTGGTGGCGTGCCTTGAGGTGGCCGACCTGCTGGGTGCACTTGAAGCGCTCGGCGAGCATGTGGACGACGGCCGCGTCGATGTTGTCGATGCTGTCGCGCAGCCGTGCGAGTTCCTCGCGGACAGCGGGGTCGACGTCACCGGTGGCGGTGTTGCTGGTGGTCATGGGGGTTCAGCGTAGAGGGCGGAGGCCGGGCGGCCGCGGGGTGTCTCACGCATCGGCCGGGCCGAGCCGCTTGTGGAAGTAGACGTCCTCGTGGCCGCCGGGCACGCCTTCGATGCGGGCCCGTTCCCGGTAGCCGAGCCGCGGGTAGAAGCCGGGGGCCTGGAAGCTGTACGTGGAGACGATCATGTCCGTGCAGCCGCGCCGGGCGGCCTCGGTCTCCGCGGCGCGCATCAGGCGGCTGCCCCAGCCGGCGTGCCGCTGGTCCTCGCGCACCCAGAGCATGTCCACCGAGCACAGGCTGCCCCAGGTCCAGGCGGTGAGGCCGCCGACCAGGTCGCCGGTGGTGTCGGTGGCGCGGACGGAGAGGGATTCGGTGGGGGCGCCGTCGGCGGCGGCGGTGTTGAAGGCGGTGAGTTCCTCGTCGAGCCACTTCTCGAGGTCGTCGTCCTGGCCGCCCACTTGGAGCGCGGTGTCCACGGAGCGCTGTTCACTGGTCACGGTCCGGATTCTGCCGGCGGTCCCGGGGGCGGACGACCGGTTTTCGCCGCGGCGGGGCCCGTCCGCGGCGCGGCGCGCCCTCGTACAGTGGAACCGGGTTCCAGGGGCGTCTTGGGGGTGAGGCGTGGCCAACGACGGGCCGGTCGAGCACGGCTACCCGCATCTGGAGACGGTGCGGGCCGCGATCACGGCGCTGTACAGGCGGCTGTCGTACGACACGATCCAGACGTTCGCGACGAGTGTGCTCCCCGCCGACGTGGCGTTCGCCGACACCGACGACCTGTATCTGGGGGCGCAGCGGGTGGCGCGCGAGCTGGTGCGGCACTACCGGTTGCCGGACGCCCGGCTGATCGTGAGCTTCCGGGAGATGCGGCACGCGGCGAACGTCGAGCTGGCGGCCGGGCCGGAGTACTTCGTGGAGTTGAACGACCGGTTCCGTACGCATCGGCGGGACATCGGGGCGGCCCTCGCGCACGAGGTGATGCACGTGTACCTGCACCGCCTGGACCTGTCCTTCCCGGGTGTCCGGGACAACGAGATCCTGACGGACACGGCGACGACGTACCTGGGTGCGGGGTGGCTGCTGCTGGACGCGTACCGGGAGGACGGGGCGTCGTCGCAGAAGCTGGGGTATCTCACGCCGGAGGAGTTCGGGTACGTGCTGGCCAAGCGGGCGCTGGTGTTCGGGGAGGACCCGTCGGTGTGGTTCACCAGTCCGCAGGCGTACACGGCGTACGTGAAGGGCAGGGAGCTGGCCCGGCGTGACGGGCAGCAGCCGCCGTTGACCGCGGCGGGGTGGGCGGGGCGGCGGAGGTACGCCAGGGACCGGCGGCACG
Source organism: Streptomyces olindensis (assembly GCA_000696115.1). Lineage (GTDB taxonomy): Bacteria > Actinomycetota > Actinomycetes > Streptomycetales > Streptomycetaceae > Streptomyces > Streptomyces olindensis. The sequence goes on from JJOH01000001.1 coordinate 275,395, forward strand.
CGTCGGCGGGGCCGCCGCAGCCGGGGGTGCGGTACGCGTTCTCCCCTGACGGGGGCGGCCGGTTGCGGGTGTCGTTTCCCTGTCCCACGTGTCATCAGCGGATCAGGGTGCCGGTGCGGGGGCGTGTGCGGGCGCGGTGTGCGTTGTGCCGGAGTGTGCTGGAGTGTGACACGTGATCGGTGCGCGCTCTCATGCCCCGTAGACGGCCCCCGGCGGTTCCGCTTCCGCCAGGAGCCTGCGGGTCCGCTCCCCCGCCTCCGCCGGGCACCACCGCGCGCCCTTGTCGGCGCTCGGCCCCCGCCGCCACCCCTCCATGACCGTGATCCGGCCCCCCTCCGCTTCGAAGACCCGGCCCGTCACCCCGGCGCTCGCGGCCGAGCCCAGCCAGACCACCAGGGGGGAGACGTTGTCGGGGGCCATCGCGTCGAAGCCGTCGGCGGGGGCCGCCATGGTGTCGGCGAAGGTGTGTTCCGTCATGCGGGTCCGGGCGGCGGGGGCGATGGCGTTGGCCTGGACGCCGTAGCGGTGCAGTTCGGCCGCGGCGACCAGGGTCAGGGCGACGATCCCGGCCTTGGCGGCGCTGTAGTTGCCCTGCCCGACCGAGCCGAGCAGGCCGGCTCCGCTGCTGGTGTTGACGATCCGGGCGTCGCGCCTGCGGCCCGCCTTGACCTCGGCCCGCCAGTGGGCGGCGGCGTGCTTCAGGGGCAGGAAGTGGCCCTTGAGGTGGACGCGCACGACGGCGTCGAAGTCGTCCTCGTCGAGGTTGACGAGCATCCGGTCGCGCAGGAAGCCCGCGTTGTTGACGAGGGTGTCGAGCCGGCCGTACGTCTCCAGGGCCGTGGCGACGAGCGAGGCGGCGCCCTCGGTCGTGGCGATGTCGCCGCCGTGCGGCACGGCCTCGCCGCCCCGCGCGCGGATCTCCGCGGCGACCCGGGCGGCGGGGCCGTCGGGTTCGGGGGTGCCGTCGAGGCCCACGCCGAGGTCGTTGACGACCACCAGCGCCCCCTCGGCCGCGAACGCCAGGGCGTGGGCCCGGCCGAGCCCGCGGCCCGCGCCCGTGACGACGACGACCCGCCCCTCACAGATTCCGCTCATGTCGGCTCTCCTTGTCGGCGACAGGCCCGGGGCCGGGGTGCGCCGCGTCCAGGAACGCCGGCCGCTCTCCGCCCCCGTGCACGAGCAGGCTCGCCCCGCTGATGTACGCGGCGGCGTCGGACGCCAGGAACACCGCCGCCGCGCCCACGTCGGACGGCTCGGCGAGACGGCCCAGCGGGACCGTGCGGGAGACGGCGGCGATGCCGTCCCGGTCTCCGTAGTGGAGGTGGGACAGTTCGGTGCGGACCATGCCCACGACGAGGGTGTTGACCCGGATGTGGGGCGCCCACTCCACGGCCATGGAGCGGGCGAGGTGCTCCAGGCCCGCCTTGGCTGCGCCGTAGGCGGCGGTACCGGGTGAGGGGCGGCTGCCGCTGACGCTGCCGATCATGACGATGGCCCCCTGGGTGTGCCGGAGATGCTCGTAGGCCGCGAGGGACACGGTGAGCGGGGCGAGGAGGTTGAGTTCGACCACGCGCGCGTGCCGGTCCGGGCCGGCCTCGGTGAGCAGCCGTGAGGGTGCGCCGCCCGCGTTGTTGACGAGGACGTCCAGCCGAGGCAGGGCGGCGAAGAAGCGCCGGACGGCCTCGGTGTCCCGGACGTCCAGCGGCATGAACTCGGTTGCGGGGTCCGGGACGTCCGGGGGGCGGCGGGCGCAGACGACGACGCGGGCGCCGGCCCGGGCGAGGGCACGCGCGATGCCGGCGCCGACGCCCCGGGTCCCGCCCGTGACGACGGCGACCTTCCCGTCCAGCTCCATCCGCTGCTACCTTCCACCTAACAAACGTTTGGTGGAAAGGTAGCTGATGCGGCCATGGGTGTCTCCACCTCGTGCGGGGAAAAGGGCATCGCCGTCGTCACGGTCGACTTCCCGCCGGTGAACGCCCTGCCGGTGGCCGGCTGGTTCGCCCTGGCCGACGCGGTGCGCGCGGCGGGGCGCGACCCGGAGGTCCGCTGCGTGGTGCTGGCGGCGCAGGGGCGCGGGTTCAACGCGGGCGTGGACATCAAGGAGCTCCAGAGGGACGGGAACAGCGCGCTGATCGGCGTCAACCAGGCCTGCGCGGAGGCCTTCGCGGCGGTGTACGAGTGCGAGGTGCCGGTCGTGGCGGCGGTGCAGGGTTTCTGTCTGGGCGGCGGCGTCGGCCTGGTGGGGAACGCGGACGCGATCGTGGCGAGCGAGGACGCGGCGTTCGGGCTGCCGGAGCTGGACCGGGGCGCCCTGGGCGCGGCCACGCACCTGGCCCGGCTGGTCCCGCAGCACCTGATGCGGGCCCTGTACTACACGGCGCGCACGGCGAGCGCGGCCGAGTTGCACGCGCACGGCTCGGTGTGGCGGGTGGTGCCGCGCGGGGAACTGCGCGCGGCGGCCCTGGAACTGGCCCGGGAGATCGCCGCCAAGGACGGCCGGCTGCTCCGTCTGGCGAAGGCCGCGCTCAATGGCATCGACCCGGTCGACGTGCGCCGCAGCTACCGCTTCGAGCAGGGCTTCACCTTCGAGGCGGGCCTGAGCGGAGTGGGCGAGCGGGTGCGGGCCGGCTTCGGGAAGGAGGGGCGTGAATGAGCGACAAGACGATGACCGCCGACGAGGTCGTCTCCCGGCTGCGCAGCGGCATGACCCTCGGCATCGGCGGCTGGGGCTCGCGCCGCAAGCCGATGGCCCTGGTGAGAGCGGTGCTCCGGTCGGGGCTCACCGATCTCACGGTGGTCTCCTACGGCGGTCCGGACGTGGGTCTGCTGGCCGCCGCCGGGCGGATCCGGGAACTGGTCACGGCCTTCGTCACCCTCGACTCGATCCCCCTGGAGCCGCACTACCGCGCGGCCCGCGAGCGGGGCGCCTTCGCGCTGAGGGAGGTCGACGAGGCGATGTTCATGTGGGGGCTGCACGCGGCGGCGAACCGGCTGCCGTTCCTGCCGGTGCGGGCCGGGCTCGGCTCGGACGTGATGCGGGTCAACCCCGGCCTGCGCACGGTCACCTCGCCGTACGAGGACGGGGAGACGTTCGTGGCGATGCCCGCCCTGCGGCTCGACGCCGCCCTGGTGCACGTCAACCGCGCCGACCGGTCGGGCAACGGGCAGTACCTGGGCCCCGACCCGTACTTCGACGACCTGTTCTGCGCGGCGGCCGACACGGCGTACCTGAGCTGCGAGCGGATCGTCGACACGGCCGAGCTGACGAAGGCGGCCCCGCCGCAGACCCTGCTGATCAAGCGGCACACGGTCACCGGTGTCGTCGAGGCCCCGAACGGCGCGCACTTCACGTCCTGCGCGCCGGACTACGGCCGGGACGAGGCCTTCCAGAAGACGTACGCGACCACCCCCTGGCCGGAGTTCGCGGCCCGGTTCCTCGCCGGGGACGAGCAGGCGTACCAGTCGGCCGTCCGGGAGGGGACATGACCGGGGCCACCCGCGCCGAGTACTGCGTGATCGCCTGCGCCGAGGCCTGGCGGGGCGACGGCGAGGTGCTGGCCAGCCCTATGGGCCTGATCCCCTCCCTCGGCGCCCGGCTGGCCCGGCTCACCTTCGCGCCGGACCTGCTGCTGACCGACGGCGAGGCGATGCTCGTCCGCCCGGACGGGACACCGGAGGGCTGGCTGCCGTACCGGCAGCACCTGGCCCTGGTCACCGGCGGGCGGCGGCACGTGATGATGGGCGCGAGCCAGATCGACCGGTTCGGCAACCAGAACATCTCGTGCATCGGCGACTGGGAGCGGCCGCGGCGGCAGCTGCTCGGGGTGCGCGGCGCCCCCGTCAACACCCTCAACAACCCGACCAGTTACTGGATCCCGAGGCACTCCCGGCGGGTCTTCGTGGAGCGGGTCGACCTGGTCTGCGGCGTCGGGTACGACCGTGCGGCCGGGGCGCGGTACCACCGCGTCCCGCGGGTCGTCTCCGACCTGGGCGTCTTCGACTTCGCCACGTCCGACCGGTCGATGCGGCTGGCGTCGCTGCACCCGGGGGTCACGGTGGAGCAGGTCAGGGAGGCGACGGGATTCGAGCTGGCCGTCCCGGAGGAGGTGCCGCCGACCCGCGAGCCGACCGCGCGGGAGCTCCGGCTGATCCGGGAGGTCCTGGACCCGGCCGGCACCCGGGCCGGGGAGGTCGCCGCGTGAGGGAGACGCCGCTGACCCGGCTCATCGGCGTCCGCCATCCGATCGTGCAGACCGGGATGGGCTGGGTGGCCGGCCCCCGCCTGGTCTCCGCCACGGCGAACGCGGGCGCCCTCGGCATCCTGGCCTCCGCGACGATGACGCTCGACCAGTTGCGCGCCGCCGTACGGGAGGTCCGGGGGCGCACCGACCAGCCGTTCGGGGTGAACCTGCGCGCCGACGCCGCCGACGCGGGTGACCGGGTGCGGATCCTCGTCGAGGAGGGCGTCCGGGTCGCTTCTTTCGCCCTGGCCCCGTCCCGGGAGCTGATCGGCGAGCTCAAGGAGGCGGGCGTGGTCGTCATGCCGACGGTGGGGGCGCGGCGGCATGCGGAGAAGGTCGCGGCGTGGGGTGCGGACGCGGTGGTCGTGCAGGGCGCGGAGGGCGGCGGGCACACCGGCGAGGTGGCCACGACCGTACTGCTGCCGCAGGTGGTGGACGCGGTGCGGATCCCGGTCGTCGCGGCGGGCGGGTTCTGCGACGGGCGGGGACTGGTCGCGGCTCTGGCCTACGGGGCGGCGGGCGTGGCGATGGGCACGCGGTTCCTGCTGACGTCGGACTCGACCGTGCCGGACGCGGTGAAGACGCGGTATCTGGCGGCCAGCGTGCGGGACGTGACGGTGACCAGGGCGGTGGACGGGCTGCCGCACCGCATGCTCCGCACGGAGCTGGTGGACGCGCTGGAGCGGTCCGGGCGGGGACGGGCGCTGGTGCGGGCGTTGCGGCACGCCTCCGGTTTCCGCGGGCTCTCGGGGCTGACCTGGCGGCGGATGGTCCGCGACGGGCTCGCCCTCAAGCACGGCAAGGACCTCTCCTGGTCTCAGGTGCTGCTCGCCGCGAACACGCCGATGCTGCTGAAGGCCGCGATGGTGGACGGCCGTACGGACCTGGGCGTGATGGCGTCCGGGCAGGTCGCCGGGGTGATCGACGACCTGCCGTCGTGCGCGGAGCTGGTGGAGCGGATCATGCGGGAGGCCGACGAGACGCTGGCCCGGCTCAGAGCCGTTCGATGATCGTCACATTGGCCTGGCCGCCGCCCTCGCACATGGTCTGCAGGCCGAACCGGCCGCCGGTGCGCTCCAGCTCGTGCAACAGCGTGGTCATCAGCTTCACGCCCGTGGCGCCGAGGGGGTGGCCCAGGGCGATGGCCCCGCCGTTGACGTTGACCCGCTCCGGGTCGGCGCCGGTCTCCTTCAGCCAGGCCAGGACGACCGGGGCGAACGCCTCGTTGATCTCGACGAGGTCGATGTCGTCGATGGTCAGGCCGGTCTTCTTCAGGGCGTGGGCGGTGGCCGGGATCGGGGCGGTGAGCATGCGGATCGGGTCCTCGCCGCGTACCGAGAGGTGGTGGACGCGCGCGCGTGGCGTGAGGCCGTGGTCGCGCACGGCCCGCTCGGAGGCCAGCAGCATCGCCGCCGCCCCGTCGGAGACCTGCGAGGAGCAGGCGGCGGTGATCGTGCCGCCGTCGAGGACCGGCTTGAGCGCGGCCATCTTCTCCAGGGAGGTGTCCCGGCGCGGGCCCTCGTCGGCCGTGACCTCGCCGTAGGGCACGGTCTCGCGGACGAAGCGGCCTTCGTCGATCGCCCGCAGCGCCCGCCGGTGGGAGCGCAGGGCGAACTCCTCCTGGTCCGTTCGGCCGATCCCCCACTTCGCGGCGATCATCTCCGCGCCCACGAACTGGTTGACGGGCTTGTCCCCGTAGCGGGCGCGCCAGCCCACGCTGCCCGCGAACGGGCCCTGCGTCAGCCCGAGCGGCTCGGCGGCCTGCCGGGTGGCGAAGGCGATGGGGATCATCGACATGTTCTGCACCCCGCCGGCGACCACCAGGTCCTGCGTGCCGGACAGGACGGCCTGCGCGGCGAAGTGCACGGCCTGTTGCGAGGAGCCGCACTGCCGGTCGACGGTGACGCCCGGCACCTCCTCGGGCAGCCCCGCCGCCAGCCAGCAGGTCCGCGCGATGTCCCCGGCCTGCGGCCCCACGGTGTCCAGACAGCCGAGGATGACGTCCTCCACGGCGGCCGGATCGGCGCCCGTGCGGCTCATCAGCTCCTTGAGGACGTGCGCGCCGAGGTCGGCCGGGTGGACCGCGCTCAGCCCTCCCCCGCGCCGCCCGACGGGCGTCCGCACCGCTTCGACGATGTAGGCCTCGGCCATGGCAACTCCCTGCTGTCTGGGGGTTATTCGCGTACGGCGATCCCGTCCAGCACCATCGACAGGTACTGCCGGGCGATCTCGTCCGGGCTGTGCTGTCCGCCCGGCCGGTACCAGGAGGCGGCGACCCACACCGTGTCGCGCACGAACCGGTAGGTGAGCCGGACGTCCAGGTCGGCGCGGAAGGCCCGCTCGGCGACGCCGCGCTCCAGCGTGGACAGCCAGGCCTCCTCGAACCTGCGCTGCGACTCGGCGAGGAACGCGAACCGCTCCTGCGCCACCAGCTGCCTGCTCTCCTTCTGGTAGATCGCGACGGCCGCCCGATGCCGGTCGATCTCCCGGAACGACTCGGTGACCAGGGCCTGAAGCGTCTCGCGCGGCCCCAGCCCCGCGCCCAGGACGGTGTCGTAGCCGTCCCACAGCTCATCGAGGAAGGTGCGCAGGATCTCCTCCAGCATCGACTCCTTGGAGTCGAAGTGGTAGTAGAGGCTGCCGGCGAGCATCCCCGCGTGGTCCGCGATCTTGCGGACGGTGGTGGCGTTGTAGCCCTGCTCGGCGAAGACCTCGGCGGCGGTGGAGAGGAGTTCGCCGCGGCGATCGCCGGGGGTGGCGGTCGCGGCGGGCTCGGTCGCGGTCACCTGGGGGTTCTTCTTCGTTGGAGGCACGCGTCCATTGTCGTCCTAGGGGTGCCTGCTGCTGACGGAGACCACTTCTCCGGTCATGTAGGAGGAGTAGCCGGAGGCGAGGAACACGATCACGTTCGCCACCTCCCAGGGTTCGGCGTGGCGCCCGTAGGCCTCGCGGGCGGTCAGCTCGGTGAGCAGCTCCGGGGTCGTCACCTTCACCAGGTGCGGGTGCAGGGCGAGGCTGGGTGCCACGGCGTTGACCCGCACCCCGTAGGCGGCGGCCTCGACCGCCGCGCACCGGGTCAGCGCCATCACGCCCGCCTTCGCGGCGGCGTAGTGGGCCTGTCCGGCCTGGGCGCGCCAGCCGACGACCGAGGCGTTGTTCACGATCACGCCGCCGCCGGTGTCCCGCATGCGGCGCAGGGCGGCGCGGGTGCACCGGAACGTGCCGTTCAGCGTCACGTCCAGGACGCGGGACCACTGGTCGTCGGTCATGTCGACCAGTTCGGCGGTGCCACCGAGGCCGGCGTTGTTGACGACGACGTCAAGGCGTCCGTGGTCCCGCACGGCAGTGTCGAAGAGGGCGCCGACCTGCGTCTCGTCGGTGACGTCGCAGGGCACGGCGGAGACCGGGCCGGTGCCGAACTCACCGGCCAGCTCCGCCTCGTACTCCTTGAGCCGCCGCACGTGCGCGTCGCTGATCAGCACGCGGGCGCCCTCCTCCAGGAGGCGCCGCGCCGTGGCCCCGCCGATGCCCGCGCCGGCCGCCGCGGTGACGACGGCGGTCCGCCCTTCCAGCAGGCCGTGACCGGGCACGTACGACGGACTCTCGACGTCTGTCATGGGCTCACGCTAACCTACCAAACACTTGTTAGGGAAGGAGGGGGCGGTCGTGGACCTGGCGTTCTCCCCGGCGGACGAGGCGTTCCGCACCGAGGTGCGCGCGTGGCTGCACGCGCACGTGCCGCGTGAACCGCTGCCCTCCCTGGAGACCGAGGAGGGCTTCGCCGCGCACCGCGCCTGGGAGGCGGAGCTGGCCGCGGACCGCTGGTCGGTGGTCGACTGGCCGTCCGAGTACGGCGGGCGGGACGCGGGGCTCGTGCATTGGCTGCTCTTCGAGGAGGAGTACTACGCGGCGGGCGCGCCGGGCCGGGTCGGTCAGAACGGCATCCATCTGCTCGCCCCGACCCTCTTCGCGCACGGCACCGAGGAACAGCGGGCCCGGGTGCTCCCTCCGATGGCCTGCGGTGAGGTGGTGTGGGCGCAGGCCTGGTCGGAGCCGGAAGCCGGTTCGGACCTGGCGTCGCTGCGGGCGAGGGCCGTGCGCGTGGACGGGGGCTGGCGCCTGAGCGGGCAGAAGACCTGGTCCTCGCGGGCCGCGTTCGCCGACCGCGCGTTCGGCCTGTTCCGCAGCGACCCGGACGCGCCGAAGCCCCACCAGGGCCTGACGTACCTGATGTTCGGGCTGCGGGATCCTGGTGTCACGGTCCGCCCGATCGCCCGGCTCGACGGCAGGCCGGCGTTCGCCGAGCTGTTCCTGGACGAGGTCTTCGTGCCCGACGAGGACGTGATCGGCGCACCGGGCCAGGGCTGGCGGATCGCGATGTCGACAGCGGGGAACGAACGCGGGCTGATGCTCCGCTCCCCCGGCCGTTTCCTCGCCTCCGCGCGGCGGCTGGCCGGGTTGTGGCGGGAGCGGGGCGGCCCGGTGACCGCGCGGGACCGGGTGGCCGACGCGCTGATCGGTGCCCGCGCCTACCAGCTGTTCACGTACGCGGCGGCCTCCCGCTTCCTGGACGGCGAGGCCGTCGGCCCGGAGTCGAGCCTGAACAAGGTCTTCTGGTCCGAACTGGACCTGGCGCTGCACGAGACGGCCCTCGACCTCCTCGGCCCGGAGGGCGAACTGGCCGGCACGGACTGGGCGGATCGGTACGTCTTCGCGCTGGCCGGTCCCCTTTACGCGGGGACGAACGAGATCCAGCGCGACATCATCGCCGAACGGCTGCTCGGCCTGCCGAAAGGGCGCCGCTGATGCCGGGGGCTCTGCGGGGGCCGGGGATCTCGCTGCCGCCTGGGGCGCCGCAGGTCTCACCCGAGCGGCTGACCCGGCTCACACCGAAGGAGCACCGCTGATGCGTTTCCTCCTCGATGCCGAGCAGCGCGCCTTCGCCGCGTCGCTGGACGCCCTGCTGACGGCGGCGGACACACCGGCCGTGGTGCGGGAGTGGAGCCGGGGCGACCACGCGAGCGGGCGGGCGCTGTGGTCCCGGCTCGCGGAGGCGGGCGTGTTCGCGCTGGCGGTGCCGGAGGCGTACGAAGGGCTGGGGCCGCGGCCCGTGGACCTGGCCGTCGCCTTCGTGGAGCTGGGCCGTCACGCGGTACCCGGGCCCCTGGTCGAGACGGTCACGGCGGCGGTGCTGCTGACGGGCTCCGACCCGAGCACCGCGAAGCGGCTGCTGCCGGGGCTGGCGAGCGGGGAGACGGTGGCGACGGTGACACCACCGGGTCCGGCCGGATCCGTACCGGAACAACCACCAGGGCCGACCGGGACGGTGCCGGAACAACCACCCGGCCTGGCAGAGACCCTGCCGGAACAACCACCTGGCCCGGCAGGGACCGTGCCCGAACAGCCACCGAGGCCGACCGGGACCCTGCCCGAACAACCACCGGGGCCGACCGAGACCGTGCCGGAACAGCCACCCGGCCCGGCGACCGTGCCCGAACAACCACCGGGGCCGGCAGGGACCCTGCCCGAACAACCACCCGGCCCGGCCACGACCCTGCCCGAACAACCACCGGAGCCGACCGAAGCCGTGCCGGCTCAGCCACCGGTCGGCACGCGCGCCCCGGGTCTTCCTCAGGGCCCCTACGCCCTCGACGGCGACGCCGCCACCCTCCGGCTCTCCTGGGAACCCGACGGTGTCCGCCTCTCTCCCGGCCACGGCCCCGCCCGGGCCTCGCTGGACCCAGCCCGTCGCCTGACGCCCCTCACCCCCGGTGGTGAACTCCTCGCCGCCCCCTCGCACGCCGCCCTCTCCTGGGCCCGCCTCGCCACCGCCGCGCAGGCCCTCGGCGTGGGCCTGGCGCTCCTCGACCGGACCGCCGATCACGTCAAGCGGCGTCACCAGTTCGGCGTGCCCGTCGGCTCGTTCCAGGCCGTCAAGCACCGACTGGCCGACGCGAAGATCGCCCTGGAGTTCGCGCGCCCCCTGGTCTTCGGCGCCGCGCTGACCCTGGACCCGGCCGACATCGCCGCCGCCAAGGTCACCGCGTGCGAGGCCGCGTACACCACCGCCCTGACGGCGCTGCGCCTGCACGGCGCGATCGGCTACACCGCGGAGTTCGACCTGTCGCTGTGGCTGACCAAGGCCCGGGCCCTGCGCACCGCCTGGGGTACTCCCGAGGAGTGCCGGGCCCTGGTCGTCAGTGCCGGTGATCTCCGCTGGTGATCTCCCGGTACTCCTCCACCGTCGGCTTCTCGATCCGCGCGTCGGGCCCGAACATGGCGTGCGCGAGCCGGGCGCGCAGCCGCTCGGACCACTTGACCTTGCGGCGTACCCCGCCCGCGTCGACCTCGGGCCCGACCTCGTACGGCGGGTTCTGCTCGTGCTGGGTGAGGGTGAACAGCTCGGCCTGCGCCAGGGGCTCGTGCACCTCGATGTACTCGCCGGTCGGCAGCCGTTTGATGGTGCCGGTCTCCCTGCCGTGCAGGACCTTGGCGCGGTCGCGGCGCTGGAGCCCCATGCAGATCTTCTTCGTGACGATGAAGGCGACGACCGGCAGCACGAACACGCCGATCCGCACGAACCAGGTGATCACGTTGATGGACAGGTGCAGATGGGTGGCGACGATGTCGTTGCCGCCGCCGATCAGCAGCACCGCGTACAGGGTCAGCCAGGCCACGCCGAGGCCGGTGCGCACGGGCACGTTGCGCGGCCGGTCCAGGATGTGGTGCTCGCGCTTGTCGCCGGTGATCCACGCCTCGATGAAGGGGTAGGCGCCGAGGGCGAGCATGACCAGCGGGAAGAGCGCGAAGGGGATGAACACGCCCAGGACCAGCGTGTGGCCCCAGAGGTTGATCTCCCATCCCGGCATCACCCGGATCAGGCCCTCGGAGAAGCCGAGGTACCAGTCGGGTTGGGCGCCGGTGGTGACCAGGTCCGGGCGGTAGGGGCCGAAGGCCCACACGGGGTTGATCTGGGCGATCGCGCCCATCACCGTCAGCACGCCGAAGACGAGGAAGAAGAAGCCGCCCGCCTTCGCCATGTAGACCGGCAGGAAGGGCATCCCGACCACCGACCGCTCCTTGCGTCCGGGCCCCGGGAACTGGGTGTGCTTGTGGTAAAAGACCAGGATCAGATGGGCCGTCACCAGGCCCAGCATGATCCCGGGCAGCAGCAGCACATGGACGGGGAAGAGGCGCGAGATGATGTCGTCGCCCGGGAACTCCCCGCCGAACAGGAAGAACGCCACGTACGTCCCGACGATGGGGATCGACAGGATCGCGCCGTGCGCGAAGCGCAGGCCGGTGCCGGACAGCAGGTCGTCGGGGAGGGAGTAGCCGGTCAGGCCCGTGATGATGCCAAGCATCAGCAGGGTCCAGCCGAAGACCCAGTTGAGTTCGCGGGGCTTGCGGAAGGCGCCCGTGAAGAACACCCGCATCATGTGCACCATCATGCCGGTGATGAAGACCAGCGCCGCCCAGTGGTGGATCTGCCGGATCAGCAGCCCGCCCCGCACGTCGAAGCTGATGTCCAGCGTGGACTCGAACGCCCTGGACATGAGCACGCCGTTCAGCTCCGTGTAGGAGCCGTGGTAGACGACCTCCTGCATGCTCGGCTCGAAGAACAGGGTGAGGTAGACGCCGGTGAGGATCAGGACGATGAAGCTGTAGAGGGAGACCTCGCCCAGCATGAAGGACCAGTGGTCCGGGAAAACCTTGCGCATGTTGGCCTTGGCCAGCGCGTAGAGACCGAGCCGCCCGTCCGCCCAGTCGGCGAGCTTCTCGCCCTTGCCCGCGGCAGGTTTCCTGCGAGCGGAGGCCGTCCCGTATACCCGTCGTGCGCCGTCGTCGCCCATACGTCGTCGCCTCCCCGTCGGATCCTTCCCAGCGTGGCACGGCTCCAGGACCACGCCAACGGGGCGAGGGAGCGGCTAGGCCAAGGGGGCGAGCAGGCGTCGAGGAGTCCCTGTTCCTCGTAGGGGCGCGGCAGCCGGACCGGGCGCGGCCCCGTACCCCTCACGGAGGGCCGGCTCAAGCGCCTGATTCACACGATCCCCCGGGCCCGCGCGGCCACGAGCCACTTCGGGAACTCCCCCACCAGCCGGTCGTACAGCTCGGCGTCCGAGACCTCGCGCGGGTCCTCGCCCGCGTGGAAGAACCCGGCGTTGTCGACGACCCGCTTGTCCGGCACGGCCAGCTCGTCCAGCTTGCGCAGGAAGTCGAACTGCTTGCCGCTCGGGTCGCCGAAGCCGATGAACTGCCAGAACAGCGGGAGCTTCGCCGCCTTGCACAGATACCGTTCGGCGGCGAGCTTGTTGAGGGGCCCGCCGTCGGTCTGGAACACGACCAGGGCGGGCTCGGTCGTGCCGCTGTCGAGGTAGTGGTCGATGACGGCGTCCATCGCCAGGTGGTAGCTGGTCTTCCCCATGTGCCCGAGCCCGGCCACGATCCGGTCGATCCGCCCCTGGTGATCGGCCAGGGCGATCTCGGTCTCGGCGTCGACGTCGGTGGAGAAGAACACGACCGGTACCGTGCCGTCGTCGTCGAGGTGCGCCGACAGTCCGAGCACCCGGTCGGCCAGAGCCTGCACGCTGCCGTCCTTGTAGTACGGCTTCATGGAGCCGGAGTAGTCGACGACCAGGTAGACCGCGGCGCGCAGCCCGTCCAGCCCGTGCTTGGTGAGGGACACCCCGGCGCTCTTGTAGAGGTTCACCAGCGCGGGAGCGGTCTCCTGGACCTTGGTGAGACTGATCGCGGCCATGGCCTCACTCTCTCACCCTTCGACGACCACTCCGTCGCTCAGTTCCAGCACCCGGTCGGCCAGGCCGAGGAGTTGGGGGTCGTGGGTGGCGACGAGGGCGGTGACGCCCTCGCTGCGGACGACGGCCCGCAGCAGCTCCATCACCGCCAGACCGGTGGCGGCGTCGAGCTGGCCGGTCGGCTCGTCGGCGAGCAGCAGGGACGGGCGGTTGGCGAGCGCCCGGGCGATGGCGACGCGCTGCTGCTGTCCGCCGGAGAGTTCGGCGGGCCGCTGCGCCTCATGGCCGGCGAGGCCCACCAGGGCCAGCAGCAGCGCCACCCGCTCCTCGCGTTCGCGGGGCTCGGCCCGGCGCAGCCGCAGCGGCACGCCCACGTTCTCGGCGGCGGTGAGGATGGGGATCAGCCCGAAGGACTGGAAGACGAAACCGATCCGGTCGCGGCGCAGTTCCAGCAGCTCGCTCTCGCCCAGCGCCGACAGGTCCGTGCCGTCCACGACGACCCGGCCGCGCTGCGGGGAGTCGAGGCCGCCGATCAACTGCAGCAGCGTCGACTTGCCGGAGCCCGAGCGGCCCTTGAGGGCGACCAGTTCACCGCGCCGGACGGCGAAGGTGGCCCCGCGCAGCGCGTGCACGGCCGCGGCTCCCGTGCCGTAGGAATGGTGCAGGTCCTCCACGCGCAGCATCGGCTCGTCGGACGCGTCGTCGGCGAGGGCGGCACCGGACCCCGGACTGGTGTTCTCGGTCATCATCGCATCCCATACGGAACCGGTCCGGACGGTCAAGAGCCGAACAACCCGGGTTCGAACGCATGTGCCGTGCCGGTAAGTACGTGATATGCATGCCGAGTTGGGAGAACAGTGGCTCGGCCATCGGGTGGGGGAAGAGTGACGGGCTTACTGCTGCTGCGCCTGCGCGCGCACCGGCTGCTGCTCACGGCCGCCCTGCTCGCCGTCCTGCTGACCACCTCGGTGCTCGCCGCTCTGACGGCCTTCTCCGGCTCCGTCGGGGACGCGGCGCTGCGCGGCACCCTGAGCGGCCGAGCCGCGGCCTCGGCCTCCCTCGTCGTCGAGGCAGACGTGCCCCGGGAGCGGCGGGACGCGGCCCAGCGGGCCGTGGTGCGCGGGGCGCGGGAGGCGTTCGGCGGGCTGCCGGTGACCGTGCGGAAGCTGGAGCGGTCCGGGCCGTACGCGCTGCCCCGGTCGCTGCAGAGCGCCGACGCCCGCGCCGGGGAGCCCGATCTCACGCACCTGGCCGCCCTGGACCGGTCACGGATCAGGCTGGTCTCCGGCGCCCTGCCGGGCCCGGCCCCCGCCGCCCGCACGGCCGCCGTGCCCGTCGCGCTGCCCGAGGCGGCCGCCGAGAAGCTGCGGCTGCGGCCCGGGGCGCAGGTCACGCTCACCGACCGGCTGGGCGGCGAGCCCCTCCGGGTGCGGGTGACCGGCGTGTACCGGGCGGCCGACAGCTCCGATCCCTACTGGCAGGCGGACACGCTCGGCGGCCAGGGGGTGCGCACCGTCGCCTTCACCACGTACGGGCCGCTGCTGGCCGACCCGTCCGTGCTCGCCTCCGGCCGCGCCTCCGAGGACAGTACGGGCTGGGTGGCGACGGCCGACTACCGGACGTTCACCACCGACGGCATGGGCGCGCTCCGCTCGGCTGCCGTCCGCGCCGCCGGGGCGCTGCGCGAGGATCCGGCGCTCGGCGGTGACGCGGATGTGCGCACCGGGCTGCCCGAGGTGCTCGACCGGACCGGGCGGACCCTGCTGGTGTCCCGGTCCACGCTGCTGATCGTCTCCGTGCAGCTTGTGCTGCTCGCCGGGTACGCGCTGCTGCTGGTGGCGCGGCTGCTGGGCAGTGAACGGGCGGGCGAGACCGAGCTGCTGCGGGCCAGGGGCGCGTCGCGCGGCCGGATCACCGGCCTCGCCGCGCTGGAGGCGCTGCTGCTGGCGGTCCCCGCCGCGGTCTGTGCCGCGCTGCTGTCCGGGCCGCTGGCCCGGCTGCTGGCCCGGTGGTCCTCGCTCGACCGGATCGGGCTGCGGCTGGACACCGCCCCGTCGGGCGGGGTCTGGCTGGTCGCGGCCGGGGTGGCGGCGGCGTGCGCCGCGGCGGTCGTGGCGCCCGCGCTGGCGGCGACGGCCGGTACGACGGTACGGCTGCGGCGCGTGCGCGCCGCCACGTCGGCCGCGCCCGTGCGCGCCGGAGCCGATGTCGGGCTGCTGCTGATCGCGGGTATGGCGTACTGGCAGCTGGAACGGCAGACCGACGCGACCGGCGGCGGGGTGCTCAGCCGGGACCGGACCGGGGAGCTCGGCATCGATCCGCTGCTGGTCGCGGCGCCCGCCCTGGCGCTGCTGGCCGGCACGGTGCTGACGCTGCGTCTGCTGCCGCTGCTGGCCCGGCTCGCCGAGCGGCGGTCGGCGAGGGGGCGCGGGCTGCCGGCGGCGCTGGCGGGCTGGCAGTTCAGCCGGCGCCCGCTGCGCGGGGCGGGCCCGGTGCTGCTGCTGGTCATCGCCGTGGCGACGGGGATGCTGGCGATCGGGCACGGCGCCTCCTGGGACCGGTCGCAGGACGACCAGGCCGACTTCCGGACGGGCACCGCCGTCCGGGTCCTCGACCACCGGCCGGGCAGCCCCGGCCAGACCGGTCTGTACGCCGCGCTGCCCGGGGCCCGGGACGCCGCCCCCGCGCACCGCACCACCCTGGCCCTCTCCGGCGACCGCGAGGCGACGGTCCTCGCCCTGGACACAGCCCACGCCCGGGACGACATGCTGATGCGCGGCGATCTCGCCGACGAGCCCCCGGCCGCGCTGCTGCGGGCACTGGCGCCGCCCGCGCGGGACGACGACCGGGCGGTGCGGCTCCCCGACGGCACCCGGCGGATCGCCCTCGACGTGCGGATCGCCGACGAGCGCTCCCGCACGGGGCGCTCCCCCTCCGGCCGCGCGCCCCTGCTCACGGCGGTCGTCGAGGACCGGTACGGCATCGCGTACCGGCTGGGCGCCGGGAGCGTCCCGGTGGACGGCCGGGTCCACCGGGCCACGCTCGACCTGGACGTGACGGCGACGGGCCGCCGTGCCGCCCCGGCCGGACCGCTGCGGCTGACCGGGCTGCAACTCGACGACACCTCCCCCACCGTCCGTCCCGAACACCACCGGTTCACCGTCGAACGGCTGCTCGCCACCGGCCGCGACGGTGCCGCGCGGACCGTCCCGGCGCCCGCCGGGACCCGCTGGCGGGGCGACCGGGCCGTCACGGAGAACGGCGAGGTCGTCACCCGTTCGGCCACCGAGCCGGCCGTGTCGGACACCGCGCCGCTGACCGTGGCGTACGGCACCGGCGCCGACCCCGACGGGAACGAGGGAGCCTCGCGGATCTACACCCTCCGCGTCGCCACCACCGGGGCCGGGGCGCCGCGCAACCTCTCGGCCGTCGCCACCCGGGGCTTCCTGCGGGCGGCGGGAGCCGGGCCGGGGGACACCATCGACGTGCCGCTGTCCGGGGAGCAGTTGCGGGTGCGGATCGTGCGGTCGGTCGAGGAGTTGCCGACCACCGCCGCGGGCCTGGACGGGGAGGCCGTGGACGGCGGGGCGCTGCTGCTCGATCTGCGGGCCGTCGACGCCGTGCTGGCGCAGCGGGCCGGTGCGCCGCTCGTCCCCACCGAGTGGTGGGTGAGCGCCGCTCCCGGCAAGGCCGCCGAGGTCGTGGCGGCGCTGCGGGCGCGCCCCGACCTCGAACCGCAGCAGGTGCTGGTGCGGGACGAGACCGCGGCCGAGCTGCTGCGGGATCCGCTCGGCGCCGGGCCGCGTTCGGCGCTGACGGCGGTGGCGGTGGCCGCCGTGGCCCTGGCCGCCGGCGGGTTCGCGGTGAGCGCCGCCGGGGCGCGCAGGGAGCGGGCCGCGGAGTTCGCGGTGCTGCGTGCCCTGGGCACGCCCCGCCGGGATCTCGCCCGGCTCGTCGCGACGGAGCAGAGCCTGCTCATCGGCGCCGGTCTGCTCGCCGGGCTGGGTCTGGGCACCGTCCTGACCCGGGCCGTCGTGCCGCTGATCGTGCTGAGTTCCTCGGCCGCGCGGCCGGCCCCGCCCGTCCTCGTCGAACTCCCGGTGTCGCGGGTGGCCCTGCTCCTCGCGGGGGTGGCCGCCCCGCTGCTGCTGATCACCGTCGCGTCGGCGCTGCGCCGCGCCGAGCCGGCGGTCGCGCTCCGCCATCAGGGGGAGGACTGAGCCATCAGGGGAAGGACTGAGATGCCGCCGAACGCGCAGGGCGCGCCGTGGGTGCGGACCCGGCTGCGGACCGCGCCCTGGGCCGCCGTCGCCTTCGGTGTGCTGGTGCTGGTCACGGCGTTCCTCGCGGCCGTCCTGCCCCGGGCCGTCGAGGCGTACGAGACGGAGGGGCTGCGCGAGGCCGTCGCCGAGGCCTCCCCCGAGTCCACCGTGCTGGAGCTGAAGGCGCCGCCACCCGGTCTCGAACGGCCGGAGGCGGCCCGGGCGGACGCGGTCCGGCCGGAGGCCCTCGCGGCGGTCGACGCCCAGGCGAAGGCGCTGCTGCCCGGGCCGCTGCGGGCGGACCCGGCCGAGTCGGCGTACGGGGTGCGGACCGGGAAGAGCCTGGAGGCCCTGGACGCCTCGCTGCCCCGGCCGGACGGGCTGCCGCCGCGGTTCACTCTGCTCGCGCAGTCGGGAGCGGCCGGCCACGCCACCGTGCGGGAGGGGCGGCTGCCCACCGCCGGCGCGGTGACCGGGGACACCAGGTCGGTGGAGGGCGCCGTGACCAGCGAGACCGCCCGCACGCTGCGGCTGCGGGCCGGCTCCACGCTCAGCCTGGCCGGCTTCCCGGACGGGCCGCTGACCGTGCGGATCACCGGCGTCCTCGAACCCCGCCACCCGCAGCGGAGTTACTGGTCCGCCGAACCGGTCCTGCGCACCCCGGCCCTGGCCACCACCTCCGGCCGGCCGCCGCAGTTCTACTGGGAGGCGGGTGTCCTGCTGGCGCCCGGGGCCGCGCCGGCGCTGCTCGGCGGCCAGGGCGAGCCGGAGAAGTACTGGCGCATCGCGCCCGCGACCGGGCGGCTCACCGGGGCGGACACCTCGGCGCTCGTCGCGGCGGTCGCGTCCCTGGAGGACGGGCCCGGGCTGGTGCGGATGCGCGGGGCCGCCGGTCCGCCGGCGCAGCTGTCCACCGGTCTGGAGCAGGTGATCGGCGCCTACGCCGAGACCCGGGAGGCGATCACGCCCGTGGTCGCCGTCGCGGCCTTCGGGATCGCCGCGGTCGCCGTCGTCGTCCTGGTCATGGCCGGTGGCCTCGCCGCCGCCCGCCGCGACGCCGAACTCGCCCTGCTGCGGGCCCGGGGCGGCTCCCTGCGCGGCATCGGCGGGCGGCTGCTGGCCGAGACCGCGGTGGCGGCGGTGCCCGCGGCGGCCTGCGGCCTGCTGCTCGCCCTGCTGGTGGTGGACGAGGGCCCGCCGCTGCCCGCCGTGCTCGGGGCGGGCGCCGTGGCCCTGCTCGCCTGTGCCGCGCTGCCGGTGCGCGCGGTCGTGGCGCACCGCAGGCCGCGGGCGCACCGGGAGCGCGACGACCTCGCCCACGCCCGGCCCGGCGCGCGCCGCACGGTCGCCGAACTGACCGCGCTGGTGCTGGCCGTCGGCTCGGTGGCGGCGCTGCGCCGCCGCGGTACCGAGGGGTCGGGCGATGTGCTGGTGAGCGCCGCCCCGGTGCTCGTCGGGGTGGTCGCCGCGCTGGTCCTGGTGCGGCTGTACCCGCTGCCGCTGCGGTGGGCCGCCGGTCCGGCCGGGCGGCTGCGCGGCCTGGTCGGGTTCCTGTCGCTGGCCCGTGCGGGCCGCTCCCCGGCGGCGGTCGCCGTGCTGCCCCTGCTCGCCCTGCTGACCGCCCTGACGATGGCCGCGTTCGGAGGGTCCGTGCTGACCGGCGTGGCGGACGCCCGGGACCGGGCCGCGCTGCTGGAGACGGGCGCGGACGCGCGGATCGACACCACCGACGGCGGCCCGCTCCCCGCGGAACTGGCGCGAGCGGTACGGGGTGTTGCGGGCGTGCGGCAGGTCACGGCCGTGCGGTTCACGTTCGCCGGGGAGCGCCCCTCCGACGAGACGCGGTCGCTGACCGTGGTCGGGGTCGAGCCGGGGGCCTACGCGGACGTGGCCCGGCGGATGGGGCTCGGGGGTTTCCCGGCCGGCCGGCTGGGCGCCGGGGGCGGGGTCCTGGACGCCGTCGCCTCCCCCGGGGTCGCCGAGCGGCTCGGGCGGGCACCGCGCCGGATCGTCACGGACGACGGGCCCGTCACGGTACGGATCACCGCCGTCCGCCCCCGCACCCCGGCCGTCCCCGCGGGCGAGTTCCTGCTGGTCGACGCGGCGGGACTGAAGGGCCCCGGCGGTCCCACGACCCTGCTGGCCGCCGGTGCCGGGCTCGACGCGCACGCGCTGCGGGCGGCCGTGCGCGGCACCGGGTCCGCCCTCTCCGTGACCCTGCGCGGCGAGGAACGGGCGGCGCTGTCCGACTCGCCGTTGCAGACGGGCGCCGAACGGATCTACGTCTGGGCCGTCGTCGCGGGCGCCGGGTACGCCGTGCTCGCCCTGGTGCTCGGCCTGCTGCGGTCGGCGCCGGAACGGGCCGCGCTGCTGGCCCGGCTGCGCACCCTGGGTCTGACGACCCGCCAGGGGCGCCGGCTGCTCGGCCTGGAGGCGCTGCCCCAGGCGCTCCTCGCGGCCGGCGGGGGAATGGCCGTCGGCTGGGCCACGGTACGGCTGCTCGCCCCCGGCGTCGACCTGGACCGGCTCGCCCTGGCCGACGCGTCCGGCGGCGAGGTGCCGGGCGGTGCCGTGCTGCGGGCGGACGTGTGGTCGCTGGCCGTCCCGGCCGGGGTCACGGTACTGCTGGCGGCGGCGGTGGCCGTCGCACAGGCCTGGTGGGCGGGGCGCCGGACACCGATCACTCACCTCAGGGCAGGAGACATGCGATGAGCGGTACGACGGAGTCGCTCGCGGAACTGGAGCGGCGGGCGGCGCACCACCGCGACCGGCCGGCGTACGGGCACGACGCCCTGATCGCCTGCGACCGGCTGGTGCGGATCTTCGCCAAGCGCGGCGGCGGTGACGCCGTGGAGGTGCAGGCGCTCCAGGGGCTCGATCTGCTGGTGCGCGAGGGCGAGTTGATGGCGCTGGTGGGGGCGTCCGGCAGCGGCAAGTCGACCCTGATGAGCATCCTCGCGGGCCTGGACGTGCCCACCGCGGGCGCCGCGAAGGTCGCGGGCCACGATCTGCTGGCGATGGACGCCAAGGCGCGGCTGCGGTACCGGCGCGAGGTGGTCGGCTTCGTCTGGCAGCAGACGGCCCGCAATCTGCTGCCGTATCTGACGGCGGCGCAGAACGTGGCGCTGCCCATGCAGCTGGCGGGGCGCTCCCGGAGGGAACGGGCCGGACGGGCGGAGGAGTTGCTCGCCCTGCTGGGCGTCGCGGACTGCCGGGACCGGCGTCCGCAGCAGATGTCCGGTGGCCAGCAGCAGCGTGTCGCGATCGCCGTCGCCCTCGCCAACGCCCCCGCCGTCCTGCTCGCCGACGAGCCGACCGGCGAGCTGGACTCGGCGACCGGGCAGCAGGTCTTCGCGGCGTTCCGCCGGGCCAACGAGGAGCTGGGCACGACGATCGTCATCGTCACGCACGACCAGGCGGTGTCCGGCGAGGTCCGGCGCACGGTCGCGATCCGCGACGGCCGCACCTCCACGGAGGTGCTGCGCCGCACGGAGGTCGACGAGGCGGGCCGGGAGTCCGTGGTGGCACGCGAGTACGCGATGCTGGACCGCGCGGGCCGCCTGCAGCTGCCGGCCGAGTACACGGCGGCCCTGGGCATGCGGGACCGGGTGCTGCTGGAGCTGGAGGAGGACCACGTCCAGGTGTGGCCGGACGGGAACGGGCCCGGGAACAGGAGCGGGAACGGGCCCGGCTGAGGGCATGCGACGGCGCCTGCCCGTTCGTCCGGTCGGGGACAAGGGGCAGGCGCCGTCTGGTGTTCCGTACGCCGTTGTACGGGACGTCTTTTCGAGGGCCTGTCAGACCATCAGGGCCTGTCAGACCATCAGGGCCCGGTCCGTCGGACGGATCGGCGCCGGCAGCTCGCTGGCGCCCGTGAGGTGGCGGTCCACCCCGCGCGCCGCCGAGCGGCCCTCGGCGATCGCCCACACGATGAGCGACTGGCCGCGGCCGGCGTCACCGGCGACGAACACGCCCGGCACGTTGGTCTGGAAGTCGGCGTCGCGGGCGATGTTGCCGCGCTCGTCGAGCTCCAGGCCGAACTGCTCGACCAGGCCGTTCTCCCGGTCGGTGCCGGTGAAGCCCATGGCGAGGGTGACCAGCTGGGCGGGGATCTTGCGCTCGGTGCCCGGCTTCGGGGTCAGCCTGCCGTCGATGAACTCCACCTCGGTGAGGTGCAGCCACTGGACGTTGCCGTCCTCGTCGCCCTCGAAGTGGGTCGTCGAGACGGAGTAGACGCGCTCGCCGCCCTCCTCGTGGGCCGAGGTGACCTTGTACAGCATGGGGAAGGTCGGCCAGGGCTGGTTGATCGGGTGCCGCTCGTCGTTCGGGCGGGGCATGATCTCCAGCTGCGTGACGGAGGCCGCGCCCTGGCGGTGGGCGGTGCCCACGCAGTCCGCGCCGGTGTCGCCGCCGCCGATGACCACGACGTGCTTGCCCTCGGCCGAGATGGGGGGCGCCACGAAGTCGCCCTCCTGGACCTTGTTGGCCAGGGGCAGGTACTCCATGGCCTGGTAGATGCCCTTGAGTTCGCGGCCGGGCACCGGCAGGTCGCGGGCCGTGGTCGCGCCGACGGCCAGGACGACCGCGTCGTAGCGCTTCTTCAGGTCCGTGGCCTTCAGGTCGCGGCCGATCTCGATGCCGGTGCGGAAGCGGGTGCCCTCCGCGCGCATCTGCTCGATGCGGCGGTTGATGTGCCGCTTCTCCATCTTGAACTCGGGGATGCCGTACCGGAGGAGGCCTCCGATGCGGTCCGCGCGCTCGTAGACGGCGACGGTGTGGCCGGCGCGGGTCAGCTGCTGGGCGGCGGCGAGGCCGGCCGGGCCCGAGCCGATGACCGCGACCGTCTTGCCGGACAGGCGCTCCGGGATCTGCGGGGCGACGTCCCCGGTCTCCCACGCCTTGTCGATGATCGAGACCTCGACGTTCTTGATGGTGACCGGCGGCTGGTTGATGCCGAGCACACACGCCGACTCGCACGGGGCCGGGCACAGGCGGCCCGTGAACTCCGGGAAGTTGTTCGTCGCGTGCAGCCGCTCCGACGCCGCGCCCCAGTCCTCGCGGTACGCGTAGTCGTTCCACTCGGGGATGAGGTTCCCCAGCGGGCAGCCGTTGTGGCAGAACGGGATGCCGCAGTCCATGCAGCGGCTGGCCTGCTTGCTGATGATGGGCAGCAGGGAGCCGGGGACGTAGACCTCGTTCCAGTCCTTGACGCGCTCCTCGACGGGGCGGGACTTGGCGACCTCGCGCCCGTGGTTCAGGAAGCCCTTCGGGTCAGCCATTGATCGCCGCCTCCATCATCTTCTCGTGGGTCTCGGTCTCGGAGAGACCGGCTCGCTCGGCGGCGTCCTTGGCGGCGAGCACTGCCTTGTACGTGCTGGGGATGATCTTGCTGAAGCGCTCGACGGCGGTGTCCCACTCGGCCAGGAGCTTCTCGGCGACGGTGGATCCCGTCTCCTCCTGGTGGCGGCGGACCACGTCGTGCAGCCACTGCTTGTCGGTGTCGTCCAGCGCCTCGATCGCGTCGAGGTTGCCCGCGTTGACGTTGTCCCGGTCGAGGTCGATCACGTAGGCGATGCCGCCGGACATGCCGGCCGCGAAGTTGCGGCCGGTCTCGCCGAGCACCACCGCGTGACCGCCGGTCATGTACTCGCAGCCGTGGTCGCCCACGCCCTCGGAGACGACCGTCGCGCCGGAGTTGCGGACGCAGAACCGCTCACCGGTCTTGCCGCGCAGGAACATCTCGCCGCCGGTGGCGCCGTAGCCGATGGTGTTGCCGGCGATGACGCTGTACTCGGCGAGGTGGTCGGCCGCGCGGTC
This sequence comes from Streptomyces olindensis, assembly GCA_000696115.1. Classification (GTDB taxonomy): domain Bacteria; phylum Actinomycetota; class Actinomycetes; order Streptomycetales; family Streptomycetaceae; genus Streptomyces; species Streptomyces olindensis. Next base: position 298,474 of record JJOH01000001.1, read on the forward strand.
CGGGCGGACGACGATCCGGCCGCCGGAGAGGCCCTTGCCGACGTAGTCGTTGGCGTCGCCCTCCAGGCGCAGCGTGACGCCGCGCGGCACGAACGCGCCGAAGGACTGGCCGGCCGAGCCGGTGAAGGTGATGTCGATGGTGTCGTCGGGCAGGCCGGCGCCGCCGAACTTCTTCGTCACCTCGTGGCCGAGCATGGTGCCGACCGTGCGGTTGATGTTGCGGATCTGCACCTGGGCGCGGACCGGCTGGGCCTCGGTGGCGTCCGAGGCGGCCAGGGCGTCCGCCGCCAGCTTGATCAGCTGGTTGTCGAGCGCCTTCTCCAGGCCGTGGTCCTGTGCGATCAGCTGGTGGCGCACCGCGCCCTCGGGCAGCGCGGGCACGTGGAACAGCGGCTCCAGGTCCAGGCCCTGCGCCTTCCAGTGGTTCACCGCGCGGGTGACGTCGAGGGCCTCGGCGTGGCCGACGGCCTCCTCGATGGAGCGGAAGCCCAGCTCGGCGAGGATCTCGCGGACCTCTTCGGCGATGTACTGGAAGAAGTTCACGACGTACTCGGCCTTGCCGTTGTACCGCTCGCGCAGCACCGGGTTCTGCGTGGCGATGCCGACCGGGCAGGTGTCCAGGTGGCAGACGCGCATCATGACGCAGCCGGAGACGACGAGCGGCGCGGTCGCGAAACCGAACTCCTCGGCGCCGAGCAGCGCGGCGATGACCACGTCGCGGCCGGTCTTCAGCTGGCCGTCGGTCTGCACGACGATCCGGTCGCGCAGGCCGTTGAGCAGCAGCGTCTGCTGGGTCTCGGCGAGGCCGAGCTCCCAGGGACCGCCCGCGTGCTTCAGGGACGTCAGCGGGGAGGCACCCGTACCACCGTCGTGACCCGAGATCAGGACGACGTCCGCGTGCGCCTTCGACACACCGGCCGCGACCGTGCCGACGCCGACCTCGGAGACCAGCTTGACGTGAATCCGCGCCTGCGGGTTCGCGTTCTTCAGGTCGTGGATCAGCTGGGCCAGGTCCTCGATGGAGTAGATGTCGTGGTGCGGGGGCGGCGAGATGAGGCCGACGCCCGGCGTCGAGTGACGCGTCTTGGCGACCCACGGGTAGACCTTGTGGCCGGGCAGCTGGCCGCCCTCGCCGGGCTTGGCGCCCTGGGCCATCTTGATCTGGATGTCGTCGGAGTTGACGAGGTACTCGGAGGTCACGCCGAAGCGGCCGGAGGCGACCTGCTTGATGGACGACCGGCGGGCCGGGTCGTACAGGCGCTCCGGGTCCTCGCCGCCCTCACCGGTGTTGGACTTGCCGCCCAGCTGGTTCATGGCGATGGCGAGCGTCTCGTGCGCCTCCTGCGAGATGGAGCCGTACGACATGGCGCCGGTGGAGAAGCGCTTGACGATCTCGGAGACCGGCTCGACCTCGTCGATCGGGATGGGCTTCCGGTCGGACTTGAAGCCGAACAGGCCGCGCAGCGTCATCAGGCGCTCGGACTGCTCGTTCACGCGCTCGGTGTACTTCTTGAAGATGTCGTAGCGGCCGGAGCGCGTGGAGTGCTGGAGGCGGAAGACCGTCTCCGGGTCGAACAGGTGCGGCTCGCCCTCGCGGCGCCACTGGTACTCGCCGCCTATCTCCAGCGCGCGGTGCGCCGGGGCGATGCCGGAGGCCGGGTAGGCCTTGGCGTGCCGGGCGGCGACCTCCTTGGCGATGACGTCGATGCCGACGCCGCCGATCTTGGTGGCCGTGCCGTTGAAGTACTTCTCGACGAAGGCCTCGTCGAGACCGACGGCCTCGAAGACCTGGGCGCCGCGGTAGGAGGCGACGGTCGAGATGCCCATCTTGGACATGACCTTCAGCACGCCCTTGCCGAGGGCGTAGATGAGGTTGCGGATGGCCTTCTCGGGCTCGACGCCGGGCAGGAACGTGCCGGCGCGGACCAGGTCCTCGACGGACTCCATCGCCAGGTACGGGTTGACGGCGGCGGCGCCGTAGCCGATGAGCAGGGCGACGTGGTGGACCTCGCGGACGTCGCCGGCCTCGACCAGCAGGCCCACCTGGGTGCGCTGCTTGGTGCGGATGAGGTGGTGGTGGACGGCCGCGGTGAGCAGCAGCGACGGGATCGGCGCGTGCTCGGCGTCGGAGTGGCGGTCCGACAGGACGATCAGGCGGGCGCCGTTGTCGATGGCGGCGTCGGCCTCGGCGCAGATCTCCTCGATCCGCGCGGCCAGCGCGTCACCGCCGCCGTGCACCCGGTACAGGCCGGACAGGGTCGCGGCCTTGAAGCCGGGCATGTCGCCGTCGGCGTTGATGTGGATGAGCTTGGCCAGCTCGTCGTTGTCGATGACCGGGAAGGGCAGCACGACGCTGCGGCAGGAGGCCGCGTTCGGCTCCAGCAGGTTGCCCTGCGGACCCAGCGACGAGCGCAGGGAGGTGACCAGCTCCTCGCGGATGGCGTCCAGCGGCGGGTTGGTGACCTGCGCGAACAGCTGCGTGAAGTAGTCGAAGAGCAGCCGCGGGCGGTCCGACAGCGCGGCGATCGGCGAGTCCGTGCCCATCGAGCCGATCGGCTCGGCACCGGCCTTGGCCATCGGCGCGAGGATGACGCGCAGCTCCTCCTCGGTGTAGCCAAAGGTCTGCTGGCGGCGGGTGACCGAGGCGTGGGTGTGGACGATGTGCTCGCGCTCGGGCAGGTCGCCCAGCTCGATCTCGCCGGCCTCCAGCCACTCCGCGTACGGGTTCTCGGCGGCGAGCTCGGCCTTGATCTCGTCGTCCTCGATGATGCGGTGCTCGGCGGTGTCGACGAGGAACATGCGGCCGGGCTGCAGGCGGCCCTTGCGGACGACCTTGGCGGGGTCGATGTCCAGGACGCCGACCTCGGAGCCGAGGACGACGAGGCCGTCGTCGGTGACCCAGTAGCGGCCGGGGCGCAGGCCGTTGCGGTCGAGGACCGCGCCGACCTGGGTGCCGTCGGTGAAGGTGACACAGGCCGGGCCGTCCCAGGGCTCCATCATCGTGGAGTGGTACTGGTAGAAGGCGCGCCGGGCCGGGTCCATGGAGTCGTGGTTCTCCCACGCCTCCGGGATCATCATCAGCACGGAGTGCGGCAGCGAACGGCCGCCCAGGTGCAGCAGCTCCAGGACCTCGTCGAAGGAGGCGGAGTCGGAGGCGTCCGGGGTGCAGATCGGGAAGATCCGCTCCAGGTCGTCGCGGCCGCCGAAGAGGTCGGAGACGAGCTGCGACTCGCGGGCCACCATCCAGTTGCGGTTGCCCTTGACGGTGTTGATCTCGCCGTTGTGCGCGACGAAGCGGTACGGGTGGGCCAGCGGCCACGACGGGAACGTGTTCGTCGAGAACCGGGAGTGCACGAGTGCGATCGCGGAGGCGAAGCGGCGGTCGGACAGGTCCGGGAAGAAGGGCTCCAGCTGGCCGGTGGTCAGCATGCCCTTGTAGACGATGGTCCGCGCGGACAGCGACGGGAAGTACACGCCGGCCTCGCGCTCGGCGCGCTTGCGCAGCACGAAGGCCTTGCGGTCGAGGGCGATACCCGTAGCGGGCACGGCGTCGTCGCTGACGAAGATCTGCCGGAAGACCGGCATGGTCGACCGGGCGGTGGCGCCCAGCAGCTGCGGAGCGACCGGCACCTCGCGCCAGCCGAGGACGGTCAGACCCTCGTCGGCGGCGATCGTCTCGATCTGCGAGACGGCCTCGTCGGCGGAGTCCTCCGGCAGGAAGGCGATGCCGACGGCGTAGGCACCGGCCTCGGGGAGTTCGAATCCGGCCACCTCACGGAAGAAGGCGTCCGGGACCTGCGACAGGATGCCGGCGCCGTCGCCCGAGTCGGGCTCGGAGCCGGTGGCACCGCGGTGTTCGAGGTTGCGCAGGACGGTCAGAGCCTGCTCGACCAGGGTGTGGGACGCCTCGCCGGTGAGGGTGGCGACGAAGCCGACGCCGCAGGCGTCGTGCTCGTTGCGGGGGTCGTACATACCCTGCGCAGCAGGGCGAGCATCCATGAACGACCAGTTCTGGCCATTCGCGGAATGCTGGGACGGCTGGCGCGGCGTACGCATCGGCTCTCCCGTCGTCGTCAGGTGGCATGTGCAAGTGCCGAGGGACGACGTTGGCCCTCGCGTGATCGCAAAATTTCGTGCAGGTTACATGATGGAGCGGTTCTCGGGAACCGGGATAACCCGTTCCAACATGCGGACACCGCTGGCTCGCGGCGGGGGTACCGCGCCCGCGGTGGAAGCTATGGGGGGCCAGCACGGAACGACCAGGTGAGATCGATGCCCGCCGGGCCCGACAGGTGGTACGGGCGTCTTCGCCCACTCCACTGGGATGCGCGGCGGGCGTCATTGCCCGCAGCGCTTACGGCTCATGCCCCGTGGTTGCAGGTTCGAAACCAGCGAGTAACGGCTACTTATGCGGCCCATCGCATAAGTCGGAGCCGCGCTATCCTACGGCCGTTCCGAACAGCGTGCCCAGGGCGTACGTCACACCGGCCGCGGCACCCCCCAGAAGCAACTGGCGCAACCCGCTGTACCACCAGGTCCGGTCGGTCACCTTGGCCACCACCGCACCGCACAGGAAGAGCCCCAGCAGCGCCAGCAGCACGGCCGGCCACAGGCTGCTCGCCCCCAGCAGATAGGGCAGCACGGGGATCAGCGCGCCCAGCGCGAAGGAGCCGAAGCTCGACACGGCGGCCACGGTGGGCGAGGGCAGATCGGCGGGGTCGATGCCCAGCTCCTCCCGGGCGTGGATCTCCAGCGCCTGCTCGGGATCCTTCGACAGCTGCCGGGCGACCTCGTCGGCCAGCTGCGGCTCGACCCCTCTCGCACGGTAGAGCGCGGCGAGCTCGGCCTCCTCGCACTTCGGGTGCTTCCTCAGCTCGCGCCGCTCCACATCCAGCTCGGCCTCGACGAGCTCGCGCTGCGAGGCGACGGAGGTGTACTCGCCGGCGGCCATGGAGAAGGCACCGGCGGCCAGGCCCGCGAGCCCGCTGAGGACGACGGTGTGCTGACCGACCGCCCCGCCCGCGACACCGGTCATCAGGGCGAGGTTGGAGACGAGGCCGTCCATCGCACCGAACACCGCGGGACGCAGCCAGCCGCCGTTCACGTCCCGGTGGGTGTGGTTGTCCCGGTGCGCCTCGTGCAGCGCCGCCTCGGTCTCGATGATGGCCATGGAAAGAACTCCGCTCCCCTACTTTGGACAAGTTCCAGAGTTTTACAACACCAAAACTACGCCCGGAATTCCGTTCCCGCCAGCAAGGAAAGGCTGGGCTAACCTGCGGGTTTACCGCTTTCCGCTCACTTGATCATGGGCCCGCGCAGATGTCGACCGGGTGATGCTGGGGCTCCTGAGGCTCGCCAGGTTCGTCGCAGTGGGACACATGCCGTATGGCATCGATCGCCTGCATCCCCTCCGTCCCGGCGCCCGGGGACGCCGCCGGACTCCGCGCACGGGCCCGGGGCGCACTGCTGGGCCTGGCCGTCGGTGACGCCCTCGGGGCACCCGCCGAGAACATGAAGCCGTCCGAGATCCGCGCGCGGTGGGGCCGCATCACGGGCTACGTGGCCGAGAAGCCGTCCGGCACGGACGACACCGAGTACGCGATCTTCTCCGGCCTCCTCCTGGCCCGGCACGGCTCCGCCCTCACCCCGGCCCACGTGGAGGCGGCCTGGCACGAGCTGATCGCCGACCGCGACGAGGGCCCCTTCCGGGGCGCCGGGTTCAGCGAGCGCGGCACGCTGGAGAACCTGCGCCGGGGCCTGGCCGCTCCCATCTCCGCCCAGCACCGGCACGCCTGGAGCGACGGCCTGGCCATGCGCGCGGCGCCCTTCGGGGTGTTCGCGGCGGGGCGCCCCGCGGAGGCGGCCCGACTGGTCGCGATCGACGGTTCGGTGAGCCACGACGGCGAGGGCATCTACGGCGGCCAGGCGGTGGCGGCCGGGGTGGCGGCGGCGATGGCCGGGGCCCCGCCGATCGCGGTCGTGGCCGCGGCTCTCGCGGTCGTGCCCGACGACTCCTGGACGGCCCGCAGCCTGCGCCGCGCGGTGACGGTGGCCCACCGCGGCGAACGCGCGGTCCGCTCGGCGGTCGTCATCGGCGGCTACCCCTGGACCGACCTGGCCCCCGAGGCGGTCGCCCTCGCCTTCGGCGCGTACGCGGCGGCCGACGGCGACTTCGAGCAGTCGGTCCTGACCGCGGTGAACATGGGCCGCGACGCGGACACGACGGCGGCGGTGGCGGGCGCGCTGGCCGGCGCGACCCGCACGGTGTCGGCGATCCCGACCGCCTGGGCGTCGGCCATCACCCCCGCCCGGGGCTCCTGCCTCCCGGCGATGGCGGGCCACCACGTCCTGGACGTGGCGGACCTGCTGACACCGGCACCGCCCGAGACGGAACCGGAACCGACGGACTTCGTCCTGGCGGCGGGCGAGGGAACGGAGGCCGTTTCATGAGAACGCACGAGTCCGCGGCCGCCGACGGCGAGATCGCCCCACGGGAGACCAGGACCCCTCGGGTGACGGTCACGGGCGGTGCGCGGGTGGGAGACAAGAGGGCCGAAGGCCTCCTGCTCGGCCTGGCGGCCGGCGACGCCGCCGGCTGGCCCGCGGCCCGCCACCGGGCCGCCCGCATGCCCGACTGGACCCGCCGCCTCACCCGCGAACTCGACACCTTCGCCGAACACAACGCGACGACCACCCTCCCCGTCCCCATCGCCCTCAACCAACCCCCCGAGCCCCTCCGCCTCGGCCCCTCCGACGACGCCGAATGGGCGGCCTTCGCCGCGGAAGCCCTCCTCCGCGCCGGCGACGACACCGTCCTGAACGACCTCAGCCGAGACCGCCGCACCCGAGCCGCGATCGACCTCACCTGGAACGCCATCGCCGGCGAGGTGGCCGCGGCGGCGGACCGCGCGCCCGAGATCGAGTCCGCGGTCCTCCCCCTGCGCGCCCGCATCTCCGTCCGCGCGGGCCTCGGCAACCTCGCCACGGGCCTGCGCCCGCCCGCCACCGGCCACGACAACCCGCACTACTTCGACGACGCCGCCTGCGTCCGCGCCTGCGTCCTGGCCGTGGCCCACCCGGGCGACCCCCGCCGCGCCGCCGACCTCGCCGAGTTCGACGCCCGCTACACCCAGGACGGCGACGGCGTCCACGGCGCCCGCGCGATGGCCGCGGCGCTCTCCCTCGCCCTGGCCGGCGCGCACGTCGACGCCTGCGTCACCGCCGCCCTCGCCGAACTCCCCGAGGAGACGGAGATCGGCCGCAACGCCCGGCACGCCCTGAATCTCGCCGCCGCCGCGGACAGCGCCTTCGCCCTGGTCCCGCCCCTGGAGCACCAGATCGTCGACCACGTCTACAGCTACGGCATCGCCGCCGCCGAAACCGTCCCGGTCGCCCTCGCCCTGGCCACCGCGGCCCGCGGCCGCATCACCGAGGCGGTCCCGGCGGCGGCGTGCCTGTCCCGCGTCGCGGACTCCGCCCCGGCGCTGGCGGGCGCCCTCACCGGCGCGCTCGGCGGCGGCGTGTCGATCCCGGCGTCCTGGCGGGAGACCTGCCGCACGCTCTCCGGCTGCGTCCTGCCCCGCCTCACCGGCACGGACCTCGTGGAACTCGCCGGACTCCTGGAAGCCGCACAACCGGCCCGCCCGGGTGGATGATGCGGCCATGCAGCCCAAACCACACCAAAACGCCCCACTGGACGAGAGAATCACCGGAGCGCTGGTCGGAGCGGCCGTCGGCGACGCCCTCGGCGGCCCCGTCGAGGGCTACTCGCCGGAGCAGATCCTCGAACGCCACGGCGGCCGGGTCCACGGCGTCGTCGGCCCCTGGCACGGCGACGACTGGCGCACCGCCCGCCCTCTCGCCCCGTACCACAAGGGCGACGGCCACGTCACCGACGACACCTTGATGACGCACGCCCTGGTCCGCGTCTACGCCCGCGTCCGCGACCACCTCGACGCCTACGCGATCGCCGACCACCTGGTCCCCGACCTGATGACCGAGCCCCGCTGGATCCCGGAACTGGAGACCGAGACCCTCCCCCTCCAGCGGATCTTCCTCGCGGAGAAATGGCTCGTGACACGCCTCCACTACGGCCACGCCGACCCGCGCGAGGCCGGCACCGGCAACATCGTCAACTGCGGTGCGGCGATGTACATGGCGCCGGTCGGCCTGGTCAACGCGGCCGACCCGCGAGCCGCCTACACCGAGGCCCTGGACGTCGCCGGAGCGCACCAGTCGTCGTACGGCCGTGAGGCGGCGGGCGTCCTGGCCGCGGCGGTGGCTGCGGCCTGCACCCCCGGAGCGACCCCGGACTCGGTCGTCTCGACGTGCCTGTCCCTGGCGAAGGACGGTACGCGCACGGCGATCGAGCGGGTCTGCGAGGAGGCCTCCCGCCACACGGACTTCGAGTCGGCGCTGCGCCCCCTGCGCGAGGCGGTGGCCCCCTACGACACCGTGGGCCCCGACTACCGCGCCCCGTCCCTGGGCGCCCGCCGCCCGTCCCGCCTCCACGCGATCGAGGAACTCCCCGTCGCCCTGGGCATGCTGCTCGTCGCCCGGGGCGACTACCGCCACGCGGTGCTGGGCGCCGTGAACTACGGCCGGGACTGCGACTCCATCGCCACGATGGCGGGCGCCCTGGCGGGAGCCCTGGGCGCACCGGTCCCGGAGGACTGGGCCAAGACGGTCGCGGAGGCCAGCCGCCTGGACCTGTGGGAACCGGCGGCCACCCTCACGGAGGTGACCCGCGAGATCTTCGCCCGGGACGTCTCCCGCCGCCGCACCCACGAACGGGCCTTCGCGTCGCTCGGAGGCCGGGAATGCTCCGACTGACCTGGGTCCAGCCGGAGGACCTGCTCGGCCACGAACTCCGCCAGGCGACCCAGGACGGCCGCGAGCCCAAGGCCATCGCGGCCCGCTGGCGGGCGGCAGGCGGCCCCGAGGCACCGGCCACCGCGGGCGCCTCCCCCACCCCCACGTCCCGCTACCTCCGCCAACTGGCGGAAGACCTCCTGGACGAACTGGCGGACCTGCCCAGCGCGTTGGCGGACGACGAACCGACGGACCTGGAGAAGATCAGGACGGTTTGCGTCGATTGGCCAGCGCCCGCGCCCACCCCGGCCCCGCCCCACCAGCCCCTCGAAGCCGCCTGGCTGGGCCGGGCCATCGGCTGCCTCCTGGGCAAACCAGTGGAGAAACTCCCCCTGGAAGGCATCCGCCGCCTGGCCAAGTCCACCGGCAACTGGCCCTTGTCCACCTGGTTCACGGCACGAGGCGTCCCGGACGAACTCCTCACCGCGTACCCCTGGAACCGCCGCTCGGCACAAACCTCCCTCGCCGAGAACATCGACGGCATGCCCGAGGACGACGACCTCAACTACCCCCTCCTCAACCTGGTCCTCCTCCAACGGCACGGCAGGACCTTCACCACCACGGACGTGGCCCGCACCTGGCTCGACGAACTCCCCGCCGGCCGCACCTTCACCGCCGAACGCGTCGCCTACCGCAACCTCCTCAGCGGTCTGGAACCCCCGCGCACCGCCCGCCACCGCAACCCGTTCCGCGAATGGATCGGCGCCCTGATCCGCGCCGACGTCCACGGCTGGACCAACCCCGGCGACCCGGCCGCCGCGGCCGAACAGGCCCACCGCGACGCCACCCTCACCCACACCGCCAACGGCGTCTACGCGGCGATGTTCACGGCGGCCACCATCGCGACGGCCGCGACCGGCACCGCCGACGTCCACACCTGCCTGCGCACCGGCCTCACGGTCGTCCCGCCACGCTCCCGCCTCGCCCGAGCGGTCCGCCAGGCCATCGAACTGGCCCACGAGCACGCCGACTTCGACACGGTCGTCGACGCCCTCCACACCACCCACGCCACCACCCACCACTGGGTGCACGCCGTCCCCAACACCGCGCTGATCGCCGCCGCCCTCACCCACGCGGACGGCGACTTCACCGGCTCCATCTGCCGTGCGGTGGGCGGCGGTTGGGACACCGACTCCAACGGCGCCACGGCCGGCAGCATCGCCGGCCTGCTCGCCGAAGACCCCGCGGCGCTCCCCGATCGCTGGACGGCCCCGCTGAAGAACCGCCTGTCCACCTCCATCGGCGACTTCAACGGCGTCGGCTTCGACACCCTCGCCCACCTCACCCACCGGGAGACCCACCGCCCATGACCGCTCCCCAGCCCGCGCCCCTCACCGGCCTGCGCGTCCTCGATCTCGCCACCCTCTTCGCCGGCCCGATGGCCGCCACCCTGCTCGGCGATTTCGGCGCGGAGGTCATCAAGGTCGAGCACCCCACGAAACCCGATCCCTCCCGCGGCCACGGCCCCTCGAAGGACGGCGTGGGCCTGTGGTGGAAGATGCTCGGCCGCAACAAGCGGACCATGACCCTCGACCTGTCCCGGCCCGGGGGCCGCGCCACCCTCCTGCGCCTCGCCGCCACCGCCGACGTGATCGTCGAGAACTTCCGCCCCGGCACCCTGGAGAAGTGGGACCTGGGCTGGCCGGAGCTGTCGGCCGCCAACCCCCGCCTGGTGCTGGCCCGCGTCACCGGCTTCGGCCAGTTCGGCCCCTCCGCGCACCGCCCCGGCTTCGGCACCCTCGCGGAGGCGATGAGCGGCTTCGCCGCGATCACCGGCGAGCCGGACGCACCCCCTACTCTGCCTCCCTTCGGGCTCGCCGACGCGATCGCCGGCCTGACCACGGCGTACGCGGTGATGACGGCGCTGGCCGCCCGGGACCGGACGGGCGAGGGCCAGGTCGTCGACATGGCCCTGATCGAGCCGATCCTGGCCGTCCTCGGCCCCCAGCCCCTCTGGTACGACCAGCTCGGCCACGTCCAGCCCCGCACCGGCAACCGCTCCCCCAACAACGCCCCGCGCGGTGTCTACCGCACCGCCGACGACACCTGGGTCGCCGTCTCCACCTCGGCCCAGTCGGTCGCGGAACGTGTGATGCACCTGGTCGGCCGCCCGGACCTGATCGACGAGCCGTGGTTCGCCACGGGCGCCGACCGCGCCCGCCACGCCGACGTCCTGGACGAGGCGGTCGGCGGCTGGATCGCCGCGCGCACCCGCACCGACGTCCTCGCGGCCTTCGAGAAGGCGGAGGCGGCCGTGGCCCCGGTCCAGGACATCCGGGACGTGATGGCCGACCCGCAGTACCAGGCCCTGAACACCATCACCACCGTCGACGACCCGGAACTCGGCCCGCTGCGCATGCAGAACGTCCTGTTCCGCCTCTCCGCCACGCCCGGCGCGATCCGCTGGGCCGGCCGCCCGCACGGCGCCGACACCGACGAGGTCCTCACCGAACTGGGCCTGTCCCCGGACGACCTCACGGCACTGCGCGCGGAGGGCGCCCTGTGACGGCGTTCCCCCTCACCTGGCTCTACGCCCCGGGCGACCGCCCGGACCTGGTGACGAAGGCCCTCACCTGCGGCGCCGACATCGTCGTCGTCGACCTGGAGGACGCGGTCGCCCCCGACCGCAAGGAGTACGCCCGCGCCGCCACCGCCGACCTGCTCGCCGACCCGCCGCCGGTCCCGGTGCACGTCCGCGTCAACTCCCTGGACGGCCCCTGGGCCGAGCGGGACATCACCGCCCTCGCGGAGGCCCCCGGCCTGTCCGGACTGCGCCTGCCCAAGGTGACCTCCCCGGCCGAGATCACCCGCGTCGCGCCCCGGGCCACCGCCGGGCTGTACGCCCTGCTGGAGACGGCCCTCGCCGTGGAACAGGCGTACGCCGTCGCCACCGCCCACCCGAACCTGCGCGGCATCGCGCTCGGCGAGGCGGATCTCCGGGCCGACCTGGGCGTGCGCGACGACACGGGCCTCGACTGGTCCCGCTCCCGGGTGATCGTGGCGGCGCGGGCGGCGGGCCTGCCCCCGCCGCCGCAGTCGGTCCACCCGGACACCCGCGACCTGGAGGGCCTGGCCGCCTCCTGCGCGCACGGCCGGGCCCTGGGCTTCCTGGGCCGCGCAGCGATCCACCCCCGCCAGCTCCCGGTGATCGAGCGGGCCTATCTGCCCACCGAGGAGGAGATCGAGCGGGCCGAGACGGTCCTCAAGGCGGCCGCCACGCAGCAGGGCGCCCAGGCCCTGCCGGACGGCCGCTTCGTCGACGCGGCGGTGGTGACGGCGGCCCAGCGCACCCTGTCCCTGGCCCGCCGCCGCTGACCATCCCCCACCGGAAAAACGCCGAGGGCGCCCGACAAGCTCCGGGCGCCCTCGGTCACGTACGGCAGACCATCAGATCTTCTTCGCCGACCCGGCCTCGTCATCGACCTCGCTCTTGGCCCCGTCCTTGCCGGACTCCGCCTCGTCCTCGGTCGCGGCGTCCTCGCCGGTCTCACCGCCGGTGGCCTCCGCGCCCGGCTCCACCACTTCTTCCCGGCCGGGCCGCTTCTTCGACGACACCACCAGGTACGTCACGGCGAGCAGGAACACGAGGATCGCGGTCCACACGTTCAGCCGGACGCCGAGGATGTGGTGGGCGTCGTCGACGCGCATGTACTCGATCCACCCGCGCCCGGCGCAGTACGCGGCGACGTACAGCGCGAACGCCCGCCCGTGCCCGAGCCGGAAGCGGCGGTCCGCCCAGATCACCAGGACCGCGACGCCGATGCACCACAGCGACTCGTACAGGAACGTCGGGTGGTAGGTGCCCGGCACCCGCCCGTCCGCCGAGGAGGTGATCTCCAGGGCCCACGGCAGGTCGGTGGGCTTGCCGTACAGCTCCTGGTTGAACCAGTTGCCCCAGCGGCCGATCGCCTGCGCGAGGGCGATGCCCGGCGCGACGGCGTCGGCGTAGGCGGGCATCGGGATGCCGCGGCGGCGGCAGCCGATCCACGCGCCCAGCGCGCCGAGCGCGATCGCGCCCCAGATGCCGAGGCCGCCCTCCCAGATCTTGAAGGCGTCCACCCAGTCACGGCCCTCGCTGAAGTACAGCTCGTAGTCCGTGATCACGTGGTAGAGGCGGCCGCCGACCAGGCCGAAGGGGACGGCCCAGACAGCGATGTCGGCCACCGTGCCGGCCCGCCCGCCCCGGGCGATCCAGCGCTTGTTGCCGAGCCAGACCGCGACGAAGACGCCGATGATGATGCAGAACGCGTAGCCGCGCAGCGGAATGGGGCCGAGGTACAGCACCCCGCGCGACGGGCTGGGAATGAAGGCAAGTTCCATGGCAAGGTCGACGCTACCGTGCGGGACCGGGCCCCGGGCAGGGGGCCCGGCTACGGGTCCATAACAGGGGCGTGAGAAAACGCCTTACGCCTTGTTCGCCTCCTGCACCATCTGCTTCAGCTTGGCCGGGGTCATCGTCCGGTCCTGGTAGATGTTCTTGCCGTCGAACAGGACGGTCGGCGTGCCCGAGAAGCCGCCCTTGTCGAAGGCCTGGTGGGACTTGTCGACCCAGGCGTTGTGCGTACCGTCCTTGACGCAGGCGCGGAAGGCCGGGGTGTCCAGGCCGTCGACCTTGCCGGCCAGCTCGATCAGCTTGTCGGTGCTCGCGTACGCGTCGTCGATCTCCGGGGGCTGGTTGTCGAAGAGCACGTCGTGGTACGCGGGGAACTTCCCGGCGTCCTGGGCGCAGGCGGCGGCGTTGGCCGCGTTGCGGGAGCCGCTGCCGCGCATGTTGCCGTCGATGAGCGTGACCAGGTGGTACTCGACCTTCAGCTGGCCGGCGTTCGTCAGCTCGTGGATCACCGGCCGGTACCCCGTCTCGAAGGACTTGCAGGCCGGGCAGCGGAAGTCCTCCCACACCGTGAGCGTGGACTTGGCGCTGTCCTTGCCGACCGGGATCGCCAGGCCGTCCTTGCCCTGGGCGCCCGAGGGGGCCACGACCGGGCCCGAGGCCTCGCCGCCGTCGTCCTTGCCTGCGTTGGCCGCGACGACGCCGATCACCGCCGCGAGTCCCAGGACAGCGACGACGGCGCCGCCCACGAGCAGCGCGCGTCGGCGCTTCTCCGCGGACTTCTGCTTCTCGCGCTCGACCGCCAGCTTCTCCCGGGCGGTGCGCTTTCCCTCACGGTTCTTCTCGCTCACACCCCGGAAACGAACCGGGGAGGCGCACCGCGCCTCCCCGGCCTCAGGTCCACCCGTACGAGGGACCCGTATGACGTGCGGCTTTCTACGCCTGTCGGCGCACGCCCTGGGCGAGGTCGCCGGCGAGCGCGCGCACGGCCTCGACACCGGCCGCGTCGTCCGGGGCGTCGAGCATCGCCTTGACGAAGGCCGAGCCGACGATCACGCCGTCGGCGAAGCCGGCGACCTCGGCGGCCTGGGTGGCGTTCGAGACGCCGAGCCCGACGCAGACCGGCAGGTCGGTCCCGGTGGCCCGGGTGCGTTCCACCAGGTCCTGGGCCTGCGAGCTGACGGTGGCGCGGGTGCCGGTGACGCCCATGAGGGACGCGGCGTAGACGAAGCCGCTGCCCGCCGCGGTGATCTGCGCGAGCCGCTCGTCCTTGCTGCTGGGGGCGACGACGAAGACGGTCGCGAGACCGTGCTTCTCGGCGTGCTCCCGCCACAGCGCCGACTCCTGCACGGGCAGGTCGGGCAGGATGCAGCCCGCGCCGCCCGCCTCGGCCAGCTCCGCCGTGAACCGCTCGACGCCGTAGCGGTCGATGGGGTTCCAGTACGTCATGACGAGGACGGGCTTGCCGGTGGCCTCGTGGGCCTCGCGGACCGTGCGCATCACGTCGGCGATCTTGACGCCGCCGCGCAGGGCGATGTCGTCGGCGGTCTGGATGACGGGGCCGTCGAGGACGGGGTCGCTGTGCGGCAGGCCCACCTCGACGACGTCGGCACCGCCGTCGAGGACGGCCTTGATCGCCTCGATGCCGCCGTCCACGGTCGGGAACCCGGCCGGGAGGTAGGCGATGAGGGCCGAACGTCCTTCGGACTTCGCCGCGGCGAGGGTGTCGCTCAACAGCTGCAGGTTGCCGCTCACTTGGCGTCCCCCTCGATCTCGGCGGTGTCGGTGTCCGCGTCGGCGGCGACCTCGGCGTCGGTGTCGTAGAGGCCGAAGTAGCGGGCGGCGGTGTCCATGTCCTTGTCGCCGCGGCCGGACAGGTTGACCACGATCAGCCCGTCCTTGCCGAGCTCCTCGCCGACCTCCAAAGCGCCGGCCAGGGCGTGGGCGCTCTCGATGGCCGGGATGATGCCCTCGGTGCGGGACAGCAGGCGCAGGGCCTGCATGGCCGCGTCGTCGGTGACCGCGCGGTACTCGCCGCGGCCGCTGTCCTTGAGGTAGGAGTGCTCGGGGCCGATGCCCGGGTAGTCCAGGCCGGCCGAGATCGAGTAGGGCTCGGTGATCTGGCCCTCGTCGTCCTGGAGGACGTAGGAGCGGGAGCCGTGCAGGATGCCGGGCTCGCCGGCGGTCAGGGTCGCGGCGTGCTCGCCGGTGTCGACGCCGTGGCCGGCCGGCTCGCAGCCGATGAGGCGGACGCCCTCGTCGGGGATGAAGGCGTGGAAGAGGCCGATGGCGTTGGAGCCGCCGCCGACGCAGGCGATCGCGGCGTCGGGGAGGCGGCCGGCGCGCTCCAGGAGCTGGCGGCGGGCCTCGACGCCGATGACCCGGTGGAAGTCGCGGACCATGGCCGGGAAGGGGTGCGGGCCGGCGACGGTGCCGAAGAGGTAGTGGGTGTGGTCGACGTTGGCGACCCAGTCGCGGAACGCCTCGTTGATGGCGTCCTTCAGCGTGCGGCTGCCGGACTTCACGGCGATGACCTCGGCGCCGAGCATGCGCATGCGGGCGACGTTGAGGGCCTGGCGCTGGGTGTCGATCTCGCCCATGTAGATGGTGCACTCGAGGCCGAAGAGGGCGCAGGCGGTGGCGGTGGCGACGCCGTGCTGGCCGGCGCCGGTCTCGGCGATGACGCGGGTCTTGCCCATGCGCTTGGTGAGCAGGGCCTGCCCGAGCACGTTGTTGATCTTGTGGGAGCCGGTGTGGTTGAGGTCTTCCCGCTTCAGGAAGATCCGGGCGCCGCCGGCGTGCTCGGCGAACCGGGGCACCTCCGTGAGCGCGGACGGCCGGCCGGTGTAGTTGACCAGGAGGTCGTCGAGTTCCTTGGCGAACTCGGGGTCGTGCTTGGCCTTGTCGTACTCGACGGCGACCTCGTCGACGGCGG
Source organism: Streptomyces olindensis (assembly GCA_000696115.1). Taxonomy (GTDB): domain Bacteria; phylum Actinomycetota; class Actinomycetes; order Streptomycetales; family Streptomycetaceae; genus Streptomyces; species Streptomyces olindensis. Next base: position 314,610 of record JJOH01000001.1, read on the forward strand.
CGACGAGGGCCTCGGGGATGAACTTGCCGCCGAAGGCCCCGAAGTAGCCTTCGGGGTTGGGCGTTTGTCCCTCGGGGTCGGGGATGAAGAACTGGCTGGGCATGCGGAAACCTCACGGTGAGTGTTGTGGAAAACCGATCGCCGTGGGGGCCGGGTAGTCGGACGACCTCAGGCCGTGGGTGGCTGGTCGCGCCGTTCCCCGCGCCCCTGGGTGGGCCATCGCATGCCGTTGACCTGCCCGGGCTCATCACCGATGACGTACCGGACGCGGCGGCCGTGGACCCGGCGGGCCGGGGCTCGGCAGCCGCGGGGGCGGCAGCCGCGCGCGAGGCGGGCGTACCGGTCCACGGTCGTCATGGTGAGAGTCATCGGGGCAAGCCTAGCGGGTGATCAGCTCCGGCCGTGCCGGAGTGCGGGGTGCTCGCCCGCCGCCACCAGGTCCGAGACCGCCGTCTTGGGGTCCTTGCCGGTGACGAGGGACTCGCCGACCAGGACCGCGTCCGCACCGGCGTTGGCGTAGGCGATGAGGTCGTGCGGGCCGCGGACGCCGGACTCGGCGACCTTGATGAGGTGGGCGGGGATCTCCGGTGCCACCCGCTCGAAGGTGCCGCGGTCGACCTCGAGCGTCTTGAGGTTGCGGGCGTTGACGCCGATCACGCGGGCGCCGGCGTCGACCGCGCGCTCGACCTCGTCCTCGTCGTGGACCTCGACCAGCGGCGTGAGCCCGATGGACTCGGCGCGCTCGATGAGGGACTCCAGGGCGGGCTGGTCGAGGGCGGCGACGATCAGCAGGGCGAGGTCGGCGCCGTAGGCGCGAGCCTCCCACAGCTGGTACGAGGTGACGATGAAGTCCTTGCGCAGGACGGGGATGTCCACCCGGGCGCGGACCGCCTCCAGGTCGGCGAGCGAGCCGCCGAAGCGCCGCTGTTCCGTCAGCACGGAGATGACGGCCGCGCCGCCCGCCTCGTAGTCCGCGGCGAGCCCGGCCGGGTCGGCGATCGCGGCCAGCGCGCCCTTGGAGGGGCTGGAGCGCTTGACCTCGCAGATGACCTTGACGCCGTCGCCGCGCAGGGCCGCCGCGCCGTCCTTGGCCGCGGGAGCCTTCGCCGCGCGCTCCTTGAGCTCGTCGAGGCTGACGCGCGCCTGCCGCTCCGCGAGGTCGGCACGGACTCCGTCGATGATCTCGTCGAGCACACTCACGCGAGCGGCCCCCTTCCAGACTCTTGACAGTTCCAGCGACCGATCGGAAACCGATGGTCACTGCGATGGTATCCGCAGCGGGGCGTAGGCCTCGCATCCGGTTGACGCCGGTCCCACTACCTGGACATACACAAGATGATCAAGGATGGAGCCAGCCACCGAAGGGCAGGTTCCGGACAACCGTGAAGACCAGCAGCAACGCGCCGAGGCCCCACACCAGCCCCGGGCGGGGGTCGATCCGCAGCGGGCGTCCACGCACCGCGTGGACCACCCATACGGTCCACAGCACGGCGAAGGCCAGATAGCCGAGGACGGCGAGCGCGTTGGCGTGCAGCGCCGCCGGGAGGTCGCCGTGGACGAAGGCGTGGGCGCTGCGCAGTCCGCCGCAGCCGGGGCAGTACAGGCCCGTGTAGTGCAGCAGCGGGCAGACGGGGTAGTGGCCGGGTTCGTTGGGGTCCACCGCGCCCACGTAGGCGAAGGCGGCGACGGCTCCCGCCAGGAGCCCCGCGGGTACGGCCAGGCGTCGCGCCGGACCGTGCGTCACCCTTCGGCTGTCGGCGTTCACGGTAGGCATTGTGCCCCGCACACGCGTGAGGGGCGGTCCCGGCACCCTGGTGTCGGCCGCCCCTCATGCGGGATGCGCGTCGTTCCGCCGGGATCAGCCCTCGACGCGGGCCGGCTCGCGGTCGCCCGTCATCTTGTGCGGTGCGTGCAGGTCCTTGGGCTGGCCCAGGCCCATCATCCGCATGATGCCGCCGACGACACCGCCGAGCAGCACGACGACCATGCCGGCCCAGAAGCCCGCCGGCTGGTCCATCACCATGAACGCGCCCGCGACGCAGAAACCGATGAAGGCGATCGTGACACCGGTCCAGGCGGCCGGGGTGTGACCGTGGCTGCTGCCCGCCATTGCTTGCTCCTCGTTGCTGTGTGCGTGTCTGAGCAGGACGCTCGGGCCCATTGTCCCGCACGCGCGCGTGGGCGGTGAGCGGGGGTGGTCCGGCGCTCCCCCGGGTGGCTCAGGCCCCGGTCCGGGTGGCTCAGGCCCCGGTCCCCGAGTGGCTCAGGCCCCGGTCGGGTCCTCGCCCCGGTCGAGTGCCTTCCACAGGTCCTCGGGCCGGTCGGGGTCGACGGCGGGGGCCTTGCGGCGGGGCTGGGGCGCGCCGCCGCGCTCGTAGCGGCCGGACATCGCGGGCCACAGCCGGCCGTAGCGCAGGGCGAGCAGCCCGGCCAGCAGGAGCAGCGCGCCGCCGACGGCCGCGACGTACGGCCAGGCGGTGTGGCTGAGTGCGGCCACCGAGGCGGAGGTGTCGCCGGACGCCTGGGCGGCCTTCTCGTCGAGGGCGGAGCTGTCGGAGGCGCCGAGCAGGGCGGCGGCGACGGTGCCCGCGCCGGAGAGCGCCAGCAGCGCGGCCACGACGACCCGGCCGGCGCGGCGGACGGCGAAGACGGCGACGAGCGCGGCGAGGCCCACTATGGCGAGCGCCGCGGGGACGCCCGTGACGTCGCTGCCGTTGGCGGTCAGCGGGAAGGCGCCGCCGGCCACCGTCGCGGTGCCCTCCGACCACTGCTGCCGGGTGGCGAGGAGCGCCACGGCCGCGCCGAGCGCGCCGCACAGCAGCGCGGCGGCGAGGCTCAGGCGGCCGGCCCGGGCGGATCCGGCGGCTTGGGAACGGGGGTGAGGTACAGCAGTCACGCACCCCACTATCGCCTGAACCCCGGGCGAACCGTCACCCGGGGGTCATCTCAGGCCTTTCCCAGCCGGTTCGCCGTGTGCACGGCGCGCAGGACGGCGGCCGCCTTGTTGCGGCACTCGGTGTCCTCGGCGACCGGGTCGGAGTCGGCGACGATGCCCGCCCCGGCCTGCACGTACGCGGTGCCGTCGCGGAGGAGGGCGGTGCGGATGGCGATGGCCGTGTCGGAGTCGCCGGCGAAGTCGAGGTAGCCGACGCAGCCGCCGTACAGGCCGCGCCGGGACGGCTCCAGCTCGTCGATGATCTGCATGGCGCGGGGCTTGGGGGCGCCGGAGAGGGTGCCGGCCGGGAAGCAGGCGGTGAGGACGTCGAAGGCCGTGCGCCCGGCGGCCACGCGGCCGGTCACCGTCGAGACGATGTGCATCACGTGCGAGTACCGCTCGATGGACATGAAGTCGACGACCTCGACGGAGCCGGGTTCGCAGACCCGCCCCAGGTCGTTGCGCCCCAGGTCGACGAGCATGAGGTGCTCGGCGCGTTCCTTGGGGTCGGCGAGCAGCTCGTCGGCGAGGGCCTGGTCCTCCTGCGGGGTGGCGCCGCGCCAGCGCGTGCCGGCGATGGGGTGGACCATGGCCCTGCCGTCCTCGACCTTGACGAGCGCCTCCGGGGAGGAGCCGACGACGTCGAACCCGTCGAAGCGGAACAGGTACATGTACGGCGACGGGTTGGTGGCCCGCAGCACCCGGTAGACGTCCAGCGCGCTCGCCGTGCACGGCGTCTCGAAGCGCTGGGAGGGGACCACCTGGAAGGCCTCCCCGGCCCGGATGCGCTCCTTGATGTCCTCGACGGCCTCCTGGAAGTCGGGGCCGCCCCACAGCGCCGTGTACTCGGGCAGCTCGGAGGGCGGGAGGACGGCCGGGGGCTGGGCGACCGGGCGGGAGAGGTCGGCCTGCATGGCGTCGAGCCGGGCGACGGCGTCGGCGTGGGCCTCGTCGACGCCGGTCTCCAGGTCGTTGTGGTTGATCGCGTTGGCGATCAGCAGGACCGAGCCCTCCCAGTGGTCCATGACGGCGAGGTCGCTGGTGAGGAGCATGGTGAGCTCGGGCAGCTTCAGGTCGTCGCGCTCGCCGGGGCCGATCTTCTCCAGGCGGCGGACGATGTCGTAGCCGAGGTAGCCGACCATGCCGCCGGTGAAGGGCGGCATGCCCTCCTGGTGGGGGGTGTGCAGCGCCTCGATGGTGGCCCGCAGGGCGGCGAGGGGGTCGCCCTCGGTGGGGACGCCGACCGGCGGGGTGCCGAGCCAGTGGGCCTGCCCGTCGCGCGCGGTGAGCGTGGCCGCGCTGCGGACTCCCACGAACGAGTACCGGGACCACGAGCGGCCGTTCTCCGCGGACTCCAGCAGGAACGTGCCGGGGCGCTCGGCGGCGAGCTTGCGGTAGAGCGCCACCGGCGTGTCGCCGTCGGCGAGGAGCTTGCGGGTGACCGGGATGACCCGCCGGTCGGTGGCGAGCTTGCGGAACGTCTCGAGGTCCATGGCGGCTGACCTTACTGATCCGGGGCGGAGACGTCGGAGCCGCCGTCGTCCTTGAGGAGGACGTCCTCGTCGAAGCAGGTGCGGGCGCCGGTGTGGCAGGCGGCGCCGACCTGGTCGACCTTGACGAGCACCGTGTCGGCGTCGCAGTCCAGGGCGACGGACTTCACCCACTGGAAGTGGCCGGAGGTGTCGCCCTTGACCCAGTACTCCTGGCGGCTGCGCGACCAGTACGTGCACCGGCCGGTGGTGAGGGTGCGGTGCAGGGCCTCGTCGTCCATCCAGCCGAGCATGAGCACCTCTCCGGTGTCGTACTGCTGGGCGATGGCGGGCAGGAGGCCGTCGGCGCTGCGCTTGAGGCGGGCGGCGATCTCCGGGTCGAGGCGGCTGGGCCGGGCGGGCGTGCTGGTCATGCCGACCATTGTGCCGCGCGCCACGGACAGCGCAGGTGCCGTGTCCACTGGGCGGACCGGCGCGGACCGGGAACGGCAGGTCCGCTGGGCGGACCGGGGGGCCGGTCGTAGGCTGACTCCATGTCGACCCATGCCAAGCGTGAACGACTTCTCCTCGCCGACCTGTTGGAGACCGCGGGCCCGGACGCGCCCACCCTGTGCGAGGGCTGGACGACCCGGGACCTCGCCGCCCACGTGGTGGTGCGCGAGCGCCGCCCCGACGCCGCCGGCGGAATACTGATCAAGCAGCTCGCGCCGCGCCTGGACCGGGTGATGGCGGAGTACACGGACAAGCCGTACGAGGAGCTGATCCAGCTGATCCGTACGGGCCCGCCGCGTTTCTCACCCTTCTCGCTCAAGCCGGTCGACGAGATGTCGAACATCATCGAGTTCTACGTCCACACGGAGGACGTCCGGCGCGCCCAGCCCGACTGGTCTCCGCGCGAGCTCGACCCGGTCTTCCAGGACGCCCTGTGGTCCCGCCTGGAGCGGACCGCCCGTCTGATGGGCCGCGGCGTCCCGACGGGCCTGGTGCTGCGCCGCCCCGACGGCCAGACGGCGGTCGCCCAGCGCGGCACACCGGTGGTCACGGTCACCGGCGAGCCGTCGGAGCTGGTCCTGTTCTCCTACGGCCGCCAGAGCGCCGCCAAGGTCGACCTGGACGGCGACGAGAACGCGATCGCGAAGCTGCACGAGACGAAGCAGCTCGGGATCTGAGGCGGATACGCAGCGGCTCCGGATCTGAGGCGGACATGAAGCAGCCCCGGCCGCGGCGGGCGGCCGGGGCTCCACCGCGCGGGTGTCACCGCACGGGGTGGCCCGCCTGACGCAGGGTCTCCTTCACCTGGCCGATCCGCAGGTCCCCGAAGTGGAACACCGACGCGGCCAGCACCGCGTCCGCGCCCGCCTCGATGGCCGGCGGGAAGTCCGTCAGCCGGCCCGCGCCGCCCGAGGCGATGACGGGGACGGTGACGTGCTTGCGTACGGCCCGGATCATCTCCAGGTCGTAGCCGTCCTTGGTCCCGTCGGCGTCCATGGAGTTGAGCAGGATCTCGCCGGCGCCCAGTTCGGCGGCCCGGTGCGCCCACTCGACGGCGTCGATGCCGGTGCCGCGGCGGCCGCCGTGGGTGGTGACCTCGAAGGAGCCCGACTCGGTGCGGCGGGCGTCGACCGAGAGGACCAGGACCTGGCGGCCGAAGCGTTCCGCGATCTCGCGGATGAGGTCGGGGCGGGCGATGGCGGCGGTGTTGACGCCGACCTTGTCCGCGCCCGCCCGCAGCAGCTTGTCGACGTCCTCGGCGGTGCGGACGCCGCCACCGACCGTGAGCGGGATGAACACCTGCTCGGCCGTGCGGCGCACCACGTCGTACGTCGTCTCGCGGTTGCCCGACGAGGCGGTGATGTCCAGGAACGTCAGCTCGTCGGCGCCCTCGGTGTCGTACACCTTGGCCATCTCGACGGGGTCGCCCGCGTCGCGGAGGTTCTGGAAGTTGACGCCCTTGACGACCCGGCCGTTGTCCACGTCCAGGCAGGGGATGACTCGGACCGCCAGGGTCATCAGGTCACGGCTCCTCTGAATGCTTCGATTTCCACGGACACCAGCACGCGGGGGTCGACGAACCCCTCCACGACCAGGAAGGTCGCGACCGGGCGCACGGCGTCGAACAGTTCCTTGTGGGCGCGGCCCACCTCGTCGAGATCCCGCGAGTGCGCCAGGTACACGCGCGTGCGGATCACCGACCCGGCGCCGAGCCCGAACTCGGCGATCGCGTCGAGCGCGCTGGTGAAGGCCACCTTCGCCTGCTCGTACGGGTCGCCCTCCCCGTACAGCACGTCGCCCTTGAAGGACGTGGTGCCCGCCACCAGCACGTGGTCGCCCGCCGCGACGGCACGTGCAAAACCGAAGGACTCTTCCCAAGGACTTCCGCTCTGCACCCGCCGCACGGCTTCGGACGTCATGACGACACTGCCTCCAGGGCCTCTTCAAGAGTGAACGCCTTCGCGTACAGCGCCTTCCCTACGATCGCGCCCTCGACACCGAGGGGCACGAGGCCGGCGAGGGCCCGGAGGTCGTCCAGCGAGGAGACGCCGCCGGAGGCCACGACGGGGCGGTCGGTGGCCGCGCAGACGTTCTTCAGCAGCTCCAGGTTCGGGCCCTGGAGCGTGCCGTCCTTGGCGATGTCGGTGACGACGTAGCGGGCGCAGCCCTCCTTGTTCAGGCGCTCCAGCGTCTCGTAGAGGTCGCCGCCGTCGCGGGTCCAGCCGCGGCCGCGCAGGGTGGTGCCCCGCACGTCCAGGCCGACGGCGATCTTGTCGCCGTGCTCGGCGATGACCTTGGCGACCCACTCGGGGGTCTCCAGGGCGGCCGTGCCGAGGTTGACGCGGGTGCAGCCGGTGGCGAGGGCGGCGGCGAGGGTGTCGTCGTCGCGGATGCCGCCGGACAGCTCGACCTTGATGTCCATCGCCTGGGCGACCTCGGCGATCAGCTCGCGGTTGTTCCCGGTGCCGAACGCGGCGTCCAGGTCGACCAGGTGCAGCCACTCGGCGCCGGAGCGCTGCCAGGCGAGGGCGGCCTCCAGGGGGGAGCCGTAGGAGGTCTCCGTGCCGGACTCGCCGTGCACCAGGCGGACGGCCTGGCCGTCGCGGACGTCGACGGCGGGGAGGAGTTCGAGCTTGCTCACAGTGTTCCGATCCAGTTGGTGAGGAGCTGGGCTCCGGCGTCGCCGGACTTCTCGGGGTGGAACTGCGTGGCCCACAGGGCGCCGTTCTCGACGGCCGCGACGAACGGCTTGCCGTGGGTGGACCAGGTGACCTTGGGGGCCTCGATCGCCGGGTTGCGGGTCTCCAGCGACCAGTCGTGGACGGCGTAGGAGTGCACGAAGTAGAAGCGCGCGTCGGCGTCCAGGCCGGCGAAGAGCCGTGAGCCGGGTGCCGCGTCCACGGTGTTCCAGCCCATGTGGGGCACGATCTCGGCCTGGAGCGGCTCGACGGAGCCGGGCCACTCGTCGAGGCCCTCGCTCTCCACGCCGTGCTCGATGCCGCGTGCGAAGAGGATCTGCATGCCGACGCAGATGCCCATGACCGGGCGGCCGCCGGAGAGCCGGCGGTCCACGATCCAGTCGCCGCGTGCCTCGCGCAGGCCCGTCATGCAGGAGGCGAAGGCGCCGACGCCGGGCACGAGCAGCCCGTCGGCGTTCATGGCCTTGTCGTAGTCACGGGTTATCTCGACGTCGGCTCCCGCGCGGGCGAGGGCACGCTCGGCGGAGCGGACGTTGCCGAAGCCGTAGTCGAAGACGACGACGCTCTTGCGGGGGGCGCTCAATTCCACACCTCCAGCCTCAGGACACCGGCCGCCAGGCACATCGCGGCGCCGATGGACAGCAGGACGATCAGGCCCTTGGGCATCTTCTGCTTGACGAAGGAGTAGATCCCGCCGACGAGGAACAGGCCGACGACGATCAGCAGGGTCGAGATGCCGTTCACAGGGCGCCCTTCGTGGAGGGCAGGATGCCGGCCGCGCGCGGGTCGCGCTCGGAGGCGTAGCGCAGGGCGCGGGCGAGCGCCTTGAACTGGCACTCCACGATGTGGTGCGCGTTGCGCCCGTAGGGCACGTGCACGTGCAGCGCGATCTGGGCCTGGGCCACGAAGGACTCCAGGATGTGCCGGGTCATGGTGGTGTCGTACTCGCCGATCATCGGCGCCATGTTCTCGGGCTCGGTGTGCACGAGGTAGGGGCGGCCCGACAGGTCGACGGTGACCTGGGCGAGGGACTCGTCCAGCGGGACCGTGCAGTTGCCGAAGCGGTAGATGCCGACCTTGTCGCCGAGGGCCTGCTTGAAGGCGGCGCCCAGCGCGAGGGCGGTGTCCTCGATGGTGTGGTGCGAGTCGATGTGCAGGTCGCCCTCGGTCTTCACCGTGAGGTCGAACAGACCGTGGCGGCCGAGCTGGTCGAGCATGTGGTCGTAGAAGCCGACGCCCGTCGACACGTCGACCTTGCCGGACCCGTCGAGGTCGATCTCGACGAGCACCGACGTCTCCTTGGTGACTCGCTCCACGCGTCCCACGCGGCTCATGTGCTCTGCTCCTTCTTCAGTTCACGGACCGCGTCGAGGAACGCGTCGTTCTCTTCGGGGGTTCCGGCCGACACGCGCAGCCACCCCGGAATGCCGTTGTCCCGGACCAGCACGCCCCGGTCGAGGATCTTCTGCCAGGCCGCGTGCGCGCCGCCCTCGCCGTCGAATCGCCCGAACTGCACGAAGTTGGCGTCGGACTCGACGACCTCGTAGCCGGTCGCGCGCAGTTCGGTGACCAGGCGGTCCCGCTCGGCCTTGAGCTGCTCGACGTAGCCGAGCAGGGTGTCGGTGTGCTCCAGGGCGGCCAGGGCAGTCGCCTGGGTGACGGCCGACAGGTGGTAGGGCAGCCGGACCAGCTGGACGGCGTCGACGACGGCCGGGTGCGCGGCGAGGTAGCCGAGGCGCAGGCCCGCCGCGCCGAACGCCTTCGACATCGTGCGGGAGATGACGAGGTGGGGGCGGCCCGCCAGCAGCGGCAGCAGCGAGTCGCCGTGGCTGAACTCGATGTACGCCTCGTCCGCCACGACCATCGAGGGCTTCGCCGCCTGAGCGGCCTCGTACAGCGCGAGGACCGTCTCGGGCGGGACCGCGTTGCCCGTGGGGTTGTTGGGGGTGGTGATGAAGACGACGTCCGGCTGGTTCTCGGCGATGGCCTTCTCGGCGGCGGCGAGGTCGATCGTGAAGTCGTCGTTGCGGGGCCCGGAGATCCAGCCCGTGCCGGTGCCGCGCGCGATCAGGGCGTGCATCGAGTACGACGGCTCGAAGCCGATCGCGGTACGGCCCGGCCCGCCGAAGGTCTGCAGCAGCTGCTGGATGACCTCGTTGGAGCCGTTCGCCGCCCAGACGTTCGCGAGGCCGACCTGGTACCCGGAGGTCGTCGTCAGGTACTCGGCGAGCTTCGTGCGCAGCTCGACCGCGTCCCGGTCCGGGTAGCGGTTGAGGTTCCGGGCGGCCTCACGGACCCGCTCGGCGATGCGTTCGACCAGCGGCTCGGGCAGCGGGTAGGGGTTCTCGTTGGTGTTCAGCCGTACGGGGACGTCCAGCTGGGGCGCGCCGTAGGGGGACTTGCCGCGCAGCTCGTCCCGTACGGGGAGATCGTCGATGCGTACGTCGCTCACTTGCCCTGCGGAACCTTCCAGTCGAACCTCGCCTTGATCGCCGCGCCGTGGGCCGGCAGGTCCTCCGCCTCGGCCAGCGTGACCACGTGGTGCGCGACCTCGGCCAGCGCGTCCTTCGTGTAGTCGACGATGTGGATGCCGCGCAGGAAGGACTGGACGGACAGGCCGGAGGAGTGGCAGGCGCAGCCGCCCGTGGGCAGGACGTGGTTGGAGCCGGCCGCGTAGTCGCCGAGGGAGACCGGGGCCCAGGGGCCGATGAAGATCGCGCCGGCGTTCTTCACCCGGTCGGCCAGTGCGGCGGCGTCGGCCGTCTGGATCTCCAGGTGCTCGGCGCCGTACGCGTCGACCACCTTCAGGCCCTCGTCCATGCCGTCGACCAGGACGATCGCGGACTGCTTGCCGGACAGGGCCGGGACGATCCGGTCGTCGACGTGCCTGGTGGCCGCGACCTGCGGCTCCAGTTCCTTCTCGACCGCGTCCGCGAGCTCCACGGAGTCCGTGACCAGCACGGCGGCGGCCAGCGGGTCGTGCTCCGCCTGGCTGATCAGGTCCGAGGCGACGTGCACCGGGTCGGCCGTGTCGTCGGCGAGGACCGCGATCTCGGTCGGGCCGGCCTCTGCGTCGATGCCGATCTTTCCGGTGAAGTAGCGCTTGGCGGCGGCGACCCAGATGTTGCCGGGGCCGGTGACCATGTTCGCGGGCGGGCAGGACTCGGTGCCGTGGGCGAACATCGCGACGGCCGTGGCGCCGCCGGCCGCGTACACCTCGTCGACGCCGAGCAGGGCGCAGGCGGCGAGGATCGTCGGGTGCGGCAGGCCGCCGAAGTCGGCCTGGGCCGGGGAGGCGAGCGCGATGGACTCGACGCCGGCCTCCTGGGCGGGCACCACGTTCATGATCACGGAGGACGGGTACACGGACCGGCCGCCGGGCGCGTACAGCCCGACCCGCTCGACCGGCACCCACTTCTCGGTCACGGTGCCGCCGGGCACGACCTGGGTGGTGTGCGGGGAGCGGCGCTGCTCGCGGTGGACGATCCGGGCGCGGCGGATGGACTCCTCCAGGGCCGCGCGCACGGCCGGGTCGAGCTCCTGGAGCGCGCGCGTGAGCGCGGCGGCCGGCACCCGCACCTGGTCGAGCCTGACCCCGTCGAACCGCTCGGCGTACTCGATCAGCGCCGCGTCGCCCCGATGATGCACGTCCTCGCAGATCGGACGCACCTTCTCCAGGGCGGCCTGAACGTCGAACTCGGCTCGGGGCAGCAGGTCACGCAGGGCGGGGCCCTCGGGAAGGGCGTCGCCGCGCAGATCGATTCGGGAGATCACGTGCTCAATTCTCTCAGACCCGGGTGAGGCGCCGTCCGCGCGTATCAATGACTGATACGGCGCGTCGCGCGAAGCCGGAAGATCCCCTTCACGCACTGCTTTCGGGGCGTCACCCAGCGGGCATGAACAGTTGTACGAAGGGACGAACCGGCGAGTATCCGGGGAGGAAAGGAAGAGCTGTGACCGAGGGGGCCGGCGCGCGCGCCGGAGATCTGCCCGACGACCTGACCGCGGCCGAGGCCGGCATGTGGCAGGCCTTCCGCAACGGCACGGTGTACGACCTGAGCAGCGGCGACACCGTGGCGGACGATCCGCACGGCGGCCACCCGTGGGGCGAGGAACGGACCGTGCGGGCCCGGATCGTGTGCTGGCTGCTGCTCGACGGACCGCCCGCCCTGGCCGGCCGGGTGTCGTCGCTGAAGCTGGTCGGCGTGCAGGTCAGCGGCTCGCTGGACCTTGCGGGCGGCCAGGTGGTGCCGTACGTCGAGATGCGCCGGTGCCGGTTCGAGCAGGACGTGCTGCTCCCGGAGGCCCGCTTCACGACCGTACGGATGGTGGACTGCTCGGTGCCGCGGCTGGAGGCGGCCCGGGTGCACACCGAGGGCGATCTGCATCTGCCCCGCTGCCGCTTCCACCGCGGCATCCGGCTCACGGACGCGCAGATCGGCACGGACCTGATGCTCAACCAGGCGATCGTGCACCGGGACCGCAGCGGCCGGTCGATCGCCGCGGACGGCATGACCGTCGGGCAGGACTTACAGGCGGAGCTGCTGGAGTCGCACGGCGAGCTGAGCCTGCGCGCCGCGACCATCGGCGTCTCCCTGAGCCTGCGCGGGGCACGCCTGGCCAACCCGTACGAGCGGCTCGCGCTGAACGCGCCGCAGCTGACCGTCGAGCGCAGCCTGTACCTGACCCCGGCGGGCGTCGGCGCCCAGGCGATGAGCGGCATGACCCCGGCGCGCGGGACCCGGATACAGCGCTTCGAGTGCGAGGGCGGGATCCGGCTGGACGACGGGCGGTTCGGTGACGCCGTCGACTTCGAGCGGGCCCGGTTCACCCTCACGGACGACCAGGAGCTGTCGCTGCGCCGGGTGCAGACGCCGGAGCTGCGGTTCCTCGGGGAGCCTCCGGCGCGCGGGCGTGTGGTGCTGTCGGGCGCCAAGGTCATCAACCTGATGGACCGGGCGGACGCCTGGCCCGGCCCGGGGCGGCTGCACATGGGTGGTTTCGCCTACGAGAACCTCGTGCCGCGCGGGCCGTTCCCGCTGGCCGAGCGGCTGGACTGGGTGGCGGCGGCGACCGCCGAGTACAACCCGGAGCCGTACGAGCGGCTGGCGGCCGTGCTGCGGGCCGGCGGGGAGGACGAGGACGCCCGGGAGGTGCTGCTCGCCAAGCAGCGCCGGCACCGCGAGAGCCTGCCGCTCGCCGCCAAGCTGTGGGGCTACGCGCAGGACTGGACGGTCGCCTACGGGTACCGGCCGGGCCGGGCGGCCGTGTGGATGGCGGTGCTGTGGGCGGCGGGCTCGCTCGCCTTCGCGCAGGCCGGCCACCCACCGCTGAAGCGCGGCGAGCACCCGGAGTGGAACCCCACGCTCTTCACCCTGGATCTGCTGCTGCCGGTCATCGATCTGGGCCAGGTGGGCTTCTGGCAGCTGCGCGGGGGCTGGCAGTGGCTGGCGACGGCGATGATCCTGCTGGGCTGGATCCTGGCGACGACAGTGGCGGCGGGGGCCACGCGGCTGCTGCGGCGCAACTGATGGTGTTGCTGTGACTGTGGTTGTTGAACTGGCACATCTTTACGCTCTCTTGACCATCGGGCGTACAACTTTCCGGAGGTTCGATGAACGCTCTGGCGCCGCCGTGACCAGCGGTCTTTCAATGGTCGGCACCATGGCCATGCAGCTGCCGTTCATCCGCGCGAGCCGGATGACAAGGACCGCTCCCCACCCCGTCGGCGAGCCGTACACCGACGACGAGGTGCTGCTCGACGCGCCCGACGCGCGCCTGAGCCCGGCACTGGTCGCCGCCGCCCGGGGCGATCACGGACCTGCCGCGGGGCTGCTCCTGGCCACCCGCGCGGCGGCCGAGTGGGAGCGGCGCGACCGCTACGTGACCCGGCTGGCCGCCTTCGCGCGCTCGCGCCCCGAGTGGCTGGACGCCTGGCTCGCCACCTCCCCGAAGGACCCGGACGCGCTGCTGGTCGGGGCGCAGCTGGCGGTGGACCGCGCCTGGCAGTCACCGGCCCGGGCCGAGGCGCTGCGCGAGGTCAGCCCGCTGATCACGGCGGCGGCCCGGGGCGACCAGCGCGACCCGGTGCCGTGGCGGCTCGCACTCGACCACGCCCGGGGCGCACAGGCCGGGCACACCTACTTCGAGGAGCTGTGGGCGGCGGCCGTGCGCCGGGCCCCGCACCACTACGGCTGCCATGTGGCGGCCCTGCGCTACCTGGCCACCTCCTGGCACGGCTCGCACCACGAGTGCTTCGACTTCGCCGACCGGGCCGCGCAGGACGCGCCCGCCGACGCGCTCGTCCAGGCGCTCGGCGTGCGGGCGGCCTTCGGCTACCTCACCGACCGCTGCGGGCCTGTGGTGCCGCGCGAGCGGCTGGACGCGGCCGCCGACCGGGCGATCGCGCTGTCCCCGCTGCTCCCGGCTGCCGACCCCTGGCCCGCCCGGATGCGGAACCTGCTCGTCTACGTCCTGGTCCGCCTGGAACGCTGGCCGGACGCCGCCGAACAGCTGCGCCTGAACGGCCCGTACGCCACCTCGTTCCCCTGGGACCAGGTGTCGGACGACCCGCTCGGGCACTTCCTCCGGGTGTGCGGCGACGTCCGGGCCGCGACCGCCGGTGAGCCGTCCGGGCATCCACGGAGTGAACGGGGCGGACGAGTCCGCTCCGGCGACCATTAGGCTTTTGCGTCGTGACCACCGTCCGGCTCCCCCTCTTCCCCCTGAACTCGGTGCTGTTCCCGGGGCTCGTGCTCCCGCTCAACGTCTTCGAGGAGCGGTATCGCGCCATGATGCGCGAGCTGCTGAAGACGCCGGAGGACGAGCCGCGCAGGTTCGCCGTCGTGGCGATCCGTGACGGCCACGAGGTGGCTCCGAGCGCGCCCGGCATGCCCGACCCGACGGCCGTGCCCGAGCGGGGGCCCGCGGCCGGATTCGGCGCGGACCCGGCGAAGGCGTTCCACAAGGTGGGCTGTATCGCGGACGCGGCGACGATCCGGGAGCGCACCGACGGCTCCTTCGAGGTGCTGGCGACGGGCACGACCCGGGTGAAGCTGCTGTCCGTCGAGGCGTCCGGCCCCTTCCTGACGGCCGAGCTGGAGCCGCTGGCGGAGGAGCCCGGGGACGAGGCGGCGCCACTGGCCGAGGGGGTGCTGCGCTCGTTCCGGCAGTACCAGAAGCGGCTGGCGGGCGCGCGGGAACGGTCCCTGACGACCGGCGCCGACCTGCCCGACGAACCGGGCGTGGTGTCGTACCTCGTGGCGGCGGCGATGATGCTGGACACGCCGACCAAGCAGCGCCTGCTCCAGGCGCCCGACACGGCGTCCCGTCTGCGCGACGAGCTGAAAGTCCTTCGCTCCGAGACGGCGATCATCCGTAGTCTGCCGTCGTTGCCCGCGTCGGAACTGACGCGCGGCCCGATGAGTCTCAACTGAACGTCCGGAGCGAGCGGATCGCATGGCGAAGAAGTCTAAGAAGCAGCAGTCCGGCGGCACACCCGCGACGGTGGCCCTCACGGCGGCGGGAGCGGAGTACACGGTCCACTCCTACGACCACGACCCGTCCCACCCGTCCTACGGCGAGGAGGCGGCCGAGGCGATGGGCGTCTCCCCGGACCGCGTCTTCAAGACCCTGGTCGCGGACGTCGACGGCACGCTGACGGTGGCGGTGGTCCCGGTGGCGGGCCAACTGGACCTGAAGGCCCTCGCGGCGGCGGTGGGCGGCAAGCGCGCGACGATGGCCGACCCGGCCCTGGCGGAACGCACCACGGGTTACGTCCGGGGCGGCATCTCACCGCTGGGCCAGCGCAAGAAACTCCCGACGGTCCTGGACGCGTCGGCCTCGGCCCACACGACGATCTGCGTGTCGGCGGGGAGGAGGGGGCTGGAGGTGGAGCTGGCGCCGGAGACTCTGACCAAGCTGACGGAAGCGACCCTGGCCCCGATCGGTCGGCCGTAGCCGCTGCCTGGCTGCTCTAGGCAGCCGGCTGTGACGGATACGCCCCGTGCTCGAACTCCGGCTCAGGATCCCGCGGCCCGAACAACGCCGTCAGCCCCAGATGCAGCACCAGCGCGGCAAGCGGCCAGGCCAGCAACGCCCCCTTCGCGCCCAGCTTCAACGGCGCCGAGAACGTCACCCCCTTGCCCACCTCCCGCGCGTGCGCGACCACGTCCTCCGCGGGCCCGAGCCACACCCCGAGCCGCCAGGCCAGCAACGACCCGAGCAGCCCGCCGAGGGCGAGACCCACCACCAGCGGCACACCCCCACGCCGCCGCAGCAGGAAGACCACGAGCGCGCTCACGACCCCGAACCCCAGCCCGAGCAGGGTGAACGTACCGTCCACCCCCACGGCCTGCTCGCCCTCGGTGTCCTTGAGGTAGACGACCCAGTTCCCGTCCACCACGTCACCGACCAGCGGCACGTGCGGCGCGAGCCACCACCACAGCACACCCAGCAGCACCCCACCGAGCGCCACGGCCAGGGCGACCACACCGGCCTCCCGCACTTCCGTCTTCATGCCGGGGCCGTCCTGTCCGTACCAGCCGTGCGCGTACTCGGCGTACTCGGCCTGCTGGGACCCGGGAGCCTCAGCCCCGGGCGCCGCGGCCGGCGGCTGCCACGAACCCTGTGCGGAACGTTCATGCGGTGGCGGTGGCGGAGTCAGTGGTGCGGTCACCCTGCCATCGTGCCAGGCCCGCCTGTGCCCCGCGTCACCGGACGGTCCCTCCCCGCTCATCGGACGGCCGCCCGCCGGTAGGCCCAGGTCGCCACGGCCAGGGAGACGACGCCCACCACACCGCACACGGCGAGATCTCCGAGTACGAACGCCCAGTCGGGGTCCGGCCCGAACGTGCGCGCGAACGCCTCGACACCGTACGTCGACGGCAGCAGGTCCCGCGCGAAGCGCACGACCTCCGGCATCCGGTCCGCCGGCAGCACGCCCAGCAGCAGCGCCGCCGACATGCCGAGCTGCCCCAGCAGCGTGGCCAGCTCCGGCCGGGGCGCGAGCAGCCCGAGCGCCGCCCCCAGCCCGGCGAGCGCGGCGCCCGCCAGCGGGATCACGGCCACCAGGATCCACAGGTGCGCCAGCGGCAGCCCGAACAGCACACAGCCGAACACTGCCGTCACGACGGTCCCGGGCACGGTGAAGGACGCGTACGCGCCGGCCGCGCCCAGCACCACCGCCGCGGGCGGCACCGGCAGGGTCGCGTAGTGGTCGAGCCCGCCGCTGGCCCGCAGCTGCCCGAAGTACTGCGCGAGCAGGTTCAGCGCGACGAAGGCGACCACGAGGACCGACGACCCGGCGACGACGGCCTGCGCCTCCGCCCCGTCGTCCACGACCCCGCGCATCAGGATCATGATCCCGATCGACTGGAAGGTCGCCACGAACAGCAGCGGGATCCGCGCGACCCGCGCCCGGGACAACTGCGCCCGATACACGGCCGCCAGCGAAGGCCACAGCCGCGCCCGAGGTCCGAGCTCGGCCGCGCACGCGGCGGGCTCCTCCGCGGCCAGGGCACTGCCCGGCAGGACATCGGCGGGTACGACACTCACGTCGCGCTGCTCCCCTTCGTCGGGTCCACTGCGGCAGTCGCCCTGTTCGGTACGTACACGGCGGCCCACGCGCTCAAGGCCTCGGTGTTCCTCACGTCCCTCACGCCTTCACCAGTCCCTGCTGCGCGGCACCGCCCAGGGCCAGGTACACGTCCTCCAGGCTCGGCGTGGCCAGCGTGAAGTCGTCCAGGGCGGCGAAGGCGGCCCCGCCGGTGACGGTGGCGACGACCGCCCGCGCCTCCTCGGGCCCGAGCCGGAGCGTCCAGCGGCGGCCCGACTCCACGGCCCGGTCCCGCAGCGCGGCCACCTCCGGCACGTGCAGCGGCGCCGCGTCCCGCCACACCAGGTCGACGCGCACCTCACCGGCGACCTGCTCCTTCAGCCCGGCCGGGGTGTCGCAGGCGATCACCCGCCCCCGGTCCAGGACGGCCACCCGGTCCAGCACGGTCTCGGCCTCGATGACGTTGTGGGTGACGAGCAGCACGGTCGTCCCGCGCTCGGCCCGCCGCCGGTCCACCGCGGACCACACGGCCCGCCGCGCCACCGGGTCCATGCCGGTGGTGGGCTCGTCGAGCACGAGCAGCGGGCGCTCCCCCACCAGCGCGGCGGCGAAGCACGCCAGGCGCCGCTGGCCCCCGGACAGCTTCTTCAGCGGCCGCCCGGCGAGCGGTGTGAGCCCCAGCTCGGCGAGGACGTCGTCGCGTTCGGCCCGCGCCCGCCGGACGTCCAGGCCGCGCAGCCGCCCGGTGGTCTCGGCGGCGAGGGACACGGTCAGTTCGTCGAGGGCGGTCGACTCCTGCCCGAGGTAGGCGAGGATGCGCGCGGCCCGCTCCGGGTGGCGGACGATGTCGTGGCCGAGGATCTCCACGCTGCCGTGTTCGGGCCGCATCAGCCCCGTGAGCTGCCGGACGAGGGTGGACTTCCCGGCGCCGTTCGGCCCGAGCAGGCCGAAGATCTCGCCGCGGCGGATGTCCAGCCGTACGTCGTCCGTGGCCCGGACCTCGGGTGTGCCGGGCGTGCCGCGGCGGCCCCGGACCGCCGGATAGGTCTTGGTCAGCCCGCGCACGGCGCACACGACGTCACCATCGTGCCGAAATGCCTGTGCCGCGCGCGTACTCACAAGGGACGAGACTACGGGGTCGGCGGGCCCGGTCCGCTCTCGGGTCGGTCCACAACCGGAAATCCGCCGGCAAAGTCCTCAGTCGCCGACCGGGGCGTGCTCCACGCCCGTGCGCACGCCGATCTCCTTCCAGAAGCCGGCCCGGATGGCGTACCGGTCGCGTTCGTCGATCTGGTCGTCCTTGTGGGCGAGCAGGCCGAAGCGGGCGGCGTAGCGCAGCAGCTCGCCGTCGACGCGGTGCGGGATGCGCGGGTACATCCCGGACAGTTTCTGCAGGTGGCTCTGGTCGCCGAGGCGTTCCACCCAGCGTCGGGCGAAGACCTGCCCCACCTCGTAGGGGTCGCCGCCGACGGTGGTGATGTCCTCCTCGCGGTCCGCCCACCGCTGCTCGGCGGTGGTCAGCTGGGCGAGCGTCGGCATCGAGGCGGCCTCGGGGGGCTCGACCGGGGGCCGGTCGACCCAGCCTTTGTCGGAGGACCAGCGGAGGGTGGCGGAGGCGGGGTGCTGGGCGGGCTGGGTGCCGGGGGCGCGCAGGGCGGCCAGGTCTTTGGGCGTCGGGACCCCTTTGGGGGCGGGCACCCGTTCCTCGCTGCCGTTCTGCCCGGGACCGGCCGCCGGGTGCTGGGGCGGCGGGGCGGGGCGCTCGGGCGGGGCGGAGAGGGCGGAGTCGGGCAGCGGCGCGGAGAGGATCGCGGCGATCTCGGGCCGGGGCGCGGGCTGGGGGGCGCACACCCCCGAGTACTCCTTGGCGCGGACGGCCTTGGTGATCCACGTGCGGTCGAGGACGCGCCGCTCGTCGGCCTCGGCGACGAGGTCCTCGGACTGGTTGTAGTCGCCGTCGGCGGCCTGCACGGCCCACAGGTGGACGGCGACGCCGTGCTCCTTCGCGGCCATCATGCCGGGCAGCAGGTCGCCGTCGCCGGTGACGAGGACGACGTCGGAGCAGGCGCGGTTGCGGGCCAGTTCGGTGAGTTCGGCGTGCATGGCGGCGTCCACGCCCTTCTGCGCCCAGCGGCCGTCGCTGCGGGTCAGGGCGCCGAGCCGGACGGTGACCCGGGGCATCACGCGCAGCCGGCGGTGCTCGGGCTGCGGGACGCGGTCGGGGGCGCCGTCGAACCAGTAGATGCGCAGCAACGGCTGCTGTGTGTCGGATTCCGCGCGCTCACGCAGCCCCTGGATGAGGGCCGTGTGGTCGACGGTGATGCGGGACCGTGAGGGCTCCCCGGCGAGGAGACTCGCCGCGGCTCCCAGCAGATACCCGGCGTCCACCAGGACGATGCAGCGGTCCACGCGACTCACCCTCTTCCCAGGAGGTTTGCTTCGGGCTTGCTTCGAGTCTGCCCGACGGCGCGGAGGTTAACGGCCGGAACTCGATCTTCGGCGTGGCGTTTCGCGCCACCCTGCTCCGACTCCCCCTGTCACGCAGGGTAATTGTCCGACATGCGATCGTTGTCGGCCTGTGTGAATCTGGTCCCGGCCCTGGCCCCTAGATCCCCACAGGAGGCATCACCATGGCCAAGAACAAGAACCGTGACCGTAAGCAGCAGCGTCCGACCGAGCGCGGTCAGCGAGCGGACCGCCGTCCCACGGCGGAGACGGAGCCCCAGCCCGAGGTCGAGCTGACCCCCGGTGACGTGGCGTCCCGCAAGCGGAAGCGCAGCTTCGGCCACAACTGACGTCTGTGTGACGGGTCGTCGAGACCCAGGCGCATGCACGAGGGGCGTACCCAGGTACCGGGTACGCCCCTCACGCGCATCGAGAGCCGTCCGCGGCTCGCTCGTCATCCCGCCAGGCAGGACGGCCCGAGCAGCACCTTCAGGTCGCCGAAGAGCGCCGGGTCGGGCTTCACCCGGTGCCGGTCCAGGCGGAGCACGGTGGTCTTGGTCGGTCCCTGGAGCTTGATCCGGACCTCGCTGTCGCCCTTGTGGTGGCTGAGGACCTCGCCGAGACGGCTCACCAGAGGCGGCGTGACGCGGGTGGCCGGAATGGTGAGGACCACGGGCGCGTTGGTGCCCGCGTTCGACAGGTCCGGCACCATCAGCTCCATGGCGACGAGCCGCGGCACGTCCTCGCGCTTGTCGAGGCGGCCCTTGACGAACACCACGGCGTCCTCGACGAGCTGGGTCGAGACGAGCTGGTACGTCGCGGGGAAGAACATGCACTCGATCGAGCCGGCGAGGTCCTCGACGGTGGCGATGGCCCAGGCGTTGCCCTGCTTCGTCATCTTGCGCTGCAGGCCCGAGATGATGCCGCCGATGGTGACCACGGAGCCGTCCGAGTAGTCACCGCCGGTCAACTGGGAGATACCCGCGTCGGCCTTGTCGGACAGGATGTGCTCCAGGCCGAACAGCGGGTGGTCGGAGACGTACAGACCGAGCATCTCCCGCTCCTGGGCGAGCAGATAGGTCTTGTCCCACTCCTCGTCGGTGAACTGCACGTCGAGGCCGAAGCCGGGCTCGCTGCTCTCCTCCTCGCCCATGCCGCCGAAGAGGTCGAACTGCCCCTCGGCCTCCTTGCGCTTGACCGCGACCACGTTGTCGATCATCGGCTCGTACTGCGCGGTGAGGCCCTTGCGGGTGTGCCCCATGGCGTCGAAGGCGCCGGCCTTGATCAGCGACTCGGTGGTGCGCTTGTTGCAGACGACCGCCTCCACCTTGTCGAGGTAGTCCGGGAAGGAGGTGTACTTCCCCTTGGCCTTGCGGCACCTGATGATCGACTCGACGACGTTCGTACCGACGTTGCGGACGGCGGAGAGGCCGAAGAGGATCACGTCGTCGCCCTGGGCGGCGAAGTTGGACATCGACTCGTTGACGTCCGGCGGGAGCACCTTGATGCCCATGCGGCGGCACTCGTTGAGGTAGACGGCCGACTTGTCCTTGTCGTCCTTCACGGACGTCAGGAGCGCGGCCATGTACTCGGCGGGGTGGTTCGCCTTCAGGTACGCCGTCCAGTACGAGACGAGTCCGTACGCGGCGGAGTGGGCCTTGTTGAACGCGTAGCCGGCGAAGGGGACCAGCACGTCCCAGAGCGCCTGGATGGCCTCGTCGCTGTAGCCCTTCTTGCGGGCGCCCTCCTGGAAGAGGACGAAGTTCTTCGCCAGTTCCTCGGGCTTCTTCTTGCCCATCACGCGGCGGAGGATGTCGGCCTCGCCGAGCGAGTAGCCAGCGATGATCTGGGCGGCCTTCTGCACCTGCTCCTGGTAGACGATCAAGCCGTAGGTGACGTCCAGGACCTCCTTGAGCGGCTCCTCCAGCTCGGGGTGGATGGGCGTGATCTCCTGCTGCCCGTTCTTGCGCAGCGCGTAGTTCGTGTGGGAGTTCATGCCCATCGGGCCCGGGCGGTACAGGGCCGACACGGCGGAGATGTCTTCGAAGTTGTCCGGCTTCATCAGCCGGAGCAGGGAGCGCATGGGGCCGCCGTCGAACTGGAAGACGCCGAGGGTGTCGCCGCGCTGGAGCAGTTCGAACGTCGTGGGGTCGTCGAGCGGGAGGCTCAGGAGATCGATGTCGATCCCCTTGTTGGACTTCACCATCTTGACGGCGTCGTCCATGATCGTCAGGTTGCGCAGGCCGAGGAAGTCCATCTTCAGCAGGCCGAGCGACTCGCAGCTCGGGTAGTCCCACTGCGTGATGGTCACGCCGTCGGTGTGCCTGACCCAGACGGGCACGTGGTCGGTGATGGTCTCGCTGGACATGATCACGCCGGCGGCGTGCACGCCCATCTGCCGGACCAGGCCCTCGACGCCCTTGGCGGTGTCGATGACCTTCTTCACGTCGGGCTCGTTCTCGTACATCGCCCGGACCTCGCCCGCCTCCGAGTAGCGCGGGTGGTTCGGGTCGGTGATGCCGTCCAGGTTGATGCCCTTGCCGAGGACGTCGGCGGGCATGGCCTTGGTGATGCGGTCGCCCATCGCGTACGGGTAGCCCAGCACGCGCGCGGAGTCCTTGATCGCGTTCTTGGCCTTGATGGTGCCGTACGTGCCGATCATGGCGACCTTGTCGGCGCCGTACTTCTCCGTCACGTACCGGATCACCTCGACGCGCCGACGCTCGTCGAAGTCGATGTCGACATCGGGCATGGAGATGCGCTCGGGGTTGAGGAACCGCTCGAAGATCAGGCCGTGCGGGATGGGGTCGAGGTCGGTGATGCCGAGGGCGTAGGCGACGATCGAGCCGGCCGCGGAACCACGGCCGGGGCCGACCGCGATGCCCTGCTTCTTCGCCCACATGATGAAGTCGGCGACGACGAGGAAGTAGCCCGGGAAGCCCATCGAGATGATGGTGTCCATCTCGTACTCGACCTGCTTCATGCGGTCGTCCGGGATGCCGTCCGGGAAGCGGCGGTGCATGCCGCGCAGGGTCTCCTCGCGGAACCAGCTGACCTCCGTGTACCCCTCCGGGATGTCGAACTTGGGCATGAGGTCGCGCTTCTCGAACATGCCGGTCGTGTCGACCATCTCGGCGATCAGCCGGGTGTTGGCGCAGCCCTCCTGCCAGGCGTCCGAGGAGTCGATGGCGTACATCTCCTCCGTGGACTTCAGGTAGTAGCCGGTGCCGTCGAACTTGAAGCGGTCCGGGTCGGAGAGGTTCTTGCCGGTCTGGATGCACAGCAGCGCGTCGTGGGCGGTCGCCTCGTGCGCGTAGGTGTAGTGCGAGTCGTTGGTGACCAGCGGGGGGATGCCGAGCTTCTTGGCGATGTCCAGCAGGCCGTCGCGGACCCGGTGCTCGATCTCGATGCCGTGGTCCATCAGCTCCAGGAAGTAGCGGTCCTTGCCGAAGATGTCCTGGTAGTCGGCGGCGGCCTTGAGGGCCTCGTCGAAGTGGCCGAGGCGCAGCCGGGTCTGGATCTCGCCGGAGGGGCAGCCGGTGGACGCCACGATCCCCTCGGACCACTGGGCGATGGTCTCCTTGTCCATCCGGGGCCACTTCTGCAGCCAGCCCTCGGCGTAGGCGTCGGAGGAGAGCCGGAAGAGGTTGTGCAGGCCGGTCTTGTTCACCGCCCACATCGTCTTGTGGGTGTAGCCACCGGAACCGGAGACGTCGTCCCGCTTCTGGTGCGGCTGGCCCCACTGGATCTTGCGCTTGTTGCGGCGCGACTCGGGCGCGACGTACGCCTCGATCCCGATGATCGGCGTGACCCCCGCCTTCTGCGCGGAGTGGAAGAAGTCGTACGCCCCGTGGAGGTTGCCGTGGTCGGACATGGCGATGTGCGTCATGCCCATCTCGTTGCACGCGTTGAACATGTCCTTCAGCCGCGCGGCACCGTCCAGCAGCGAGTACTGGGTGTGGACGTGCAGGTGCGTGAACGGCGGCTTTGACACGGCTGCGGCCTCCAGGGAAAACGTTCGTCGAATGGGGTCCGACAGGCTGCGGACAGTCTGGGGGACAGCGTCGAAGTCTATGCCTCGACACTGACACGCGGAGGGCTGACCCGCGTACCTTCGTGCGAGGGTCGCGGGCACTCCCGCGGGCCGCCACACGTTACGCAGGGGACGGACCAGCCGTCCCCGAGACGTCCTGCACCAGGAGGCACCCAGCGATGTCGTTCCCCCAGCTCAACGGCGAGCAGCGCGGCGACGAGATCCTCGCCGTCTTCGACACCGCCTTCGGCGAGCTCCTGGCCGCCGACCCGGCCGCGTTCCGCGTGAAGTTCCGGAAGATGGCGGCCTCGGCCTTCGCCTTCTACCGGGGTACGGCCTGCCTCTTCTACCGCGATCTGGACCAGGACGGGATACTCGGCGGCCCCTACCTGGACGAGCGCACCTCACGCGTGTGGATCCACGGCGACCTGCACGCGGAGAACTTCGGCACGTACATGGACGCGAACGGCCGCCTGATCTTCAACGTCAACGACTTCGACGAGGCCTACGTCGGCCCCTTCACCTGGGACCTGCAGCGCTTCGCCGCGTCGATCGCGCTGATCGGGTACGCGAAGGCGCTCAGCGACGAGCAGATCACCGAGCTGGTGCAGATCTACGCGGGCGCCTACCGGGAGCGGATCCACGCCCTGGCCACGGGCGCCAAGAGCGACGAGGTCCCGCCGTTCACGCTGGACACCGCGCAGGGTCCGCTGCTGGACGCGCTGCGTGACGCCCGCTCGCTGACCCGCTTCGGCCTGCTGGACTCGATGACGGAGATCCGCGACTTCGAGCGCCGCTTCGCGCCGGGCGGCGGCTCCGTCGAGCTGGACGCGGCCACCCGCTACAAGGTCCTCGCCGCCTTCGACGGCTATCTGGAGACGCTCCCGGACAGCTCCCTGGCCCGCCCGGACTCCTACCGCGTGAAGGACGTCGTCGGCCGGCGCGGCATCGGCATCGGCTCGGCGGGACTGCCGTCGTACAACATCCTCCTGGAGGGCCACAGCGACGCCCTGGAGAACGACGTCGTGATCTACATCAAGCAGGCCCAGACCCCGGCGGTCTCCCGGCACATCACGGACCCGTCGATCCGCGACTACTTCCAGCACGAGGGGCACCGCACGGTCATCTCCCAGCGCGCCCTCCAGGCGCACGCCGACCCCTGGCTGGGCTGGACCGAGCTGGACGGCGCGGGCCAGCTGGTCGCCGAGGTCTCGCCGTACGCGGTGGACCTCGACTGGGGCGACATCGACGACCCGGAGGAGATCGCCCAGGTGGTGGCCGACCTCGGCCGGGCGACGGCCACGATGCACTCGGCGGCGGACGACCAGTCCGGCGAGTCCCTGGTGCCCTTCTCCACGGAGCGGGCCATCGACGCGGCGATCGCGGCCGACGAGGACGGCTTCGCACCGCTGCTGGTCGACTTCGCGCACGGCTACGGCGCCCGCGCGCGTGCCGACCACCAGATCTTCGTGGACCTGTTCCGCAACGGCCGGATTCCGGGTCTGTGACGGAAAGACCCTTCACAGGCATCCTTTAGGGGTCCCTTACAGGCCCCCGTGACAGACTCTTCTCTCGCTATGGACATATCCGGGATCCAGCTCAGAGCCGTACGCGCGGCGCTGTTCACGGCAGTGGTCGTGACGCTCAGCACCGCGTCGCACGTGCTGCTGTCCCGGGCCCCGCTCCCGCTGGGCACGGTGGCCGCGGTCGCCGCCGCCGTGTTCCTGATCGCCTACGCCCTGGCGGGCCGCGAGCGCTCCTTCGGGCGGATCGCGGCCCTGCTGATCCCGCTGGAGCTCGCCGCCGACACGGTGTTCACCACGGGTCAGCACGCCTGCTACGGCCGGGCGGGCGGCCCGGTGGCGGGCCCGCTGCGCTCGGTCGGTCTGGACGTGCTGTGCGGCGGTGGCGAGGTCGGCACCCCGCTGGCCCGCATGGCCGGGGCCACGGGCACGGAACGCCTCGCGGCCGTGGTCGCCCACGCCGACCCGGCCACCGCCTGGCTGCTGCTCGGCGCGCACATCGGCGTCGGCCTCGTCGCCGCAGTGTGGCTGCGCCGCGGCGAGCGGGCCCTGGCCGAACTGCTGCGGGCGGTGGCGGCGACGTCGTTCCGGCCGCTGCTGCTGGCGGTCGCCGCGGTGACGTCGCAGCGGCGACCGGCGGGGCACCGGCTGCCGCCGCGCCCCGCCGACCGCACGCCCACCGCGCGTGACCTGGTCCTCGCGTACTCCCTGGGACGGCGCGGACCGCCGTGCTCGCCCGCCTTCGCGTAAGGCATACGCCTTCGCACGAGGCGCTTTCGAGCACCGGCAGTCCCCCCTACGTATCCCGCACACGAGTGTGCGCGTCCCCAACGGAGAACATCACCATGAGCAAGAGGAACAGCCAGGCGGCGAAGTCGGCGGCCCGTGAGCGGCTGCGCGCCGAGCGGGAGCGCGAGGCCAAGCGGGCCAAGGCCAAGCGGCAGGTCATCGTCGCCTGCTCCATCGTCGGCGTCCTGGCCGTGGCCGGCGGCATAGGTTACGCGGTCGTGCAGGCCAACAAGCCGACCCACTGGGAAGCGGTGAAGGACGAGAAGGTCGTCACCCCGGCCAACACCACGGGCACCGACGGCACCACGGTCGTCATCGGCAAGGAGTCGGCGAAGAAGACCCTGAAGGTCTACGAGGACCCGCGCTGCCCCGTGTGCGCCCAGTTCGAACAGACCGTCGGCCCGACCCTGAAGAAGGACGTCGACGACGGCAAGTACAAGATGCAGTTCATCGGTGCCACGTTCATCGACAACAAGGACAACGGCGAGGGCTCGAAGAACGCGCTGAGCGCCCTGGGCGCCGCGCTGAACGTGAGCGACAAGGCGTTCCTCGACTACAAGGCCGCGCTGTACTCCGCGAAGTGGCACCCGGAGGAGACGACCGACAAGTTCAAGGACGACAGCTACCTCATCGAGGTCGCGAACACCGTCCCCGAGCTGAAGGACAACAAGAAGTTCCAGGACGCGGTCGAGAAGGGCACCTACGACGCCTGGGCGATGGCCATGTCCAAGACCTTCGACGACAACAAGGACGGCGTGCAGGGCACCCCCTCCTTCGTGATGGACGGCAAGCAGCTCACCGCCGACAGCCAGGGCACGCCGCTGATGACGGTGGACGACTTCAACCGGGTCGTGGGCGAGGCCCTGAAGAAGTGACGGCAGGTCAGGGACCGGCCGGCATGTGAAGAGCGGGCGAACTTCCTTCAGTTCGCCCGCTCTGGTGCATACCGATCAGTAACCTGATCGGTCGTGACCAGTCGATACAGATCATCGAACACGTCCGAGGGCCTCAACTCCCTCTCCCCGCGCCGCCGTACGGTCGTCAAGGCCGCGGCGGCGACCGCTGTCCTGGCCGGGCCGCTCGCCGCCTCCCTGCCGGCGCGCGCCGCCGACCAGGCTCCCGCCTTCCTGCACGGCGTCGCCTCCGGTGACCCGCTGCCGGACGGCGTGCTGCTGTGGACCCGTGTGACGCCGGTCCCGGAGGCGATACCCGGCTCCGGGCTCGGCCCGGACACCGAGGTGAGCTGGGTGGTCGCCAGGGACAAGGCGTTCACCACCGTCGTCGCCAAGGGCGCCACCACCGCGACCGCCGCCTCCGACCACACGGTGAAGGCCGACATCCGCGGCCTGGAACCGGCCACCGACTACTGGTTCCGCTTCTCCGCGGGCGGCACCGACTCCCCCGCCGCCCGCACCCGCACCGCCCCGGCGGCCGACGCGGCCGTCACGAACCTCCGCTTCGGCGTGGTCTCCTGCGCGAACTGGGAGGCCGGCTACTTCTCCGCGTACCGCCATCTCGCGGCCCGCGGCGACCTGGACGCCTGGCTCCATCTGGGCGACTACATCTACGAGTACGGCACCGGCGAGTACGGCACCCGGGGCACGGTCGTCCGCCCGCACGCCCCGGCCCACGAGATCGTCACGCTCGCCGACTACCGCGTCCGGCACGCGCGGTACAAGACCGACCCGGACCTCCAGGCGCTGCACGCGGCGGCCCCGGTCGTGGCGATCTGGGACGACCACGAGTTCGCCAACGACGCCTTCTCGGGCGGCGCGGAGAACCACACGGAAGGCGCCGAGGGCACCTGGTCCGCCCGCCAGGCCGCCGCCAAGCAGGCCTACTTCGAGTGGATGCCGGTGCGTCCCGCGATCGCCGGCACCACCTACCGCCGGCTGCGCTTCGGCAAGCTGGCCGACCTCTCGCTGCTGGACCTGCGCTCGTTCCGCTCGCAACAGGTCAAGGTCGGCGACGGCGAGGTCGACGACCCGGACCGCACGCTCACCGGCCGGGCCCAGCTCGACTGGCTCAAGGCGGGCCTGAAGGCGTCCGACACCACCTGGCGGCTGGTCGGCAACTCCGTGATGATCTCGCCGTTCGCCATCGGCTCGCTCTCCGCCGACCTTCTGAAGCCCCTGGCCAAGCTGCTGGGCCTGCCGCAGGAGGGCCTCGCCCTCAACACCGACCAGTGGGACGGCTACACCGACGACCGCCGCGAGATCCTGGCACACCTGCGCACGAACGCGATCCGCAACACCGTCTTCCTCACCGGTGACATCCACATGGCCTGGGCCAACGACGTTCCGGTGGACGCGGGCACGTACCCGCTCTCCCCGTCGGCCGCGACGGAGTTCGTGGTCACCTCGGTCACCTCGGACAACCTCGACGACATCGTGAAGGTCCCGGAGGGCACGGTCTCGGCGGTCGCCTCGCCGGTCATCCGCGCGGCCAACCGGCACGTCCACTGGGTCGACACCGACCGCCACGGGTTCGGCGTCCTGGACCTCACGGCCGAGCGCGCCCAGATGGACTACTACGTCATCTCCGACCGCGCGAAGCGCGACGCGACGGCCCAGTGGTCCCGCTCGTACCGCACGCGCAGCGGCACGCAGAAGGTCGAGCGGGTCCACGCCCCGGTGTAGCCGCTGCTACAGGGTGTCGAGAAAGCCGAGCGCCACCCGCCAGGTGGCCTCGGCCGCTTCCTCGTCGTAGTCCGGCAGGTCGGGGTCGGTGTACAGGTGGCCGGCCCCGGCGTACCGGTAGACCTCGACGTCGGCGCCCGTGCGGCCCATCTGGAGGTACCAGGCGCTCAGCCAGTCGTCCGTCTCGAACGGGTCCGGCTCCGCCACGTGCAGCTGGACCGGCAGCTCGTCCACCGTGACGCCCGGCGCGATGTCCGAGGTGCCGTGCAGGAGCAGCAGGCCGCGGGCCTTGTCGTCGCCGAGGGCGAGGGTCTGGGCGATGGAGGCGCCGAGCGAGAAGCCGGCGTACACCAGCCCGCGCTCCGAGTAGGGCGCGGCCGCGAGCACGGCCCACTTCAGCAGCTCGTCCTTGCCGATCTTCTCCTTGTGCTCCATGCCCTCCTCGACCGTCTCGAACGTACGCCCCCCGAAGAGGTCGGGCGTCCACACCTCGTGACCGGCCGACCGCAGCCGGTCAGCGGCCTGGTGCACCGCGGGCCGCAGCCCGAAGGTCGAGTGAAAGAGCATGATGTTCATGAGGCCATGGTGCCAGCCGGGTGTGACGGGCCGGGATCGCGGCACTACCCAGGACGCCGCCGAAGTCACATGTTCATGCCCCCGGTGAGCCGGTTAGGTTCGGGGGCATGGAGAACCTGCTGCGACCGCTGATCGTGGTCGGTGGCTCGGTCGTGCTCACGCTGGTGATCGGCTGGGCCACCGACTTCCTGCTGCGCAAGGCCGACGAACGGCACCACGACACCCCGCTGTGGGGGCTGCTGCGCCGTGGCCGCATCCCGTACCAGCTCGTCCTCTTCGCGGCCCTGCTGAGAGGGTCCTACGACGAGGCGCAGCTGCTGGAGAGCCGCCGCGAGGGCATCGGCCAGGCGCTGACCCTGGTCCTGATCGGGTCGACCGCCTGGCTGGTGATCCGGATCGCGGCGGCGATCGTCGAGACCTCGTACAGCCGCTACGCCAGCGCCCGGGCCCACCGCGACCCGGCCAGGGTCCGCCGGGTGCGCACCCAGGTGACGCTGATCATGCGGGTGGTGTCGGCGATCGTCGGCGTGGTGGCCGCGGCGAGCATGCTGCTGACGTTCCCGGCGTTCCGCGCGGCGGGTGCCTCGCTGCTGGCCTCGGCCGGCATCCTCGGCATCGTCGCCGGTGTCGCCGCGCAGTCCACGCTGAGCAACATGTTCGCGGGGTTCCAGATCGCCTTCGGCGACATGGTCCGCATCGGGGACACCGTGGTCGTGGACGGCGAGTGGGGCACGGTCGAGGAGATCACGCTGACGTTCCTGACCGTGCGCACCTGGGACGAGCGCCGGATCACCATGCCGGTGTCGTACTTCACGTCCAAGCCGTTCGAGAACTGGTCGCGCGGCACGCCGCAGATGACCGGCACCGTCTTCTGGCACGTCGACCACACGGCCCCCGTGGAGGCGATGCGCGAGAAGCTCCGCGACGTCCTGCGCGAGTGCCCCGCCTGGGACGGCCGCGCCTACGACCTGTCCGTCACGGACACCACGCCGAGCACCATGCAGGTGCGGGCGCTGGTGACGGCGAAGGACGCGGACGACATCTGGACCGTGCGGGTCACGGTCCGCGAGCAGATGCTCCGCTGGCTGTCCGGGGAGCACCCGTACGCCCTGCCCCGGGTCAACACGGCGGACGCGATCCTGCCGCCGTCCTGGAACGGCCACCGCCCTTCCCCGGACGGCGTCCCGAACCAGCAGCGCCGCTTCCACGGCTCGGCCCGCCCGGAACGCTGACGGACACGGACACAGCAGGAGGGCTGCCCGTTCCCGGGGCAGCCCTCCTGCTGGTCTTCGGTCAGTGACCGCGCTCGGCGCCGCCGTTGACCTGGATGATCTGGGAGGTGATGTGCCCGGCCTCCGGGGAGGCGAGCCAGTGCAGGGTCTCGGCGACGTCGGCGGGGGTCCCGGCCCGGCCGGTCGAGGTCTCGCCGACGAGCCGCGCCCGCCGCTCCTCGACCATCGAGTCCCCGAAGAACTCGGTGTCCTCGATGTAGCCGGGCGCGACGACGTTCGCGGTGATGCCGCGCGGTCCCAGCTCCCGCGCCAGATCGTGGGCGTACGGGTGCAGCCCCGCCTTGGCCGCCGCGTAGGCCCCGCTCCCGGATCCCCGGTAGGCGGCGATGGAACTGAGGAAGAGCACCCGCCCGCCGGGCTCGGCGAGCCGCGGCTTCAGCGCCTCGGTGAGCAGGACGGCGGTCAGGGTGTTGAGCCGGAAGTTCACGGTCCAGGTGTGCGCGACGGCCTCCAGCGGATCGTCGCCCGCGGCGTCCGGTTCCAGCAGCCCGTTGCCTCCGGCACTGTGCACGAGCACGTCCACGGACCCGAACTCCCGCTCCACGAAGGCGGCGACACCCCGCACGTCCTCCGGCTCGGCGAGATCGGCCGCATACGTCAGCGCGCCGGGCACCCCGGCCTTCTCCAGCACCGCGGCCCGCCGCCCGAGCAGCAGCACCCGGTCCCCGCCCGCGGCGAAGACCCGGGCCGCCGCAAGCCCAATTCCCGTTCCTCCACCACTGATCACTACGTTCCGTGCCATACGAACGACCCTACGATCCGTCGGCCGCCGAGGGCGAACTCAGCGCAGGCTGCGCACGTCAAGATGCCGCAAAACCCGGTCCACCACCTCGGGGTCCGCCCCGGGTTCGCTGCGCGCCGCCAGCACCTCGTGCCGCGCCGCGCTCAGCATCTCCTGCTGGATCCGCCGCACCCGCTTCACGCGCCGCGCCCGCTCCCGGTACGCCTCCCGCCGCTCGTCCTCCGCGAGTTCGGGACTGATCCGCACCCCGATGTCGAAGGCCCGCCGCAGCATCTGCTCGGAGAGGTCCTCCGGCAGCTCCTCGTCCTCCTCGATCTCCCGGAGCCTGCGCTTCGCCGCCTTCGCCGCCCGGATCGCCAGCGCCTTCGCGAACTCCTTCTCCTGGTCGGTGTCGGCCTTCACCCCGAGCCTCCGCACCAGCCACGGCAACGTCAGTCCCTGCACCACCAGCGTCGCCATGATCACCCCGAAGGCGATGAAGATGATCTCGTCCCGGCTCGGGAACGGCGCCCCGGAATCCGTCTCCAGCGGAATGGCCAGCACCAGCGCCACCGACGCCACGCCGCGCATCCCGGACCACCACATCACCACGGTCTCGCGCCAGCTCACCGGGATGTCCTCGTCGTAGTCCCGCCGCGCGTGCAGCCGCTTGGTCAGCCACGTCGCCGGCAGCAGCCACAGCAGCCGTACGAGGACGACCACGCACACCACCAGCGCCGCCCACCCGAGCAGTTGGCCCCACCGGCCGGTCGCGGTGTGGATGGCGTTGTGCAGTTCGAGTCCGACCAGCCCGAACGCCACACCGGTGACGAGGGTGTCGACGATGTTCCAGAACGTGTGTCCGGCCAGCCGTGTCATGACGTCGTCGGCGTCGGCGCCGTACTCCGCGAGGAACAGCGCGGTGGTGAGCACGGCGAGCACCCCGGAGCCGTGCAGCTCCTCGGCCATGACGTAGGAGGCGTACGGCACCAGCAGGGTGAGCCCGATCTGCAGGGTCGCGTCCTCGAGCAGTTCCATCAGCTTGTTCGCGCCCCAGCCCAGTGCCAGGCCCACGGCCACCGCCACCACGGCCGACAGCACCAGGTCGAGCCCGGCCTTCCAGGGCGAGAACGTCCCGCTGACGGCGGCGGCGATCGCCACGTGGTAGAGGACGATGGCCGTCACGTCGTTGAAGAGCCCCTCGCCCTCCAGGATCGACACCAGCCGGCGCGGCAGCCCCAACTGCCCGGCGACGGCCGTCGCCGCGACCGGGTCCGGCGGCGCCACCAGTGCGCCGAGCGCGAACGCCGCGGCGAGCGGCAGCCCGGGCACGATCGCGTTGGCCGCGGCGGCCACACAGGCCATGGTGACGAACACCAGGGCCACGGCCAGCAGGAAGATCGGTCTCTTGTTCGCCGCGAACTGCCGCCACGAGGTGCGTCGTACGGCGGCGTACAGCAGGGGCGGCAGCAGCAGCGGCAGGATCAGGTCGGGCGGGATGTCGACGTTCGGCACGAAGTCGAGCAGGGCGAGGACTATGCCGAGGAGCGTCATCAGCACCGGCGCGGGCACCCCGAGCCGGTCCCCGACCGGGACGCTGATCACGGCCCCGAGCAGCAGCACGAACAACAGGGCCAACTGATCCACGGTCAGCGCTCCGGGAGGTCAGACGGTCACACGACTGCCCTCAAGCCTGCCACGCAACTCCGGGGACAAACCGTTTCGGCACTCACCGCGACGGGCTAGAGCGAACGCCGCATCCCCTGGTGCGGAATACCCGCCTCCAGGTACTCCGGCCCGTAGGCCTGGTAGCCGAGCCGCTGGTAGAAGCCGAGCGCGTGCGTCTGGGCGTGCAGGTCCACGGCTGCGAGCCCCCGTGCGCGTGCCGCGTCCTCGATGGCCCGCACCAGGGCGACCCCCACACCGAGCCCGCGCGCGTGAGCGGCCACGGCGAGCCGGCCGAGGGAGCCCACGGACGGGTCGGCTCCGGTCTGCGCCACGGCCGCCTCCCCGACCAGCAGCCGCCCCGTCCCGAGCGGTACGCCGTCCTCCCGGACCGCCAGCACATGGACGGCCCCGGCGTCGTACGCGTCGTACTCCAGGTCCTCGGGCACGCCCTGCTCGCCGACGAAGACCTCCTTGCGCACCGCGAAGCACGCCTCACGGTCGGCCGGGCCCTCGGCGACCCGCACGACATACGTCGGGGTGGTGCTCACGCGTAGGTCTCCTCCCGGACCTGGTCCAGGGCCTTCTGCAGGTCCTCCGGGTAGTCGCAGGAGAACTCGGCCCACTGCCCGTCCCCGGGGTGCTCGAAGCCGAGCCGCACCGCGTGCAGCCACTGGCGGGTCAGACCGAGGCGCTTGGCGAGCGTCGGGTCGGCGCCGTAGGTCAGGTCGCCGACGCAGGGGTGCCGGTGGGCGGCCATGTGGACGCGGATCTGATGCGTGCGGCCGGTCTCCAGCTTCACGTCGAGCAGGGAGGCGGCGCGGAACGCCTCGATGAGGTCGTAGTGCGTGACGGACGGCTTGCCCTCGGCCGTGACCGCCCACTTGTAGTCGTGCTGCGGGTGCCGGCCGATGGGCGCGTCGATGGTGCCGCTGGTCGGGTCGGGGTGGCCCTGGACGAGCGTGTGGTACCGCTTGTCGACCGTGCGCTCCTTGAACTGGCGCTTCAGCGACGTGTACGCGTACTCGGACTTGGCGACGACCATCAGCCCGGACGTGCCGACGTCGAGGCGGTGGACGATGCCCTGGCGCTCGGCGGCACCGGAGGTGGAGATCCGGTACCCGGCGGCGGCGAGGCCTCCGATGACGGTCGGCCCGGTCCAGCCCGGCGACGGGTGCGCGGCCACGCCGACCGGCTTGACGATGACGACCACGTCATCGTCGTCGTGCACGATCTCCATGCCCTCGACCGGCTCGGCCACCACCTGCACCGGCGCGGGCGCCTGCGGCATCTCGACCTCCAGCCAGGCACCGCCGTGCACGCGCTCCGACTTGCCGACCACCGACCCGTCGACCGTGACCTTCCCCGCGGCGGCGAGCTCGGCCGCCTTGGTCCGGGAGAAGCCGAACATGCGGGAGATGGCGGCGTCGACACGCTCGCCCTCCAGGCCGTCGGGCACGGGCAGGGTACGGATCTCGGGAATCGTGCTCACCCGTCGAGTATGCCGGACGGGTCCGACACCGCCGTACGGGTGCTCAGTCCTTGTGGACGGTGCCGTCCGGGTCGAGCCCCTTGAACGACAGCAGCACGATCAGGATGCCGCCGCACACGATCGCCGAGTCGGCCAGGTTGAACACGGCGAAGTGCTTGGGCGCGATGAAGTCCACGACCGCGCCCTCGAAGACGCCCGGTGCCCGGAAGATCCGGTCGGTGAGGTTGCCCAGCGCACCGCCGAGCAGCAGGCCCAGCGCGATCGCCCAGGGCAGGCTGTACAGCTTGCGGGCGAGCCGGGCGATCACCACGATCACCGCCGCCGCGATCATGGTGAAGATCACGGTGAAGGCCTCGCCGAAGCCGAAGGCCGCGCCCGCGTTGCGGATCGCCTCGAACTTCAGCCAGTCCCCGATGATCTCGATGGGCGGGTGGTGCTCCAGCTTGGCCACCACGATCATCTTGCTGATCAGGTCCAGGGCGTACGCGAACGTGGCGACGGCGAACAGCACCGCGATCCGGCGCCTGCCCCGGGGCCTTCCGGCCGTGGCCTCCGGCTCGTCCGTGCCCGACGCGCCGGCGGCCGCCGCCGTATCGTCGGTGCCGGACTCGCCGGGCCGGTCCTGCCCGTTCCCGGCCGCGTCCGGTGTGTCCGGCGTACCGATGATGCGCTCCGCCTCTGCCACGTGAGTCCCTCAACCTAGGTGCCTGACTGAGGACGAGGGTACGGCACACCTCGGGCCGCCCACGTGCTCGGGAGGCATTCGGCGGCCGGTCAGTACCGGCGCTCCTGCTTCTGCTTGCACTCCACGCACAACGTGGCCCGCGGGAACGCCTGCATCCGGGCCTTGCCGATGGGGTTGCCGCAGTTCTCGCACAGGCCGTAGGTGCCGGAGTCGAGGCGGTCCAGGGCGCGCTCGGTCTGGTCGAGCATCTCGCGCGCGTTGGCGGCAAGGGCCAGCTCGTGCTCGCGCGTGATGTTCTTGCTGCCGGTGTCCGCCTCGTCGTGGCCCGCGCCGTCCCCGGAGTCCCGCATCAGACCGGCGAGCGACCGCTCCGACGAGGTGATCTCCTCACGCAGCCGCGCCTCCTCCGACATCAGCTCGGAGCGCGCCTCCTCGACCTCCTCCGTCGTCCAGGGGTCCTCGCCCGGGCGTACCGCCAGCTCACCGGGCTCCACCGCGCCCGCCCGCGCCTTCGGAACGGCGGTCTTCGCCGCCGTTGCCGTGCCAGGAGTCTTCTTCGCACCCACCGTCGTCGCTCCCGTCTGCGGCGCGGCCTCGGCCGCACCCGCCTTCTTGGCCGTGCTGGTCCCGGCCGTGTCCTGTGTGGCCCCACCGGTCCGGGCGGCGCCCTTCCCGGCCGGGCCCTTCGTGGTGGTGCTCCCGCCTCCGGCGCCCTGCCCGGCGACACCTTCGGCGCCCTTCTTCGCGGCGTCGGCCTTGGCGGCCTTGGCCCTGGTGACAGCGGCCTTCTTGGCCGCCGCCCCCTTGGCCGCCGCCCCCTTGGCAGCCGCCTTCTTCTCGGCCGCCGCCCCCTTGGCGACCGCCTTCTTTCCGGCCACCGCCCCCTTGGCGGTCGCCTTCTCGGCCGCCGCACCCTTGGCAGTCGCCTCCTTGGCGGTCGCCTTCTCGGCCGCCGTCTTCTTGGCCGCCGTCTTCTTGGCCGTCTTCCTGACAGCGGCCTTCTTGGCTGTCGTCTTCTCGGCGGCTGCCTTGGCCGGAGCCTTCCCGGCAGCCCCCTTCCTGGCGGGGGCCTTGGCCGCGGCCTTCCCAGGTGCGGCTCTCTCGGTCGCTCCCCGCTCGGCCCCACCCCGCTCGCCCGCACCCTGCCCGGCCGCCGCACCCCCCTCCGCCCCGCCCGTTCTGGCCGTCACCTTCTTGACGGCCGCCTTGGTCTTCTTGACAGCAGCCTTCGTCCCCTCGGTCGCCTTCCCCGCCGCCCCCTTCGCCGCCCGCCCCACCGAACCCCCCTGGGTGGACTTCTTCCCACCCACGTCCTTGGCCGCACCGCCGGAGGCCTCCCCGGACCTGCCGGACGCCGGCTGCTGTACGGCGGTCTTCTTCGCCACCATGGCCGCGGCCCCTTCACATATTGTGATCTTGCTCGCGAATCGTGCTGGGACGATAAATCGACTCGAGTCCCGCGGCAACGGGGCACACCGCCCGATTCGCCCGCCTCGCGCACGCCGCGCGGCGAACCTGCATCCGTTGTGCCCAGCTCCCCGCCCGGTAATCCGCCGAGCCGGACGTCCCAGGATCCGAACACCCATACCACCCCATTCGAGTCATCAAACCCATAAGCCACCCTCCCCGCGCCACCCCGGCCCCGGGGACCCCGGGTCCCCGGAAAAGCGGTCGGCCGCTGTCCGCCCGGCGCCGTACACTGGGCGGAGCGAAAAGCGTGGATGGGGACGAGTAGCGGCGTACGCAGCCCAGAGCGACCCGGGGACGGTGGAAGCCCGGGGGCGAGCGCGACGTGAAGATCACCCCGGAGCCGCCGGAAGAACGCCACAGCGGTGAGCCGTGGCCAGTAGAACCGGCATCGCGACCCCAATGAGGGGGCTCGCCGGCGCACACCCCGTGCCGGAGGGCCAAGGAGGGTGGTACCGCGGGAGCGCGCCGAAGGCGGCGCAGGCAGACGTAGCTCTCGTCCCTCCGGACGGAAGGCAGCAAGTCCGCCGGAGGAAGCCCGCTGATGACATCGTCGACGTACCGCCAGGTACCCGCCCAGGTCGACCTGCCCGCCCTCGAGCACGCGGTGCTCGACTTCTGGCGCGAGCAGAAGATCTTCGCCAAGAGCCTGGAGCAGTCCGAGGGTCGCCCCGAGTGGGTGTTCTACGAGGGCCCGCCCACCGCCAACGGCATGCCCGGCGCCCACCACATCGAGGCCCGCGTCTTCAAGGACGTCTTCCCCCGCTTCCGCACCATGCGCGGCTACCACGTGGCCCGCAAGGCCGGCTGGGACTGCCACGGCCTCCCGGTGGAGCTCGCCGTAGAGAAGGAGCTCGGCTTCTCCGGCAAGCAGGACATCGAGGCGTACGGCATCGCCGCGTTCAACGCCAAGTGCCGCGAGTCGGTGACCCGCCACACGGACGCCTTCGAGGCGCTCACGACCCGCATGGGCTACTGGACCGACCTGAACGACCCGTACCGCACGATGGACCCCGAGTACATCGAGTCGGTCTGGTGGTCGCTGAAGGAGATCTTCAACAAGGGCCTGCTGGTCCAGGACCACCGCGTCGCCCCCTGGTGCCCCCGCTGCGGCACAGGCCTGTCCGACCACGAGCTGGCGCAGGGCTACGAGACGGTCGTCGACCCGTCCGTCTACGTCCGCTTCCCGCTCACCTCCGGCCCGCTCGCCGGCGAGGCCGCGCTCCTGGTGTGGACGACGACCCCGTGGACCCTGGTGTCCAACACCGCGGTCGCCGCCCACCCCGAGGTCACCTACGTCGTCGCGACGAAGGGCCCAGAAGGTTCGGAGAAGCTCGTCGTCGCCGAGCCGCTGCTCGCCAAGGCCCTCGGCGAGGGCTGGGAGAGCACCGGGCAGACCTTCACGGGCGCCGAGATGGAGCGCTGGACCTACCAGCGCCCCTTCGAGCTCGTCGAGTTCCCGGAGCCGGCGCACTTCGTCGTCAACGCCGAGTACGTCACCACCGAGGACGGCACGGGTCTGGTCCACCAGTCCCCCGCCTTCGGTGAGGACGACCTCAAGGTCTGCCGCTCCTACGGCCTCCCGGTCGTCAACCCGGTCCGCCCGGACGGCACGTTCGAGGAGGACGTCCCCCTCGTCGGCGGTGTCTTCTTCAAGAAGGCCGACGAGAAGCTCACCGAGGACCTCGGCGACCGCGGCCTGCTCTTCAAGCACATCCCGTACGAGCACAGCTACCCGCACTGCTGGCGCTGCCACACCGCGCTGCTCTACTACGCGCAGCCCTCCTGGTACATCCGCACCACGGCGATCAAGGACCGCCTGCTCGCGGAGAACGAGGGCACCAACTGGTTCCCGGAGACGGTCAAGAACGGCCGCTACGGCGACTGGCTGAACAACAACATCGACTGGGCGCTGTCCCGCAACCGCTACTGGGGCACGCCGCTGCCCATCTGGCGCTGCGAGGACGACCACCTCACCTGCGCCGGCTCCCTCACGGAGCTGACCGAGCTGACCGGCACCGACCAGTCGGGCCTGGACCCGCACCGCCCGTTCATCGACGAGGTCACCTTCGCCTGCCCGCAGGACGGCTGCGGCAGGACGGCCACGCGCGTGCCCGAGGTGATCGACGCCTGGTACGACTCGGGCTCGATGCCGTTCGCGCAGTGGGGCTACCCGTACAAGAACAAGGACGTCTTCGAGGCCCGCTACCCGGCGCAGTTCATCTGCGAGGCCATCGACCAGACCCGCGGCTGGTTCTACACGCTGATGGCGGTCGGCACGCTCGTCTTCGACAAGTCGTCGTACGAGAACGTGGTCTGCCTCGGCCACATCCTTGCCGAGGAC
Organism: Streptomyces olindensis; assembly: GCA_000696115.1. Taxonomy (GTDB): domain Bacteria; phylum Actinomycetota; class Actinomycetes; order Streptomycetales; family Streptomycetaceae; genus Streptomyces; species Streptomyces olindensis. The sequence goes on from JJOH01000001.1 coordinate 353,453, forward strand.
GGCCGCAAGATGTCCAAGCACCTGGGCAACACCCTGGAGCCGATCCCGCTCATGGACCGGCACGGCGCCGACGCGGTCCGCTGGTTCATGGCGGCCGGCGGCTCCCCGTGGGCGGCCCGCCGCGTGGGCCACGGCACCATCCAGGAGGTCGTCCGCAAGACGCTCCTGACCTACTGGAACACGGTCGCCTTCCAGGCCCTGTACGCCCGTACGTCCGGCTGGGCCCCGTCCGAGGCCGACCCGGCCCCGGCCGACCGCCCGGTCCTGGACCGCTGGCTGCTGTCCGAACTGCACGCGCTGACCGACCAGGTCACCCAGGCCCTGGACGCCTACGACACCCAGCGCGCCGGCAAGCTGCTGTCCGCGTTCGTCGACGACCTGTCCAACTGGTACGTGCGCCGCTCCCGCCGCCGCTTCTGGCAGGGCGACAAGGCGGCGCTGCGCACGCTGCACGAGGTCGTCGAAACGGTGACGCAGCTCATGGCCCCGCTGACCCCGTTCATCACCGAGCGGGTCTGGCAGGACCTGATCGTCCCGGTCACCCCGGGCGCCCCGGAGTCGGTCCACCTCTCCTCCTGGCCGGAGGCGGACCTCACCGCCATCGACCCGGAGCTGTCGAAGCAGATGGTGCTGGTGCGCCGGCTGGTGGAGCTGGGCCGTGCCACGCGCGCGGAGTCGGGCGTCAAGACGCGCCAGCCGCTGTCCCGCGCCCTGATCGCGGCCACCGGCTTCGACACGCTGGGCTCCGAACTGCGCACGCAGATCACGGAGGAGCTGAACGTCGAGTCCCTGGCGACGCTGAGCGAGGTCGGCGGCTCCCTGGTCGACACCACGGCGAAGGCCAACTTCCGCGCGCTGGGCAAGCGCTTCGGCAAGCGTGTCCAGGACGTGGCCAAGGCCATCGCGAACGCGGACGCGGCCGCGCTGTCCCTCGCCCTGCGCGAGGGCACGGCGTCGGTGGAGGTCGACGGCGAGACCATCACGCTGGCTCCGGATGAGGTCATCATCACGGAGACCCCGCGCGAGGGTTGGTCGGTGGCGTCCGACGCGGGCGCGACGGTCGCCCTGGACCTGGAGATCACGGAGGAACTGCGCCGCGCGGGCCTCGCCCGTGACGCGATCCGCCTGATCCAGGAGGCCCGCAAGAACAGCGGCCTCGACGTGGCCGACCGCATCGCGCTGCGCTGGACCGCGACCGACCCGGCCGTCGCCGAGGGCCTGACCGAGCACGCGGCCCTGATCGCCGACGAGGTCCTCGCCACGGACTTCGCCCAGGGCGAGGCGGACGACACCTACGGCGAGCCCTTCACCGACGAGGGCCTGTCCCTGACGTTCCGCCTGCGCAAGGCGTAACCCTCAGGGGCCTCTCGGCCCGAAGGCCCGGCCCTGCCAAAGATCTTGGTGGGTCCGGGCCTTCGGCGTTGCGTACGCAGAACGCCGGTGCGCGGGTACGAACACGCGTGGCAAAAGGGCGAGGCCCCGGGGTGAACCCGGGGCCTCGCCCTGAACGCTGCCGACGTCTACGCCGTACTACTGGCCATCAGGCCGTCAGTTGTCATCCTCGTCGATCAGGAAGCCTCGCATGGGCGAGGGCGCCTGACCCATCGGGGACGGACCCTGCGGACGCACCGGCGCCATCGGCTGGGTCATCGCCGGAGACATCTGCTGCTGGCCGCCGTAGGACGGACCGGACGGCGAAGGAGCACCGCCCATCGTCTGGTTGCCGCCGCCGTACGACGGGGCACTCGCGCCGGCCGGGGCCATGGAAGGCGCCGGGGACGGCGGGAGGGACGCGGTCGCCGGAGTGCGCGGCGGGGCCAGCGAGTCGTCGGCCTGGGTCTCCAGCTGACGCAGCTGCGACTCCAGGTACGACTTCAGGCGCGTGCGGTACTCGCGCTCGAAGCCGCGCAGGTCCTCGACCTTGCGCTCCAGCGTGGCGCGGGCGGACTCCAGGGAGCCCATCGCGACGCGGTGCTTCTCCTGCGCGTCCCGCTCCAGGGCGTCGGCCTTGGCACGGGCGTCACGCTCCAGACCCTCGGCACGCGAACGCGCCTCCCCGACGATCTTGTTGGCTTCGGAACGGGCCTCGGCGATCGCCTGGTCGGCGGTCTGCTGGGCCAGCGAGAGGACACGCGCGGCGCTGTCGCCACCGGGGCCTCCCTGACCGGGGCCGCCCATCGGACCGCCCATGGGGCCGCCCATCGGACCACCCATCTGCTGCTGCATCGGGGGCTGACCCATCGGACCCGGACCCTGGCCCATCGGACCGGGACCACCAGGACCCTGGGGACCACCCTGACCGCCGGGGCCGGCGGGCAGCTGCGGGGCACCGCTCGGCAGCTGGGGCGGGCCACCCATGGGGCCACCCATCTGCTGCTGCGGCGGGCCCGATATGCCGGCGGGAACGGGACCGCCGGGACCGCGCATGCCCTGCTGCTGTTGCTGCTGATCCTGCTGCTGCTCCGGAGGCTTGCGCATGTTCTGCTGGTTCTGCGCGGCAGCGCGCGTGGCCGCGGCCAGTTTGGCGCGCAGGTCCTCGTTCTCGCGGAGCAGGCGGGTCAGTTCGGCTTCGACCTCATCGAGGAAGGCATCGACCTCGTCCTCGTCATAGCCTTCTCGGAGGCGGACGGTCGTGAACTGCTTGTTCCGCACGTCCTCGGGGGTCAACGGCATCTCTTCACCTCAACGTAGTCGTCGGCATTCGGCAAGACCGTAGTTCACATCGCTCACAGCCGGCTCACGATCGAGATCAGGATGTAGACGATGATCATCAGTACGAAGAAGGACAGGTCGAGCGCCACGCCCCCGAGACGCAGCGGCGGGATGAACCGCCGCAGAAGCTTGAGCGGTGGATCAGTGACAGTGTAGGTGGCCTCCAGAACGACCACCATCGCCTTGCCGGGTTGCCATGAGCGGGCGAACTGGAAGACGTAGTCCATGACCAACCGGAAGATGAGCACGATGAGGAAGCACATCAGCGCGATGTAGACGACATCCAGAACCACGCTCATGATCTGTTGCTTCCCTCTCCCCTGTGCCCTGCTGTGTAGTGCTGTGTACTGATGTTTCCGGTGGTGCGTCTCAGCTCTGGTTGAAGAACCCGCCCTCTGCGATGCGGGCCTTGTCCTCCGCCGTGACATCGACGTTAGCAGGCGACAACAGGAACACCTTCTGCGTCACCCGCTCGATACTGCCGTGAAGACCAAACACCAAACCGGCCGCAAAGTCGACAAGTCGCTTCGCATCTGTGTCGTCCATCTCAGTCAGATTCATGATCACCGGGGTGCCTTCACGGAAGTGTTCCCCGATGGTACGGGCCTCGTTGTAGGTCCGTGGGTGGAGCGTGGTGATCCGGTAAGGCTCTCGTTCCGACACGACCTTGGGCATGATCACCGGTGCGTTCTTCTCCAGGCTTGCGCGTTCTTGTGTGATGGATGCCACGGGCGCGATGCGCGCCGGGCGGCTGGATTCCGCGGGTAGCGAAGCGGAACGAGCGGCCGGTTCGCGAGGTGCGGACGGCTGTACGACTCGTACCTCTTCGTCCCTTTGGGGCTGATGTGAGACATGTGGTTGGTGGGACGACTCGTGCCGTCGGTGATCCCGTTCGGGTTCCGGGTCGAGTTCGGGTTCGAAGTCGTCGTCGGGGTCGAATCCGCGGCCGTCGTACCCATCGTCCTCCACGAGGCCGAGGTAGACCGCCATCTTGCGCATCGCGCCGGCCATGCTCTGAGTCCTCCGCTCTGTGGTGGATCGACTGACGACTGCCAAGTGCCCGCGATCCACGAGGTCCTTGAATCCGCCTTTCGGCGGCAATGACCATATTTTCTGCTGTGGTCCGACTTCTTGGCGACGTTACCCGAGCCTGGGGCGGACTCCGAGTACCGCGCTGCCGACGCGCACATGTGTCGCTCCGGCCGCCACGGCCTGCTCGAGATCCGCACTCATCCCTGCCGAGACCATGGTGGCAGCCGGATGACTCCGGCGCAGGTCGGTCGACAAATCCATCAACCGCTCGAAGGCCGCCTGTTCGCGCCCCGCGTACTCCCCGGTGAGCGGTGCGACGGTCATCAGTCCGTCGAGCCGCAGCCCCGGGGCCCCGGCCACGAGGTCGGCCAACTCTTCGATGCCGCCGGGGGCCACGCCTCCGCGCTCACCCCGCTCGCTCTCGCCCGCGTCCAGTGCGACCTGGAGGAGGCAGCCCAGCTCGCGACCCGCCCGGACGGCTTCCTTCGACAGAGCTGTGACGAGCTTGGAACGATCGACGGACTGCACGAAATCCGCGTAACCGGCCACCGAGCGCACCTTGTTGGTCTGAAGCTGACCGACAAAATGCCACGTAAGGGGCAGATCCGCACAGGCCGCGGCCTTGGGCGCCGCGTCCTGGTCGCGGTTCTCGGCGACGTGGCGGACACCGAGTTCCGCCAGCATCCGCACATCGCTCGCCGGATAGGTCTTGGTGACCACGATCAGGGTCACGTCCCCGCGCCCGCGGCCGGCGGCCGCGCAAGCGTCGGCGATGCGCCGCTCAACTTTCGCCAGATTCGTGGCGAGTTCGTCCTTACGGTCCGTCATGTCCTGTCAGTCCAGCCACACATAACCCGCGAGCCGCCCGGTGGTGCGGTCGCGTCGGTACGAGAAGTGATCGCGCGATTCCAGCGTGCACACCGGCGACTGCTCCCGGTCGCGCACCCCGAGCCGTTCCAGCTGGGCGTGCACTCCGGCGCTCACATCGACCGCCGGTGTGCCCCAACTCGTCTCGGCGTACGCCGCCGGCTCGATGGCGGACACCTCGGCGCGCATCACCTCGGGCACTTCGTAACACCGGCCGCAGACGGTGGGTCCGGTGCGGGCGACGATCCGGGAGGGCTCGGCGCCCAGCTCCGTCATCGCGCGTAGCGCGGCCGGGACGACTCCGGCGATCATGCCCGGCCGGCCCGCGTGGGCCGCGGCGGCGATCCCGGCGACGGGGTCGGCGAGCAGCACCGGCACGCAGTCGGCGGTGAGCACGGCGAGGGCGAGCCCGCGCCGCGCCGTGACGATCGCGTCGACCGACGGGATGTCGGACGAAGATCCCCACGGTCCGTCCACCACCGACACGTCCGACCCGTGCACCTGGTTCATCCAGACCACCCGGTCCGGCTCGATGCCCAGGGACTTGGCGGCCAGTTCCCGGTTGGTGCGTACGGCGTCCGGGTCGTCTCCGACCGCTCCGCCGAGATTGAGGTCCTCATACGGAGCGGCGCTCACCCCGCCCCACCGGTCGGTGAAGGCGAAGTGCGCGCCGCTCGCGCTCTCGCGCTGTCCTATCACGTCAGAAGGATCACTTGAGGAAGTCCGGTACGTCCAGCTCCTCGGCCGCGCTGTCCGAGTAGGTGCGCGGCGCCGGCGGGACCGGCGGGGCGACCGGGATGTCCTCGACCGGCTTCGGAGCGGGCTCCGGGTCATCCTTCGGGGTCACGCTGCCGAGCGATCCGAAGGACGGGCGGCTCTCGGTCTGCCGCGCCGGGGCCGGCTCCTCGCGCTTGGCCGAGGCCGAGCCGATCACGTTCTCCCGGCGGGCCGGGGGCTGGCCTCCGTCGAAGCCGGCGGCGATCACGGTCACCCGGACCTCGTCGCCCAGGGCGTCGTCGATGACCGCGCCGAAGATGATGTTGGCCTCGGGGTGGGCGGCCTCGCTGACCAGCTGGGCGGCCTCGTTGATCTCGAACAGACCGAGGTCGGAGCCGCCGGAGATGGAGAGCAGCACACCGCGGGCGCCGTCGATGGAGGCCTCCAGCAGCGGCGAGGAGATCGCCATCTCGGCGGCGGCCACCGCGCGGTCGTCGCCGCGGGCCGAGCCAATGCCCATCAGGGCCGAGCCGGCCTCGGACATGACCGACTTGACGTCGGCGAAGTCGAGGTTGATCAGGCCCGGGGTGGTGATGAGGTCAGTGATGCCCTGGACACCGGAGAGCAGGACCTGGTCGGCCGACTTGAAGGCGTCGAGCACCGAGACCTGGCGGTCCGAGATGGACAGCAGCCGGTCGTTCGGGATGACGATGAGGGTGTCGACCTCTTCGCGGAGCTCGGCGATGCCGTCCTCGGCCTGGTTCGCGCGGCGCCGCCCCTCGAAGGTGAACGGGCGCGTGACCACACCGATGGTGAGGGCACCGAGCGAGCGGGCGATGTTGGCCACGACGGGCGCGCCGCCGGTGCCGGTGCCGCCGCCTTCACCGGCTGTCACGAAGACCATGTCGGCCCCCTTGAGGACCTCCTCGATCTCCTCGCGGTGGTCCTCGGCGGCCTTGCGGCCCACGGCCGGGTTGGCTCCGGCGCCGAGTCCGCGGGTGAGTTCACGGCCGACGTCCAGCTTGACGTCGGCGTCGCTCATCAACAGAGCTTGCGCGTCGGTGTTGATGGCGATGAACTCGACGCCCTTGAGACCGACCTCGATCATCCGGTTGATGGCATTGACACCACCGCCGCCGACACCGATGACTTTGATGACTGCGAGGTAGTTCTGCGGTGCTGCCACGTCGAAGGCCTCTCGCCTCGAGTTACGTGTCGCCGAATCCCCGTGACGCCCTGCGCCCCGCGACCCGACGACTGATGCCGAATGGGACGGTCCGTATCGCCGACCCGAACCCTAACCCTGAAGTTTAGGGTTACCAGTGTGTCTGTTCCTTGGAGTCTTCTGAACAGGACACTAAGTCGACAAGTGGCGCACGTTCAACGAACACGCCGAACCTCCCGTTTTTCTTTTCACCCTATGTGATCAGCCGTAGCACTGCCCAACCAGGGTGCTGGCCTGCGCGGATGTGCGTCAACTCGCTGATGACGCGGGCGCGGTGGGGACGCTGACGTCGAAGTGCCGCGCGTCCGGCGAGGCTTTCATCAGAGCGGTGAGCGTACGGGCCTTCGCGGCGCCCTTCTCGCTGCTCCCCCAGGCGACCGTGCGGCCGTCCCTCAACTCCAGCGAGATGTCGTCGTAGGAACGGACCTTGACGGTCCGTGTGTCGCGGGCGACGGCGGCCGGGACGGCACGGGCGACGCCCACCGCCTCGCGCACCAGCCGGGACTCGCCGAAGCGGCGCAGGCTTGCGGCGGCGGAGCTGGACCGCACCCGTGTCAATTCCAGTGCGGGAACACCTTTCGGCGCCTCAGAAACCGTGGCGAAACGGACACCTTCATCGTCCACTTCGACGAACTTTCCGCCCTTTTGGACAATCAGAACCGGAGTCCGCTCAACCACTTTCAGGTCGATTCCATGGGGCCAGGAGCGGACCACGTCAACCGCGTCAATTCGGGGCAATTTCCGGCGCAGTCGCGTCTCGATCGCATCGGTGTCCACCGAAATGAGCGGCTTCCCGAGGGGGACCTCGGCGGCCGCCTTGACCTGATCCGGCGTCAGGACCCGGGTGCCCGACACGGAGACCTGCTCGGCGCGCAGCCAGTCGGACCCGTAGAACAGCCACAGGGTCGGGATGCCGAGGAAGACGAAGACGAGACCCAGGATGACGATCACACGAAGGTGTCGCCGCCGCAGACGCCTGACGGGCGGCGGGCCGGACGACCCCTGCTGGCGTTCACCGCGCTCGGCGGTGGTCGATCCGGCCACGCTCCCCTGCCTTCCGTCATACGGGCCAGGCCCTGTCTTTCGGATCATCCCGGGTCCGCGGGGTCTGGTACGCACATCTGCCGCGTTGTCGTCGGTCGCCGACGCTCCGCGTCGACTCCCTCCTCCGCCTTGCAGCTGCACGCACCAGACCCCGCTCGCCCGCGTTCACCAGGCACCGCATCTCGGAGTCGGGCTGATCCGAAAGACAGGGCCTAGCGGTGTGCACGAGCGGCGGCGATCGCCTCGTACACCATGCCGACGAGCAGGTCGTCGGCGTCCCGGCGGCCGAACTCGGCGGCGGCGCGGGACATCTGGTACAGCCGGTGCGGGTCGGCGAGCACGGGCAGGACGTTCTGCTGGACCCACTCGGGGGTCAGCTCCGCGTCGTCGACCAGCAGGCCGCCGCCGGCCTTGACCACCGGCTGGGCGTTGAGCCGCTGTTCGCCGTTGCCGATGGGCAGCGGGACGTAGGCGGCCGGGAGCCCGACGGCGGAGAGTTCGGCGACGGTCATCGCGCCCGCGCGGCAGAGCATCATGTCGGCCGCGGCGTACGCGAGGTCCATCCGGTCCAGATAACTTACCGGGATGTAGGGGGGCATCCCCGGCATCTGCTGGACCTGCGGCAGTTCGTTCTTCGGGCCGACCGCGTGCAGGATCTGGATCCCGGCCTGCTGGAGCCAGGGCGCGACCGTCTGCACGACCTCGTTGAGGCGGCGGGCGCCCTGGGAGCCGCCGGAGACCAGCAGCGTGGGCAGGTTCGGGTCGAGCCCGAAGGCGGCCCGGGCCTCGGGGCGCACGGCGGCCCGGTCCAGGGTGGCGATGGAGCGGCGCAGCGGGATGCCGATGTAGCGGGCGCCGCGCAGCTTGCTGTCCGGGGTGGAGACGGCGACCTGGCTGGCGTAGCGCGAGCCGATCTTGTTGGCCAGGCCCGGGCGGGCGTTGGCCTCGTGGATGACGATCGGCACGCCGAGGCGCTTGGCCGCGAGGTAGCCGGGCAGGGCGACGTAGCCGCCGAAGCCGACCACGGCGTCCGCCTTGGTGCGCTCCAGGATCTGCTCGGTCGCCTTGATGGTGCCGCGCAGCCGGCCCGGGACGGTGATCAGCTCGGGGGTGGGCTTGCGTGGCAGCGGTACGGCGGGGATCAGCGCGAGTTCGTAGCCGCGCTCGGGTACGAGACGCGTCTCCAGGCCTCGCTCCGTGCCCAGGGCCGTGATGCCCACGGTCGGATCCTGCCTGCGCAGGGCGTCCGCGAGGGCGAGCGCGGGCTCGATGTGGCCCGCGGTTCCTCCGCCGGCGAGTACGACATGCACCGAAATTCACCGCTCTCCGGACGGACGCGCCGCCGTGGCGCGCCGTCGCATCGTGTTCCATCTCCGGGGGCTCCGACCCGAACCGGTTGCCCCGGCCCCCCGCTTTCTACCAAAGCGAGGTTGCCGCATCGCAAGCGCTGCCCGCGCAGCGGGCTCGTCGCGCGCGAAGGCGATCAGCAGCCCGATGGCGAACATGGTCGGCAGCAGGGCGGATCCTCCGTAGGAGAACAGCGGGAGGGGGACGCCGGCGATCGGCAGCAGACCGAGCACCGCACCGATGTTGATCACGGCCTGGGCCGTGATCCAGGTGGTCACGCCTCCCGCGGCATACCTCACGAAGGGGTCCTCCGTGCGTCCGGCCACGCGGATACCCGCATAGCCTAGAGCCGCGAAGAGGGCGAGGACCGACAGCGTCCCCGCCAGGCCCAGTTCCTCACCGGTGACGGCGAAGATGAAGTCCGTGTGGGCTTCGGGGAGTTGGCCCCATTTCTCCACACTCGCACCCAGCCCGGAGCCGAAGATTCCGCCCGAGGCGAGGGCGTAGATGCCGTGCACGGCCTGCCAGCAGTCGACGGGTCCGGACTGGGGTTCGGTGGCACCGAGGCACTGCAGGCGCGCCATGCGGTTGGGGCTGGTCTTGATCAGGATCAGGCCGAGCACGGCGGCGACCGAGAGCACGCCGGCGAACAGCCGGGTGGGCGCTCCGGCCAGCCAGAGCAGGCCGAACAGGATGGCCGTGAGGATGATCGCCGTGCCCATGTCGCCGCCGATCATGATGAGCCCGAGCAGCATGAAGGCGGCCGGGACCAGCGGGACGAGCATGTGCTTCCACTGGGTCAGCAGCCGCTTGTCCTGCTTGCGGGCGAGCAGGTCGGCGCCCCACAGCACCAGAGCGAGCTTGCCGAACTCGCTGGGCTGGATCTGGAAGGAGCCGCCGAGGGCGATCCAGTTCTGGTTGCCGTTGACCGACACTCCTATCCCGGGGATCTGCACCAGGGCCATGAGGAAGACGGCGCCCGCGAGGATCGGGTAGGCCAGGGCCCGGTGCAGCTTCACCGGCATGCGTGAGGCGGCGAACATCAGACCGGCGCCGATCAGCGCCGCGAGAAGCTGTTTGCGGAAGAAGTACGAGCCCGGCAGGGACATCTGCAGCGCGGTGATCTGGGAGGCCGAGTAGACCATCACCAGGCCGAGCACGGTGATCAGCAGGCTGCCGCCGAGGATCAGGTAGTAGGCGGTCAGCGGCCGGTCCCAGCCCCGGCGGGCACGGGTGTAGAAGTTCAGGACGGGGTTGTCGCGCAGGGACCGGGGAGGGACGGGGCGCTTGGGGGCGCGCTGGACCGGGGGCCGGCCGGTGCGGCTGGTGGGCATCGCCGGTCACCCCGCCGCGCCGGGGGAGGACGCTTCACCGCGCGGGCCCCCAGGCCGCCGCTCGGGCACCAGCCGCATCCGTGTCACGCGTCCCTCCCAGGTACGCCCGGCGCCCCCGCCGGGCGAGGCGGGCCCGGGTCAGCCTTCGGCGGAGCCGAGCTCACGGACGGCGTCCGCGAAAGCGTCCCCGCGCTTGTTGTAGTTGACGAACATGTCCATGGAGGCGCACGCCGGAGCCAGCAGCACCGTGTCACCGGGGCGGGCGAGCCGCCGTGCCTCCTGAACCGCCGCGCGCATCGCCCCAGTGTCGGTCCGGTCGAGGTCCACGACGGGTACTTCCGGGGCGTGTCGCGCGAGGGCTTCGCGGATGAGCGCGCGGTCCGCGCCGATCAGCACGGCACCGCGCAGCCGCTGCGCCGCCTTGGCGACCAGTTCGTCGAAGACGGCGCCCTTGGCGAGCCCGCCCGCGATCCACACGATCGACTCGTAGGCCGCCAACGAGGCTTCCGCGGCATGCGTGTTGGTCGCCTTGGAGTCGTCGACGTACGCGACCCCGTCCACGTCCGCCACGTGCGCGATGCGGTGGGCGTCCGGGGTGAACGCCCGCAGCCCGTCCCGTACGGCCTTGGCGGGGACGCCGTAGGCGCGGGCCAGGGCCGCCGCCGCGAGGGCGTTGGCGATGTTGTGCGGGGCCGGCGGGTTCACGTCCGCGACCTCGGCGAGCTCCTGGGCGTTCTTCTGCCGGTTCTCGACGAAGGCCCGGTCGACGAGGATCCCCTCCACGACGCCGAGTTGGGAGGGCGCCGGGGTGCCGAGGGTGAAGCCGATGGCCCGGCAGCCCTCCTCCACGTCGGCCTCGCGGACCAGGTCCTCGGTGGCCTTGTCGGCCACGTTGTAGACGCAGGCGACGCGATTGCCCTCGTAGATGCGGCCCTTGTCGGCGGCGTAGGCCTCCATGGAGCCGTGCCAGTCGAGGTGGTCGGGGGCGAGGTTGAGCACGGCGGCGGAGTGGGCGCGCAGGGACGGCGCCCAGTGGAGCTGGTAGCTGGACAGCTCCACGGCCAGGACGTCGTACTTCTCCTCGCCGAGCACCGCGTCCAGCAGGGAGACGCCGATGTTGCCGACGGCGGCGGTGCGCAGGCCCGCCGCCTTCAGGATCGAGGCGAGCATCTGGACGGTGGTGGTCTTGCCGTTGGTGCCCGTGACGGCCAGCCAGGGGGCGGCGTCGGGGCCGCGCAGGCGCCAGGCCAGTTCGACGTCGCCCCAGACCGGGACGCCCGCCTGTGCCGCCGCCGCGAACAGCGGCTTGTCCGGCTTCCAGCCGGGCGCGGTGACGATCAGCTCGGTGCCCTCCGGCAGAGTGTCGCCGTCGCCGAGGCGCACGGTGATCCCGAGCGCCTCCAGTTCGGCCGCCTGTGCCCGGGCGCGCTCGTCGGCGCCGTCGTTGACGACCGTGACGGTCGCGCCGAGGCCGTGCAGCACCTTGGCCGCCGGGACGCCCGAGACGCCGAGTCCGGCGACGGTGACGTGCTTGCCCTGGAAGTCGAAGGGCTCCGAGGAGGTCACTTGTCCGCTGCCCATCCTGCGTAGAAGAGGCCAAGTCCGACAATCACACAGATGCCCTGAATGATCCAGAAGCGGACCACGACGAGCACTTCGGACCAGCCCTTGAGTTCGAAGTGGTGCTGGAGTGGTGCCATCCGGAAGACGCGCTTTCCGGTGAGGCGGAACGAACCGACCTGGATCACCACGGACATGGTGATCAGGACGAAGAGGCCGCCGAGGATGGCGAGCAGCAGCTCGGTGCGGGAGCAGATCGCGAGGCCGGCGAGCACACCGCCGAGCGCGAGCGAACCGGTGTCACCCATGAAGATCTTGGCCGGCGAGGTGTTCCACCACAGGAAGCCCAGGCAGGCGCCCATCAGCGCGGAGGCGACCACCGCCAGGTCGAGCGGGTCGCGCACCTCGTAGCACGCGCCCGGGTTGGTCAGGGTCTGCGCGTTGGCGCAGGACTCCTGGAACTGCCAGACGCCGATGAAGGTGTAGGCGCCGAAGACGAGGACCGAGGCGCCGGTGGCCAGACCGTCCAGACCGTCGGTCAGGTTCACGCCGTTCGACATCGCGAGGATCATGAACAGCGCCCAGATCACGAACAGCACCGGGCCGATCGTCCAGCCGAAGTCCGTGATGAAGGAGAGCTTGGTGGAGGCCGGGGTGTTGCCGCGGTTGTCCGCGAACTGCAGCGACAGCACCGCGAAGGCGATGCCGACGATCAGCTGGCCGGCCATCTTCGCCTTGGCCCGCAGGCCCAGTGAACGCCGCTTGACGATCTTGATGTAGTCGTCGAGGAAGCCGACCAGGCCCATGCCGACCATGAGGCCGAGCACCAGCAGACCCGAGAAGGTCGGCGCCGCGTCGGCCTCCGGGTCCAGATAGCCCGTGATCACCTTCGCTAGGAAGTACGCGGCGACCGTCGCCAGGATGAAGGCGATACCGCCCATGGTCGGCGTACCGCGCTTGCTGGCGTGCTCGCGCGGGCCGTCGTCGCGGATGTACTGGCCGTAGCCCTTGCGCGCGAGGAGCTTGATCAGCAGCGGGGTGCCGATCAGCGTGAGAAAGAGACCAATGACTCCTGCGAACAGGATCTGCTTCATCATCGGGCGGAAACCTCACCCTCGGCACCGGTCTCGAGCAGCGCCTGGGCAACGCTTTCGAGTCCGACCGAACGGGACGCCTTCACGAGCACGACGTCCCCCGGGCGCAACTCGCTGCGCAACAGGTCGACCGCCGCCTGTGCGTCGGACACGTGCACCGACTCCTCACCCCACGAACCCTCGTTATATGCGCCCAGTTGCAGCCAGGCGGCTTCCCTGCCACCGACCGCGACGAGCTTGCTGACGTTGAGCCGGACGGCGAGCCGTCCGACCGCGTCGTGCTCGGCGAGAGCCTCGTCCCCGAGCTCGGCCATCTTGCCGAGCACCGCCCACGTACGACGTCCCTTGCCCATGGCCGCCAGCGCGCGCAGCGCGGCCTTCATGGACTCGGGGTTCGCGTTGTAGGCGTCGTTGACGACCGTCACGCCGTCCGGGCGCTCGGTGACCTCCATCCGCCAGCGGGAGAGGGAGCCCGCCTCGGAGAGCGCGACGGCGATCTCGTCTGCGGACATGCCCAACTCGTGGGCGACGGCGGCCGCGGCGAGCGCGTTCGACACGTGGTGCTCACCGTACAGGCGCATGGTCACATCGCTTGCACCGGAGGGTGTGTGAAGCCTGAACGCGGGCTGTCCGGTGTCCGTGAGTCGCACGTTCTCGGCGCGAACGTCCGCTTCGCCGGACTCTCCGAAAAAGATCACCTTCGCCTTCGTACGGGAGGCCATGGCCCGGACGTAGGGGTCGTCCGCGTTGAGGATCGCGGTGCCGCCGTCTGCCTCGGCGGGCAGCGCCTCCACGAGTTCGCCCTTGGCCTGGGCGATCTGCTCTCGGCCGCCGAACTCGCCGATGTGGGCGGAACCGACGTTGAGCACCAGGCCGATCCTCGGTGGGGTCAGTTCCGTGAGGTAGCGGATGTGCCCGATGCCGCGGGCGCCCATCTCCAGGACGAGGAACCGGGTCTCCTCGGTGGCGCTGAGCGCGGTCAGCGGCAGCCCGATCTCGTTGTTGAGCGAGCCGGGCGTGAACACCGTCGGCGCCTTGCGCCGGAGCACCTGCGCGATGAGGTCCTTGGTGCTGGTCTTGCCCGCCGAGCCGGTGAGGCCGACGAGGGTGGCGCCGAGGCGTCGTACGACGTGCCGGGCGAGGGCGCCGAGGGCGGTCTGCACGTCGTCCACGACGATCGCGGGCACGCCGACGGGGCGGGTGCCGAGCACGGCCACCGCTCCCGCCTCGACGACCCCCGCCGCGAAGTCGTGGCCGTCCACGCGCTCCCCGGCGAAGGCCACGAACAGGCTGCCCGGCACCGCCTCGCGGGAGTCCCGGACGACCGGGCCGGTGACCTGGACGGACGGATCCGGTATGTCGTGCGTCTGCCCGCCGACGACTTCTGCGATCTCGGCGAGGGAGAGGGCGATCACAAGTTCATCCCCTGGGTCTTCTGGATTTTCATCCCTGGGTCTTCTGGATGGCTTCGCGGAGCACCTGGCGGTCGTCGAAGGGACGGACCACCCCGGCGATGTCCTGGCCCTGCTCGTGGCCCTTGCCCGCGACCAGCACGGTGTCGCCGGGCTCGGCACGCGCCACGGCGGCGGCGATCGCGGCGGCCCGGTCCTCGAAGACCTGCACCTCGCCGCGCTCGTGCGCGGGCACGGAGGCCGCGCCCTGGAGCATCGTGGCGAGGATCGCGAGGGGGTCCTCACCACGGGGGTTGTCGGAGGTCAGCACGGCGGTGTCGGCGAGCCGCGCCGCGGCGGCGCCCATGGGCGCGCGCTTGGTGGTGTCCCGGTCGCCGCCGCAGCCGAGCACGATGTGCAGCCTGCCCTCGGTGACCTTGCGCAGGGCGCGCAGCACGGACTCGACGGCGTCGGTCTTGTGGGCGTAGTCGACGACCGCGAGGTACGGCTGCCCGGCGTCCACGCGCTCCAGGCGGCCCGGCACGCCCGGTACGGCGGCCACACCGTCGGCGGCGGCCTGCGGGTCGAGGCCGGCCACGGCGAGGGCGACGATCGCGGCGAGGGTGTTGGCCACGTTGAAGGGACCCGGCAGCGGCGACTTGGCGCTGATCCGCTCGCCCTTGGGCCCGATGACGGTGAACGTCGAGTCCAGCTGACCGACCTCGACGTCCTCGGCCCGCCAGTCGGCGTCCGGGTGGCCCTCGGCGGAGTACGTGACGACTGGGACGGTGGCTTCCTTCGCCAGCCGGCGGCCGTACTCGTCGTCGACGTTGACCACGCCGAGTTTGCCCCGTTTCGGGGTGAACAGCTGCGCCTTCGCCTGGAAGTAGTCCTCCATGTCGGAGTGGAACTCCATGTGCTCCGGGCTGAGGTTGGTGAAGACGCCGATGTCGAAGACGCAGCCGTCGACGCGGCCGAGGACCAGGGCGTGGCTGGAGACCTCCATGGCGACCGCGTCGACGCCCCGCTCGCGCATGACGGCGAACAGTGCCTGCAGGTCGGTCGCTTCGGGCGTGGTGCGCTCGGACTTGATGCGCTCGTCGCCGATGCGCATCTCGACGGTGCCGATCAGGCCGGTGGAGCGGACCGTCTTCAGACCGCCCTCGACGAGGTAGGCGGTGGTGGTCTTGCCGGACGTGCCGGTGATGCCGATCTGGAGCAGGTCCCGGCCGGGGTGGCCGTAGATCGTGGCGGCCAGTTCGCCCATCCGCCCGCGCGGGTCGTCGACGACCAGGACCGGCAACCCGGAGGCCGCGGCGCGCTCGGCGCCCGTGGGGTCCGTCAGCACGGCGGCGGCGCCCAGGCCCGCGGCCTGGTTCACGAAGTCGGCACCGTGCAGCCGGGCGCCCGGGAGGGCGGCGTACAGATCGCCGGGGCGCACGGCACGGGAGTCATGGGTGATGCCCGTGACCTCGGCGGCGCTCTCCGGCGCGGGGACACCCAGCTGATCGGCGAGTTCCGCGAGGGGTGTGGCGGAGACCTGCACCGGCCTGGGCGGCCCGGGGTATGTCACGGGATGGCCCTTCTGGGTGGTTTGGGACTGATCAGCGTGTGGCACGGCGGTGAGCGTACCGGGCGTACCCGCCTCCGGGCGAAGCGAGGGGCCGGGGGTGCTCTGGTTCCCGGGGTCGGGGGTGATCGTCGTCACGAGGTGGTTCCTGGCTGGTTTCCATGCTGACCTGGGCTTGCGGCCGGGTCAGCGCCTGAAGGTGACCGGGAGCTTCGCGGGCTTGGCGCCGGTCGGCGGGACCTGGAGGGACTTCAGTGCGAACTCCATGACCTGCTTGTAGACGGGGCCGCAGATCTGGCCGCCGAAGTAGCTGCCCTTGGTGGCGTTCTGGATGGCGCAGTAGACGGTGATGCGGGGTTGGTCGGCGGGCGCGAACCCGGCGAACGACGAGGTGTAGCCCTTGTACTTGCCGGTGGCCGGATCCACGCGGTTGGCCGTGCCCGTCTTGCCCGCGACGCGGTAGCCGGGGATGCGCGCCTTGGTGCCGGTGCCCTCCTCGTCGTCCACGACGGACTCCAGCATCTGGGCGAGGGTCTTCGCCGTCTTGGCGCTCACGACCCGTGTCTTCTCGGGCTTGGGGGCGGGGGTGAAGCGGCCGTCGGGGCCCTTGGTGCCCCGGACGAGCGTGGGTTCGACGCGGACGCCGCCGTTGGCGATGGTCGAGTACACGGACGCCGCCTGCATGGCGTTGATGGAGACGCCCTGGCCGAAAGGGATCGTGTACTGCTGCGAGGTCGACCACTTGTCGGGCGGGGCGAGGATGCCCGGGGTCTCGCCGGGGAAGCCGAGGCCGGTGTAGCGGCCGAGGCCGAACTTGCGCAGGTAGTCGTAGAGGACCTTGTTGGCCTGGGCCTGGGTCTTGCCGAGCTGGCCGGTGGCGAGGATGGTGCCGATGTTGCTGGACTTGGCGAGGACGCCGTTGAGCGTCAGGTACCAGGTCGGGTGGTCGACGTCGTCCTTGAAGAGCCGGTCGCCGCGGTGCAGCCGGTTGGGCACCACGACGTGGGTCATCGGGGTGGCGGCGCCCTCCTCCAGCACGGCCGCCATCGACATGACCTTGGCGGTGGAGCCGGGCTCGTAGGCGTCCTGGAGGGCGGCGTTGCCGAGGGCGGCCGGGTCGGCGTCGGACAGGTCGTTCGGGTCGAAGCCGGGCGAGTTGGCCATGGCCAGGATCTGCCCGGTGCGGGTGTCCTGGACGATGACGTAGCCGCGGTCGGCCGCGGACTCCTTCACCTGGTCGGTGATGGCCTTCTGCGCGGCCCACTGGATGTCGCGGTCGATGGTGAGCTCGACGTCGCTGCCGGGGACGGCGGGGGTCTCGGTGGAACCGCCGGCGGTCGGGACGAGTCGGCCGCCGGACTGGGCGTAACGGATCTTGCCGTCCTTGCCGGCCAGCTGCTTGTTCAGCTGCAGCTCGATGCCGCCGCCGGGCTTGCCCTCGCCGTTGACCCAGCCCAGTATCCCGGCGGCGAGGTCGCCGCCCGGGTACACGCGCTTGCTGGTGGCGACGGAGAAGACGCCCGCGAGCACGTTGTGCACGGACTTGTCGGTCTCCTCCTTCTTCGCCAGCGCGGACTTCAGGTCCTTGATCTGCTTCCAGACCTGCGGGGTCTGGCGGGAGGCCAGTTTCACGTAGCGCAGGGCCTTGTTCTTCGGCCGCAGCTTCTTGACCAGGGTCTCCTGCTCCTGGCCGAGGATGGGCGCGAGCAGGGCCGCCGCCTGCTCGGGGCCGTCGCCGATCTTCAACTGGTCGGGGGCGAACATCGTGGGGTCGGCCGTGATGTCGTAGGCGTCCTCGCTGGTCGCCAGGGCCACACCGCTGCGGTCGGTGATCTCGCCCCGGTCCGCCGCCAGCACCTGCCCGACATAGCGGTTCTGCTCGGCCTTGGCGGCGTACGTGCTCGCGTCGACGGCCTGCACCTGGAACAGCCGCACGACGAAGGCGATCAGCACCAGCGTGAGCGCGAGCCCGACCAGACGCAGCCGGGGCCGGGGGCTGCCCAGCCGCAACGGCTTCGGCGCCGCCGTCCGGCCCGGCCCCGGCCGCCGGGCCGGACGGGCACC
>JJOH01000002.1 GCA_000696115.1 Streptomyces olindensis
ACGCAGACCGGCGCGCCGCCGTACGGTCGCCACGGCCGCCGCGTCCAGCAGGGCCACCGGTGCGTCCGGCCCCGGGGCGGTGCCCGGCGGGGTGCGCCGGTCCGTGCCCAGCAGCGCAGTGGTGACGAGCCCCTCCCAGGCGCCCGTGACGGGCGCGTCCACAGGAGCGGAGGTCCGGGTCATGAGCTTCCTTTCCGTGGGACGCCCGGGGGTGGTTGAAGGCTCACCCTTACCGGTTGTCCCGTGATGCCTGAAAGATTCGCGGATCTGCGAGAAGGGCGGATCTGCCGGAGGAGGCCGGGCGATCGACGGGTCAGCACAGCGCCACCGCGTCGCCCGGGCCCTCGGGCCAGGCCGTCAGCGGTGTGAAGCCCTGGTGACCGCATTCGCCGAAGACCCTGACCGGGGCACCGCCCGACAGGGCGACGAGCCGCCACAGGCCCGGACGGGAACGCGCGGCGGGAGTGAGCGGCAGCGCGGCGTCCTCGTCGGCGTCCGCCAGCTGCCAGGAGTCGCCGTCCGGGGTCGGGACGACCCGGTCCAGCGTCACCGGGACGGACTCCAGCCACGGGTCGTCGCGCAGGGCGTCGCCGTAACGGGCCGCCGCCTGCGACGTCGTCAGCCCCGGCGGACGTATCGCCGCCGGCGCGGGCGGTGCGAACTGCTCGCCCAGGGACACCCGCAGCTGCCCGGCACCCGGGTACGCGGACACCTCGGCCTCCAGGGCCAGCCCCACCGGCAACGCCAGCTCCGGGGCGCGGCCGGCGGCACCGTAGGAGAGGAGCAGCGCCGTGCGGTGCGAGTCGGCGCCGTACAGCCAGATCCGGCGGGTCGTCAGGCGCGGGTCCGTCGTGTCGTACTGGGCGAGGACCAGCCAGCGGTCCCGGACCGGCGGGCCGTCCGCGGAGGTGGGCAGGCCGATGCGGGCACGGACCGTGGCGGCCAGGCCGTCCGGCAGCCGCTCGCGGCGCAGCCAGCCCTGGCCGAGGAGGTGCAGCAGCGCGCACTCCTCCAGCAGCCGCACCGGCCAGCCCGGGCCGGTGGACGGTATGGCCCCCAACTCCCGCACACGGGCGGCCAGGCCCTGTGCCTGGGCGTCGACCATGCGGGCCGCCGTCTCCTCCCACAGGCCGTAACCGGACTGCTCCGCCGACGCCAGGCCCCCGCGCAACAGGTCCGTCAGGCGCTGCTCCAGCTCCGCCGCGCCCGCCGTGACCCGCTCGGCCCGGCGCTCCGCCCGGCGCCGCGCCGCCTCCGGATCAGCGGACGCCGGAGACGAACCCGAACTCTCCTCGGCCTTCTTCTCCGCCGCGCGCTTGCGCCGCCCCTCCGTCCACTGCCCGGCCCACTCCGGCACCTCCGCCGTCGGTACCGCCCCGTCCCCGCTCGCCCAGAGCAGCAGCAGCCCCAGCGCGTGCTTGCACGGGAACTTGCGGCTGGGGCAACTGCACTTGTACGCGGGCCCGGAGGCGTCCGCGATGTCCACGACCGTCTGATACGGCTTGCTTCCGCTGCCCTTGCACAGCCCCCACACCGTCCCCTCGTCGGAACTCCCCGCCTCGGACCACGGCCCCGCCGCTCCGAGTTTGCTTCCCGCTTTGCGAGATGCGGCGTCAGGCGCCAGTGCCAGCACCTGGTCCGCGGTCCAGCGCACCCCCTGCTGAGTCATGTCGTCGAAGGTAGATCCCACCACTGACAATCGGGTCCGCGAACGGCCTCGGCGCGTCATTTCCGCAGGTCAGAACGCATTGTCAGTGGTGTGGTGCAACGTTGGCGGCAGATCCGAACCGGCCGAGCTGGAGGGGGACTTTGCCATGACTGTGTCCGTTGAGCCGACGCCCGTCGAAGCGGGGGAGACGGGATCGGCCCAGGCATTGCGACCGCACGCCGAGGACGCCTTCGCCGGTGAACTCGCCGCGCTGGCCGCGCAGGACGACCGTCCGCGTCCGGCCCGCTGGAAGCTGTCGCCGTGGGCGGTCGCGACATACCTGCTCGGCGGCACACTGCCGGACGGCACCCCGATCACACCGAAGTACGTCGGCCCGCGCCGCATCGTCGAGGTCGCCGTCACCACGCTCGCCACCGACCGCGCCCTGCTCCTGCTCGGCGTGCCGGGCACGGCGAAGACGTGGGTGTCCGAGCACCTGGCCGCGGCGGTCAGCGGCGATTCCACGCTCCTGGTACAGGGCACCGCCGGCACCCCGGAGGAGGCCATCCGCTACGGCTGGAACTACGCGCAGCTGCTCGCCCACGGCCCGAGCCGGGACGCCCTGGTGCCCAGCCCGGTCATGCGGGCCATGGCGGAGGGCATGACCGCCCGGGTCGAGGAGCTGACCCGCATCCCGGCCGATGTGCAGGACACGCTCATCACGATCCTGTCGGAGAAGACGCTGCCGATCCCGGAGCTGGGCCAGGAAGTGCAGGCGGTCCGCGGCTTCAACCTGATCGCCACCGCCAACGACCGCGATCGCGGGGTCAACGACCTGTCCAGCGCCCTGCGCCGCCGTTTCAACACGGTCGTGCTGCCGCTGCCGGAGAGCCCCGAGGCCGAGGTCGACATCGTCTCCCGTCGCGTCGACCAGATCGGCCGCTCGCTCGACCTGCCGGCCGCGCCCGAGGGCCTGGACGAGATCCGCCGGGTCGTCACGGTCTTCCGGGAACTGCGCGACGGGGTCACGGCCGACGGCCGGACGAAGCTGAAGTCGCCCAGCGGCACGCTGTCCACGGCCGAGGCGATCTCCGTCGTCACCAACGGACTCGCCCTGGCCGCGCACTTCGGCGACGGCGTGTTGCGGCCGGGCGATGTCGCCGCGGGCATCCTCGGCGCGGTGGTCCGCGACCCGGCGGCCGACCGCGTCATCTGGCAGGAGTACCTGGAGACCGTCGTCCGCGAGCGCGACGGCTGGAAGGACTTCTACCGGGCCTGCCGCGAGGTGAGCGTGTGAGCGACGCGGGGTGGTCGCGGGCGCGGGACAGGGGATGGGAGGGAAGCAAGTGACAGCTGCGGAAAGTGCGGCGGGCCGGGGGCCCGGGGCCGTGCCGGTGCTGCTCGGGGTGCGGCATCACGGGCCGGGTTCGGCGCGGGCGGTGCGGGCGGCCCTGGAGGAGGCCCGACCCGAGGTCGTGCTGATCGAGGGGCCGCCCGAGGCCGACGCGCTGATCCCACTCGCCGCCGACGAGGAGATGCGGCCACCGGTCGCCCTGCTCGCCCACGCCGTGGACGAGCCCGGCCGCTCGGCGTTCTGGCCGCTGGCCGAGTTCTCCCCGGAGTGGGTCGCCCTCCGCTGGTCCCTGGAGCGGGGTGTCCCGGCCCGGTTCATCGACCTGCCGGCCACGCACACCCTGGCCTGGGGGAGGCAGGAGGACGAGGCGGGAGTGGAGGGGGAGTCCCCTCTCGACGCGGAATCGGCGGACGGCGAGGGCGACAACGGCCCCGGCTCCGGCCCGGACACCGCCCCCGGCTCCGCCGACGTTCGGATCGATCCGCTCGGCGTGCTCGCCGAGGCCGCCGGTTACGACGACCCGGAGCGCTGGTGGGAGGACGTGGTCGAGCACCGGGGCGTGGGGGAGGGGGACGCGCTCGCGCCGTTCACCGCGCTGGAGGAGGCCATGGGCGCCCTGCGGGAGACCTACGGCAGCGGGGGACACGACCGGGACCTGGTCCGGGAGGCGTACATGCGGCTCCAGGTGCGGGCCGCGCAGCGCGAGTTCGAGGACGGCGTGGCCGTCGTCTGCGGAGCCTGGCACGTGCCCGCCCTGCGGCAGAAGGCGACCGTCGCCGCCGACAAGGCGCTGCTCAAAGGGCTGCCCAAGGTCAAGACCGACATGACGTGGGTGCCGTGGACCCACCGCAGGCTCTCCCGGACCAGCGGGTACGGAGCCGGCATCGACTCGCCGGGCTGGTACGGGCACTTGTTCAGCGCCCCGGACCGGCCGGTGGAGCGGTGGATGACGAAGGTGGCGGGGCTGCTGCGCGACGAGGACCGGATCGTCTCCTCCGCGCACGTCATCGAGGCGGTGCGGCTGGCCGAGACGCTCGCCGCGATGCGCGGGCGTCCGCTGCCCGGCCTGAGCGAGACGACCGACGCGGTCCGGGCGGTGATGTGCGAGGGCTCGGACGTGCCGCTGGCCCTGGTGCGGGATCGGCTGGTCGTGGGGGACGTGCTGGGGGAGGTGCCCTCGACGGCGCCGGCGGTTCCGTTGCAGCGGGACCTCGCCCGGCTCCAGCGCAGACTGCGGTTGAAACCGGAGGCGCTGGAGCGGGAGCTGGAACTCGAC
Organism: Streptomyces olindensis; assembly: GCA_000696115.1. GTDB lineage: Bacteria > Actinomycetota > Actinomycetes > Streptomycetales > Streptomycetaceae > Streptomyces > Streptomyces olindensis. Next base: position 4,279 of record JJOH01000002.1, read on the forward strand.
CTCCGCAAGGAGACCGACTCGGCCCGCAGCAGGCTGCTGCACCGGCTGCGGCTGCTCGGCGTCGCCTGGGGCGAACCGGCTGCCTCGCGGGGCAGTACGGGCACGTTCCGGGAGACGTGGCGGCTGCGCTGGGAGCCCGAGCTGTCCGTACGGGTGGCCGAGGCGGGGGTGTGGGGGACGACCGTACTGTCCGCCGCGACGGCCAAGGCCGAGGCCGACGCCGTCGCCGCGGAGGGCCTCGCCGACGTCACCGCACTCGCCGAGCGCTGCCTGCTGGCCGAACTGCCCGACGCGCTGCCGAGCGTGATGCGCGTCCTCGCCGACCGGGCGGCCCTCGACACGGACGTCGGCCACCTCGCCCAGGCGCTTCCGGCGCTGGTCCGCTCCCTGCGCTACGGCGATGTGCGCGGCACGGACACGCAGGCCCTGGGGGAGGTCGCCGCCGGCCTGGCCGAGCGGGTCTTCGTCGGGCTGCCCCCGGCCTGCGCCGCCCTCGACGCGGACGCGGCCGAGGAGATGCGGCGTCACGTGGACGCGGTGCACGGAGCCGTGGCGCTCCTGGGCGATGCCCCGGCAGCGGGACACGGTCACCTGAGAGCGCGCTGGCAGTCGGTGCTGCGGGTGCTGGCCGGGCGGGACACCGTGCCCGGGGTGATCCGGGGGCGGGCCGTGCGGCTGCTGCTCGACGACGGGGAGCTGGCGCAGGACGAGGCGGCGCGGTTGATGGGGCTCGTCCTGTCACCGGGCACGCCGCCCGCGGACGCGGCCGCGTGGATCGAGGGCTTCGTCGGAGGGGGCTCCGGCGGCGGGATGCTCCTGGTGCACGACGAACGGCTGCTCGGGCTGGTGGACGCGTGGCTGACCGGTGTGCCGGCGGAGGGGTTCACGGACGTGCTGCCCCTGCTGCGGCGGACGTTCTCGGCGTACGAGCCCGGGATCCGCCGGACTCTCGGCGAACTGGTCCGGCGCGGACCCGGCGCCGGGGGAGGTGCGGCAGCCGCCGGTACCGGCATACCGGGCTTCGCGGCCGAACCGGACGCGGCACGCGCGGACGCCGTGCTGCCGGTGGTGCGGCTGCTGCTCGGGCTGGACGAAGAGGACATCGAGAAGGACCTGACGGGGGTGGCGGGATGACGACCGACGGACTGAGAGAACCGACGACGAGGGCCGACGAGGGGGACACCGTCAGGAGCGGGTCCCGGGCGGAAGCCCGGCCGACGACGACCGTGCCGGTGATCCCCCTGTGGGAGCGGCTGCGCGGGGGAGGCGACGGATGACGGCCGAGGCGACGGACCCGGCGCAGGAGCGGCTGCGGCGATGGCGACTGGTGCTCGGCGGCGACGCGGCGGACGGCACCGGATGCGCGCTGTCCGGGCAGGACGCGGCGATGGACGCGGCCCTCACCGCGCTCTACGGCAAGAAGGACGGCAAGGCGCAGGGCGGCAGGGACCGTTCGGCGGGACTCGGGGCCTCGGCACCGTCCGTCGCGCGCTGGCTCGGGGACATCCGGACGTACTTCCCGTCCTCGGTCGTCCAGGTCATGCAGCGCGACGCCATCGACCGGCTCGGACTCGCCACGCTCCTGCTGGAGCCGGAGATGCTGGAGGCGGTGGAGGCCGATGTGCACCTGGTCGGCACGCTGCTGTCGCTCAACAAGGCGATGCCCGAGACGACGAAGGAGACGGCACGGGCCGTCGTGCGCAAGGTCGTCGAGGACCTGGAGAAGCGACTCGCCACCCGCACCCGGGCCACCCTCACCGGCGCGCTCGACCGCAGCGCCCGCATCAACCGGCCCCGCCACCACGACATCGACTGGAACCGCACGATCGCGGCCAACCTCAAGCACTACCTGCCCGAGTACCGGACGATCGTGCCCGAGCGGCTCATCGGGTACGGGCGGGCGACCCAGTCCACGAAGAAGGAGGTCATCCTCTGTATCGATCAGTCGGGATCCATGGCGGCATCGGTCGTGTACGCATCGGTGTTCGGGGCGGTGCTCGCCTCGATGCGGACGATCTCCACGCGACTCGTCGTCTTCGACACGGCGGTCGTCGACCTCACGGACCAACTCGACGACCCGGTCGACGTCCTGTTCGGGACGCAGCTCGGCGGCGGTACGGACATCAACCGTGCGCTCGCGTACTGCCAGTCGCAGATCACCCGGCCCGCGGAGACGGTGGTCGTGCTGATCAGCGACCTCTATGAGGGAGGCATCCGCAACGAGATGCTCAAGCGGGTCTCGGCGATGAAGGCGTCGGGGGTGCAGTTCGTGACGCTGCTGGCGCTCTCGGACGAAGGGGCACCGGCGTACGACCGGGAGCACGCGGCCGCGCTCGCCGCGCTGGGGGCACCGGCGTTCGCCTGCACGCCCGACCTCTTCCCGGAGGTGATGGCGGCGGCGATCGAGAAGCGGCCGTTGCCGATACCGGATGCGGCGTGACGGAGCGGGGGCCAGGAGGACTCCCGGGGAACACGGGTCAGCGCCATGACGGGCAGTCAGGTACGAGTGACGGCTTCTCGATGGGTCATCGCCCGACTCGCAGCAGCAAAAGGGACATGACGACCCATCGGTAGGTAAGGGCTTGCGCAACCTCCGCACTCCCGTGCGAGGATCGGTCGCCTGCTCGGCGGTGCGTCGCGCTGTGCCGGGCAGTACCGCGTTGTGCCGACTCGTTGCCCGTAACGCGTGCTGCGTTCCGCGCTTGTTCCGTCGCACGGGAGGAAGCTCCCCCTCTTGACCTGGTCAGCAGCCCTGCCCGGTACCGCGCTGCGCATGCTGCGCACCGCGGCCGGGTGGCGTGCGCTCCAGGCGGGGCTGCTGGTGGGAGGGGTGCTCCTCATCGGGCTGCTGTGCGGGGAGCGGGCGCATGCGGCGGACGGTGCGCGTGCCTCGGCGAACAGTGCGCGTGCCTCGGCGAACAGCGCGGCCGGGCGGAGCGGATCGGCGGTTCTTCACATCGTGTCCGGGGCGGGCACCGTTCATCACGGCCGGGCCGTGGGCGAGCGGGGCACGGGGGAGTGGGGCGCGCGGGCGGCCGGTGCGGTGGACCATGTGGTGAGGGGGGACCGGGCAGACGCGCGGGCGAGGGTGTCGGCGCCGGCTCAGCCGAAGCCGCCCGGGCTGCCCAAGCTGCCCGGCTCCCCGGCGCCGGCGGCGCTTCCCAAGTTGCCGGCGTCGGCGGCGCTTCCCAAGCTCCCAACCCTGTCCGAGCTGCCGACTCGGCCGGTGCTGCCCGAGACCGCCGCGTCATCAGCGCTGCCCGAGCTCCCCGCACTCCCGGACGTGGCGCTGCCGCCCACGCTCCCCGAGGCGCCGCTGCGCCCGGCACCCCCCACAATCCCCAATCGGCCCACCGTCCCCAACCGGCCCACACTCCCCGACCTGCCGAAACTGCCGGACCTGCTGAACCCGCCGGAGCTGCCGGACCTCCTGAACCCGCCGGAGCTGCCAGACCTGCCGAACCCGCTGGATCCCTTGGACCCTCTGAACCCACTGGATCCCTTGGACCCGCCGGAACTCCCAGAGCCCCCCGCGTCGCCCGATGACGGCGTCGCCGTCCCGGCAGAGCCCGGCTCTCCCTGGCTCCCCAGTCGCCCGGCGCTGCCGAGCCGCCACCTTCCCGTCCACGCCGGGGTTCAGCCGGAACCGGGGGAGTCGGCCTCGTCGCCGTCCGGCGTGCACGCCCCCTCCGAGCGGTCGGAGGCGACGCAGCCTGCGGACGCGGGTGCCGCGGCACACGGAGTCGAGCACCGCGGTCCCCGCGCCGGGCAGGCGGACCAGGACCACGTGGGCCGGACCGCCCGCGTCGGTCACGCCCCCGTCGAGCACGGGCCCGGCGGTCGTCCCGACGGCGCGCTCGGCAACCGGGCCCTGGCGGACAACAGCACCCCGCGTCACGGCGACATGCACGCCGTCACCCTGGATCAGCGCGCCCCGCTGAGGCTCGTCCCCGGGGCCGCGACCCGTTCCTACGCCGACGGGACCCGGGACAGACACCGGGACGTAAGCGTCTTCCCCGGTTAACGCGCGGCCGGACCGTCGCACCCCGTCGCGGAACCGCGCACGGGGGAGTCGCGCCCCGTCTGTGGAGCCCCGTCGGCCGTCCCACCGGCCCTCGCTTGCCCGGATCGCCTCCACGGCGGCACGGGAAGAGCCCACGCCGGCACCAGCGAGGCCCCGACACCGGCGAACTCCCGGTACCGGCGAGGTCCCGGCACCCACCCGTGAAGCACAAGCCCCTCACAAACCTCCGCACCACCCACCCAGGGGTGCCCCCGCACCCCGCCACCCCAGAAGCTCCGCGAGGCACCAGGCCCGGACAGCCGAAAGCCGTCGGTCGGTCGGGCCGAACCTCGTGGATGGGGGTGGCTGGTCCCCATCGGGGTGGGGACCAGCCACCCCGCACCCCGCACGAGCCAGGCCTGAACAGGGCCTTTGTGCTCCTTCGAGGGTGTTCGGCGGGCCTCACCGGGTCAACCCCAGCCCGGTGAGGCCCCTCACCCCGGCACGCCGTGCCAGAGAGGGCGGCATCATGTGACAGGTATCACCGCTCAGGTGTGACCCTCGATTTAGAGGCCCCCCGGAAGCAGCGATAACCTGCGAGACGGACATGCCGCGCGCTCGGACACCGTGTGCGCCTCCCTTGTGACAGACAGCGGACGTCACGTTGCCCTCGCGGCACGCCCACGCAGACAACGAACCGCGAGATCACTGATAGGGACGGAAGCGCGTGGACCTGTTCGAGTACCAGGCGAGGGACCTCTTCGCCAAGCACGATGTACCGGTGCTGGCCGGTGAAGTCATCGACACGCCTGAGGCGGCCCGCGCAGCCACCGAGCGCCTCGGTGGCAAGTCCGTCGTCAAGGCCCAGGTGAAGGTCGGCGGCCGTGGCAAGGCCGGTGGCGTGAAGCTCGCCGCCACCCCCGACGAGGCGGTCGAGCACGCGACCAACATCCTCGGCATGGACATCAAGGGCCACACGGTCCACAAGGTGATGATCGCCGAGACGGCCCCGGAGATCGTGGAGGAGTACTACGTCTCCTTCCTCCTGGACCGTGCCAACCGCACCTTCCTCTCCATCGCGTCCGTCGAGGGCGGCATGGAGATCGAGGAGGTGGCGGCCACCCGCCCCGAGGCCGTCGCCAAGACGCCGATCGACGCCAACGAGGGTGTCACCGAGGCCAAGGCCCGCGAGATCGTCGAGGCCGCGAAGTTCCCGGCCGAGGTCGCCGACAAGGTCGTCAACGTCCTGGTCAAGCTGTGGGACACCTTCATCAAGGAGGACGCCCTCCTGGTCGAGGTCAACCCGCTGGCCAAGGTCGCCTCCGGTGACGTCATCGCCCTGGACGGCAAGGTCTCCCTGGACGAGAACGCCGAGTTCCGCCAGCCGGAGCACGAGGCCCTCCAGGACAAGGACGCGGCCAACCCGCTCGAGGCCGCCGCCAAGGCCAAGAACCTCAACTACGTCAAGCTCGACGGCGAGGTCGGCATCATCGGCAACGGCGCCGGTCTCGTCATGAGCACCCTGGACGTCGTCGCCTACGCCGGTGAGAAGCACGGTGGCGTCAAGCCCGCCAACTTCCTCGACATCGGTGGTGGCGCCTCCGCCGCCGTCATGGCCAACGGCCTGGAGATCATCCTCGGCGACCCGGACGTCAAGTCCGTGTTCGTCAACGTCTTCGGTGGCATCACCGCCTGCGACGAGGTCGCCAACGGCATCGTCCAGGCGCTGCAGCTGCTCAAGGACAAGGGCGAGGACGTCACCAAGCCGCTCGTCGTCCGTCTGGACGGCAACAACGCCGAGCTGGGTCGCAAGATCCTCTCCGACGCCAACCACCCGCTGGTCCAGCGCGTGGACACCATGGACGGCGCGGCCGACAAGGCCGCCGAGCTCGCGGCTGCTGCGAAGTAAGGGACGAGGGACTACACAGCCATGGCTATCTTCCTCAACAAGGACAGCAAGGTCATCGTCCAGGGCATGACCGGTGCCACGGGCATGAAGCACACCAAGCTCATGCTGGCCGACGGCACGAACATCGTCGGTGGCGTGAACCCGCGCAAGGCGGGCACGACCGTCGACGTCGACGGCACCGAGATCCCGGTCTTCGGCACCGTCGCCGAGGCGATGGAGAAGACGGGCGCGAACGTATCCGTCCTCTTCGTCCCGCCGGCCTTCTCCAAGGCCGCCGTCGTCGAGGCCATCGACGCCGAGATCCCGCTCGCGGTCGTCATCACCGAGGGCATCGCCGTCCACGACACCGCCGCGTTCTACGCCTACGCCGTGTCCAAGGGCAACAAGACCCGGATCATCGGCCCGAACTGCCCCGGTCTCATCACCCCGGGCCAGTCCAACGCCGGCATCATCCCGGGCGACATCACCAAGCCGGGCCGCATCGGCCTGGTCTCGAAGTCCGGCACGCTGACGTACCAGATGATGTACGAGCTGCGGGACATCGGCTTCTCCTCCGCCGTCGGCATCGGTGGCGACCCGGTCATCGGCACCACGCACATCGACGCGCTCGCCGCGTTCGAGGCCGACCCCGACACCGACCTGATCGTCATGATCGGTGAGATCGGCGGCGACGCCGAGGAGCGGGCCGCGGCCTTCATCAAGGAGAACGTGAAGAAGCCGGTCGTCGGCTACGTCGCGGGCTTCACCGCGCCCGAGGGCAAGACCATGGGCCACGCCGGCGCCATCGTCTCCGGCTCCTCCGGCACGGCCGCCGCGAAGAAGGAGGCCCTCGAGGCCGCCGGCGTCAAGGTCGGCAAGACGCCGACCGAGACGGCCAAGCTGGCCCGCGAGATCCTCGCCGGCTGACGCCACTCAGGCCGACCGTGGGCCCGCTCCCTGCCAGGGGGCGGGCCCACCGCCATGTCAGGCTCGTACTGCGGTCACCGCGGCTGCGGCATCAGCCGCTCCGGCCCCTTCTGCTCCGCCTCGCGCAGCTTCGCCCGCAGTTCCCGCTCCGACTCCGACAGCGGCCCGGGCGCGACCGGTGGCGGCACGCCCTGGACCGTCTCGCCCGGCGGTACGGGCGGCTCGTAGCGCGTCGGGGCGGTGCGGACAGTGAGGGCCGTGGTGCCGATCAGGGCTGCCGTGAAGGCGATGGCGGCCCTGGTCCAGAAGCGGGCCCGGCGTTCCCCGCCCCGCCGCACCACCAGTGGTTTGGCGGCGCGCAGCCGCTCGATGGAGGCCAGTTCGACCAGCCGCCAGTGGAGCACCTCCGGGTCCGCCAGCTCCGGCAGCCGCTCGGCGACGGCCTCACGCGCGTGCGCCAGCCGGTTCGCCGCTGCCCGGGTGCTCGCCTCGGTCTCCGCCGCGGTCTCGGGCAGGCCGAGCCCGACGCCGTCGTACAGCAGCAGCGTGCGGCGGTACGAGGGCGGCAGCTTCAGCAGGGTGTCCAGCAGGGCCCGGTCGAACGGGTCGGCAGGGGGCGGCTCGGAGTGCCGGTAGCGGGGACGGAACCGGTGCCACGGGGAGAGCGCGCACTCGTACGCCGCCGCGCGCACCCAACTCGCCGGGTCGCGGTCACGGGCCACCTCGGGCCAGCGCTGCCAGGCGATCTGAAACGCCCGCTCCACCGCCTCCCGGGCCAGCTCCCGGCGCCCGGTCAGCAGGTAGGTCTGCCGGACGAGCGCGGGGGCGCAGAAGGCGTACAGCGCGTCGAAGGCCTGGTCCGGCGTGAGGGCGCCGGTCTCGTCATCCGGCCGCCGCGACCCCGCGGCCCGGCCGGGGGCGGCGGTGCGCCGGTCGAGCGTCGGGGGACGGTCTCGGTCGAGGACGGGGACCGAGGCCGGGCCGTGGAACCGGTCGGAGGTTGCCGAGGCGCGTCCCCGGCCCGACTCGGCGACGGCGGTACGGCGCGGCCCCGTCGTGGAGGCCCGGCGCCGCTCCTCCGTGGAGGCCCGGCCGCGCTCCGCCGTGGAGGCCCGGCCGTGTTCCGTCGTGGCGGCACTCCCGTGCTGAGCCCGAGCGCGGGCGCGGCCGCGGGGGCGGCGGGACTTCACCTCGTCGGGTGCCGGATCGTAGGGATCGGCGGCACCGGCATGAAGCGGAGTCAGCTCCCCTCCCGTTCCCAGGGACTTCAGCAACTCCGCGTACTTCTCCCCTTTCCGGCCGCGCGGCGTGACGCGGCCGGTCTCCCATCCGCGCACCGTCTCGCTGGTGACACCCACCTGAGAGGCCAGCTGAGCCCGCGTCAGCGAGGCGGCCTCACGCAGGCGTCGGCGTTCCTTCGGCGGGGGGAGCGGCATGGCAGGGCTCTGCGTCACAGGGCGCCCCTCCGAACAGAAAAGCACATAAACGTATATTGAGCGACACAGCGGTGGTTCGCCTGTTACGACGGGAAAGCGCGTGTCGTTGGGAGCATGGCGGGCGTGATCGAGATGACCGCTCGCCGACGTCCGTCGTCACCCCTGCTCACGCGGATGCGCGACCGTACGCCCGGACTGGCCGGCGGCCTGCTGGGCGGTGCGGTCGCGGCGGGCCTGGGGCTCGCCTCGTTCGCCGTGCTCGTGATGATGCTCTGGATCAGCTCCCCGTATCCCGACAGCGGCCCCGGCGGCGCGCTGCACGTGGCGGCCGCGCTGTGGCTGCTGGCCCACGGAGCCGAACTGATCCGCACCGACACGTTCTCCGGCGTCCCCGCCCCCGTCGGCGTCACCCCGCTGCTGCTGCTCGCGCTGCCCGTGTGGCTGCTGCACCGGGCCGCGCGGGACGCCACGGACGGCGGCCCGGGAGGCGAGGACGACGACTTCGCCGGGAACGCCTGCTACGAGAACGACGGCTTCGGTGACGCCGCGGGGCCGGGCGACGGGCCGCCGCTGGTTCCCGCCCGCACCGCCTGGACGGGTGTCGTCCTCGGCTACCTCGCCGTCGCCGCGCCCGCGGCCCTGTACGCCGCGGGCGGTGCGCTGCGGCCGTCGTGGGTGTGGACGGGGGTGTCCGTGCCACTGGTCGCGGTCGTGGCCGCGGGAGCGGGGGTGTGGTCGGCGTACGGCCGTCCGGGCGGGCCGCTGCGACGGCTGCTGGGCGTGCTGCCGGCGGGAGTACGGCCGCTGGTCCTCGGCCCGCACGGCCGCCCGGGTGTCGTCGCCCGGGCGGCGGGGGCCGGCCTGGCGGTGCTGGTCGGGGGCGGCGCGCTGCTCGTGGCGGTGTCGCTCGTGGGGCACGGTACGGCGGCCCAGACGTCGTTGCTCCGGCTGACCGAGGCGTGGTCGGGGCGGTTCGCGGTGCTGCTGCTGTGCGCGGCCCTGCTGCCGAACGCGGCGGTGTGGGGTGCCGCCTACGCCCTCGGCCCCGGTTTCGCCCTGGGCACCGGTCATGTCGTCAGCCCGCTGTCCTCCGCGCCGGCTCCGTTGCTGCCGCCGTTCCCGCTGCTGGCGGCGGTGCCGGAGGCGGGGGAGGGGGCGCCGGTGAACTGGGCGGCCGGGGCCGTGCCGGTGGTCGCGGGCGCCGTCGTCGGCTCGGATGGTCGCGAAAGGCGCGGCCGAGCCGGAGGGCGGGGCGACGAGGCCGGGCGGCGGGGCGACGAGGCCGGGCGGCGGGGGGACGAGGCCGGGCGGCGGGCGTGCCGTGGTCTGGTCGGCGGGGCGCACCGCCCGTGCCGCAGGTCTCACGGCCGTGCTCTGCGCGGCCGTGCTCGCGGGGCTCGCCGCGCTGGCGGGCGGACCGCTCGGGGCCGCCGTCCTGGCCGGCTTCGGGCCGGTGTGGTGGCAGGTGGGCGCCGCGACACTGGCCTGGCTCGCGCTGGTGGCGATCCCGACGGCGGTCGGGGTACGGGCCTGGCGATGCCGGTCGCCCCGGTCGGCGGAGCCGACGATCGGCAGGCAGCGGGAGGACACGGCCGAGGGCACGCAGCGGGACGGGCGGCTGCGGACCGGGCCGCGTCGGGGCCGGGGTTGGTTCAGGCGCCCTGGAGTCGCCGGGATCGCCGGAGTCGCCGGGATCACCGGAGTCGCCGGGATCACCGGAGTCGCGGGGGGTGCCGGAGTCGCCGGGGGTGCCGGCGTTCCTGGGCGTACCGGGGCCTCTGGGCATCACCGGGTCGAGGCCTCATCGGCGGACGAGAAGACGCCGCCCCGCCCTCCCGAGCCCGAGCCGGACACACCCGGCTCGCCTGACACGCCCTACGTCCCCTACGCGCCCTTCGACCACGACGCCCTGTACGGCCTCGGGGACGAGGACGACACGGACTTCGAGTCCTACGACTTCCTGCTGCCGTCCGACCGGCCACGGGAACCACACGACTCCCTGCCGCCCACGCAGGCCGCCCCGGAGCCGCGCCCTCGAACCACCGCACCCCCACCCGACAACCCCGACACCCCCGCCTCCGGGCAGGGCCGCCCCTAGGGTGCGCGAGGCGTCAGCCGTTCGTCCCCAGCACCCCGCGCAGTTCCTCCGGCAGCAGCTTCGAGCAGGACTGCCTCGCCTCGTTCGTTAGGGCGTCGTTCGTGCACGTGTAGTAGTCGCGGTAGACCAGCTGGGCGGTGAAGGTCGCGGCGACCAGGGCGATGGCCAGCGAGGCCGTGACCAGGCCGCTCACCGCCGCCGTCGTCTGGGGGCGGCCCTGCTGCTCGGGGGCCGGGGAGTCCGGGTCGGGCCTGCGGGGCTTGGCGCGCAGGGAGCTGATGGCCCAGTAGAGGGCCAGCGCGCCCAGCAGCAGCGCCACGTACGGCCAGCTGAAGAGGGCGAAGAAGAAGGCCCACATGCCCGACAGCAGGGCGTAGCGCGCGCGGCGCTGGGCCGGGTCCGTGGGGTCCCAGCGCATGTTCGGGCCGCCGCCCTGGGGGCCGCCCGGGCCCTCGGGGCCGCCGCGGGGGCGTTCGCCGAAGCCGCCCTGGGAGCGGCCGGGCTGACGGTCGCTCCACTGGCTGCCCCACGGCGAACGGTCGCGCTCCCCGCCGTCCTGCGCGTCGTCGCCGGACGGCCGCCGCGGCTGCCAGGGCCGGTCCGGCGTGCCCTCGGGCGGCGGGGCGAAGGGGTTGTCCTCCTGGGAGCCGCGCCCCCGCCCGTCCCGGTCGCCGCCGTCCGACGGCGCGTCGGGCGGTGAGCTGGGGCGCTCCCGCAGCAGCACGGCGCCGCGCTCCCCTCCCTGTGGCGACAGCTGGGGGAACGTGAGGAGTCGCAGGCTGCGGTCCGGCATCAAGTGAGCGTCTTCCCGTAGGTGAGGAGGAATGAGTGGACAGAACTGAACGATGTCGGGCCCGGGTCCGACACCTCCTGAACGCACCGCGTCCGGACGGCGTTCCCGAACCGGCTCCGCCCAGACGCTACCCCCCGGCCCGGCCCCCGTCCCGTGGGGGCCGTCCGGTGTGCCGGTATCGTTGCTGACGGTCGGCCGGTTCGTAGGCTTCCCCGTATCCGGGGGCGCGAAGCATTCGTATGAATGTACAAACGCCAAGCGTGATACGCCAAGGCACATACGCCGAGGTCCGGCCGCCTGGACAGACGCTCCCCCGAGAAAGGCCCACCACCGTGGCCGCCAAGCCCGTGGCCCCGCGCGCCAAGCGCCTCGTCGTGCTGGTCTCCGGATCCGGCACCAACCTGCAGGCGCTGCTCGACGAGATCGCCGCCACCGGCGCGCAGGAGTACGGGGCCGAGGTCGTGGCCGTCGGCGCCGACCGCGAGGGCATCGAGGGGCTGGCCCGCGCCGAGCGCGCCGGGCTGCCGACCTTCGTCTGCAAGGTCAAGGACCACGGAACCCGCGAGGAGTGGGACGCCGCCCTCGCCGAGGCCGTCGCCGCCTTCGAGCCCGACCTCGTCGTCTCCGCCGGGTTCATGAAGATCGTCGGCAAGGAGTTCCTGGCCCGGTTCGGCGGGCGGTTCGTCAACACGCACCCCGCCCTGCTGCCCAGTTTCCCGGGAGCCCACGGCGTGCGGGACGCGCTCGCGTACGGCGCCAAGGTCACCGGCTGCACCGTCCACTTCGTCGACGACGGCGTCGACACCGGGCCGATCATCGCGCAGGGCGTGGTGGAGGTCCGGGACGAGGACGACGAAGGCGCTCTCCACGAGCGCATCAAGGAAGTCGAGCGAAGGCTGCTCGTCGAGGTCGTGGGGCGGCTCGCCCGCAACGGCTATCGCATTGAGGGACGAAAGGTAGTTATCCAGTGACCGCCGAGAGCAACAAGCGGCCCCTTCGCCGGGCGCTCGTCAGCGTCTACGACAAGACCGGTCTGGAAGACCTCGCGCGCGGGCTCCACGAGGCCGGGGTCGAGCTCGTCTCCACCGGTTCCACCGCCGCGAAGATCGCCGCTGCCGGCGTCCCCGTCACCAAGGTCGAGGAACTCACCGGCTTCCCCGAGTGCCTGGACGGCCGGGTGAAGACCCTGCACCCGCGCGTGCACGCGGGCATCCTCGCCGACCTGCGGCTGGAGGACCACCAGCGGCAGCTCGCCGAGCTGGGTGTCGAGCCGTTCGACCTCGTCGTCGTCAACCTCTACCCGTTCCGCGAGACCGTCGCCTCCGGCGCCTCGCCCGACGAGTGCGTGGAGCAGATCGACATCGGCGGCCCCTCGATGGTCCGCGCCGCCGCCAAGAACCACCCCTCGGTCGCGGTCGTCACCAGCCCGGCCCGGTACGCCGATGTGCTCAAGGCCGTCCAGGACGGCGGCTTCGACCTCGCCACCCGCAAGCGGCTCGCCGCGGAGGCCTTCCAGCACACGGCCGCCTACGACGTCGCCGTCGCCTCCTGGTTCGCCTCCTCCTACGCGCCGGTCGACGAGTCGCAATTCCCCGACTTCCTGGGCGCCACCTGGGAGCGCGAGCACACCCTGCGCTACGGCGAGAACCCGCACCAGCCCGCCGCGCTCTACGTCTCCGGCACGGGCGGCCTCGCCGAGGCCGAGCAGCTGCACGGCAAGGAGATGTCGTACAACAACTACACCGACACGGACGCCGCCCGCCGTGCCGCGTACGACCACGCCGAGCCGTGCGTCGCGATCATCAAGCACGCCAACCCGTGCGGTATCGCGGTCGGTTCGGACGTCGCCGAGGCGCACCGCAAGGCGCACGCCTGCGACCCGCTGTCGGCGTTCGGCGGCGTGATCGCGGTCAACCGCCCGGTCAGCAAGGAGATGGCGGAGCAGGTCGCGGAGATCTTCACCGAGGTCATCGTCGCGCCGGACTACGAGGACGGCGCGCTGGAGGCCCTCACCAAGAAGAAGAACATCCGTGTCCTGCGCTGCCCCGACGGCCCCTCCGCCCCGGTCGAGGTCAAGCCGATCGACGGCGGCGCGCTGCTCCAGGTCACCGACCGGCTCCAGGCCGACGGCGACGATCCGGCGAACTGGACGCTCGCGACCGGCGAGGCGCTGGACGCCGAGGAGCTGCGGCAGCTCGCCTTCGCCTGGAAGGCGTGCCGGGCCGTGAAGTCCAACGCGATCCTGCTCGCCAAGGACGGTGCCTCGGTCGGCGTCGGCATGGGCCAGGTCAACCGCGTCGACTCCTGCAAGCTGGCGGTGGAGCGGGCCGGGGAGGAGCGGGCCCGGGGCTCTTACGTCGCCTCGGACGCGTTCTTCCCGTTCCCCGACAACATCGACGTCCTGGGCGCCGCCGGCGTCAGGGCCATCGTCCAGCCCGGCGGTTCGGTCCGTGACGAGCTGGTCGTCGAGGCCGCGCGGAAGGCCGGCATCACGATGTACTTCACGGGGACGCGGCACTTCTTCCACTGAGCCGCGTCACCATGACAGGGACGGGCCCGCCGGTCGTCGGCCGGCGGGCCCGGGCCTCGCGTCCTTCCGCTGGCAACACGGGCCCGACTGAACCGGCACCCTGCCTACGTCGAGCTACGTCGAACTCCGCAGCGCCGCCCAGGTGTCGGGTCCCACCTCGCCGTCCGCGGAGAGGCCCTTGGCCCTCTGGAACCTCTTGACGGCGGCTTGCGTGGCACCGCCGAACTGCCCGTCCACGCCCGCGTCGCCGACCTTGAGGCCGCGCTGGGTGAGCATGCACTGCACCTGGACCACGCGCTGCCCCTTGTCGCCGCGGACGGTGAGCTCGGTGCCGGAGTAGTACGTGCACCGGGAGATCCAGGGAGGGGTGCCGGGGGCGGTAGCCGTCCTGGTGGGTGCGGCGGTCGGGTCGCCTCCGTCCCTGCCCCCGCCCTCTTCGCCCCCGCCCTCTTCGCCCCCGTCCGAGGCGCCGGAGGCCTCGGCGCTGGGTTCGGCTCGGGTTTCGCCCCCGTCCGGCCTCGGAGCGGTTGCCGCCTCGTCCGCCCGCGCCCCCGACGCGCCTTGCTTCTCCTCCTCGCCGGGGGGTGATGTGGAGGAACCGGGCGGAGGGGAGGTCCGGGCGTCGTCGCCGGTGCTGGTGGCGACCGCTGTCGGCACGGCCGAGGCGGTGTCGCCGACGGACGGCCGGGAGAGGAAGAAGGTTCCTGCAACGACGGCGCACACGGTGAGACCGGCTGCGACGGCGAGGTGCACCTTCCGTTTCGTGCGCCCGCCGCCGTCCCGCGCGGGACTCTGCTCGGGGTCAGGGCCGGCGGCAGGACCTGCTGTGCTCCGGGCCGGTCCGCGTAACTGGACGGTCTCGTGAGCGGCCTTCGGGAGGGTGAATCGTTCCAGTGCGGCGCAGGCCTGCTGTCGGGCGAGCAGTCGGCCGTCCAGCGGCTCGTGCCAGGAGGCGGCGTGGGGGTCCCCGGCTGCCTCTGCGGCCTCGGTCAGTTGCCGAGGCAGGGGGCGGTCGGCGGGATCCTTGGAGAGGCAGGCGGCAAGCAGCGTGGCCAGTCCGGCGTCCCGGGCCGCGAGTCCGGCCATGACCTCGGACTTGGGTGCCTCGAACGCGACACGGTGCATCACGTCGACGCCCGTCCCGTCACCGAAAGGGGCGCGCCCCGTGGCCGCGTAGATCAGGCTTCCCGCGAGGGAGAAGACGTCGGACGCGGTGTCGCAGTGGCCCTCGCGCAGGTACTCGGGCGCCATGAACGCGGGTGTGCCGACCCGGTTCCCGGTCGAGGTGATCACGCTGCTGTCGGTGGCCCGCGCGATACCGAAGTCGATGATGTGCGCGCCCTGCTGGGAGAGGATCACGTTGGACGGCTTGAGATCCCGGTGCACCACACCGGCGTCCGCCAGCGCTGCCAGAGCCTGCCCGAGATCACCGACCAGCCGCCACACCCCGGCGACGTCGAGCGGGCCGCACTCGCGGACGGCGTCGGCGAGGTTGAGGCCGGGCAGGTACTGCGTCGCCATCCACAGCAGGGAGTCGTCGAATCCCGTGCCGAGCAGCTGGGGCGCCCGCGCTGTACGCACCCGGACGTGCAGGGCGGCTTCCCGCTCGAAACGCCGCCGGAAGCGGTGGTCCTCGGCGTACTCGGGGCGGATCACCTTGACGGCGGCGAGGCCGGGGGCGCCGTCGGCGGGGCGGGCGAGGTAGACGCGGCCCATGCCGCCGCTGCCGAGGAGGCCGAGGGGCAGATAGGGCCCGATGCGGCCGGGGTCGGCGGGGCGCAGCGGGGTGGCACCCGCCTGCGGCAGCGCGGTGCCGCCGTACACCGGTGTGTACGGCGACCCGGGTGACTGGTCCGTCATGGGTCCCCCCGCCCTGCTTTCCTTCTCAACGTGCCCTCATACCGAGCCAGTTGGTTGTTGAGAGGCTATCGTCCCGGCGCCGGGTGCGTCCTGGATGCGGCGGGAACGGGGCGGGGGCGCAGTGGGGCTGTGCGATGGCGGGCGGGGCCGGTCAGCCGATGAAGCTACCGGGCAGGCAGCTGCGCCCGGGGTCGCCGTTCCGGTAGAAGTACCAGTCCATCGCCTTGCGGGTGTCAGGGCCGTAGATCCCGTCCACGTCGATCTTCGCGTCCCTCTGCACCGCCTCGACGGCCTCACGTGTCTTGTCCCCGTAGATGCCGTCGAGCCCGCCTGTGCTCAGGTTGTGGCAGTGGAGCAGGTTGAACTGAAGCTCCTTGACGGCCGAGCTCTCGTTGCCGTACTTCAGGATGCAGTTCCTGGTGTCGCTGCCCTTGTGGTACGGCTGCTTGACGGTGTCCGTCCCGCCGGCCTTCACGGTCTTGACGCCGTTGCACGTCGGATACGAGGCGGCGGACGTGGCCGGTGCGGCAGCGATCGCACCGCCCATGAGGCTTGCTGTAAGGAGTCCTGCGAAGACTGCTGCCCTGTGGCTTGTCCGCGCCGCAATCATGGGGGGGCAGGCCGCGGATGAACCTGAAATGTTCCAGGGTCGTCAGGGGAGAGGCTCACCAAGTCGCTGTGGCCGGACCCCTCACCACGGCGTCAGGACATCCACCACCGCCGTGAACGACGAGCAACTGTCGATCAGCCGGTGCGAGCGCGGCGCATACGTGCCCGCCAGGTTTCCCATGCTGTTCACCGCGCTGCACCCGGTGCGCTGCGCCAGGCGGCGGCGGTCCGCGTCCGCGGGGGAGAAGTCGGTGCCCCGGAAGTAGGCGACGGCACTCTCCTCATGGCTGTCGTCGATGTTGTTGAAGATCGAACGCACCGGGGCGTCGGCGGCCCAGGTGCAGGTGTCCTCGCCCGACTGCCAGTCCGGGTCGTCGCCCTGCCAGACGCACATGTCGCCGTTGCCGTTGTGCTCGCTGAAGAAGCAGACGCTGTCCTCCGGGCAGCGGTGGTAGCCGTAGACCACTTCGCCGCGCGCATTGGTGGGGAACGCCCGCTCTCTGGGCAGGGCCGCGTACACCGGCGTTCCATCGTCCGTGGTGACATGACGGTAGGCCGAGACCGCCGACGTCGTCGTGATGAGCAGGGCCAAGGTGAGCGTCGCCGTGAGTACGGGGCGTCGCTGCCAGAAGCGGGGGCGCAGTCGGGGGAGCCGGGCCGGTGGGGTGACGCCCGCGGCCTTCGTGACGCGGGGCAGCAGTGCCGCCGCGGTGGTGCGCTCGGCGTGTGTGCGGGCGAGACAGTCGGTGATGATCTCCCGCCAGTCCTCGGGCAGTTCAGGGGACAGTCGCAGTTCGTCCGTGCCGCGTGCGTAACGCATCGCCGCGTCGACGCGCCCCTCGGTCGTCCCGCCCGGCAGCGGAAACTCTCCGGTCAGGACGACATGGGCGAGGACACCGAAGGCCCAGATGTCGGCGGTCGGACGGATGCGCGTGCCGCGTTCGTCGACCTCGGGCCACAGCAGCTCGGGCGGGGTGTAGTCGGGTGTGGCGAAGGCGGGTGCGTAGGCGTGGGTGCCTTCCAGTTCGGCGGCCATGTTGAAGTCGGCGAGCCGTACCGAATCGTCCTTCATGAGCAGTACGTTGGCCGGTTTCAGGTCGCCGTGGATCCAGCCCGCGTGGTGCAACTGGTGCAGGCCCTCGCAGACCTGGGCCAGCAGGGCCGGGCCCGACTCGGGTGTCGGGTCGTGTTCCAGTACGGCGTCCAGAGAGCCCTCGGCCCGTTCCAGGACGATGACGGTGGCGCCGTCCAGCTCCGGGTGGTCCGGGTCGTCGACCGTCAGCGTTTCGTGCATGCGGATGAGGCGGGGCGCGCGCAGTCGTCCCAGCAACTCCACCTCGCGCTCGGCCAGTTCGCGTAGATGGCGCAGCTGGCGTGGGGTGCGGGTGCCGGTGGGCAGGAACTTCAGGGCGGCTCGGCGCGGCAGGGCCGGATCCGCCTCGCCGGTCGGCCGGCCCGCATACACGGTCGCGAAGGCGCCGGACCCGAGAGGCTCCCGCACCTCCCAGTGGCCTACGCGGTAGCCCCGCGGTACGGGCACCGCGTGCGGCTGCTGTCCGGACGCGCTGTGCACGAATCCGTCCCCTCCCTCGGACATGAGGACCATCCTTGCCCCGCAACGGAGGGCGGAGCGAGGGCGTTCCAGAAGTACGGCCTAGCCGTCCACCTCGTACTGGCCCACCTCGATGAAGTACCGCAACTCCTCCGGCGTCCCGTCGATGGCGTCCTCCGCCGCGGCCCGCAGCGCGTCGCTGATCGTCGGGTCGGCGAGGATGCGGGCGACACGGACGCGGTCGTCCTCGGCGACGGCCAGGCGGTAGCCGGTCTCCAGGAAGGCGCGCAGGGCTTCCGGGGTATTGGCGTCGAGGGCCTCGTTGGCCTCCCGGATGACCGCTCTGTCGGTCTTCGGGTCGGCGGAGGCGAGGATACGGGCGACGGCGACCCGATCGTCCTCGGCCTGGGCGATCCAGCGGCCCGTCTCCAGGAAGTACCGCTGGTCGTCGATGGTTCCGTCCATGGCCTGCTGCGCGGCGGCGTACACGGCCCTACCGGTGTTCGGGTCGCCGATGATCCGCATGATCGCGACGCGGACGTCGTCGTCGGACAGGTCGTCGTCGGAACCGGCCGCGCTCGCCACGGTGACGGCGGACGACGCGACGGACTCCGCGGCGAAGGCCGGGCCGGTCATCAGGAGCGCCGGGGCAAGGGCGGTGGTGACCACGATGGTCAGGGCGGTACGGGTCGGTCTCATGTGTGCACCTTCCTCGGGTACGTCATACGGACAGTTGAAGGGTCGTGTGTTCATCATCCATGCGCCCGTGACCGACCCTGGATCTTTTCAGGGTCCCCCGGCACCCCCCAGGTGTGACCATGCGGATGGCGAACACGACACGAGGGGGAGCACATGAGCTTTCACGGGAAGCGTTCACGGGCGATCGCGGCGGTCATGGGAGCAGCCATGGCCACCACGCTGGGACTGGCGGCATCGCCTGCCTCGGCGGCGGTGTCCGACGGGTGGGTGCGGGGGTACGACAGGTTCTCCGACGACTGGGACGACGAGGGCGAACTGTCCCACCTGTCCCCCTGGCGGGACTCCAACGCGACGTGCCTGTGGCAGCGCATCCTCTGGGCAGAGGGGGCCTACGCCACGCACTACGACAACAAGATCTTCGAGAAGTCGCACATCGACGGGTACTTCGGTTGGCGCACCCATTACGCCACCATGGACCTGCAGAAGACGCTGGGGGTCAGCGCGGACGGCATCGTCGGTGAGAAGACCCTCAGCCGGGCCAACAAGCACATGTACCGGACCGGTGGGTCGACCAGCAGCAACAAGACGCTGTATCTGAGGTACGAGGGCAAGAAGCACAGCTTCGACCTGAGCCGCAACACCGACGGGAAGTACGTCTTCCCGGACCGCAAGGACGACTCGCGCCAGGCGGGGTACAAGTACCACTCCTGCGGCTGACAGGGAGAACAGCCCCCGGCCCGGGCAGGTCACGCCGTGCCGTTCTCGCGCAGCGCGCTCGGGGACGGCGTACGACCGGCCGGTCATCGGACCACCTCTCCGGCCGGGGCGGCCAGCACCACCAGGTCGTCCTCGCGGACCAGGTCGAAGCGGAGCGCGAGGGAGACCAGGGACTCCTTCTTGCCGTTGACGCGGCGGCCGGGCGTGGCGGTGTCGGGGCCGGGGCGCAGCCGGAGTTTGAGCGCGAGGTAGTCGATGTTCCAGTACACGGCGGACCGGCTGACCGTCGGCCACACGCCCCGTAACCGCTCCACCAACTGCTCCACCGCGGGCAGCGGCGCGTGCGGTTCACCGCGCAGCCGGGCCTCGCACAGGGCGGCCAGTACCGCGAAGTACCGGCTGGTGCGGTCCAGGGCGAACGCCGGCGCCGTGACGGGGCCGGCCAGGCCCTGGCGGTCGGCGCTGCGGAAGGCGTGGCGCGGGGCCCAGACGTCGAAGCTGAGCAGGTCACCCGCGGCGGGCAGGACCACCCGCGCGAACTCGAACGGCACGGGCGCTTCGAGCCGGCCCGGCGCGATCTTGAGGTGTTCTCCGGCGCCCTCGGGGTTCTCCACCACGTAGGTCTGGTCCTCGCTGAGGTTGCTCAGCAGCCAGAAGGACCGGTGTGCCGTGATCTCTCCGGCGACCCGGGGCACTCCTGGGTGGTCGATGGTGAGTCCGCCGTCCGTCCCGGCCCTGCCGAACGCCAGCCGTTCCCCCGGGGCGATCCTGACCTGCCCCTGCGCGCTGCCGCCCGTCGGCGGCACGACGATGACGCTGTACATGGAGCCATCCCCCTCCTCCAGTGACGGCAGGGGATGCGGCCCCCTGTCCGACGAAGGGCAGGGTATGGGACGTATTCGAACGAGTACGAAGCATCGCGCCTGATACAGCGCGTCTGTGAAGGGTTCGTGAAAGATGACCGGGGTCCGGGCGGCGGAGAACCCCAGACCTCTCAGGGTCACCTCTTCCCGGGCGGGGCGTACTCCTTGAGGTAGTGGGCGACGCGGTCGGCGTAGGCGCGTACGTCCGGGGGGACGCCGCCGGCCGCGTTCACCGTCCGGTACGACCTGCGGTAGGCCGCGGCGATCAGGACCCGCCGGTCGCCCGGCAGTTCCTCGTGCAGGCGCGGGGCGATCCAGCACAGGTAGCGGCCCATCGCCGGGATCGACTCGGCGGGCGGGAAGGGGGGGTGGGGGACGGTCTCCCCGGGGGTGCCGTCCTCGTTCATCCACCAGCGCAGCACGCGCGGGGTCCAGCGGGCGATGCCGTACTCGTCGTTGGCGGGGTCGGCGAGGTCCGGGTCGAAGTCGCTCTCCACCTTCAGCATGGCGGCGATCAGCACCGGGGTGACGTCCTTCTGGTCGCAGTCGTGCGCCGTCTCGACGATCAGCAGCCGGTAGGCGGGCGGGACGCCCCGGTCGGTGCGGAGTTCGGCGGCGCCGTACGCGGCGGCGGAGACGTTCGCCGTCGCGCCGGAGCCGCCGCTGCCGCCGCCCGGGGCGTCGTCGCCCCGGACGCCGATGCCGTAGGCCAGGGCGGCGGTGGCGATGGCCGCAGCGGCCGCGGCGAGGGACAGCCGGCGGAGGCGGTGGCGGGGCGGGCGCAACCGGGGCAGGCGGAAGGGGAGATGGCCCGTGCCGGTGGCCGCCTCGACGCGGCGCAGCAGGGCATCGGTGGTGATGCGGTCCGTGTGGGTGCGGGTCAGGCACCCGCGGACGATCTCCCGCCAGGCCTCGGGCAGGTCGGGCGACAGGCGCAGTTCGTCGGTGCCGCGGGCGTAGGCCGCCGCCGCGTCGCGCCGGGCCGTCGGGGTGGCGCCGGGCAGCGGGAAGGAGTCGGTGAGGACGAGGTGGGCGAGGACGCCGAAGGCCCACACGTCGGCGGATGGGCGGATGCGGCGGCCGCGTTCGCCGATCTCGGTCCACAACAGTTCCGGCGGGGTGTAGTCGGGCGTGGAGAAGGCCGGGGTGTAGGCGTGGGTGCCCTCCAGCTCGGCGGCCATGTTGAAGTCGGCGAGGCGGACCGAACCGTCCTCCATGAGCAGCACGTTGGCCGGTTTCAGGTCGCCGTGCACCCAGCCGGCGCCGTGCAGCTGGGCCAGCCCCTCGCAGATCTGCGCGAGCAGCGCGGGCCCTGCGGCGGGGCGGGGCGTGGCCGTGAGCAGCGCGGACAGGGAGCCCTGCGCCCGCTCCAGGACGAGGACGGTGGCGCCGTCCAGCTCCGGGCGGTCCGGGTCGTCGACCGTCAGCGTCTCGTACATCCGCACCAGCCGCGGATGCCTCAGCCGCCGGTACAGCTCGACCTCCCGCTCGATCAGCTCGCGCAGATGGTTCAGCCTGCGGGGCGTCGCCGTGCCGGTGGGCAGGAACTTCAGGGCCGCCGTCCGGGGCAGCTCCGGCTCGCCCGCGTGGGGGCGGGAGCGGCCCTCTCCCCGCCCGGGGGCGTCACCGGCGCGCCGGGCGGCGTACACACTGCCGAAGGCGCCGGTCGCGATGGGCTCGCGCACCTCCCAGACGCCGACCCGGTAGCCCTTCGGCACGGGCACGGCGTAGGGCTCGGTCACCGGGTCACCCGGCCCGGCGGGGCGGCCAGGACGGCGAGGTCGTCCTCCCGGACCAGGTCGAAGCGGAGCGCCAGGGAGACCAGGGACTCCTTCTTGCCGTTGAGCCGCGGGCCGGGATCCGCGCTCTCCGGGCCCGGCTTCAGGCGCAGCTTCACGGCGAGGTAGTCGATGTTCCACTGCACCGACGTGCGGGACGCGGCCGGCCAGGTGGGGCGCAGTCGGTCGGCGACCTGGTCGACGGTGGGCAGCGGCGCGTGCGGGGTGCCGCGCAGGCGCGGTTCGCACAGGGCGGCCAGGACCGCGAAGTACCGCTTGGTGCGGTCGACGGAGAAGGCCGGCGCGGTCGTGGCGCCGTCGAGGCCGCCCGTGCCGCTCAGGTAGTCGTGGCGCGGCGCCCACACCTCCAGGGGCAGCAGGTCGCCGGCGGCGGGCAGCACGATCCGCGAGAACTCGAAGGGGATGGGGGCGTCCAGCCGCCCGGGCGCGACCTTGACGTGTTCGCCCGCGCCCTCCGGGTTCTCCACGACGTAGGTCTGCTCGCGGCTGAGGTTGCTCAGGATCCAGAAGGCGCCCTGCGCGGTGATCTCACCGGCCCGGCGGGAGACTCCGTCGTGGGCGATGCGGAGGTCGTTGTCGTGCGCGGACCGGCCGAAGGTGAGGCGTTCGCCGGGCGCGAGTCTGATCTGGGGTCGGTTTCGCTCGTCCTCCGTGGTCGGCGGAGGTACCACGATGATGCTGTACAAGGTGCTCTCCCCGTGCCTGACAGCTACCACCGTCAGACTAGGGCGACGCACCAGGGCCGTGCCCCCCTCGTACGGGTGAGACACGGCCCTTGGATGTGATTGGCGTGAACCGGTCCGGTCGACCGGCTCCGCTCAGTAGCGGGGGCGGTTGAACCAGGCCTTGCCGTTCGCGTTGCCGACGAACACCGCGACCAGGATGGCCAGGATGGTGTGCACCAGGCCCACGATGACGAACGGGTAGATGCCGAGGACGGCCGTGATGATGGCGAAGACCAGGATGGTGATCCGGGCGCCGTTGCCGCCGTTCTTGAACTTCGTCGCCAGGACGGCCGCGAACACCAGCCAGGCCACGCCGAACACCACGTAGCCCCAGATCACGCCGGTCGAATCACCGACCAGGTCCTGGAAGGCGGTGTTGTCCTTGAGGGACTCGTCGTCCTTCGCGGCGTTCAGGGCCGCGGCGGCGAAGGCGAAGAGCACCACGCCGAGGACCTGGAGGCCGACGATCACCCACATCATCACGCGGGCCGCGCTCACCGAGCCGGGCATCGTGGTCGGCGCCGGGGGACCGCCGTAGGGGGAGACCGGAGGGGCCTGCGGGTAGCCGTAACCCGGCGCCTGCCCCTGCTGCTGCGGGTAGCCGTAGCCCGGCTGCTGCGGCTGCTGCCCCTGGGGAGCGCCGTAGGGATTGTTCGGGTCGCCGTAGCTCATGGCGGACTTTCCTCCGTTGTTCCGAGTGCGGGGACGACGCGTGGCATCCGCGTGGAGGAGAGTTCTTCAGATTGCGACCGTCCCCCCGTTGAGCTGCCCGCGGCACTTGTCAGGTCATCGTTCTTCACCACTGAGTGGCTTGTCCAGCCGCATTCCCGATGTGTTGTGCAAGTGCAACATCGCTGATCATGAGCGGATACGGGGGGAGGGGCCCCGCGGTGCCCGGATTGCGGCCGGATTGGAACGACGGGCGGGTCATCCGCGAGGATGGGCCCATGACCGCCCAGATTCTCGATGGCAAGGCCACCGCAGCCGCGATCAAGTCCGATCTGACCGCCCGCGTGGCGGCGCTGAAGGAGAAGGGCGTCACGCCCGGCCTCGGCACGATCCTCGTCGGGGACGACCCCGGCAGTCAGAAGTACGTCGCCGGCAAGCACCGCGACTGCGCCCAGGTCGGCATCGCCTCCATCCAGCGGGAGCTGCCCGCCACGGCGACGCAGGAGCAGATCGAGGCGGTCGTGCGCGAGCTGAACGAGGACCCGGCCTGCACCGGGTACATCGTGCAACTGCCGCTCCCCAAGGGCATCGACGAGAACCGCATCCTCGAGCTGATGGACCCCGACAAGGACGCGGACGGCCTGCACCCGATGAACCTCGGGCGCCTCGTCCTCAACGAGCCGGCGCCGCTGCCCTGCACCCCCAACGGCGTCCTCACCCTCCTGCGGCAGTACGGCGTGGAGATCAAGGGCGCCGAGGTCGTCGTCGTCGGCCGCGGCGTCACCATCGGCCGCCCGATGCCGCTGCTGCTCACGCGCCGCAGCGAGAACGCGACCGTGACCCAGTGCCACACCGGCACCCGTGACCTGTCGGCGCACCTGAAGCGCGCGGACATCATCGTCGCCGCGGCCGGTTCCGCCCACCTGATCCGCGCCGAGGACGTCAAGCCGGGCGCGGCCGTCCTCGACGTCGGCGTCTCCCGCAGCGCCGAGGGCAGGATCGTGGGCGACGTCCACCCCGACGTCGCCGAGGTCGCCGGCTTCATCTCGCCGAACCCCGGCGGG
Source organism: Streptomyces olindensis (assembly GCA_000696115.1). Classification (GTDB taxonomy): domain Bacteria; phylum Actinomycetota; class Actinomycetes; order Streptomycetales; family Streptomycetaceae; genus Streptomyces; species Streptomyces olindensis. The sequence continues at coordinate 28,511 of JJOH01000002.1, forward strand.
GTCGGCCCGATGACCCGTGCCCAGCTGCTCGTCAACGTGGTCGAGGCGGCGGAGCGCAGTGTCGGCTGAGCACCAGGCTCCCAGCGGGCAGGACGCGTCCGAGGACATCACCGTCCGGGACCCCGTCAGCGCGCCCGACGCCGAGGGGCGGCCGCGGCGGGTCACCCGGCGGTTCCCCTTGTTCACCAAGGACACCGCGCGGCCCGAGGGCGGCGGCCGGGCCGCCTCCGGTGACGCGCCCGCGCCCGCGCGGCAGTGGCCGGTTCTCGCCGTGCTCGGCCTGGCCGGAGTGGGCCTGCTGGTGACCGCGTTCGACCAGTTCCGGCTCGGGACGCTGCTGATCGGCATTGCCCTGCTCGGCGGCGGCGTGCTGCGCTGGCTGCTGCCGGACGTCGGCATGCTCGCCGTCCGCTCCCGCTTCACGGACATCGTCACGTACGGGGTGCTGGGCCTGGTGATCGTCATGCTGGCGCTGATGGCGCAGCCGAGGCCGTGGCTGCAGATCCCGTTCCTGAAGGACACGCTGCACTTCACGGTCACCAGCGAATGACGAGGACGGCGGTCCGTCCTCTCCCCCGAGGAAGGGCGGGCCGCCGCCCACGACCCACCCTTGTGCACCGCGAACTTCCTGTTCAACGGCTGTCAGTGCGCTGTGGCACGGAAGTGACGGTTCCGGTACGTCCTCCTTCCGATTTCGCACGAACTGGTGCGACACGGCGTTGGCGTGGACAATCGGGACGGTCCAGGGTGTAGCGCGCGCGGTCCCCGTGCTCCTGTGCGCCCCCGGTCAGGGAACTGAGATCCTGAGTGGGCGCATCCCTGTGGGTAGCCACAACGGGGACTCGGCCAAGGCCGCCGCGCGCGGGGCGTACAGCGCGGGACATAACAGCACGAACCGGGGGGAAGAGGGGGGAAGCAATGCCTCGTTGGAGGGCCTTGCCGGATGAGCTCGATCCACAGATCAGGGAGTTCACCAGCCAGTTGCGCAGACTCGTGGACCGCAGCGGTCTGAGTATCGCGTCGGTGGCGGACCGCACGGGCTACAGCAAGACGTCGTGGGAGCGTTACCTGAACGGCCGGCTGCTCGCGCCCAAGGGCGCGATCGTCGCCCTGGCCGAGGTCACCGGGACCAACCCGGTGCACCTGACGACCATGTGGGAGCTCGCCGAGCGCGCCTGGAGCCGCTCGGAGATGCGGCACGACATGACGATGGAGGCCATCCGGATCTCCCAGGCGCGCGCCGCGCTCGGGGAGTTCGGCGGGCAGGACTTCGGCGGCTCCTCGGCCGACGGCAAGACGGCTTCCTCCGGCGGCGGGACGGCCCGCCGGAGCGGCAGCGCCACGGTCACGCCGGGCATCGCGGGTCCGGCCGGAGTGGCCCCGACCGTGCCGCCGCAGCCGACGGCGCCCGAGGTCCAGGACTCCACCGGCGCCGGCGTGCGGGAGGACGGTGTCCGGGGCGGGGCGAGCGAGGTCAACTCGTGGGGCATCGCCGGGTACAAGGGCCCCTCGCCGACGGGCGGACGCCCCGCCGGTACCGGGTCCACGCCCGCCTCGGGCCCCGGAAGCCCCGCCGGCAGCGGATTTGGGTCCGGCCCGGGCTCCGCGGTCCCCGCCGGATCGCCGGGCGGTCCCGCCCGGACGCCGGGCGCCGGAGTCGGCTCGTACGGCGAACCCCCGCGGGACGCCGTGCCTGCCCGTGCCGGAGGGGGCGCCGCCGGCAAGCGGCGGACCGGGACGTTCCTCGCGGGTGTCGTGGGCGTGCTCGTGGTGATCGCCGGCGCGTTCTACCTCACCGGTGGTGGCGACGACGAGAACAAGGGCAGCGCCAAGCCGCCCGCGCCGACCGCCAGCACCGATCCCGATCTGCCGCCCGGCGTGAAGTGCAGCGGCGACAGTTGCACCGGCAAGGACGCGGAGAGCATGGGGTGCAGTGGTGACCTGGTGACCACGGCGCAGACCGCCACCGTCGGCACGACCGTCGTCGAGGTCCGCTACAGCGAGACCTGCAAGGCGGCCTGGGGCCGGATAACCCAGGCGGCGCAGGGCGACGAGATCGAGGTCAGCGCGGGCAAGGCGAAGCAGGGCGGCAGCATCACGACGGCCGGGGACACGATCGCGTACACCCCGATGGTCGCCGTGAAGACCGCCGCCGACGCCAAGGCCTGCGCCACGCTCGCGTCCGGACAGCAGGGCTGCACCGAGTAGCCCGGGCGGCACGCCGGCCCGGGCCGGGGTCGAGCTTGCACGGGCCGGGGCGGGGACGAATCCACGAGCCGGGTCGGGAACGAGTTTCCAGAGCCGGGGCGGGGACGCGTTTCCAGAGCCGGGCCGCGGACGAACCCACGAGCCGGGCCGGGGACGAGCTTCCACGAGCCCGGCCGGGGCGAGCCCCAGGGATCCTGCCCGGGGCGAGCCCCACGGATCCGGGCCCGGGGCGAGCCCCACGCGGAGACGGACCCGGAGTGAGCCCTGCGGANCCGGATACACGAGCCCGGCCCGGGACGAACCCTGCGAGCGGGCTGGGGGCCAGCTTCCACAAGTCGGGCCGGGGACGAACTGCCACGAGCCCGGCCGGGGCGAGCCNCANGGATCCGNGCCCGGGGCGAGCCNCACGCGGAGACGGACCCGGAGCAAGCCCCGCGGAGCCGGACCCGGAGTGAGCCCTGCGGAGCCGGATACNCGNGNCNNGCCCGGNACGNANCCTGCGAGCGGGCCNGGGGCGAGCCTCACGCGGAGCCGGATCCTGAGTGCGCCCCACGGGCAGCCGGATCCGGAGTGCGCCCCGTGGAGCCGGAGCCGGGGGCGAAGCCACAAGTGCTCGGTCCGGGACGAATTTCCGACAGGGAGGCATGCCGCCGGGAATCGCGGGCACGCGAACGGTACCCCCACGGGATTCCGGCACGGTCGGTTCCCCCCAGGCGGCCGCCTCGTCCCTCTCTCCCGGACGGGCGGCCGCCTTTTGCGCGGGCATCCGAGGGTGCTGTGGGGTGGGCCACACCGACCCGGCCGTCCGGGATCCCGGATGCGCGATAGCCTGACCGCTGGATGGATCTCTTGACGCCGAGAGATCGATCAAACGTCCGGGGCAGGAACCCGGCCCCACCGCCAGCTGTCATACGGAGAACGCCATGACCCGCACTCCCGTGAACGTCACCGTCACCGGCGCGGCCGGCCAGATCGGTTACGCCCTGCTCTTCCGCATCGCCTCCGGTCAGCTGCTCGGCGCGGACGTGCCGGTGAAGCTGCGCCTCCTGGAGATCACGCCGGCGCTGAAGGCGGCCGAGGGCACGGCCATGGAGCTGGACGACTGCGCGTTCCCGCTCCTGCAGGGCATCGACATCACGGACGACCCGAACGTCGCCTTCGACGGCGCCAACGTCGGTCTGCTCGTCGGCGCCCGCCCCCGTACCAAGGGCATGGAGCGCGGCGACCTGCTGGAGGCCAACGGCGGCATCTTCAAGCCGCAGGGCCAGGCCATCAACGCCCACGCCGCGGACGACATCAAGGTCCTGGTCGTCGGCAACCCGGCCAACACCAACGCCCTCATCGCCCAGGCCGCCGCGCCGGACGTACCGGCCGAGCGGTTCACGGCGATGACCCGCCTGGACCACAACCGCGCCCTGACCCAGCTGTCGAAGAAGACCGGCACCCCGGTCTCCGAGATCAAGAAGCTGACGATCTGGGGCAACCACTCCGCCACGCAGTACCCGGACATCTTCCACGCCACGGTCGCCGGCAAGAACGCCGCCGAGGTCGTGAACGACGAGAAGTGGCTGGCCGAGGACTTCATCCCGACCGTCGCCAAGCGCGGCGCCGCCATCATCGAGGCCCGTGGCGCCTCGTCGGCCGCCTCCGCCGCCAACGCCGCCATCGACCACGTCTACTCCTGGGTCAACGGCACCGCCGAGGGCGACTGGGTCTCCATGGGCATCCCGTCCGACGGCTCCTACGGCGTCCCCGAGGGCCTGATCTCCTCCTTCCCCGTCACCTGCAAGGACGGCAAGTACGAGATCGTCCAGGGCCTGGAGATCAACGAGTTCTCCCGCGCCCGGATCGACGCCTCCGTCAAGGAGCTCGAGGAGGAGCGCGAGGCGGTCCGCGGCCTCGGCCTCATCTGACCGGAGTCTCTCCGCATCGCCGCGCAGGCCCCGTACCGGTTCCGTCCGGTACGGGGCCTGCGGGCTTTCCCACCCGGGAGCCGGGTCAGCCGGTCAGCCGTTTCTCGAACCAGTGCTGGCCGTAGACGTGGTCGGTGTACGCCGGGATCTCCCGGTAGCCGCACGCCCGGTACATCGCCCGCGCCTCGGTGAGCACGGCGTGCGTGTCGAGCCGTACCACGTGCCAGCCCCGGCGCAGGGACTCCCGCTCGATCGCGGCGAGCAGCCGGCGGGCGAGGCCGAGGCGGCGGGCGTCCGGGTGCACCCACACATGGCGGATCTCGCCCATGCCCGGCTCCAGCCGCCTGAGTGCCCCGCAGCCCACCGGCCGCCCTTCCTCGTACGCCACGAAGAACGCGCCCGCGTCCCCGGAGACCTGCTCGGGGCGGACCAGGTCCGCCTTGTCGAAGCCCTCCGGGAAGCGGGCGTCGAGGTCGGCGGCGTAGGCGTCGAGGCAGGCGCGGGCGTCCGGGGCGTGGCCGTCGACCCACTCGACGGTGATGGCCGCGAGGCGCAGCAGCCGCCGGGCGGTGGCCATCGCGTCGATGAGCTGCTGCCGCTGGGGTGCGGTCAGCCCCTTCAGCACGTCCGAGGCGAGGGTGTCGGCGCGGCGGTTCTGCTCCTTGACCTCGACGCGGCCGGCCGGGGTCAGTTCGATCATGCGCAGTCGGTTGTCGTCCGGGTGCGTGCGCAGCCGGACCATGCCCTGGGCCTGGAGGGCCTTGGCCATCCGGCTGAGGTACCCGGCGTCCAGGCCGAGCCGGCTCCGGAGCTCGCGCAGGGAGACACCGGCCGGGCTCTCGGCGATCTCGAACAGCAGCCGGGCCTCGCCGAGCGGGCGGTCCTGCCCCAGGTAGTGGTCGTTCAGCACACCGATCCGGCGTGTGAAGTAGCGGTTGAACCGGCGGAAGGCCGCCACCTGCTCCGTCGACACTGGCTCCATATTCTTTGACTTTAGTCAAAGGAACCTGGTGAGTCGACCGTCTGCGGCGCACCACCCCTTGGATCAGCGGGTTTTTTGCCCCTGATTGTCCGCATCTCCCGTGACGCAGCGCACTTTCGGCCATGGATCGCGCATGCATCGGGGGGCGTAGGGCAGGCGCACTCGGTCTCTTGATGACACGTGTGTGACACAGAGGCGCTGATCAGGAACGGAAGGCGAAAAGCGATCATGGCGGAAAGTACCGAACTTCAGGCGCGCGAAACCATCCACGCGGGAGGGGAGTGGCGTGCGGCCGTCTCCGGCGCCACGCGCGAGATCCTCGACCCCGCGGACGCCCTGCCGTTCGCCGTGGTCGCGGAGGGTGACGAGAAGGACACCGATCTGGCGATCGCCGCCGCCCGGCGGGCGTTCGACGAGGGGCCGTGGCCGCACACCCCCGTCACCGAGCGGGCCGCGCTGCTGCGCCGCGTCGCCGACCTCCTCGTGCGCGACCGGGAGAAGCTGGGCCTGCTGGAGGCCCGGGACGCGGGCAAGACCGTCGAGGAGGGCCGCGTCGACATCGACTGTGTCGCCGACGCCTTCCGCTACTTCGCCGACCTGGTCGCGGGCGAGGCCCCCGGCCGGGTCGTGGACGCGGGCTCGCCCGACATCCACAGCGTCGTCGTGCACGAGCCCATCGGCGTCTGCGCGATGATCACGCCCTGGAACTACCCGCTGCTCCAGGCCAGTTGGAAGATCGCCCCCGCCCTCGCCGCCGGGAACACCTTCGTCGTCAAGCCCAGCGAGATCACGCCGATGACCACCATCGCGCTGATCGACCTGCTCGTCGAGGCCGGTCTGCCCGCCGGGGTCGCCAACATCGTCACCGGGCCCGGTCATTCGGTCGGCGCGCGGCTGTCCGAGCACCCCGACGTCGACCTGGTCTCCTTCACCGGCGGCCTGGTCAGCGGCACCAAGGTCGCCCAGGCCGCCGCGCCCACCGTCAAGAAGGTCGCCCTCGAACTCGGCGGCAAGAACCCCAATGTCGTCTTCGCCGACGCCTGCGCCACCGAGGAGGGCTTCGACACCGCCGTCGACCAGGCCCTCAACGCCGCCTTCATCCACAGCGGCCAGGTCTGCTCGGCCGGTGCCCGCCTCATCATCGAGGAGTCGGTGCGGGACCGGTTCGTGGCCGAACTCGCCCGCCGGGCCGAGAAGATCCGCCTGGGCCGCGGCACCGAGGAGGGCGTCGAGTGCGGCCCGCTGGTCTCCGAGCAGCAGCGCGCCAAGGTCGAGATGTACGTCGAGTCCGCCCTGAAGGAGGGCGCGGTGCTGCGCTCCGGCGGCAAGCGCCCCGCACCGTCCCCGCAGCGCCCGGAGAACGGCTACTTCTACGAGCCGACCGTCCTCGACCACTGCCACCGCGAGATGCGCGTCGTGCGGGAGGAGGTCTTCGGGCCGGTCCTCACCGTCGAGACCTTCCGCACCGAGGACGAGGCCGTCGCCCTCGCCAACGACACCGAGTACGGCCTCGCGGGCGGCGTCTGGACCGCCGACCCGGGCCGCGCCCGCCGCGTCGCCGGCCGGCTGCGCCACGGCACGATCTGGATCAACGACTTCCACCCCTATCTGCCGCAGGCGGAATGGGGCGGTTTCGGCAAGAGCGGAGTGGGCCGCGAGCTCGGCCCGGCCGGTCTCGCCGAGTACCGGGAGACCAAGCACGTCTACCAGAACCTCGCGCCGAAGCCGGTGCGCTGGTTCGCGGGCTGACCCCCCTTCGGGCCGCCGAACCCCGCCCCGGGGCGACCCCCGCGCCCCGGGCCGACGCCCCCCGTCCCCCGAGCTCGTCCACTTCATCCCCACTGGAGCAAGCACGCCATGTCCCACGCCAGTCATGAGTACGACTATGTCGTGATAGGCGGCGGAACCGCCGGTTCCGTCATCGCCTCCCGTCTCACCGAGAACCCCGATGTCACCGTCGCCGTCATCGAGGGCGGCCCCAGCGACGTGGGCCGCGACGACGTGCTGACCCTGCGCCGCTGGATGGGCCTGCTGGGCGGCGAGCTCGACTACGACTACCCCACCACCGAGCAGCCACGCGGGAACTCGCACATCCGGCACAGCCGGGCCCGCGTGCTGGGCGGCTGCTCCTCGCACAACACCCTCATCGCCTTCAAGCCGCTGCCCGCCGACTGGGACGAGTGGGAGGCCGCCGGCGCCAAGGGCTGGGGCGCGGTGCAAATGGAGGCGTACTTCGCGCGCCTGCTCAACAACATCGTCCCGGTCGACGAGAAGGACCGGAACGCCATCGCCCGCGACTTCGTCGACGCCGCCCAGGAGGCGCTCGGCGTGCCGCGCGTGGAGGGCTTCAACAAGAAGCCGTTCACCGAGGGCGTCGGCTTCTTCGACCTCGCCTACCACCCCGAGAACAACAAGCGGTCCTCGGCGTCGGTGGCGTACCTGCACCCGGTGATGGACGAGCGCCCCAACCTGACGATCCTGCTGGAGACCTGGGCGTACAAGCTCCAGCTCGACGGCAACCGCGCCGAGGGCGTGCACGTGCGCACCAAGGACGGTGAGGAGATCCTCGTCAGGGCCCGCAACGAGGTCCTGCTGTGCGCCGGTGCCGTCGACTCGCCCCGGCTGCTGATGCACTCGGGCATCGGCCCCAAGGCCGACCTGGAGAAGCTCGGCATCCCCGTCACCCATGACCTGCCGGGCGTCGGCGAGAACCTGCTCGACCACCCCGAGTCGGTCATCGTGTGGGAGACCAACGGCCCCATCCCGGAGAACTCCGCGATGGACTCCGACGCGGGCCTGTTCGTGCGCCGCGACCCCGAACTGCCGCACCCCGATCTGATGTTCCACTTCTACCAGATCCCCTTCACGGACAACCCGGAGCGACTGGGCTACCGGCGGCCGGAGTTCGGCGTCTCCATGACCCCGAACATCCCCAAGCCGAAGAGCCGCGGCCGGCTCTACCTGACCAGCGCCGACCCCGAGGTCAAGCCGGCCCTGGACTTCCGCTACTTCACCGACGAGGACGACTACGACGGCAGGACCCTCGTCGACGGCATCCGCATCGCCCGCGAGATCGCCAGGACCGAGCCGCTGGCCGGCTGGCTCAAGCGCGAGGTCTGCCCCGGCCCGGACGTCACCGGTGACGAGGAACTGAGCGAGTACGCCCGCAAGGTCGCGCACACCGTCTACCACCCGGCCGGCACCTGCAAGATGGGCGCACCCGACGACGACCTCGCCGTCGTCGACCCCGAGCTGCGCATCCGCGGCCTGGAGGGCATCCGCGTCGCCGACGCCTCCGTGTTCCCCACCATGACCACCGTGAACCCGATGATCGGCGTGCTCATGGTCGGCGAGCGCGCCGCCGAGCTGATCGGTGGTGGTGCCAAGTGACCGCGACCCTCGAACCCCCGACGGAGCAGACCATGGACACCACTCCCGTCTTCTCGGTGGACGGCCTGTGGAAGGTGTTCGGCCCCAAGGCCGACCGCGTCCCGGGCGACCCCGAACTCACCGCCCTCGACGCCGCCGAGCTGCGCGCCCGCACCGGCTGCACCGCCGCCGTCCGGGACGTCAGCTTCGACGTGCGCAAGGGCGAGGTCTTCGTCGTCATGGGCCTGTCCGGCTCCGGCAAGTCCACGCTCGTGCGCTGCCTGACCCGGCTGATCGAGCCCACGGCCGGCACGATCGCCATCGACGGCGAGGACGTCCGCGCCATGGACCGCTCCCGGCTGCGCGAACTGCGCCGCCACCGCGCCGCCATGGTCTTCCAGCACTTCGGCCTGCTGCCGCACCGCACGGTCCTCGACAACGTCGCCTACGGCCTGGAGATCCAGGGCATGGGCAAGGCCGAGCGGCGCGAGCGGGCCGCCGCGGTCGTCGCCAAGGTCGGGCTGGAAGGCATGGAGCACCGCCGCCCCGGGCAGCTCTCCGGCGGCCAGCGGCAGCGCGTCGGCCTCGCCCGCGCCCTCGCCGTCGACCCGGAGGTCCTGCTCTTCGACGAGCCGTTCAGCGCGCTCGACCCGCTGATCCGGCGCGAGATGCAGGACGAGGTCGTCCGGCTGCACCGCGAGGAGGGCCGCACGATGGTCTTCATCACCCACGACCTCCAGGAGGCCCTCAAGCTGGGCGACCGCATCGCCCTGATGCGCGACGGCAGGGTCGTGCAGCTCGGCACGCCCGAGGAGATCGTCGGCGCGCCCGCCGACGACTACGTCCGCGAGTTCGTCCGGGACGTCCCGCGCGAGCAGGTCATGACCGTCCGCACCGCCATGCGCCGCCCCACGGCCGAACTGGACGGCAGCGGACCTGCGGTCCGGCCCGAGGCGACGGTCTCCGAGGCCATCGAGGCGGTCGCCCGCGCCGGCGCTCCGGCCCGGGTCATGGACCAGGGCCGGTGCGTGGGCATGGTCGACTCCGACACCCTCCTCGGCGTCGTCGCCGGCACGGAGCACCCCGCCCCGCCGGGCACGGACCAGCCCAAGGAGGCGGTGTGATGGCGACCATCACCGCGAATCCGCCCCGACTCGGCCTGCCCGGACTGCTCAAGCGCCCGGCCGTCCGCAAGCTGCTGCTGCTCGCGCTGGCCGCCGCGATCCTCGTCCCCCTGGCCGACGCCCGCTGGGCCAGCGGCACCTGGCCGGGCGCGCTGACCGTCGACCTCTCCGAGCCGCTCGCCAAGGCCAGCGACTGGATCATCGACAACCGCGACAGCCACCCGCTGTTCCTGTACTTCTTCGGCCACGTCAGCAACGTCGTCGTCATCGCCGTCCGGGCCGTCTACCTCACCCTCCTGGCCATCGGCTGGGCGGGCGTCACGGCCCTGGGCGCCCTGGTCGCCTGGCGGGTGGCGGGCCTGAAGCTCGCACTCGGCACGGCCGCCGCGTTCCTCGCCTGCGGCCTGCTCGGCATGTGGGTGCCGACCATGCAGACCCTCGCCCTCATGGTCGTCGCGGTCCTCGCGTCGGTCGTGGTGGGCGCGCTGCTCGGGCTCGCCGCCGGGCTGTCCGACCGGATGGACCGCGCGCTGCGCCCGGTCCTGGACACCATGCAGGTCATGCCGGCGTTCGCCTACCTGCTGCCGGTCGTCCTCGTCTTCGGCATCGGCGTCCCGGCGGCCGTCCTGGCCACCGTCATCTACGCCGCCCCGCCGATGGCCCGCCTGACCTCGCTCGGGCTGCGCGGCGCCGACAAGGAGGTGCTGGAGGCCGTCGCGTCGCTCGGCTCCACCGCACGCCAGCGCCTGCTGACCGCCCGGATCCCGCTGGCCCGCAAGGAACTCCTCCTCGGCGTCAACCAGACGATCATGATGTCGCTGTCCATGGCCGTCATCGCCGCCGTCATCGGCGCGGGCGGCCTCGGTGACCGCGTCTACCAGGCCCTGGCCTCGGTCGACATCGGCGCCGCGCTCGCCGCCGGCATCCCGATCGTGCTGCTGGCCGTCGTCCTGGACCGCGTCACCGGCGCGGCGGGCGAGAGGCTCGGCGCCGAACCGGCGTCCGGCGGCCGGCTCGGCGGGCTCCTCGCCCTGGCCGGTGTCGTCGCCGTGGCGGTCGCCGGACGGCTCGCGGGCCGCCTCGACTGGCCCGACGCCTGGATCGTCAACATCGCCGAGCCGGTCAACCGCGCCGTCGACTGGATGACCGCGCACCTTTACTCGGGCGTCCCCGTCATCGGCGGCACGGCCGACTGGGCGGGACACTTCACGACCTGGGTCCTCGACCCGGTCCGCGACGGCCTGCAGGGGCTGCCCTGGTGGTCCCTGCTGCTGATCGTCGCCGCCCTGGCCTGGGTGATCGGCACCTGGCGCACCGCGCTCACCGCCGTCCTCGCCATGGCCGCGATCGGCGTCCTCGGCGTGTGGAAGCCGTCCCTGGACACCCTCTCCCAGGTCCTGGCGGCCGTCGCCGTCACCCTGGTGGTCGGCTTCGCCGTCGGCATCGCCGCGGCCCGCAGCGACCGCCTGGAGCGGGCGCTGCGCCCGGTCCTCGACGTCTTCCAGACGATGCCGCAGTTCGTGTACCTGATCCCGGTCGTCGCCCTGTTCGGCGTCGGCCGCGCCCCGGCCGTCGCCGCCGCGATCGTCTACGCGCTGCCGGCCGTCGTCCGCATCACCACCCAGGGCCTGCGCCAGGTCGACCCGGCCGCGCTGGAGGCCTCCGGCTCCCTCGGCGCGACCAGCTGGCAGCAACTGCGGCAGGTCCAGCTGCCGCTGGCCCGCCCCGCCCTGCTGCTCGCCGTCAACCAGGGCCTCGTCCTGGTCCTCGCCGTCGTCGTCATCGGCGGCCTGGTCGGCGGTGGCGCACTCGGCTACGACGTCGTCTTCGGCCTCGCCCAGGGCGATCTGGCGACCGGTCTGGTGGCCGGCGTGGCGATCGTCTGCCTCGGCCTGATGCTCGACCGGGTGACCCAGCCCACCGAACGCCGCGCGAAGAAGGGAGCGTGACATGCGAGTCCGTACGACCGCCGCGATCGCCGCGGTGAGCTCCCTGGCGCTGCTCACCGGCTGCGGTGCCGCCGACATGACCAAGCAGGCCTCGCCCTTCGCCAACGCCCAGGGCGCCAGGACCGTGACCCTGTCCGTGCAGTCCTGGGTGGGCGCCCAGGCCAACGTGGCCGTCGCCCAGTACATCCTGGAGCACGAACTGGGCTACCGCGTCGACACCGTCCAGGTCGACGAGGTGCCCGCCTGGGACGCCCTCAGCCAGGGCCGCGTCGACGCGCTCCTGGAGGACTGGGGCCACCCCGAGCAGGAGAAGCGGTACGTCGACGACAAGCAGACGATCGCCCGCGGCGGCGAACTCGGCGTCACCGGCCACATCGGCTGGTACGTCCCGACGTACCTCGCCAAGAAGTACCCCGACATCACGAACTGGAAGAACCTCAACAAGTACTCCCACCTCTTCCGCACCCCCGAGAGCGGCGACAAGGGCCAGCTGATGGACGGTTCGCCGTCCTACGTCACCAACGACAAGGCCCTGGTGAAGAACCTGAAGCTGGACTACCAGGTGGTGTTCGCGGGCTCCGAGGCGGCGCAGATCACGCAGATCAAGCAGTTCGCCAAGGAGAAGAAGCCCTTCCTGACCTACTGGTACGCGCCGCAGTGGCTCTTCAAGAAGGTCCCGATGACCGAGGTGAAGCTGCCGCCGTACAAGGAGGGCTGCGACGCCGACCCGGAGAAGGTCGCCTGCGCCTATCCGCACACGCCGCTGGAGAAGTACCTCAACGCGGACTTCGCCGAGGACGGCGGCAAGGCGGCGGCCTTCCTGAAGAAGTTCCAGTGGACGACCGAGGACCAGAACGAGGTCTCCCTGATGATCGCCGAACAGAAGATGTCGCCGGAGGACGCGGCGAAGAAGTGGGTGGACAGCCACAAGTCCACGTGGAAGAAGTGGCTGTCCTGAGCGTCCCTACCGTCGCAGGCCGGCGGCGATCTCCCGCAGTGCGCGGGTGGCCCGCCGCTGGAGTCCCGGCCCGAAGGTGATCCGGGTGGCCCCTCGCGCGCCGAGTTCGGCGGGCGAGGGGCCCTCGTCGGTCCCGGCCCCCACGTTGATCGGCCCCTGGATCCCGGCCCGCAGCAGCGGCAGCACGTCGGGCGGGGCGCCGATCGGGTAGACGCAGTCGGCCCCCGCGGCGACGTACAGCGCCGCCCGCTCGATGACCCGCTCCGGGTCGGCGACCCCGCAGGCGAAGGTGTCCACGCGCGCGTTGACGAAGAGCCGGTCACCCGCCGCCTCCCGCACCCGGGCCAGCCAGGCGGCGTGCGCGTGCGGGTCCTTGAGCACCCCGCCCGCCGAATCCTCCAGGTTGCAGCCCACCGCCCCCGCCTCCAGCAGCCGTTCCACCAGCTCCTTCGGCGCGAGCCCGTACCCGCCCTCGACATCCGCCGACACGGGCACGTCGACGGCCCGGACGATCCGGGCGACCGCGGCGAACATCTCGTCGGCCGGGACCTGCCCGTCCTCGTACCCGAGGGAGGCGGCGACCCCCGCACTCGGTGTGGCGAGCGCCGGGAACCCCGCCTCGGCGAACACCCGGGCACTGGCCGCGTCCCAGGGCCCTGGCAGGACGAGAGGATCGCCGGGCGCCCGGTGGTGGTGCAGGGCTCGGAACGTGTCGGCTTCGCTCATGGCGTGTATCCCCCCGGCGGGATCCGGCGGCTCACCATCACCCGGTTCCAGTTGTTGATGGCGACGACCAGCCCGATCAGGTGGGCGAGCCGGACCTCGTCGAAGTGCTGGGCGGCCCGCTCGTACACCTCGTCCGGCACGAAGCCCTCGGTCAGCACGGTCACCGCCTCCGTCAGCGCCAGCGCGGCCCGCTCCCGCTCGTCGAAGACGTCCCCCGCCTCCTCCCACGCGGCCAGCAGATCGAGCTGCCGCTCGGGCACGCCGTGCCGCCGGGCGATCGCCAGGTGCATGTCGAGGCAGAACGCGCAGTGGTTGAGCTGTGAGGCGCGGATCACGACCAGTTCGGCCAGGGCCGGGTCGCCGAGGCCCTGTTTCGCGGTGGCGCTCAGGGTGGACAGGGCCCGGGCGACCTCGGGGTCCAGCAGCCGGGTCCGGGGGGTCACTTGTACTGGCCCGGCTGGTAGTGGCCCGGCGCCATACGGCAGGTCACCCCGAACCGGTTCCAGGCGTTGATCGTCGTGATCGCGGCGATCAGGTGCGCCAGCTCCGCCTCCTCGAAGTGCCGGGCCGCGTTCTCGTAGACCTCGTCCGGAACGAAACCGTCCGTCAGGACCGTCACGGCCTCCGTCAGTTCCAGCGCCGCGAGCTCCTTCTCCGTGTAGAAGTGCCGCGACTCGTCCCAGGCGCTGAGCTGCATGATCCGCTCGACGCTCTCACCCGTCGCGAGGGCGTCCTTGGTGTGCATGTCGATGCAGAAGGCACAGTGGTTGAGCTGCGAGGCGCGGATCTTCACCAGCTCGTACAGCGTGTGGTTCAGGTTCTTACGGACGGCGGTCTCCAGCCGGATCATCGCCTGGTACACCTCGGGCGCGTGCCTGGCCCACTCCAGCCGGGCGGGCCGCTCGGGGGCGTACTCCCCGCTCGTCGCGGTCCTCGTGGTCGCCGTTTCCTCGGTATGCGTCGTCATGACCTCGACCCTAGGAAGGAAGCAGCCCAGGAGTATGGTCCATTTCCATGGCGGAACCGTGGGCCACTCTCGGCATCGACCTGCACGTGGAGCCGACCGGGCCGGGCCTGCGCCGGGGGCTGACGGACGCCCTGCGCGAGGCGGTGCGCTCCGGCCGGCTCGCCCCCGGCACCCGGCTGCCCTCCTCCCGCGCGCTCGCCGCCGACCTGGGCATCGCCCGCAACACGGTCGCCGACGCCTACGCCGACCTGGTCGCCGAGGGCTGGCTCACGGCCCGGCAGGGCTCGGGGACACGGGTCGCCGAGCGCGAGGTCGTCCCGCCCACCGGCACGGCACCCCACCCCCGGGCCCGCGCCCGCCCCGCCTACGACCTGCGCCCCGGCAGCCCCGACCTCGCGTCCTTCCCGCGCGCGGAGTGGCTCAAGGCGTCCCGGCGCGCCCTCAACGCCGCCCCCCACCACGCGCTGGACTACGGCGACGACCCCCGCGGCCGCCCCGAGCTGCGGACCGCGCTCGCCGGTTACCTCTCCCGGGCCCGGGGCGTCCGCGCCGACCCCGAACGGATCGTGGTGTGCGCCGGGTTCGCCCACGGCCTGAAGCTGCTCGGCACGGCCCTGCGGGCGTGCGGGGCACGGACGGTCGCGGTCGAGTCGTACGGCCTCGACGTGCACGGCAGGCTCCTGACCACGTCAGGCCTGGACATCGTGCCGCTGCCCTTCGACCGGCTGGGCACGGACCCGGTCGGGCCGGCCGCCGCCGACGCCGTCCTGCTCACCCCGGCCCACCAGTTCCCCATGGGCGTGCCCCTGCACCGCGACCGCCGCGCGGCCGTCGTGGACTGGGCGCGGCGCACCGGCGGGCTGGTGCTGGAGGACGACTACGACGGCGAGTTCCGCTACGACCGGCAGCCCGTCGGCGCGCTCCAGGGCCTGGACCCCGGCCGGGTGGTCTACCTGGGCACCGCGAGCAAGTCCCTCGCACCCGGGCTGCGGCTGGGCTGGATGGTGCTGCCGCCGGACCTGACCGAGCAGGTCGCCGAGGCCAAGGGCGGCGTCGACACCTGCGGGGTGCTGGACCAGCTGACGCTGGCCGAGTTCCTCACGTCCGGCGCCTACGACCGGCACGTCCGCGCGACCCGCCTGCGCTACCGGCGCCGCCGGGACGCCCTGGTCGCCGCCGTCACGGCCCGGGCCCCCGAGGCCCGCGTCACCGGCATCGCGGCGGGCCTGCACGTCCTGCTGCGGCTGCCGCCCGGCACCGAGCAGTCGGTGGTCCAGGCCGCCCGCTGGCGGGGCCTCGCGGTCCACGGACTCACCCAGTACCGGCGCCCCGGCGCGCTCGCCGAGCCCGTCGACGCCCTGGTCGTCGGTTACGGCACACTGCCGGACCACGCCTGGTCGGGAGCGCTGGACGCGCTGTGCGCGGTACTCCCCGGATAATCACGCGAATTCACCCTCCGGAATGCCGCCGGAAGGATATGGTCGCCCCATGAGCGAAATCCCCTCCCTGTCGCGTGTCGCCCTGAAGGAAATCACCCCCGACGTCTCCGCCGCAATGGGCTCCCTGCACGCCGCCGCGGTTTCCGCGGCGCAGGACGCCAAAGTCGAACCGGAGCTGCTGGAACTGGTCAGGATTCGCGCCTCGCAGATCAACGGCTGCGCGTTCTGTCTGGATCTGCACACCAAGGACGCCCGCCGCGCGGGCGAGACCGAGCAGCGCCTCCACACCCTGAACGCCTGGCGGGAGACGCCCTTCTTCACGGCACGCGAGCGGGCCGCGCTGGCGCTGACCGAGGCGGTGACGCTGGTCCACGACGGCCGCGTCCCCGACGCGGTCTACGCCGAGGCGGCCGAGGTCTTCGACGGGACGCAGCTCGCGGCCCTCATCTGGGCGGCCACCGTCATCAACGCGTACAACCGGATCGCGATAGCGACGCGCATGGTGCCGAAAAACTGAATCAGGCAGGTGCCGGAAAACTGAACCAGGCATCGGGAAACAGCCGGGTGGGAATTCCGACCCGGCTTTTCTGTTTCCCCGTGATTCAGCTCATCGGCAGCGGCTCCATCATTCCGTCCAGCCACGCCCGCCATTCCCCGGCCCGTTCCGCCGGAGGCACCCGCATCTGCCGTCCGATCCACTCCGTCACGGGCCGGATGCCGTGCAGCGCGTTCACCAGCCACACCTCACGGCCGTCCAGCTCGGCCACGGTCCGCTCGCGGTGCGCGATGCGGATCCCGGAGCGCAGCGCCCGCTCCTGGACCAGCCCGGCGGTCACACTCGGCAGGACGGGCAGCCGGGGCGGCGGCAGGCACAGGGTGTCGTCCTCCCACCACAGGACACCGGCCGTGGCCGACTCCAGCACCGTGCCCGAGGGCGCGATCAGCACCGCCTCGTCGGCGCCCTCGCCACTGGCCCGGCGGCGCACCCGGGCCAGGGTGTCCAGGTCCGGGCCCTTGCGGCGGGGCACGGTACGCGGATCGGACTGCCCCGCCGCCCACAGGCGGACCCCCGCGCCGAGCGGCGGCGCGGGCCGCAGCCGCAGCCGCAACTGAAGCGACCCGGCGGCGAGTTCCACCCGGGGGAACCACTCACCCGAGCGCGGCAGTACGGCGGTCACGTCCTGCCAGAACGCGGCGAGTCGGCCCGGCTCCGGCCCGCCGCAGTCCGCGCAGGACCGCGAGAACCGCTCCCGGTGCCGGGCGTAGGCCCGCACCCGGCCGTCGCGCAGCAGCCAGGAGTCCGCCACCAGCAGCCGTCCCCCTGCCGCCTGGTCGGGGGCAGGGGCCAGGCCACGGCCCGCCGTCCACGTCCACAGGCTCTCCGCCACCACCGGTCCGGTCTCCACCAGTTCCTCCTTCAGTACGTGCGGCCCGCGACGGCCGGTGCCCCGCGCCGGGGCCCGTACGGCGCGTGCTCCAGCCAGGATCCGCACCAGGGCAGCACCGGCGCCAGTGCCGCCGCGGCCCGTTGCCGGACCCGCACGATCCGGCGGCGCGGCCGCAGATGGTCCAGGGCCGTGCCGGCGGCGGCGCTGTTGAACAGGGCCGCCGCGCGGCGCACCTCGGCGAAGCGCGCGACCGCCTCGCCGGTCCCCGCGGCGATGGCCTCGGCGGCCGCCGCCGCGTCCGCGATCCCGCTGTTCATCCCGCGCGCCCCGAACGGCGGGAACAGGTGCGCCGCCTCGCCGGCCAGCAGCACCCGCCCCCGCGGATCGGTGAACGAGGCCGCCACCTTGCGCAGGAAGCGGTACGTCGACACCCACAGGATCCGGTCGCCGTAGCCGTCCCCGACGATCGCGGGCAGCCACCGCCGTACGGCCTCCTCGGTGCCGTGCGCCTCCGGCCGGTCGTCGTCCCGGCACTGCAGGTCGACCTGGAAGCCCCCGGTGAACGGCACCCGCATCACACTGCGCCCGCCGACCCCGGGGTGCTCGTAGTGGAAGACCCGCTCCAGCGGCAGCTCGGCGCCCGGGATGTCGGCGACGTCCACGACGACGTGGAAGCCCTCGCCGTGGGTGCCCTCCAACGCGATGCCCAGCTCGCGCCGGACCGTGGAGCGGGCCCCGTCGGCGGCGACGACGTGGGAGCCGCTCCACACCCGCCCGTCCTCACCCGTCAGCCGGACCCCGTTCGACGTGGCGTGCACGCCCGCCACGCGCGCCCCCCACACGAACTCCACCCCGGTCCGCTCGCAGGCGGCCCGCAGGAACCGCTCGGTGTCCGTCTGCCGCAGGCTCGTGAAGGGCGGCGGGCCGGCGGGCGGCGGGTAGGTGCGGGCGTAGACCTCGCGCCCCCGGTAGAGGGTGCGCCGGGTGTGCCAGGTCCGCCCGAACGCGGTGATCTCCGCCGCGAGGCCGGGCAGCATCGCGTCCAGCAGGGCGAGGGTCTCCCGGTGCACGAACAGGGCCCGGCTGCCCGGCCGTTCCCGGTCCTCGGGATCGGCCTCCAGCAGAACGACCGGGAGGCCGTGCCCCCGCAGCGCGAGCGCGGCCGACAGGCCCACGGGTCCGGCGCCCACGACCAGGACCGGGGTCATGCCCGGGCGCCTTCGGCCCGGGTACCGGCCAGCATCCGGGCGATCTCCACCCGCTTCACCTTCCACGTGGCGGTCATCGGCAGGTCCTCGAACCGCCACTGCCGCGGTTCGGCCATCACCGGCAGGTCCGCCGTGGCCCGCCGCCAGCGCTCCGGGTCCAGGGGCCGCTCGCCGCGCACGCACACCACCGGCACCGGCTCCCGGTCCGCGCCCGGCACGATGACGACCTCGCGCAGCTCCTCCAGCCGGGACATCAGCGCGTCCTCGACCTCCAGGTTGCTGTGCACGGCGTCGATCTGGTCCACCTCCCGGTCGATCAGGTACAGCGCGCCCAGGCGGCTGCGGTGGCCCATGTCGCCCATCTCCCACCAGCCGTCGGTGAGCTGGCGTTCGTAGCGCTCCGGCATGCCGAGGTAGGTGAGGATCCGGCCCCGGGTGCGGGCCTCGATCCGGCCCGGTGTGCCCGGCGGGACCGGTCTGCCCTCGGCGTCGGTGACCCGGACCCGGGTGAAACCGGGTATCCCGAACCCGACCCGGCGGCCGTCCGCGCGGGCGGCGCTGCGCCGGGTCACCACCTGGAACGCCACCGGACCCGTCTCGCTCTGCCCGTACAGCTGGACCAGCCAGGGCGTACGGCGCCGTGACGCGTCCAGCAGCCGCCGCACGGTACGCGGATGGATCGCGTCGAACGTCGAGCCGTACGACCGGACCCGGGACAGCGGGGCGCCGGGCGCGTCGGCCAGCTCCTCCCACAGCACGAACGTGTTCGGGTGCGTCTCCACGATGCCGGGCCGGTGCCGGACCAGCAGCGGGCCCACCGCGGCCGGGTCCGGGTCGGTGATCAGCACGAGCGGGCTGCCGAAGTGCAGCAGCACGCCGAGCAGATGGTAGAAGCGCGAGTGCACGAACGACATGTGCAGGGCCGCGGTCTCGCCCCGGGTGGGCCAGCCCATCGCCTGCTGCGGCACGAGCCGGTTCCACATCGCCTGCGCGCAGTGCACGGCCAGCTTGGGCACGCCCGTGGTGCCCGAGCTGTGGGTGATCAGGGCGGGTTCGCGGGGGTGGAGCCGGACGGGCGGGGGTGGCTCGGCGCCGGCGTGCCGCGCCAGGGGTTCCGCCCCGGGCGCGTCGTCCACGGTCAGCGTCCGCCGCACGAGCCCGGGCAGGTCGACGCCCCGCAGTCCGTCCAGCGTCGCGCCGTCGGTGATCAGCCAGGGCCGGCGCAGCCGTGCGAGGAGCTGCCCGGCCACGGCGGGGGCCAGCGCCGGCGACAGCAGTACCGGCACGGCCCCGATCCGGGAGAGCGCGCAGGTCAGCAGCATGATGTCGACGTTGTCCGCCTTGTGCACGACGACCTGCTCCGAGGGCCGCACCCCCGCCTCCCACAGCCGCCCCGACAGCTCCTCGACCAGCTCGGCCAGGACCGTGTAGGTCAGGTCGACCCCGAGGGCGGGGGCGACGTCCAGCGGCCGGTCGAGGGTGACGAAGACGGCCCCGTGCCGGTCGGCGGCGCGCCGGAAGACCGGTCCCAGATAGAAACCGCGGTCGGCGAACAGGGGCTGTCTCATGGGTCGTTCCTTTCCGAGAGGTTCACCAGGCGCCCCGGCGGACCAGCAGGCGACGGAGCTTCCCGGTCGCCGTGCGGGGCAGCGACGGGACGAAGCTGACGCTGCGGGGGACCTTGAACGCGGCCAGGTTCTCCCGCGCCAGGGCGATGAGCTCGTCCGCCAGCCCGTCCCGCACCGGCCCGACCGGCACCACGAAGGCCCGCAGCCGGCTCGCGCCCCGCCCGTCGGGGACAGCGGCGACCGCCACCTCCCGCACCGCCGGATGACCGCGCAGCACGGCCTCCACCTCCAGCGGGGAGACGGTGATCCCGCCGACCATCTCCATGTCGTCGACGCGTCCCAGATGCCGGTAGGTGCCGTCCGGTTCGCGGCGGGCCCGGTCCCGCGTGGCCAGCCAGCCGCCCACCAGGGTCCGGGCGGTCTCCTCGGGCCGGTTCAGATAGCCGGGCGTCACCGTCGGCCCGCGCACCCACATCTCGCCCTCCTCGCCGTCCGGCACCGGGCGCCCGTCCCGGTCGCGCAGCTCCACCTCGAAGCCGGGCACCGGACGGCCGACCGTGCCCGGGCGGTGGTGCGCGAAGCCGTTGGCGCAGAACGCGTGCCCGGCCTCGGTGGAGCCGATCTGCTCCAGCACCGGCGCGTCGAGCAGCGCGCCCACCTGCTCGGCCAGCGGCTCCGGCAGACTCTCCCCGGCCGACACCGCCGCCCGCACCGACGCGAAGCACCCCTCGTGTCCGCTGCCCCGCTCGGCCACCAGGGCGGCGTACGCGGACGGCACGGAGTAGAGCAGCGTCACCCGGTGCCGGGCGACGAGTTCGTCGAGGGTCGCGGGGGTGGGGCGCCGGTCCACCAGGACGGCGGACGAGCCCGAGAAGAGCGGGAAGACGAAGGCGTTGCCGAAGCCGTAGGCGAAGAACAGCTTGGACACCGACAGGGTGACGTCATCCGCGGTGATCCGCAGCACCCGTCGGCCGATCAGGTCGTGGTACGTCCGCGGATCGCCGTGCGTGTGCACGACGCCCTTGGGGCGGCCCGTGGTGCCGGAGGTGTACTGCACGTAGAGCGGGGTCCGCGCGTCGACCTGGTGGGCGGGGGCGGGCGCGGTGGCCGGGGCCAGGGCCATCAGCTGGTCGGCGCCGAGGCGTGACCGGCCGGCGAACCGCTCCTCCAGACCCGGGCCCGTCACGCACAGCACGGCCTCGGTGTCCTCGGCGAGGAACACGTGGTCGGCCGCCGGGAGTTCGGGGTTGACCAGGACCGCCACGGCGCCCAGGCGGGCGGTGGCAAGGAACGCCGTCACCCAGGCGAGGGAGTCGGGCAGCGCCAGCAGCACGCGGTCGCCGGGCCGGACCCCGTGCCCGGCCAGCACGGTCGCGGCCCGAGCCGCGAGGTCGTGCACCTCCCCGTGGGTCCAGGACCGGTGGCCCTGGTGGAAGGCGGCCCGCCCGCCCCAGCCGCGCCGCTCGGCCAGCCCGGCCAGCTGGGCCGCGAGATTCCCGGGCGCCTCGGCCTCGGCCGGGTGCGGCGCGACCTGCGGACTGGTCATCGCCGGGCCTCCTCGGCCGCCCCCGCCCGGCTGCCCGGAGGGGCCTGCCGCCGCATCCGGTCGGCCGTGTGCTGGTTCAGGGCCCGCATCGGGGCCGCCGTCTTCAGCAGCATCTCCTCGTACTCCGCCTCCGGATCGGAGCCGAGGACGATCGCACCGCCCGCACCCAGGTGCAGCTCACCGCCGGCGACCACGGCGGTCCGGATCACGATGCTGAGATCGGCGCCACCGCCGCACCCGAAGAAGCCGAGGGCCCCCGAGTAGACGCCCCGGGCCTCGGTCTCCAGCGAGTCGATGATCTCCATGGTGCGCAGCTTGGGCGCACCGGTCATGGAGCCGCCCGGGAAGCAGGCCCGCACACAGTCCACCGCGTCCGTGCCCGGGCGCAGCCTGCCCTCCACGGTCGAGACGAGCTGGTGCACCGTGGCGTAAGTCTCCGTGGCCATGAGCTTGGACACCCGCACCGACCCGGTCCGGCAGACCTGTCCCAGGTCGTTGCGGAGCAGGTCCACGATCATCAGGTTCTCGGCGCGCGTCTTGGCGTCCGACGCGAGCGCGTCCCGCAGCCGGGCGTCCTGTGCGGGGCCGTCGCCCCGGGGCGCGGTCCCCTTGATGGGTTTGGCCTCGACGGTGCCGTCCCGGCCGATCCGCAGGAACCGCTCGGGCGAGGAGCCGGCCACCTCCAGCTCCCCGAACCTCAGGAACGCCGCGTACGGCGCCGGGTTGTCGCGGCGCAGCGTCCGGTAGAACTCGAACGCGTCGGGCGGGGCGGGCAGCCGGGCGGCGTTGGTCAGGCAGACCTCGTAGCTGGTGCCGGCCCGCAGCTCCCGCCGGCACGCCTCGATGTCCGCGAGGTACCGGGCCCGGTCGCGCACCAGCCACGGCTCGGCGGCGCCGGGGTCCGCCGGGGCCGGCGGCACGGGCAGGGGCGGCCGCTCCGCCGCCACGCAGCTGAGGTCGGCCAGCGCGCCCTCCAGCCAGTCGGCGGCCTCCCGGGCCGCCTGCGGGGTGTCCTCGGCCAGGCAGACGGCGTACGTGAAGCCCTCCTGGTGGTCCACCGCGATGACCCGGTCGGCGAACAGCCAGGCGGCGTCCGGGGCCGGGGAGCGGTGGCGGTTGGGCGACCCGCAGTCGGCCTTCATCTCGTAGCCGAAGTAGCCGACGTAGCCCCCGGTGAAGTCGAACGGCAGCCCGGTGGCGTCCACGCGACGGTTCGTCAACTGCCGCTTCAGGTAGTCGAAGACACTCGCCGAGACCTTCCGCACCGGTCGCCCCGCCCGCTCGATCTCGCAGCGCCCGGTGCCGACGTCGTACCGCACGAACTCGGCGAGCGGCCCGCTGCCGTCCCCGAGGAACGAGAACCGCGACCGTCCCGGCTCGACCAGGGAACTGTCCAGCCAGAACCCACGCGGCGCCCCGGCGAACATCCGACTGAACACCGCCTCCGTGTCGACGGCACCGGTGATCCGACGACTGTGCAGCCGGTACCCGACACGGCCGGGGCGGCGGGGCCGGGGAATGGCGGCGGAGGACACGACACGCCCCGGGACGGCCCCGGGTGCCGGGGAGGGCTTGACGGGTGAGGTTTGTCCGGGGGCGGGGGCGGGCTTGCTGGGGGAGGCGTGTCCGGCTGTGGGGGTGGCTTTGCTGGACGAGGCTTGCGCGGCTGTGGGAACGGCCCTGTAGGTCGAGGCGTGTCCGGTTCCCGGGAGGGCCCCGTCGGTCGAGGCGTGTCCGGCTACCGAAACGGCCCCGTCGCCCGGGGAAGTCCCGTCGGTCGGGGAAGCCCCTCCGGTCGAGGCATCCCCGCAGGGCGCCGCATCCCCGACGGGCGCCGCATCCCCGCCGGGCGCCGCAGCCCCTCCGGTCGAGGCATCCTCGTCGGACCTGGCAGCCACGCCGAGCGCCGCGCCCCCGCCGGGCGCCACAACCCCACCGGGCGCCACCGCCCCGCTGGGCCTGCTCACCGCCCCCTGGGAGACCGCGGCGACCTGGAACACGGCCGCAGCGGCCGCAGGCCGTGGAACGGCCCTGTTCCCGGCGGCGACCGGCCCCGCCCCGACGACCGCCCCGGCTCCCGGCCGCCGGACCCCGGCGTCGCACTCCGGCACCCCGGGTCGGCGCAGCGCACGCTCGTGGGACGGCACCGCCGTGTTCTTCGCGCGCAGCTTGCCGGCCCGCTCGGCGGTCAGGTTCCGGAAGTTCACCAGCATGCGGTGGCCGTACTCCGTGAGGACGGACTCCGGGTGGAACTGCACGCCCCACAGCGGCCGGCTGCGGTGCCGCAGCCCCATCAGGACGCCGTCCTCCGCCCAGGCGGTCGCCTCCAGCGACTGCGGCAGCGGCTCGCGCACGGCCAGCGAGTGGTAGCGGACGGCGGTGAAGTGCTGCGGCAGGCCCCGGAACAGATCCCGTTCGTCGTGCCGGACCGTCGACAGATGCCCGTGCCGCGGCTCCGGGGCCGGCCCCACCATCCCGGCCTCCCCGAGCGCGATGCCCTGATGCCCCAGGCACACGCCCAGCACGGGCACCGGGCAGGTGGCGAGCACCCTGGCCGCGATGCCGAAGTCCCGCGCGTCGCCCGGGTGTCCGGGGCCGGGGGACACCACGAGGTTGTCGAACTTCAGGAGATCCGGCAGGTCGTCGACGGGCACGTCGTTGCGGACCACCACCGGCTCCTCGCCATTGACCTCGGCGATCAGCTGGAACAGGTTGTACGTGTACGAGTCGTAATTGTCGATGAGCAGGGTCTTCACCCGCCCACCTCCCTCTGTTCGTTCGCGGGCCTAGGTGGCCCGGCGTTTGTGCCGTCCGCGCAGCGCCTGGAGCGACGGATACAGCCATTTCCTGAAGAAACGCTGGAGCCGCGGCATGAGAATCCAGGTGACAAGGGCCGTCACACACAGACACAACAACAGCGTGCGCAGCAGTGCATTGAGGTCACCGAGATAGGGAAGCACCGTCAGATTGAACAGGAGCACCGGCGGAAAAACCGCGCTCATATTCACGAACCAAAGTTTCCATTTCGACGGCGGAGCAGGCGGCGCCGGCGTCAGGGTCTGCGCGTCGAACCAGGCCCGGGCGCCGCGCACCCGTCTGCGCTCGGCCTCCTGGGCGACTCCTTCCAGCCGGGCGTCCCACTGTGCCCGGGAAGGCGATTTCTCCCAGGCCAGGGCCGAACCCTCGCTGGCGAAGCGATAGACGACATGCCACTCCGCCCCTCCGTCGACAAGTACCCCACCCCCCAGAAATCCCGGCTGCCGCGCGGTCGCGCCCAGCATGGCCCACCCCCAGGAGTGGAAGTCGGCCGCACGGCCCGGCGTCACGCGATAGGCCACGGTGACCGTGACGGGATTACTGGTCACGCCGTCCCTTACGGAAAGCGCTCCCTCCGCGTTCAAGATTCAACAAACAATTTTCCGGTTGTTCGGAAGGTGAAGGCCCTGTGTAGCCGGGAAAGCACTTGCGGTCACACCGCCGTGATCAGGCCGCCCCCGCCGCCGCCGCGCCAAAAGCCCACGCCACACCAAAACCCCACACGACTCCAAATTTCGCAAATCGCCGGTGAGGGAGGGCGGCAGACGGGGGCCTCCTGCACGCCCGCTCCCACCGCTCTCTAGGCTGTCCGCTCGGCAGTGCACACGGGGACACCACGGGGAGACACGGACATGGCGGAAACACGGCGACGACTGCGTTCGAGCACGGTGGTGCTGGGCGGCATGGGCGTCCTCGCGGCGGCCCTGTCCGCGTGCGGCTCCGACCCGGACCGCCGCTGTGTGGACCGGGACAGCTACGACTACATCAACGGCTACAAGATCGTCGCCGACAAGAACTGCACGTCCTCCACCGGCTCCACCACCGGAAAGGCCCGCAAGAAGACCGGCAGGACCGGGGCCGTGGACGCCGACTGGTACTACGACGCCGACGTCAGCGGCGGCTACGCCGACCACGGCACCTTCAGCCGCAGCGAGGCCGTCGACCGGGGCGGCTTCGGCTGCTCCGGCTCCGGCAGCGGCGGCGGCTGACCGGGCCGCACGCAGATGGAACGCCGTACCACGGAGCCCCGCGCCGGCTGGCAGCAGACCGTCGAGGAACAGGGCCTGATCTACCCGCTCACCCGCTACCCCGACGACTCCCTGCGCCCCTACTGGGACGAGAGCGCGTACTACGTCTTCACCCTCCCGGAGATCGAGGCCCTGGAGGAGGTGGTCGAGGACCTCCACCGCATGTGCCTGGCGGCGGCCGAGCACATCGTCGCCGAGGGC
Source organism: Streptomyces olindensis (assembly GCA_000696115.1). Lineage (GTDB taxonomy): Bacteria > Actinomycetota > Actinomycetes > Streptomycetales > Streptomycetaceae > Streptomyces > Streptomyces olindensis. The sequence continues at coordinate 54,121 of JJOH01000002.1, forward strand.
CGCTTCGCCGACCTGGGCATCACCGACCCCCGCGTGGCCCGGGCGGTCGCCGAGGCCTGGCAGCGCCGCGCCGAACTCCCCTCCGTCTACGGCCGCTTCGACCTCCGCTACGACGGCACCGGCCCGGCCAAGCTCCTGGAGTACAACGCCGACACCCCCACCTCACTGGTCGAGGCCGCGTCGCCCCAGTGGTTCTGGATGGAGGAGCGCTTCCCCGGCGCCGACCAGTGGAACTCCCTCCACGAACGCCTCATCGACGCCTGGACGAAGCAGTCCGCCCTCCTCCCGCCGGGCAACCCCCTGTACTTCGCGTACTCCTCCGCCGACGAACTCGGCGAGGACCTGATGACGGTCGCCTACCTCAAGGAGACGGCCGAGCAGGCCGGGCTCGCGACCGAGTGGATCTCGATGGAGGAGATCGGCTGGGACCGCCTCTCCGGCCGCTTCGTCGACCAGCGCCTCCGCTTCATCCGCAGCATCTTCAAGCTCTACCCCTGGGAGTGGCTCACCACCGACCGCTTCGCCGGCCACGTCCTGGACACCCTCGACAACGGCGGCGGCACGGGCTCCACCCTGTGGATAGAGCCGGCCTGGAAGATGCTCCTCAGCAACAAGGCACTCCTGGCCATCCTCTGGGAGCTCTACCCCGACCACCCGAACCTCCTCCCGGCCTACCTGGACGGCCCCCGGGACCTCACCGCCACGGGCTGGGCCGCCAAGCCCCTCCTCGGCCGGGAGGGCGCGGGCGTCACGATCCACGAGCCCGGCACGGACCCCGCCCCGCGTGACGAACCCTGCTGCTACCAGCAACTCGCCCCCCTCCCCGACTTCGACGGCAACCGCGTCGTCCTCGGCGCCTGGGTCGTGGAGAACGAGTCGGCGGGCCTGGGCATCAGAGAGAGCTCGGGCCTGATCACGGACGAGTACGCCCGGTTTCTGCCGCATGTGATCCTCTGAGGGCCGAAACCCGCACCCGTCACCGAAGGGCGACCCGGTAGGCTGACCGAGGGCCGTGACTGGCGCGCTGGGATGGACGAACCATCGGGGAGCGGCCCAGCCGAACAGGGTCGTGCGCCTGGGCCGTACCGTGAACGCTGAACGCAACGTCCGGAGGTCCCACATGCCAGCCGAGCCCCTCTCCACCGCTTCCACCGCCTACCGCGCCGCCCTCGACGTGATCCGCGCCGTGGAGCCCCGCGTGGCGGACGCCATCGGCCAGGAGGTCGCCGACCAGCGCGAGATGCTCAAGCTGATCGCCTCCGAGAACTACGCCTCCCCGGCCACGCTCCTCGCGATGGGCAACTGGTTCAGCGACAAGTACGCCGAGGGCACCATCGGCCGCCGCTTCTACGCCGGCTGCCGCAACGTCGACACCGTCGAGTCCCTCGCCGCCGAGCACGCCAAGGAGCTCTTCGGCGCCCGCCACGCCTACGTCCAGCCGCACTCCGGCATCGACGCCAACCTCGTCGCCTTCTGGTCGGTCCTCGCCCAGCGCGTCGAGCTGCCCGCCCTGGAGAAGGCCGGCGTCCGCCAGGTCAACGACCTCTCCGAGGCCGACTGGGCGGAGCTGCGCCGCGCCTTCGGCAACCAGCGCATGCTCGGCATGTCCCTGGACGCCGGCGGCCACCTCACCCACGGCTTCCGCCCGAACATCTCCGGCAAGATGTTCGACCAGCGCTCCTACGGCACGGACCCCGCCACCGGCCTCATCGACTACGAGGCCCTGCGCACCTCCGCCCGCGAGTTCAAGCCGCTGATCATCGTCGCGGGCTACTCGGCGTACCCCCGTCTGGTGAACTTCCGGATCATGCGCGAGATCGCCGACGAGGTCGGCGCCACGCTCATGGTGGACATGGCCCACTTCGCGGGTCTGGTCGCGGGCAAGGTCCTGACCGGCGACTTCGACCCGGTCCCGCACGCCCAGATCGTGACGACCACCACCCACAAGTCCCTGCGCGGCCCCCGCGGCGGCATGGTCCTGTGCGACGACTCCCTGAAGGACCAGGTCGACCGCGGCTGCCCGATGGTCCTCGGCGGCCCGCTCCCGCACGTCATGGCCGCCAAGGCCGTCGCCTTCGCCGAGGCCCGGCAGGAGTCCTTCCGCGACTACGCCCAGCGCATCGTCGACAACTCCCGGGCGCTGGCCGAGGGCCTGATGCGCCGCGGCGCCACGCTGGTCACGGGCGGTACGGACAACCACCTGAACCTGATCGACGTCGCCTCCTCCTACGGCCTCACCGGTCGCCAGGCCGAGGCCGCCCTCCTCGAGTCGGGCATCGTCACCAACCGCAACGCGATCCCCGCCGACCCGAACGGCGCCTGGTACACCTCGGGCATCCGCATCGGCACGCCCGCGCTCACCACCCGCGGCCTGGGCACGGCGGAGATGGACGAGGTCGCGGGCCTGATCGACCGCGTCCTCACCACCACGGAGCCGGGCACGACCAAGTCGGGCGCCCCCTCCAAGGCGGCTCACGTCCTCGACCCGAAGATCGCCGACGAGATCTCCCGCAGGGCGACGGACCTGGTGGCGGGCTTCCCGCTCTACCCCGAGATCGACCTCGGCTGAGACCCGCCGGGCTCATCGCGGGCGGGATCTCGACGCGCTCACCGACGTCAGGGATCCCACGTCGATCAGCTCATGTCGTGGCTCCTTCCGTGGCGGCGGTCCGGCTTCGCGCCGGGCCGCCGCGCGGCGTAGGACATGACTGCCGCCGAGCCCCAGGGGCAGGTCCGCGGCCGCCCACCAGACACCGCTGTCGACCGGGCCGGACCCACTTGCGGCGGACCGGTACCGGTACTCCGGTCGGGCACGGGTAGGGCAGGGCATGGCGGGGCAGGCCACGTTGGCGGCAGCAGCACCGAGAGGCAATCCCTCCACCCCGGCCTCAGCCGCGCCCGCACACCCTCACCGGTGCGGAACATCGAAGGCCCCCTGTTCCGCCCGCACCCGGCCTCACGCATCGAGCAGCTCCTGTTTCGGCTCCCCGGTGGCCCGCTCCCGTCGAGGGAACGGGATCCGTACGGCAAGCGGCCGCAAGGCGAGGGCCAGTACCGCCCCGCCCGTCGCGCCGGCCAGCACCCACCACCAGTCCGCGCCGTCGTCGGCCCTGGGCTCCTTGGCCCGGGCCGTGGTCGCCTCAGGCTCCGGAGCGGCGGGCTCCTGCCCTGCCGTGGCCCAGGGCGCAGACATGACGTCGGTGAATCCCGTGCCGTCGGGTGCCCTGCCCGTCACGCCGAGCTCTTCCAGGAGGGCGCGCAGTTCGTCAGGCCGCTCGGCACGGTGCCAGCGGCCGTCCACCGCCCGGGGCAGGTTCGCCGCCGTGTGTATCCACGTCTCCCCGCTCTCGCTCGCGGAGAAGATCTGGTCCACGCGCCACGGCGAGATGTCGTGCACCATCCATGTGACGGTGAACCGCCGGGCGGAGGCCAGGTCGGCCTCCGAGGGCTTGCCGCGGGTGCCCGTCACCGCGCTGCCGAGCAGCCGCTCCAGCTGCTGGTACTCCGCGTCGTCGTAGTACAGGGCAGCCGCCTCCTCGCTCCCCGGCGAGACCACGAGGACGCTGGTCGGCCCCCCGGCCGAGGCGGGAGCCGCGCCCCACACCAGCAGCGCCAGCGCCGCCACCAACGCTCCCACCCCTGCGATCAGCCCACGACCCCTGCCCCTGCCCTTGCCCTGCCCCATCCGAGCCCCCTACCAGACGATCCGCGCGGCCCCGAGCCGCCCGTCACTTCTGGTACACCGCCCGGCCCGACCGGGTTCCCCCTCCGCGCTACTCGCGGGATTCACCGAGCGGAGCCGCGGCGGACCTCGCGATCTCCACGGCCCGCGCCTTCGACGCGACGCCCTCCAGCCGCAGCGTGACGCCACCGTCGCCGCCCGAGGAGGTCCACAGCAGGGTCGGCCCGGCCGTCCGCTCCTCGCGTGTGTAGCGGTCGCCGTCGGTTTCGACCAGCCAGAAGTTCAGCAGGTGGGGCCGTGGGAACCACAGGGCCCAGTCCCGCACGTCGCCGCTCTCGGGATCACCCCGCAGCGCCACCCACGTCGGCTGCTCACGCACGCGCTTGACGAAGCCGGTGTCCAGACGCGCCCGGTACTCGTCCAGACGTATCGTCCGGCCCTGCTCGCTCCAGCACAGGGTCATCAGGACCCGGCCCTGTGGCCGGCTGCTCACGGTCACCGCGTCCGGCGTCCCCAGCCCCTCGGGGACCAGTGGAGTGAACCCCGCCCGCCGCTCGGCCTCCGCGAGGGAAACCGGTCGTCCGCAGCCGGGCACCTCGGCGCCGGGGCTGGGCACCGCCGAGGGGTCGTAGCGCACCTCGACCCCGCCGAAGTCGAACCAGTCGACCACCGCGGCCCGCACCGGGGGCGTGAGCGCGAGTACGGCCAGCAGCCCGCACAGCGTCGCCGTCAGCGACCGCCACCGCGCTCGCGCCCAGAGCCGGACCGACCGCAGCCGTTCCCGGACCCCGGGTGGCTCGGGCACGGGAACCGGCACCTGCTCGGCCAGTATCCGCGCCAGCACCCGCTCGGCCATCGACTCCGGACCCGCGCCGCCCGGCGCGTCGAGCGACCGCCCCAGCGCCCGCAGTTCCTCCCGCAGCCGGGCGGCTTCCGCCCGGCTGCGAGCCTCGCCGTCGGCGGCGTCGAACCGCTCGTCGTCGCCGCTGTGCGCGCCCCGTCCGTCACTCACTCTCCTCACCCCCCTCCCGAGGCCGGAAGTCCGGCAGCAGCCTGGCCAGCTTGCGCAGGGCGCGGCTCAGGCGCGACTTCACCGTCCCGCGGGGACAGCCGAGGGCCTGGGCCGTCTCCGGCTCGTCCATCTCCAGCAGGTACCGGTAGGTGACGACCAGTCGGTGCTCCTCGCTCAGTTGCTCCAGGGCGGCCAGCAGCGCCGCCCGGCGCTCCGCCTCCACCGTCGCCACGGCCGGGTCCGCCGACTCCGGTATCAATGGCTCGGCCTGGGTCAGCGCCGCCTCGCGGACGGCGAGGGTCCGCTGCCGCGCGGCCGTCCGCGTTGTGTTCCTCGTCTCGTTGGCCACGATCGCCAGCAGCCACGGCTTGAACGCCATGCCGTCCCGGAACCGGCCCAGCGCGCAGTACGCCTTGACGAAGGCCTGCTGCACCACGTCCTCCGCGTCAGACCCCGCCCCGAGCGCGGTGGCCGCGCGGAGCGCGATCGCCGTATGCGCCCGCACCAGCTCCGCGTACGCCTCCGGCTCTCCGGCGCGTACGCGTGCGATCACCGCGGCCTCATCGACGATGCGGCCCCCCTCCCGCGTCCTCACATGCTTGTTACACCGCCGGGCACGGATCGGTTCCCCCCTGTTTCGGACCAGTTCCGGATCGCCCTCCGGGACCTGAGAGAATGGTGAGCATGGCCTCTGACCGTCCCCGCGTGCTGTCCGGCATCCAGCCCACCGCCGGCTCGTTCCACCTCGGCAACTACCTCGGCGCCGTCCGCCAGTGGGTGGCCCTGCAGGAGACCCACGACGCGTTCTACATGGTCGTCGACCTGCACGCGATCACCATCCCGCAGGACCCCGAGGACCTGCGCGCGAACACGCGCCTGGCCGCCGCCCAGCTGCTGGCCGCGGGGCTGGACCCGGACCGGTGCACGCTGTTCGTCCAGAGCCACGTCCCCGAGCACGCCCAGCTCGCCTGGATCATGAACTGCCTCACCGGCTTCGGCGAGGCGAGCCGGATGACCCAGTTCAAGGACAAGGCCGCAAAGCAGGGTGCCGAGCGCGCCTCGGTCGGCCTGTTCACGTACCCGATCCTCCAGGTCGCGGACATCCTGCTCTACCAGGCCCACGAGGTCCCGGTCGGCGAGGACCAGCGCCAGCACGTCGAGCTCACCCGCGACCTCGCCGAGCGCTTCAACGGCCGCTTCGGCCCGACCTTCACCGTCCCGAAGCCGTACATCCTCAAGGAGACGGCGAAGATCTACGACCTTCAGGACCCGTCGATCAAGATGAGCAAGTCGGCGTCCACGCCGAAGGGCCTCATCAACCTCCTCGACGAGCCGAAGGCCACCGCGAAGAAGGTCAAGAGCGCGGTCACCGACACGGACACGGTGATCCGCTACGACGCGGAGAACAAGCCCGGCGTGTCGAACCTCCTCACCATCCACTCCACGCTCACCGGCAAGTCGATCGCCGAGCTGGAGCAGGAGTACGAGGGCAAGATGTACGGCGCGCTCAAGACGGACCTCGCCGAGATCATGGTCGAGTTCGTGACGCCGTTCCGGGAGCGCACGCAGCAGTACCTGGACGACCCCGAGACGCTCGACTCGATCCTGGCCAAGGGCGCCGAGAAGGCCCGCGCGGTCGCCGCGGAGACCCTCGCCCAGGCGTACGACAGGGTCGGCTTCCTGCCCGCCAAGCACTGAACCCGCTCCCGCGCGCAGCCGTACCACCGCACAGCGCTGTACATCACTCCGGTTGCGCCTGCCTGTAACCGGGTCGTGGCCGTACAGTCGATAACCGGGTGGTCGTATCAGCGGCCCGTTAACTGAACCGACAGGAGACGATGTGGGGACCGTAACGATCGGTGTCTCGATCGCGGTCCCGGAGCCTCACGGCAGCGAGCTCCAGCAGCTGCGCGCGGGCTTCGGCGACGCCGCGGCTCACGGCATCCCCACGCACGTCACCCTGCTGCCGCCGACGGAGATCGACGAGACCGCCCTGCCGGCCGTCGAGGCCCATCTGACCGAGGTCGCCGCGGCCGGCCGGCCGTTCCCCATGCGGCTGTCCGGCACGGGTACCTTCCGGCCCCTGTCGCCGGTGGTGTTCGTCCGGGTCGTCGCGGGCGCCGAGGCCTGCACCGAGTTGCAGCAGCAGGTCCGCGACCCCGCCGGGCCGGTCGCGCGCGAACTGCAGTTCCCGTACCACCCGCACGTCACCGTCGCCCATGGCATCGACGAGGCGGCGATGGACCGCGCCTTCGAGGAACTCGCCGGCTACGAGGCCGAGTGGCCCTGCACCGGCTTCGCCCTCTACGAACAGGGCGCCGACGGAGTGTGGCGCAAGCTGCGCGAGTTCACCTTCGGCGGCGGCTCGGTGGTCCCGCCCCAGGCCGGCCGCGTGGAACGGGGCTCGGTCCCCACGCGCTGATCCGCCGGCGGGTCCGCACCCACCCACCCCCCTCTCAGATCGGCAACCGCCGGAACACCCCCCGCGGCAGATGCCGCAGTGCCGACATCACCACGCGCAGCGCGCCCGGTACCCACACCGTCTCCGAGCGGCGGCGCAGTCCCAGTTCCACGGCCGTGGCGACCGCCTCGGGCGTCGTGGCGAGGGGCGCCTCGGGGAGGCCGGCGGTCATGCGGGTCCGGACGAAGCCGGGGCGGACGACCATGACGTGCACGCCCGTGCCGTGCAGCGCGTCGCCCAGGCCCTGGGCGAAGGCGTCCAGGCCGGCCTTGCTGGAGCCGTAGATGAAGTTGGCGCGGCGGGCCCGCTCGCCCGCGACGGACGACAGAACGACCAGCGAGCCGTGCCCCTGGGACTGGAGCGCGCGGGCGCACACCAGGCCCGCCGAGACCGCGCCGGTGTAGTTGGTCTGCGCGACCCGCACCGCCGCCTCCGGCTCCCGTTCGTCGCGGGCCTGGTCGCCGAGCAGCCCGAAGGCGAGCAGCACCATGTCGATGTCGCCCTCGGCGAAGATCTTGCCGAGCACGGCCTCGTGGGAGGCCGGGTCCAGCGCGTCGAACGCGACGGTGTGCACGTCGGCGCCGAGTCCGCGCAACTGCCCGGCGGCCTCCTCCAGCGCGGGCGAGGGGCGGCCCGCCAGCCAGACGGTGCGGGTGCGGCGGGCGATCAGCCGGCGGGCGGTGGCCAGCGCGATCTCGGACGTACCGCCGAGGACGAGCAGGGACTGGGGGAGGCCGAAGGCGTCCTTCATGACAGCTCCTAGGGGTTGCCTGGTTTCCGGTGCCTAGGGGGTGTCCGCAAAGTCGCGCCTGCCCCCCGCCCTCCGGGCGGACGACGGGACTTTGCGGACACCCCCTAGAGACCGAGGCGGCGGGACAGGTCGGACACGAAGACCCCGTGCGGGTCCAGTTCGGCGCGCAGGGTGCGGAAGTCGTCGAGGCGCGGGTACATCGCCGCGAGCAGCTCCGGGCGCAGCCGGGCGTCCTTGGCGAGGTAGACGCGCCCGCCGGCGGCGGCGACCTCCTCGTCGAGTTCGTCGAGGAACGCGCCGAGGCCGGGCAGGCCCGCCGGGATGTCCAGCGCCAGCGTCCAGCCCGGCACGGGGAAGGACAGCCAGCCCGGGTCGGACTCCCCGAACCGCTTGAGGACGGCGAGGAAGGACGGGCAGCGGCGTTCGGAGATGCGGCGCACGATGCGGCGCAGGGCGTCCTCCTGGCCGTAGCCGACGACGAACTGGTACTGCACGAAGCCGCCTTGGCCGTACACGCGGTTCCAGTGGGGCACGCCGTCCAGGGGGTGGAAGAAGGCGGAGATCCGCTGGAGTCGGCCGGCCCGGGCGCGGGGGGCCTTGCGGTACCAGAGCTCGTTGAACAGGCCCACGGTCGTGCGGCTGAGCAGGCCCTCGGGCAGGAGCGCGGGCGCGGACGGGAGGCGGGAGGTGCGGAAGGACAGCGCGTCGCGGCGCAGGCGGGCGGGGAGCGCGTCCAGGGGCGCGTGGTCGCCGCGGGTGAGCACCGCGCGGCCGGTCGCCGCGCCCCGGGCCAGCAGGTCGATCCAGGCGACCGAGTAGCGGTAGCGGTGGTCGGTGGCGGTCAGCCGGGCCATCAGGTCGTCGAGGTCCGCCGCCCGTTCGGTGTCGACCGACATCAACGAGGTCTCCACCGGCTGGAGCCGGATCGTCGCGGTGAGGATCACCCCGGTCAGGCCCATGCCGCCCGCGGTGGCGTCGAACAGGGGCGTGCCGGGGATCACCGTGCGGATCTCGCCGTCCGCGGTGAGCAGTTCGAGGGCGAGCACGTGCCGGGCGAAGGAGCCCGAGACGTGGTGGTTCTTGCCGTGGATGTCGGCGCCGATCGCCCCGCCGACGGTGACGTAGCGCGTGCCGGGGGTGACCGGCACGAACCAGCCCAGCGGCAGCAGCACTTCCATCAGCCGGTGCAGGGAGACGCCCGCGTCGCACAGCACGGTGCCGCCGTCGGCGTCGATCGCGTGGACGCGGTCCAGGCCCGTCATGTCGAGCACGGCCCCGCCCGCGTTCTGCGCGGCGTCCCCGTACGCCCGTCCCAGGCCCCGGGGGATCCCGCCGCGGGCCCCGCACTCCCGGACGGCCGCGGCGGCCTCCTCGTACGTCCGCGGGCGGATCAGCCGGGCGGCGGTGGGGGCGGTGCGTCCCCATCCGGTGACGGTGGTGTGGTCCAAGCCCATGACGTCCGGGGCGGAATCGGTGTCGGCAGACATGTCGGTGACCGTATCGCCCTGGTGTGAGCTATTAGTTCGAGAACATGGCATCCCTCCCCGAAACGGGTGATTAATGGGATGTCGCTCAATATTGCCGGAGTTCGGGCCAGGTGGGCGTGAACAGTGAGTCCACATGGACGACCTCGACGACCTGCACGACATGGACCACCGGATCGTTTCGGCGCTCAGGGCGTGCGGCACCGACCCGCGCGTGGCCGGTGCCGCACGCGCCCTGTCCTGGGCGGGGGAGCATGCGGCGCTGTGGCTGGCGGCGGGGCTCGCCGGAGCCGCCGTCGACGGCAGGAGACGTGGCGCCTGGCTGCGCGGCACGGCCCTCACCGCCGGGGCGCACCTCGTCAGCATGGGGGTGAAACGGATCGTGCGCCGCCCGCGCCCCGCGCACGTCGAACCCCTGGTGCGCACCGCCGGCCGGCACTCCTTCCCCAGCTCCCACGCCACCTCCGCCGCGGCCGCCGCCGTGGCCTTCGGCGCCCTCGGGGCACGCGCGGTCCCGCCGCTCGCCGCCGCCGTGTGCGTCTCCCGGCTCGTCGTCGGTGTCCACTACCCCTCCGACGTCGCGGCCGGTGCGGCCCTCGGCGCCCTCACGGCCCGCATGGGCGCCCGCTGGGTGAAGGGAGGCGCCCGCCATGAGTGAGACGGCCATCCTGCGGCAGCGCGCCCCCGAGGAGCCGTCCGCGCCCTCCCGCGGCGGCGGTGTCCTGGCCGGCCTCGTCCGGACCGCACGCCCCCGGCAGTGGGTCAAGAACGTCCTCGTGATCGCGGCCCCGGCCGCCGCGGGCGAGCTCTTCACCCGGCACGCCCTGACCCGACTCGCCCTGGTCTTCGTCCTGTTCACCGCCTGCGCCGCCGCCGTCTACCTCGTCAACGACGCCCGCGACGCCGATGCCGACCGCGCCCACCCCGTCAAACGGCACCGCCCGGTCGCCGCCGGACAGGTCCCCGTGCCCGTCGCCTACGCCGTCGGCGGCGCCCTCGGCGTCCTCGCGCCCTGCGCCGCGGCCCGCCTGTGCGGCCCGGCCGTCGCCGCCCTGCTGACCGCCTACCTCGCCATGCAACTGGCCTACTGCATCAGCCTCAAGCACGTCCTCGTCGTCGACCTGGCCGTCGTCACCACCGGGTTCCTGATGCGGGCCATGGTCGGCGGACTCGCCCTCGGCATTCCCCTCTCGCGCTGGTTCCTGATCACGACCGGGTTCGGCGCGCTGTTCATGGTGTCGGCCAAGCGCTACTCGGAGGCCGTGCAGATGGCCGGAAAAGGGGGCGCCACCCGCGCGTTGCTCACCGAGTACACCACCGGCTACCTCCGCTTCGTCTGGCAGCTCGCGGCCGGTGTCGCCGTCCTCGGCTACTGCCTGTGGGCCATGGAGGAGGGCGGCGTCCCGCACACCAGCGTGCTGCCCTGGCGGCAACTGTCCATGGTCGCCTTCATCCTGGCGATCCTCAGGTACGCCGTGTTCGCCGACCGCGGCACGGCCGGCGAACCCGAGGACGTCGTCCTGCGCGACCGGGCGCTCGCCCTCATCGGCCTGGCGTGGATGGCGATGTACGGCCTGGCGGTGGCCAACTGGTGACCACGCGCGCGTGGCCGCGCCCCACCGTCCCCGGCCGCCGCGAGCTGCTGGGCTTCGCCGCCGCCGGCCTCCTCGCCTACGCCGTGGACCTGGCCCTCTTCACGTACCTGCGCGGCCCCGCCGCACTCGACCCGCTCACCGCCAAGGCCCTGTCCTTCGTGGCCGCCTGCTCCGTCGCCTACGCGGGCAACGCCCTCGGCCCCTACCGGACCGCGCCGGTCCGGGGCCTGCGCCCGTTCGCCGTGTTCTTCGCGGTGAACCTCGCCGGGGCCGCCGTCCAGCTGCTCTGCCTCGCCGTCAGCCACTACGGCCTCGGGCTCACCTCCCAGCGCGCGGACACCGTCTCCGGCGCGGTCGTCGGCATGGCGCTTGCCACGGTCCTGCGGTTCTGGGGTACCCGTACATGGGTGTTCCGGGCGGAGGGCAGAGTCGGATCATGGACTGGCTGAAAAGGCTCCCGGTGGTCGGACCGTGGGCGGAGCGGCTGATGATCACCCACGCGTGGCGGTCGTACGAGCGGCTGGACCGCGTGAAGTGGACGCGGCTGGCCGCCGCGATGACCTTCACCAGTTTCGTGGCGCTGTTCCCGCTGCTGACCGTGGCCGTCACCATCGCCGCCGCCACGCTCAGCACGGAGCAGCAGGACACGCTGCAGGACAAGCTCGCCGAGCAGGTGCCCGGCATCTCCGACCAGCTGGACATCGCCGGACTGGTGGACAACGCCGGCACGGTCGGCCTGATCGCGGGCGCGGTGCTGCTGTTCACCGGCATCAGCTGGGCCGGCTCCATGCGCGAGTGCCTGCGCGCGGTGTGGGAGCTGCCCGACGAGGAGGAGAACCCCGTCCTGCGGTACGCCAAGGACGCGGGAGTCCTGATCGGCCTCGGCGGCGCGCTCCTCGTCACCATCGCCGCCTCCGCCGTCGCCTCCGCGATGATCGGCTGGATCACCCGCCAGCTCGGCATCGACGAGGGCGGCTGGGGCGGGGCCCTGCTGCACGTCGCCGCGTTCCTGGTCGCCGTCCTCGCCGACTTCCTGCTGCTGCTCTACGTGCTGACGCTGCTGCCCGGCGTCGAGCCGACGCGCCACCGCCTGTTCGTGGCGGCACTGACCGGCGCGGTCGGCTTCGAACTGCTGAAGCTGCTGCTCAGCGGCTACCTCCAGGGCGTGGCGGCGAAGAGCATGTACGGCGCGTTCGGTGTGCCCGTGGCGCTGCTGCTGTGGATCAACTTCACCTCGAAGCTGGTGCTGTTCTGCGCCTCCTGGACGGCGACGCAGAGCAAGCAGGACGAACTCCCGGGCGTCACGGGCGAGTCCGGCGGCGCACCAGATCCGGCAGCGGCCACCGGCGGTTGACCAGGAACGCGCCGCCCGCGAGCAGCACCAGCACACCCCCGGTGATGCCGAGCGCGACCCCGATGCCGCTGGAGCCGTCCGCGGCCGGGGCGCTGGCCACCGGCTTGGCGCCGGTCCCGGCCGTGCCGCTGCCGCCGTCCCCGGAGCCACCGGCCTCGCCGGAGGGGTTCGCGCCGGGCTGGGCACTGGCCTGCGCGGCGCTCTTCGGCGGGACCAGCTCGCCCACCGGCTGCACCTTCCCGGCCGCCTTGAAACCCCAGTCGAACAGCCGGGCGGTCTCCTTGTAGACCTCGTTGTGCTCGTCCTTCTCCGGGTTCATGACCGTGACCAGCAGCACCTTGCCGTTCCGCTCCGCGACGCCGGTGAAGGTGGCGCCCGCGTTGGTGGTGTTGCCGTTCTTGACGCCCGCGATGCCCTGGTAGACGGGGACGTCCGAGTCCCCGGCCAGCAGCCGGTTGGTGTTCTGGATCTCGAAGGATTTGCGGACCGTCTTGCCCTTCTTGTCCTTCTTGGTCTCGCCGGGGAACTTCGCGGTGACCGTCGAGGCGTACTCGCGGAAGTCCTTCTTCTGCATCCCCGAGCGGGCGATCAGCGTCAGGTCGTACGCGGAGGAGACCTGCCCCTCGGCGTCGTAGCCGTCCGGGCTGACGACGTGCGTGTCGAGGGCCTGGAGCTCCTCGGCGTGCTCGTTCATCTCCCTGACGGTGTTCTCGACGCCCTTGTTCATCGCGGACAGCACGTGCACGGCGTCGTTGCCGGAGCGCAGGAAGACGCCCAGCCAGAGGTCGTGGACCGTGTAGGTCTCGTCCTCCTTTATCCCGACCATGCTGGAGCCCGAGCCGATGCCCGCCAGGTCGGAGGGGGCGACCTTGTGCTTGGCGGTTCGGGGGAACTTCGGCAGCAGCGTGTCCGCGAACAGCATCTTCAGCGTGCTCGCCGGGGCGAGGCGCCAGTGCGCGTTGTGCGCGGCCAGCACGTCACCGGTCTCGGCGTCGGCGACGATCCAGGAGCGGGCGCTGACGTCCTTCGGCAGCACCGGCACACCGCTCGCCAGGTTCACCTGCGTGCCCGGCTGCCCGAGCCGGGCGCCGCCCACGGTCGACATCGACGCCGGGGGAGTGGCCGAGGGGCTCGCCGACGGGCTGCCCGAAGGGCTCGGCGAGGGGCTCGGGGCGGCGACGGCGGCGGGCGCGGCCAGGGCGAGGGACGACAGGGCGGCGGAGGTGACCAGCAGGGATCGCCTGGCGGTCTTCTTCGGAGCGGGCACGGTCGGAAACGTACATGCCGTACGCAGGGAAGTCCCGCCTCCGGCCCCACCCCGCGAACGGAACCGGACAGGCTCTGGCGATACTGGACTCATGAAGCTCAGCCGCCCCGTCTCCTGGTTCCTGCTCGTCTTCGGGGTGTGGAGCTGGGTCATCTGGATCACTTTCGTCAAGAACCTTGTCAAGGACAGCAGCGGGCTCGCCTTCGACGACGGTCATCCCACGGCCTACTTCTACGTGCACCTGTTGCTCGCCGTCGTTTCCTTCGTATTGGGGACGGCCATCGGGGCCATCGGGTTGCGTGGTCTGCGCGCACTGCGCCGGACGTCATAACGGCAATCGGGAGACACGACACCGTGGCCATCGTTTTCGTACTCGTCGCGACACTCGTCCTGGCCGTCCTCGTGACGGCCAACTGGTATGTGTGGCGCCGCCTGTTCCGCGACACGACCCGGGGCCCTGGGCTCACCCGCCGCCTGGGCGCCGTGCTGGTCGCCGGCGGCTGGACCCTCGCGATCACGGCCCTGGTCGCCGAGCGCTCGGGCGCCCCCTTCTGGCTCCAGCAGGTCCTGGCCTGGCCGGGCTTCCTGTGGCTGGCCCTGTCGATATACCTGTTCCTCGGGGTGCTGGCGGGCGAGGTCGTCCGGCCGCTGCTGCGGTGGTTCCTGGAACGGCGGGCGAAGACGCGGGCGTCGGAGCGGAGCCTTCCGGGAGAGCCGGACAAGCGGAGCCTTCCGGGGGAGCCGGACACCGGCACACGGCCCGCCGACACGCCGGGCACCGCCCCGGCCGCACCCGCCGCCGTGGGAGCGGCCGACGGCCTGATGGACGCCGGCGCGCCCGGGGAAGCGGCCGTCCCGGCGGCAGCCGGATCGCAGGTGGGTGCGGGCGCGTCCGGTGTCGGTGCCGGTGGGTCCGGCGCCGCGGTCGCCTCCGCCACCGCGCCCCCTCCGCAGCCGGAGCCCGTGCCCGCCGCCCCCCAGGGCTCGGCTGAGCCGCTCGCCACCCCCGCGCCCTCGCCGTCGCCCGCGTCCGGGCCCTCCCATCCTTCCCGCCGTCTCTTCGTCTCCCGCGTCGTCGCCGGTGCCGCCGCGGCCGCCGCCGTCGGCACCGTGGGCTACGGCACGTACGGCGTGCTGCGCGGGCCGAAGGTGAAGCGGGTCACGGTGCCGCTGGCCAAGCTGCCGCGCGCCGCGCACGGATACCGGATCGCCGTGGTCAGCGACGTCCACCTCGGCCCGGTCCTGGGTCGCGGCTTCGCCCAGAAGGTCGTCGACACGATCAACGCGACCCAGCCCGACCTGATCGCGGTCGTCGGCGACCTGGTGGACGGCAGCGTGCGGGACCTCGGCCCCGCGGCCGCACCGCTGGCCCAGCTGAAGGCCCGTCACGGCTCCTACTTCGTCACCGGCAACCACGAGTACTTCTCCGGCGCCGGACAGTGGGTCGAGGAGGTCCGGCGCCTCGGCCTGACCCCCCTGGAGAACGCCCGCAGGGAGATGCCGTACTTCGACCTGGCCGGAGTCAACGACGTGGCGGGCGAGGACGAGGGGCAGGGCCCCGACTTCGCCCGGGCCCTCGGCGACCGGGACACGGCACGCGCGTGCGTGCTCCTCGCCCACCAGCCCGTCCAGATCCACGACGCCGTCGAGCACGGCGTCGACCTCCAGCTCTCCGGTCACACCCACGGCGGCCAGCTCTGGCCCGGCAACCTCCTCGCGGCCGCCGCCAACCCCACGGTCGCGGGCCTGGAACGCTACGGCGACACCCAGCTCTACGTCTCCCGCGGCGCCGGCGCCTGGGGTCCGCCCACCCGGGTCGGCGCCCCCTCGGACGTCACGCTGATCGAGCTGGCGTCGAAGCAGGCCTGACGCTGTGGGAACCCTGTGAAAACGGACCGAACCGCCCATCGGTAAGGTCTTTCCCAACTCGGCAGATCTCTCTTCCCCCGGGTCAAACACCTGTGATTGGGTGAGGCCGCCACGAAGGGGTGTGGCGTACGCACAGGGGCCCGAGGGCCCGGGGAAGGACAGGGCCGATGCGATCGGTTCGCATGCGGATACTCGCGGGGCTATTCGTCCTGGCGGCCGTGGGAGTGGGAGCCTGGCAGCTCGTGCCGTCGAAGAACGACGGCGGCACCATCTCGGTCGGCACGACAGACGCCGTCACCTCACTCGACCCGGCCGGTGCCTACGACGCCGGCTCCTGGGCCCTGTTCAGCAACGTCTTCCAGTCGCTGCTGACCTTCGCGCCGGGCGGCACCGCACCCGTGCCCGACGCGGCGAAGAGCTGCTCCTTCACGAGCGGCGACCTGACCACGTACCGCTGCCGACTGCGGTCCGGCCTCACCTTTCCCAGCGGCCGGACGATGACCGCCGAGGACGTGAAGTACTCCTTCGACCGGATCCTGCGCATCAAGTCCCCCGTCGGCCCGGCGCCCCTGCTGGAGACCCTGCGTTCCGTGGACGCCGACGGCATGACCGTCACCTTCCACCTGTCCTCACCCGACGCCACGTTCCCGTTCAAGGTGGCCACCGGCGCCGGCTCGATCGTCGACCGCACCGCCTACCCGGCCGGCAAGCTGCGCACCGGCGACGGTGTCGACGGCACGGGCCCGTACACCCTCACCTCGTACACGAAGGACAAGGCGGCGGTCCTCGCGCCCAACCGGCACTACCAGGGCGCCGTCAAGGGCGGCGCCGACCGGCCCGTCGAACTGCGCTACTACGGCGACCCGGACGCCCTGGACACCGCCTGGAAGGACAAGCGGATCGAGGTCGCCACCCGGCAGCTGCCGCCGCGGGTGCTGGCCGACCTGAACCCCAGCGACCCCACGCAGCGCGTCTTCGAGGCGGACGGCTCCGAGACCCGGAACCTGTACTTCAACACCCGTGCGGGCAAGCCCCTGCACAACCCGAAGGTCCGGCAGGCGATGGCCTGGCTCATCGACCGGGAACGGCTGGCCGCCACCGTGTACGACGGGACGGTCGACCCGCTGTACTCGCTGATCCCGGCCGGACTCACCGGCCACACCGCCTCCTTCTTCGACGACTACCCGAAGCAGGACCCCGAGAAGGCGCGGCAACTCCTCACCGAGGCCGGTGTGACGCTGCCGGTCCGCTTCACCTACGGCTACGCCGAGGGCCGCGGCGCCGGTGCCCAGGAGGCCGCCGAGATCAAGCGGGAGCTGGAGGCGAGCGGCCTGTTCAAGGTCACCGTCCAGGGCTACGAGTGGACCGACTTCCAGAAGCGCTGGGCGAGCGGCAAGCTCGACGCGTACGCCGTCGGCTGGGTCGCCGACTTCCCCGACCCCGACACCTTCGGCGCCGCGCTCGTCGGCACCGGCAGTGCGATGAACACCGGCTACAGCAGCAGAACGGTCGACCGGCTCATCACCGACAGCCAGCGCTACGCCGACCGCGGCGAGGCCGACCGGGACTTCCGCGCGGTGCAGCAGACCGTCGCGCAGGACGTGCCGGTGCTGCCGCTGTGGCAGGCGAAGGAGTACGTCGTCACCACCGAGGACGTCGGCGGCGGCCAGTACCTCTCGGACGGCACGGGCGTGTTCCGCCTCTGGAGCCTCACGGGGATCTGACGACAGAACCTACGGGGTGTCGCCGCGCAGCGCGGCCGGGTCAGGGATGGCCCGTGTCATCCCCGGCAGGAAGTCCGTGAACAGCTCGTGCACCTCGCGCACGAGCGGCCGCAGCACCCGGAAGCGGGCCAGGGCGACGCCCCGCGCGGTGAGCCGGGCCCCGCGCTCGGCGAGCCGGTAGCTGCGCTCCCGCCCCTCGGTCCGGTCGAAGATCCAGTACAGGCAGAGGCCCATCTGGGACAGCCACATCAACTCGGGGAGGATGCCCCGCAGTTCCTCGGGGACCTTGGTCTTCGTCGCCCCGGCCAGCACCTGCCGGTGCACACTGATGGCCTCCTCGCGCGCGTGCTCCGACTCGGGCGAGAAGGGGCTGAGCGGGCTGTCCGGATCGGCGGCGTTCTTGAAGAACTGCACCGCGAACTCGTGGTACGGCGCGGCGATGTCCAGCCACGCCCGCAGCACACCCGCGAGACGCGCCTCCAGGTCGGTCTCCCGCTCCAGGATCTCCCGGACCGCCACCTGGTGTTCGGCGGCGATCCGGTCGTAGAAGCCCTGGATCAGGTGCTCCTTGCCCGCGAAGTAGTAGTACGCGTTGCCGACGGAGACCCCGGCCTCCTTGGCGATGGCCCGCATCGTCGTCTTGTCGTAGCCGTTCTCCTGGAACAGCCGCATGGCCGTCTCCAGGATCAGCGCGCGGGTCTGCTCGGACTTGGTCGGGTGGGCGCCGTCGTCGGGGCCGTCGTTCTTCGCGGGCACGGAAAGAGAGCCTAACGTCAGCGCCCGGGCACTCGGCCAGGGGCGCAGCCGCCGTCGGCGCAGCCCGGGGCGGTGTAGGTCCAGCCGCCGTCCGGGGCGTACGCCCACCCGTCCGCCCGCCGGTACACCCGCCCGCCCCACGGGGCCCCACCCTGCCGCCCCCGGTGCCGCTGCGCCCCGCGCCACTTGGCGGCGGCGAGCACGGCGCCCCTGGCGAGCCGGGCGCCCGACGGCGTGCTCAGCCGGTGGGCGAGCGGCCGGTGCTCCCTGAGCGCCCACAGGGTGACGACCCAGGCGGCGGGGCCCTGGTAGACCTGCCCGGCGTCACCCACGACGGTGATCTCGTCGAGGGTGCGGCCATGGTCGAGGCCGGGGTGGCGCCGCCGGGCCTCCTCGGAGCCGGCCGGGACCAGCTCCAGCGGCACGAGCTGGTGCTGCCGCCGGAGCCAGTCGCGCAGGAACCTGCACAGGGAGCACTCGGCGTCGTACAGGACGGTGAGCCGGCGGACCGGGGCGGCGTCCGGACGCGGGCCCGGCGCGGTGGCGTTCATGTGCCGGTCTCCGCTCAGGCCTGGGCCTGCGGGGCGACCCAGCCCTGCGGCGGCACCGGCGGCACCTGCTCCCGCTCCATGGCGCCCCGGCGCCGGATCCGGTTGAGCACGTAGACGTTGGCCAGGTGCATCACGCCGAGCACCAGCAGCACCACGCCGAGCTTGGTCGACAGGGCCTCGAAGACCCCGCGCGTGTCGGTGATGGTCTCGTCGCCGCTCAGGTACAGGGCGACGAACCCGAGGTTGACGAGGTAGAAGCCGACCACCAGGAGGTGGTTGACGGCGTCGGCGAGCTTCTCGTTGCCGTGCAGCACGTCGGCGAGGAAGATCCTGCCGTTCCGGCTGAGCGTGCGGGCCACCCAGATGGTCAGGCCGATGCTGACCAGCAGGTAGATGACGTAGGCGACGACCGTGCGGTCCATTGCCCCCACCCTTCTTGAACACGTTCAAAACGCTGTCGAGGGTGACTGTAGACCTCTTTTTGAACATGTTCAACGCGTGGTGCCGGGGCAATGCCGCCGGCGGACGACACGAGGATCACGGACCCGACGATGCTGAGCCGGCTGTGAGCCTCAGTCGCTCGTCCTCGCCCGACCCGCCGTGAGGATCTCCGCCACGTCGAGGGTCACCTTCGCGCCGATGGAGTCAGGGAGGGAGACGAGCTCGCCGGGGGCATGCGGGCGGTGGTTCTCGTAGCCGCTTCCCACCGGGTCGGTCAGGACGTGGAGACGCTGGTGCTTGCGGTCCACGACGACGTAGACGGGCACCTTGGCCTCGGCATAGGCGGCGACCTTGGTCTTGAGGTCGTCCTTCCAGTTGCCGGAGGTGACCTCGAGCACGAGACGGAAGCAGGCGGGGTCGTACGCGTTGTTCTCGACGAGGTGGTCGTCGATGTCGGCGTCCACCACCACGAGGTCGGGAATCGCGTAGTCCTCGGCGCCGGTGGGGAGCCAGAGACCGACGTTCTGAAGGGTCTCGGTCTCTCCGCCGTGCAGGCCTGCGGCGATGAACGGGATCATGAGGCCGGTGAGGGCACGGGCATGAGGAGCATCCGGGGACGGGGTCACGAGGAGATGGCCTCCGATGATCTCGACGCGGTAGCCCGGATGGCGCTCCATGATCTCGTCGGCGATGGTCGTCAGGGTGACCGGCTCTTCTTCGTGGAAGGGCTGCTCGACGGAAGCTGCGGACATCAGGTGCCTCCTGGGGGCTGGTGTCGAGAGCATCATCGTAGGCCGGACGCCGCCCGCAGGGCCCGTTCCGTCGCCTTCACCCGAAGGTGTGGCATATGCCAGAAGGCCCCGTCACCAGCGGAGACGGGGCCTTCTCGGTCGAGCGGTCGGGCTCAGTAGCGGCGCGTGATCAGCGCCCTCTTCACCTCGGCGATCGCCTTCGTGACCTCGATACCGCGCGGGCAGGCGTCCGTGCAGTTGAAGGTCGTGCGGCAGCGCCACACGCCGTCGCGGTCGTTGAGGATCTCCAGGCGCTGCTCGCCCGCCTCGTCACGCGAGTCGAAGATGAAGCGGTGCGCGTTGACGATGGCGGCCGGGCCGAAGTACTGGCCGTCGTTCCAGAAGACCGGGCACGACGTGGTGCAGGCCGCGCAGAGGATGCACTTCGTGGTGTCGTCGAAGCGCTCGCGGTCCTCGGCGGACTGCAGCCGCTCACGCGTGGGCTCGTTCGTGTCCTTCGTGATGAGGAAGGGCATGACGTCCCGGTACGCCTGGAAGAACGGCTCCATGTCGACCACGAGGTCCTTCAGGACCGTGAGGCCCTTGATGGGCTCGACCGTGATCGGCTTCTCGGGGTTGATGTCCTTGATCAGCGTCTTGCAGGCCAGGCGGTTCTTGCCGTTGATCCGCATGGCGTCCGAGCCGCAGATGCCGTGCGCGCAGGAGCGGCGGAACGTCAGCGTGCCGTCCAGGTCCCACTTGATCTTGTGGAGGGCGTCCAGGACGCGCTCCTTCGGGTCGATCTCGACCTGGAAGTCCTCCCAGGTGGCGTCCGCCGCGACCTCCGGGTTGAAGCGGCGGACCCGGAAGGTGACCGTGATGTAGGGGGAGTCGGCGAAACCGGGCTCGGGCTTGCCGGCCGCGTCTTCCTTGTCCAGAACAGGGGTAGCCATCAGTACTTACGCTCCATCGGCTGGTAGCGGGTCTGGACGACCGGCTTGTAGTCGAGACGGACGGTTTCGGAGCCGTCGGCGCCGACCTCGCGGTACGCCATGGTGTGCCGCATGAAGTTGACGTCGTCGCGGTTCGGGTAGTCCTCGCGGTAGTGACCGCCGCGGGACTCCTTGCGGGCCAGCGCGGAGACCGCCATGACCTCGGCGAGGTCGAGCAGGTTGCCCAGCTCGACGGCCTCCAGCAGGTCCGTGTTGAACCGCTTGCCCTTGTCCTGGATCGAGACGTTCTTGTAGCGCTCGCGCAGCTCCGCGATCTTCTCGACCGCCGTCTTGATGGTCTGCTCGGTGCGGAACACCATGACGTTGGCGTCCATGGTCTCCTGCAGCTCGCGCCGCAGGACCGACACCCGCTCGGAACCGGTGGAGTTGCGCAGCCGCTCCACCTGCTCCAGCACGAGCTCCGCCGGGTTCTCGGGCAGCTCGACGAAGTCCGCCTTCTGCGCGTACTCCGCGGCGGCGATGCCCGCGCGCTTGCCGAAGACGTTGATGTCCAGCAGCGAGTTGGTGCCCAGGCGGTTGGCGCCGTGCACGGACACGCAGGCGACCTCGCCGGCCGCGTACAGGCCCGGGACGACCGTGGTGTTGTCCGCCAGGACCTCACCTTCGACGTTGGTCGGGATGCCGCCCATCGCGTAGTGCGCGGTGGGCTGGATCGGGATCGGGTCCGTGTAGGGCTCGATGCCGAGGTACGTACGCGCGAACTCGGTGATGTCCGGGAGCTTGGCGTCCAGCTGCTCCGGCGGGAGGTGCGTGAGGTCGAGGTAGACGTGGTCGCCCTCGGGACCGCAGCCGCGGCCCTCACGGATCTCTGTGTAGATGGAGCGGGAGACGACGTCACGGGACGCGAGGTCCTTCATGACCGGCGCGTACTTCTCCATGAAGCGCTCGCCGTCCTTGTTGCGGAGGATGCCGCCCTCACCGCGGGCGCCCTCCGTCAGCAGGATGCCCATGCGCCAGATGCCGGTCGGGTGGAACTGGAAGAACTCCATGTCCTCCAGCGGGATGCCCCGCCGGTACACGGCCGCCTGGCCGTCACCGGTCAGCGTGTGCGCGTTGGACGTCACCTTGAAGAACTTGCCGCAGCCGCCGGAGGCGTAGATCACGGACTTCGCGTGGAAGACGTGGATCTCGCCGGTCGCCAGCTCGTACGCCACCACACCGGCCGACTTCTTGACGCCGTCGACCTCGGTGATCAGCTGGTCCAGGACGTAGAACTCGTTGTAGAACTCCACGCCCTCCTTGACGCAGTTCTGGTACAGCGTCTGGAGGATCATGTGGCCGGTGCGGTCGGCCGCGTAGCAGGAGCGGCGGACCGGGGCCTCGCCGTGGTTGCGGCTGTGACCGCCGAAGCGGCGCTGGTCGATGGTGCCGTTCGGGGTGCGGTTGAACGGCAGGCCCATCTTCTCCAGGTCGAGGACGGAGTCGATGGCCTCCTTCGCGAGGATCTCGGCGGCGTCCTGGTCGACCAGGTAGTCACCGCCCTTGACCGTGTCGAAGGTGTGCCACTCCCAGTTGTCCTCCTCCACGTTGGCCAGCGCGGCGGCCATGCCGCCCTGCGCGGCGCCCGTGTGGGAGCGGGTGGGGTAGAGCTTGGTCAGCACGGCCGTGCGGCTGCGCTTGGTGGACTCGATGGCCGCGCGCATGCCCGCGCCACCGGCGCCGACGATGACGGTGTCGTACTTGTGGATCTTCATGATTCTCGCAGCCCCGTGCCTAGCGGATGTTCGGGTCGAAGGTGAAGATCACCAGCGTGCCCAGCAGGATGGTGAACACCGTGGCCGTGTAGAGCAGGCCCTTGAGCCACAGCCGGGTGTTCGCGCGCTCCGCGTAGTCGTTGATGACCGTGCGCAGGCCGTTGGCGCCGTGCAGCATCGCCAGCCACAGCATCAGCAGGTCCCAGACCTGCCAGAAGGGGCTCGCCCAGCGGCCCGCCACGAAGGCGAAACCGACCTTGGAGACACCGCCGTCCAGCACGAGCTGGATCAGCAGGTGGCCGATGACGAGGACGACCAGCACGATGCCGGACAGGCGCATGAACAGCCAGGCGGCCAGCTCGAAGTTGCCCCGGGTGGTCTTCGGGGTCTTCTTGGTGCGCTTGCGCGGGGCCTCGATCAAGGGGGCCGGGTTGTCGACGGTGTAGACGGCGCCACCCTCGACGGGGCCGACGCCGGCGGCGGTCTTCTCAGTCGTGGACATTGGCGTCAGCTCCCGAACAGTTCACGAGCGGCGTGGCCGAGGACGGGGTAGATCGCCCCGAGCATCAGCACGACCCACAGGGCGACGACCGTCCAGAGCATCTGCTTCTGGTAGCGGGCGCCCTTGATCCAGAAGTCGACGGCGATGACACGCAGGCCGTTGAGCGCGTGGAAGAGGATGGCGGCGACGAGGCCGTACTCCAGCAGCGCGACGATCGGCGTCTTGTACGTGGCCACGACGTTGTCGTAGGCCTCCGGGGACACCCGCACGAGAGCGGTGTCCAGCACGTGGACGAACAGGAAGAAGAAAATGAGGACGCCGGTGACTCGGTGAGCCACCCAGGACCACATTCCTTCCCGGCCGCGGTACAGCGTTCCAGCCGGCACGGAAGTTTCCTCCGGGAGCGGGGATTGGGGCCGCGCCGGCTTGGTGTGTCGGTCGGGCCCGGCCGGGTACGGTCCACCGGCCCCCAGCATCGTAGCGAGGCGCTGCCGCCGGGCTGAGCGGGGGGTCCGGGGTGTGATCAAACTGGCACGCAAAGAGGTGGCAGGTGGACTAGCGCGGCCAGGGGCTGTGGGGTGCGCCCAGGGCCGCCGGGTGCGGGCCGTCAGTGGTTGATCGCGCAGTTCCCCGCGCCCCTGAGGGCGGTCAGCAGACGCCCCCTGGCAAGGCGCCGGAGTTCGTCCGCCGTCACGGCCCGCTCCTCCTCCGGATCGTTCGTCAATCGTGACCGGATGGCTTCCAGGATGCGGTCGAGGACCTCTGCCGGGGCCACGCCGTCCAGGCAGATGACGAACACGTGTCCGAAGCGGGCCTCGTAGGCGGCGTGGGCCGCGCTGAGGGCCGTGTGGGCCGCGGAGTAGGTGTCCGGCGGGAGGGGCGGGAGGGACTCCGTGGCCAGGGCCTCGGTGAGGTCGGCCCAGGTCAGGTCGTAGGCCGCCTCGTCGGCGGCGGCGAGCAGGGAGTCGAGGTTCGGGTAGGGGCGGTGCTCCGCGACACGCTCGGCCCAGCGCGGGCTGCGGAGGCAGCTGAGGAGGGTCTGCTCCAGATCTTCGGCGGAGGCAGTGTTGAAGCGCTCCACCGGTATGGCGAGTCGGCCGGGGAGGTCTGGGAGACGGTGCGCAGGCAGCGTGGGTCCTCGTGGGCGTCACGTGTGTCGGCAGGGCATGTTGTGAGAGATGTGACATCACGCTATCGAGTACGACCATGACGTGTCCGACGGATGCCCGAATTTCACCCGGGAGAGAGAGTTCCGGCACGCGTGGTGGACGCGCGCCGGGTGAGGTCGGGTCTTAGGTTGGCGATGTGAGTCAGCACAGGCGCCGGATGCCGGCGAAGCAGGGAAAGCAGCGGCAGGTGCTGGTCGTGGCCATGGCGGTAGCCCTGGTCGTGGTCGCGGCCGGGGTGAGTCTCGGGCTCTGGGCGGCCTCGGGCGGTGAGGGCGGTGCCACCGGGCCGGAGGCCAGAGCCTCCCGGGGCGGGGCCGCGGCCGCGCCCACCACCACCGGGCCGGGCACCAGTCCCAGCCCGACCCGCTCGTACCCGCTGTCCGAGGCGCCCCGCACCATCCCCGCCGTGCGCGACCACACGCCGGCGCGCGGCCCGGGCTGGCGCCCCGAGAAGGGCGACCGCGTGGTCGTGGACGACCCGGCGCTGGCCGACGAGGGACGGCTGATCGCCGGTGAGCTGGGGCTGTCGTACCAGGGCGAGAAGAGCGACAAGCGGGCCGGGGACCTGCGGCTCGGCCTGAACGAGGACGAGGGCGCGAACCCGGAGTCGTACGTGATGACCGTGCGCGACGGGCGCGTCGAGATCAGCGGGCCGGCCGAGGCCGGTGTCTTCTACGGCACCCGCACGCTCAAGCAGGCGGCGCACGACGGCGGGACGGCGCCCGAGGGCGTGGTGCGCGACGAACCGGCCAAGCCGCAGCGCGGGTTCATGCTGGACATCGCGCGCAAGAACTTCACGGCCGGCTGGATCGAGGACCGGATCCGGGAACTGGGCGACCTGAAGTTCAACCAGCTGGGACTGCACTTCTCCGACGACCAGGGCTTCCGGATCGAGTCCGTCTCGCACCCGGAGGTCGTGTCCGAGCAGCACCTGACCAAGGCCCAGGTGCGGAAGATCGTCGACCTCGCGAAGAGCCGGCACATCACCGTCGTGCCCGAGATCGACTCGCCCGGGCACCTCGGCGCCGTCCTCGACGCCCACCCCGACCTCCAGTTGCGCAGCGCGCAGGGGTCGGCGGTGCAGGGCGCCATCGACATCTCCAAGAGCGAGAGCGCCGACATCGTCGACGACCTGCTGAACGAGTACGCCGACCTCTTCCCCGGCGGGCCCTGGCACCTCGGCGGCGACGAGTACCAGGCGCTGACCCGCTCGAACCCGGAAGCCTCCTTCCCGCAGCTGGCCGCCGCCGCCCGGGAGCAGTACGGCTCCGGCGCGACGGTCGCCGACCTCACCACCGGCTGGCTCAACGACCGGGCCGCCACCGTCCGCAAGCACCAGCGCACCCCACGCGCGTGGAACGACGGCTTCTTCCGCGGCACGTCCGTCGAGGCCGCCAAGGACATCCAGGTCGCCTACTGGACGGGCAAGGAGATCGGCGCCCGGCAGCCCGCGGAGTACCTGAGCGCGGGCCGCAAGGTGATCAACTACAACGACGAGTTCCTGTACTACGTGCTCGGTGAGCCGCAGACCTTCGTCTACCCGACGGGGCGGCGGATCTACGAGCAGTGGACGCCGCGGGTGCTGCGCGGCACCACGGCCGTGCCGGAGCGCTACGACGGGCAGATCCTCGGCGGCTCCTTCGCCGTCTGGGGCGACCGCCCGAACGCCCAGACGCAGGACCAGGTGGCGGCCGGGATCCGGATGCCGCTGCGGGCGACCGTGCAGAAGCTGTGGAACCCCGACCGGCCCGAGCTGTCCTGGACGGAGTTCCGTGCACTGGCGGACAGGCTCGGCTGACCCGGCGCGCATTGGCCCATACGGCTGCGAACTCCCGTACGGCTGTGGTGGTCTTCTGACGGGAGCCGAATCGAATATGCCGGGGGGAACCGGGACATGGGCTACTGGGGTTACTTCGTCGTGGGCCGGGGGGAACGGCCGCTCGCGGAGCTGGACGCGCTGGCGCAGGCCGGTGACGCCCTGACGCGGCGCGCCTCGGCGCCGGGCGGGTGGCAGCTCTGGGAGTACCCGAGTGGGGACGGCGACGTCGGGAACATGAACGTCCTCGCCCGGGAGACCGGGGCGCCCGCGCTCTTCGGGTACGTCATGAACAGCGCGTGCGTGGTGCTGGAGGCCGCCGGGCCGGAGAGCGGGGCCTGGACGACCTGCCTCGGACGGGCCGCCATGGCCGGGTACCTCGGGGCCGACCGGGAGGGCCTCACGCTGGAGGACTACTTCCTGGAACCCGGCGACGCCGCCGAGCGCGCCGTCCGCTGGGCCGCCGAGGCCGGGCACGAGGTGAACGCCGACACGCTGCTGGACGTACTGACTTCAGACCCCGATCCCCTGGCCGAAAACCTTTTGTTCCGCTTCCTCGACAGGCTGGGCGTGGTGCCCCTGTGACACTCCGGGGCCGTCGCACGCAGTAAGGGGAAGTGCGGGTTCCGTGAGGGGCGGGGGCTGGAAGCGGCCTGGTAGGGCCCCGGAGAAGGCCCGCGGAGGGAGGCGTGGATGAGCCTGGTGGAGTTGATCGCACAGGCCGATGAACGCGGGCTGGCCGCGAGCGGGCTGGCTTGTTTGGATCGGTGTGTGCCCCTGCTGGGCGGCGACGACGAGATCCTGCGCCCGCTGTGGGCGAGCCTCACCGACGGCGCCGACGCCGAGGAGTGGGGCGAGCGGCTGGAGCAGGCGCGCGGGAAGCTGGACGTCGCGGGCGCCGAGGACGAGGCGGTCCTGCTCGCCCACCGGATGCTGGAGGCCGCCCCCGCCGGGCGGGCCGCCGCCGAGGTGCGGGTGTGGGCCGACGCCTGCTCCGTCGCCTCCCTCCAGATCCACCGCCTCCTCGACACCGCCGAGGACGAGGCCTCGTCCGTCGCCGTGCGCCGCGAGGGCCGCACGGAGGGCATGTCGCCGCTCGTCGCCGCGGAACTGCGCCGTCAGATCGTCGTGCTGGAGGTCCTGGCCGGGCACGGCCCGGCCGGGCTGCGCCGGGCGCTGGAGGTCTCGACGGAGGGGCGGCGGGTGCTGCGCGCGGTGGTGTCGCGGCGAACCCGGCAACACGGCTGAAAACGGGGCCACCGACGCCTTTGACCGGCCCAAACCCCGAATTCTGGAAGGGTCCTGTGACCGTCCCTCGAGTGCGGTGGGGCGGTCCTGCGCCGGTTGCGGGAAGCCGCCGGTTCCGCGTGACGAAAGCCCGCGCCGCGGCGCTCTTCGGGATGTGACGACTCAAGCGGAGACCAGGCCGTCGGCGGCGGCGAAACCGCTGCGGTGGGCCGCGGACACGGTGGCGACGATGCGCGAGGGGGCACGGCTGCGCCTCGACTATTCGCCGCAGAGTCTGTGGAGCATCGACCGGATGATCGAGGGGATACGGCGGGAGGGGGCGCCCTACGCGGCCGTGGCGGAGGTGCTGCGCGGATTCGGCGCCTACGCCGGTGAGGTGATGGCGCGTCAGACCGGCGCCGAGTGGTGGGCGACCGGCGGCGACCACTGGATCCGCACTCCCGACGGACGCCTGTGGGACCCGATCGACGAGGCCCGGCGCACGTACGCCGGGAACGGATCGCTGCGGCTGCTGTGCCGGGACGCGGCGGACTCCGCGTCCCGGCGGTAGGTTCTGCGGCGGTAGGTTCAGCGGCCGAGCACGCCCCCGGTCCAGGGCCCGGTCGGCTCCGGGGCGGACTCCATGGGCTTGCCGGCGTTCCCGGCGAGGGTGCGGATCTCCGGCAGGTCGTCGTAGAGCTTCTGGCCGGGGCAGGTGGTCGGGTAGCCGTCGCGGTGCCCGGAGATGCGGTGCAGCGTGACCTTCTCGCCCAGCTTGTACTTGCCGTTGTCGGCACCGGCGGTCAGCACCGTCGTTCCGGTCGGGTCGAGGCCGTACAGGCCGAGCTTCCAGGCGGCGACCTTCGCGACCGACCCGCGCACCGCGGTGTTCGTGGTCGCCGTGGTGTAGTCGCCGAGCACCGAGACGCTGCTGGTGGCGGTGTTGAAGCCGTAGGTGTGCGCGCCGAGGACGGGCTTGTCGACGCCGCCCGCGCGGCCCTCGAAGACGGTGCCGCACTTGTCGACGAGGAAGTGGTAGCCGATGTCGTTCCAGCCGTTGCTGCGCACGTGGTAGAGGAACACGCCGCGCACGATCGACGCGGACTCCTCGCAGGTGTAGTCGTTGGTGCCCGCCGTGTGGTGGACGAACATCGCCTTGGTGTCGGCGGTGTAGGTGGGCGGGTCCTTCACCAGGGACTCGTCGGCGCCCCAGGCGGAGCGCGGCGTCACGGCGGGGCGCTCGGCCGAGGGCGCTCCGGCGGCCGGCCCGACCGCGTCCGGCTCGACGACCGCGGTGTGCACGGCGTCCGTCCCGCCCTCGGGATCGACCAGTTCGACGCGCAGCCCCGCGGGCAGCGAGGAACCCGAGACGCGCACCTGGACGCCGTCCGAGGGCCCGGCCCACAGCGGCTGGGTGCCGCCGCGCACCGAGGCGCCGTCGCGGTCGGGGCCGGTCTCGGGCGTCCGCACGTCGGTGTCAAGGGCGTGCCACGGGCTCCACTCGCCGCTCTCCCGGGAGCGGGTGCGCACCTGTGCGGTGCCGTCGAGGGCCGCGTCGGGGTCGTCCCAGGTGATCCCGAGCATGCTGAACGGCTCGGTGGTGCGCGGTGCGAGGGACCGCTCGTGCGGATCGCCGCCCGGCACCCGGACGGTGTGCACCCCGTCGGAGGAGGAGGCCAGGGCCGGTCCGGTCGGCCCCAGGGCGCCGAGGG
Organism: Streptomyces olindensis; assembly: GCA_000696115.1. GTDB lineage: Bacteria > Actinomycetota > Actinomycetes > Streptomycetales > Streptomycetaceae > Streptomyces > Streptomyces olindensis. The sequence goes on from JJOH01000002.1 coordinate 82,932, forward strand.
CCAGGGCCGTGGCGACGGCGGTGCGCAGCAGAAGGCGTGTCATTCGGGCTCGTCTCCGGTCCACTTGCGGGGCGGCGTGATGTCGTGATCGTCCTTCCCGCCCGGCCGGGCCGTCCGTTCGCCCGCCGGGAGAAATCCGGCGAACGGAGGACGGCCGCGGACCGGCGATGTGTCACGGCGTCAGCGTCTGGCCCAGGTGGGCGTCCGTCGGCGTGCCCAGCGTGGTCTTGCTGAAGATGACGGAGTCGGCGTAACCGAGCCCGGTGCTGTTGCTCGGCAGGTGCAGCAGGATGCCGTCGCCCCCGTCCTCGCCGTCGGCGCCGAAGGTGAGGTCCGCCCGGCCGTAGCCGGACAGGTCCGTCAGCGACACGGAAGAGCCGAGGCGGTCGTCGGTCTCCGTGGAGCCCGGGATGCCGGAGGTGTCCTGCGAGACGCCGATCGAGCCGGAGCCGGTCAGGCCGGACGCGGAGCCCTTGACGAGGATGGCGTTGCCCGCGTTGGCGCGGTTGGCGCCGTCCCGGGTGAGGTCCTCGCCCGGGGCGCCCGCGAGGGCGTCCGCGTAGCCGTCGGCGTTGTAGTCGCCGACCGAGACGGAGGTGCCGAGGGCGTCCCCGGACTCGTTGCCGCCCGGCACGTACGCCGTGTCCTGGTGGATCACGGTCATGCCGGTGGTGGTGAAGCCGGTGGACGTGCCGGGGACCAGGGTGATCTGGCCGCCGGTCTTCCCGCCCGACTCGGAGGCGACGGGCTGGCCGATGACGATGTCGTCGTAGCCGTTGCCGTTGACGTCGCCGGCCGCGAGGGACCGGCCGCCCTTGACCGAGATGACGCTGACCTTGGTCAGGCCCGTCGCCGAGCCCGCGAAGCGGACCACGCGGCCGATGCCGCCGGTGTCGCGGTAGTTGAGGGCGATGTCCGCGTAGCCGTCCCGGTTGAAGTCGCCGGTCGCGGCGTCGAGGTAGGAGACGGAGCCCGTGGCCGTGGTGAGCGTGCCGTACTTGGTGGCGCCGCCGGTCAGCCGCGCGTTCCAGTTGCCGCCCTTGCCGGTGCCGGCGGAGAAGACGTCCGCCTTGCCGTCGCCGTTGAAGTCGCCGACGGCGACCGTGGAACCGAGCCTGGCGCCCGTCGAGGTGACCCCCGACGTGGCGTAGGAGAAGCCGGTGTCGAGGGCGGGGCCGTACATCACGGTGACGGAGCCGCGGTCGGCGTGACCGCTGGTGTCGTCCTCGCCGGGCGCGCCGATCGCGAGGTCGGCGTAGCCGTCGCCGTTGACGTCGCCCCAGGCGGTGGAGGTGCCGAAGCCGTCACCGGACTCGTTCGAGCCGGGGACGCCGGTGCTGTTCTGGCTGAGCGTCACCTTGGCGGCCGTGACCGGGCCGTCGACGCCGCCCGGGACGACGGTGACGGTGCCGCCGCCGCTCAGGGCCTTGGGCGTGCCCGCGACCAGGTCGGTGACGCCGTCCCGGTTGACGTCGGAGGTGGCCAGGGCGTGCGAGATGCCCGGGGTCTTGGCGACCTGGGCGATCCGGGAGAGCTGGGAGTAGAGGTTCGCGCCGGGGCAGGCGGTCGCGTTGGTGTCGCGGTGGCCGAAGACCCGGGGCAGCGTGATGGAGGTGCCCTTGGCGACCTTGTTGCCGTCCTGGCCGGCCGCGGTGCCGGAGGTGAGCGTCACCTTGCCGGTCGGGTCGATGCCGTACATCCCGAACTTCCAGGCGACGAGCCGGGAGATCGCGTCCAGCGCGGCGCGGCTCGGCTTGGCCTTCTCGAAGTTGCCGAGGTACGAGATGCCGACCGTGTCGGTGTTGAAGCCGACGTCGTGGGCGCCGGTGACCGGCAGGTCCATGCCGCCGCTGCGGCCCTCGAAGATCTGGCCGCACCGGTCGACGACGAAGTTGTAGCCGATGTCGTAGTAGCCGCGGGCGAAGTGCTCCTGCTGGATGGAGCGCATCCGCGCGCGGGACTGGGCGCAGGACAGGGTGTTGTCGCTGTCCATGCCGGTGTGGTGGACGACGGCGGCCTTGATCTCGGTGCCGTAGGCCGGCGTGCCGTCGTAGTCCGTGGAGGCGCCCCACTCGGCCTGCGTGATGACCGGCGGCTTGACGACCGTGGAGGGGCGGGGCGCGGGGACCGTGGAGGTCGGGGAGGGGGAGGCCGTCGGGGACGGGGAGGCGGACGTCGAAGCGGACGGGGACGAGGACGGGGACGCGGTGTCGCCGGGGGTGCCGGTCGGCGTGGCCGTCTCGGTCGGGGTGGCCGTGTCGGCCGGGGTCTCGGTGGGGACCGTCGGCTCGGTCGTCGGGGCCGGGGTCTCCTCGGCGTACGCCGCGGGCCGGATGCCGCCCTCGGGGTCGGTGCCCGGGTCGAGCAGCTTCACGTCCATGCCGGCGGGCTGGCCGCCCGCCTCGGTGCCGTCCGCGTTCACGACACGCACCTCGACGCCGTCCGCGTCGCCGGTCCACAGGGACTCGGTGCCGCCGCGCAGTGCGGCCCGCTCGCGCTCCGCGCCGTCGGCCTGGCTCGGCTCGGCCGACAGCTTCTGCCAGCCGGACCACCGCCGGCTCTCCAGGTCCCTGGTCCGCACCTCGGCGGTGCCCCGGACCCGGGCGTCGGGGTCGTCCCAGGTCACCAGCACCGCGCTGAACCGGTCCGTGTCCTGCTTGGCCAGGCCCTTGCGGCCGGCGCCCTTGTCCTTGAGCTTCACCGTGTGGACGGACGGCTTGCGGCTCTGCGCCGCGTCGCCGGACCCGCCCGGCGGATCGGCCATCGCGTACGTGACGACCCCCGCTCCGCTCAGGACGACGGCACCGACCGTCAGCCACGCCCGTCTCTTCAGACTGAGCGGTTTGTACGCGCGCGTGCTCCGAGGACTCAAAGACCCCACCCCTAGAAATGGACACAAGCGCACCTGCTGTCACACAGGTGCCATTCACCCAGCGCACAGCTCTGGCCAGACGTCACGCGGTCGTGGCGTTCCGCCCGCTGTGACACTTCTGCGCAGCCCGGCGCTGATGACCGTGGAGGACGTGGCACGGGCGCGTCCCCCGCGGTGCGGGCGCACCGGGCAGGGCATTCCGGGCATCCGGGGTGTTCCGGTCGGGCGGTCCGCCGCGCACTCGGTACGGACTAGGACGGTTCTTGGGCCAGGGAGGCGCACCCCGGCGCGTGCAGGCGCACGACGGGGAACTGGGCGCGGCCGTCGCGCGGGCCCAGAACGGTGACGAGGCGGCCTTCTCGGTCGCCTACCGGATCGTGCAACCCGGGCTGCTGGGCTATCTGCGCGGACTGGTCGGCGAGGACGCGGAGGACGTGGCCTCCGACGCCTGGCTGGAGATCGCCCGGGACCTGGGGCGGTTCAAGGGCGACGGCGCCGGGTTCCGCGGCTGGACGGCGACCATCGCCCGGCACCGGGCCCTGGACCACCTGCGCCGCCAGCGGGTACGGCCGCGGTCCTCCGCGCTGGAACAGGACGTCCTGGACCTGCCCGGGCCGCACAGCACCCACGACCAGGCCCTGGAGGCCATCTCCACCGAGCACGCCCTCCGGCTGGTCGGCGGCCTCCCGCAGGACCAGGCCGAGGCGGTGCTGCTCCGGGTCGTGGTGGGCCTCGACGGCCCCGCCGCCGCCCGCGTCCTCGGCAAGCGGCCGGGGGCCGTGCGGACGGCGGTGTACCGGGGACTGAAGCGTCTCGCCGCCCAGTTGGGCGCCGAAGGTGTGACGGATGAGGCTCCACGGACGCTGGGGGAGTCGAAATGAACGACGACGGCGGGCCGGGCGGACTGCCCCGGCCCGGTGCCCTGAACAGGGCGGGCGAGCGGAACGTATGGATCGGCCCCGGAACACCGGGCCGACCGGCCCGGTCGTGGGAACGCGGCGGGCCATGCGGAGCGCGTGGATCGAGCAGGGACGGAACCGGACATGGGTGAACAACAGAGCGACGGCGGGGTTCCCGGCCGCCGGCGTGTGCACCCCGGCGGTTCCGCGTACGGCGACCGGGCGGCGCACCGGGCCGACGGCGGGCCGTCCGGCCATCTCGGCGCGCACGGACTCGACGGCCCGGGCCGCGTCGGCTCCCGGCACGTCCTGGACGACGCCGAACTGGAGCTGCTGCTCACCGCCGCCCTCATCCGGGACGGAATCGACGCCGAGGCCGAGCAGCGGGCCGTGGCCGCGTTCCGGGCCGCCCGGGACGCCGGCCCGCACCGGGCCCGCACCCGCCGCCGGGACGACTGGCGGCCCCGCGAGCGGCGGCACCCGGGGCGTTCGCTGAAGGCCACGCTCTCCGTGCTGCTCGCCAGCCTCACGCTGGGCGGCGTCGCCGTCGCGGCGATCGGCTCGGTGGGATCCACGGACGGCGCCGACGACCGCGGCCGTACGCCCGCCTCCACCCGCGCCCCCGGCGCCTCGGCGGGCGAGCCCGGCGACACCCCGTCCGGCTCCGCCTCCGCGCACCCGGACCGTCCCGCGCCCGCCCAGGACACCGAGGCCCGGTGCCGCGCCTACGAGCAGGTCGACGGCCGGGGCAGGGCCATGGACGCGACCGCCTGGAAGCGCCTCGTCGAGGCCGCGGGCGGTGAGAGGAACGTCACGGCGTACTGCGCCGAACAACTGGCCCGGTCCGAGGAGAAGCCCGGCGGCACCGCCCGGCCCGACAAGGGCGCGGACGCCCCGGGCTCCGGGGGCGCGGCCAACGGCTCCGGCAACGGCGACACCGGCACGGGCAACGCGGAGAACGGCTCCGGCAACGCGGACACCGGCTCGGGCACCGACCGGAGCGGCGGGGGCGGGGCCGCCGAGAGCGGCTCGTCGTCCGGGACGTCGTCCGGTGCGTCTGGTTCATCCGGTTCATCCGGAGGGCAGGACAGGCTCGCCCAGCCCGACGGCCGTCGCCGGTAATCGAATCGGCGGCGGGTCCCCGAACGCCCAGCAGTCAGCCTCGGAAAGGCCCCGTGTCCGTGTGGTCCGCGTTCTGCCGCTCCCGGCACCTGCCGTCCGGCCCCGCCATGGCAACGGCCGGGGCCGCCACCCCCCACAGGAGAGGCCCCGGCCGTCGCGCGGCACGGGCCGCGCGGCGGCCCGTACTCCCTACAGCGCCTGGGGTGCGTTTTCTGTCACACCCACCCGTGTCACGGCTTAGTTGCATCTCGGACGGACATGGACGGGGAGTGGTTTCAGGTCGTAACGTGCCTTTCGCGCCAGACCGCGGAGGCGACAAGACCACCACAACCACCTGCGGGTTTGTGGCCGCGACCATTGATTGAGGAACCACGACGGCGAGAACCCGGTCCGCGAGAGCGGCGCCGGTTTAGGCGCAAAAGGGGTGCGGTGCTGGGGGACGACGCGGAGCTGACCGCCGCGGTGCGTGCGGCACAGGACGGAGATGAGACCGCGTTCCGGACTGTGTACCGCGCCGTGCACCCGCGGCTGCTCGGATACGTACGGACGCTGGTCGGCGACCCCGACGCCGAGGACGTGACGTCCGAGGCGTGGCTGCAGATAGCCCGGGACCTGGAGCGGTTCACCGGCGACGCGGACCGCTTCCGCGGCTGGGCCGCCCGCATCGCCCGCAACCGCGCGCTGGACCACATACGCATGCGTGGACGCCGGCCCGCGATCGGCGGCGACGAGACCGAACTGACCGGCCGGGCCGCCGAGTCCGACACGGCCGGCGAGGCCATCGAGGCGCTCGCCACCGACGGCACGTTCTCCCTGATATCCCGGCTGCCGCAGGACCAGGCCGAGGCGGTGGTGCTGCGCGTGGTCGTGGGCCTCGACGCGAAGACGGCCGCCGAGACGCTCGGCAAGCGCCCGGGCGCGGTCCGCACGGCGGCGCACCGGGGCCTGAAGCGGCTCGCCGAACTGCTGGGCGACAATCCACAGGCCGATCCGGAATCGGCCGGGGTGCTCGACGCCCTGCCGCCCCAGCGAGAACCGCGCGGCGGCGCGGTGACGTCCGCAGGTGTGACGCACAGCGTTGCGCGGACGCAGAAGGATGTGTGATGGCCGACGAGCAGTACAGGTGGCTGGACCGTGAAACGGCGGAACGTCTGCTGAGCGGAGAGCCACCGGAAGCTGTCGACGGCGCCCACCGCGGCGAGGCCGAACGGCTCGCCAGGACGCTCGACGCGTTGTCCGCATCACCCCCGCTGACCAGCGAGGAACTCCCCGGTGAGGCCGCGGCGATGGCCGCTTTCCGCAAGGCGCGCGCGGAACGCGCCGACACCGGGACGGCCCCCGCGACCGGTGGGGGACAGGCTTCCGGTGAGGTCGCCCACACCGGGCTGGTCCGGATCGGCGCCCCGGACGGCCGTGGCTCCGGCGCCGCCCGGCGGCCCCGCTGGGCGCGCCCCGCGCGCCTCGCACTGGCCGCCGTGCTGGCCGTCGGCATGGTCGGGGGCGTCGCCGTCGCGGCCGGAAGCGGAGTGCTGAGGACACCGTTCGGCGGCGAGGAGCCCGACCCGGGCGCCTCCGTCTCGACCGGGGCCACTCCTTACGAGCGCCCGCTGGTGTCCCCCTCGCCGAGCGAGGCACCGCGGGGCGGGTCCACCCCCGACGACGACACCCGGGACGACACCTCGACCGGCGGCGCCGGCGGCTCCGGGCGGGGCGAGGCACACGACGACGCCGGCCCGAAGCCCGACTCCGGCAAACGGGGAGGCGGCTCCGGCGACAGCCGCCGGGAACTCGCCGCCGCCTGCCGCGACCTGCGCGACGGCAAGCGGCTGGACGCCGACCGCAGGCGCGCCCTGCGGGACGCGGCGGGCGGAACCCGGGTGTGGCGGTACTGCGAGCGCGTCCTGTCCGAGGCCGACCCCCGCTCCGGGGAGCGGAACGACGGGCGTCAGGACAAGGGCGGCCACAAGTTCCGGGACGGCGGCCCGGGACAGGAGCCCGGGCAGGGCGGCAAGCCGGGCCGCGAGCAGGGCGGGACGCAGGACCGGCCCGGGCACAAGCACGGCGACCGGCCCGGGGACAAGCCCGGCGAGCGGGCCGGGCAGCAGGACGGCGGTGCGGACGACGGGGACCGCGGCCGGTCCACGCGTGCGCTCGCACCCCTGTGACCTGCGGTTTCGTCCTCCGTGAAAATCTCCTGGCCGAGGGTGTGACGTTTTCGGCCGCCCCGGCGCAGTAATGAGTGAGCCGACTGGTCATCGGCCGTCGCACGGAGCCGGGGTTCCCCCCGTACCTACGGCTCGTGCACCTGAGCGCGGGCGGGACACGTTCCCCCGGTCCCGCCCGCGCCCCATCTTCTCTCCCCTCCTCGCCGGGCTCGGCCCCCTCACCGGGACACGACGACCTTGTCGCCGTTGCGCACCTGCGCGTACAGGCCGGCGATCGCCGCCTCGTCCCGTACGTTGACGCAGCCGTGCGAGGCGCCCGCGTAGCCCCGGGCGGCGAAGTCCGCCGAGTAGTGCACGGCCTGGCCGCCGCTGAAGAACATCGCGTAGGGCATGGGGGAGTCGTAGAGCGTCGACACGTGGTCGCGGGACTTCCAGTAGACGGAGAAGACGCCCTCCCGGGTCGGCGTGTACTGGGAGCCGAAGCGGACGGCCATCGTCGACACGGTCCGCCCGTCGATCATCCAGCGCAGTGTCCTGCTGGTCTTGTCGACGCACAGCACCCGGCCGGTCGCGCAGCGCGGGTCCGGCGGGTCCGCCGGCTGCCCGCCCATCAGGTACAGGTCCCACTTTCCGGGCTCGTGTGTCATGCCGAGCAGCCGCTGCCAGGTGACGGTGTCGGTCCTCCCGGTGCGCGGCAGCCCGCGCTTGCCCTGGAAGCCGCTGACCGCCTTCTCCGTCGGCCCGTCGTACGTCCCCGTCGGCCCGTCGAAGAGCCAGGCGACCTGCCGCAGCCGCGCCTGGAGTTCGCGGACGTCGTGGCCGGTGTCGCCGCGGGACCACAGCACGCGGGGCGCGGCGCGGGGCCGGTCGTCACCGGGCGGGGCGGGGGCGGTGCCCGGTCCGCCACCGCCATCGCCATCGCCGTCCGGCGTGCGGGCCGGGGACGGGGTGCCGTCGGGAATCTCGATGTGCACCGGCGACCGGCGCTTCCCGTCGCCCTCGGGGGCCTGCACGGTACAGCCGGTCACCACGGCCAGTACGGCGGCCGCCACCGCGATCGCTCTCCCCATGCCCCTGGTACGCACACGACCCCCCGTCGTCTCACCGGCGTGCCCGGATGTCACCTGAGATGTTCCCCGGACGTGACCGGTCGCGAACCAGGGGGCATCGTGGTGAGCCAGGCCACTGCTGCGGGAGGCATCACACCATGACGCGAGAGTCGGAGTCGGGGCTGCCGATCGAGCCGGTCTACGGGCCGGACGCCCTTGCGGGCTGGGATCCGCGGGAGAAGCTGGGGGAGCCGGGGGCGTACCCCTTCACCCGGGGTGTCTACCCGACCATGTACACCGGCCGTCCCTGGACGATGCGCCAGTACGCGGGCTTCGGTACGGCGGCGGAGTCCAACGCCCGCTACCGGCAACTGATCGCCCACGGCACGACGGGCCTGTCCGTCGCCTTCGACCTGCCCACCCAGATGGGCCACGACTCCGACGCCCCGCTCGCGCACGGCGAGGTCGGCCGGGTGGGCGTCGCCGTCGACTCGATCGACGACATGCGCGTGCTGTTCGACGGCATCCCGCTGGACCAGGTCTCCACGTCGATGACGATCAACGCCCCGGCGGCCGTGCTGCTGCTCCTGTACCAACTGGTGGCGGAGGAGCAGGGCGTCGACGCCGACAAGCTGACGGGCACGATCCAGAACGACGTGCTCAAGGAGTACATCGCCCGCGGCACGTACATCTTCCCGCCGAAGCCCTCGCTGCGCCTGACCGCCGACATCTTCCGATACTGCCGGGCCGGGATCCCGAGGTGGAACACGATCTCGATCTCCGGCTACCACATGGCCGAGGCGGGCGCGTCCCCCGCGCAGGAGATCGCGTTCACCCTGGCCGACGGCGTCGAGTACGTCCGTACCGCGGTCGCCGCCGGCATGGACGTGGACGACTTCGCCCCGCGCCTGTCCTTCTTCTTCGTGGCCCGGACGACGATCCTGGAGGAGGTCGCCAAGTTCCGCGCGGCGCGCCGGATCTGGGCGCGGGTGATGAAGGAGGAGTTCGGCGCGCGGAACCCCAAGTCGCTGATGCTGCGCTTCCACACGCAGACGGCCGGGGTGCAGCTGACGGCCCAGCAGCCCGAGGTCAACCTCGTGCGCGTGGCGGTGCAGGGCCTCGCCGCGGTCCTGGGCGGCACCCAGTCCCTGCACACCAACTCCTTCGACGAGGCCATCGCCCTGCCGACCGACAGGAGCGCCCGGCTGGCCCTGCGCACCCAGCAGGTCCTGGCGCACGAGACGGACGTGACGGCCACCGTGGACCCGTTCGCGGGCTCCTACGCCGTCGAGCGGATGACGGACGACGTGGAGGCCGCGGCCGTCGAGCTGATGGCGAAGGTCGAGGAGCTGGGCGGCGCGGTCGGCGCCATCGAGCGCGGCTTCCAGAAGAACGAGATCGAGCGCAGCGCCTACCGCATCGCGCGGGAGACCGAGTCCGGCGAACGGGTCGTGGTCGGCGTCAACCGCTTCCAGCTCGACGAGGAGGAGCCGTACGAGCCCCTGCGCGTCGACCCCGCCATCGAGGCCCGGCAGGCCGAGCGCCTGGCCGCGCTGCGCGCGGAGCGCGACCGGACGGCGGTGGACGCGGCCCTCGCGGCCCTGCGGAAGGCCGCCGAGGGCGAGGACAACGTGCTGTACCCGATGAAGGAGGCGCTGCGAGCCCGGGCGACGGTGGGCGAGGTCTGCGACGCGCTGCGCCAGGTGTGGGGGACGTACGTCCCGTCGGACGCCTTCTGAACCGGCCCCCGGGCGGGGAGCACTCTCGGGATGTCAGACCCGCGTGCGACACTCCTTCGCATGTTCGGTGTCATCGATCTGCCCACCTACCTGGCGGGCCTCGTCCTGATCATCCTGCTGCCCGGTCCCAACTCGCTGTACGTGCTGTCCGTGGCCGCCCGCCGGGGCGTGCGGGCCGGGTACACCGCCGCCGCCGGAGTCTGGGGCGGGGACACGGTGCTGATGACGCTGTCCGCGGCCGGGGTCGCCTCGCTGCTGCAGGCGAACGCCGTGCTGTTCGGGATCGTGAAGTACGCCGGGGCCGGTTATCTGACGTGGTTGGCGCTCGGCATGCTGCGGGCCGCGTGGGGCATGTGGCGGACGCGCGGGGAGCGGCCCGCCGACGGCGAGGCGCCCGCGCCCGCCGAGGAGCGGCCCTTCCGGCGCGCCTTCGTCGTCAGCCTGTTCAACCCCAAGGCGATCCTCTTCTTCGTCGCCTTCTTCGTGCAGTTCGTGGACCCCGGCTACGCCTATCCGGCCCTGTCCTTCGTCGTCCTCGGCGTCCTCGCCCAGGTCGCCAGCGTGCTGTACCTCAGCGCGCTGATATTCGGCGGCACGAAACTGGCCGCCGCCTTCCGCCGCCGCAGGCGCCTGTCGGCGGGGGCGACCTCGGCGGCGGGCGCGCTGTTCCTGGGCTTCGCGGTGAAGCTCTCGCTGACGAGTGCGTAGGGCCGCGGTACCGGCTCACGCCGCACCGGCACCCACAGGGACGAACGCGCCCGCCTGATGGCGGACTTCTCCTTGTCGGTCCGGGTCAGGCCCGCTTCGCGCGGGCCCGCCGTACGGCCCGCGTGACCACGGGCGGCAGCAGGTCCTTGGCGAGCCGGCGGGCCCGGGAGGGGGCGGGCCGGGCCGGGCGCGCCGCACGGGACTCGGTGGCCTGGGGGGCGGGGGCCGGCACCGGCGCGGGCTCCACGTAGTGCCGGGAGGGCGGGAACGACGGCGGCTTCATGCCCCTGGAGCGGGCCCGGACCAGCGTGTGCCCGGCCGCCTGCTGCACGCTCAGCCCGCAGTCCGAGCGCTGCCGGAGCATGGCGAGCAGCTCCTCCTGGAGCGGCTCGGGGTCGCCCCAGGTGCCGTACAGCTTCTGCGTGCTGAGGCAGATCGGGCGCAGGCCGCGGTTGAGGACGGCCTCCCAGGCGGCGACCGAGACACCCGGGGTGTGCTCGGAGCGGAAGTCGTCGAGGACCACGATGCCGTCGGGCAGCAGGATGTCGTGGGCCGCGCCGATGTCGCCGTGCACGTGCTCGTACAGGTGCGAGGCGTCGATGTGGATGAAGCGGCAGGTGCGGGGGGCCACCTGGTCGGACACCAGGGAGCTGGGGCCCGCGATCACTGTCGGCAGGGTGTCGTGGAAGGAGAGGTAGTTCCGCTCGAAGGCCTGCTGGGTCAGTGAGGCGTAGGACTTCTGCGACTCCGCCTGGTTGGCGCCGTCCGGGGCCTCGCCCTCGAACAGGTCGCAGACCGTGAACTTCTCGCCGTCCTGCAGGTGGTGGCCGAGCAGGATGGCGCTCTTGCCCATGTAGACGCCGAGTTCCAGCAGGTCGCCCCGCATGCCCTGCTTCTGCTGCTGTTCCAGGAACCAGGTGAACAGCATCTGGTCCAGCGGCGGGAACCAGCCCGGAACGTCGGTGAGTTCGCCGGGGAGCTTGTCGGTCGCTTGTGCGTTGGTCATGAGACGAGCCTTCTCTCTGAGCGTTGCCCAAACCGACGGTGGGTTGAACGTCCCGTGAACAGCTCAGCGGGCCTTGGCCAGTGCGGCCCGCAGGCGTGGCGTCAGCGGATTCTCCACATATTTGTTCAGCAACCACGCCAGCAGCAGCATTGACGCCACCGTCAGGGAGAAAGTCGCCGCCGATGGCAGACCGAGGCCGCGGTGCAGGGCGTGGATCACCACCCAGCCGAGGTGCTCGTGGACGAGGTAGAACGGATACGTCAGCGCCCCCGCCACCGTCAGCCAGCGCCAGTTCGCCCAGCGCAGCCAGCCCAGCGCGATCGCCGCGACCGCCACGAAGCCGAAGGTGACGACGAGGATGATGCCGGTGGCGGAGCGGTACGAGAAGCCGCCGGCGTCCGGCGCGTGCCACAGGCTCTGCACCGCGTAGTGCTGCCCGACCAGCCAGCTCACGGCCACGATGCCCCACCCGTAGGCGTCCCGCCGGTCGAGGTGGACGAGGTAGAGGCCGACACCGCCGATGAAGAAGGGGGCGTACTCGGGCATCAGGACGATGTCGAGCAGCGGCATGTTCGCGTTCTCGGCGATCACCGCCGCGAGCAGCCAGCCCGCGCAGAACATGATCACCCGGCGGCGGTTCGCCCCGGGCAGCACGACGCACAGCGCGAACAGGGCGTAGAAGCGGATCTCCGCCCACAGCGTCCAGCAAACACCGAGCACCCGGTCCACGCCCAGCGGCATCTGCAGCATGGTCAGGTTCACCAGGGCGTCGCTCGGCGAGACCGCCTTGTAGGCCACCATCGGCAGCGCGAACACGGCCGTGACGATGACGACCGCCACCCAGTAGGCGGGCAGCAGCCGGGAGGCGCGGGAGGCGAAGAACGACTTCAGCGGCCGGCCCCAGCCGCTCATGCAGATCACGAACCCGCTGATCACGAAGAACACCTGGACGCCGAGGCAGCCGTAGGCGAAGAACTCGTGCAGCGTGGGGAACTGGAGCTTCGGCGAGGAGCCCCAGGCCTCGGCGACCTCGCCGTCGCGCCCGCCGTAGTGGTAGGCCGCGACCATCAGCGCGGCCACCAGCCGCAGGCCGTCCAGGGCGCGCAGCCGGCCGCCGGAGCCCTGTCGGCGCCGCGGGACGGTCGGGGCGCCCGGTGGTTCGACCAGCACGGCGACACCGGGCTGGGGCTTGCGGGTGCTGACGACCGTCTCGGTCACGCTGAAAACCTCTGTGTGGCTCGTCTGTCCTTTACCTGAGCCGCCTGTGGGGCGGGCAGGGCGCCTGTCACCCTAGGACGTGAATTGACGCAATTACGTTCGATGGCAACAGGCTTCGCCTGCCGGTCTCCACGGGTTCATCTGGATGTTGCCGAAGCGGGGCCGCCGCGCGGACCCTTTTCAGCGGCGTACCGCCTTGCGCAGGGCCCGCGCCCGCCGGACCACCCGGCGTGCCGTGGAATTGCGCGGCAGGAACGCCAGCCGCTGCGGAATGCCGCCGGGAAGTCCCAGGGCGGTGAGGCGGCGCTTCTTGAAGTAGCGCCGGGTGCGCGGACCCAGATGGCTGGAAAGGAACTGCTCCGCCCGCGCGCGCAGATCCGGATAGATCTGCGGCTGCATGGTGAAACCGACGGCGGTGACCAGGTCGGACAGCCGCTCGGCCGGCAGGACGTCGCCGCTCTCGTCGCCCTCCAGGTCGGGCAGCAGCGCGTCCGCCAGGGTGGTGGGGACCCGGTTGCTGTTCTGGTAGGGCGTCAGCCGCTCCAGCAGCAGCTCGGTGCCGATGCGCGCGGCCGGCAGGTCGTAGAACGCGGAGGCCGTGAACAGCGCGGTGGAGAAGCAGCCGACGACCAGGGCGGGCCGGGTGCGGTCGAAGAGCACCTCGGCGAGGACGGGCGTGTCCAGCACCGTGAGGTCCACGCCGAGCTTCTCGGCCTCGGTCTCCAGGGCGCGGCTGTAGCGGGCCGGTGCGGTCGGGTGGGGCTTGAAGACGACCGTGCGGTGGCCGCGGGCGACGGCGCCCCGCATCATCCGCACGTGCAGGTCCTCTTCCTCCTCGGGGGAGAGGATGTTCAGCGCCGACAGGTACTGGCCGAGCAGCAGCGCCGAGTCGCCGGGCAGGTCGGGCAGCTCGGGCACGGTCTCGGTGACCTCGCCCAGCACCTTCAGGAACGCGGGCGAGGGCACCAGCCGCGCGGGCACGCCGAACTCGGTCAGCAGCATCGGCGTGAGCCCCGGCACCAGGTCCAGGTGGAGCAGCCGCCGCACGCGGGTGCCGACCAGCGGGTCGAGCTTGTTGCGCGTGGGGCCGTAGCTCATCAGCCCGTCGGCGTAGACGTCGATGGGGGCGTCGGTGAACAGCTGGGCCACCGTGAGCGCGGGCGCGACCTGGATGGACTCCAGGACCAGGCTGACGCGGTCGTCGCCGAGGCCCCACAGCAGCCGCAGATAGCGCTCGAAGAGCGGGATGTCGTCCGAGCGCGGCGTCCAGGCTCCGGGGTGGAAGGGGCGGATGGCCTCGTTCCAGGACAGGACGTCGTCGAAGTGCGAGCGCAGCGGCTCGAAGCCCGGCATCTCGTCGAGGGCCGGGGTGGTCTCCGGCGTCGCGGAGTTGTTGAACACCAAAAGGATCCGGCGGTCCGGCTCCTCGAAGAGGTCCGAGTCGATCGCTGCCGCCAGGGTGGCGACGCCGTACAGCGTCGAGGCGCAGAAGATCTGTGTGGTCCCGGGCATCAGGCGGCCGCTCCCGTCGTGGTCACCCGGCGTCGCAGCCGCCGCAGCTTGGACGCGCGGTCCATGTCCATGGCCTCCAGTGCGTCAGCGAGCGCGTCCTGCGGCATGCGCTTGATGGCCGCCGCGCTCATCGACCGCAGCTGCCTGGCCACGGCCGGTTCGAACCTGTCTTCGTTGGAGAGGTGGTGGGCGATGATCGCGCAGTAGGTCCGCACCGCCTTGGGCAGCAGCCGGTCGGCCTCGCGGTCCGCGGCCGTCTCCTCGACCACCTGGTCGAAGGCGCGGATGAAGTCGAGCTGGCGGACATCGCCGATCTGCGTCAGGGACGAGGCGACCCCGCGCCGGTAGAAGACGCCCAGCAGGCTGATCACGGCGAACGACTCCGCCTCCCGGTGCAGCTTCCAGATCCAGGGCCGGTCCTCCGCCGTGCGCAGCCCGTCGGTGAAGTGGAGCACGCCCTTGTCGACGAGGCGGCGGTGGTAGGCGCCGGCCCAGGCGTAGGCGTAGTCCACCGACGTGGAGCGGTGCGCCGGGAGAATCGCCTCCCGCGGGTCGAACGCCTCCCAGCGGCGGCCGACCGGGACCCGGTGCACCGAGCGGGCGCGGGCGGTGGCCTGCACATGGTCGGTGCGCACGAAGTCGCAGCCCAACTGGTCCATCGCGGACACCAGTTCGGTGAGGTAGCCGGGGGCCAGCCAGTCGTCGCCGTCCAGGAACGTCAGGTACTCGCCCTGCGCCGCGTCCAGGCCGGTGTTGCGGGCGGTGGCGAGCCCGCCGTTCTTCTCGTGTCGGATGTAACGCACCTGCGCGACGTCCGAAAGCTCCTCGGCCGCCCGTTCGAGAATGGCCGGGGTTTCATCCTTCGAATGGTCGTCGACCAGGATGAACTCGAAATCGCGGTCGGCGTTCAACCGAAGGCTTCTGAGGGTGTCCGGGGCATATTGCTGCACGTTGTAGAACGGCACGATCACGGAAAGCTTAGGCACCCGCAAAACGTTAGGAGGCCGCCCGGCAGCGGAACTTTCCGATGGTCGTACACCGGGTGAACTCAATGTGTCAGAACGGTGCACCCCGTGTACTTCCCGCTTTCCAGCAGGCCAGTTCGGCTCTCGGTGGGGTGTTGTTAACTTTTCGTTGAGTCGCGGTTCCGCCATACCTAGGATTCGCTTCCTAGCGTCTTCGACGTGCCAGCAAGTACACCGAAGCGCCCGCGCATCGCGGTCCTCGCGGACTCCGACACCCGATGGAAATGGGGTGCGCTGACCGCGCACCGCATCGCCCCGGGACCGTCCATGGAAACCGGAGCGCGCGAGGGCGCGCAAGTCGGCCCCCTCCTCGACGGATTCCTGCTGCGCGGCCGGGCCACGCCCACCCCGCGCCAGCTCCGGGAAGTGGGCGTGCGCGCCGACTCCCTGCGGGAGGTCACCGCGGTCGAGTTCCTGCGCGCCATGGCCGAGGAGTCGTACGACGTCCTCGTCCTGTCCCTGGTGGGCGGCGGTGTGCAGGCCATGCTGCACGGCCTCAAGCGGGCCTGGGAGGGCCGCACTTCACGGCCCGTCGTCGTCACCGGCTACGTCGGTGTCGTCTACGAGAAGCTCGCCGACGGCCTGCTGCTGCGGCACGGCGCGGACCTCGTCCTCGCCAACTCCCGCCAGGACGCGGACCGTTTCCGGGCCGTGTACGAGGGAGTGGGCGCCGACGCCTCCTCGGTGACGGAGGTGGCCCTGCCGTTCCTCGGCGGCGCGCCGTACGCAGGCGAACACGACCCCTACACCGTGGTCTTCGCCGCCCAGCCCTCGGTCCCCGAGAGCCGCAAGGACCGTACGTACCTGCTGAACCGGCTGGTCGAGCACGCCCGCAGGCACCCCGAGCGCGAGGTGCTGCTGAAGCTGCGCTCCAAGCCGGGCGAGCACACCACCCACATCGAGGAGTTGCCGTACCAGAAGCTGGTGCAGCGCCTCGATCCGCCGGCCAACTTCCGGCTGGTCTACGGAAACATGGGCGAGGTCCTGGACCGGACCGACCTGCTGGTGACGGTCAGCTCCACGGCCGCCCTGGAGTCGCTGCACCGCCGTATCCCCACGGTCGTGCTGACCGACCTCGGCATCCGCGAGTCGCTCGGCAACCACCACTTCGTCGGCTCCGGCTGCCTCGCCTCCTGGGACCAGCTCGACGCCGGACACCGGCCGGTGCCCGACGAGGAGTGGGTCTCCCGGCAGGGCGTCGCCGCCGACGGCACCTACGACTCGGCCTTCGACGCGGCCCGCGAACGGATCGCCGGGCTGCTCGACCGGCCCGGCGGCCTGCCCCCGCTGACCCCGTACTACACCCCCGCCACCGCGCCCGGCTATCTGCCCGGGATCCTCGCCCGCCACCACCTCGGCCCGGACGGCACGCCGCTGCCCGGCGCGCCCGCCGCCGACAAGGAGCCCGGACCGGTCCGGCAGATCGTGCGCCGGGCGGCGCGCGGCGCCTACCGGCACGGCGTGCAGCGCGTGGCGCCCGTCATCCGGCGGATGGGGGAGCTGTGAGCCGCCATGAGACCCCTGCCCAAGGAGTAGAGCCCATGTCCCGACCGGAAGCCGGCCAAGGCGCCTCGGTGCGCCGCGTGCTGGCGGTGATCCCCGCACGCGGCGGCTCCAAGGGCGTGCCCGCGAAGAACCTCCTGCCCGTCGGCGGCGTGCCGCTGGTGGCGCGGGCGGTCCGCGAGTGCCGCGCCGCGCGGCTCGTGACGGACGTCGTGGTCTCCACCGACGACCAGGCCATCGCGGCCGCCGCCCGCGAGGCGGGCGCCGAGGTCGTGCTGCGCCCGGCCGCCATCGCCGGCGACACCGCCACCTCCGAGGCCGCCGTCCTGCACGCCATGGACGCCCACGAGGCCCTGCACGGGGCGCCGGTGGACGTGGTCCTGCTCGTGCAGTGCACCAGCCCGTTCATCGTCCGCGAGGACATCGACGGGGTCGCCGGCGCGATCGCCGAGAACGGCGCCGACACCGCCGTGACCGTGGCGCCCTTCCACGGGTTCATCTGGCGCGACGCCGACGACGAGGCCGTCGCCGGTTCCGTCGCCGAGTCCGACGCCGCGGTCGGCGGCGGCTACGGCGTCAACCACGACAAGTCCTTCCGGCCCCGCCGCCAGGACCGCCCCCAGGACCTGCTGGAGACCGGCGCCGCCTACGCCATGGAGGCCACCGGCTTCCGCAAGCACCAGCACCGCTTCTTCGGCCGCACCGAACTGGTCCGCACCGACCCGGCGCGCGTGCTGGAGATCGACGACCCGCACGACCTCGCCCGCGCCCGGGCCCTCGCGCCGCTGTTCGACGCGGACCGCCCCGGCGCCCTCCCGACCGCCGACGACATCGACGCGGTCGTCCTCGACTTCGACGGCACCCAGACCGACGACCGGGTGCTCGTCGACTCCGAGGGACGGGAGTTCGTCTCCGTGCACCGCGGGGACGGACTCGGCATCGCGGCCCTCCGCAGGAGCGGCCTGAAGATGCTGATCCTGTCCACGGAACAGAACCCTGTGGTCGCCGCCCGCGCCCGGAAGCTCAAGCTCCCGGTGCTGCACGGCATCGACCGCAAGGACCTCGCGCTGAAGCAGTGGTGCGAGGAGCAGGGCATCGCGCCGGAGCGCGTGCTCTACGTCGGCAACGACGTCAATGACCTCCCGTGCTTCGCCCTCGTGGGCTGGCCCGTGGCGGTCGCGAGCGCCCACGACGTCGTGCGCGGCGCCGCACGCGCGGTCACCACCGTCCCCGGCGGCGACGGCGCGATCCGAGAGATCGCCAGCTGGATCCTCGGCCCCTCTCTCGATTCCCTCACCAAGTAAGGACATCTCTGCCATGAGCACCAACTCCCGTATCCGCCAGTTCGGTTCGCGCGAGGTCGGCCCGGGCCGTCCGGTCTACGTCTGCGGTGAGATCGGCATCAACCACAACGGCGAGCTGGAGAACGCGTTCAAGCTGATCGACGCCGCCGCCGAGGCCGGCTGCGACGCCGTCAAGTTCCAGAAGCGCACCCCCGAGATCTGCACCCCGCGCGACCAGTGGGACATCGAGCGCGACACCCCCTGGGGCCGGATGACCTACATCGACTACCGCCACCGCGTGGAGTTCGGCGAGGACGAGTACCGCGCCATCGACGACTACTGCAAGTCGAAGAACATCGACTGGTTCGCCTCCCCGTGGGACACCGAGGCCGTCGCCTTCCTGGAGAAGTTCGACGTCCCCGCCCACAAGGTGGCCTCCGCCTCCCTCACCGACGACGAACTGCTGCGCGCCCTGCGCGCCACCGGCCGCGCGGTGATCCTCTCCACCGGCATGTCGACGCCGAAGCAGATCCGCCACGCGGTGGAGGTCCTCGGCTCGGACAACATCCTGATGTGCCACGCCACGTCGACCTACCCGGCCAAGGCCGAGGAGCTCAACCTGCGCGTCATCAACACCCTGCAGCAGGAGTACCCGAACGTCCCGATCGGCTACTCCGGCCACGAGACCGGCCTGCAGACCACGCTCGCCGCGGTCGCCCTGGGCGCCACCTTCGTCGAGCGCCACATCACCCTCGACCGCGCCATGTGGGGCTCGGACCAGGCCGCCTCCGTCGAGCCGCAGGGCCTGACCCGCCTCGTCCGCGACATCCGCACCATCGAGGCCTCCCTCGGCGACGGCGTCAAGAAGGTCTACGAGTCCGAGCTGGGCCCGATGAAGAAGCTGCGCCGCGTCGCCGGCGTCGTCGCCGAGGCGGAGATCGCCACGGCGGCGGGCGAGCCGGTCGGCGTCTGAGCGCACCACCCCCCACACCCCCCTTACGACGGGACGGTCGTACGTCGATGAGCCCCCGCGCCGGGAACGCCGGCCCCCACACTCTCGCCTTCGTCGAGAGCCCGGTACAGCTGCTGAACGTGCTGGAGTGGGCGCACGCGCACGCGTCCGGCGTGGGGCTCACCCTCGTGGTGCTGTCGCCCGTCGACCCGATGACGCGCGGCCAGCTGCGGCGGATGTCCGACCTGGCCCGCGACGAGGGGCACGAGGTCCGCTGGGAGGAGGCGCGCGGCGGGCCGCTCGCGCCCTTCCAGACCATCGGCGGCCTGGCCGGCCTGCTCCGCAGGGCCCGCCGCATCGTGCTGGGGGACCCCTTCTCCCGCTACGTCCAGCTGCTGCTGACGATCACCCGCGCCCGTGACCTGGTCGTCGTCGACGACGGCACGGCGACGATGGAGTTCGTCGGGCAGCTGGCCCGGGGCGAACGCCTGGTGCGCTGGCACCGCAAGGGCGGCCGCCCCGGCCCGCGGGACCTGATCTTCGCGCCGGTGTCGTCCTCGGCCCGGCGCCGGCTGACCCCCGGGGGCAAGCGGCGGGTGGAGATCTTCTCCTCCATGCCGATGGAGGAGACCCCGCCGGGCGTCGCCGTCGGCGCCAACACCTTCGCCTGGACCCGGGAGCGCTTCGGCCCGCCGCGCATCACCAAGGGCGCCGACATGGTCGGCACGTCCCTGGTGGAGACGGGCGTGGTGGACGACGACCGCTACCTGGAGGCCGTCCGCGCCCTGGCCCGGGCCCACGGCGCCACCCGCTACTTCGCCCACCGCCGCGAGAGCACGGACAAGCTCCGCCGCCTGGCGGTCGAGACGGGCCTGGAGATCGTCCGGCCCGAACTCCCCCTCGAACTGATCGCCCGCCGCGGCCCCATCGGCCGGACGATCCTCAGCTTCCCCTCCACCGTCGTCCACACGCTGCCGCTCGCGCTGTCCGGCACGGACGTGCGCGTCGCGGTCTGCGACATCGACCCGGCGTGGCTGACCCAGAACGCCTCCCCGCGGGCCCAGGGCTTCCTGTCCGGCGTGACCGGGACGGCCCGCGACGTCCACCGGCTGTCACCGGCCCCGCAGCCGGACCCGCCGGAGCCGGAGACCACCCCGGACACCCCGGGCCCCCTCGGCCCGACGAGCTCCCCCGGGGCGGTGACCCCCACCACGCCCGGTCCGACGGCCATGGCCGGCCCTACGGCGGGCGCCGCGGGCGCGGTGGCCGCGGGCTGAGGCAGGACGCGAAGTCGCGGCTTTAGCCCGGAGGGCGGGCCCTGCGGCGCCCTGGGGCCCTGCCGAACGACGTCCGAGAGCTTGGGGGCGTGCCAGGCGTCGCGGCCTTCGTCCGGAGGGTGTGTGCCAGGAGCCGCCGGGCAGCCGGACCTGCGTGGCCCCCTTGACCGGGCAATCCCGCGAGCGTGGGATCTCGGACGACCTCCCTCGGGGAGAGCCACAGCCCGGCGTCGCACCGGTGCGGGTCAGGCGGGCCGGTCGGTGACCGGCCCGGGCGGCAGCGACGGCCTGCGGGCCAGGAGGAAGGCGCGGGGCCGCTGCTCCCCGTCCTCGGGCTCGCGCAGGACGCGGGCGTAGAGCTCGAGGCCCGCCTCCGCGAGGTGCTCGGCGACCGCCTCCGGGGTGCGCCAGTGGCAGTCGAGCGCGATCTCCTGCCCGAAGCGCTCCGTCAGCCGCTGATGCCCGTCCTCGTCCCCGGACTGGAAGGCGAGCAGCACGGGCGCGCCCGGCACCAGCACGCGGTGGAACTCGGCGAAGACCGACGGCAGATGATCGTCCGGGACGTGGATGATCGAGTACAGCGCGACGATGCCGCCGAGTGTCCGGTCCGGCAGGTCCAGGGCCGTCATCGAACCGACGTGGAAGCGCAGCTCCGGGTGCGCCCGGCGGGCCAGGGCCACCATGCGGGGCGAGACGTCGACCCCGAACACCGGCAGCCCGAGGGCGTGCAGCCGGGCCGCCACGTACCCCGGGCCACTGCCGAGGTCGGCGACCGGGGCCTGCGCGGACCCCCCGTGCGCCCGGGCCAGTTCGACGAAGACCGTGAGCAGCGCGCTCTCCAGCGGTCTCCCGGCCAGACTGTCGGGGTGCTCGGCGGCGTAGGCCTCGGCGACGGCGTCGTACGAGGCCCGGGTGGCCTGGAGGAACTCGGGGATGTCGGCGCGCACGGGGCGCACACTATCGGGGACGTGCGTCCGGCAGATGAACGCGCCCGTGTTCGCCGCGCAGGGCGTGGTATCCGTGGAGAGGATGGATGGATACCGGAGTGATGACGTGCCTGTGGTCAACGTCACACTCCCTGGGGTGTGGTGCCCGGCTCGGCCCAAAAGGCAGGCGAGCATACCCATCCCAGTAGATGGCTATGCGTCCGGCGGTCATATTTTCTTCCCCGAACGGGTTGAAGTTTTGTTGATCGAGGGTCAGCGGACCGGCCTGGCGCCCTACCCTTCAGAGGGTGAACCAATTGATGTCACTGGAGTCCGAGGTCGATCTTCCCGGGGGAGCCGTACTTCCCGGTGCGCTGCCCGACGCTCTGCGCGCCGAGCTCATCGCGTTCCGACGTGACCTGCACATGCACCCGGAGCTCGGCAACCAGGAGTTCCGCACCACCGCAGCGATCAAGGAGCGGCTCGAGGAGGCCGGCCTCAAGCCGCGCGTCCTCTCCGTGGGGACCGGACTCGTCTGTGACATCGGCGTACCGGGCGAGCAGTGGGACGGCGGTCCCAGCATGCTCGCCCTGCGGGCCGACATCGACGGCCTGCCCATCCCGGACACCAAGTCCGAGTGCCCGTACCGCTCGACCGTGCCCGACCGCGCGCACGCCTGCGGCCACGACGTGCACACCACCGTCGTCCTCGGCGCCGGGCTCGTCCTCGCCGAGCTGCACAAGCAGGGCCTGCTGCCCCGCCCCGTCCGGCTGATCTTCCAGCCCGCCGAGGAGGTGCTGCCCGGCGGCGCCGCCGACGTCATCGACTGCGGGGCGCTGGAGGGGGTCGGCGCGATCATCGCCGTGCACTGCGACCCGCGCGTGGACGCGGGGAAGATCGGCCTCCGCGAGGGCCCCATCACCTCCGCCTGCGACCGGCTGGAGATCGCCCTGGACGGCCCCGGCGGGCACACCGCGCGGCCCCACCTCACGACCGACCTGGTCACCGCGGCCGCCCGCGTCGTCACCGACGTGCCCGCCCTGGTCGGCCGTCGCTTCGACAGCCGCAGCGGGCTCGCCATCACCTGGGGCCGGATCGAGTCGGGCCACGCGCCGAACGTGATCCCGCAGCACGCCGAACTCTCCGGCACCGTGCGGTGCCTCGACATCGAGGCGTGGCGGACGGCCCCCGACGTCGTCGTCGCGGCGATCGACGAGGTCGCCAACCTGCACCGCGCCAAGTCGGAGATCAACTACGTGCGCGGCGTCCCGCCCGTCGTCAACGAGCCCGGCGTCACCGAGCTGCTGCGCGACGCCATGATCGCCCGGCGCGGGGTCGAGTCCGTCGAGGGCACCGAGCAGAGCCTCGGCGGCGAGGACTTCTCCTGGTACCTGGAGCACGTCCCCGGCGCGATGGCCCGGCTCGGCGTCCGCACCCCCGGGGAGCGCCACATCCGCGACCTCCACCAGGGCGACTTCGACGTCGACGAGTCGGCGATCACGGTCGGCGTGGAACTCTTCACAGCGGCTGCCCTCGTCAACGGCCTCCGATAGCCCGACCCTCCGGGGGGCGCGGGAACTGCGCGACCAGCCACGACGGCGCCGCACACGAACCACGACCCCGCCCCCCCCACCGGCCGACCCGGCACGCACCCGCGCAGCCTCCGGTTGCGCGCGACGCACCCCAGCGGCAGCCTTGGTCGCGTGACGAGCAGGCACGCCCCGTGTCCCCGGGTGCACCATTCGACCCCGTTCGAACCCGTGGTTCACAAGGGCGTAACCGGCCATCGGCACGAATGGATAACGGCCCCGCGGCGAACCGTTCCCAGGAGTGTCTACGCGCGTTAATGTGCGCCGAACTGAGCACCCGCTGCGGGGCTGTGAAGAATGGGGAACTTCAGATGCGTCGGATATCCAAACTGACCCGCGTCGCGGTGGGGGTCGCGTCGCTGGGACTCGTCGCCACGGCCTGTGGCGGCACCAGCAGTGAGAACGGCGGCAGCGACACCAAGGACGACAAGGGTCTCGCCATCGCCTACGACATCGGCGGCAAGGGTGACCAGTCCTTCAACGACGCCGCCTACGCCGGCCTGACCAAGGCCAAGGACGAGTTCGGCTACAAGACCGCCGACATCGAGCCCACCGAGGGCGAGACCGACGCGGACAAGGAACAGCGCCTGGCCTCCCTCGCGAAGCAGGGCTACAACCCGGTCGTCGGCGTCGGCTTCGCCTACGCCCCCGCGATGAAGGCCGTGGCCTCCAAGTACCCGGACACCACCTTCGGCATCGTCGACTCCGTCGTCGAGGGCAAGAACGTCGCCTCCCTCGTCTTCGCCGAGGAGCAGGCCTCCTACCTCGCCGGTGTCGCCGCCGCCAAGGCCACGAAGTCGAACACCGTCGGCTTCGTGGGCGGTGTCGACATCCCGCTGATCCACAAGTTCGAGGCCGGCTACAAGCAGGGCGTCGAGGACACCAGCGGCGGCAAGGTCAAGGTCATCTCCCAGTACCTGACGCAGACCGCCGAGGAGGGCGGCTTCTCCAGCCCCGACAAGGGCAAGGCCGCCGCCGAGGGCCAGATCGAGAAGAAGGCCGACGTCGTCTACCAGGCGGCCGGTCTCTCCGGCCAGGGTGTCATCGAGGCCGCCGCCAAGGCGAAGGTCTGGGCGATCGGCGTCGACTCCGACCAGTACAAGCAGGCCGCCCTCGCCCCGTACAAGCAGTACATCCTCACCTCCGCCCTCAAGGACGTCGGCGGCGCGGTCTACGCGCTGGCCAAGTCCGTGCACGACGACAAGCCGCTGACCGGCATCCAGACCTTCGACCTGAAGGTCAACGGTGTCGGACTCTCCGAGTCGAACCCGGAGTTCGGCAAGATCGCAGGGCTCAAGGACGCCGTGGACAAGGCCAAGGAAGGCATCACCGACGGCTCCATCAAGGTCAAGACCGAGTAGGCACAACCGGTCGGGACGACAGTCGGAGCGGGCGGGCACCGTGGGTGCCCGCCCGCTCCGCCGTTCCCCGGGCCGGGGCCGCCCGGATCACCCAGAGCCACCCCCCGTTCGCGGTCGGCAACACCCCGGCCAAGGCCCGGTGATGGCTTGGCCACGGGCGCATAACAAGGTGGACAGAAGGGGTTTTCAGGCAGGTCTACGCGCGTTAATCTGCGGCGGAACCCAGCGCCGTAGCTGTGAGGCAGTCCCGAGCTGTACCGTCCGGCGCTTGTACGACAGGAGCACCCACACATGCGCCGGATTTCCCGGATCACGGTCGCAGGCGCAGCGACCGCCTCCCTGGCCCTCGCCCTCTCCGCCTGCGGCGGCACCTCGACCTCCGCCGGGTCGTCGGACTCGAAGGGCGACAAGGGGCTCGCCATCGCCTACGACGTCGGCGGCAAGGGCGACCAGTCCTTCAACGACGCGGCCTACGCGGGCCTGGAGCAGGCGAAGAAGGAGTTCGGGTACCAGACGGCCGACCTGGAGCCCACCGAGGGCGAGACGGACGCCGACAAGGAGCAGCGCCTGGTCTCCCTGGCGAAGCAGGGCTACGACCCGGTCATAGGCGTCGGCTACGCGTACGCCTCGGCCATCAAGGGTGCCTCCGAGAAGTTCCCGGACACCACGTTCGGCATCGTCGACGACGCCACCATCAACGCCAAGAACGTCGCCGACCTGGTCTTCAGCGAGGAGCAGGCCTCCTACCTGGCCGGCGTCGCCGCCGCCAAGAGCACCAAGTCGAACGTCGTCGGCTTCGTCGGCGGCGTGGACATCCCGCTCATCCACAAGTTCCAGGCGGGCTTCGAGCAGGGCGTCAAGGACACGAACCCGAAGGTCAAGGTCCTCTCCCAGTACCTCACCCAGACGGCGGAGGAGGGCGGCTTCTCCAGCCCCGACAAGGGCAAGACGGCTGCCGAGGGCCAGATCGAGAAGAAGGCCGACGTGGTCTACGCGGCCGCGGGCCTGTCCGGCCAGGGCGTGATCGAGGCCGCCGCCGCCAACAAGGTGTGGGCCATCGGTGTGGACTCCGACCAGTACCAGCAGGAAGCCCTCGCCAAGTACAAGGACTCGATCCTGACCTCGGCGATGAAGGACGTCGCCAAGGCGGTGTACAACCTGGCGAAGTCGGTCGAGGACGGCAAGCCCGAGACCGGTATCGTTCGTGGCGATCTGAAGACCGGCGAGGTGAGCCTGTCGAACTCCAACCCGAAGTTCGCGGACGACGCCGAGCTCCAGGAAGCCATCAAGACGGCCAAGGAGAAGATCATCAGCGGCGAGATCAAGGTCAAGAGCAGCTGACGAGTCGTACGTCGAGCAGGCAGTAACCCCGGGGTTACGTCCGCTCAACGGGGTACGGGGAGGCTGCTCCTCGTACCCCGTTGTCGCGGTGCGTCGGCCCCTTTGTATGCCGTAGGGGCGCTACGCGCGTAGACGACCCCCGTCCCCAGGAGAGTGCGCCATCAACGCGTCCAGCAGCCCTCCGGCCGGAGCGGCGGTCAACGAATCGGTGACCGCTGTCGAACTCGCCGGGATCACCAAGCGTTTCCCGGGCGTCGTGGCCAACCACGACATCCACCTCAGCGTCCGCAAGGGCACCGTCCACGCCCTCGTCGGCGAGAACGGCGCCGGCAAGTCGACCCTGATGAAGATCCTCTACGGCATGCAGAAGCCGGACGAGGGCACCATCGCCGTCGACGGGCAGCAGGTCGCCTTCTCGTCCCCGGCCGACGCCATCGCCCGCGGCATCGGCATGGTCCACCAGCACTTCATGCTCGCCGACAACCTCACGGTCCTGGAGAACGTGGTCCTCGGCAGCGAGAAGCTCTACGGCATCGGCGCCAAGGCCCGCCGCAAGATCAAGGAGCTGTCCGAGCGCTACGGCCTCGGCGTCAAGCCCGACCTCCTGGTCGAGGAGCTCGGCGTCGCCGCCCGCCAGCGCGTCGAGATCCTCAAGGTCCTCTACCGCGGCGCCACCACCCTCATCCTGGACGAGCCGACCGCCGTGCTCGTGCCGCAGGAGGTCGACGCCCTCTTCGCCAACCTGCGCGAACTGCGCTCCGAGGGTCTGTCGGTCATCTTCATCTCGCACAAGCTCGGCGAGGTGCTCTCCGTCGCCGACGAGATCACCGTCATCCGCCGCGGCACCACCGTCGGCACGGCCGTCCCCGCCGAGACCACCCCGCGCCAGCTCGCGGAGATGATGGTCGGCAGCGAACTGCCCACGCCCGAGACGGCCGAGTCCACGGTCACCGACCGCCCGGTCATCAGCGTCGACAAGCTGCGCCTGGCCGCCCCCGGCGGCAAGGCCCTCCTGGACGACATCAGCTTCACCATCCACGCCGGCGAGGTCCTCGGCATCGCCGGCGTCGAGGGCAACGGACAGACCGAACTCGTCGACGCCCTCATCGGTCTGAAGGCCGCCGACTCCGGCACCATCCGGCTCGCCGACGAGGAGATCACCGGCTGGGCCACCCGCAAGCGCCGCGAGCAGGGCATCGGCTACATCCCCGAGGACCGGCACCGCCACGGCCTGCTCCTGGAGGCCCCCCTCTGGGAGAACCGGATCCTCGGCCACGTCACCGAGAAGCCGCTGGCCAAGGGCGTCTGGCTGGACCCGAAGGCGGCCCAGGAGGACACCCGGCGCATCGTCGAGGCCTACGACGTGCGCACCCCCGGCATCGACGTCACCGCCGCCTCCCTGTCCGGCGGCAACCAGCAGAAGCTGATCGTCGGCCGCGAGATGAGCCACAAGCCCCGCTTCCTCATCGCCGCCCACCCCACCCGCGGTGTGGACGTCGGCGCCCAGGCCGCCATCTGGGACCACATCCGCGAGGCCCGCCGCGAGGGCCTGGCCGTGCTGCTGATCTCCGCCGACCTGGACGAGCTGATCGGCCTGTCCGACACGCTGCGCGTGATCTACAACGGCAAGCTGGTCGCGGACGCCGACCCGGCCACCATCACCCCCGAGGAACTCGGCTCGGCCATGACCGGTGCCGTCACCGGGCACCTCGAGCACGAAGAGACCGCCGCAGAGACCCCCGAGACCCCGGCGGAGACCCCCGAGTCCCCCGCGTCTCCGGAAGACGAGGCCCGCTGATGAAGAAGTTCGACAAGGAGCGCGTGCTCCTCGCGGTGGCCGGACCGGTCATCGCGCTCGCCGTGGCCTTCGTGCTGAGCGCGATCGTGCTGGTCGCGTCCGGCAAGAACCCGGTCGAGCCGTTCGCCCTCATGTTCGAGCAGGCGTCGTTCTCCGACATCCAGGTCCTGATCATCAACCAGGCTTCGATGTACTACATCGCGGCGCTGGCGGTGGCCATCGGCTTCCGCATGAACCTGTTCAACATCGGCGTCGACGGCCAGTACCAGCTCGCCGCCATGATGGCCGCCATCGTCGGCGCCCACATGAACCTGCCGGCCGCGATCCAGGTCCCGCTGCTGCTCCTGACCGCCGTCCTCACCGGCGCCTTCTGGTCCGGCATCGCCGGTGTCCTCAAGGTCACCCGCGGCGTCAGCGAGGTCGTCGCGACGATCATGCTCAACGCGATCGCCACCTCCGTGATCGCCTACCTGTGGCTGCCGAACGTCTTCGGCGTCAAGGTCGGCAACAACAACACCACCGGCGAGATGCACGAGTCCGGCTGGATCCCCGGCATCGACATGGGCGCGGCCGGCGAGATCTACGGCCTGGTGCTGCTCGCCGTCCTGCTCGGCATCGGCTACTGGGTCGTCCTCAACCGCACCCGCTTCGGCTTCGACCTGCGCGCCTCCGGCGCCTCGGAGACCGCGGCTGCGGCCAGCGGCGTCGACCCCAAGCGCATGGTGCTCACCGCCATGCTGCTCTCCGGCGGCATCGCGGGCCTGGCCGGTCTGCCGATCCTGCTCGGCGACACCCACACCTACAGCCTGAACTTCCCCACCGGCATCGGCTTCCTCGGCATCGGCATCGCCCTGCTCGGCCGCAACAGCCCCGTCGGCATCGCCTTCGCCGCCCTGCTGTGGGCCTGGCTCGACAAGGCCTCGCCCGAGCTGGACTTCCACGGCTACGACAAGGAGATCGCGGTCATCATGCAGGGCCTGATCGTGCTCTCGGTCGTCGTCTCCTACGAGGCCGTCCGCGAATGGGGCCTGCGCCGCCAGCAGCGCCGGGTCGGCGCCGAACTGGCCGCCGGTCACGTCCTCGGCACCAACAACACCACGAAGGAGGTGGCTGGCCGATGACCACCGTGACCGACCTCAACCAGCCCACGCTGCAGCCCGCGGCGCCGACCGGCCGCCGCCTGTCGCTGCCCGTCCTGCTGCTGATCATCGCCGGCGGACTGGCGCTCACCTCGATCGTCCGCATCGTCACCGGCGCCGACGGCATCACCAACGTCAGCCAGATGTCCACCGCGCTCCAGCTCGCCGTGCCGATCGGCCTCGCCGGTCTCGGCGGCCTGTGGGCCGAGCGCGCGGGCGTCGTCAACATCGGCCTCGAGGGCATGATGATCCTCGGCACCTGGTTCGGTGCCTGGGCCGGCTTCCAGTGGGGCCCGTGGACCGGTGTCCTGGTGGGCATCATCGGCGGCTGCCTCGGCGGCCTGCTGCACGCCTTCGTCACCGTCACCTTCAACGTCAACCACATCGTCTCCGGTGTGGCGATCAACATCCTCGCCCTCGGCGCCACCCGCTACCTCGCGCCCCTGGCCTTCGAGGGCCACGCGGGCGGCTCCGCCAAGCAGTCCCCGGCGGTCGAGTCCCTCGGCAACTTCACCGTGCCGGGCCTCTCCGACGGGCTCAGGGAGCTCAACGACAAGGGCTGGTTCCTGATCTCCGACATCGCCGGCCTGCTCGGCGGCCTGGTCACCAACGTCTCCTGGCTGACCCTGATCGCCGTCGCGCTGATCCCCGCCACCTGGTGGATCCTGTGGCGCACGGCGTTCGGACTGCGGCTGCGCTCCTGCGGCGAGAACCCGGTGGCCGCCGAGTCCCTCGGCGTCAACGTCTACAAGTACAAGTACATCGCCGTCGTCATCTCCGGCGGTCTGGCCGGCCTCGGCGGTGTCTTCCTGTCCATCGTGGCCAACCCCTTCTACCTGGAGGGCCAGGTCAGCGGACGCGGCTTCATCGGCCTCGCCGCCATGATCTTCGGCAACTGGATGCCGGGCGGCCTCGCCCTCGGCGCGGGCCTGTTCGGCTACACCGACAGCCTCAACCTGCGCGGCGGCTCCGCCAACGTCCACGCCCTGCTGCTGCTCGGCGCGCTGCTGCTGATCATCGGCGCGATCTGGCTGGTGGTCCGCAAGAAGTACGTCCCGGCCGTGGTCACCCTGGTCTCCGGCGCCCTGGTGTTCGCCTGGTACGCGACCACCGACGAGGTCCCGAACCAGGTCGTCTCCGCCACGCCGTACGTCATCACCCTGGTGGTCCTCGCGCTGTCCGCCCAGCGGCTGCGGATGCCGCGGGCGAACGGCATGCCGTACCGGAAGGGACAGGGCAAGTGACCGACGTCGACTGGGGGCGGTTGCGCGAGGTGGCCAGGGACGCCATGTCCCGGGCGTACGCCCCGTACTCCGGCTACCCGGTCGGCGTGGCGGCCCTCGTCGACGACGGCCGGATCATCTCCGGCTGCAACGTCGAGAACGCCTCGTACGGGCTCGGCCTGTGCGCCGAGTGCGGCCTGGTGTCGGAGCTGCACAACACCGGCGGGGGCCGCCTGACGCACTTCACCTGCGTCGACGGCCACGGCGACACGCTCGTGCCGTGCGGCCGCTGCCGCCAGCTGCTGTACGAGTTCGGCGGCCCGGACCTCCTGCTGGAGACCCCGGCGGGCATCCTGCCGCTGTCGGAGATGCTGCCCCAGGCCTTCGGGCCGGGCCACCTCAGCAAGTAACTCCCGTGCGGCCCCCCTGACGTCGGTGACTCGACCGGCCCAGGGGGGCCGTACGGCTTCTGGAACCCTCGGAAGGAAGCAAGTCATGGCCATGGACGCCATCTCCGTCATCCGCACCAAGCGGGACCGCGGCGAGCTCGGTGACGAGCAGATCGACTGGATCATCGACGCGTACACCCGCGGGGAGGTGGCCGACGAGCAGATGTCGGCCCTCGCGATGGCCATCCTGCTCAACGGCATGAACCGCCGTGAGATCGCCCGCTGGACGGCCGCGATGATCGCCTCCGGCGAGCGCATGGACTTCTCGTCCCTGTCCCGCCCGACGGCGGACAAGCACTCCACGGGCGGCGTCGGCGACAAGATCACCCTGCCGCTGGCGCCCCTGGTGGCCGCCTGCGGCGCGGCCGTCCCGCAGCTCTCGGGCCGCGGCCTCGGCCACACGGGCGGCACGCTGGACAAGCTGGAGTCGATCCCCGGCTGGCGGGCCCTGCTCTCGAACGAGGAGATGCTGTCCGTCCTGGAAGGCACCGGCGCGGTGATCTGCGCGGCGGGCGACGGCCTGGCCCCCGCCGACAAGAAGCTCTACGCACTGCGCGACGTCACGGGCACGGTCGAGGCCATCCCGCTGATCGCCTCCTCGATCATGTCGAAGAAGATCGCCGAGGGCACGGGCTCGCTGGTCCTGGACGTGAAGGTGGGCACGGGCGCCTTCATGAAGACGATCGAGGACGCCCGGGAACTGGCCTCCACGATGGTCGGCCTGGGCACGGACCACGGCGTGAAGACGGTCGCGCTCCTGACGGACATGTCGACCCCGCTCGGTCTGACGGCGGGCAACGCCCTGGAGGTCCGCGAGTCGGTCGAGGTCCTGGCGGGCGGCGGCCCGGCGGACGTGGTCGAGCTGACGATCGCCCTGGCCCGCGAGATGCTCGACGCGGCGGGCATCAGGGACGCCGACCCGGCGAAGGCCCTGGCCGACGGCTCGGCGATGGACGTCTGGCGCCGCATGATCGCGGCGCAGGGCGGCGACCCGGACGCGGAGCTCCCCGTCGCCCGCGAACAGCACGTGATCAAGGCCCCGGCCTCCGGCGTCCTCACCCGCCTCGACGCCTACGGCATCGGTGTCGCCGCCTGGCGCCTGGGCGCGGGCCGTGCCCGCAAAGAGGACCCGGTGCAGGCGGGCGCGGGCGTGGAACTGCACGCCAAGCCGGGCGACCGGGTCACCGAGGGCCAGCCCCTCCTGACCCTCCACACGGACACCCCCGAGCGCTTCGAGTACGCGCTCCAGTCGGTGGAGGGCTCGTACGACATCGCGGCACCGGGCACGACCTTCACGGCGTCGCCGGTGGTGCTGGAACGTATCGCCTGAGCAGGCGTTTTCCCCTTCGGGTGAACGGGATCGGTGGACCGCCGCCGGTCCCGTTCAGTGTGTTCAACGACGCCATGAGCGTGCTCGACGGTGACTACCTCAAGGCCGACACTCACTGGGACGAACTGCTGTGGGTCTGGGAACAGACGCAGGCCCCCAAGGGCGACCTCTCACCACCGCATCGCCGAAAGCATCCACCGACGCCTCTCCGGGGTGATTCCCGAGCACTGGCACATCTTCCAGCGGCTGGGCACGGCCGTTCCAGCCCGGCTGGGCCTCTACGTGCCCGACCTCGCCGTCGTACCGGAGGTGCCGGCCGGGCCGCCTGCGGCGCGGCCGTCCCGCAGCTCTCGGGCCGCGGCCTCGGCCACACGGGCGGCACGCTCGACCTCGAACTCGACACCGGAGAGTTCCACGGGCCCTGGGTCATCCGAGCAGCGCCGCCACCACCACCAGAACCGGCACCGCCAGCACCGTCGACAGCAAGATCGCCTCTCGGGCGAGAACCTCCCCCACCCGATAGCTGCTCGCGTACGTGAACAGGTTCTGCGCCGCCGGCAGGGCGGACGTCACCACCACGTCGAGCAGGGGTGCTCCGTGGAGGCCGAAGACGCCCGCTGCCAGGGCCCAGGCGGCCAGGGGCTGGAGGAAGGACTTGAGGGCGACCGCGAGGAGGACGGGAGCCCGTTCCGCACCCCGCAGGGGCAGCGTGCTGCCGCGCAGCGAGATGCCGAAGGCGAGGAGCACGGCCGGGACCGACATGTTGCCGATCAGGGTCAGGGGGTCCATCAGGGGCCCGGGGACGTCGAGGCCCGCCGCGGAGGCCGCCACACCGGCCAGGGAGCCCACGGCTATCGGGTTGCGGAGGGGGGTGAGCAGGCGCTGCCACAGCGGCCGTTTCTCACCGCCCTGCGTCAGGTCCAGGACCGTGAGCGCCACCGGCGTGACACCGACCAGCTGGAACAGCAGCACCGGCGCGACCAGCGACGCGTCGCCCAGCACGTACACGGCGATCGGGATGCCGAGGTTCCCGGAGTTGACGTAGCTGGAGCACAGCGCGCCGATCGTCGTCCGGCCCACGCCCCACCCGCGGACGGCACCCACCGCCACGAAGACCCCCGCCGCCACCGCCGTGCTCATGGCCGTCACCAACAGCCGGTCGGAGAAGATCACCGACAGGTCGGCCCGCGCCAGTGTCGTGAAGAGCAGGGCCGGTGACGCCACGTGGAACGCCAGCTTCGTCAGGACCTCGCGCCCGCCGTCCCCCAGATACCCCCGGCGGCCGATCAGATAGCCGACCCCGATGACGACGGCGATGACCGCGAACCCGCTCAACACCCCCTGCACATCGGCTCCTCCCCGGCGAAGAGGGCATCGGACAGCGGGGGCGGAGCGGATGCATGGGGCATACAGCCAACCCTCCGGGGAAGGCCGTACCCGGGTCAATGTGATCCTCGGCGCCGAGAGGACGGACAGCCGCGATGAGTTACCACCGCCCGCGCGGTCTACCGATCGTGGACGCCATGACACCGCCCGTGCTCGTACTGCCCGGCTCCGTCACCCGGGACGAGGTGAGAGGGCTGAGCGACGACGTGCGGGCACTGCTGCACGGCAGTGGAGCCCGGGTCGTGGTGTGCGATGTCGGAGGCCTGGGACCGCCGGGCCTCGCCACCGTTGACCTGCTGGCGCGGCTGCAGCTGGCCGCCCGCCGGGCCGGCGGCCGGATCAGGCTGCGCGACCCCGACCCGGCCCTACGCGCGCTCCTCGACCTGGTCGGCCTCCGCTTCGAGGTGGAGGGGCAGGCCGAAGAGCGGGAACCAGCGCTGGGTGTCGAGGAAGCAGTGGAACCCGGTGATCCGGCCGTCTGAGATCTCCAGCACCTGGACCGCCCACGGCGAGAAGCCGCCCTTCTCCGGGTCCGGCTTGTACTGGGCGAACCCGGGCAGGCCATTCACCTGCACCGGCACCAGCCGGGAGCCCGCGCAGGGCGCGCCGAGGGTGGTCATGAAGCCGGTGATGTCCCGCACGCCGGTCAGCCACAGGTCGAACGGCGGCATCGTCATGACCGCGTCCTCGTGCAGCAGGGCCGTCAGCGCCGTCATGTCGTAGCCCTCGAAGGCCGCGACATAGCGGTCCAGCAGCTTCTGCTGGTCCTCGTCCAGCGGGTCGGACACGGCCGCGTCGGCGCCCGGCTCCTGCCGCTCGGCGAGGGTGGCGCGGGCCCGCTGGAGGGCGCTGTTGACCGACGCCACCGAGGTGTCCAGCAGCTCGGCGACCTCGCTCGCCTTCCAGGCCAGGACCTCGCGCAGGATCAGCACGGCCCGCTGCTTGGCCGGCAGCTGCTGCAGGGCGGCCATGAAGGCGAGCCGCACGGTCTCCTTGGCGACCGCCGCCTCCGCCGGGTCGTCGGTCGTGGGCAGCACGCGGGCGTCCGGCATGGGCTCCAGCCAGGTGTTGTCCGGTCGGGGGGAGAGGGCCGCCTGGGCGAGCGGGGTGGAGTCGGTGAGGTCCATGGGCCGGGCGCGCTTGTTGCCCGCGGTCAGCATGTCCAGGCACACGTTGGTCGCGATGCGGTAGAGCCAGGACCGCAGGCTGGAGCGGCCCTCGAACTTGTCGTAGCTGCGCCAGGCGCGGACCAGCGTGTCCTGCACCGCGTCCTCGGCTTCGAAGGAGGAGCCGAGCATCCGGTAGCAGTACCCCGTCAGCTCGGTCCGGTGTGCCTCCAGCCTGGTGTCCAGATCCGTCGGTGTCGCCGTGCCGTTCGCCATCCCGCCCACCCCTGTGGAAGTTCTGTTCACGCGCCTTTGCGCCCCAGCACTTCGGAAGCTACCGCAGCCCACTGACAACGGCCCCCCGAGCGGGCGAACGCGCAGGTCAGCAGCGGTGATCCACTGCGGTTCCGGCAGGCCCGCGCCTCTTCACAGCAGCTGCACGCCATGCCCGGCCGCCTCACACGAGCTGCTTCACCGACATCAGCAGATGCCGGTGCGCCCCGGCGGCCGCCCCCTGCTCGTCGACGGCGTGCAGCAGCGCCCGCTGCCCCGTCCCCAGCAGTTCCAGCCGCACCCGCGGGCTCTCGAAGGACGTCAGCGCGTCCAGCAGGTAGGCCGGGCTGAACGCCACCGGCACCTCCTCGGCGCCGCTCAGCACGGCCGGCAGCCGCTGGGCCGCCACGTCGTCCCCGTAGCCCGCGCGCAGCAGTACGGAGCCGTCGGCCGAGAAGTCCAGCCGCACCGGACTGTTCGCCTCCGCCACCACCGCGACCCGCCGCACCGCCTCCGCGAGCGCCGCGCACTCCACCTCGGCGACCGCCGCCCCGCCATGTCGAACAGCGACGTGTAGGCCGGCAGCCGGCCGTCGAGCAGCCGCAGCGCCGTCCGCGTCCGCCCGCCCTCGAACCCGAAGAGTCCACCGCCTCCGCCCGGCTCCCACCCGATCACCACGTCACCGCACCGCCCCAGCGAGCGCGCGAGGTCGAGCAGCCGCCGCGCGGGCAGCAGCGCCTCCACCGCGCCGTCCAGGGCCGCCGCCGGCTTCCACTCCAGCCGCCGCACGGCGTACCGGTAGCGGTCCGAGGCCGACAGCGTCATCTCCCCGTCCTCCAGGCGTAGTTGGACGCCCGTCAGCAGCGGCAGCGTCTCGTCGCGCCCGGCCGCGACCGCGACCTGCGCGACGGCCGCCGCGAACGCGTCGGCGTCCACCGTGCCGCACGGCGCGGGCGCCGCGGGCAGGGCCGGGTACTCGGCGAGCGGCAGCGTCGACAGTCCGAAGCGCGTCCCGTCCGCCTCCACCGTGAACCGCGACGCCTCCAGCGCACAGCTCACCGGCCCCTCCGGCAGCACCCGGCAGACCTCCAGCAGCCGCCGCCCCGGCACGAGCACCCGCCCCGGCGCGGTGACCTCCGCGTCGGCCTCCACCCGTACCGCCGCCTCGAAGTCGAACCCCGTCACGGCCAGCCGCCCCGCGTCCGCCTCCAGCAGCAGCCCGCCCAGCACCGGCACCGGCGTCCGGGCGGGCAGCGCCCGTACCGCCCGGCCCACGGCCTCGGCGAACGCCGTACGGTCGATGCGGAACTCCATGAAAGATCCCCCTGGTCGAATCCGGTGGTCAGCGGAGGCGGACGTTATCCGCCCCCACTGACAACCGGCCCCGACCAGGGGGAACGGTCCGTGCAGGGTTTCCGGCCCCTCAGGCGGCCGTGGTGAGCCTGCGCTGCATCCGCGCCGCCCGCGTGCCGAACACCGTGATCGTCACGACGCCGAGCACGGCGAGCAGCCCGACCCCGACGGTCCCCGGCCAGCCGCCCGCGTGGAAGGCGAGGGCGCCGACCGTGCTGCCCGCGCTGGAGCCGACGTAGTACGCGGACTGGTACAGCGCCGAGGCCTGGGCGCGGCCGTGGGAGGCCGTCTTGCTGACCGCCGAGGAGGCCACCGCGTGGCCCGCGAAGAAGCCGCCGGTGATGAGGACCAGCCCCAGCAGGACCAGCGGGAGGGAACCCGCGAGGGACAGCAGCAGGCCCGCGGCGGTCGTACCGCCCGCCGCGTACAGCGCGCCCCGGCGGCCCAGCCGGCCCACCAGACGGCCGGCCGTCGACGCTGACACCGTCCCGACCAGGTACACGAGGAAGATCGAGCCGATGATGCCCTGCGGCAGCGAGAACGGGGCCTCGGTCAGCCGGTAGCCGATGACCGTGTACACACCGCCGAACACCGTCATGAACAGCGCGCCGATCGCGTACAGCCGGCACAGCAGCGGGTTGGACAGGTGGTCGCGGACCGTCCGGGCCAGCACGCGCGGGCGCAGCGACCCGGTCTTGAAGTTCCGCGGCGCCGGAAGCAGCACCCGGAAGGCCACCGCGCAGGCGACGGCGATCGCGCCGATCACCCCGACGGCGACCCGCCAGCCCCACTCCTGCGCGACCCAGCCGGTGATGACCCGGCCGCTCATCCCGCCGACGCTGTTGCCCGCGACGAACAGCCCGATCGCGGTGACCAGCGCCTTGGGGCTGACCTCCTCGGCGAGATACGCGGTCGCCGACGCCGGCAGCCCGGCCAGGGCCGCGCCCTGGAGCGCCCGCAGCACGACCAGGACACCCAGCGAGGGGGCGAAGGGCACCAGCAGTCCGACGGTCACCGCCACCGCCAGCGAGGCCGTCATGACCGCCCGCCGTCCGAAGCGCTCCGACAGGGCGCTCATCGGCAGGACGAACAGGGCCAGCCCGCCCGTCGCGGCGGCCACCGTCCAGCTCGCGTCGCTCGCCGCCACCCCGAACTCGCCGGAGATCAGCGGGAGCAGCGCCTGCGTGGAGTACAGCAGCGCGAAGGTCGCGACACCCGCGAGGAAGAGGGCGAGGCTCATCCGGCGGTAGCCGGGCCCGCCCGGGGACATACGTGAGTCGACGGCAGGGACGGAGGCAGCGGCGCCCACGGTGGTGGACGCCCCGGTACTGGCGGGAGACATGCCTCGAAAGTACGTACGCCGCCACTGATCCGTCCAATGCATGGAACGGTCATAATCGTTCCCATGGCGCATCAACCGAGTTCACAGCCTCGTCTGTCACCATCCAGTGACACAGAAGACATGGCGGAGATGTCGAGGGTGCTGGCTCCCCGCCTCGCCTACTTCGCCGGCGTCGCCCGTACCGAGCACGTCACCCGCGCCGCGCAGGAGATGAACGTCCCGCAGTCGACCCTCTCGCGGTCCATGGCCCGCCTGGAGCAGGACCTCGGTGTCGACCTCTTCGCCCGCCACGGCCGCACGCTCTCCCTCACCCCGGCCGGCCGCACCTTCCTCACCTCCGTCGAACGCGCCCTGGCCGAGATCGAGCGCGCCGCCGAGGAGGTGCGCGCCGACGCCGACCCCACCACCGGCAAGGTCGCCTTCGGCTTCCTGCACACCATGGGCGCCGAGACGGTCCCCGGCCTCCTCCAGGCCTTCCGCGCCGATCATCCGCGGGTGCGCTTCAGCCTCGTCCAGAACTACGGCGAGGCCATGCTCGAACGCTTGCGCGCGGGCGAACTGGACCTCTGTCTGACCTCCCCGGTCCCGGACGCCCCCGACCTGGTCGCCCGCCGCCTGGATGAGCAGAAACTCCGCCTGGTCGTGCCCGCCGACCACTCCCTCGCGGGCCGCCGCCGCATCCGCCTCGCCGAGGCCGCGGACGAAATGTTCGTCACCCTGGAACCCGGCTACGGCCTCCGCCGCATCACCGACGATCTCTGCAAGGAGGCCGGCTTCAAGCCGCGCATCGCCTTCGAGGGGGAGGAGGCGGAGACCCTGCGGGGCCTGGTGGCGGCGGGCCTGGGGGTGGCTCTCCTGCCGCCGCCCGCTGTCCCCCGCCCAGGGGTGGTCGAACTGACGGTGACGGCCCCCCGAGCGGCCCGCGAGATCGGCGTGGCCTGGCTGGAGGGCAGACCTGACACACCCCCCGTAGCAGCGTTCAAGAAGTTCTTGCTTTCAAGGAGGGGAAGCTTGTTGCCCTGATTGGGGGCGCGGGGCTGTGTTCCCTGTGCGCGCGAACAACCACCCACGACCCGCACCCCGCAATGCACAGGCACTCCAACGGCGCTACCGCCTCGAAGGCCTGAACCCCGCAGCCAACGGCATCCGCAACCCCAACGGCGGCGGCGCGGCCAGCGCATCCCGCACCGGCCGGGACACCGCCCGCCCGAACAAAACCCCCATCACGAAGTCCTCGGCCAGTGCCAGCACTTCGTCCCGGTACTGAGTCAACCCGTGCCCGTCCGCGTGCACTTCGAACCGGCACACGTCCCGGTTCGCCTTCTTCGCCCGTGCCGCCAGCCGGAACGACAACTCCGGATCCGTCCGCTCGTCGTTCGTGCCGTGCACGATCAGCACCTGCCGCCCGGCCAGCTGCTTCACCGGCTCCGGCGACGCCGCCACGTCCTCCTCCGGCAGCCAAGGGGCGAGCGCCAGCACGGAGTTGACCGCCTCGTGCCCGCCCGCGCGCAGCGCCGCCCGACCGCCCATGCCGAGCCCGGCGAGGCAGACGGGGACGTCTCCGTAACGCCGTACGACCTCGTCGGCCGCCCAGGCCGCGTCACGCGCGAGATTCGCCTCGCTGCCGTTCCAGCCGCGGCAGCGGTAGTGCACCACGTGCACGGCGAGGCCCTCCGCCCGGCCCGCCCGGGCCAGCCGGCGCCCCAGGGCCCGTACGGAGGCGGTCGCCAGCAGGGGCGACGGTCTGCGGCCGGAGACCTCGTCACCGCCGGGCAGCAGCAGCACCACGCCGCTCACCGCCGTCGGTTCCGGACCGAGTGACCTGCCCAGCCGGGCCCTGCGAACCGGCGTCGCTTGGTGTGCCATGACAGAACAGTGTCAGAAGCGCGGGTGTACTCAACCCGTCCCCGGGGTCACCGTTACGTATCGACGAAAACGTCAACCTTCCGAGCACGCGCGATCTACGCGCGTAGGAGTTAGAGTGCGGAAATGACGAGCCAGACCATCGCGAACACCCCGACACCGGACCAGATCCACCGGGCGCCCAAGGTCCTGCTGCACGATCACCTCGACGGCGGCCTGCGCCCCGCCACGATCGTCGAACTCGCCCGCGCGACCGGCTACTCCCAGCTCCCCGACACCGATCCGGAGAAGCTCGGCGTCTGGTTCCGCGAGGCCGCCGACTCCGGCTCCCTGGAGCGGTACCTGGAGACGTTCTCGCACACCGTCGGCGTCATGCAGACCCGCGACGCCCTGGTCCGGGTCGCCGCCGAGTGCGCCGAGGACCTCGCCGCGGACGGCGTCGTCTACGCCGAGGTGCGCTACGCCCCCGAACAGCACCTGGAGGGCGGCCTGAGCCTGGAAGAGGTCGTCGAGGCCGTCAACGAGGGCTTCCGGGAAGGGGAGCGGCGCGCCCGGGAGAACGGGCAGCGCATCCGCGTCGGCGCCCTGCTCACCGCCATGCGGCACGCGGCCCGGGCCCTGGAGATCGCCGAACTCGCCAACCGCCACCGCGACCTGGGTGTGGTGGGTTTCGATATCGCGGGTGCCGAGGCCGGCTACCCGCCCACCCGGCACCTGGACGCCTTCGAGTACCTCAAGCGCGAGAACAACCACTTCACCATCCACGCCGGCGAGGCGTTCGGGCTGCCGTCCATCTGGCAGGCCCTCCAGTGGTGCGGCGCCGACCGGCTCGGGCACGGCGTCCGGATCATCGACGACATCCAGGTCCACGAGGACGGCCGGGTCGAACTCGGGCGGCTCGCCTCGTACGTCCGGGACAAGCGCATCCCGCTGGAGCTGTGCCCGAGCTCCAACCTCCAGACCGGCGCCGCTGCCTCGTACGCCGAGCACCCCATCGGGCTGCTGCGCCGGCTGCACTTCCGGGCCACGGTCAACACGGACAACCGCCTGATGTCCCACACCAGCATGAGCCGGGAATTCGAGCACCTTGTCGAGGCATTCGGTTACACGCTCGACGACATGCAGTGGTTCTCTGTCAATGCGATGAAATCAGCGTTCATTCCTTTCGATGAACGACTCGCCATGATCAATGACGTGATCAAGCCTGGTTATGCCGAGCTGAAATCCGAATGGCTGTTCCGGCAGACGGCCTCTACCAGCGGTTCTGCGACTCCGGAGAGCTGATCCGGGGGTCATCGCAACACAGGGAATGCGGGCGGTGTTCACCATCCGTCCGCATTTCGATGTTTGCGGCGGACGGCGGCGCGTGACTACGGTCGCTGGACCGCTCACACACCCCGTCATCCCATTACGAGGACGCATTTAATGAAGCAGTCTGCTGCCAAGTCCCTCGGTGTCGCCGCTCTCGGTGCCGCCTTCGCCGCCGCCGGTGCGGGTGCCGCCAACGCCGCGGCCCCGGCCCTCCCGGACACGGCCCGGACGCTGGAGACCGTCACCGCGGCGCTCCCGGCGGAGCAGCTCTCCCAGACGCTGCCGGGCTCGGGCGAGGCGCTGGGCCAGGGGCAGACGGCGACCGGCGCCGGTCTCGCCGCCGCCCAGCCGGTCGGCGAGCAGCTGCTCGCCGAGGGCCCGACCGGCCCGGCCGCCGAGCTGCTCGGCGGGCTCCCGGTCCAGGGCCTGCCCACGCACGGCCTGCCGGTGAACGGCGTTCCGGTCGGCTGACCCTTCCGCCGAGGCGGACACACACCGATGGGGCGCACCCTGGAGACAGGGTGCGCCCCATCGGCGTTCTCGCGTACGGGCGTTACCAGGCCGTCTGCGCCTTGTTGCGCACCTTGTCCTCGGCGGGCAGCAGGATCCACAGCGCGATGTACAGCAGGAACTGCGGGCCGGGCAGCAGGCACGAGACCAGGAAGATCACCCGCATCGTCGTCGCGGAGGTGCCGAAGCGCTGGGCCAGCGCGGCGCACACTCCGCCGATCATGCGGCCGTGGGTGGGGCGGGTGAGGCGGGACATGTGCGACTCCTTCAGCGTCGGTGCGTGAGGCCTCTCGTCCGAGTACCCCATCCGCACTCCACGCTACGGAGACGAAGGGGGCAAAGCGTCGCTCCACGGGGCGATCCCGACCCTGGGAATCGTCGGGGTCCGACCCTGAGCCGGGCCCTCCGGGGCCAGGGGCGCGCGGGGCGGACGGGCGGTGGTGCGGCGGCGCAGCCAGGAGCGGCCGGCGGGAACCAGCGCGAGGTGCGCGAGGACCACGCCCGCGGTGTTCAGGAACAGCGAGTCGACGTCGACGACCTGGCCGGGAACACCGGTCTGCAGCAGTTCGATGCCCAGCGACAGCAGGGCGCCGGCCGCGACGGTGCGCAGCAGGGACGCCAGCGGCGAGACGAACAGCCTGCCGCTCGCCATCGGCAGCAGCACGCCCAGCGGGGCGAGCAGGGCCAGCTTCTCCCCGATGTGACGGGCCGCCTCCGGCCAGCCCAGGGCGAGATCGGCTCTGACGCCGGCGAACGGCCGCAGGTTGGCGGGCATCACCCAGGGAACGTCCAGCGGCCGCAGCGTGAACCAGGCGACGAACGCGAGGTGTGCGACGAGGAGGACACCTCCTGTCACACGGATGCGGAACGCGGCGCTGCCGCCGATGGAGCCTTGACGCTGCACGCCCCCCTAGACGCGGCCTCCGGCGGGATCGGTTCCGGGATGCCCCCCGATACGGCTGTGAGGCATGCGCCACAGCCCGCCCGGCTCACTCCCCGGCCACGTCCTTCGACGGCGGTTCCGTGCTGCCCGGGCGGGCCCGTACCTCGTCGGTGCACTCGTAGCGGCGCGGCGGCCCGGCACCGGGACCGCCCAGGACCACGGAGCCGTCGCCCTGGGCCGCGGCCGAGTCGGAGAACGTGCAGACGATCTGGGCGAGCGCGTACGAGGTGAGGCCGTCCGGCGCCATGCTCAGCCGCAGCGTCTCCTCCGGGTCGCCGGGCCGGGGCCGGCCGACGGTGATGCCGCCGCGTACGTCCGTGCTGTAGCCGGCCTCCTTCTCGGCGGGCGACGGCGGCTGCGCGAGCTGGTCCAGCAGGCCCTGCGCCACCAGCATGCGCCGCTCGGAGTCGGCCGCGCCGTCCGGGACCCGCACGGTCCGGTCGACGGTCACGAGCGAGGACCCGCACAGCAGGAACACCTGCACCGGCAGCCCCCGGGCGGCCTGCGTGGACACGTCCGGCTCGGACAGCGAGCACCGCACCCGCGAGGGCGCGGGCCCGAAGTTCGTCGGCACCTCCGTGGCCCGGATGCCGCAGCCGGCGAGCAGCACCGCGAGCACGGGCAGGGCGACCAGACGGGACGCGGCCCTCGTGCGGGGTTCCGGGCCGTCGCGGCGGACGCGTGGGGCGGCCGCCGCCCGCGGACGTCGTACGTGCATCAGGCGTCCCCCTTCGAGTCCTCGCCCCGGGACCGGTCGGCGTCCTGGTCCGGCTTCTGCTCGTCCTCGGCGGGCGGGTCCGCCGCCGCCGACGTGTCGCGCGGCAGCCGCAGGGTGAACACCGCGCCGGAGTCGGGCGAGTTGGCCGCGGTGATCTCGCCGCCGTGGATGTGGGCGTTCTCCAGGGCGATGGACAGGCCCAGGCCGCTGCCCTCGGAGCGCGGCCGGGAGGCGCTCGCCTTGTAGAAGCGGTCGAAGACGTGCGGCAGGACGTCCTCGGGGATGCCCGGCCCGTGGTCCTGCACCTCGATGACGATCGAGTCGTCCGCCTCCCGTACGGACACCCGCACCGGGGAGCCGCCGTGCTTGAGCGCGTTGCCGATGAGGTTGGCCAGGATGACGTCCAGGCGGCGCGGATCGATGCGGGCGTGGATGCCGCGCTCGGCGTCCAGCTCGACCGCGTCCAGCCAGGCGCGGGCGTCGATGCAGGCGGTGATCTGGTCGGCGATGTCGACGTCGTCCAGGACGAGCCGGGCGGTGCCCGCGTCGAAACGGGTGACCTCCATCAGGTTCTCGACCAGGTCGTTCAGCCGCCGCGTCTCGCTGACGACGAGCCGCACGGCCGGCTCGATCATCGGGTCCATGCTGCCGGTCTCCGCCTCCAGCTCCTCCTCCAGCACCTCCGTGACGGCGGTGATGGCGGTCAGCGGCGTGCGCAGCTCGTGGCTCATGTCCGCCACGAACCGCCGGGACGCCTCGTCCCGCGCGGCCATGTCGGCGACCCGTTTCTCCAGCGCCTCGGCCGCGTTGTTGAACGTCCGCGACAGATCGGCCAGCTCGTCCGTCCCGGACACCCGGAGCCGGGTGTCCAGCTTGCCCTCGCCGAGCCGCCGCGCGGCTGTACCGAGGCGCTGCACCGGCTTCAGCACGGTCGTCGCCGCGGCCTGCGCGAGCAGCGCCGAGCCGATCAGCGCGAGGCCCGTGGCGATGCCGAGCGACCAGGCCAGCGAGTTGAGGTCCTTGGCCTCCGGCTCCAGCGACTTGAGCATGTACCCGGTCGGGCCGCCGCCGATCACGCGCGTCCCGGCCACCAGGTACGGGGTGTCGTGGTCGATCACCCGCTGCCAGTACAGGTGGTGCGGGTGCTTGTTGGCCCCGTCGATCTTCTGCGTCCGGTTCACCGCCGTGCGCAGCGACACCGGCACGTCCCGCAGCGAGAAGCCGCTCAGCCCGCCGGAGCTGCCGTAGACCGTCCGCCCGTCGGCGTTGCGGGCGACCAGCAGCACGCTGAAGCGCTGGTCGCTGCCCGCCATCTGGCCCGCGGTGTGCTGCAGCTCGTCCTGCGTCGGATGCTCGGGCAGTGCGCTCGCCCGGTTCTGCATCTCCTGCTCGAAGTCGCGCAGCACGGCGTCCTGGGTGCGGGTGAGCACGGCCTCCCGGTTGAGCCAGTACGCGATGCCGGACGCGGACACGGCCGCCGTCAGGGCCACCAGGCCGAAGACGAGGACCAACCTCAGCCGCAGGCTCGTGAAGCGCAGCCGCGACGAAACTCCCTTGCGCGCCGCGGTCCAGCCGCGGTCCCCCCCTTGGTGCCGCTGTGTCACTGAGGCGGATCCAGCCGGTAGCCGACACCCCGCACGGTACGGATCAGCGTCGGGGACGACGGCACGTCCTCGACCTTGGCGCGCAGCCGCTGGACACAGGCGTCCACCAGCCGCGAGTCACCCAGGTAGTCGTGCTCCCACACCAGCCGCAGCAGCTGCTGCCGCGACAGCGCCTGCCCCGGCCGCCGGCTCAGCTCCAGCAGCAGCCGCAGCTCGGTCGGCGTGAGCTGGAGGTCCTCGCCGTTCTTCGTCACCGTCATCGCCGAGCGGTCGATGACGAGGCTGCCGAAGGCCGCCGCGTCGTTGGACTCCCGCTCGCCGCGCCGCAGCACGGCCCGGATCCGGGCGTCCAGCACCCGCCCCTGCACCGGCTTGACGACGTAGTCGTCGGCGCCGGACTCCAGCCCGACGACGACGTCGATGTCGTCGCTGCGCGCGGTCAGCAGGATGATCGGCAACTGGTCCGTGCGCCGGATGCGTCGGCACACCTCGAACCCGTCGATGCCGGGCAGCATCACGTCCAGCACGATCAGATCCGGCCGCTGCTCGCGCAGCAGCTTCAGACCGTCCTCACCGCTGGCAGCGGTCGCCACGCGGTGACCCTGGCGCGTCAGAGAGAGCTCCAGGGCCGTCCGGATGGCGTCGTCGTCCTCGATCAGCAACAGGGAAGGCACGGGCTCATTCTGGCCCATGGAGGGCGCGGGGTTCGACCTGTGGGCCGAGATGGGGCCCGCGCCTACCGCCGACGCCTGTGTACGAGGTGTGTCGGGCCTGTGGCCGACCCCTGTGACAGGTCTGTGACAGTCGGCGGACACGGCCATGAAAGTGCGGCGGCAAGCTTTTCGGCACAGGCAAGGAAGCCCGCCCGACCGGCGGGCCGCACACCGGTAAGTCC
Organism: Streptomyces olindensis; assembly: GCA_000696115.1. Classification (GTDB taxonomy): domain Bacteria; phylum Actinomycetota; class Actinomycetes; order Streptomycetales; family Streptomycetaceae; genus Streptomyces; species Streptomyces olindensis. Next base: position 127,722 of record JJOH01000002.1, read on the forward strand.
ACGACGGGGGGCGCGAGATGAACACGCTGCACGGCACCACCACCAGCGCAGTGATCACGCGTCTCCACGACGTGCACCGGGGGTCCGAGAAGTCCGGTGCCGTGAGCGGGCGGGGGTGCGCTCGCGGCGCCGGGCGTCAGCACACCGCGTTCATGACGGTGGTTGACGCGCACACGGGGGACAGCAAGGGGACGGGGGCGGCTCACGGGGGAGCCGCGTACAGGGAGGACTCGGGGGAGCGTCGTTCGCTGACGGAGGCGGAGTTCACCGCCTACGTCCAGGAGCGCCGCGCCTCCCTGTACGCCACCGCCTACCACCTCACCGGCGACCGCTTCGAGGCCGAGGACCTGCTGCAGAGCGCGCTGTTCTCGACCTACCGGGCGTGGGACCGGATCAGTGACAAGGCCGCGGTCGGCGGATACCTCCGCCGCACCATGACCAACCTGCACATCAGCGCCTGGCGGCGTCGCAAGCTCAACGAGTACCCGACCGAGGAACTGCCGGAGACGCCCGGCGACACGGACGCGATGCGCGGCACCGAGCTGCGCGCGGTCCTGTGGCAGGCGCTGGCCCGGCTGCCCGAGCTCCAGCGCACCATGCTGGTCCTGCGCTACTACGAGGGCCGCACGGACCCGGAGATCGCGGAGATCCTCGACATCAGCGTCGGCACGGTGAAGTCCAGCATCTGGCGGTCGCTCCGCCGGCTGCGCGAGGACGAGGTCCTCAGCTTCGGCCGTGACGAGGAGGACGCCTTCGGCGAGCTCGTCGCCTGAAGGTTCGGGGGAAGCACCACGAGGGGGCCCACGGGGGAACTGCGGAGGCGCTGGGGGGCGTCTCCTCAGGAAGTGGGGGACACGGGGGAGCACAAGAGCGGGACTGGAGGGCCGGGGGGTCCGTCCGGTCCCGCTTTCTTGTGCCTACCGTCCGCTCAGGCCGCCGTGCGCAGGTTCGCGCAGCGGCCCGCGGCGGCGGATGCCAGGCGGCCCATTGCCTCGTCGCGGTCGCAGGCGTGCGCGCCCAGCGCGGTCTGGCGGGCGACGATCGAGCGTTCCTGCCGCATCAGGCGCCAGCCGCGGCGCAGCAGGAACGGCACCGACTTGCGGCCCTCCCGCAGATCGCGCAGGAAGCGGCGCCGGAAGGTCTTCACCGGGCCGCGGCTCAGGCACAGTGCGTCGGCGAGGACGCCGAGCTCCTGGCAGCGCGTGACGATCTCGGCGGCGAAGATGCCCTCGGCGATGAACAGCGGGGTCCGTCCGATGTCGACCGTCTCCGCGCCGGTACGGGCGCTGAGCCCGATGTCGTAGACGGGGACGTCCGTACGACCCGTGCGGCACAGCTCGGTGATCGCGGCGACGGCCGTGTCCGCGTCCCACGAGTCCGGATGGTCCCAGTCGATGTCGGAACTCCCCGCCACCAGGGGCAGCGTCGGGTCGTCACCCTCCTTGTAGAAGTCGTCGAGCCGGAGCACCGGGAGGCCGGAGCGGGCCGCGAGGAGGGACTTGCCGGAGCCTGAGGGGCCGCAGAGCAGCACGACTCGCGTCGGTATGGGCAGAGGGGAACTCACGGGACACCAGTGTGAGGCATCCACCGGGGGCCGTACGCCCCGCGGGTCGCCTTTGATGCGCGCGTCACACCTCAACTACCCTTTGTGTCTTTTATGTTACTCAGTGCATCAGAAGGTGGCAGCGATGGCCCGGCACGACTCTCCCAAGAAGCCGACCGCCCGGCGCGCCCTGGCCGTCCTCGCGACCGCGGGAGCGGCACTGGGAGCGGGTACGGCGACGGCCGCTGCGGATGCCGAGTCGGTCATGGGCGTGGTCAACACCCGGCCCGCCTCCCTCGGCAGGATCGACCCTCAGGCCGGCCTCCAGGCCACCACCGGCACCCTCGGCTACGTCACCGGCCCCGTGGCGGGCCTCAAGCCCAACCCGCTCGTCGGCACGGGTGTCGACCCGCTCGACAACGGCGTCGGCACCAAGCTCGCCGACTTCAAGCCGATGACGTCCCAGGCGCTGACCGGGCCGGTGGCGCAGACCCCGTCGGTCGAGAGCATCCCGGTGGTGGGGCAGGCGGCGGGGCTGCTCTCGCGGTGACCCGCACCCCGGCCGCGCGAGGAGAAGCCCCGGCCCTCCCGGACGGAGGAGGGCCGGGGCTTCCGCACAGGGGGCGGTCAGTACGAGGAGCCCGACGCGCCCAGTGACCCCGTGGGGTGCCAGACCGTCTTGGTCTCCAGGAACGCCGTCATGCGGTCGATGCCGGGAGTCTCCGTGTAATCCACAGGCTGTGGACGGAGTACGCGCTTGAGGTTGTCGGCCGCGGCGATCTCCAGCTCCTTCGCCAGGACCTCGTCGGCGCCCGCGAGGTCGATCGCGTTGACGTCCTGGTGGGCGGCGAGCGGGGTGGCGATCTCCGCCGTGCGGCCCGACAGGACATTGACCACGCCGCCGGGGACGTCCGAAGTGGCCAGCACCTCGGCCAGGGACAGCGCGGGCAGCGGGGACTTCTCGCTGGCCACCACGACCGCCGTGTTGCCGGTGGCGATCACCGGGGCGAGCACCGACACCAGGCCCAGGAACGACGACTCCTGCGGCGCCAGCACCGCCACCACGCCCGTCGGCTCGGGGGAGGACAGGTTGAAGAACGGGCCCGCGACCGGGTTCCCGCCGCCGACCACCTGGGCGATCTTGTCGGTCCAGCCCGCGTACCAGACCCACCGGTCGATCGTGGCGTCCACGACCACGGCCGCCTTCGACTTCGACAGACCCTCCGCGTCGGCCACCTCGCGGACGAACTGGTCCCGGCGGCCCTCCAGCATCTCCGCGACCCGGTAGAGCACCTGGCCGCGGTTGTACGCCGTCGCCCCGGACCAGCCGCCGAACGCCTTGCGGGCCGCAACGACCGCGTCCCGGGCGTCCTTGCGGGAGGAGAGGGGCGCGTTGGCCAGCCATTTGCCCTTCCCCGCCGCGTCAGCGGCTGATGTCTTCGTGGTCACCTCGTACACCCGGCCGCTCTCGGAACGCGGGAACTTCCCGCCGACGTACAGCTTGTAGGTCTTGAAGACACTGAGACGCTGCTGTTCGGACTTCTCAGACATCGAGGTACGCCTCCAGGCCGTGGCGGCCGCCCTCGCGGCCGAAGCCCGACTCCTTGTAACCGCCGAACGGCGAGGTCGGGTCGAACTTGTTGAACGTGTTGGACCACACGACACCCGCGCGGAGCTTGTTCGCGACCGCCAGGATCCGCGAGCCCTTCTCCGTCCAGATGCCGGCGGACAGGCCGTACGGCGTGTTGTTGGCCTTGGCGACCGCCTCGTCCGGCGTGCGGAACGTCAGCACCGACAGCACCGGGCCGAAGATCTCGTCGCGGGCGATCCGGTGCGCCTGGGTGACGTTCGTGAACAGCGTCGGGGCGAACCAGTAGCCGCTCTCCGGCAGTTCGCACGCCGGGGACCAGCGCTCGGCGCCCTCCGCCTCGCCCTGCTCGACGAGCGAGGTGATGCGCGTGAGCTGCTCCTCGGAGTTGATCGCACCGATGTCCGTGTTCTTGTCCAGCGGGTCGCCGAGACGGAGCGTGGAGAGCCTGCGCTTCAGGGAGTCCAGCAGCTCGTCCTGGATCGACTCCTGGACCAGCAGACGGCTGCCCGCGCAGCAGACCTGGCCCTGGTTGAAGAAAATGCCGTTGACGATGCCCTCGACGGCCTGGTCGATCGGGGCGTCGTCGAAGACGATGTTGGCGCCCTTGCCGCCGAGCTCAAGGGTGAGCTTCTTGCGGGTGCCCGCGACCGTCCGCGCGATCTCCTTGCCAACGGCGGTGGAGCCGGTGAAGGCCACCTTGTTCACGTCCGGGTGGGCGACCAGCGCCGCGCCCGTGTCGCCGTAGCCCGGGAGGATGTTGACGACGCCCTTGGGCAGGCCCGCCTGGCGGCAGATGTCCGCGAAGAACAGGGCCGACAGGGGCGTGGTCTCCGCGGGCTTCAGGACGACCGTGTTGCCGGTGGCGAGCGCGGGGGCGATCTTCCAGGCCAGCATCAGCAGCGGGAAGTTCCAGGGGATGACCTGGCCCGCGACACCGAGCGGACGGGGGTTCGCGCCGAAGCCGGCGTGGTCGAGCTTGTCGGCCCAGCCCGCGTAGTAGAAGAAGTGCGCCGCGACCAGGGGGAGGTCCGCGTCGCGGGTCTCCTTGATCGGCTTGCCGTTGTCCAGGGTTTCCAGGACGGCGAGCTCGCGGGACCGCTCCTGGATGATCCGCGCGATGCGGAACAGGTACTTGGCGCGCTCCGAGCCCGGCAGCGCCGACCACTTCTCGAACGCCCGGCGCGCGGCCTTCACCGCACGGTCGACGTCCTCGGAACCGGCCTGCGCGATCTCGGAGAGGACCTCCTCGGTGGACGGGGAGACGGTCTTGAAGACCTTGCCGTCCGCCGCCTCGACGAACTCGCCGTCGATGAACAGGCCGTAGGAGGGCGCGATGTCGACGATCGCGCGGGACTCGGGGGCCGGGGCGTAATCGAATACGGGTGCCATGGTGATCAGTCCACCGTCACGTAGTCGGGGCCGGAGTAGCGGCCGGTGGCCAGCTTCTGGCGCTGCATCAGCAGGTCGTTCAGCAGTGAGGAGGCGCCGAAACGGAACCAGTGGTTGTCCAGCCAGTCCTCGCCCACGGTCTCGTTGACCAGGACGAGGAACTTGATGGCGTCCTTGGAGGTGCGGATGCCGCCGGCCGGCTTCACACCGACCTGGATGCCGGTCTGCGCACGGAAGTCACGTACCGCCTCCAGCATGAGGAGCGTGTTCGCCGGGGTCGCGTTGACCGCGACCTTTCCGGTCGAGGTCTTGATGAAGTCCGCCCCCGCCAGCATCCCGAGCCAGCTCGCGCGGCGGATGTTGTCGTACGTCGAGAGCTCGCCCGTCTCGAAGATGACCTTCAGGCGCGCGGACGTCCCGCAGGCCTCCTTCACGGCCGTGATCTCGTCGTACACCTTCAAGTATCGGCCCGCCAGGAACGCCCCGCGGTCGATGACCATGTCGATCTCGTCGGCGCCCGCGGCGACGGCCTCGCGGACGTCGGCCAGCTTGACAGTGAGCGGGGCGCGGCCGGCCGGGAACGACGTGGCCACCGAGGCGACCTTCACGCCGGAGCCGGCGACGGCCTCCTTGGCCACGGCCACCATGTCGGGGTAGACGCAGACCGCGGCCGTGCTGGGCGTCGTACGGTCGGTCGGGTCGGGCTTGACCGCCTTCGCGCCGAGCGCCCGGACCTTGCCCGGGGTGTCCGCGCCTTCCAGCGTCGTCAGGTCGACCATCGAGATGGCGAGGTCGATGGCGTACGCCTTCGCGGTCGTCTTGATCGAACGGGTGCCGAGGGAGGCCGCACGCCCCTCGAGCCCGACCGCGTCGACGCCCGGAAGCCCGTGGAGGAAGCGGCGCAGCGCGCTGTCGGACGCGGTGACGTCCTTGAGGGGGTGAGCTGCGGTGAGTGCAGAACTGGGCATGGTCACCAGACGAGCATATCTACGCGCGTAGCGGCTGTACAGCCCTCCGCTTCTTCCCGGACCGTCCTCGGGAGAGCCTCGGGCGGATGACGGAGCGCCGGACCGGTCCGGCAGAATCGAGACATGACGAGCCCCGAACCCCAGTCACCGGCACCGCAGCCTTCGGAGCCCGAGTCCCAGGACCGGGTGTTCCGGTCGGTTCCGGCCATCACCGGTGGCGCGATGCTGCTCGCCATCGCCGCTTGGATCGGCATCGACGCGGTGATCAACGGCGAGGGCCGCACGCCCTGGCTGGCGCTCGCCGTGCTGCTCCTGGTCGTGCCGCTGGTGGTCGCCTTCACGCTGCGGCCCGCCGTGTACGCGGGGAACGACCGGCTGCGGATCCGCAATCCCTGGCGGGTCGTCGTGGTGCCCTGGGGGCAGGTCGCCTCGCTGCGGTCCGCCTACTCGAACGAGGTCCTCACCGAGTCCGGTGCGAAGTACCAGCTGTGGGCCGTCCCCGTCTCGCTGCGCGCCCGCAAGCGGGCCGCGCGGCGTGAGATGCGGGCGACGGCGCAGGCGCGGCGGCAGATGGGGCAGGACGGGGGCCGCGAGGGCCGCGGCGGCGGTGCGCTCGGCGCGCGGTCCGGGCTCGGTGGCGGTTTCGGGGCGGGGCCCCTGTCCGACGGGCCGGTGCGGGCCGAGACCGACCGGATCATGGACGATCTGCGCGCTTTGCACGAGGACCGGCGCGAGGCGGCTTCGGCGCAGGGGGAGGTGACCGTGCGATGGGCCTGGGAGGTCGTGGGTCCGGCGGTTGCCGGGGCGGTTGTGGTGCTGATTCTGGTGGCGGTGGGCTGACGGTGCGGGGTGCTCGGCTGACGTACGGGGTGGTGGGCTGACGTACGGGGTGGTGGGCTGACGTACGGGGTGGTGGGGTCCGGTGGTTCGGTGGTTCGGGGCGGCGCCCGGCCGGGGGCCGGGCGCCGGGGTGTCAGATTCCCGCCGCCGTCGACAGGTCCCGCTTGATCGACTCCAGGAGGTCCGTCGCCTTCGCTCGGGCCGCGGGGAGGCCGGCGTGTGACGCCACCGGGATCACCACCTCCAGGTAGCACTTCAGCTTCGGCTCCGTGCCGCTCGGGCGGACGATCACCCGGGCGCCGTCGAGCGTGTAGCGCAGGCCGTCCGTGGGCGGGAGGGTGTCCGTGCCCTGGGTGAGGTCGTCGGTGCGGGTGATGGGCAGGCCGGCCAGCTCCGTCGGGGGCTGCTCGCGCAGGCGGCGCATCGCGGCGGCGATGAGGGAGAGATCCTGGACGCGGACCGAGAGCTGGTCCGTGGCGTGCAGGCCGTGCTCCACCGCCAGGTCGTCGAGGAGGTCGAGCAGGCTGCGGCCCTCCTCCTTGAGCTGCGAGGCCAGTTCCGTGATCAGGAGCGCGGCCGTGATGCCGTCCTTGTCGCGGACGCCGTCGGGGTCCACGCAGTAGCCGAGGGCCTCCTCGTAGCCGTAGCGCAGGCCCTCCACGCGGGCGATCCACTTGAAGCCGGTGAGCGTCTCGACGTGCGGCAGGCCCGCCTTCCCGGCGATACGGCCGAGGAGGGAGGACGAGACGATCGACTCCGCGAACGCGCCGGTCACCCCGCGGCGGACCAGGTGGGCGGCGAGCAGGGCGCCGACCTCGTCGCCGCGGAGCATGCGCCAGTCGGTGCCGTCCTGCACCGCGACGGCGCAGCGGTCCGCGTCCGGATCGTTGGCGATGATCAGGTCCGGGGCGGTCTCGCGGGCCTTGTCGAACGCCAGGTCCATCGCGCCGGGCTCCTCCGGGTTGGGGAACGCGACGGTCGGGAACTCCGGGTCGGGGTCGGCCTGCTCCGCGACCAGCACCGGCTCCGGGAAGCCCGCGCGGGCGAAGGCGGCGAGGAGGACGTCCTTGCCGACGCCGTGCATCGCCGTGTACACCGTGCGGGCCGTGCGCGGGGAACCCTTGGCGAGGACGGCGTCGGTGCGGGCGAGGTAGGCGTCGAGGACGCTGTCGTCGAGGGTGTCCCAGCCCTCGGTGGGGCGGCGGACGGTGGTGAGGGACGGGACGGCGGCGATCTCCGCGGCGATCTCGGCGTCCGCCGGGGGGACGATCTGGGAGCCGTTGCCGAGGTACACCTTGTAGCCGTTGTCGCGGGGCGGGTTGTGGCTGGCGGTGACCTCCACGCCGGCGACCGCGCCGAGGTGCCTTATCGCGAAGGCGAGGACGGGGGTGGGGAGGGGGCGTGGGAGGATCGCCGCGCGCAGACCCGCGCCGACCATGACGGCGGCGGTGTCGAGGGCGAAGTCGTGCGACTTGTGCCGGGCGTCGTAGCCGATGACGACGAGGCCGGCCGTGTCGTCCCCGTGCGGGGTCCCCTGCTTCCTGAGGTACGCGGCGAGGCCCGCGGCGGCGCGGATGACGACCGAGCGGTTCATGCGCATGGGGCCGGCGCCGAGTTCGCCGCGGAGGCCGGCGGTGCCGAACTGGAGGGTGCCGGAGAAGCGGGCGGCGAGTTCGGCGTGGTCCTGGGCGTCGATGAGGCGGGCGAGCTCGGCGCGGGTGTCCGGGTCGGGGTCCTCGGTGAGCCACGCCTGGGCCTGTGCGATGAGTTCGTCGTGCACGGTGTGGTGTCAGCCTCTCGCTCGTTGGTCGGTGCCGGGTGCCTCCGGCGGTGGGGTGGGGTGCCTGCGGCGGCCTGTGGCTGCTTCGGTGGGGGTGCGCGTGCTTGCGCCTGCCGCCGGGTGGTGGGTCGGGGCCGCGCCGGGGGGTGTCCGTCCTCGGAACGGCGCGATGGGGTTGCGTACCGACTAACCCCCCGTTGACGCGCCAACCGCTGCGGGCGGACACCCCCCGACACGTCCCCTTGCGTCGTCCGGCGGCTGCGGGTGCGTGGGGGCGGGCCGCCGGTTCCGCTTGGCTGCGGGCAATCGTGCTGCTAGGGGCGGCACCCGTCCCAAAGAAGCGGCACCCCGCTCCGCCGGGTTGCGGGCCCACCCGGCCTCAGTTCCAGTGCCGGGTTTCCTACAGACGGCCAAGGACCTGGGCGAGCAGGGAGCCCATGCGCGTCGCAGAGTCGCGCCCGGCCTGCAGCACCTCTTCGTGGTTCAGCGGTTCGCCCGTCATTCCCGCCGCCAGGTTCGTCACCAGGGAGATGCCGAGCACCTCCGCGCCCGCCTCGCGCGCGGCGATCGCCTCCAGGACCGTCGACATGCCCACCAGGTCCGCGCCGATGACTCGGGCCATGCGGATCTCGGCCGGAGTCTCGTAGTGCGGGCCGGGGAACTGGGCGTAGACGCCCTCCTCCAGCGTGGGGTCGACCTCCTTGCACAGGGCCCGCAGGCGCGGGGAGTAGAGGTCGGTGAGGTCGACGAAGTTGGCGCCGATGATGGGGGAGGTGGCGGTGAGGTTGATGTGGTCGCTGATCAGGACCGGCTGGCCGGGGCGCATGCCCTCGCGCAGGCCGCCGCAGCCGTTGGTGAGGACGACCGTCTTGCAGCCGGCCGAGACGGCCGTGCGGACGCCGTGGGCGACGGCGGCCACGCCGCGGCCCTCGTAGTAGTGCGTGCGGCCCAGGAAGACCAGGGCGCGCTTGTTGCCGATCCGGTAGGAGCGGATCTTGCCTCCGTGGCCCTCCACCGCCGGCGGCGGGAAACCGGGCAGCTCGGTGACCTGGAGCTCGGCCTCGGGCGCGCCGAGGGCGTCCACGGCCGGGGCCCAGCCGGAGCCCATCACGAGGGCGACGTCGTGGGTCTCGGCGCCCGTGAGTTCGCGCAGGCGGGCCGCGGCGGCGTCGGCGGCGGCGTGGGGGTCGCCCTGGATGTCGTCCGGAAGAAGAGATGCGTTCACGCCGATGAGGGTAGCCGGTGAATGCCTACGCGCGTAGATGGCAGAGCTCACGGGGTGACGATCGTTGTCTTGTCGTTTCCGACGAGGCGGTGCCCCGGGCGGTCGTCAGCAGGGGCGCTTGCGGAGTTCCATGACGTAGTCGTGCGGGGCGCCGGCCGACTCGGCCGCGTCGGCGATCTCGCCCAGGTAGCGGGCGGAGGGCAGACCGCCCTCGTAGGCGTTGAGGGTGAAGGCCCACGCCTGCTCGTCACCCTCCAGGGTGTGGACCCGTACCCGTGTGCGGCGGTAGATGTCGAGGCCCACGCCCTCCCAGCGGTCGAGCGACTCCTCGTCCATGGGGGCGATGTCGTACAGCGCGACGAAGACCTGGGAGAGGGGGTCCTCGACGATCGTCGGCAGGGCGCCCTCCCAGCCCATGTGCTCGCCGCCGAAGGTCAGTCGCCACCCGTTCAGCCAGCCGGTGGCGCGCAGCGGCGAGTGCGGGGCGCGGCGGGACATCAGCCGCGCGTCGAGGTTGCCGGCGTACGCGGCGTAGAGCGACATGGGGAGAGGGTACGGCAGGCCGAACGGCGTCACTCCCGTAACAGAGCCGCCCCGGGGCGGTGCCGCCCTGAGGGGTGCGGGACAATGGAGTACGTGACTCGGATCGTGATCATCGGTGGCGGACCCGGCGGATACGAAGCGGCGCTGGTCGCCGCGCAACTTGGTGCGGAGGTGACCGTCGTCGACTGCGACGGTCTGGGCGGGGCGTCGGTGCTCACCGACTGCGTGCCGTCGAAGACCCTGATCGCCACGGCCGAGGTGATGACCACCTTCGACTCCTCGTACGAGGAGCTGGGCATCATCGTCGCCGACGACACCCCGCCCATGGAGCAGAGCGCCCGGGTGGTGGGCGTCGACCTGGGCAAGGTCAACCGGCGTGTGAAGCGGCTCGCGCTCGCCCAGTCGCATGACATCACCGCCTCCGTGACACGTGCCGGGGCGCGTGTCCTGCGCGGCCGCGGGCGCCTTGAGGGCATGCAGGCGCTCGACGGGTCGCGCAAGGTCGTGGTGCGCGCCGCCGACGGCAGCGAGGAGACGCTGACGGCGGACGCGGTGCTGATCGCCACCGGCGGACACCCCCGCGAGCTGCCGGACGCCAAGCCGGACGGCGAGCGGATCCTGAACTGGACCCAGGTCTACGACCTCGACGAGCTGCCGGAAGAGCTGATCGTGGTCGGTTCCGGTGTGACCGGTGCCGAGTTCGCCGGTGCCTACCAGGCGCTGGGTTCGCGGGTGACGCTCGTGTCCTCGCGGGACCGCGTGCTGCCCGGCGAGGACCCGGACGCGGCGGCCGTCCTGGAGGACGTCTTCCGGCGGCGCGGCATGAACGTCATGGGCCGTTCCCGGGCCCAGTCCGCCAAGCGCGTCGGCGACCGGGTCGAGGTCACGCTGGCCGACGGCCGGGTCATCACCGGCTCGCACTGCCTCATGGCCGTCGGTGCCGTGCCCAACAGCGCGGGCATGGGGCTGGAGGAGGCCGGCGTCCGGCTGCGCGAGTCCGGTCACATCTGGACCGACAAGGTGTCGCGCACGACCGCTCCGGGCGTGTACGCGGCCGGTGACGTGACGGGCGTGTTCGCCCTCGCGTCCGTGGCCGCCATGCAGGGACGTATCGCCATGTACCACTTCCTGGGCGATGCCGTGGCCCCGCTGAACCTGAAGACCGTCTCGTCGAACGTCTTCACCGACCCGGAGATCGCCACCGTCGGCTACACCCAGGCCGACGTCGACGCCGGGAAGATCGACGCCCGGGTCGTGAAGCTGCCGCTGCTGCGCAACCCGCGCGCCAAGATGCAGGGCATCCGCGACGGCTTCGTCAAGATCTTCTGCCGTCCGGGCACGGGCATCGTGGTCGGCGGTGTCGTCGTGGCGCCGCGCGCCTCGGAACTGATCCACCCCATCTCGATCGCGGTCGACAACAATCTGACAGTCGAACAGATCGCGAACGCCTTCACCGTCTACCCCTCCCTTTCGGGCTCGATCGCGGAGGTGGCACGGCAGTTGCACACCCGGAAGATGAACGGCGACGGCTGAGGCCGAAACCGGCTCCTCGCTGGTCACGGGGGGTGTTCGACCATGCGTACGGCATAGGCGGGGCGACTAGGCCCTATACCACTTCCCGCTGCTCCGTGCGAACATCTTCTGCTATTCAGCGCAAACTGCTGAAAGCAGACGGTCGCTGGCGTTACTGTCAGTTTCGTGTTCGCTGCAGAACGTCGCCAATTGATCCTCGAAATGGTGCGAGCGAACGGGGCCGTGTCGCTCCGTGAGCTCGCCCGCGTCGTCCAGACCTCCGAAGTGACCGTACGGCGGGACGTGCGCGCGCTGGAGGCAGAAGGACTCCTCGACCGCCGGCACGGCGGTGCGGTACTGCCGGGCGGTTTCACGCGGGAGTCCGGCTTTCCGCAGAAGTCTCATCTCGCGACCGCCGAGAAGACCGCCATCGCCGACCTCGCCGCGAATCTCGTGGAAGAGGGAGAGGCGATCGTGGTCGGGGCGGGTACGACGACCCAGGAGCTGGCCCGCCGGCTGGCGCGGGTGCCCGGGCTGACCGTCGTCACCAACTCGCTGCTGGTGGCGCAGGCGTTGGCCCACGCCAACCGGGTCGAGGTCGTGATGACCGGCGGTACGCTCCGCGGTTCGAACTACGCCCTGGTGGGCAGTGGCGCCGAGCAGTCCCTGCACGGGCTGCGCGTGTCGCGGGCGTTCCTGTCCGGGAGCGGGCTGACCGCCGAGCGGGGGCTGTCCACGTCCAACATGCTGTCGGCGTCGGTCGACCGGGCGTTGGTGCAGGCCGCCGCGGAGGTGGTGGTCCTCGCGGACCACACCAAGCTCGGGACGGACACGATGTTCCAGACCGTGCCGACGGATCTCATCACGCGCCTCGTGACGGACGAGCCGCCCGCGCACGACGACCGTGCGGCCACGGAACTCCAGGCACTTGCCGACCAGGGCGTGCAGATCGCCGTGGCCGGGGGGCAGGGGGGTTCTTCGGCGGGGGTGGGGGGCCCGGGGGGTGATTCCGTCCCGGCGCGCCAGCAGCGTCGGGACGTGCCATTGCCCGGGCCTCGGCGGCAGGTGCCGGGGGGCGGGGGCGGGTTGCGGTCCGCCTCGATGCTGGGTGAGCAGAGTCCGGGGGCGGAGCGGGCGCGGGTTGCGGATCTGCGGCGGCGGTGAGTTGAGCTGCTGCCGGGTATCGGGTGCTCGGCGTTGTCGCTGAGGGCGGGGCGTTGCGCAACCCGGCGCCGCGGGGTGCTGCTGCGCCCACCCGTGCCGCCCCTAGCGGCACGCATGCCCGCAGCTGAGTGAGGCGCGGCCCCGTCAGGGGCCGCGCCGTTGGTGAAGTGCTCGGTCGGTTCAGTCCTTGATCTCGCAGATCGCCGCGCCGGATGTCACCGACGCGCCGATCTCCGCCGACAGGCCCTTGATCGTGCCGGACTTGTGGGCGTTCAGGGGCTGTTCCATCTTCATGGCCTCCAGGACGACGACCAGGTCGCCCTCCTTGACCTCCTGGCCCTCCTCGACCGCGACCTTGACGATCGTGCCCTGCATCGGGGAGGCGAGGGTGTCGCCGGAGGCGACCGGGCCCGACTTCTTCGCCGCGCGGCGCTTCGGCTTGGCGCCCGCCGCGAGGCCCGTACGGGCCAGGGACATGCCCAGCGAGGACGGCAGGGAGACCTCGAGCCGCTTGCCGCCGACCTCGACGACGACCGTCTCGCGGCCCGGCTCCTCGTCCGCCTCGGCGTCGGCCGGCGCGGCGAACGGCTTGATCTCGTTGACGAACTCCGTCTCGATCCAGCGCGTGTGGACCGTGAACGGGTCCGACGAACCGGTGAGCTCCGGCGCGAACGCCGGGTCCTTCACCACCGCGCGGTGGAACGGGATCGCCGTCGCCATGCCCTCGACCTGGAACTCCTCCAGGGCCCGGGCGGCCCGCTGCAGGGCCTCCTTGCGGGTGCGGCCCGTGACGATCAGCTTCGCCAGCAGGGAGTCCCACGCGGGGCCGATGACCGAACCGGACTCCACGCCCGCGTCCAGGCGGACACCCGGGCCGGACGGCGGTGCGAAGGTGGTGACCGTACCGGGCGCGGGCAGGAAGTTGCGGCCCGGGTCCTCGCCGTTGATGCGGAACTCGAAGGAGTGGCCGCGCAGGGCCGGGTCGTCGTAGCCCAGCTCCTCGCCGTCGGCGATGCGGAACATCTCCCGCACCAGGTCGATGCCGGCGACCTCCTCGGTGACCGGGTGCTCCACCTGCAGACGGGTGTTGACCTCGAGGAAGGAGATCGTGCCGTCGAGGCCGACGAGGAACTCGACCGTGCCGGCGCCGACGTAACCGGCCTCCTTCAGGATCGCCTTCGACGCGCGGTACAGCTCCTCCACCTGCGCGTCGGAGAGGAACGGCGCGGGGGCCTCCTCGACCAGCTTCTGGTGGCGGCGCTGGAGGGAGCAGTCACGGGTGGAGACGACCACCACATTGCCGTGCTGGTCGGCCAGGCACTGGGTCTCGACGTGGCGAGGCTTGTCGAGGTAGCGCTCGACGAAGCACTCGCCGCGGCCGAAGGCCGCCACGGCCTCGCGGACCGCCGAGTCGTACAGCTCCGGCACTTCCTCCAGCGTGCGCGCGACCTTCAGGCCGCGGCCGCCGCCGCCGAACGCCGCCTTGATGGCGATGGGCAGGCCGTGCTCCTCGGCGAAGGCGACGACCTCGTCGGCGCCGGACACCGGGTCGGACGTGCCCGCCACCAGCGGGGCGCCCGCGCGCTGCGCGATGTGCCGGGCGGCGACCTTGTCACCCAGGTCGCGGATCGCCTGCGGGGGCGGGCCGATCCAGATCAGGCCCGCGTCCAGGACCGCCTGGGCGAAGTCGGCGTTCTCGGAGAGGAAGCCGTAGCCGGGGTGGATGGCGTCCGCGCCCGACTCCCGCGCGGCCTTCAGCACCTTCTCGATGTCGAGGTAGCTGGTGCCCGGGGTGTCACCGCCCAGGGCGAACGCCTCATCCGCGGCGCGGACATGCAGAGCGTCCCGGTCCGGGTCGGCGTAGACGGCCACGCTCGCGATCCCGGCGTCCCGGCAGGCCCGGGCCACGCGGACAGCGATTTCGCCACGGTTGGCGATGAGCACCTTGCGCACGATTGAGGCTCCCTCCTTGAAACAAGCCGAGTTTAGGGACTGCCGACACGGCACTTCGACCCGTCCCCAGTGGTGAGCTTGCCCACACGGAGCGTGATGCGAGGCTCGCTCGACCCGCAAAATCCCTTGTCGCACCGCAGTACGCAGCACTCCTCCGGGAAACCCTAGCCGTCCCCTGTGGGGAAGGTCTCTGTCATCACGTGCTGCGGGCCACTCAGTTTCTTTGTGGAGTCCCTACGAATGGCCCAATGATTCTTTGCCCGCCGTCGAACTCTTGTCCCCGGGTTTACTCGTTAGTAGCGTTCGCGCTGTCTCTCGAACGTACTAGGGGTAAGTGGGTGGGCCCGGTGGTGCGCAGGCCGGTGGCGTGGATCGTGGCGGTGGTGCTGTTCGCCGAGGCGTTCGGCATCGCGGGGCTCAACTGGTTCCTGGGGGTCGTCGTCGACCGGCAGGACATGTCCCTGGCCGGGCTCGACCCACACATGATGTCGGTGTCGTCGAAGATCGGCGGGATCGCCTTCGGCCTCTACTTCGCGCTGTGCGGCCTGGTCGCCCTGCTCGTGGCGCTGCGGAACCGGCCCCCGGCGGGCTTCGGGCGTGTGCTGCTGATCAGCGCGGCGGTCGTGCACGGGATCCTGGGCGCCTTCACCTGGGGGCTCGTCGGCTGGCCCGCGTTCCTGTTCATGGTGCTGGTGCTCGCCCTGATCGTGCTGCTGCTGATGACGTACGACCGTCCGGCCGAGCCCGCCGACGCCGCGCCCGAGGGCGGGAAGGGCGGCGACGGGTCCCCGGTCACTTCTGAGCCGACGCCCACAACTCCGTGATGCCGATCCCCAGTCGGGCGAGGAGCCGGCGGACGAGGGGCAGACTGATGCCGATGACGTTGCCGTGGTCGCCGTCGATGCCGTCGATGAACGGGGCCGAGCGGCCGTCCAGCGTGAACGCCCCGGCGACGTAGAGGGGTTCGCCGGAGGCGACGTAGGCGGCGATCTCCTCGTCGGTGGGTTCACCGAAGTGGACGATCGTGGACGCGGTGGCGGAGACGTAGCGGCCCTGCAGTGTGTCGTAGACGCAGTGGCCCGTCTGGAGGGTGCCGGCCCGGCCGCGCATCGCCTTCCAGCGGGCGGTGGCCTCCTCGGCGTCCGCGGGCTTTCCGAGGGCCTGGCCGTCCAGGTCGAGCACCGAGTCGCAGCCGATCACGATCGCGCCCTTGGCCTCCGGCCGCGCGGCCACGACGGAGGCCTTCGCCTCGGCGAGGGCGAGGGCCAGCTCGGCGGGGGTGGGGGCGGTGACGGCGTCCTCGTCGACGCCGCTCACGATCACCTCGGGGGCGAGGCCGGCCTGGCGGAGCAGGCCGAGCCGGGCGGGGGACTGGGAGGCGAGGACGAGTCGGCGGCGCGGCTGATCTGTCATGCGTTCAGCGTATCGGCGAGCCGTCGCGGCCTCACCTCACACCGATCACCAGCATCGCCAGCACCATGGCCAGGGCCAGGAGAACGCTCAGCCGCCGCAGCTTGCCCTGCATGTCACGCAGTTCCTGGGGCGGTTCGTTCTCGGGGTCGGACCACAGCATGAGTCCAGCGTGCGGCCTGGCAGGGCGGGGCGCCTGAGTAGGCGTACTCAAATCGGCGCCCCGCGTTGTTCCGCCGTGCGCGGTTCCCCGCGCCCGGAGAGCTTCAGGCCGGCCAGTAGGTGCGGCCCCAGGCCGCCGGACCCGGCTGGGGCAGGCGGTGGGCCGCGATGCGGGACGGGTCGGACCAGGAGTCGCGAGGGGTCGGCGCGCCGGGCGGCGTCTCGGCCGCCGCCGCGGCGCGGGCCCTGACCACCGCCAGGGCGGCGGCCAGCTCCTCCGGGGTCGGGTTGCCCCGTACGACCTTGATCGTCATGTGGGCTCCTGGTGGCTAGAGGGGGATGTTGCCGTGCTTCTTCGGAGGCAGGGATTCCCGCTTCGTCCGCAGTTGACGCAGACCCCGCACGACGTGCCGGCGGGTGTCGGACGGCAGGATCACCGCGTCGACGTAGCCGCGCTCGGCCGCGACGTAGGGGTTGAGGAGGGTGTCCTCGTACTCCTGGATCAGCCGGGCCCGGACCGCCTCCAGGTCCTCGCCGCCCGCCTCGGCCTCGGCGAGGGTGCGGCGGTGCAGGATGTTGACCGCGCCCTGGGCGCCCATGACGGCGATCTGGGCGGTGGGCCAGGCGAGGTTGAGGTCGGCGCCGAGGTGCTTGGAGCCCATGACGTCGTAGGCGCCGCCGAAGGCCTTGCGGGTGATGATCGTGATCAGCGGGACGGTCGCCTCGGCGTAGGCGTAGATCAGCTTGGCACCGCGGCGGATGATGCCGTCGTGCTCCTGGTCGACGCCGGGCAGGAAGCCGGGGACGTCGACGAAGGTGAGGACCGGGACGTTGAAGGCGTCGCACGTGCGCACGAACCGGGCCGCCTTCTCGCTGGCCTTGATGTCCAGGCAGCCGGCGAGCTGCGTCGGCTGGTTGGCGATGATGCCGACCGGGTGGCCCTCGACCCGGCCGAAGCCGGTGAGGATGTTCGGCGCGTACAGCGGCTGCGTCTCGAAGAACTCGGCGTCGTCCAGGACGTGCTCGATCACCGCGTGCATGTCGTACGGCTGGTTCGCGCTGTCCGGGACGATCGCGTCCAGCTCGCGGTCCTCGTCCGTGACCTCCAGGTCGGCCTCCTCCGGGAAGGCGGGCGGCTCGGAGAGGTTGTTGGACGGCAGGTACGACAGCAGCTGCTTGATGTACTCGATCGCGTCCTTCTCGTCGCCCGCCATGTGGTGGGCGACCCCGGAAGTCGCGTTGTGGGTCCGGGCGCCGCCCAGCTCCTCGAAGCCGACGTCCTCACCGGTGACGGTCTTGATGACGTCCGGGCCGGTGATGAACATGTGCGAGGTCTGGTCGACCATGACCGTGAAGTCGGTGATCGCCGGGGAGTAGACCGCGCCGCCCGCGCACGGCCCGACGACCAGGCTGATCTGCGGGATGACGCCGGAGGCGTGGGTGTTGCGGCGGAAGATCTCGCCGTACGCCCCGAGGGAGGCCACGCCCTCCTGGATGCGGGCGCCACCGGAGTCGTTGATGCCGATGACCGGGCAGCCGGTCTTCAGGGCGAAGTCCATGACCTTGACGATCTTCTGCCCGTAGACCTCGCCCAGCGCCCCGCCGAAGACGGTGAAGTCCTGCGAGAACACGGCGACCGGGCGGCCGTCGACGGTGCCGTACCCGGTGACGACGCCGTCGCCGTACGGGCGGTTCTTGTCGAGGCCGAAGTTGGTGGAACGGTGCCGGGCGAACTCGTCGAGCTCGACGAAGGACCCCTCGTCGAGCAGGAGCTCGATCCGCTCACGGGCCGTCAGCTTGCCCTTGGCGTGCTGCTTCTCCACGGCGCGTGCGGAGCCGGCGTGCGTCGCTTCCTCGATGCGGCGCTTCAGATCCGCGAGCTTGCCCGCGGTCGTGTGAATGTCAGGCTGCTGCTGCTCTTCCGGCTCGGACATCGGGATGCGGCTCCCTGCCTGCTCAAAAGGGGGGACGGTTACTCATCCGTAGCGTAGTGGGGTGCCTCCGCATCGGCAGTGCGGCGTTTACCACACCTAGGGTGGCTTGCATGACGCCGCGCGATGCATCAGAGCCGAACGGGAGCCGCTGGTCCGACCTGGACCGGCCGCCCCTCAACATCACCGCCCTGCGCCGGGGACTGGTGCGGGAGGGAGGGCTGTGGTCGGAGGTGGAGATCGTCCAGCGCACCGGCTCGACCAACTCCGACCTGGTGGCCCGGGCGGCCGAGGGCGGGGCCGCCGAGGGGGCGGTGCTCGTCGCCGAGGAGCAGACGGCCGGGCGAGGGCGCCTGGACCGGCAGTGGACGGCCCCTCCCCGGTCGGGGCTGTTCTTCTCCGTGCTGCTCAAGCCGGGCGAGGTGCCGGTGGCGCGGTGGGGCTGGCTGCCGCTGCTCACGGGCGTCGCGGTGGCGACGGGGCTGGCGCGGGCGGCGGGTGTCGACACGGCTCTGAAGTGGCCGAACGACCTGCTGGTCACCGTGGGGGGAGAGGAACGCAAGGCCGGAGGGATCCTCGCCGAGCGGGCCGGTGACGACGGGGTCGTCATCGGGGTCGGCATCAACGTCACGCTGAAGGAGGACGAGCTGCCCGTGCCGACGGCCGGGTCGCTGGCGCTGGCCGGGGCCGTGAGCACGGACCGGGATCCGCTGCTCCGGGCAGTGCTTCGTTCGCTGGAGGAGTGGTACGGGAAGTGGCGTGCGGCAGGGGGTGACCCCGGGGTGAGCGGTTTGCAGGAGGCGTACGCGGCGGGGTGCGCGACGCTCGGGCGGGAAGTGCGGGCGGAGTTGCCCGGCGATCGGGCCGTGGTGGGAGAGGCCGTCGCGGTGGACGGGGACGGGCGGCTGGTGCTGGCGACGGGGGAGGGGGTGCAGGAGCCTGTGGGGGCGGGGGACATCGTGCACTTGCGGCCTGCCTGAGGCTGAGACCGGGGGCGCGCCGAGTGGCCCGTCCGGCGATTGAGGACGAGTCCGTTCAGGCCGAAGCGGGGGCCTGGGGGCGGCAGCCCCCAGGGAGGCCGGGCACTGACGCCGCGTGCCGAGCAAACGCCGGGCACCCCACCCCCGGCCAGACCAAACGGAGTGAGCTGGCGCACACCTGCCGTAGAGTTGAGGCCGGTCGATACATGACCGTGACAGATCGGAAGGGCAGCACGCGTGACCGTCGACGACTCGGGTTCCGGCACGGACGCGCAGGGCGCCGACCCCGGCGAGGATCCGCTCGCCCTGCGGCTGGAACAGCTCATCCTGGGCGCCGAGCGCCGCTACACCCCGTTCCAGGCGGCCCGCAGCGCCGGTGTCTCCATGGAACTGGCCTCCCGCTTCTGGCGGGCGATGGGCTTCGCCGACATCGGGCAGGCCAAGGCCCTCACGGAGGCAGACGTCCTGGCACTGCGGCGCCTCGCCGGCCTCGTCGAAGCGGGCCTGCTGAGCGAGGCGATGGCCGTCCAGGTGGCCCGGTCCACCGGGCAGACCACCGCGCGACTCGCCGAGTGGCAGATCGACTCGTTCCTGGAGGGGCTCACCGAGCCGCCCGAGCCGGGCATGACGCGCACCGAGGTGACGTACCCGATCGTCGAGCTGCTCCTGCCCGAGCTGGAGGAGTTCCTGGTCTACGTCTGGCGCCGCCAGCTCGCAGCCTCGGCCGGACGGGTCGTGCAGGCCGCCGACGACGAGGAGATGGTCGACCGCCGGCTCGCCGTCGGCTTCGCCGACCTGGTCGGGTTCACGCGGCTGACCCGCCGGATGGAGGAGGAGGAGCTCGGCGAGCTGGTCGAGGCCTTCGAGACCACGGCCGCCGACCTGGTGGCCGCGAACGGCGGACGGCTGATCAAGACCCTCGGCGACGAGGTGCTGTACGCCGCCGACGACGCCGGCACGGCCGCCGAGATCGCGCTGCGGCTGATCGAGACCATGGCGCACGACGAGACGATGCCGGAGCTGCGCGTCGGCATGGCGTTCGGCACGGTGACCACCCGTATGGGTGATGTCTTCGGTACGACCGTGAACCTGGCCTCCCGGCTCACCTCGATAGCTCCGAAGGACGCCGTCCTCGTCGACACCGCCTTCGCCGAGGAGCTGATCCGCACGCAGGACGCCCCGGCCTCCGAGGCGGAGGCGGCCGAGGAGGCCGCGGCGGCGGAGAAGGAGGGCGAGGAGCCGCCGGAGTACCAGTTCGCGCTGCAGCCGATGTGGCAGCGGCCGGTGCGTGGCCTGGGCGTCGTGGAGCCGTGGCTGCTCACGCGGCGGGACGTGCGGCCGTAAGCCACCGGAGGGGGCGAGCCCGGCTCAGTCGCGGTCGCCCGGTGTGTCCACGCACAGGCCGATGACCGGCACGCACAGGCCGGGGTCCTGGGGCTTCTTCGGCGGCTTCCTCGGCTCGTCGGGCTCGGGAGCCGGGGCGGGCGCCGCCCCGCTCGGGGGTGCGGTCGGGGCCGGGCGTGGGGTGTCCGCCGTGGGGGCGGGCGCCGGGGCGTTCGGCCGGTCGGGGACGGTCGTGGCGCCGGGCGCGACGGCCCTGGGCACCCCGTCCGTCCCGCGCGCGTCGGTCGTGGTGGCCGGGGCGCGGGAGGCCGCCGGTCCCCGGGTGGCCGGTGACGGGGTCAGGCCGCCCAGGGCGGTGGGTGACGAGGGGCTCGCCTCGGGTCCGGTGGCCGGGAAGCTCGCGGCGGTGTCGGCGGCCTCGTCCGCGCCGGTGGGGACCGGGTCCGGGCGGGGCTCGGCCTCGACGGTGCCGACGCTGTCGGTGCTCGGTCCGGAGGCCAGGCGTACGAGGCTCAGGGCGCCCGCGGCCAGGGCCAGGCCACCGGCGGCGAGCAGGACCTTGCGGGGGCGGGGCTTGCGGTGGCGGCCGCGGACGCGGGGGGCGAAGAGACCGGGTTCCGCCGGGGCCGGTTCGTACGGGGCCGGTTCGTACGGGGTCGATTCGTAGGGCCTGGCCGGCTCAGGTCGGCGGGGTGCCGTGACGGCCCCGGTGTTCCGTCGCGGCGTCGCCGGCGTGTTCATCGTCATCACGGTCCCTCCCGATGCGCACGCGCCCCCAGTGCGCCGTGGCTGACGCACGTTATGCGCTGCCATGGGCGGTCGGGCCCGAGTTGGGGGGATGTCACTCGAACGGGTGGGCGGGTGGTGGGTGCGGGAACCGGACGCGTCCGCTCTTTCGCGGGTGCGGCGCGGCTGCGATGATCGGAACGCGATGTTGTTAACCCGCGTTAACCGGAGGGTGTCATGAGTGAGGAACGGTTCGGCGAGTTCGTGCTGGTGCGGCGGCATGAGCAGGGGCATGTCGCGGAGCTCGTCCTCGACCGGCCCAAGGCCATGAACGCCGTGTCGACGGAGATGGCGCGGTGCCTGGCCGGGGCGTGCGCGGCGCTGGGGGAGGACCGGGACGTCCGGGTGGTGGTGCTGACCTCGACGCATGAGCGGGCGTTCTGCGTCGGGGCCGATCTGAAGGAGCGGAACTCGTTCAGCGACGCGGATCTGCTGCGGCAGCGGCCGGTGACGCGCGGGGCGTACACCGCGGTGCTGGAGCTGCCGGTGCCGACGGTGGCGGCGGTGCACGGGTTCGCGCTGGGCGGCGGCTTCGAGCTGGCGCTGGCCTGCGACGTGATCGTGGCGGACCGTACGGCGGTGGTGGGCCTGCCGGAGGTGTCGGTGGGGGTGATTCCCGGCGGCGGCGGTACGCAGTTGCTGCCGCGGCGGGTGGGGGCGGCCCGGGCGGCCGAGCTGATCTTCTCGGCGCGGCGGGTGGAGGCCGTGGAGGCGGGCGAGTTGGGGCTGGTCGACCAGGTGGTGGAGGCCGGGCGGGACCGCGAGGAGGCGTTGGCGCTGGCGGCGCGGATCGCCGGGAACTCGCCGGTGGGGTTGCGGGCGGCGAAGCGCGCGCTGCGGCTCGGGCAGGGGCTGGATCTGCGGGCCGGGCTGGAGGTGGAGGACGCGGCGTGGCGGGCCGTGGCGTTCTCGGGGGACCGGGCGGAGGGCGTCGCGGCGTTCAACGAGCGGCGCAAGCCGGAGTGGCCGGGGGAGTGATCCGACATGTGTCCGCCGCTGGGTCGTCCCCACGCCAAGTCGTCCCCGTTCGCGTCGTAAACAGGTCAGTCTGGCTGGAAACTCCCTAGCCTGGAGTGATGGGTGAGGACAGACGGCTCGCGGCCGTCGTCGCGTTGGCTCAGGGGATGGCGGCGGCGCACGGGTCACGTGAGGCGTGGCGTGCCGCGGCTGCCGGGGCGTGCCGGGCGCTGGGCGGGAGTTTCGCCGCGCTGTCGGTGTGGGAGCGGGAGCTCGGGCGGCTGAAGGTCCTCGTGAACGTCGGCGAGCTGGCCCAGGGGGAGGAGGAGTTCCCCGAGGACGAGGCGTATCCGGTGCACCAGTTCGCGGAGATCACCGAGTTCCTGCACGAGCAGTGGGCCGGCGGCGGGGAGCCGGACGCGTGGGTGGAGACCGCCGCAGGGCCCGCCGCCGGGCAGCCCGGGTACTGCCACCAGCGCGTCGCCGCCCTGCGCCGCCGGGGCCGCGGCTGCTGCGTCGTCGCGCCGATCGTGCTGCACGGCAGGGCCTGGGGCGAGCTGTACGTGGCGAGGCCGCTCGGGGAGCCCGTCTTCGAGCGGGCCGACGCCGACTTCGCCACCGTCCTCGCCTCCGTCGTGGCCGCCGGCATCGCCCAGACGGAGCGGCTGGAGGAGGCCCGCCGCCTCGCGTACACCGACGCGCTCACCGGGCTCGCCAACCGCCGTGCCGTGGACGTACGCCTGGAGCGGGCGATCGAGCGGCACCGCCGGGACGGATCCGTCGTCAGCCTGGTCGTCTGCGACCTCAACGGGCTCAAGCGGGTCAACGACACCCACGGGCACGCCGCCGGCGACCGGCTCCTGGAGCGTTTCGGCTCGGTGCTGTCACTGTGCGGGGCCATGCTGCCGGGGGCCCTGGCGGCACGGCTCGGCGGGGACGAGTTCTGCCTGCTCGCCGTCGGGCCGCCCGCCGACCAGGTCGTGAAGGCGGCCGGCGAACTGTGCCGCCGGGCCGCCGAATTGGAGATGGGGGACGGCGTGGCCTGCGGTGTCGCGTCCACCGAGGATCCGATCGGGCCCGTACGCTCCGCCCGCCGACTGTTCCGGCTCGCCGACGCCGCCCAGTACCGGGCCAAGGCCGAGCGGGCCACCCGGCCGGTGGTCGCCGGCCGGGCCGGGCCGGACGATCCCGTGGTGCGGCTCGCGGACGAGCCGTCCCAGGAGGCCGAGGGCGAACGCCGGCGCTTCCGCGGCCGGCACGCGCCCTGAAGCCGTCCGGCGGTGTGACGCATCAGTAAGGGGCGAACCCCGCCCCCAGTGGTGACATCATCGAATTCACTGCGTACGCTCCTGAATATGGATATGCACACTGTGGTGGTGGGGACGTCCGGGGTGACCGCGTCCGACGTGCTCGCCGTGGCGCGTGCCGGCGCCCGCGTCGAGCTCTCCGAGGAGGCCGTGGCCGCCCTCGCCGCGGCCCGCGAGATCGTGGACGCGCTGGCGGCCAAGCCGGACCCCGTGTACGGCGTGAGCACCGGCTTCGGCGCCCTGGCGACCCGGCACATCAGCCCGGAGCTGCGCGCCCAGCTCCAGCGCAACATCGTCCGCTCGCACGCCGCCGGGATGGGGCCGAGGGTGGAACGCGAGGTCGTTCGCGCCCTGATGTTCCTGCGGCTGAAGACCGTCTGCTCCGGGCACACCGGCGTACGGCCCGAGGTCGCGCGGACCATGGCCGCCCTCCTCAACGCCGGTATCACCCCGGTCGTGCACGAGTACGGCAGCCTCGGCTGCTCCGGCGACCTCGCGCCGTTGTCCCACTGCGCGCTCACGCTCATGGGGGAGGGGGACGCCGAGGGCCCCGACGGCGTCGTGCGCCCGGCCGCCGAACTCCTCGCCGCGCACGGCATCCAGCCGGTCGAACTGCGCGAGAAGGAGGGCCTCGCCCTCCTCAACGGCACCGACGGCATGCTCGGCATGCTCGTCATGGCCCTGGCCGACCTGGACACGCTCTACCGCTCCGCCGACGTCACCGCCGCCCTCTCCCTGGAGGCCCTGCTCGGCACCGACAAGGTCCTCGCCCCCGAGCTGCACGCCATCCGGCCGCACCCGGGGCAGGCCGCCAGCGCCGCCAACATGCTGGCCGTGCTGAAGGGCTCGGGCCTGACGGGGCATCACCAGGACGACGCGCCGCGCGTCCAGGACGCCTACTCGGTGCGCTGCGCCCCGCAGGTCGCCGGGGCCGGGCGGGACACCCTGGCGCACGCCCGGCTGGTCGCCGACCGAGAGCTGGCCTCCGCGGTGGACAACCCCGTCGTCCTGGCCGACGGGCGCGTGGAGTCCAACGGCAACTTCCACGGGGCGCCCGTCGCCTACGTCCTGGACTTCCTCGCCATCGCCGCCGCCGACCTCGGCTCCATCGCGGAGCGGCGCACCGACCGGCTGCTCGACAAGAACCGCAGCCACGGCCTGCCGCCCTTCCTCGCCGACGACGCCGGTGTGGACTCGGGCCTGATGATCGCTCAGTACACGCAGGCCGCGCTGGTGAGCGAGCTCAAGCGGCTCGCCGTACCGGCGTCCGCCGATTCGATCCCGTCCTCCGCCATGCAGGAGGACCACGTCTCGATGGGCTGGTCGGCGGCGCGGAAGCTGCGCACGGCCGTCGACAACCTCGCCCGGGTCCTGGCCGTCGAGCTGTACGCCGCCACGCGCGCGATCGAACTGCGCGAGGGGCTGACCCCGGCGCCCGCGTCGCGGGCGGTCATCGACGCCCTGCGGGACGCGGGCGTCCAGGGCCCCGGACCGGACCGGTTCCTGGCGCCCGACCTGGCGGTGGCGGACGCGTTCCTGCGCGAGGGCCGGCTGCTGGCCGCGGTGGAGACCGTCACCGGACCGCTCCGATAGAACGGCCCGCGGGGCAGCGCAGGGACCTCCAGAGCGGCCCGCAGAGCAGAAGAAGGGCCTCGCCGACCGGCGGGGCCCTCGCCAAGTGCGGTCAGAAACCGAGCCGTTCCCGGCGGACCGAATACACCACGAACCCGGCGCCCAGCGTGAGGCAGAGGGTCCCGCCGATCACGTACGGGGTGCTGTCGAAGCTGCCGGTGTCGGCCAGCCGGGTACCGGTGACGGAGGTGTCGGCGGTCGTCGCGGCGATCCGCGCCTGCTCCGTGACCAGCGGCGACGGGCTCGTCCCGACCGCGTCTCTCACCGGGGAGTCCGACGTCGCGTTGGCGGACGGGACGAACCACAGGGCGCCCAGCAGGGTCGCCGCGGCGGTGGCGGTCAGCAACGGGCGGCGAGCGGATGACACGGAATATCGATCCCCTTGTGACGTCGGCGAATTGGCCGTGTGGGGCGATGTTAGTGAAAGGCGCGGGTCACGGGAAAGTCACGGGAGCTCTTGGCCGTACGCTCCCGCCATGAGCACTCCAGAGACATCACGGTTTGTACGGGTTCGGGTGGAAGTCGTTCTCGAAGTCGAGGACCCCGACGCCGTCACCAAGTCCGCGCTGCGTCGTCTCGCCGACGACGCCGGGATGCCCGCGGCGGAACGGACCCACGCCGAGAGCGCTGTGACGGAGGACACCGCCGAGGCCCTCGCGTATCTCGTTGATCCGTTCGACCTGGTCAGCCAGGTGCCGGGGGT
Organism: Streptomyces olindensis; assembly: GCA_000696115.1. GTDB lineage: Bacteria > Actinomycetota > Actinomycetes > Streptomycetales > Streptomycetaceae > Streptomyces > Streptomyces olindensis. Next base: position 153,442 of record JJOH01000002.1, read on the forward strand.
GGAGCTCCAGCAGGCCTCCTGGAGCAGTGAACGGATCGACTACGACCCCGATTCGCCGGACTGGGACCTCGACGAGGATGATGTCGTCGACGACGAGGACGGCGACCGCTGAGACTGCCGGGGAAATGGGTGACCCCGGGCGGCAACCGCCGTCCGGGGTCTTCGCGTCTCATGGGGCGCATCGACCGCAGCCGCATCGCCCGGCACCGTACGCCACGGACGTGGTGATCCCCACACCTGGGTGACCTGGGGAACCGGGCGAACCGGTCGTAGCGTTGACAGTTCTCGACGAGGACTCGCGAGTCCTGACGGGGGCACTTGGATTTCTGACGGGGACACTCGGGGTTTTGGGGAAATCGGCAACGATGGAGAAGCGTGTGATGACGGTCAGTAAGCGGCGCAGGGGCCTGACGGTCGCGTCCGCACTGCTCGGCGGAGTGCTGGTGCTCTCGGCGTGTTCCGGCGGCGACGACAACGCCTCGGGCGGCGACGGCGGGGACAGCTCCCAGTCGAAGGTCGACGAGGCGGCGGCCAAGAAGACCTCCGAGGCCCAGATCAAGATCACGCCCAAGGACGGCTCGAACAACGCCTCGATCAACAACTCCGCGGCCGTCACGGTGAGCAAGGGCACGCTCACGAACGTGAAGATGACCACCTCCGACGGCACGGAGGTCAGCGGCCAGATATCCGCCGACAAGACCAGCTGGAAGCCCAGCGCGCAGCTGGAGCGTTCCACCACCTACAAGCTGTCGGCGGAGGCGAAGGACTCCGACGGTCGCGTCGCCCACGAGAACGCCTCGTTCACCACGGTCTCCCCGGCCAACAGCTTCATCGGCAACTTCACCCCGGACGACGGCACCACCGTCGGCGTCGGCATGCCGGTCTCGATCAACTTCGACAAGGCGATCACCAACAAGGCGGCCGTCCAGAAGGGCGTCGAGGTCAGCACGACCAGCGGCCAGGAGGTCGCCTGCCACTGGTTCAACGCCAACCGCATGGACTGCCGGCCCGAGGACTACTGGAAGGAAGGCTCCACCGTCACGCTGAAGCTCGCGCTCGACGGTGTCGAGGGCGCCGAGGGCGTCTACGGCGTCCAGCAGAAGACGGTCACCTTCAAGATCGGCCGCAACCAGATCTCCTACGTCGACGCGAAGACCAAGCAGATGAAGGTCACGCAGGACGGCAAGGTCGTGCGGACGATCCCGATCTCGGCCGGTGCCCCCGAGAACAAGACCTACGAGGGCCGCATGGTGATCTCCGAGAAGTTCAAGGAGACCCGGATGAACGGCGCGACCGTGGGCTTCACGGACGACGACGGCAAGGGCGAGTACGACATCAAGGACGTGCCGCACGCCATGCGCCTGTCCACCTCCGGCACGTTCATCCACGGCAACTACTGGGGCGCGAAGTCCATCTTCGGCAACGTGAACACCAGCCACGGCTGCGTCGGTCTCCAGGACGCCAAGGGCGCGGACGACCCGAACACGCCGGGCGCGTGGTTCTTCGACAACTCGATGATCGGTGACGTGGTGGTCGTGGAGAACACCGGCGACAAGACCATCGCCCCGGACAACGGCCTCAACGGCTGGAACATGAACTGGACGCAGTGGAAGGCGGGTTCGGCCGTCTGACGGCTTCCCCGCTCCACGACCCGATGCCGCCGTCCGCCCTTCACGGGCGGGCGGCGGCATCGTCGTTCGTCGGGCGTGTGCCGGGCATCCGCTCTTGTCAAGGAGAACACGCGTGCGCAATCGCCCAAGCCTGTAACAGAGTTCCGGCGGCCGTGTAACAGTCGGCCGACGGATTTCTTACCGTCTTCTCATCTATTGAGCGACTGATCACCCGTCGGCATACTGCGTATTCCGGGGGGTGTACGCGTATGCGTGCGAGACCACCCCCGGCCGGGTGAACGGGGAATTCGCCCGGTACATCTGCAAGGGGGAAACTTGCGCAGACAAGTGAAAAGGGCGTACGCGGCCACGGTCGCCACAGCGGCAGCCGTGGCCCTGGCGGCGGGCATGACCAGCCCGGCGTCGGCCGACGCCGAGCGGACGGCCGCGGCATCCAAGTCGGCCTCGCTCACGGCCAAGCACCACGTCACACTGATCACCGGCGACCGGGTCGCCCTCGACGCCAAGGGCCGTGTCGTCGGCCTGGAGCGGGCGAAGGGCCGTGAGGGCATTCCCGTCCAGGTCCGCAAGCTCGACGGGCACACCCTCGTGATCCCGGCCGACGCGGCCCGTCTGGTCGCCACCGGCAAGCTCGACCAGCGGCTCTTCGACGTCACCGAGCTGAACAAGTCCGCGACCCGCAAGGCCCAGAAGAAGGGCCTGAAGGTCATCGTCGGCTACAAGGGCAGCGCGGCCGCGGCCAAGGCCGACGTCCGTGACGCGGGCACGCTGAGCCACTCGCTGAAGTCGCTGAACGCGGACGCCGTGCAGGCGCCGCAGGAGGACGCGCCCGAGCTGTGGGACGCGGTCACCAACGGCGACAGGACCGCCTCCGGCATCGCGCACGTCTGGCTCGACGGCGTCCGCAAGGCCAGCCTCGACAAGTCCGTCCCGCAGATCGGCACGCCCAAGGCGTGGTCGGCCGGCTACGACGGCAAGGGCGTCACGATCGCCGTCCTGGACACCGGTGTCGACGCCACCCACGACGACCTCAAGGGCCAGGTCGTCGGCGCCAAGAACTTCACCACCTCGCCCGACACCACCGACAAGGTCGGCCACGGCACGCACGTCGCCTCCATCGCGGCCGGCACCGGCAAGAAGTCCGGCGGCAAGTACAAGGGCGTCGCGCCCGGCGCGAAGATCCTCAACGGCAAGGTCCTCGACGACGGCGGATTCGGCAGCGACTCCGAGATCCTCGCCGGCATGGAGTGGGCCGCGGCCGAGGGCGCCGACGTCATCAACATGAGCCTGGGCGGCGGCGACACCCCCGCGATCGACGCGCTGGAAGCGGGGGTGAACAAGCTCTCCGAGGAGAAGGGGGTCCTGTTCGCCATCGCCGCCGGCAACGAGGGCGACTTCGGCGAGCAGACCATCGGCTCCCCGGGCAGCGCCGCCGCGGCCCTGACCGTCGGCGCGGTCGACGACAAGGACGTGCTGGCCGACTTCTCCAGCCGCGGCCCCGGCATGGACGGCGCCCTCAAGCCCGACGTGACCGCGCCCGGCGTGGACATCACCGCGGCCTCCGCCCCGGGCAACCTGATAGCCCAGGACGTCGGCGAGAAGCCGGCCGGCTACATGACGATCTCCGGTACGTCGATGGCGACCCCGCACGTCGCGGGCGCGGCGGCGATCCTGAAGCAGCAGCACCCCGAGTGGAAGTACGCCGAGCTGAAGGGCGCCCTCACGGGCTCCACCAAGGGCGGCAAGTACACGCCGTTCCAGCAGGGTTCGGGCCGCATCCAGGTCGACCAGGCCATCAAGCAGTCCGTGATCGCCGAGCCGGCGTCCGTGAGCTTCGGCGTCCAGCAGTGGCCGCACACCGACGACAAGCCGGTCACCAAGGAACTGACGTACCGCAACCTCGGTACGAAGGACGTCACGCTGAAGCTGGCGTCGACCGCCACCAACCCGAAGGGCCAGGCCGCCCCGGCCGGCTTCTTCAAGCTCGGCGCCACCTCGGTGACCGTCCCGGCCGGCGGCAAGGCCTCGGTCCCGTTCACCGTCAACACCAAGCTGGGCGGCACGGTCGACGGCGCGTACTCCTCGTACGTGACGGCGACGGGCGGCGGCCAGACGATCCGCACGGCGGCGGCGGTGCAGCGTGAGGTGGAGTCGTACGACGTCACGCTGAAGGTCCTGAACCGCGACGGCAAGCCGGCGAAGAACTACAGCGCCGACCTGACCGGCATCGCGGGCCTCGCCAAGGGCAAGGGGGCCATGCCGTACGACGAGGACGGCACGGTCACCGCGCGGCTCGCCAAGGGCACCTACATCCTCAACTCGAACGTCTACGTGGGCGACGACCCGGAGAAGTTCGAGGGCGTCGACTGGCTCGCGCAGCCCAAGCTGAACGTCACCAAGAACACGACGGTCACGCTGGACGCCCGCAAGGCCAAGGCGGTGGACATCACCGTCCCCGCCCCGGGCGCCAAGTCCGAGTTCGCCTCGGCGGACTACACCGTGGAAGCCGGTGACAACAGCTACGGCTTCGGCTGGTGGCTGGAGTCCTTCGGGGACATCCGCACCGCCCACGTCGGCCCGCAGATCACCGACGGCTCGGTGACCCAGCAGTGGGACGGCCACTGGAGCAAGGGCGACAAGGAGGAGTACGACATCGTCGCCGGCGGGCCGGTCAAGCAGCTCGCCACCGGTTTCACCAAGCACTACAAGGCCGGTGAGCTGGCCACGGTGAAGGTCGGCCTCGGTGCCGCGGCGAGCGGCAAGAAGGGCGCGGTCAGCGCGGTGGGCTGGATGCCGTGGAGCACCGGCGCCTCCTCGATCGGCATCCCGCAGACCCTGCCCGGCACCCGCACGCTGCACCTGTCCGCCCAGGGCGGTGTGGAGTGGCAGCTCGAGTTCGCCCAGTACGGCGGGGTGGACCAGGACGGCTTCCCGGTCGACGAGGCCGCCTACGCGATGGGCCAGCAGAAGTACGCGGCCGGCAAGAGCTACTCCAAGACCGTCAACACGGCCGTCTTCGGACCGCGGCTCAACGCCGACTTCGGCATCTTCCGCGAGAACAACGAGATCTACGGTTCCCTGCCGCTGTTCGCCGACAGCAAGGGCAACGTGGGCTACTCGCAGTTCACCTCGGCGGCCACGACGCTGTACCGCAACGGCAAGAAGGTCGGCAGCAACGACGACCCGCTGTTCGGCGAGAAGCCGTTCAAGGTGCCGGCCGGTGACGCCGAGTACAAGCTGACGACGTCGGTCAAGCGCAGCGTCAAGGTCGCGGCGGCCTCCACCCGCATCGACGCCAGCTGGACGTTCCGCTCGAAGAAGACCAGCGACATCAAGCAGCTGCCCGCCTCCACGGCCCGCTTCAACGCGGCCACGGGCCTGGACAGCAAGGTCCCGGCCGGCAAGACGGCCAGCATCCCGGTCACCGTCGAGGGCGCGGCCAAGGGCAGCAACCTGAAGTCGCTGTCGGTGTACGTGTCGTACGACTACGGCAAGACCTGGAAGAAGCTCGACGTCAAGAACGGCAAGATCACCGTCAAGAACCCGGAGAAGGGGAAGGCCATCTCCTTCCACGCCAAGATCGCCGACAAGAAGGGCAACAAGTCGACGATCTCGATCTACAACGCGTACTACGGCAAGTGATCCGTAGCGCCTGAAGCGAACCGCCCGCCGGAAGACAAGCGTCCGGCGGGCGGTTCGTGCTTCCGTGGTGCCATGACGGCCCACACAGTCGAGTACGTCCGGTACCGCGTCCCCGACCAGCGTTCGGCGGAGTTCCTGGCCGCCTACGGCCGCGCCGCGGCCCACCTGTCCGCGTCCCCCCACTGCGTCGACTACGAGCTGACGCACTGCGCGGAGGACCGCGAGCACTACATCCTGCGCATCACCTGGACCTCGGTGAAGGACCACCTCGAAGGCTTCCGCACCTCAGAGCAGTTCCCGGGCTTCTTCGCCGAGATCCGCCCGTACGTCGAGAACATCGAGGAGATGCGCCACTACGAGCCGACCGCCGTGCGCGGCGCCGGTTCCGCCGTCCCCACGCTGTACGACTGGGCGGGCGGCGCGGAGGCCTTCTCGCGCCTCACCGAGGTCTTCTACGGCAAGGTGCTGAAGGACGACCTGCTGGCTCCGGTGTTCGCGGGGCTGGCCCCCGAGCACGCCGAACACGTCGCCCTGTGGCTCGGCGAGGTCTTCGGCGGTCCGCCCGCCTACTCGCGGAGCCAGGGCGGACACGGCCACATGGTCGCCAAGCACGCGGGCAAGCACATCACCGAGCCCCAGCGCCGCCGCTGGGTGAACCTCATCCAGGACGCCGCCGACGAGGCGGGCCTGCCGACCGACGCGGAGTTCCGCTCGGCGTTCCTGGCCTACGTGGAGTGGGGGACACGGCTCGCCGTCCACTTCTCCAGCCCGGGCGCGAAACCTCCGGCGGAGCAGGCGGTGCCCACGTGGACATGGGGGGCGGCTCCGCCCTACCAGGGATGAGGGCGGCTCCGCCGTACCAGTCATGACGGGTGGGGCGGCAGGGACTGTGCGTCAGGCCGGCGGGGCCGATGACGCCCCGGTGCCCGAGCGCAGCGCGTCCGCCCCCCAGCTCGCCAGCAGCCGCAGCGCGTCCGCCGACGACGAATCCGGCTCCGCGTGGTACGTGATCAGGGACTGCTCGGCGTCGTCGACCAGGCGGAACGTCTCGAAGGACAGGGTCAGGTCGCCGACCAGGGGGTGGCGCATGCGCTTGACGCCGTGGCTCTTCTCCTTGACGTCGTGGGCGGCCCAGAGGCGGCGGAACTCCTCGCTCTTCACCGACAGCTCACCCACCAGCGCGGACAGCTGCGGGTCGTCCGGGTGGCAGCCCGCGTCCATGCGCAGATAGCCGACGATGTCGGACGCCTTCTGGTCCCACTCGACGAACAGCTCGCGGTACTCGGGCCTGAGGAACACCAGCCGCGCCCAGTTGCGCTCCGGCGCCGGCAGCTCCGCCCAGTCGCCGAAGAGGGCCGCGGCCATCCGGTTCCAGGCCAGGATCTCCGAACGGCGCCCGACGATGTAGGCCGGGACGCTGTCGATCGAGTCCAGCAGGTGCCGCAGCGCCGGCCGCACCTGCCGGCTGCGCGCCGCCGGCTTCTTCTTGTGCTGCTTCGGCTTCGCCAGGTGCGTCAGGTGCGCGTGCTCGGCGTCGCTCAGCCGCAGGGCGCGCGCGATCGCGTCCAGCACCTCCGCCGAGACGTTGCGGCCGTTGCCCTGCTCCAGCCGCGTGTAGTACGCCACGGACACCCCGGCCAGCTGCGCCAGCTCCTCGCGGCGCAGCCCAGGCACCCGCCGCCGCCCGAAGTCGGGCAGCCCCACGTCCTCCGGCTTCAGCCGGGCACGCCGGGTGCGCAGGAACTCGCTGAGCTCCGCACGCCGGTCCAGGCCGCCGCCGGCCGTCCGTGCGGGTTCGGGCTGTTCGTCCATGCGTCTCAGTATTCCCGGTCGTACGCACGGCAGCCTGACCCCGCCAGTGGTACGCACGCTGTGCGTACGCAAAACCGTGGTCTGGGTGAACCCTCGCGGCTCCGGCACGCTGGTGATCGTGCCCGGTCGGAACATCCAGAAGGCAGTCGGGCACAGAGACTTTGCTAGGAGAAACCCCGGCATGACCACTGTTGCTGCGTACGCCGCTCCCGCTCCCAAGGCTCCCCTGGAGCGCACCACCATCGAGCGCCGCCAGGTCGGCGAGTTCGACGTCCTGATCGACATCAAGTTCGCCGGCATCTGCCACTCGGACATCCACCAGGCCCACGAGGGCTGGGGAGAGGCGATCTTCCCGATGGTCCCCGGCCACGAGATCGCCGGTGTCGTCGCCGAGGTCGGCCCCGGCGTGACCAAGTTCGCCGTCGGCGACCGCGTGGGCGTCGGCTGCATGGTCGACTCCTGCCGCGAGTGCGAGAACTGCAAGGCCGGCCGCGAGCAGTACTGCGTCCAGGGCAACATCCCGACGTACAACGGCATCGGCAAGGACGGCGAGCCCACCTACGGCGGCTACTCGCAGAAGGTCGTCGTCGACGAGAACTTCGTCCTCCGCATCCCCGACTCCCTGCCCCTCGACGTCGCCGCGCCGCTGCTGTGCGCCGGCATCACCCTCTACTCGCCGCTGAAGCGGTTCGGTGCCGGCCCCGGCAAGAAGGTCGCGATCGTCGGTCTGGGCGGCCTCGGCCACATGGGCGTCAAGATCGCCCACGCGCTCGGCGCCGAGGTGACCGTGCTGTCGCAGTCCCTGCGCAAGCGTGAGGACGGCCTGAAGCTGGGCGCGGACCACTACTACGCCACCAGCGACCCGAAGACCTTCGAGGAGCTGGCCGGCACGTTCGACCTGATCGTCTCCACGGTGTCGGCCCCGCTGGACTTCGGCGCCTACCTGTCGCTGCTGAAGACGGAGGGCACGCTGGCCAACGTCGGCGCCCCCGAGGAGCCCATCTCCCTGAACCTCTTCTCGGTGATCGGCGGCGGCAAGACCCTCGCCGGCTCCCTGATCGGCGGGATCGCCGAGACCCAGGAGATGCTGGACTTCTGCGCCGAGCACGGCCTCGGTGCCGAGATCGAGCTGATCCGCGGCGACCAGATCAACGAGGCGTACGAGCGCGTGCTGGCCAGCGACGTGCGCTACCGGTTCGTGATCGACACGGCCACCATCTGACCGGCTGAGACCGTTTCCGAGGGCCCCGACCGTGCGCCGGGGCCCTCGGGCGCGTCCGGCGTTCGAAGACGCACGAGAGGGTACAAGCGGCGTACCAACGGGGTACACGACGGGAGTGCCCCAGGGGGGTCCGCCAGGGGAGGCCCACCATGACCGTGCAGCTGAACCACACCATCGTCGTCGCCCACGACAAGCGCGCCTCGGCCCGGTTCCTCGCCGACATCCTCGGGCTCGACGTGAGCCCGCCCTACGGACCGTTCCTCCCGGTCGAGATCCCCAACGGCGTGACACTCGACTTCATGGACAGCCCCGGCGCCATCACGCCGCAGCACTACGCCTTCCTCGTCTCGGAGGAGGAGTTCGACGAGATCTTCGCCCGTATCCAGGAGGCCGGTCTGACGTACTGGGCGGACCCCTTCCACAGCCGCCCCGGCGAGATCAACCACAACGACGGCGGCCGCGGCGCGTACTTCGACGACCCGGACGGCCACCGCCTGGAGATCATCACGAGGCCCTACGGCAGCGGCGGCTGACCCCCGCCCACCGCCCGCCCGCCCCGGGCTCGTCACATCCTCCTGCCGCCGTCCGTCATACCGGCGAAGGCGACAGAGGAAGCGACGAGCCGGGGAGCGGTCATGGCATCACCGATTCTGGTCACGGGCGGCACGGGCACCCTCGGCGGGCACGTCGTGCCGCTGCTGCGGGCGTCCGGCCACGAGGTGCGGATCCTCAGCCGGAGCCCGCGCCCGGCCGCGGACGGCGTCGAGTACGTCACCGGTGACCTGCTGACGGGCGAGGGCGTGGCCGCCGCCGTGGCGGGCGCGCGGACCGTGCTGCACCTCGCGGGCGGCCCCAAGGGCGACGACGAGGCGGCCCGCACCCTGGTCCGCGCCGCGTCCCGGGCCGGGGTGCGGCACCTGGTGCACATCTCGGTCATCGGCGCGGACCGGGTCCCGCTGGCCTGGATGCGCGCCAAGCTGGAGTCGGAGCGGGCCGTCGCGGAATCGGGCATCCCGTGGACGACCCTGCGCGCGGCCCAGTTCCACGACCTCACCCTGACCATGGTCGAGAAGATGGCGAAGCTGCCGGTGTTCCCGGTCCCCGGGGGCCTCCGGCTCCAGCCGGTCGACTCCCGTGAGGTCGCCGCCCGCCTCGTGGAACTGACCCTCGGCGGCCCGTCCGGCCTGGTCCCGGACATGGCCGGGCCGCACGTCCACGACCTGGCCGCCCTGGCCCGCCCCTACCTCCGCCTGCGCGGCAGGCGCCGCCCCATGCTGCCGGTCCGCATCCCCGGGAAGGCGGGGCGGGCGTACCGGGCGGGGGCGAACCTGACGGTGGCGGGGGCGGAGACGGGCAAGCGGACCTGGGAGCGGTTCCTGGAGGAAAGGCTGGGCTAGGGGGCCGTGGACACCCCCAGGCGGTGCGGCCCTCCGGGGCTGGCGTCAGCCGGCGGGGCTCGGCCCGTCCTGGTCCCCGAACGTCCACACGGCGTGGGTGCCGGGGCCGACGACGAGGGACGAGTGGCCGATCCGCTCCTCGTGCCGGTACGGCACCGGCCGGTTCAGCGCCATCTCGACCTGCCGCAGACCCACCTGGTCGAGGGGCACGACGTCGAAGCGGAGGGTGGTGCCGCCGCCCTTGGCGACGACGCCCCCGCCCGGCAGGGACCGGACGGCGAACCCGCCGGCCTTCAGCAGCGGCACCGTGCCGGCGAGGTCCCGCGCGGTCACCGCGAGCCGGACGCCGGTCACGTCCCGCATCAGCCGGTTGCGGTAGGTGTCGGGCAGATAGCGCTCCCGGCCCACGTCGCCGGGGTGTGCGGCGGGCTCGGTGTTGCTGCGCGGGTCGGCGAAGTACTCCGGCCGGTACTCCATGCCCCAGGCGCCGAACACGTCGTACTGGTCGGTGGTGAACACGGCGTCGAACCACGGCACGGGCACGCCGTCGCCGAAGTCGCGCGTCTGCCGGAACGCGACCGGGTCGCTGATCCCGAGCTCCCGCAGCCGCTCGGTCACCGTGGGCAGGTCACCGGCGCGCTCGGTCGACACGCCCAGGCCGGCGGCGCCGAGGGTGCCGTCCTTGCCGGGCAGATCGCCCACGCCGAACAGTTCGAGGTAGGTCTCGCGGCCCATCAGATAGCGGCCGGTCCAGGTCTGCCCACCGGACCCGGTCGTGGTGCGGACCTGGAAGTGGGCGAACTCCCGCAGGTAGGAGGAGTGCTCGATGGCGTCGGCGGTCTCGCGGTCGAGCACGCCGTAGGCGTGGTTGTAGAACAGCAGCTGCCGTCCGGTCACCGGCGCGCCCTCCTCGGCGTGCGCCGTGCCCTGGACCGCCCCCGCGAGGGCCAGGGTCATGACCATGATCACCTGTAACGCTCGTCTGAGAACCATGCGAAGGAGCGTAAGGCGGGAGGAAGGGATTCCGCCGGGGCTGCGGACAGTCGCGGAGGTCAGGTCTTGGTCAGCGGGGGGCCGGGCGCGGGCGCGGGCGGTGCCTCCCGTCCGCCCATGTCCAGCCGGAACGGCGGGTACTGGTCGGTCAGCAGCGCGGCGTAGGCCGTCACGCGGGCCGTCCAGCGGGCGAGGCCGATCAGGAAGTCGAAGAGGTGCCGCGGGTAGCGGGCGGTGAACAGCAGGACGACCACCGCGACGAGGGAGAGGAAGGGCACCACCCCGCCACCGCGCCAGCCGTCCCTCCCGTCCCAGCCCCAGCCGCCCCCGACGAACATCCCGACGACGATGTACTGCGGGATCGCCAGCAGCCACCACTTCACCAGGACCAGCCCGCGGGACAGCCGCTCCGGGTAGGCGACGTCGAAGTGCGCCGGGTAGTCGGGCACGTCGGCGAGCGTGAACGGCGGGTACCGGTCGGTGCCGAGCGCGGTGTGCGCGTAGTAGCTCACCCGCCAGTTCCAGCGCAGCACGCCGACGCTGAAGTCGAAGAGGGACCGCGGATACCGGCCGGTGAACAGGATGGCGAAGAAGGCGATCACGGTCACGACGACGAACGCGATCCACAGGAACACCAGCACGACGTAGTGCGGGATGGCGAGCAGCCACTTCACCAGCCACATCCAGCGGGACAGCCGGGAATCGACGGACGCCTCCAGGCGCACGGGTGACGCTGCGACAGGAATCATGGGGCGGAGCTCCTTCCGCCTGCAGCCTCACAGGCGTGGAGGAGCGCCGCGACCTGGGCGGGGCCGTTCGCGTGCCCCGGCCGCGCCCCGGCCGCCTACGACGGAACGGCGGCGGTGTCCGGATCGTCCGGGCCCGGATCGTCGGGGCCCGGTGCGGCCGCCGTCTCGACGAGCTGCTCGCGCACGTAGTTCCAGACGACGGCGATCAGCGCGGCGACCGGCACGGCGAGCAGGCTGCCGACGATGCCGGCCAGACTGCCGCCCAGCGTCACCGCCAGCAGCACCACGGCCGCGTGGAGACCGAGCCCCCGGCTCTGGATCATGGGCTGGAAGACGTTGCCCTCCAGTTGCTGCACCACGACGATGATGGCCAGCACGATCAGCGCGTCCGTCAGGCCGTTGGAGACCAGCGCGATGAGGACCGCGACGAAGCCGGCGAACAACGCGCCGATGATCGGCACGAACGCGGAGACGAAGGTCAGCACCGCCAAGGGCAGCACCAGCGGGACGCCCAGGATCCACAGGCCCAGCCCGATCAGGACGGCGTCCAGCAGGCCGACGGCCGCCTGGGACCGCACGAAGGCGCCCAGCGTGGCCCAGCCGCGCGCGAACACGGTCGGGACGTCCGTGGCGAGCCGGCCGGGCAGCTGACGGGCGAGCCAGGGCAGGAACCGCGGTCCGTCCTTGAGGAAGAAGAACATCAGGAACAGGGCCAGGACGGCGGTGACGACGCCGTTCACCACCGTGCTCACGCCCGTGACGACAGCGCCCACCATGCTGCCGAGGCCCTCCTGGGCGCGGGCGACCGCGCTGTCGAAGGCCTTGTTGATCTGCGCGTCCCCGATGTTCAGCGGCGGCCCGGCGGCCCATTCGCGCAGTCGCTGGATGCCCTCCACCACACCGTCGGTCAGTTCACCCGACTGGGATGCCACCGGCACCGCGATCAACGCCACGACGCCCACGGCGACCAGCAGGAACAGCACGGTCACCACCGACGCGGCGAGCGCGGGCGGCCACCCGCGCCGCCGCAGGAACCGGGCCACGGGCCAGGTCAGCGTGGTCAGCAGCAGCCCGACGACGAGCGGCCACACCACCGACCACATCCGGCCCAAAAGCCACAGAGCCACGGCCAGTCCGGCCAACACCAGCAGCAACTCGGCGGAGATCCGCGCGGATATCCGCAACGCGGCACGGGATCTGGAGGTACTCAGGGGCGCAGTCACGGGGGCACCCTAGTGGGTCCCCGGGTGCTCGGGCCGTGCCGGACCCCCGGCACGGCCGACGGTCGTCAGCCTTCGGCCCGGGCCACACCGACCGGGCAGGACACGCCCGTGCCCCCGATGCCGCAGTAGCCCGCCGGGTTCTTGTCCAGGTACTGCTGGTGGTAGCCCTCCGCCGGGTAGAAGGGGCGGCCCTGGGCCGGGACGATCTCCGTGGTGATGCCGCCGTAGCCGGAGGACGTGAGGACCTTCTGGTACGACTCGCGGGAGGCCCGGGCCGCGGCTTCCTGCTCGGGGGAGTGGGTGTAGATCGCCGAGCGGTACTGCGTGCCCACGTCGTTGCCCTGGCGGAAGCCCTGCGTGGGGTCGTGCGCCTCCCAGAACGTCTTCAGCAGGCGCTCGTACGAGATCACCGCCGGGTCGTACACCACCCGCACGACCTCCGTGTGGCCGGTCAGGCCCGAGCAGACCTCCTCGTACGTGGGGTTCTCCGTGTGGCCGCCCTGGTAGCCGACCAGGGTCGTCCACACACCGGCCGGGAGCTGCCAGAACTTGCGCTCGGCACCCCAGAAGCAGCCCAGGCCGAAGTCGGCGGTCTCCAGGCCCTCGGGGTAGGGGCCGAGCAGCGGGTTGCCGAGGACGGTGTGGCGGTCGGGGACCGTGAACGCCGGCTCCGGGCGGCCGGGCAGCGCCTGCTCGGGGGTCGGCAGCTGGGGCGTACGGCTGTGCAGGAACATGCGTCTCCAATCGGCGTGACACCCGCACGGGGCGACGTCGGCGTGACACCCGCACGGGGCGACGCCCCTCACAACGTGCGGCGACCGGGGGGAATTCCGACCCGGGCCGTGCTCAGTGGGGCAGGCTCGCCGGGTTGCCGCCGTTCGCCTCGTAGCCCGCCACCGCCAGCGCCCGGTACACCGCGAACTCCGCCGCGGGGTCGGCGGACAGGGTCCAGGGCAGGGCGCCCACATGGCCGTCGACGCGCACCAGCTGGTTCATGGCCTCCGCCCAGCGCTCGCCGCGGACCAGGAAGAAGACCAGCATGTGCCGTACGTGCGCCAGCATCGGGTCGTCGGGGCGGGCCGAGTGCACCGCGTGCAACGCGCCGTGGACCGCCTTCGTGACGACCTCCGTCTGCCAGAAGCTGCTGACCAGGGTCACCTCGGGGAGGTGTTCGAACACCGCGAAGAGCGGCATCGCCGCCAGCAGGGAGCCCTGCGGGGCCCGGGCCGCCGCGGCCTCCGCGAACGAGTAGGCCAGCTCTCGCGAGCCGTGCCACTTCTCGCACCAGTAGTGCAGGGCGGCCAGGTGCGCCCCCATGTGGTTCGGGGCGCGGTCCAGGATCTTCAGCCAGAGCTGCTCGAAGTCCTTCTGGGAGTAGCCCAGCCCGCGGGCCACCGACAGCTCCACGATGTACGGGATCGGATCGCCGGGGGCCAGCAGCGCCGCCTCGCCGCACGCCGCCTTCGCCTCCTCCATGATGATCCGGAACTCGTCCGTCCCGGGCGTCGCCGTCCGCCACGCCTGCTGCACCAGGAACTCGGCGTGCACCGCCGCGCCGCCCGCGTCCTTGGGCGCCTCGGCCCGCCACACCCGCAGCCACTGCCCGCCCGGCGCCTCGCCCACGCCGCCGGGCCGTTGCGCGAGCTCCAGCGAGGCCGCACCCGCGAAGGCCTGCACGCGCTGCCAGCGCCGCTCGCCCTCCGTCTCGGTGCCCGCGAGGAGCTGCTGCGCCGCGCGGTAGTCCTGCGTGCGCTGCACCACGTCCAGGACGTCCAGCAGGTCCTGGTCCGGGCCGGGCATGCGGATGTCGAGCTCCTCCTCGCGGACGAAGCCGTAGTTCGCCGGGTCCGCGGCGTCCGGGTGGTCGGGCGAGACCAGCCCGATCGCACCGCGCCCGCGCCGCAGGAAGGGGAGCAGCACGAAGCCCAGCATGACCAGTGCGATCAGGACCCAGAGAATCTCCATGCAACAAGCGAACCAGACCGTGCCGACAATTGGCCAACCTGATCCGCGAACCTGTGGAAAACCTGGCCGCGCGGCCCCCGCCACCCTGGGGAAAACCCGCGTCCGGGCCCGGCCGGCCGCGGAATCCGGCACGCCTCGCGTCGGCGCACTACCCTCGGTGCCCATGAGCGACAGGCACATCAGTCAGCACTTCGAGACGCTCGCGATCCACGCGGGCAACACCGCCGACCCCCTGACGGGCGCGGTCGTCCCGCCCATCTACCAGGTGTCGACCTACAAGCAGGACGGCGTGGGCGGGCTGCGCGGCGGCTACGAGTACAGCCGCAGCGCCAATCCGACGCGGACCGCGCTGGAGGAGAACCTCGCCGCCCTGGAGGGCGGCCGCCGTGGCCTCGCGTTCGCGTCCGGACTGGCGGCCGAGGACTGCCTGCTGCGCACGCTGCTCACCCCCGGCGACCACGTGGTCATCCCCAACGACGCCTACGGCGGCACGTTCCGCCTGTTCGCCAAGGTCGTCGCCCGCTGGGGCGTGGAGTGGTCGGTCGCCGACACGAGCGACCCGGCCGCCGTACGGGCCGCCCTCACCCCGAAGACCAAGGTCGTGTGGGTGGAGACCCCGTCCAACCCGCTGCTCGGCATCACCGACATCGCCGCCGTCGCCCAGGTCGCCCGGGACGCGGGCGCCCGCCTCGTCGTCGACAACACCTTCGCCACGCCCTACCTCCAGCAGCCGCTCTCGCTCGGCGCGGACGTCGTCGTGCACTCGCTGACGAAGTACATGGGCGGCCACTCGGACGTCGTCGGCGGTGCCCTGGTCACCGACGACGCCGACCTGGGCGAGGAACTGGCCTTCCACCAGAACGCGATGGGCGCGGTCGCCGGGCCCTTCGACTCCTGGCTGGTGCTGCGCGGCACCAAGACGCTCGCGGTGCGCATGGACCGGCACAGCGAGAACGCCACGAAGGTCGCCGACATGCTCTCCCGGCACGCGCGCGTGACGAGCGTGCTGTACCCGGGCCTGCCCGAGCACCCCGGCCACGAGGTCGCCGCCAAGCAGATGAAGGCGTTCGGCGGCATGATCTCGTTCCGCGTGAAGGGCGGCGAGGAGGCGGCCGTCGAGGTCTGCAACCGGGCCAAGGTGTTCACGCTCGGCGAGTCCCTCGGCGGTGTCGAGTCGCTGATCGAGCACCCGGGCCGGATGACCCACGCGTCCGCGGCCGGCTCGGCCCTGGAGGTCCCCGCCGACCTGGTGCGCCTGTCCGTCGGCATCGAGAACGCCGACGACCTGCTGGAGGATCTGCAGCAGGCCCTCGGTTAGTCCGATCCCGGTCGGGTCACCAGCCGGTGAGGGGTGGGGTCGTGTGCGAGGGCGGCTCCACCCAGGGGCGGGCCGTCAGCGCCCACACGGTGAACGCCACGGTCGCCGCGAACAGCAGCAGCCACAGGGCGCGGCGGGCGAGGGTCCTGCGGCGCAGCATGCGGCCGCCGCGGCGCACCGCCTCTGCGTGGATCTCGGGCGGCACGGCCCGCGGCGCCTGCTCCAGCAGCCGCCGCACGGCCGCCTCGCGGTCGTTCCCCCTCATGCCCGTCTCCCCATGCCGGGACGGCTCCCCATGCCGGGACGGCTCTCCTTGCCGGGACGGCTCTCGTCGCGAGGACGGTTCTCGTGGCCGGGACCGCTCTCGTTGCCGGGACGGCCCCGGTCGGATCGGCTCATGACGGCACCGCCTTCGCGGCCGTCACCGCGGGGGCCGGGTCCCGCCGCCGGTGCAGCAGGGTCGTCGTCGCCCGGTGGCAGATCGCCCGGACGCGCTCCGGTGACAGGCCGAGCAGGGCCGCCGTCTGCTCCTCGGCGACGCCCTCGTAGAGCCTGAGCACCAGGATCAGCCGCTCCTGCGGGGTGAGCGGGGCCAGCTGACCGGCGGGGTGGGGGCGGGAGCGGCCGAGACCGCCGTGGTGGTGCCACGCGCCGCGCGCGAAGCGGGTGGCCAGGTGCTGCCGGGTGCGGTCGTAGGGATCCTCGCCGCGCAGCCGGTCCCAGGACGCATAGGTGTGGGCCAGCGACCGTGTCAGCAGCCGCCGCGCGCGGGGGTTGTCGTCGGGGGCCTCCGCGGTGAGCAGGGTCGCGGCGTGCAGCAGCCGCCCGGCCGCGCCCGCGACGAACGCCTCGAATTCCCGGGCCCGACGGGTTGCCCGGGACGCATGCCGTTGTCGCACCGCGCCTCCCGCCTGAGGGCGACCCTGAGGATGCGGGCCCGGCCGCGTACGACGGGACCCGGTCTCATATCAGGCCAGGGGCGGCCCCGAGGTCAAGAGCCGCGCACGACCGGACCACGCGTGCCTGGAGCCCGGGCGGTGTCGGCGTCCGCCCCTGCGTGCGTCGCGCGCGTGGTGGGTCTGCGTGTACGGGCGCTCGGGGCTCCGCGGTGTACAGGTGGAACTCCCGTCGCCGTACGGCGGTCAGGACGGCGACTGGGCCTCCGGTCCCGGTACGCCCTGCGCCGCCATCCGGGAGGACAGCGCGGTGTTGAAGCGGGTCAGGAGCGAGCAGAACGCCTCGCGCTCCTCCGGCTCCCAGTCGTGGGTCAGTTCGGCCATCAACTGGCGGCGGGAGGAGCGGACTTCCTCCAGACGGGCCTGCCCGCGCGGCGACAGCTGGAGCACCACCGCCCGCCCGTCCTCGGGGTGCGAGGTGCGCTTGACCAGGCCGGTGTCGACGAGCGGAGCCACCTGCCGGGTGACCGTCGACGAGTCGATACCCATGCTCGCGGCGAGCGCCTTGACGCCCATCGGACCTTCTTTGTCGAGCCGGTTGAGCAGCAGGTACGCGGCGCGGTCCATGGAGTTGCGCACCTGCCCGACCCCGCCGAGCCGGGTCTGTTCGGCACGGCGGGCGAACAACGCCACCTCGTGCTGCAGCGTGTCGAGGAGACCGGTGTCACCGACGGTCGTCATGTCCATCGACATTTCAGGTGTTGTGGGCATGGCCGGGGGCTCACTTCGTGGAGGGCTGGCTGATTGGGGGACAGGGTACGCGGCCGGAAGGCAGGTCGTACCGGCGCTGCGCAAAGCGGGTCTCGGAGGTTGGTCACAACGGCCGTTCCCACCCGTGAACTGCGATGCTGGAGTCATGAGCTACAGCACGGCTGACTCCTTGCGCCCCGTCACCCTCGACGACGTGCGCGGCGCCCAGAAGATGCTCTCGGGCGTGGCGCGGGTGACCGCGATGGAGAGCAGCAGGCACCTGTCCCAGCTGGTCGGCGCGCCGGTGCACCTCAAGTGCGAGAACCTTCAGCGGACGGGCTCGTTCAAGCTGCGCGGCGCCTACGTCCGCATCGCGGGTCTGCTGCCGGAGGAGCGCGCCGCCGGTGTCGTCGCCGCGAGCGCCGGCAACCACGCGCAGGGCGTCGCCCTGGCGTCGTCGCTGCTCGGCGTGCGCTCCACGGTGTTCATGCCGAAGGGCGCCCCGCTGCCGAAGGTCAGCGCCACCCGGGACTACGGGGCCGAGGTGCGGCTGCACGGCCAGGTCGTCGACGAGACGCTGGCCGCGGCCCAGGAGTACGCGGCCGAGACGGGTGCGGTGTTCATCCACCCCTTCGACCACCCCGACATCATCGCGGGCCAGGGCACGGTGGGCCTGGAGATCCTGGAGCAGTGCCCCGAGGCGCGCACGATCGTGGTCGGCATCGGCGGCGGCGGACTGGCCGCCGGGATCGCGGTGTCGGTGAAGGCCCTGCGGCCCGACCTCAAGATCGTCGGTGTCCAGGCGGCCGGGGCGGCGGCCTATCCGCCCTCGCTGGCGGCGGGGCGGCCGGTGACGGTCGAGAACCCGGCGACGATGGCCGACGGCATCAAGGTCGGCCGGCCCGGTGACGTGCCCTTCGGGATCGTCGGCGATCTGGTCGACGAGGTGCGCACGGTCAGCGAGGACGAGCTGTCCGCGGCACTGCTGCTCTGTCTGGAGCGGGCCAAACTGGTCGTCGAACCGGCCGGGGCGAGCCCGGTCGCGGCGCTGCTGAGCGCGCCCGGCGCCTTCGAGGGCCCGGTCGTCGCGGTGCTGTCCGGCGGCAACGTCGACCCGGTGCTGATGCAGCGGGTCCTGCGGCACGGCATGGCCGCCCAGGGCCGTTACCTGGCCGTTCGCCTCCGGCTCACCGACCGGCCCGGCGCTCTCGCCACACTTCTGGGTGTGTTGTCAGTGGTCGACGCTAACGTCCTCGATGTGAGCCATGTGCGAACCGACCCACGGCTCGGGCTCACGGAGGCGGAGGTCGAGCTGCACCTGGAGACGAAGGGCCCGGCGCACTGCGTCGAGGTGGGCCAGGCGCTGCGCGAGGCGGGTTACACGGTCATGGGCTGACCCGGCTCCCGAGCAGCCCGGCAGCCCGCCAAGATCACCTTCGTCCCTCTGTACCGCACGCGGAGAAACTCGTTGAGAGACGCGATACATCGCGATATGGTGTGTCTGTGAGAAAGCTCACCGGACATCTGTCCGGCCATCCCGGAAGACGTGGAGACTTTTATGCCAGGCGCCATTTACGCCGAAGGTCTGGTCAAGACCTTCGGTGACGTACGGGCCTTGGACGGCGTCGACCTCGACGTGCCCGAGGGCACGGTCCTCGGCCTGCTCGGGCCGAACGGCGCGGGCAAGACGACGACCGTCCGCTGCCTGACCACCCTGCTGCGGCCCGACAGCGGCCGGGCGGTCGTCGCGGGCATCGACGTGCTCAAGCAGCCCGACGCCGTCCGCCGCTCCATCGGCCTGTCCGGCCAGTTCGCCGCGGTCGACGAGTACCTGACCGGCCGCGAGAACCTGCAGATGGTCGGCCAGCTCTACCAGATGAAGGCCAAGGCGGCGAAGGAGCGCGCGGCCGAGCTGCTGGAGCAGTTCCACCTCACGGACGCCGCCGACCGCCCCACCAAGACCTACTCGGGCGGCATGCGCCGCCGCCTCGACCTCGCGGCGGCCCTCGTCGTCTCGCCGCCCGTGATGTTCATGGACGAGCCGACGACCGGCCTCGACCCGCGCAACCGCCAGCAGCTGTGGGAGGTCATCAAGCAGCTGGTCTCCGGAGGCACGACACTGCTGCTGACCACCCAGTACCTGGAGGAGGCCGACCACCTGGCGCACGACATCGCGGTGGTCGACCAGGGCAAGGTCATCGCCCAGGGCACCTCCGACCAGCTCAAGGCCCGCACCGGCGGCGAGCGCGTCGAGGTCGTGGTGCACGAGCGCGAGCACATCCGGACCGCCGTCGAGGTGCTCGCCGGCTTCGGCAAGGGCGAGACCACGGTCGAGGAGCACATGCGCAAGCTCACGACGCCGGTCACCGGCGGCGCCAAGCTCCTCGCCGAGGTCATCCGCGAGCTGGACACCCGGGGCATCGAGATCGACGACATCGGCCTGCGCCGGCCGACCCTCGACGACGTCTTCCTGTCCCTGACGGGACACGTGGCCGAGGCCAAGGACGAGGAGAACGGCAAGGGGGCCGTCCAGTGAGCGCCATCACCGATTCCGCGGTCATCGCCCGCAGGAACTTGATCCGTATGGGCCGGATCCCCGAGATGCTCATCTTCGGGCTCATCCAGCCGATCATGTTCGTGGTGCTGTTCACCTACGTGTTCGGCGGCTCGATCCAGGTCGGCTCGTCCAACTCGACCCAGGCGTACCGCGAGTTCCTGATGGCCGGCATCTTCGCCCAGACCGTCACGTTCGCCACCGCGGGCGCGGGTGCGGGCATCGCCGACGACATGCACAAGGGCCTCATCGACCGGTTCCGCTCTCTGCCGATGGCGCGTGGCGCGGTGCTGACCGGCCGTACCATCGCCGACCTGGTGCAGACGGCGCTCACCCTCGTCGTCCTGGCGGTCGTCGCGGTGATTGTCGGCTGGCGTACGCACGAGAACTTCGGCAAGGTCCTCGCCGGATTCGCCCTGCTCCTGCTGTTCGGGTACGCCTTCTCGTGGATCGGCGCGCTCATCGGCCTGTCCGTGCGCACTCCCGAAGCGGCGACCTCGGGCGGCCTGATCTGGCTCTTCCCGCTGACCTTCATCTCGAACGCGTTCGTGGACGCGAACCTGATGCCGTCCTTCCTGCGGCACATCGCGGAGTGGAACCCCTTCAGCGCCGTCGTGCAGGCGTGCCGCGAGCTGTTCGGCAACCTCCCGCCGGGCTTCAAGACCCCCGACGCCTGGCCCATGCAGCACCCCGTGTGGGCCTCGCTGATCTGGTCGGTCGTGATCATCCTGGTGTTCCGCACGCTCGCCGTCCGCAAGTACCGCCGGGCGACCGGCTGACGGCGGTACTCCGCGGCGGTGTTCCGCGACGGTATGACGATGCCCCCGGCGCCGCAGGGTGCCGGGGGCAGGTCGAGGCTCGGTCGGGTGCTCAGCCCTCGTACGGCTCGGCCTTCAGGATCTTCACCGAGGCCTTCTTGCCGTTGGGCAGCTCGTACTCCGCGTCCTCGCCGACCTTGTGGCCGATCACGCCGGTGCCCAGCGGGGACTGCGGCGAGTACGTCTCGATGTCGGCGCTCGCGTACTCGCGGGAGGCGAGCAGGAACGTCAGCGTGTCGTCCTCGTCACCGTCGAACGCGATCGTGACGACCATGCCCGGCGCCACCGCACCGTCCGCCGCGGGCGCTTCGCCGACCTTCGCGTTCTCGAGGAGCTGGGTGAGCTGGCGCACACGCAGTTCCTGCTTGCCCTGCTCCTCCTTGGCCGCGTGGTACCCGCCGTTCTCACGCAGGTCGCCCTCCTCGCGCGCCGCGGCGATCTTCGCGGAGATCTCCGCCCGCGCGGGACCAGTAAGGTACTCAAGCTCAGCCTTGAGCTTGTTGTACGCCTCCTGGGTCAGCCAGGTGACGTTCTCGCTGGTCTGGGTCACAGGTGCTCCTCGTAGGTACTGGGAATACAAAGCATCGCCCTACCCAGAAGAATGTTCCTTCACGGATGGGCGAAACCACGAGCCTAACAATTCGGAGGCCCAAGGGGGAGGACATAAGCCACCAGATTCACGTCAACGCAGGTCAGGCGCTACGTATTCCAGGTGACACCCGGTTGCCGTCAGTCGGCGTGGCAGCCCAGCAGCTCGGCCGTGGTCCCCTCGGAGGTCGTACGGAGCGTGACGACCTTGTCGATGCGGGTGGCGTCCCCGTCGAAGCGGAAGTCGGCCCGGCCCACCTCGGCGCCGTTCTCCGCCTGGGAGCGCACGGTGCAGTAGCCCTCCGTGCCGGAGTCCTTGCGGACCTCCAGGTGCACCTGCACGGACTCCTTGCCGGGCTCGAAGCTGATCACCTCGGCGCTGATCTTGTTCTGGGCGACGTAGTGGTAGCCGAACCAGCCGAGGAGTCCCAGCAGCGCCACCGCGAGGACGGCGCCGACGACCTTGAGCTTGCGGTCGGCGCGCTCGTCCGAAGAGCGGCCGTAGCGGCCCTCGGGCGGTCGCGTGCTCACCGTCGTCATGATCGTCCTCCAGACAGGGCCGGGACGGACGTCCCGGAAGGGGCCCCGGGACCCGGTCCCGGAATTATTCGCCCCCCGATTCGGTCACTATAGAAGCCGCTGATTGCGCCGACGCACACAGGGCGCCGACTTACTGAGGATTGAGTCTTGACTGACCAGTTGCGACTGATGGCCGTTCACGCGCACCCCGACGACGAATCGAGCAAGGGCGCGGCGACCATGGCGAAGTACGTGTCCGAGGGGGTGGACGTGCTGGTGGTGACCTGCACGGGCGGGGAACGCGGCTCCATCCTCAACCCGAAGCTGCAGGGCGACAAGTACATCGAGGAGCACATCCACGAGGTACGCAAGAAGGAGATGGACGAGGCCCGCGAGATCCTCGGGGTCAAGCAGGAGTGGCTCGGCTTCGTCGACTCGGGCCTGCCCGAGGGCGACCCGCTGCCGCCGCTGCCGGAGGGCTGCTTCGCCCTGGAGGACGTCGACCACGCGGCCGGTGAGCTGGTCCGCAAGATCCGCTCCTTCCGTCCCCAGGTGATCACCACCTACGACGAGAACGGCGGCTACCCGCACCCCGACCACATCATGACCCACAAGATCTCGATGGTGGCGTTCGAGGGGGCGGCGGACACCGAGAAGTACCCCGAGGCCGAGTACGGCCCCGCCTACCAGCCGCAGAAGCTCTACTACAACCAGGGCTTCAACCGCCCGCGCACCGAGGCCCTGCACCAGGCGATGCTCGACCGCGGCCTGGAGTCCCCCTACGGGGAGTGGCTCAAGCGCTGGGAGGAGTTCGGGATGAAGCAGCGCACGCTCACCACGCACATCCCGTGCGCCGACTTCTACGAGATCCGCGACAAGGCCCTGATCGCGCACGCCACGCAGATCGACCCCGACGGCGGCTGGTTCACGGTGCCGATGGAGATCCAGAAGGAGGTCTGGCCGACGGAGGAGTACGAGCTGGCGAAGTCCCTCGTCGATACCTCCCTCCCCGAGGACGACCTCTTCGCGGGCGTCCGCGACAATGCCTGACATGAGCGCAAGCGCAAGCCTGGCAATGACGCACCTCGTCTCCTTCGCCAAGGAGGTGGACGAGGACAAGGTCACCCCCGGCGTCCTCGGCTTCATCGTCTTCGCGGCGATGGCCCTGGCGGTGTGGGCCCTGATGAAGTCGATGAACCGGCACATGAGCAGGGTCGACTTCACCCAGGTCCCGGACCCGAAGGCCGAACAGGGGGAGACGGCCGAGCAGACGGAGAAGGCCGAGCAGGCGGGGGCGGAACCCGCGGACGCGGAGACCTCCGGCCAGGGCAGGAAGCAGGGCTGACCACCCCTGCCCCAGGTGTGACACCCGTCGGTGGCCCGGCCGCCGCCGACGGGGTGCCGCGCATGCTTCAGGGCTGCTCCTTCGGCTCCACCGCCACCCCCATCACCTCCCGCGCATGCCGGCTGGGTGTCATCCCCAGCCCCCAGGCCTGCCAGCCCGCCTCCAGGCTCACGCCGCGCTCGAGCAGCAGGGCCCAGGCGTCGGCGTACTCGTCGAGCTTGTCGTCGCGCAGGGGGTGGCCGGCGCGGGACAGCTGGGACAGTTCCTCCTGGGCCACGGCCGTGCCGACCTCCACGCCGCCCGGTGCCGCGTAGGGCAGCAGGGTGCAGCGCAGGAAGCGGGCCCAGTCCTCGCCCCGGCGGTCGCCGTAGGACGTGAAGAGGTCCACGGCCTCGTCGCACAGGGCCAGGGCCTGCTGGGTGCGGGCGTTGCCCGCGTCCACGACCGCCAGTTCCAGGCACGTCCACGCCTCGCCGTGGGCGACGCCGATGCGCTGGAAGTCGGCGCGGGCGTCGACCAGGAGCTGGCGGGCGAAGCCGGAGTTGCGCAGCGAGCCCGTCTGGGCCGCGCGCTGGTCGCGGGTGACGCGCGCCGAGTGGTGGCGGGCGCAGGCCAGGCCGTACACGTCCCGCATGCGCGAGAACATCGTGCGCGAGCGTTCCAGCTCGCGGACCGCCTGGTCCAGATTGCCCGTCTCCTCCAGGGCCTGGCCCAGGTAGTAGAGGGTCCAGGCCTCGCCGCGCGCGTCCTCGTTGTCGCGGTGCCGGGCCGCCGCGCCGCGCAACTCCTCCACCGCCGGGGACGCGTCCCCGGCGACCAGCCGCGCCCGGGCCAGCTGGGTCAGGGCCCACGCCTCGCCCCGGGCGTCACGGGTGCGGCCGTACAGGTCGAGGGCCGCGCGCAGCTCGGCCTCGGCGCGCGGGACGTCGCCCATGCGCAGGCCGAGCTGGCCGAGCTGGAAGTGCGCCCAGGCCTGGCCGTGCACGGACTCGCCCCGGCGGTGCAGGACCAGGGACTCGGTCAGCAGGTCCAGGGCCTCCTCGACCCGGGCGCGGTCCCGCTCGACGGCCGCCAGGGCGTGCATCGTCCAGGCGCGGTCCGTGGCCAGCTCGGGTGAGGCCTGCAGCGCCAGGGCCTCGCGGAGCTTCTCCGACGCCTCCGTCAGGTTGCCCTGGTGGTGCAGGGTGATGCCGAGGGAGCACAGGGCGCGGGCGGCACCGGCGTCGTGGTGCGCCTCCCGGTAGAGGTCGACGACCGACGCGAGGGTCGCACGGGCCTTGTCCAGCTCGCCCAGCTGCCGGGCCGCGATGCCGGTGCGCCACTGCACCGAGCGGACCAGCAGCCCCTGGTCCACCGCCTGCGCGAGTTCGCTGATCTCGCCCAGGCGGTACAGGTCGCCGCGCAGCAGGCAGTAGTCGCACAGGGCGCCGAGCAGGTTCAGCACCGCCGCCTGGTTCACGCCCTCGGCGTGCCGCAGCGCCGCCGTGATGAAGCTCGACTCGTCGTCCAGCCAGCGCAGCGCCTCGTCGAGGGAGGTGAAACCGTACGGGCTGAAGCGGTTGGTGCGGGTGGACATGTTGCCGTCGACCATGCGCAGCACCGAGTCGGCCAGCTCGGCGTAGTTCACGATCAGCCGCTCCTGCGCCGCCGTGCGCTCGGCCGGCTCCTCCTCGTCGAGGAGGCGGGCCTGGGCGAAGGCGCGGACCAGGTCGTGCAGCCGGTAGCGGTTGCCCCGGACGTGGTCGATCAGGCCCGCGCGGGACAGCGCCTCCAGGTGGCGGGCCGCCTCCGCCTCGTCGGTGGCCAGCAGCGCGGCGGCCGCGGCGACGCCCAGCGAGGCCCGGCCGGCCAGGGCCAGCCGCCGCAGCAACCGCCGTACAGTCTCCGACTGGTCGGTGTAGCGCAGCCACAGGGCGCGCTCCACCGGCTCGACCGGGCCGTACGCGCCGAGGTCCGTGGCCAGGGCGCGCGGGGAGCGCGGGCCGAGGCAGGAACCGGCGATGCGCAGCGCCAGCGGCAGTCCGCCGCACAGCTCCCGCACCTGGTCGGCGGACTCGGCGTCGTACGGCCCGGAGCGGTCCTGCGCCGCCGCGCCCAGCAGCTCCTCCGCACCGGCCGCGTCCAGCGGCTCCACCGCCAGCTGGTGCACCCGCGCGGGCAGGTCCCCCAGCTCCAGTGGCCCCCGCGCGGTCACCAGCACCAGGCTGTCGGAGCGCTCCGGGACCAGGGCGCGGATCTGGTCGGCGTCCGAGGCGTCGTCGAGGACGACCGTGACCGGCAGCCCGGTCAGGTGCTGGTGGTACAGCTCGCCGAGCCGTTTGACCTGCTGGTCGGGGGAGGAGCGCTCGCGGAACAGCAGTTGCTCGCGGGGCGCGCCGAGCCGGTTGAGCAGGTGCAGCAGGGCGTCGCGGGTGGACAGCGGGGTCCCGGCCGGGCCCTCGGCGCGCAGGTCGACGACGCAGGCGCCGCGGAAGTAGTCCCTGAGATCGTGCGTGGCGTGCACCGCGAGGGTCGTGCGGCCACTGCCGGGTGTGCCGTGCAGGACGACCACGGTCGGCTGGGTCTCCGTGCTCGCCCGGGCCGCCTGCACCCACTGCCGGATCTGCGCCAGCTCCTGCCGCCGCCCCGCGAACGGCTTCGCCGGTTCCGGCAGCTGCGCGAAGGACTGCTCCAGCACGTTGCGCCCGCGCGCCGCCGCGCTCTTGTCGGCGCCCCGCAGCCGCGGTCCCGTCTTCTTCGGGCCGGTGGAGGCGGCGAGCACCCGCTGCTGGTCCAGGAACGGGCGGATGCCCCGCACCTCCAGCGCCGTCAGCCACTGCAGCCGCAGCTGCTCCGGCCCGCCCGGCTGGCTCACGGCCCCGGCGCGGTGGTGCGCGGCCGGCAGGTGGGAGCCGATCACCTTCACGACCGTCGCGGCGGCGCCCACGACCCCGACCGTCACGCCCGCGCCGAGCGCCGTGCCGGTGTCCGTGCCGAGGGCCATGTCGGCGACGACGGCCGCGACGGCCGCGACCCCGGCCACCAGCAGCGGCGTCCCGGCGCCCTCCCGGGCGTACCGCTGCCCGAAGGTGAGCTGCCCGGCCGCCGCCTCGTCCAGGGCGCGCGTGTAGGCCTCGTACTCCTCCGCCGCGCTCCGCGCCATCGAGTCGAGCGCCCCGCGCGCCCGCGCGAGCAGCACCTTCCCGTCGCTGCGCCCGCCCGAGCGGCGCACCTCCTCCTCCACGGCCCGCACCAACAGCCGCTCGGCCTCCGCCCGATGACTGTCCCGCATGTCACGTCCCCCTCCGGCGGCAACGGCGATCCTCGGTGATCCCTCGGTGATCCCTCGGTCGTCCCTCGCTCGTTGTCTCGGTCGTGTTCCTGGTCAAGTGTGCTGCGGACGGCGCACCGGGGCGAGGGGGCGTGCCCGGACCGATTGTGTGAAGAGGAGGGCGGGTCGGTCTGCGGGCCCGCACCCTTCGGGTGGCGGGGGGAGCACGGTAGATTGGGGTCGGCCGACTCTGGCTCAACGGTGTGTCGTGTGCGGTCCGTGAGTAGACGTCATGACACACAGGGGTACAGGTGTTCAGCACATTATTCCGGCGCGGTGGGGGAAGGTTCCCGGGCCTGGGCGACGATCGGCGACGGGACGCGGAGCTGAGATCGCACAGCCGCCGGCTGATACGGGAACTCGCGCCTCCGCTGCCGCTGGGCGTCACCAAGCTGTGCGAGTTGCTGGCCGAGCAGCGCGGTACGCCGATCAGACTGCTGGAGTGGGACCTGCCGGCCGACGGACCCTTCGGGGTCCTGCTCTCCCGCCAGGACGAGGACGTCATCGTCTACCAGGCGAAGACCACCAAGGCGCATCAGGAGCACATCATCCTGCACGAGGTCGGGCACATCGTCGCCTACGACCTGTCGGGGGAGCGGCCCGAGCAGCCGCAGTTGCGCAACTGCTACTCCGACCGGGACGAGAGGGACGCGGAGATCGTCGCGTCCACGCTCATGCACCAGGCGATGGCGGCGCAGCGGCAGGCGCGGCGCCACGGGCTCGACGAGCCCTGGCGGCCCTCCGTCTACGGCAGCCTCGTCTTCGAGAACGGGCTCACGTGAACTCCGGGCCGCCGCCCGGTGCTTCGGCCGGGGCGGCCGGCCGTAGGACAAGGCGGCGGCTCCCTGGGGACCAGAAGGCCCAGGGAGCCAGAGGCCTGAGGAGCCGGAGGTCCAGGGAGCCAGAGGTCTAGGGGACCAACACCAGCTTGCCGCGGAAACCGCCGCGCTCCAGGCGCCGGTGGGCCTCGGCCGCCTCCTCGAAGGGAAGCACGGTGGCCTCCTGGCGCGGGCCGTCCCCCCGGGCCGCGGTCTCGGCCACGTCGGCCAGGTCGTCCCCGTCCAGTTCCACGCCGATGAGGGTGTACGCCACGTCGGGCCGCACGGCCGGGTCCGGGGCGCTGAACGGGGTGATGGTGAGGAAGGCGCCCCGCGGGCGCACGGCCTCGAACAGGCCGGGCGCGCCGCCGGCGTCGATGACGATGTCGTAGGCCCCGGCCTCCACCTGCGCGGGGTCGGTGAGCACCGCGCCGTCGGCCGGGCACCCGGCCCGCCGCTCCTGCCATGCGGAGTGGTCGGCGGGGCGGACGAGCAGGTCGGTGCGGGCCGACGCCTCGTCGAGCAGGCGGGCCGCGAGGTGCGCGCCGACGCCCCCCTGCGCGCCGATCAGCAGGATCCGCTTGCCTCGGCGGTCCGGGGTCCGGCGCAGCAACTGCACCGCGGTCACACCCGTGAGCGGCAGTGCGGCGGCGTCCGTAAGGGCCATGCCCTGCGGCACCCGCGCCACATACTTCGGGTCGAAGGACACATACTCGGCCATGCTGCCCACGCCGGTGCCCAGTTGCGCGGTCATCGCCAGGACGCGGTCACCGGCGCGGAAGCCGGAGCCCGCCGGGGCGTGCGCGACGGTGCCCGCCAGGTCCCAGCCGAGCACGGCGGGCAGTGAGGTGGGGATCAGGCCCGAACGGGTCGCCAGATCCACCGGGTTGACGGCCGCGGCGGCCGTCCTGATCACCAGGTCTTCCGCGGGCTCCGGGTCGGGCACCTCCTGGACTTCCAGGACCTCAGGTCCGCCGGTCCGGGTGAGGCGGACGGCCTTCACGCGTCTCCCTCCTCAGGGGACTTCGCCTCAGGGGAGGACTTCGCGGACTTCTTCGGGTCGTCCAGCACGTCCATGATCGACAGCAGTTGCTCGCGCATGGCCGGGGTGAGCTGGCCGGCGCGCATGGCGATGGAGCGCACCTGCCGGTCGGAGAGCGCTTCGGCCCACTCGTCCTTCTCCTCCTGGACGGGGGTGGGCGGATCCTCCGAGATGAGGGCGCTCACCGACACCGGCAGCGTCATCTCCCGGGACTGGAAATACCGCACGATCGCCGAGAGCACGCTGACCGTCGGGTTGGTCTGCGAGCCGTTGCGCAACGCCGTCAGATAGCTCCGGGAGATCGTGACGTCGTGGCTCGGGTCCTGCGAGATCGCCTGGGCGACTTCGGAGGTTGTCGGTTCACGCAGCCGGCCCACGGCATCAGCCGTGGCGGCATCCGCGAACCAGGCATTCAGGCGTTCTGCCAGCGTGGCCATGCGGTCGACCTTCCAGGGGGGTTCCGGCGACTCAGGGTGGCGGCGGTGAGGCGCGGTGCGGCTCAGCCCGGCGGATGCGCGCTGCGTTTGTCCCCCGTGCGTCGACAGCGTCGTCTCCGTGCCCATCAGCTTAGCACGAATGTTACATGCGGCGGTTCTGCTGCTACTATATTCGACAAAGCGCTGCTCAAGAGGTCACTCGTGCAGTGACGTGGCATCGATTTTGGAGGGGACATGCATAGCGGCACTCAGTTCACCCAGGGGCTCCGCCTGGCCATGGACAACGGCCCGGCCTGGACGGTCGAGGCCGTACGCCAGGTGCGGTACCACGTCGTCAGCTCCGACCACCTCTTCTCGCCGGACAACACCACGCTGCTGACGGGCTGCCCGGACGCCCCGCTGCGGGCCGGAGAGCGGCGGCTCGTCGTCATCGACGAGAACGTGGACGCGCTCTACGGCGCGCGGATCCGCGCGTTCTTCGACCACCACGACATCGCGGTCACGGTGCTCGCCCTGCGCGCCGACGAGACCGTGAAGCAGTTCGACGCCGTCTCCCGGGTCGTCGACGCCATGAACGACTTCGGGATCGACCGCCGCCGCGAGCCGGTCATCGCCATCGGTGGCGGGGTGCTCACCGACATCGTCGGATTCGCGGCGAGCCTCTACCGGCGCGGAACCCCGTACATCCGCATCCCCACGACGCTGATCGGCCTCGTCGACGCGGGAGTCGGCGTCAAGACCGGCGTCAACTACGACACCGGGAAGAACCGGCTGGGTACCTACGCGGCCGCTACGGCCACCTTCCTCGACCGGTCGTTCCTGCGCAGCCTGGACCTGCGGCACATCAGCAACGGCCTGGCCGAGATCCTGAAGATGGCGCTGATCCGCTCCGAGGAACTGTTCGAACTGCTGGAGAGGTCCGGCCCCGAGGTGCGCGCGGACCGCTTCCAGGGCTCCACCGGCGAACTCGCCCGGGCCGCCGACGCGATCGTCGCCGAGTCCATCCACCTCATGCTCGAAGAGCTGCAGCCCAACCTGTGGGAGTCCGCGCTGGAGCGCTGCGTGGACTACGGGCACACCTTCAGCCCCACCATCGAGATGCACGCCCTCCCGGAGCTGCTGCACGGCGAGGCCGTCGTGATCGACATGGCGCTCACCACGGCGCTGGGTCTCCTGCGCGGCGACGTCGGCCAGGAACAGGCCGACCGGATCTTCTCCGTCATCCGCGCGCTCGGACTGCCGCTGTGGAACGACGTGCTGGACGACCCGAGCCTGCTGGAGGCGGCGCTGCGCGACACCGTGCGCCACCGCGACGGCCGGCAGCGGCTGCCGTTGCCGGTCGGCATCGGGCGCCACCGCTTCGTCAACGACGTCGAACCCGCCGAGCTGCGCGCGGCGGCACAGCTGCTGCGCCGCCGTGCCGAGGACATGACGCAGGACGCTCCGGCCGAGGCCCTGGTGAGCGCATGAGTGCCGCCCCGGAGCGCATGCCCGAGCGTGCGGTGGTGATCGGTGGCTCGACCGGGATCGGGCGGGGCGTCGCCGACGCCTGGGCCGCCGCCGGCATCGAGACCCACGTCTTCAGCCGCAGCCGGCCCGCCGGCCAGGGCAGTGACCGGCTGGTCTGGCACCGGCTCGACTTCCGCGATCCGGAGCAGGCCAAGGAGGCGCTGCGGGCCGGCATCCCGGAGCGGACGGACCTGGCCTGCTACTCCGCCGTCTACTTCACCTCCCGGCGTGAGCCGTTCACGCAGGTGAGCGAGGCCGACTGGCTGGACCAGTTCGCGGTCAACGTGCACGGTCTGGCGTGGACGCTGCGTGCGGCGCTGCCCAAGCTGCGCGCGGCCGCCCCCGGGATGTTCCTGCACATCTCGTCCGAGGTCGTCTACAACGCCGGGCCGAACCGCTCGGGCTACGCCGCCACCAAGGCCGCCGCCGACTCCCTGATCCGCTCGGTGTCGCAGGAGACCGACCCGGCCGAGACGACGTTCGTGCAGGCCCTGCCCGCCGGCATGGTCGACAGCCCCGGCATCCGGGCCCGCCGGTCCGCGGACTTCGACTACAGCGGCTACATGTCCCCGGCCGCCTTCGCACCGCTGGCCGTCGAACTCGCCCGCACCCGCGGGGTGCCGCACGCCGGGGAAGCGCTCGTCGTGCACGAGGACACCACCTGGACGTCCGTCGCGGACGACCTCCCCGTGTCCCAGTCGCGTCCGCTCGCCGGCGCCCGGCCGTAGCCGATCACCCAGCCGTGGCCGATCACCCGGCCGTGGCCGGTCATCCGTACGTCACCG
Organism: Streptomyces olindensis; assembly: GCA_000696115.1. Classification (GTDB taxonomy): domain Bacteria; phylum Actinomycetota; class Actinomycetes; order Streptomycetales; family Streptomycetaceae; genus Streptomyces; species Streptomyces olindensis. The sequence goes on from JJOH01000002.1 coordinate 184,765, forward strand.
GTCCGTCCGCGGACCCATTCCCAGGAGCATTCCTTGCCTCAACTGCACGCGGCTGCACTGCTGTTCGACATGGACGGCACCCTCGTGGACTCCACCGCGCTGGTCGAGTCCACCTGGGCCGGCTTCTGCGAGCGGCACCAGCTCGACCTCGCGGAGGTGCTGACCTTCGCCCACGGGCGCCCCACCCGGGAGACCGTGTGCCGTTTCCTCCCCGACCCCGACCAGGCGGCGGCGGAGACCCGGCGCCTCGTCGCGCACGAGGAGTCGGAGACCACCGGCATCACGGAGGTCCCCGGCGCCCGGGCGCTGCTGGCCGACCTGCCGCCGGACGCCTGGGCCGTGGTCACCTCCGCGGGCCGCCGGCTGGCGGAGGTGCGAATGGCGGCGGCGGGACTCCCACTGCCCGCGATCCTGGTGAGCGCGGACGACGTGACGCGCGGCAAGCCGGAACCCGAGGGCTATCTGCGGGCCGCCGCCGCGCTCGGCTGCCCGCCGGAGGACGCCGTCGTCGTCGAGGACTCCAGCGCCGGAGTGCGGGCCGGACTGGCCGGCTGCGGACGCACCGTGGTCATCGGCAGCCTCGACGCCTACGACGACGTGGCCCCGCGCTGGGCCGACTTCCGCGGGTTCCGGGTCGCCGACCGGCAGCCGGGCCGGGCCGGGGTGACCCTCGACGTGCCCGAGCCGGTCGCCGCGGGACCGGTGGTCCGGCGATGAGCACCGTCGCCGCCTCCCAGGACCCGATCGAGGACCATCGGACCGCCGCCGGGGCGCCGGCGACGACCTTCGCGGCGGACATCGGCGGCACCTGGGTGCGGATGAGCACCGGCGGACCGGGCGCGCCGGTGGAACGGGTGCCCTCACCCAGCCGCCTGCGCCACCCGGACCGCTCCACCGCCCGGCTGCGGGCCGACATGGTCGAGCTGCTCAGCGACCGGGTCCCCACGGGCGCCCGCGCCGCCCTCTCCTTCGGCGCGGCGATCGACCATCTCACCGGCACCGTCTACGGATCGGCTCCGCTGTGGGGAGCCGCGGACACCCCGTACGACCTCGCCGCCGACCTGCGGCGGAGCCGGCCCGACGTCACCTGGCACCTCGTCAACGACGTCACCGCGGCACTGCTGGACTTCGCCGCCGTGCACGCCCGGCCCGGCACCCGCCGGGTCGCCTATCTGACCGTCAGCAGCGGCATCGCCCTGCGGATCGCGGATCTGGAGCGGACCAGGATCCCGGTCGACACCTGGGGACTGCAGGGCGAGGTCGGCCACCTGACGGTCCCGCTCACCGACCCCGGCGCGGAGGTGCTGGCGGGACTGCCCTGTGAGTGCGGCGCGACGGACCACCTGGCCTCGCTCGCCTCCGGGCCGGGCCTCGTCCGCGCGGCCCGGCGGCTCGGGATACCCCGGGCCCCGCAGGTCGCCGACTGGCTCCCGGGCGCTCTCGACGCCAACGACCCCGGCGCGAGGCGGCTGCTGGAGCTGTGCGCCGCCCCGGTCGCCCACCTGCTGCGCACCCTGTGGTGCCTCGACCCGCACCTCGACCTGATCGGGATCGGCGGGGGCGTGGCCGAAGGGCTGGCCGGCCACTACGCGGCCGAGATCCGCCGCCGCCTCGCCACCGCCACCTCCTACGCCGACCGGGGGCGCGACGACGCCTGGCTCGGCGACCGGCTCGTGTTCTGCGGCCCGGGGCAGGTGGACCCGCTGAGCGGGGTCCTGCGCATCGGCGACTGGCTCCCGGGGGTCACCCCGTGAGCGCCGCGACCCACCGGGCCCTGGTCCGCCGGCCCGCCGACAGCTCCGGCCGTACTCTGGTCGAGGTGGCCGAGGTGCCCACCCCGCGGCTCGACCCCGGCGACGTCCTGCTCGCGCCGGCGGTCGTGGGCGTCTGCGGCACCGACTGGCAGATCCTGCGCGGCCTGCGCGACGACCCCAGCCCCGTCCTCGGCCACGAAGGCGTCGCCCACGTGGTCGAACCCGGGGACTCCGGGCTGCCGGCGGGCACGCCGGTCACCGTGAACCCCACGCATCCGGAGGACCCGTCCTTCCTGCTCGGCCACAACCTTCCCGGGCTCTGGGCGGAGCGCACCCGCATCCCCGCCGCGGCCGTACGCGCCGGACTGGTCGTCCCGGTGCCCGCCGACGCCGCCCAGCCAGGGGTGGCCGCGCTCGCGGAACCGCTCGCCGCCGCCCGGTACGGCGCGCGGATCGTGTGCCACACGCTGCGCCCGGCGGCGCTGGTCGTGTGGGGCGACGGCATCGTGGGGCGCCTCGCGCGCGAGTTGTGGCGCACGGAGGAGCCCGGGCCGCGCACCCTTCTCGTGGGGCACGGCGACGACGCCGTCGACCCGCACGACGCCGACCTCCCCCGGCTGCTGGCCGGTCTGCCCTCACCGGTCGCCGCCGTCATCTGCACACCCCGCACCGGAACACGCGAGGCGCTGACCACCCTGGACCGGTACGTGCCGGGCACGCTCCTGGTCGACGTGCACGCCGGGCTGCCCTCGGGCCCGGTCCCGCTGACCGCGGGCGACATCGACGTCGCCGCGCTCCGTACGGCGAACTGCGGCGGAACCCCCTGGCCCCCGCGGGTCGAGGAGTTCGCCCGTCCGCACGGCAGGCTCCTGCTCTGCGGCCACCGCGGCGTCTCCGGCGACCAACTGCGGGACGCCGTCGAGCTGCTGCGGACCACCCCGCGGCTCGGGGAGCAGGTGCTCACCCACGAGGTCGGACTGGAGGAGGCCGCCGACCTCGTCAACACCGTGCTGACCACGTCCAGGCGCCGCGCCGACGGCCGCCGCGTGCTCAAGACCGCGATCCGTGTCGGGAGCCGGCCATGACCGCACCGGCCACCACAGCCCTGCCCCCGGCCCGCCCGGCTCCGGCCGCGCTCGCCGTCGCCGCGCCGCAGTGGCGGATCGACACCGACCGCCGGGCGGCCGCCCGCGCCGCCCTCGCGGCAGGGGCCGATCAGCTGCACCTCGACTACGGCGGTGCCCACCGCGGCCCGCCGCTGAGCGACTCCGCCGCCCTGCGAGCGGCCGAGGCGGTCACCGGGGAGCTCCCGGTACCCGTGCTCGCCGTCAACCACCTCAACGACATCGGCCTGGCGCACGAGCAGGGCACCGCCGACCCGGCGGCCGTGGAACTGCTGCTGCGGGCCCTGGACTGCGCCCTGCACCTGGGCGCCGCCGTGCTCCACGTGCCCGGGTTCCGGCGAAGCCTGCCGAACACCGACGGACTGCGTGCCGGAACGGCCGAGGCGCTGCGCGGCCTGTGCGCGCGGCTCGCCGGGACGCACCTGCTGGTCGCCTACGAGTCGCCGCTCGGCCCGCACGACTCCCTCGCACTGGCCCGGGCGGTGGACCACCCGGCCCTGCGGCTGGTCCTGGACACCGGCAACCTGGCCGACGCGGGACTGCGGCCGCTCGCCTTCGCCGAACAGGTCGGGGCCACCGGGCTCCTGCTGCCGGACCTGCACGTCAAGGACGGCTCCCGTACGACGGCCCCCTCCGCCGACGACCTCCCGGCCCTGCTCCGGCGCTCCCGCGCCCGCTCGGTGCTCGTGGAGAACGACTACCGGAAGACCCCGGGCCGCCTGCGCGAGGACATCGCGCTCTGCCGCCGCGCGGCCGAAGACCCCCGCCACCCCGAGGACGCACCATGAGAACCATCCAGCTCACCGCCCCCCGCACGCTGACCGTCACCGAGACCGCACCGCCCGAACCCGGCCCCGGCGAGGTCCTCGTCCGGGTGAGCCTGCTCGGCCTGTGCGGCACCGACCTCGGCTTCTTCGACGGCAGCAGCAACTACCTGCGCGACGGCCTGAAGAGCTACCCCTTCGTCCCGGGCCACGAGTGGATCGGCACCGTCGTCGGGACCGGTCCCGGCACCGACCCGGACCTGCTGGGCCGGCGCGTGTCGGGCCACAACTTCCGCGTCTGCGGCCGGTGCGCGCACTGCCACGCCGGGCGCATCCGCTCCTGCCCGGACCGCAGCGAGATCGGCGTGCTCGGGCCCCGCCCGGGCGCCGGCGCGCAGCTGATCACCGCGCCGCAGGACACCCTCACCCGGATCCCCGACGCCCTGTCCGACGCGGCCGGTGCCCTGCTGGAGCCGACCGCCGCCGCGGTGCACGCCGTGGACCGGCTCGGCGTGACGGCGTCGGACCGCGTCGCGGTGCTCGGCGCGGGGACGCTCGGTGTCGCGGCGGCCCAGACGGCCCGGGCGATCGGCGCGGACACGGTCGTCCTCGATCCGAACCCGGCCGCCCGCGCGCTGGCCGCCGAGCTGGGCCTGCGCGCCGTGGCAGGCCCGGCCGCGGCGGACGAGGAGGCCTACGACGCCGTGATCGAGGCGTCGGGCAGCGAGGCGGCGGTCCGCTCCGCCGTCCGCCTGGTCGCCGCGGGCGGGCGCATCGCCCAACTGGGCACCCCGCACCACGCCGTGGACGGCTTCGACGCGGCCGGTCTGGTGATCCGGGACGTGACGCTGCACGGCGTGCTGTCCGGGATCGGCTACTGGGACCGGCTCGTCGGACTCGTCGAGTCGGGCGCGGTGAACCTGGACGCCCTCGTCGACCGGGTCTTTCCGCTGGACCAACTGGACGCCGCCTTCGCCCGCCTCGCCGACGGCAGCCGGAACCGTCCCAAGGTCCTCGTCCGGATCGACCCGGCGCTCGCGGAACCCGGCCCGGCATGAGCGGCACCGCAGTGGCCCGGGAACGGATCGACGCGCCGACCGCCGCGCGGCTGGCCGTCCTGGCGAGCGCCACCTTCGTCTACGTCACCTTCGAGGTCTTCCCGGTCGGGCTCATCCAGGACATCGCCCGTGACCTCGATGTCTCGGCCGGCCGGGTGGGCCTGCTGATCAGCGGCTACGCCGTGGTCGCCGCCGTCGTCACGGTGCCGACGGTCGCGCTGGCCTCCCGCGTCTCCCGGGGCACCGCCCTGGTGGTCTCCCTCCTCGTCCTCGTCGTCGCCGAACTGCTCGCGGCGGCCGCGACCAGCTTCTCGATGATGGTGGTCAGCCGGGTCGCCGCGGCCCTGACGCACGGCGTGCTGTGGTCGCTGATCGCCCCGGCCGCGGCCACGCTGGTGCCGCGCGAGCGGGTGGGCACCGCCACCGCGGCGGTGTTCGGCGGCTCCACGCTCGCCGCGATCCTCGGCAGCCCGGGGACCACGTTCATCGGCGAGCTGATCGGCTGGCGCGCCACGGCCCTGGTCCTCGCGGCGGCCACCGTCGCCGTGACGCTCGGGCTGGTCTGGGCTCTCGGGCTGCGAAGCGACCCCCGGCCGCCGGTGGCCGGGGAACCGCAGGGGCCGGCCGTCCCGGAGCCCGGCCGGCCGGCGGTGCCCTGGCCGCGCGTGCTGACCCTGTGCGCCGTCGCGGTCGTGCTCATCACCGCGCACTTCCTGAGCTACACCTACTTCGCCGTCCTCGTCGCCGACCTCACCGGCACCTCCGCCGCGGTGGTCGTACTGCTCGCGGTCTTCGGGGCCGCGGGGGCGGTGGGCACCTTCCTGGTGGGCCGGCACAACGACACGGCCCCGCAGCGGACGGCGGCCGTGACCATCGCGGTGTTCGCGGTGGGCATCGGACTGCTGGCGCTCGCCTCGGCCCTGGGCGGCACCACGACGCGCGGCGCGGCGGCCGCGGTCGCCGTCGCCCTGTGGGGCGGCGCGTTCGCCGCGGCCGGGCCCGTCTTCCAGACGGGCGTGATGCGCCTGGCCGGCGAGGACGCCGACCGGGCCTCCTCGGTCTACGTCACCGGCTTCCAGATCGGGATCGCCGGCGGTTCGGCCCTGGGCGCCGCCTTGCTGGCCCACTCGTCGTTGTGGCTGCCGGTCACCTCCACCGCGCTCGTGGCGCTGGTGCTGGCGGTGGTCCTGGTGCGAGGGCCCGTGCCCGCGGCGCAGGAACCCTGGGATCGGCACCCGGAACTGTGCTTACAGGAGCGCTGAAGCGCCTCAAGAAGGCGCGTTGCTAATATAGTGGCAGCCATGCTTTTATAGAACGCATGCTGGCGCGACCGAGGCGGCCCGACGGCGCCCCTGGCCCCGCCACTCCACCCGAGAAAGGCAATGAGATGCCCCGCACCACCGTCGACAGCACGACCGTCCACTACCGCACCGAGGGGCAGGGCCCCGGTCTGCTCCTGGTGCACGGCACCGGCGCCACCGGCGAGACCAACTACGGTCACCTGGTCAAGGAGTTCGCCGACCGGCACACCGTGATCCTTCCCGACTACGCGGGCAGCGGTGACACCGTCGACGACGGCAGCCCGCTGACGCTCGAGCAGCTCGCCGACCAGGTCCTCGGGGCCGCCGACGAGGCGACCGACGAGCCCGTCGACGTCGTGGGCTTCTCGCTCGGCGCGCTCGTCGCCGTCATGGCCGCGGCCCGGCGCCCCGAGCGGGTCCGCCGGCTCGTGCTGGTGGCCGGCTGGGCCCGCAACGACGACCTGCGCAAGCGTCTCGGGTTCACGCTCTGGCGCCGGCTGGCCGACCTCGACCCGGAGCTGTACTCGCACTACATCAGTCTGCTGCTGTTCACCCCGGGCTTCCTGGCGGACCTCGACGCGGAGACGTTCGACGCGGCCGTGGGCGGTGCCGAGGTCAACGAGGGCACGCTGCGGCAGATCGAGCTCGGCCTGGACGCCGACATCCGGGAACTGCTGCCCGCGATCGGCGTCCCCACCCTGGTCGTCGGCTGCCGCCACGACCAGCTCGTCCCCGTCGACCATTCCCGGGAACTGCACGAGGCGATCCCCCGCAGCACCTACCTGGAGATCGAGAGCGGCCACCTGGTGCCGGCCGAGGCCCCGGACGAACTCGTCGACGCCATCCGGAACTTCCTCGCCTGACACCGGCGGCGCGGACCCCGGGGCGGGCGGCCCGGCAGCGGCACCCACGGCCCGCCACCCCCGAAAGCCCCACCGGCCCGCCCGCGTCCCACTGCGGCGAACCCACCCGGGCCGCGACCTCCCCGGCCCGTCCGCATCCCGCTGCGGCGGACCCACTCGGGCCGCAACCACCCCGGCCCTCGCCCGCACCCGGGCCGCGACCACCCCGGCCCGCCCGCGCACCGCTCGCGGCGGACCCCCTTAGGCCGTGACCGCCCCGGCCCTCGCCCGCATCCGACCGCGGCGGACCCACCCGGGCCGCGACCACCCCGGCGCCAGCCCGCACCCCACCGCGGCGAACCCACCCGGGCCGCAACCACCCCGGTACGGCCCGGGCCGCGCCACCGTGCTCCGCCCGCCGCGTCCATCCGAGCTGAAGGAACAACGCCCGCCCATGGCCACGCCCCAGATCACCCCGCCCGAACTCACACCGCTGGCGGACACGGCCCCCGGCGCCGCAACACCCGCCGACACGCTCCCGGCCGGCGCCGACGCGCCGAGCACCGGCGTCCCCACCGGCGCCGACGCACCGAGCGCCGACGCATCGAGGGTCGGCGGTCCGGCCGTCCGGCTGCCCTCTCTGACGGGTATGCGGTTCCCGGCGGCGCTGCTCGTCTTCCTGTTCCACGTCTCCCTGCCGGCCCACTGGCTCATGGCCGGCGACGCCAACACCACCCTCTTCGCCCGCCTCACCGAGCAGGCCGGTGGCGTCGGCGTCACCTTCTTCTTCGTCCTCAGCGGCTTCGTCCTCGCCTGGTCCGCCCGCGAGGGCGACCCGCGGACGTCGTTCTGGCGCCGCCGGTACGTCAAGATCGTGCCCAACTACGTCGTCGCCTGGGCGCTCGCGATGCTGCTGATCGCGTCCGGCACCGCCTGGTGGCGGTCGGCGGCCACCTTCTTCATGCTCCAGTCCTGGGTCCCGGACTACACGACCAACTTCGCCGTGAACTCCCCGGGGTGGTCGCTGTCCACCGAGGTCTTCTTCTACCTGTGCTTCCCGCTGCTGCACGCCGGGGTCCGGCGGATCGCCCCGCGGCGGCTGAAGTTCTGGATCGCGGGCGTCATCGCCGGGGTGTTCGCCACCCCCTGGCTGGCCACCACCTTCATTCCGGCGGGCGACGTCTACATGTCGAACGAGCCCGGCGTCTCCGGACTGCACCTCTGGTTCGCCTACGTCTTCCCGCCGTCCCGGCTGCTCGACTTCCTGCTCGGCATTCTGGTCGCCCGGGCCGTCATGCTGGGCCGCTGGCGCAACATCGGCCTCGTCTGGTCCGGCCTGCTGACGGTGGCCGGCTACGTGGTCGCCGAACTCCCCGGCGTGCCCTACCTCCTGGCCCAGCGCGCGGTCTGCCTCGTGCCGTGCGTGCTGCTGATCGCGGCCGGAGCGCTGGCCGACGCGTCGGGCCGGCCGACCCCGTTCGCGAACCGTGCGATGACCTGGCTCGGCGAAGTCTCCTTCGCCTTCTACCTGCTGCACTTCATCGTGCTCTCCGAGGCGCGGGAACTGCTCGGCGCCCGGCTGGAGTCCGGCTGGGCCGTGGCCGCGTTCGTCGTCGCCGAATGCGCCGTCTCGGTCCTGCTGTCCTGGGCGATGTACGCCTGGGTGGAGAAGCCGCTGGTCCGCCGCTGGTCCCGCTCGCGGGCCAAGGCCCCCGCCGCCGTGGCCGCCTGACCCGGCGACCACCCGATGCCGTGACCCCGCCCCCCGCGCCCGCCGCCCGGGCGCGGTGACCGACACCCAGCACGATTCGAAGGTGCCCCCATGCCGTTCCGACTCGCCGCGCTGATCCTCGCGATCTTCTGCGTCGGCACCGCGGAGCTCTCGCCCAGCGGGATGCTGGACGACCTCTCCACCGACCTCAGCGTGAGCCTGGCCTCGGCCGGCCTGCTGGTGACCGCGTACGCGTTGACGATGGTGGTCGGTGGCCCGCTGGTCACCGCGCTCACCACCCGCGTCCCCCGCAAGCTGTTGCTGGTGGGCCTGCTGACCGCCTTCGTCCTGGGCAACGTCGTCTGCGCCCTGGCGTCGGGTTTCGGCATGCTGATGGCGGGCCGGGTGCTGACCGCGGTCGTGCACGGCACCTTCATGGCGGTGTGCGTCGTGACCGCCGGCGACATGGCCGGCGAGGGCAAGGGAGGCGCCGCCGTCGCGGCCACTCAGCTCGGGATCAACCTCGCCACCGTGCTCGGTGTCCCCATGGGCTCCTTCCTCGCCCAGCACTACGACTGGCGGGCCCCGTTCGCCCTCGTCGCGGCGCTGGCCGCGGTGGCCATCGTCCTGATCCTCGCCTGGGTCCCCGGCACTCCCGCCCCGACGGTCACGGCGGCCCATGAGGCGCGGGTGTTCCGCCGCCCGGCCGTCTGGGGCACCGTGGGCGCCACGGTCCTGTGCTCCGGCGGCATGTTCACCCTGATCACCTACATGGTGCCGCTGCTGACCGGCGTCGGCCACCTGTCGCGGCACTGGGTCCCGGCCGTGCTCCTTGCCTACGGGGTGGGCTCCATCGTGGGCAATCTGCTCGGCGGGCGGTACGCGGACCGCGGAGTCGACCGAGCGGTGGGGCGGATCTCCTGGATCCTGGTGGCCGCCTGCCTGCTCTGCTGGCTCCTCGCGCCCCACGCGGCGGGCGGTGCCCTCGCCCTCGTGCTGTTCTCGCTCGCCACCTTCGCCCTGATCCCCGGCCTCCAGACCAAGGTGCTCGCCGAGGCGGCCGACGCGCCGACGCTGTCGCTGACCGCCAACATGTCCGCCTTCGGGCTGGGTGCCGCACTCGGATCGTGGATCGGTGGTCTCCTCACCGACTCCGGCCTCGGCACCCGTGCCGTGCCCCTCGGGGCCGCCGCGCTCACCGCCTCGGGCGCGCTGCTCGTGCTCGCCCTGCGCCGCGCGGCCCACCGTGCCCCGGCCGTCCTTCCCGCGAACGACCGCCCCGTCGCCGTCCGCACCGCCGAGAAATGAGTTGCCGTGACCGCACCACTCCATGTCCCGCCCGGCCCCCGTCCCGGCCGTGCCCCCCTTGAGGACCCGGTCAGACGCCCGGCACCCCTGCCGTCGCTGACGGGCCTGCGCTTCATCGCGGCCGCCCTGGTCTTCTTCTTCCACTCCTCCTTCTTCGAGCCGCTGACGAACCCCTTCGCGGACCGCGGCCTGGCCGAGGGATTCCAGTGGCTGTTCAGCAAGGCGGGCTGGATGGGGGTCTCCTTCTTCTTCGTGCTGAGCGGCTTCGTCCTGACCTGGTCGAGCCGACGGGACGACACGGTCACCGGGTTCTGGCGCCGCCGGCTCCTCAAGATCTTCCCCAACCACATCGCCATGTGGGCCCTGGCGATGCTGCTCTTCGCCGGGGCGGCGACCCCGCTCACCGCGTGGCTGCCGAACCTGTTCCTGGTCCACTCCTGGTTCCCGCAGCACGACATCTACATCAGCGTCAACGCACCGAGCTGGTCGCTCTGCAGCGAGCTGCTGTTCTACCTGCTCTTCCCCTTCCTCATCGGGCCGGTGCGGCGCATCCGGACGGAGCGGCTGTGGGGGTGGGCCGGTGCCATGGTGGCCGGCATGGTCGCCCTGGAGTTCGCCGTCGACCTGCTGGTGCCGGCCCAGCCGCGCACCCCCGAGGGATTCCCCATCTCCTCGCTCCAGTTCTGGCTCGGCTACAACTTCCCCCCGGGCCGCCTCTTCGAGTTCGTCCTCGGCATGCTGCTGGCCCGGCTGGTGCTGGCGGGCCGGTTCCCGCGCGTTCCCCTCGCCGGCGCGCTCGCGCTGACCGTGGGCGGCTACGCGCTGGCGCTGAACGTGCCGTTCCTGTACGGGTTCACCGTGGCCACCATCGTCCCGGTCGGTGTGCTGGTGTGCGCGGTGGCCACGGCCGACATGCGCGGCGAGCGCACCCTGCTGAGCGGCCGCGTGATGCGGTGGCTGGGGGAGGTGTCCTTCGGCTTCTACCTCGCCCAGTACGTCGTCCTCTACTACGGCCGCACCTACGTGCTGCACGACCGGACCTACGGGCTGGTCGGCGGCGTGCTCGAACTGCTCGTCCTGCTGCTCGTCACGCTGGCGCTGGGCTGGCTGCTGATGGTGTGCGTCGAACGTCCCGTCATGCGCCGCTGGGCCCGGCCCCGCGGCAGGCGCCGGCCCCTGGAGCCGAACGCAGTTCCCGCAGACCCCGGGAGAGCGACATGAGGCCGGCCAGGTCGCTCTCGTAGTCGGCGTCGTGGCCGGCCCCCGGCGCCACGAAGGCCGGTGTCGCCGGCGCCGCGGTACCGGCACGGTCCGCCTCACCGCGCAGTCGCAGGGCCCGGTCCACCAGCCGCACGAGTTCCGGCCCGGCGTTCTCCCCGGCCGCCCCGTGCGACTCCGCCTCCTCCTCGGAGGCGAGGTGCAGATAGGGGCTGAGCCGGGTGAGTCCGTCCCGGCACTCCACGTATCTGCGGTACACGGCCGAGGTGTAGTCCAGCGGCGGTAGCCACCGGCGGCCCCGGGGCTGGTCCAGGACCAGCTCGGGATAGAAGGCGACGAGCCGCTGCCACAGCTCGGCCAGCTCGCGGAACCGGCTCCGGTGGACGGCGCGCTCCCGCAGGAACTGGGCGGCGCTCGCGAAGCACGGGATGCTCAGCCCGGCGCACACCGCGATGGTGGCCACCTGGCCGAGGAGGAAGACGTTGGTATAGGTGAAGTGGTGCCCGTACCCGCGGCAGGGACGGCAGTTGACCCACAGGATCCGCAGGATGCAGCTGAGGGAGAGCGCGAGCAGGCCGACGGAGACGATGCTCAGGGACACCTGCCGCATCAGCCGGCCGCGCCGGGCGTGCCACGCGGCGAGCACCCCGCACGCGGCGTACCCGAGGACCAGATAGACACCGCCGATGTCGTAGAAGGCGCGCACCCGCCAGTCGTCCAGATACGGCAGCGTGAAGGTGTGGTCGCGCAGGCGCGGCGGCATCAGCGCGGTCACGACGACCATCGCCGTGAAGCAGGACAGGCACATCACCACCTCCGGCCTCGTCCACAGCGTCCGGCGCTGCAGCGGACGCTCGCGCAGGAAGCCGACCATGAGGCACAGCCCGGCGAAGAACGCCAGGTTGTACGCGAGCTTCGTGGCCCCGGTGAAGAGCAGGCCGTCCAGGAGTGCCGTGTCCCACAGCTGGCTCAGCACGTTCCCGGTGCCCAGCAGGAGGAGCGACAGGCACAGGTGCAGCCGCAGGGGGGCCCGGAAGCGCTGCCGGATCAGCGGCGGAAGCGTCCACGCCGTGCCCCCGAGCAGCGTGACGACCGCCAGCACGTTCACGAACTTCACATCAGCCAGCCACCAACGCACGGTCACGGTACGGCGACCGGAACATCACGGTGGGTGACGACGTCGAAGCGCCTCACTGATCCGAACACGCGTCCCCCTGTTTGCAGAACCTATTACGAGGCCACATCACGACGCGTCTTCGAGCCCATGCCGACCACCGAGCAACCTACGGCGGCCCCACGGCGGACGGCAAACCAGCCCGTGGGCCGTCCCGTGGCGCGTGGGCGGGACGCGGGCGGGTGCGCAAGGATGGAGGCATGCCCAATCGACTCGCCCGAGCCACGTCCCCGTACCTCCTCCAGCACGCGGACAACCCCGTCGACTGGTGGCCGTGGGAGGCGGACGCGTTCGAAGAAGCCCGCCGACGCGATGTCCCCGTGCTCCTGAGCGTGGGCTACAGCGCCTGCCACTGGTGTCACGTCATGGCGCACGAGTCCTTCGAGGACCAGGAGACCGCCGACTACCTCAACGCGCACTACGTGAGTGTGAAGGTCGACCGCGAGGAGCGCCCCGACGTCGACGCCGTCTACATGGAGGCCGTGCAGGCGGCGACCGGGCACGGTGGCTGGCCCATGACCGTGTTCCTCACCCCGGACGCCGAGCCCTTCTACTTCGGCACGTACTTCCCGCCGGCCCCTCGCCAGGGCATGCCGTCCTTCCGGCAGGTGCTCCAGGGCGTGCACCAGGCGTGGGAGGACCGGCAGGAGGAGGTCACCGAGGTCGCCGGGAAGATCGTGCGCGACCTGGCGGGCCGGGAGATCTCCTACGGCGACGCACGGACCCCCGGCGAGCAGGAACTCGCGCAGGCGCTCCTCGCGCTCACCCGCGAGTACGACCCGCAACGCGGCGGCTTCGGCGGGGCACCGAAGTTCCCGCCGTCCATGGTTCTGGAGTTCCTGCTGAGGCACCATGCGCGGACCGGCGCCGAGGGCGCGCTCCAGATGGCGAGCGACACCTGCGAGCGCATGGCCCGGGGCGGGATCTACGACCAGCTCGGCGGCGGCTTCGCCCGCTACTCCGTGGACCGCGACTGGGTCGTGCCGCACTTCGAGAAGATGCTGTACGACAACGCCCTGCTGTGCCGGGTCTACGCCCACCTCTGGCGGGCCACCGGCTCGGAGCCGGCCCGCCGGGTGGCCCTGGAGACCGCCGACTTCATGGTGCGCGAACTGCGCACGGAGGAGGGCGGGTTCGCCTCCGCGCTGGACGCCGACAGCGACGACGGTACGGGCCGGCACGTCGAGGGTGCCTACTACGTGTGGACGCCGGAGCAGCTGCGCGAGGCGCTCGGCGAGCAGGACGGCGAACTCGCCGCCCGGTACTTCGGGGTGACCGAGGAGGGCACGTTCGAGCACGGGCAGTCCGTTCTCCAACTGCCGCAGCAGGAGGAACTGTTCGACGCCGACAAGGTCGCCTCCGTCCGGGAGCGCCTGCTCGCGAAGCGGGCCGAGCGGCCCGCGCCGGGCCGGGACGACAAGATCGTCGCCGCCTGGAACGGCCTGGCGATCGCCGCGCTCGCCGAGACCGGCGCCTACTTCGACCGGCCCGACCTCGTGGAGGCCGCCGTGGCCGCCGCCGACCTCCTGGTCCGGCTGCACCTGGACGAGCAGGCCCGCCTCACCCGCACCAGCAAGGACGGGCACGCGGGCGCCAACGCGGGTGTCCTGGAGGACTACGCGGATGTGGCGGAGGGTTTCCTCGCGCTCGGGTCCGTCACCGGGGAGGGTGTCTGGCTGGAGTTCGCCGGGTTCCTGCTCGACCACGTCCTGGCCCGGTTCACCGACCCCGAGTCGGGCGCGATGTTCGACACCGCGGCCGACGCCGAGCGGCTGATCCGCCGCCCGCAGGACCCGACCGACAACGCCGCCCCCTCGGGCTGGACCGCGGCGGCCGGTGCCCTGCTCAGCTACGCCGCGCACACCGGGTCCGAGCCCCACCGCACGGCCGCCGAGAGGGCGCTCGGCGTCGTCAAGGCGCTCGGGCCGCGCGTGCCCCGCTTCATCGGCTGGGGGCTCGCCGTCGCGGAGGCCGTGCTGGACGGGCCGCGCGAGGTGGCGATCGTGGGCCCGTCGCTCGACGACGAGGGCACCAGGGCCCTGCACCGCACGGCGCTCCTGGGCACCGCGCCGGGCTCGGTCGTCGCCGTCGGCGCCCCGGAGAGCGAGGAGTTCCCGCTGCTCGCGGACCGTCCGCTGGTCGGCGGTGAACCGGCGGCGTACGTCTGCCGTAATTTCACTTGCGACGCCCCGACGACCGAAGCCGACCGGTTGCGTGCGGTCTTGAGTAACTGAAGTCGCGAATCAACGGAAACACGCTCTTTATCGGAACAGCCCCCAGACTTCACAGTTCCCCCTTAATCTCTGCACAGTGCCGCGACGGATGGGACGGTCGCGACAGGGGGTTCTTGGATCTGGGGGGATCTGTTTGCTGACGTCTGTCTTCATCGCTGCCGTTTCACTGGCCCTGTTCTGGATGGCGGCGTTCACCCTGTGGTGGCAGATGCACGCCTGGCGCACGCCCGAAGTGCTCGCCTCCACCCGGTTCAGCAGTCCGGACGGGGACGAGCACGTCTCCTTCTCGCTGCTGCTGCCCGCCCGGCACGAACAGGCGGTGCTGGACCACACGATCCAGCGGCTGCTGGAGTCGAGCCACACCGACTTCGAGATCATCGTGATCGTCGGGCACGACGACCCGGAGACCACCGCCGTGGCCGAGCAGGCCGCCGCGCGTGACCCCCGGGTCCGCGTCGTCGTCGACACCCACGAGAAGAAGAACAAGCCGAAGGCCATGAACACGGCCCTGCCGCACTGCCGCGGCGACGTCGTCGGCGTGTTCGACGCGGAGGACCAGGTCCACCCCGAGCTCCTCGCGCACGTCGACCACGCCTTCCGCACCACCGGCGCCGACGTCGTCCAGGGCGGGGTGCAGCTGATCAACTTCCACTCCAGCTGGTACAGCCTGCGCAACTGCCTGGAGTACTTCTTCTGGTTCCGCTCGCGGCTCCACCTGCACGCGCAGAAAGGTTTCATTCCGCTCGGCGGCAACACGGTCTTCGTCCGCACCGGCGTCCTCAGGGAAGCCGGTGGCTGGGACCCGAACTGCCTCGCCGAGGACTGCGACCTGGGCGTGCGTCTGTCCAGCGTCGGCAAGAAGGTCGTCGTCGCCTACGACTCCGACATGGTGACCCGGGAGGAGACCCCGGGCTCGCTGATGTCCCTGCTGAAGCAGCGCACCCGCTGGAACCAGGGGTTCCTCCAGGTGTACCGGAAGAAGGACTGGAAGCAACTGCCCACCCTCGGGCAGCGGCTGCTCGCCCGCT
Organism: Streptomyces olindensis; assembly: GCA_000696115.1. Classification (GTDB taxonomy): domain Bacteria; phylum Actinomycetota; class Actinomycetes; order Streptomycetales; family Streptomycetaceae; genus Streptomyces; species Streptomyces olindensis. The sequence goes on from JJOH01000002.1 coordinate 200,281, forward strand.
ACACCCTGATGACGCCGTTCATGCAGGCCTTCACCGGCCTGATCATCCCGCTCAACGTGGCGATCGCGCTCTTCCTGGACGTGCCCGTCGGCATCGCCTTCATCACCTTCCTGCCGGCCGTCACCGCCCTGGTCACCTTCGTCTTCGAGATCGTCGGACTGCACGACTTCGGCAAGCAGTACGGGCTGCGCGTGCGGTTCGCGCACTACCTGAAGCTGATCGTGGGCGGCCCCTTCTACCAGGTGCTGCTGGCGGGGGCGGCCGTGCGTGCCGTCTGGCGTGAGCAGCGCGGCCGCAACGACTGGGAGCTGACGACCCACGTCGGCGCGCACCTCGCGCAGGTCGAAGCGAGCCGAGAGACCCGAGAGGACGTCCCCGCGTGACCTCCACCCTTCCCGCGGCGACCACCCCGAAGGTCCCCGCGCAGCGCAGACCCGTGTCCGGCACCGGTACGCACCGGCGTGCCGAGCCGCGGAGCCGGCTGCGCTCCTCGCGCCCCGACCTGCTGCTGTGCGGTGTCCTGCTCCTGGCGATCCTCGTCGTGCAGGGCTGGAACATCGCCGACTACCCGGCCCTCAGCGACGACGAGGGCACCTATCTCGCCCAGGCCTGGTCGGTCCAGCAGGGCAACGGCCTGGCCCACTACACCTACTGGTACGACCACCCGCCGCTCGGCTGGATCCAGATCGCCGTACTGACCTGGATCCCGGCGCTGATCAGCCCCGAGTCGATGACGGTGGGCACCATGCGCGCCGCGATGCTGGTGATCAGCGGCATCAGCGCGGTCCTGGTCTACGTGCTGGGCCGGCGCCTCGCCCTGCCCCGCTGGGCCGCCGCGCTCGGCATGGTCTTCTTCGGCCTGTCGCCGCTGTCGGTCGTCCTCCAGCGGGAGATCTTTCTCGACAACCTCGCGGTGATGTGGACCTTGCTGGCCTTCACGCTGGCCGCCTCCCCGAGCCGCCACCTGTGGCACCACTTCGGCGCGGGGATAGCGGCCGCCACGGCCGTCCTCACCAAGGAGACGATGCTCGTCGTCCTGCCCGCCCTGTTCCTCACCATGTGGCGGCACAGTCACCGCGACACCCGCAAGTTCGCCCTCACCGGCGCCGTCACGGCCTGCGCCCTGATCGGCTTCTCGTACCCCCTGTTCGCCCTGCTCAAGGGCGAGTTGCTGCCGGGCGCAGGGCATGTCTCCCTCTGGGACGGCGTCAAGTACCAGATGACCAGGCCCGGTTCGGGCTTCATCCTGGACCAGGGCTCCGGCTCCTGGGGCGTGCTCCAGTCGTGGCTGTACTACGACAAGATCCTGCCCCTCGGCGGCCTCGCGGGCGCCCTGCTGCTGCTCGTCACCTGGCGCTGGTCCGTCACCGCCCGCGCCCTGGCGGGACCGGCCCTGGCCGTCGCGATCCTCGCCGCGCTGGCGCTCCGCCCGAACGGCTATCTGCCCGCGATGTACGTCATCCAGGCCCTGCCGTTCCTCGCGCTGGTCCTCGCCGGAGGAACCGCCTCCGTCGCCCACGCGGTGCTGAGCCGCTGGCGCTCCGAGGCGGAGAAACGCTACGTCGGCGTGGGCCGGTACGCGCTCGCCACGGTCCTCGCCCTGGCCGCCGGCGCCTACGTGGTCCCGCACTGGTACGACGGTGCCCGCATCGCCGTCACCACCGACGCCAACGCCCCCTACAAGGCCGCCTCGAAGTGGCTCGCCACCGAGGTCGAGGAACCGGAGCGCACCCGCGTGCTGGTCGACGACGCGCTCTGGCTGGACCTGGTGCACCAGGGCTACGAGCCCGGCCTCGGCGTCATCTGGTTCTACAAGGCCGACCTGGACCCGGCGGTGACGAAGACGATGCCGCGCGGCTGGAAGGACCTGGACTACGTCGTCGCCTCGCCGACCGTGCGCCGGGACGCGGCCGACCTGCCCAACGTCAAGGCCGCCATGGAGCATTCGACCCCGGTCGCCACCTTCGGCACCGGCGAGGACCGCATCGAGATCCGCCAGATACAGACGTCCGCCGGAGGCGCGCGATGAGCCAGGAGTCCACCGTCCCCGGCGAGGTCGTCGAGACCGCCGAGATCCCCGAACCGGGCGCCGTCACCATCGTCGTTCCGACGTTCAACGAGTCGGCGAACGTGCGGCAGTTGCTGCGCCAGATCACCGAGGCCGTGCCGGCCCGGGTGCCCTGTGAGGTCGTCTTCGTGGACGACTCCACCGATGACACGCCCGAGGTGATCGAGAAGGCGGCGCAGGACTGTCCGTTCCCGGTGACCGTGCTGCACCGCGAGGAGCCGGTGGGCGGGCTCGGCGGCGCGGTGGTCGAGGGGCTGAAGGCGGCCACCTCCGACTGGATCGTCGTCATGGACGGCGACTGCCAGCACCCGCCGTCCCTGGTGCCCGACCTGGTCGCGACCGGCGAGCGGGCGAACGCCGGGCTGGTCGTGGCCTCCCGCTACATCAAGGGCGGCAGCCGGGCCGGGCTCGCGGGCAGCTACCGGGTGGCCGTCTCGCGCGGCGCGACCTGGCTGACCAAGGCGCTGTTCCCGCGGCGGCTGCGCGGCATCAGCGACCCGATGAGCGGCTTCTTCGCGATCCGCCGCAGCGCGGTCACCGCCGAGGTGCTCCAGCCACTCGGCTACAAGATCCTCCTCGAACTCGCCGTCCGCAGCCGCCCGCGCACGGTCACCGAGGTGCCGTTCGTCTTCCAGGACCGGTTCGCCGGGGAGTCCAAGTCCACCGCGCAGGAGGGCCTGCGCTTCCTGCGCCACCTGGCCGGGCTGCGGGCCGCCTCGCCGGTCGCACGGATGGTCGGCTTCGGCCTGATCGGGCTGACCGGTTTCGTGCCGAACCTGCTCGGCCTGTGGGCGCTGACCGCGCTCGGCATGCACTACGTACCGGCGGAGATCCTCGCCAACCAGCTCGGCGTCGCCTGGAACTTCGTGCTCATCGAGCACCTGCTGTTCCGCGAGCGGCGCCGGCACCGGCGCTGGTGGGACCGGGTCGGGCGGTTCGCGCTGCTCGCCAACGCGGATCTGGTGCTGCGCATCCCGCTGATCGCCCTGTTCGTGCACCAGTTGCACCTGGGCGTGCTGTCCGCCACCGCGCTCGCGCTGGTGACGACCTTCGTCCTGCGCTTCGTGGCGACCGAAGCGCTGGTCTACCTGCCGCGCCGGGCCCGTGAGGAGTCCGCGCGCGGCGGCCGCACCGCAAGGAGAGCCGTGTGAACCTTCGTCGCAGAACGACCGCACTGCTGTCCGTGGCGGGCCTCACCTCGGGCCTGCTGCTGACCGCACCCCAGCCCGCCTCCGCCGCCAACCTCATCAAGAACCCCGGCTTCGAGACCGCCGGCACCGGTGACATGCCCTACTGCTGGGAGAAGTCCGGCTGGGGCGACAACGACTTCACCTTCACCACCACCGCCGACGCGCACTCCGGCGCCAAGGCCATGAAGGTCGAGCTGACCCGCCGGGTCGACGGCGACCGCAAGGCGCTGATCACCGAGTCCGCCGACTGCGCGCCGGTGGTGACGCCGGGCAAGCAGTACGACCTCGGCCTCTGGTACAAGACGACCACGTCCGACGCGGCGATCACGCTGTTCCGGCACGACACCACGGCCGGCTGGCAGTACTGGACCGACCTGAAGACGCTGGACCTGGCGGGCACCTGGACCGAGGCGACGGTCCGCACGCCCGAGGTCCCGGCCGGCACCGACCGCATCTCCTGGGGCGTCTCGGTCTACGGCACCGGCTCCGCCACCACCGACGACTACACGATGGACCAGGTGCCCGACCCGGTCCTGCCGCCGGAGTGCACGGGCACGGCGGAGCAGTGCGCGAACGGCAAGTGGGACGTGCTGCCCACGCAGAACCCGGTCCGCTCCATGCACTCGGTCGTCCTGCACAACGGCAAGGTGCTGCTGATCGCGGGCTCCGGCAACGACGAGTCGATGTTCGAGGCGGGCACCTTCACCTCGGCGGTCTACGACCCGGCGAACGGCTCGTACAAGATCATCCCCACGCCGAAGGACATGTTCTGCGCCGGGCACGTCCAGCTCCAGGACGGCCGGGTGCTGGTGATGTCCGGCAACAAGGGCTACCCGTCGGCGGACGGCCGGGTCGGTTACCAGGGCTACAAGGACTCGTACATCTTCGACCCGGAGACCGAGACCTACACCAGGACCAACGACATGAACGACGGCCACTGGTACCCGTCGGCCACGATCCTCGGCAACGGTGACGTCATCTCCTTCGGCGGTCTGCGCGAGGACTCCACCGGCTCGGTCGCCGCCGAGCTGTTCTCCGAGGCCGAGCAGCAGTGGCAGCCGCTGTGGAAGGTCAACCAGACCTGGTCGTACTGGGGCCTGTACCCGTCGATGATTTTGATGCAGGACGGCCGCCTCTTCTACTCGGGCAGTCACGTCTTCGGCAACAACATCCCCGGCACCGGCTCGGCGATCTACGACTACGGCGCCAACACCATCACGCAGGTGCCGGGCCTGCGGAACAAGGACGAGCGCGACCAGTCGGCCAGCGTGCTGCTGCCCCCGGCGCAGGACCAGAAGGTCCTCACCCTCGGCGGCGGCAACATCGACTCCAACCCCGAGGCCAACCGCCTGACCGACATCATCGACCTCAAGCAGCCGAACCCGTCGTACGTGGCCGGGCCGCCGATCCCGCAGGGCACGGTCGACCTGGGCAACGGGCCCGTCCCGCAGACCGGCGACCAGGGCAAGATGTACGTCTCCGCGGTGCTCCTGCCCGACGGCAAGGTGCTGGAGACGGGCGGCGCCCTGCACAACCGCGCCAACCCGGTCTACGAGACGTCCATCTTCGACCCCGCGTCGGAGACGTTCGACCCGGTGGCCGTCGACCCCGAGGCGCGCGGCTACCACTCCTCGGCGTTCCTGCTGCCCGACGGCCGCGTGATGACCACCGGCGACAACCCGGGCAACGGCTCCTGGAACCACGACGTGTCGGTCTACAGCCCGCCCTACCTGTTCAAGGGCCCCCGCCCGACGATCACGTCGGTCATCGACACCGAGTGGACCTACGGCGACACCCAGCGCATCACCGTCGACCGGCCGATCGCCAAGGCCGAGCTGATCCGCCCGGCCGCCGTCACGCACTCCTCCGACCCGAACCAGCGGTTCGTGGACCTGCCGCTGTCGGTCGACGGCAACAACATCGACCTGAACGTGACGAGCAACCCCAACCTGGCGCCGCCCGGCTGGTACATGCTCTTCGCGGTCGATGCCAACGGCGTGCCGTCGGTGGCGAAGTGGGTACACCTCCAAGGCCCGCAGGCCCTGAAGGCGACGGACGCCTCGGCCCACGTCCACGACTTCGCGGACGCGCCCGAGGGCAAGGTCGCGGGGCCCGGCAAGAAGCGCACGTCGCAGAAGGTCAGCCCGACGATCTCCGGCTGCGACCGGCACTACGGCTCGATCAACGTCTGCGTGCCGACGGACTTCCCGGCGGAGGTGAAGAAGACGACGGCCGCCCGCTGCGAGTGGCTCAGGGCGAACGACTACGGCCGCCTGAAGGTCAACGGCAAGGACGACCCGCTGGGCCTGGACCGCAACCGGGACGGGACCGCCTGCGGAAAGGGTGACGTGAGGCGGAGTCAGCGCTGACCGCGTGACTCCGCCAGGGCGCGCTCCACGATCGCTTCCAGCTGCTCGTGGTGCGCGCCCTTCCAGTACGCCCGCCCGCACGCCGTGCACTGCGCGAACACGTCGTACGTGGCGTGCGTGCCGTGCTTGAGCTGGTCGGCGACCTCGTCCTTGGTCGCTGTGCGCAGCACCCCGTTGCAGGCCGTGCACCGCGTCCACGGCAGCAGCTCGGGCCGGAACCGGTCCAGGACGTCCCGCAGCTGCTCCTCGGGACGCGTGCTGTAGACGAACGCCCCCGCCCACAGCTCCCGGCGCCGCAGCAGGCCCCGGTCACGGCTCAGCATGACCCGCTGCTCGGCCGCCGAACGCGCCGCGAGGGCCGGGTCGCCGATATCGGTCGACTCGTACGCCGTGTCGACGCCCAGCAGCCGCAGCCGTCGGGCCAGCGTGCCGAGGTGGACGTCGAGGAGGAACCGCAGGGGAGCGCCCGGGACCTGCTGGGGGCGCGCGACGGTCCGTACGGTCACGGCCTCCCCGGCCGCCGGGACGTGCGAGACGGGCACCTCGCGGCCGTCCACGAACAGCGCGCCCACCTCGGTCAGCGGCACGCCGAGGGACTCGACGACGTGGCCGAGGCTGGAGACGCCGTCGGTGGTGGCCCGCACGGTGCCGTTCCGGCGGGCCTGGGGGACGAAGACGTGCAGCTCGGGCGCGAAGTCGACGTGGATCTCGGGACCGTTCACCCGGTCAGGATGCCACGGGGAGGGGCGCCGGCCTCAGGCTTTTCCGGTGGGCAGGCCGTGCTCCAGGACGTCCAGGGCGCGGTCGACGAGGTCCCGGATGTCGTCGCGGTGGCCGGTCTCGGCCCAGTAGTGGGAGACCTCCATCAGCCCGCCCATCACCGACATGGCGAAGACCCGCAGCTCCAGGCTGTCGGGGTCGAGCCCGGAGCGCTCGGCGAGGGCGTCGCGGAGCAGCCGGCCGGTGGCCGCGGTGCTCTCGATCATGCGGGCGCGGACCGCGGGCACCTCGACGCCGAGCCGCGTCCGCAGCCGGGTCACCTCGGGTTCCTCGGCGAGGCTCCGGTCGAGGGCCGTGCGCATCACGTGCCGCAGGGTGGCGGCCCACGACTCGTCCAGCGGCCGGGTCCGCAGCTCCTCCGTCATCACCGGGTCCCACGCGTCGGTGATGACGATGTCCTCCTTGGTCGGGAAGTACCGGAAGACGGTCGACGGCGACACCTCGGCGCGGTCGGCGATCTGCTCGATCGTCGTGGCGTCGTAGCCCTGCTCCTCGATCAGCGCGTAGGTCGCGGCGCGGATCGCCTGGCGGGTCTTGATCTTCTTCCGCTCCCGGAGTCCCAGCTGGGGTGGGTCGGCGGGGGTGGTGCGTGCGGCCGTCATGAAGGTCATTGTCGGGCATCGGCCTCGGCCTCGGCCATGGCCGGGGTGCCGGCCTCGCTCCTCACGGTAACCGCGAAGTGGCGGTAACTCTCATAAGCTTGACTCTGTCAATAGGCAGTGCCTTTCGGGACGGCGAAAAGGGCCACGGCTCGAGGCCGTGGCCCTGAAGGCCGGAGCGGGGGAGATCAGGCGTGCTGGTAAGCCACCAGTGAGATCCCGACGTAGTGCGCGATGAAGGCCGCCAGTGTGAAGGAGTGGAAGACCTCGTGGAAGCCGAACCAGCGCGGTGACGGGTTGGGCCGCTTGATGCCGTAGACGACGCCGCCCGCGCTGTAGAGCACGCCGCCGACGATGACCAGGACGAGGACCGCGATCCCGCCGGTCCGCATGAAGTCCGGCAGGTAGAAGACGGCCGCCCAGCCCATCGCGATGTAGCACGGCGTGTAGAGCCAGCGCGGGGCGCCGACCCAGAAGACGCGGAAGACGATCCCGGCGGCGGCCGCCGCCCAGATGCCCCACAGCAGCCACCGGCCCTTGGCGCCGGGCAGGAGCAGCATCGTCAGCGGCGTGTACGTGCCGGCGATGATCAGGAAGATGTTGGAGTGGTCCAGTCGGCGCAGGATGCCGTCCATACGGGGGCTCCAGTTGCCCCGGTGGTAGAGCGCGCTCACGCCGAACAGCAGACAGGCGGTCAGGGCGAAGATGCCGCAGGCGATGCGCCCTCTGGTCGAGTCGGCGAGGGCGGTGAGCACCAGACCCGCGACGAGGACGGCCGGAAACATGCCGAGGTGCAGCCAGCCGCGCAGCTTGGGCTTCACCGGGTGCGGCAAGGAGAGCGCCTGCGGACCGCGGCCGTCGGCCGGCGTGTCCGTGGGCGCGTCGGGGGCGAACGCAGTCATGACGGAATGGTAGCTACGGAACCGTAAGTGACGTATCAGTCCGCCGGATTGGCCGACGAAGAGTGGCCATCCTCTCACCGTGACCGAACGATGGTTACGCAAACGGACGGTCTGGTGAACGCAACGTGCACGTAAAGCGGCGCGAGAAACCGTGGCGATCCTCACGTCGCTCACCTGTGCGCTCCTCTGGACAGATGGGCGCAGTCGTCGGATGATCAAATGAGTGCGGTCGGCACCGGATGAGCGCCAAGATCCACCCCGAAGCATCCGGGTCGCAGCCCCCACGGGGCCTCCACATCACAAAAAATCCCTCATTTAGGAGCAATCGTGGCGCGCGACATCGCGGCTCCCACCGTCCCCACCACTCATCAGGGGCTGATCTCGTGGGTCAACGAGATCGCAGAACTGACGCAGCCGGACAACGTGGTCTGGTGTGACGGATCCGAGGCCGAGTACGAGCGACTGTGCGAGGAGCTCGTCCAGAAGGGCACCTTCCGGAAACTCGACCCGATCAAGCGCCCCCACTCCTACTACGCGGCCTCCGACCCCACCGACGTCGCCCGCGTGGAGGACCGGACGTTCATCTGCTCCGAGAAGGAGGAGGACGCGGGCCCCACGAACCACTGGAAGGCCCCCGCCGAGATGCGGGAGATCTTCCAGGGCTCCGGCGGTCAGGGCGGTCTGTTCCGCGGCTCGATGCGCGGCCGGACCATGTACGTCGTGCCCTTCTGCATGGGCCCGCTCGGCTCGCCGCTGTCCGCGCTCGGCGTGGAGATCACCGACTCGGCCTACGTCGCCGTCTCCATGCGCACCATGACCCGCATGGGTCAGGCCGTCCTCGACGAGCTCGGCTCCGACGGCTTCTTCGTCAAGGCCGTGCACACCCTGGGCGCCCCGCTGGAGCCCGGCCAGGAGGATGTCCCCTGGCCCTGCAACCAGACCAAGTACATCTCGCACTTCCCCGAGGACCGCGAGATCTGGTCCTACGGCTCCGGCTACGGCGGCAACGCCCTGCTCGGCAAGAAGTGCTACGCCCTGCGCATCGCCTCCGTCATGGCCCGAGACGAGGGCTGGCTGGCCGAGCACATGCTCGTCCTCAAGCTGACCCCGCCGCGCGGCGAGGCCAAGTACGTCGCCGCGGCCTTCCCGAGCGCCTGCGGCAAGACCAACCTCGCCATGCTGGAGCCGACCATCCCCGGCTGGACGGTCGAGACCATCGGCGACGACATCGCCTGGATGCGCTTCGGCGAGGACGGCCGCCTGTACGCCATCAACCCCGAGGCCGGCTTCTTCGGCGTCGCGCCCGGCACCGGCGAGCACACCAACGCCAACGCCATGAAGACGCTCTGGGGCAACTCCGTCTTCACCAACGTCGCCCTCACCGACGACAACGACGTGTGGTGGGAGGGCATGACCGAGGAGCCTCCGGCCCACCTCACGGACTGGAAGGGCAACTCCTGGACGCCCGAGTCCGAAACGCCCGCCGCGCACCCCAACGCCCGCTTCACCGTCCCGGCCTCGCAGTGCCCGATCATCGCGCCGGAGTGGGAGGACCCCAAGGGCGTGCCGATCTCCGCGATCCTCTTCGGCGGCCGCCGCGCCACCGCCGTCCCCCTGGTCACGGAGTCCTTCGACTGGAACCACGGCGTCTTCCTCGGCGCCAACGTGGCCTCCGAGAAGACCGCCGCCGCCGAGGGCAAGGTCGGCGAACTGCGCCGCGACCCCTTCGCGATGCTGCCGTTCTGCGGCTACAACATGGGCGACTACATGGCCCACTGGATCGACGTGGCCAAGGACAAGGACCAGTCCAAGCTGCCGAAGATCTACTACGTCAACTGGTTCCGCAAGGACGACGACGGCAAGTTCGTCTGGCCCGGCTTCGGTGAGAACTCCCGCGTCCTGAAGTGGATCGTGGAGCGCCTGGAGGGCAAGGCGGAGGGCGTCGAGACCCCGATCGGCATCCTGCCGACGAAGGACGCCCTCGACACGAACGGCCTGGAACTGGCCGACTCCGACCTGGAGTTCCTCCTCACGGTCGACAAGGAGGTCTGGCGCGAGGAGGCCGCCCTGGTCCCCGAGCACCTCAACACCTTCGGCGACCACACGCCGAAGGAGCTGTGGGACCAGTACCGCGCCCTGGTGGAGCGCCTGGGCTGAGCCCCACCCCCGAACTCCGCGGCCGGCCGGAACCGACAGTGCCCTGACCAGCAACATCGTCACGGCCGGCCGCGGTGGACGCACCACCGCAGGCAGGGGCCCGCACAACGGCGTGCGGGCCCCTGCCTCCGTCGTTCCCGCGCGCCCCCTTGCTCACAGGATCTTCACGCCTGTTTCATGCTGCCTACAGGCGTCTCACCGGTCCCGGTGAGGCCCTCAAGACAGCCTGTGGGGGGCACAGTTGCATACTGCACACCGTTCCAGACGTCTCGCGGCCACGCTGTCCGCCGCGCTGCTGGCGGGAACCGGACTGACCGTCGCCGCCGCGCCCGCGGCGCACGCGGCGGCCTCCGACGCCGTGGTGAAGCTGCCCATGACGACGTACTCGGCGCTCGCGGTCGACTCGGTCCACGAGCGGGTCTTCGTCGCGGACGCCATGACGGGCGACTCGTACTACAAGGGCACCATCGCCGTCTACAGCTTCGGCGGCGAGCGCATCTCCACGATCACCACCCCGAGCCATATCTCCGGCCTGGCGCTCAGCGCCGACGGCTCCACCCTGTACGCCGGCGAGCGCAGCCGGATCGTGGGCTACGACACCACCACGCTCACGCAGACCAGCGCCGTCAGCGCCAACCTCGACCAGTGCGGACGCGAACTCGCCTTCTCCGGTGGCGAGGTGTACTTCACCACGCCCTACGCGTCCTACTCCTCCCAGTGCGCCACGACCGCGCACACGAATCTGGACGCCCTCGTGGGCGGCGCCCACACCCGGACCGGCTGGAACGACTACGGCCGGCTCCAGCTGGAGGCCGGCCCCGGCGACCGGATGCTGATGGGCCAGCCGACCGCCCCGCAGGCGGCCAACCCCTTCGTCACGGTGTTCGACACCAGCGGCGACACCCCGGTGCGCAACGCCGCCCGCCGGTTCGCCGACGCCGACGGCAAGGGCGCGCTGAACCTGAAGGACATGGCGTTCTCCGCGGACGGCAGCAAGGTCGCCCTCGCGGACGCCGCCCACGGCACGCGGCTGCTCAACACCAGCGACCTGTCGGACGCGGCGACCGGCTACCCGGCGCTCCCGCAGGGCGCCACCGCCTCCGCCGTGGCGTTCAGCGGCGACGGCAGGTACCTGGCGCGCGGCGCGTCCGCCACCGGCTCCACCCCGGACCTGCTGCTCCAGCCCGCCGACCCGGCCGACTCCTCCGCCCCGCTGGAGTTCGTCTTCGAGGGCAGCCTCGACGGCGACCGGGTCGTCCCGCGCGGCATGGAGTGGTCCGCGGACGGCTCCCGGCTGTTCGCGGTCACCACCAACGCCGCCGGCAGCCAGTACTGGCTGCACATCATCCAGCCGCCGGCCGTCCAGTACGACACCCGCTTCACCGGCGGCCTGACCCACAGCCCCGGCACGGCCGTCGCCGGGGAGCCGCTGGCCGTGCGCGGCAAGCTGGAGCTGGACGGCCCCGCGCCCGCCGAGCCCGTCAAGGTCACCGCGACCCGCACCGACGCGAGCGGCACCCACCAGCTGGGCACCGCCACCGTGAAGGAGGACGGCACCTTCACCGTCCTCGACGAACCCGACCGGACCGGCGAGGCCACCTACACGGTGTCCTACCTCGGCGACCTCACCCACCGCCCGGCCACGGACGTCACGCACACCGTGACGGTCGCCAAGGCGCCCACCTCGATCGCGCTCACCGCCCCCGAGGAGGCGAGCATGTCCGGCGGCATCGAGATCACCGGCACCTTCACCGCGCAGGGCAAGGCGCTCGCGGAACGGCCCGTGCTCAAGGTCGTGCGCGAGGACCGGCTCGGCACCGGCACCCTGTCGTCGGTGACCGTCGCCGCCGACGGCACGTTCACCATCAACGACGTGCCGCGCACCCGCCGCGAGGTGACCTACACGGTCAGCTGGCCGGGTGACGACCTGCACGCCGGGGCGACGGCGTCGGCCGAGGTGTACGTCAGGCGCTGAGCCCGCCGCCCGCCGGCCCGCCCCTGTCCTCCAGGTAGCGGGTGACGGACTCCTGGCGGCGGGCCTCGGTCTCCCGCAGGCCCGCCGCCAGCCGCTCGGCCTCCTCCCGCAGCAGGCCGAGCTGCCGCTCCAGATGCCGCTCGGGCGCCTCCGCCCCGGGCGACAGCCGCGCCCACCACCGGGTCCGCACGAAGGCGTCGACGGCCTCCGGCAGATCCCGGCGCACGGTCCGGGACAGGGTGTGCACGCCCTCCGGGTCGTGCGCCAGCAGCTCCGTGGTCCACCCCGGGTCGAGCAACGCCGTGAGCAGGTCGGTGAGTTCGCCCAGCCGGGCCGCGACGGCGGGCGGCAGGTCGACGCCGGCCAGGTAGGCGCGGAGCGTGCCGAGGTCCGCGCGCACCTCGTCGAGCTGGGCCGACGGATCCGGGAAGGCCGGCGGGTCCGGCCGCTCCGGCGGGGCGATCAGCGCGCCCGCCCCGTACAGACCGGCCACCACGACGGGCCAGTACGGCCCCGCCACGCCCGCGAACGTCAGGGCGAGGCCCACGACCCCGCAGGCGCTGCCCGTGATGTTCTTGCGGGACTCCAGGTAGCGGACGAACCTACTGGTAGCCACGGATCTCCTCGAAGGCGCCGTCGAGCGAACCCTGCCGGGCGTCGAAGAGCCGGCCGCCGGTCAGCTCGGCGATGTGCTCCAGCTCGGCCCGGTCGGAGTCGCCGAACAGGATGGGGAACACGGGGATCTCGGCCCGCTCGCGCGGCAGCCGCTCGTAGAAGTCCTCGAACTGCCCGGCCTCGGCGCCGGTGGTGTTCTCGCCGTCCGTCATCAGCACGATCGAGGTGAACGTGTCCCGGTCGGTGCCGAGATGGTCGTAGGCCTTCTCCAGGGAGGTGTAGATCGCGGTCTCGCCCTCGGCGGTGAGCCGGGCGGTGTCGGCGCGGATCGCGTCGAGGCCCTGCCGCGGCCGGGCCGGGTCGACGACGTGCGTCCGTACGCTCTTCACCCGCGAGCCGAACGGCATCAGCGTCACCTCCTCCCGGTCGCGGAAGTCCCCGGTGAGCCCGGTGAGCGCGGACTTCAGCCCGTCCAGCCGGTCCCCCTCCATCGAGCCGGAGGTGTCGAGGACGTACACCGTGCGGGACGGGCGGCGCAGCTTGTTCTCGTACGCGTCGAGCAGCCCGTCGGCGACGGAACGGCTGCCCGGGAAGGGAAGTTCGCGCCGACGCCCGGTGTCGAGGCCGGGTGCGGGCGGCACGGACGCGACGACGGGACGGCGGTGGGTGCGGCGGGTGATGTCCCGCTGCGCCTCCGGCGAGCGCAGCGCCTCGGTGAGCCGGCGGACGTCCTCGCGGGTCGCCGCCGAGGAGGAGGCGAGGGTGGAGAGCGGGTAGTCGGCGGTGACGACGCCGTCGCGGGGGCGGATCACGGTGAGCCCGGGGATGCCCTTGAGCACGGACTCGTAGTTCAGCAACGCGTCGACGTTCCCGCGACGCCGGTAGGCCGACGCGAGCCAGCCCGACGAGCCCGAGGTCAGCTTCTGCCCCCGGAAGAACTCCTCCAGCCGGGGCGTGGCCTTCGTGACGTCGTCGTCGCTCAGGGCGGACTGGGCGCCGGAGAGGGCGGAGGCGACCGAGACCAGCGCGGCGAAACCGGAGTTCGAGCGGGCCGGGTCGGTCATGCCGTACGTCAGCCTGCCGTCCCGGACCGCCTTCTCGACCTGGGACCAGGTGACGTCCGCAGGCTTCCAGCCCAGCGCCCGCACGGTGGCCGTCCGCACGCCGACGGCGACCGGGCTCGTCATCACGGGCGTCTCCGACACGACCTTCCGCGCCGCGTCCGGACGCAGCCGCAGGTAGTCGTTGGACGACAGCCACACGGCGTCGTAGGCCCCGTCCGCCCTGCCCTTCGCCAGGAGGTCGACGGCGTCGAGGGTGCCCATGTAGACGGGCCGCACCGTGATGCCGGTGTCCTTCCCGATCCGTTCCAGGACCGGGGTCATGTCGCTCAGCTCGCTGGAGGCGAGGACGCGCAGGGTGCCCGGTTCGGCCGGCCCGGGGACGCCGGGGGTGCGGGGCGCCGCCGGCTCCTCCCGGGCGGTGCAGGCCGCCGTCAGCACCGTCACCGCGGCGAGGGCGACGGCGAGGCCGCGTCGTCTCATGCCCGGCCCCCTTCCAGCGCGCCCTGCGCCCGGCTCCGCTCCAGATACGTGCTCGCCTGCTGCAGTTCGGAGGTGAGGGACTCGACGGTCGCCGCCATCGCCTCGGTCGCCTGGACCTTGTAGGTGTCGATCGCGTCGAGCGTGCGGTAGATCTGCTGGAACGCCGACCGCAGGGTCTCCGCCCCGACCGCCGGGTCGGCGGCGATGCGCTGGATCTCCCCGCTCTGCGTGGCGAGCATCTCCGCGTTGCCCCGGATCAGGTCCTCGGTGGTGCCGCGCAACGCGTTGACCTGGTCGACGACCTTCTTCTGGTTCTCCAGCGCGGACGCCAGCATCACCGAGATGCGCAGGGCCGACACGGTCGTGGTGGCCGCCCGGTCGACGCCCTTGATCAGCTCGTCGTTGTTGCGGCGTACGACGTCCATGGCGAGGTACCCCTGCGCGCACACCGCGAGCTGCGTCAGCAGGTCCTGGTGCTTCTGCCGGACCGGGAAGAGCACGTCGGCGCGGAGGGTGTCGGCCTGCGCCGGGTCGGCCGCCTCGACGCCGGCGATGTGCTCCTCGACGGCCGTGTCCAGGGCCTGGGTGAGGACCACGTACTCCTGGAGCTTGCCCATGGTCTCCCACAGCCGGACCCGCTCGGTCTGCAACGCGGCGTTGTCGCGGCGCAGTTCGTCCTGGCCGCCGCGGAGCGAACCGACGATTCTGTTGAGGGTGCCCTGGGCGGAGGCGTACTTGGCGACGTGGTCGCGCAGCTTGTTGCCGCCGGGCAGCCGGGAGAGGAACTTGCGGCCCTTGCCCGCCGGCAGGTCGCGCGGGTCCAGGTCCTCGACCACCCGCCGCAGTTCCACGAGCGAGCCCGCGACCTGCGACTGGGCGTCGCCGCCCTTGTCCGGCAGGCTGCGCACGGTGCGTTCCAGCATGCGGTTGGACTGGGCGGCGGCGGAGCGCATCTCGCCCGCGCCGAGGGCCGTGATCTCCCCGACCTTGCCGGCGAACTCGGGCGAGCGGGCGTCGAGCGCGGCGAGCCCCTCGACGTAGGCGGCGGCCTTGCGGGCCATGTCGGTGCGGACGGTCTCGTCGACGGGGACGAGCCCGCCGGCCTTCTCCCGCGGCACGGGCGCGACGGGCTCGGGCGGGGTGAGCGTGAAGTCGGAGTCGGTGCTGGTCACGTGCGGTTTCCCCCTGTCATCCGCGTGCCCGGCGCGCCATCTCGTGCAGCACCTCGGAGGTGGGCACGGGCGCCTGCCGGACACCGGTCAGTTCCTGCTTGAGGTAGGTGGTGGCCGAGGCGAACCCGACGGCGGCGCCCTGTGGCCGGAACCCGTGCCGGACGGCGAGCTGCCGCAACGCCGGGTCGCTGCCCAGGAGTTCGGCGAGCGCCTTGCCGTTCCCGGTGAGTGCCACGACCGTGTGGTCGCTGTTGACGGTGGTGTCGGGGTACAGCACGACGAGGTCACCGGGCTGCTGCCCGCCGGCGAGCAGCGAGGCGACCTGGGACTCGTAGACCAGCACCAGCGGGTTGCCCGCGCCGCTGACGAAGTCCCGGAAGACCGCGTCCGAGCCGGTCTGCTGGGCGCCCTGGACGGTGACGAGCTTCCTCAGCAGCGGCGCCGTGCGGTCGAGGTCGGCCTCGCTCGCGACGACCCGGCCGCCATTGGCGACGTAGGAGGCGGCGGCGAGGTACAGCGCCCCGGAGTTGGAGGTCTTCGGATCGGTGCTGGAGATGAAGAGCGTGCCGCTCAACTCCCCGTGCCGGTCCGCGCCCTTGAGCTGCTGCCAGGTGCGGTCGTCCCGGGCGGCGTCGAGGTAGGCGCCCATCCTGAGGGTGCCGCGGTGCTCCGCGTCGAGCGACGCGAGTCCGTTCCCGGCGAGCACCTCGGCGGCGGCGCGATGGGCCACGACCACGAGGGGCGAGTAGAAGGGCCGGGGCAGCGTCCCGCGCACCTCGTACCGTTCGGCGAGTTCGACGGCGGGCGCCTGGCTGGACGGGAAGGCGAGGTCGTACCCCTTGAGGTCCAGGCCCTCCATGGCCCAGGACCCGGAGGTCTCCGCCTCGACGGTGTAGCCCTTGGCGGCGAGGGCCTTCACCACGTCGGGATCGGCGAAGAACTCCGCCTTCTCCGATCCGATCACCGCGCGCACGGTCTTCGTTGCCGTGCCGGTGTCCTCTCCTTGCCGGCCGGCCACGACGGCTGCCACCACGCCGCCGATCAGCACGACCGCGAGGACGATTCCTGCGATACGTCTCACGCCGGGGAGCGTGCTCCTGGAATCCAACGTTCCAGGACGGTCCGGGTGAACGGGGGATGACCGGGCGATCCCGGTATGCAACAGGAATGACGGGCTCCGCACCCGGGTACCCGAGAGCCCTCACGAAGGGGATTGTGGCGCCCGGTCCGCGCGTCGCTGCGGGTGCGCGCGGACCGGGGCCGTCAGGGGGAGCCCCGCGGGGCTCAGCGGGACGCGAGTGCGCGCGGCTCCAGCGCCGCCGCGTGGGCGTCCATCCGCTCGGCGGCCAGGATCGCGGCCGCCGTGTCGGCGCGGGAGGCGGCGACGACCAGGGCCCGGCCGGCCAGGGCGTGCGCCCGCCGGTGCAGGGCGGCGGCGTTCCGCTCGCGCCGCGTGCCGGTCACCCGGGCCGGGGCGGTGCCGCCCCTCAGTCGGCCCACCTGCTCCGCGAGCCGCTCCGCCGCCGTGTCCAGGTCGGACGAGCCCTCCAGCGCGCGCAGCTCGTCCGTGACGGCGAGCAGGGCGGCGAGATGGCCCGCGAGCTGGATGTCCAGCTCTTCCTCACGGGAACGGTGGGGGAAGTCCGGGTGGGGGCCGTCCACCGTGCTGTGGACCGACTTGGTGCGGATCGGTTCGTACATGGGAGGGCCTCCTGAATGCTTGCAGGAAACCATCCTAGCTTAGATTTCGTCTAAAGTTGAGTTGCTCACAAAACCGGACTGGCCGCATACATACCGTGAACGGAGTGCCGGGGTCAGTGCTGGCTGTAGCCGTCCAGGAAGTGCCCGATCCGCCCCACCGCGTCGCGCAGGTCCCCGACCGTCGGCAGCGTCACCACCCGGAAGTGGTCCGGCTCCGGCCAGTTGAAGCCGGTGCCCTGGACGACCATGATCTTCTCCCGCCGGAGCAGGTCCAGGACCATCCGCCGGTCGTCCTTGATCTTGAAGACCTTGGGGTCGAGGCGCGGGAAGAGGTACAGCGCCCCCTTCGGCTTCACGCACGTCACGCCCGGGATCTGGGTGAGCAGCTCGTAGGCGACGTCCCGCTGCTCGCGCAGCCGCCCGCCCGGCAGCACCAGGTCGTTGATCGTCTGCCGTCCGCTGAGCGCGGCGACCACGCCGTGCTGTCCCGGCATGTTCGCGCACAGGCGCATGTTCGCCAGGATCGTCAGGCCCTCGATGTAGGAGTCGGCGTGCGCCCGCGGCCCGGAGATCGACATCCAGCCCACCCGGTAGCCGGCCACCCGGTACGCCTTCGACATGCCGTTGAAGGTAAGGGTGAGCAGGTCGGGCGCGACGGCGGCGGTCGGCGTGTGCGTGGCGCCGTCGTACAGGATCTTGTCGTAGATCTGGTCCGAGCAGACCAGCAGGTTGTGGCGGCGGGCGATGTCGGTCAGGCCCTTGATCATCGCCTCGTCGTAGACCGCGCCCGTCGGGTTGTTCGGGTTGATGATCACGATCGCCTTGGTGCGGTCGGTGACCCTGCGCTCGACGTCGGCGAGGTCGGGCATCCAGTCGGCCTGCTCGTCGCAGCGGTAGTGCACGGCGGTGCCGCCGGACAGGGAGACGGCGGCGGTCCACAGCGGGTAGTCGGGCGCGGGCACGAGGACCTCGTCGCCGTCGTCCAGCAGGCCCTGCATCGCCATCACGATCAGCTCGGAGACGCCGTTGCCGATGAAGACGTGCTCGACGTCCGTCTCGATGCCGAGGGTCTGGTTGTGCATCACGACCGCGCGGCGGGCGGCCAGCAGGCCCTTCGCGTCCCCGTAGCCGTGGGCCGAGGAGACGTTGCGGAGGATGTCCTCCAGGATCTCGGGCGGGCACTCGAAGCCGAACGCCGCCGGGTTGCCCGTGTTCAGCTTGAGGATCCGGTGACCGGCCGCTTCCAGCCGCATCGCCTCCTCGAGCACCGGGCCCCGGATCTCGTAACAGACGTTGGCGAGCTTGGTCGACTGGATCACCTGCATGTCTGGGAGCTTACGGCCCGGTAACGCCTCTCGGGTCGTGTTTTCCGCCACGTGAGACGCGGCGATTTGGGTGGATATCGCCGCACGCTGTCCCACCAGCACCTCCTGTCCCTAGAATGCGCCGCCATGTCCAAGTCATTCGAATACGCCGACGGAGCGACCGGCGGCGAGCCCCAGGGGCCGCCGAACGTGTACCTGCCGCAGGCCGCCCCGCCCCCGGCGTACGACGGGTACGCCGATCCGGCGGCGGCGCACGGATGGCAGGACGTGTACGGCGACACGGACCGGGCGGGCACCGCGGGGGCCATGGGGGCGGCGGGGGCTACGGCTACCGGAGAGGCTGTCGGCGCCACAGGGGTCGCAGGGGCCACAGGGGCCACAGAGGCACTCGGGGCCGCCGGGCTCACGGAGGCCATGCACGGCGCGGCGGGCGCGGGGGTCATGGGAGTCACCGGAGTCGCGGGAGCCCCCGGAGTCACGGGAACCGCCGGAGTCACGGGCGCCACCGGCGGCGCGGGGCTCACCGGTCCGGGCGACACAGGCGGCATGGGTGTGGACGCCGCGGGTGGCGCGGGCGGCGGCGTCGCGGGAGGCGCAGGAGGCGGCGCCACCGGTGCCGTGGGAGCCACGCACGCCAGGAACGTCACGGGCGCCGTCGGCACCGTGGGAGCCGCCGGCGCCGTGGGCGACACGCGCGAGCTGCCGGTGGTGCCGGCGGGGCGTCGGTCCGGGGCGGGGCATCGCGCCCGGCGGCGGACGAGTCCCTGGCGATCGCGCCGGGTGGCGGTCGCCGCCGGTGCCGTGGGTGCCGTGTCGGCGGCGGCTCTGATCGCCGGGTTCTCCTTCTCGGGGTCGCCGTCCGGGACGCGGGGCGGCGAGGGCGGCCGGAGCGGGCCGACGGTGGGGGAGTCGCCGGTCATGCCCACCGGCACCGACCCGGCCTCGAGTCCCGCCGCGCCGCTCGCCGGCCGGCCGGCGGATCGCGGCGAGCCGTCCGCGACCGCGTCCGCGAGCCCGTCGGTCACCGCGAGCCCCACCCCGTCCGACGATGTGCCAGACAGCGCGCCGCCCCCGGCCGTCAACCCTCCGGCCGCCACCCCGACGACGTCCGCCCCCGACACCACCGCGACACCCCCGGGCAGAGCCGAGGGAAAACCGGGCCACGGCCCCGGTGGTACGAAGGGCCCCAAGTAGCCGACCGGTGAGGGCGGTTGAGTAGGGTCGGGCAGGACGCGCTGGTTCCGCTTGTGGAACGACTCCTTGCCCCGCCCGCCTTGCGACGATCACAATGTGCATGACAACACTGCGGGCGGCCGGAGGATTTCCGGCCGCCTCCGTCGCAAGAGGGGACCCCCCATGAGAAAACCTCTCGCCGCCGCGTTCTGCGCCCTGGCGATAGCCGGGGCCGGCGCGGCCCCCGCGACCGCTGCCGAGGCCGCCCCCACGGGCGTCGGCAAGGCCGCGGACACGGGCTCGGCCACGTCCGCCGTCTCGGGCGTGGTCTCGTCCGTGGAGCAGACGCTGGCCGGGCTCAACCCGTCGGCCAAGGCGGTCAACTTCGCCGGCACGGTCGCGCTCAGCAACTGCTCCGGCTCCGTCGTCCGCATGCCGGACTCCGAGAGCAACGACCCGGCGCTCGTGATGACCAACGGCCACTGTCTGGAGTCCGGCTTCCCCGGGCCCGGCGAGGTCCTCGTCGACAAGGCGTCCAGCCGCACCTTCAGCCTGCTCAACGCCTCCGGCTCGCGCGTCGCGACCCTGCGCGCCGCCAAGCTCGCCTACGGCACGATGACCGACACGGACGTCGCGCTGTACCAGCTCACCACCACGTACGCGCAGATCAAGAGCTCGTACAACATCAACGCGCTGACGCTGAACGACAGTCACCCGGTCGCCGGCACCGCCATCAGCATCCCCTCGGGCTACTGGAAGCGGATATACAGCTGCTCCGTCGACGGCTTCGTGCCCACCCTGAAGGAGGGCGACTGGACCTGGAAGGACTCGGTCCGCTACACCTCGGCCTGCAACACCATCGGCGGCACGTCCGGCTCGCCGGTCGTCGACGAGGCCACCGGCAAGGTCGTCGCCGTCAACAACACCGGTAACGAGGACGGCGAGCGCTGCACGGTGAACAACCCCTGTGAGGTCGACGCGAACGGCACCGTGACCGTCCGCAAGGGCATCAACTACGCCCAGCAGACCTACGGGATCCCGGCCTGCTTCGGCATCGACAACAAGCTCGACCTGAGCGCGAGCGGCTGCACCCTGCCCAAGCCGTAAGGCGGCTTGTCCCGAGTCGTGGGGCAGGGTGCCGGCCGGGCGGTCACGCGGGAGGAGTCCTGCGGACCGCCCGGCCCGCCAGCACGTCCGTGCGCCGGCCGTCCTCGATCACGAACCGGCCGTCGACCAGGACGTACGGGATGCCCGTCGGGAGGCGGCGCGGCTCCGCGAAGGTGGAGCCCGCCGCGACCGTCGCCGGGTCGAAGAGCACCAGGTCGGCCACGTACCCCTCGCGGACCAGGCCCCGGTCCGGCAGTCGCAGCCGCGCGGCCGGACGCGAGGTGAGGTGCGCGACGCACTCCTCCAGCGACAGCACCCCCAACTCCCGTACATAGTGCCCGAGATAGTGGGGGAACGTGCCGTACGCCCGCGGGTGCGGCTTGGCGCCCTGGAGGATGCCGTCCGAGCCGCCCGTGTGCACCGGGTGCCGCATGATCTCCCGGACGTTCTCCTCGTGGCCCACGTGCTGGAGGATCGTCGGGGCCAGCCGGTCGGCCAGCAGCAGGGCGCGCGCGGTCACCCAGGGGTCCTCCCGCCGGACGGCCGCCGACTCCTCGATCGTCCGGCCCACGTAGTCGGCGAGGGCCGGATCGTTCACGCCCGAGATCTCGATGGTGTCCCACTCGACGGGCACGCCGTGGCAGCCGTCGGAGCCGGTGACCTCCAGGTCGTGGCGGATGCGTTCCGCCGTACCGGGGTCCGCCAGCCGCCTGAGGGTCTCCTCCGGGCCGCCCTCGCTCGCCCAGCTCGGCAGCACGGCCGCGAGCGTCGTGCAGCCCGGGGTGTAGGGGTACGTGTCGAGACTGATGTCCGCCCCGGCCGCCAGGGCCTCGTCCAGCAGGGCCAGCAGCTCCGGCGCCCGGCCCTTGTTCACGCCGAAGTTCATCGTGGCGTGGGCGAGATGGAGGGAGCAGCCCGCCTTCCTCGTCAGCGCGATCATCTCCCGGTACGCCTCCAGCGCGCCGGCGCCGTAGGAGCGGTGGTGCGGGCAGTAGTAGCCGCCGTAGGACGCCACCACCTTGCACAGCTCGGTCAGTTCGGCGTTCCGCGCGTACATGCCGGGCGTGTACGTCAGCCCCGACGACATGCCGACGGCGCCCTGCTCCATGCCCTCGGCGACCAACTGCCGCATCCGGTCCAGCTCGTCCGGGGTGGCGTCCCGGTCCTCCCAGCCGACGGTGAGCGCCCGGACCGTGCCCTGCGGGACGAGGTAGGCCGCGTTGACGGCGATGCCCCGGTCGAGCCGGTCCAGGTACTCGCCGACCGTGCGCCAGTCGAAGTCGATGTCGTCCCCGGGCCCGTTCCACCCGGCGATCGCCCGGCGCACCTCGTCGAGCGTGCGGTCGTCGACCGGCGCGTACGACAGCCCGTCCTGGCCGATCACCTCCAGCGTCACGCCCTGCGCGGCCTTGGCGCTGTGGTCGGGGTCGCGCAGCAGTGCCAGGTCGCTGTGGGCGTGCATGTCGACGAAGCCGGGGGAGAGGACCAGCCCTTCGGCGTCCAGCTCCCGGCGGGCCTTCGGCCGCTGGCAGCCGGCCGCCGCGGCCTCCTTGACGATCGAGGTGATCCGGCCGCCGTCGACGACGACGTCGGCCCGGTAGGAGTCGGCGCCGGAGCCGTCGACGACCTCGGCGTCCCGGATGACGAGCTCTTCCATCGCTTCGCGCCTCCTAGAAGAACGTGCGGACGTAGTCGACGACCGTGCCGTCCGCCTCGGCGACCGGGATCAGCTGCCACTTGTCGAACGAGGTGCACGGGTGGGACAGCCCGAGCCCGACCCAGTCGCCGACCCGGAGGTCCGCCTCCGGTGTGGTGCTCAGCCAGGCGTGCTGGTCGGACAGGGCCGTCACCGACACGCCGGTGGCCGGGCGCTCGGTGCCGTCCCGGCGGATCACCTGCGCGAACGGCAGGTCGAGGTCGTAGGCCGCGTCCCGCTTGCCCGCGTTGACGAAGGCCTGCTCGGCGGAGGGCCGTGACACCACCTGGGTCCACAGCCGGAACGCGGGCTCCAGGGCGCCCTCCTCGGGCACCCGGTTGAACGGGGTCAGCTTGCGGTAGTGGCCGTCGTCGTGCGAGACGTAGGCGCCCGAGCGCAGCAACTTCAGCACGGGCCGGGACAGTTCGGGGATCTCCGCGAAGACCTCGGCGACCGCGTCGAACCAGGCGCTGCCGCCCGCGCTGACGACGATCTCGTCCAGGCCGGTGAAGCGCCCCGCCTTGTCGAAGTCGGCGGCGAGCGCGACCAGCCGCCGCAGCCACGCCGTCACCCGCTCCGGGTCGGCCTTCGGCACCTCGCCCTCGTAGCCCGCGACGCCGACCAGCCGCAGCGTCCGCGTCGCGGCCACGGCGTCCGCGACCGCCGCGCACTCCGCCTCCGTGCGCACACCGGTCCGGGCGCCCTCACCGGCGGCGAGCTCGACCACGACGTCGACGGGCCGGGTGGCACCTCGCAGGGCCGCGTCCATCAGCTCGACCCCGCGCACGGAGTCGACGTAACAGACCAACGCGAAATCGGGGTCGGCGTCCAGCTCGGCCGCGATCCAGCGCAGGGCCGCCGCGTCGACCAGTTCGTTCGCGAGGAACACGCGCCGGGTGCCGAAGGCGCGCGCCACCCGCACCTGGTGCGGCACCGCGAGCGTGATGCCCCACGCCCCGTGCTCGATCTGGCGCTGGAACAGCTGCGGGGCCATGGAGGTCTTGCCGTGCGGCGCGAAGGCCAGGCCGTGCCGGGCCGCGTACGTCTCCATGAGCTTCAGGTTGTGCTCCAGGCGCTCGGCGGACAGCGCGAGCACGGGCGTGGCGAAGCCGCCGGTGAAGAGGTTGCGGCGCTGGGCGGCCAGCTCGCCGACCGTCAGCCCGTCGGCGTCCGGCGGGAGGCCCTTGAAGCGGTGGTCGACGCGCTCTGCGGCGAGCCGGGCGAGGGACTCGGCGGCGGTGTCGGCTGGCATGGAGCCTCCTGATCTGCGCTGTTGCACTCTATGCAACCTTCGTTGCGTATGTCGCTGAACGCTGTCTAACATCTCGGCCACCGCCGGTCAATGAATCCGCCACCTACCGAAGCCGCCGAGGAGCTACGAGCATCGTGACCCCCACCGGACCCTGCGACACCCCCGACGTCGTGGACGTCGTCGCGCTCGGCGAGTCCATGGTCACGTTCCTGCCCACCCGGCCGGGCCGCCTCGCCGACGTTCCCTCCTTCGAGCGGGGGATCGGCGGGGCGGAGTCCAACGTGGCGTGCGTGCTGGCGGCGGCGGGGCACTCCGCGCGGTGGGTCAGCCGGGTCGGGGACGACCCCTTCGGCGATCATCTGGTGGAGGCGATCGGTGGCTACGGGGTCGACGTGGCGCACGTGCGCCGCGACCCCGACCGCCCGACGGGCATCTACTTCCGCACCGCCGGGGACCGGGCCACCGACGCGCACGAGGTGGCGTACTACCGGGCCGGCTCCGCCGCGTCCGCGATGAGCCCGACGGACCCCGACCCGACGTCGGTGGGCGCCGGACGCGTGCTGCACCTGTCCGGGATCACGGCCGCGCTGTCCGGCAGCTGCCTGGACCTGATGCGCGCGCTGACCGCACGCCGCCCCGGCCGCCCCCTGGTCTCCTTCGACGTCAACCACCGGCCCGGCCTGTGGCGCGACCTGGACGCACCCGGGGTCCTGCGCGACCTCGCCCGTGGCGCGGACCTCGTGTTCGTGGGTCAGGACGAGGCCTGGGGGCTGCACAGCGCCGAGGCCGTCCGCGCCGCCCTGCCCGAACCCGAGGTGCTGGTCGTCAAGCAGGGCGCCGCCGGAGCCACCGTCTTCGACAAGCAGGACGTCACCTTCGTCCCCGCACCGCGGGTCGAGGTCGTCGCCGCCGTCGGCGCGGGCGACGCCTTCGCCGCCGGGTTCCTCTCCGCCACCCTGCGCGGACTGCCCGCCCGGGACCGGCTGCGGCACGGGCACCTCATGGCCGCCGCCGCCCTCACCGCACCAGGTGACCTCGCCGCGCCGCCCGCCCGCGAGCACGCCGACCGGCTCGCCGCCCTGGACGACGCGGCATGGGGGAGACTGCGACTCGGCCCCAGCTGGACCGAGGACGTCCGGCGGGCCGACGAGGAGGTACGTACGCCATGAGCCAGACCGTCGACCGCGCGCTCAGCATCCTGCCGCTGCTCGCCGAGGGCCCCGCCGACCTGGGGCAGGTCGCCGACCGCCTCGGCGTCCACAAGTCCACGGCCCTGCGCCTGCTGCGCACCCTGCACGAGCACGGCCTGGTCTACCGCCAGTCCGACCAGCGCTACCGCCTCGGCGCCCGCCTCTTCGCGCTCGCCCAGGAGGCCATGGAGAACCTCGACGTCCGCGAGATCGCCCATCCCCACCTGGTCCGCCTCAACGAGAGCTGCGGGCACACCGTGCACCTCGCCGTGTACGAGGAGAACGAGGTCCTCTACATCGACAAGGTGGAGAGCCGCTACCCGGTGCGGATGTACTCCCGCATCGGCAAGCCCGTCGCCATCACCGTCGCCGCGGTCGCGAAGCTGCTCCTGGCCGACCTGCCCGAGCACGAGCGGCGAGCCGTCGCGGAGAAGCTCGACTACCCCCTGTACACGGCCCGTTCCACCCCCAACGCGAGCGCGTTCCTGCGCGAGCTGGAGAAGGTGCGCGAACAGGGCTGGGCCACCGACCTCGGCGGCCACGAGGAGTCCATCAACTGCGTCGCGGCGCCCATCCGCGGCGCCGACGGCCGGGTCGTCGCCGCGATGTCGGTCTCCGCGCCGAACGTCGTCGTCACCGCCGACGAACTCCTCACCCTCCTGCCGCTGGTGCGCCGCACGGCGGACGCCATCAGCGGGGAGTACTCCGGCAGAACACCAGTGAAGGGCACCGTATGACGGACAAGATCGCACTCACCCCGAAGACCCACACCACCCCGCCGGCGAAGTTCTCGCACGGGGTGCGGAAGGGCAACATCCTCCAGGTCGCCGGCCAGGTCGGCTTCCTGCCCGCCGAGGAGGGCAAGCCGCCCACGCCCGCCGGGCCGACCCTGCGCGAGCAGACCCTCCAGACCCTGGCCAACGTCAAGGCCATCCTCGAAGAGGGCGGCGCCTCCTGGGACGACGTGATGATGATCCGCGTCTACCTGACGGACGTGGCCCACTTCGCCGAGATGAACGAGATCTACAACGCGTACTTCGAGGAGCAGGGCCTGACCCAGCCGCCCGCCGCGCGCACGACCGTCTACGTCGGTCTCCCCGCGGGCCTCCTCATCGAGATCGACGCGCTCGCCGTCCTCGGCTGACCCACCCCCCGATTCCCGCACGCCCGTGAGGCGCGGCGCCCCGATGCGCCGCGTCGCGCTCCCCCCTACCCAGAAGCTGCATGCACTTACGCAGAGGACCCCCGCATGTCCCATCCGCTCGCCGCGTCCGCCCCCGCCGAGACACCGCCCCACACGGGAGGACTGCTCCTCCTCGTCGACGGCACCGCCGGACTCCTGCTCACCGCCGCGCTCGGCATCGCGCTGCTGCTCTTCCTCATCATCAGGGTCAGACTCCAGCCGTTCGTCGCCCTGCTGGCGGTCTCCATAGCCGTCGGCCTCGCGGCCGGACTGTCGGTCACCGAACTCTTCGGCACGGTCCAGAAGTCGGACGCCGTCTCCACCATCGAGTCGGGCATGGGCGGCATCCTCGGCCATGTCGCGATCATCATCGGCCTGGGCACCATGCTCGGCGCGATCCTCGAAGTCAGCGGCGGCGCGGAGGTCCTGGCGGGCCGGCTGCTCGGCCTGTTCGGCGAGAAGCGCGCACCCCTCGCCATGGGCCTGACCGGCCTGATCTTCGGCATCCCCGTCTTCTTCGACGTCGGTATCTTCGTCCTGGCACCGATCGTCTACGCCGCCGCCAAGCGGTCCGGCAAGTCGATCCTGCTGTACTGCCTGCCGCTGCTCGCGGGCCTGTCGGTCACCCACGCGTTCCTGCCGCCGCACCCCGGCCCGGTGGCCGCCGCCGCTCTCCTCCACGTCGACCTCGGCCGGGTCATCCTCATGGGGGTCGTCTGTGGTCTGCCCGCCGTGGTGGCCGCGTGGGCGTACTCGGCGTGGATCGGCCGCCGCCTCTTCGTGCCCGTGCCGCAGGACATGGTCGAGGCGGCCGAGGAGGCCAAGCAGGCCGTCGTCGACGAGCAGCGGGCCGCGGGCGTGGCGCCCAGCGAGCAGCCGGTCTCCCTCGGCACGGTCCTCGGCATCATCGGCACACCGCTGGTCCTCATCCTCGCCGCGACCTTCTCGTCGATCGCCCTGGACCCGTCCACGCCGCGCTCGGTCATCGAGTTCTTCGGCAACCCGTTCGTGGCGCTCACGATCGCGCTGTTCCTCGCGTACTACCTGCTGGGCATCCGCCGCGGCTGGTCCCGCAAGTCCCTGGAGACGGTGTCGACCGCGTCCCTCAAGCCGGTCGGCAACATCCTGCTGGTGGTCGGCGCGGGCGGCGTCTTCGGCGCCGTCCTCAAGGCCAGCGGGGTCGCCCAGGCCCTCTCGGACACGTTCAACGACGTGGGCCTGCCGGTGATCGTGCTGTCCTACCTGATCTCCGTGGTCCTGCGGGTGGCCCAGGGCTCGGCGACGGTCGCGATCGTCACGACGGCCGGCATCGTGGCGCCACTGCTCGCGGAGGGCGACCACTCGCAGGCCTTCGTCGCCCTGGTCATCATGGCCATCTCCGCCGGCTCCATCTTCGCCTCGCACGTCAACGACGGCGGCTTCTGGATGGTCGCCAAGTACTTCGGCATCAGCGAACGGGACACGCTCAAGACGTGGACGGTGCTGGAGAGCGTGCTGTCGGTGGCCGGGTTCGTGGTGGCCGCCGTGCTCAGCCTGTTCCTGTAGGGGCCCGCAACCGCCGTGGGGCGGCCGGTTCTTGTAGGCGTCTGATAACGAAGTCGGGGCCGACTGTGTGCGGCACAGGTTTCTCGACCATACTGCTCCGCTGTGGAGCAGCGCATAGGTTCGAGCAGCCAGCCCCTGGAGGGCGCCGGATTCGACCCGGCCTTCATCCCCGGGCTCACCTCACCCGCGTCCGCCCGGACGGAGGAGGACGGGCCGGAGAAGGAGCCTGAGGTCGCCGAGGAGGCCGAGGAGGCCGCACCCGAGGCGGAGGAGAAGGACACGGCGTCCTCCCCCGAGCCGGAGGAGGACGCCGCGGTCGACGGTCCCGTCTTCGAGGCGTCCGACCGCCGGGCGCGGATCGTCGCCGACCACAGAGGCGTACGGCTCTGCCTGGACGACCAGGAGTGCGAGTTCCGCTGGGACGAGATCGGCGCGGTGGAGACGGAGACGGCACGCTTCGGCAAGCGCTACACCGTCACCGTCCACACCCCTGACCGGCGCTGGTACCCGATCGAGATCGAGGCACCGGCCAGGAGCCGGTTCGCCGAGTGGGACGAGCAGCTGGACGCGGTACTGGACGCCTACTTCGACGAGAACGCCGAGTAAGGGGCGCGGGGAACCGCGCACCTCAGCTGCAGTACTGGGCTTCCTTCCCGATCGACCTGTACATGCAGTCCGCGTTCTCCAGCAGTTGCAGCACCGCGTCCCGGTTACGGGAGGTCTCCCGCTCGATCACCTCGTCGGGCGGGTAGAACCCACCCCCACCCGACCTCGGGTACATCTCGAACGTGTAGCCGAAGATCTTGTGCACGCCCCAGAGGTAGTCGTCGATCGACCCGTCCGTGATGTACAGGTCACTGGACTGCTCCGCCGTGTACCCGTTGCTCGCGGCCATCTTCTGCCCGACCGCCTTGAACGCCGCGTTGTCGTCGGCCGTCATCCCGGTCGTCGTGTCGGAGTACGTGTAGCCGAACGGCCACAGCACCAGCTCGCTGTACGTGTGGAAGTCGACCCCGGCCCTGATCTGCTGCTTGCCGCCGACGACCCGGCTGCGCACGAAGTCGGCGACGACCTTCACCTCCGGCGCGGACTCCGCCGCGGTCCCCCGGTAGGTGTCCGAGGACGTCGACCCCGAGGAGCCGCCGCAGCAGCCCCAGCGGTAGTTCCAGTTGCGGTTCAGGTCCGTGCCGACGTACGAGGAACCGGAGTTGGGCTGCCGGTTCTTGCGCCACGAGCGGTAGGACCCGGTGGCGATGTCGTACTCGCCGCCGTCCGGGTTGATGTCCGGCACGATCCAGATCTCACGGTTGTTCACCATGCTGGTGACGCGCGAGTCGGAACCGTAGTCGGAGGTCAGCTCGCGCAGCAGGTAGAGCGCCATCTCGACGGTGAGGTGCTCGCGGGCATGCTGGTGGTGCGTGAACAGCACCTCGGGCTCGGACTCGTCGCTGCCGACGTTGTCGCTGATCTTGATGGCGACGATGTTCCGGCCCTGGTACGACTTGCCGATCACGCGCTGGCTCGCGATCGACGGGTTGGCCGAGACGATCGAGTTGATCTCGTTCGTCATCTCCGCGTAGTTGTGGTACTTCGAGTCGGCCGACGGGAAGTCGAAGACCCGGACGTCGTCCTCGCCGGCGGACCGGTCCGGCACCGCGCCGAGCGGGGTGACCTCGTAGCCCTGGGCGCGCAGCTTCCTGATCTGGTCCGCGCGGCCGGAGACGACGACCCCGTGACCGTGTGCCTCGTCGACGGTCACGCCCGCGCGCTGAAGCGCCGTGCGCTCCTTGGCCGTCGAGTGCAGGTGGATCTCGTACTGCCGGACGTCGTCCGCCGCCGGAGCGGCCTTGGGCGCGCTGTCGGCGGTGGCGTCCGGTGCCGTCGCGGAGAGGGGCGCCGCGAGGGCGAGGGCGAGGAGGGCGGCGATGGCGGCGGTGCGTCTGCCGCTGCGGGCGCCGGAGCCTCGTATCCGAAGTCGCATGAAATCTCCTTGTGGGAGGTGGGGTTGGTTCCGTGCGACGTACGTGGTGCGGGTGGCGCACATCGTTCAGGCAATGGCATGAGCAGGTCAAGACCGAAAGTGGCCGTGCAGTGTACGCGCACGGCGCGGCGGTCGAGAGGGAGCGGCCGAAGTGCACCCACGGGTGTGACCCGAGCGTGCATATATGTACGCAACCGGGAGAGAGTGTGGGTCCGCGCAAGGGGAGCCGGAGTGTCCGGATCCCCGGACCACACCCCCAGAGGACTGGCTGATCATGGGCGGATCAGCGCCACGACGGGACCAGCACCTACCGGCCGAGACGACCAGTTTCGTCGACCGGCGTGGCGAACTGACCGAGGGCCGCGAACTGCTGGCCCGCGCACGACTGGTGACGCTGACCGGGCCGGGCGGCGTCGGCAAGACCCGGCTCGCCGCACGCATCGCGGCCCGGGTGCAGCGCGCCTTCCCGGACGGAGTGCGCTTCGTGCACCTCTCCGGACTCCACGACCCGGCCCTCGTCCCGCTCGCCGCCGCCGACGCGCTGGGGCTGCACGACCACTCACCCCAGCCGCCGCTGGCCGCCCTCGTCGAACAGGTACGGGAGCGGCGGCTGCTCCTCGTCGTCGACAACTGCGAGCACCTCGCGGGCGCCTGTGCCCAGCTCGCCGCGGCGCTGCTGCGCGGCACCGAGGGGGTCCGGATCCTCGCCACCAGCCGGCACCGGCTCGGCCTCACCGAGGAGCACCTGCTGGAGGTACGGCCCCTGCCGGTGCCCGACCCGGACGGCGACCTCTCCGCCGCCGAGGGGTATCCGGCCCTCACGCTCTTCGCCGACCGGGCCGCCGCCGTCGTCCCCGGCTTCCGCCTCACCCCGGCCAACCGTGCCTCGGTGGCCCGCCTCTGCCACCGCTTGGACGGCCTCCCCCTCGCCATCGAACTCGCCGCCGTGCGCATGCGCGTCCTCGACGTCGACCAGCTCCTGGACCGCCTCGACGACCGCTACCGCTTCCTCACCACCGGCAGCCCCGCGGCCCTGCCCCGCCACCAGACCCTGCGCGCCGCGGTCGCCTGGAGCCACGACCTGTGCACCGGCCCCGAGCAACTGGTGTGGGCCCGCCTGTCGGTCCTGGCGGGCGGCTTCGACCTGGAGACGGCGGAGGCGGTGTGCGCGGACGACGGCCCGGAAGGAGCCCCCGGGCACGCCGAGACCCAGCGACCGTGCACCGACCGAGCGTTCCCACACACGCAGGCGTCCACGGACGGCCCAGGTGAAGTGGACGGGCCCGGTGAAGCGGACGGCCCTGGTGAAACCGACGGGTCCGGTGAAACGGACGGGTCCGGGGAACGGGTCCGGCCTGGGTCGGCGTCGACGGGGGGCCTCGGTGAACGGGTCCGGCCCGGGTCGGCGTCGGCGGACGGCCCCGGGGAACGGGTCCGGCCCGGGTCGGCGTCGGCGGGGGGCCTCGGTGAATGGGTCCGGCTCGGACCGGCGTCGACGGGCGGCCTCGACGAAGGGACCGGTTCCGCGCCGGCGTTCACGGCCGGTTCGGCGCCCGCGTTCACGGCCGGTTCCACCCCCGCGTTCACGGCCGGCACCCATCAAGGCCCCTGGCCCGCGCAGGCGCTCCCGGCCGTCCCCGGCCCAGGGCCCCGGCCCGTGCATCCGCTCCCGGCCGGTTCCGCGGTACCGGCTGCCCGGCCCGCCCAGGCGCCCACGGGAGCCGTGGCCCTGCCTCTCCCCGTCGGCACCCCCGGCACGGACCCGAACCTGTGCCCCGCCCACGCCCCCGGCGCGGACCCGGCCCTGCGTACCGACGACGTCCTGGAAGCACTCGCCGGGCTCGTGGACAAGTCCGTGCTCTGCCGGGAGCCGGGGCCGGGCGGTGCGCGGTACCGGCTGCTCGACACCCTGCGGCAGTACGGGCTGGAGCAGCTGCGGCGGACGCCCGGGGAGGAGGGCGCCGCCCGTCGACGGCAGCGCGACTGGATCCTGCGGCGGGCCGAGGACTGCGAGCGCGCCTGGTTCGGGCCCGGGCAGCCGGAGGCCGTCGCGCGACTGCGCGCCGACCAGGACAATCTGCGCGCCGCCCTCGACTTCAGCCTCTCCACCCCCGGCGAGGCACGCGCCGGGCTCCGCCTCGCCGGTGCCCTCTGGTTCTACTGGCACGCCTGCGGCGCCCCCCGCGAGGGCCTCTACTGGCTCGACCGGGCCCTGGCCGCCAACCCCGAGCCGACCCGGGAACGGGCCCGCGGCCTGTGGGTCGCCGGGCTGCTCGCCGCCGCCACCCAGGACTTCCCCCGGGGCCGCCGCCACGCCGCCGACGGCCTCGCCCTCGCCCGCGCCCTGGGCGACACCGCCGAAGCCGCCCACGCCGAGTACGTCATCGGCGTCATCCGGCTGTTCGGTGACGACCTGCCCGGCGCGCTGAGGCACTTCGAGTCCACCGTCGCCCGCGGCCCCGTGCCCGGCCAGCACCTGAGCCTCGTCGGCCTCGACCAGGTCGAACTCGCCTGCGCGCTGGGCTACCTGGGCGAGGCCGACCGGGCCGTCGAGGTCTGCGAACGGGCCCTGCGGCTGTGCGAGCGGCACGGCGAGCAGTGGGTGCGGTCGTACGTGCTGCGCATGCTCGCCCTCGCGCACACCGTGCGCCGCGACTGGCCCCGGGCCGAACGGCACGCCCGCGAGGCCCTGCGCCTGAAACTCGCCGTCCACGACGTCATCGGCATGGCCCTCACCCTCGACCTGCTCGCGTCGATCGCGACCGCACGCGGCGCCCACGAGCACGCGGCCGTGCTGCTGGGCGGCGCCGACCGCGTCTGGGCCGACATCGACACCGGCCGCTGGGGCGCGCACACCCTCAACTCCGCCCGCCGCGACAGCGAGGAGAGGACCTGCCGGGCCCTGGGACGCGAGGCGTTCGAACGGGCGCACCGGCGGGGCGGCGGTCTCGGACTCACCGAACTCGTCGGCCACGCGCTCCGGGAGCCGGCCCGCCCGCACCCCGGTGAGTCCCCCGGAGGAGGCCGGGCGCCGCAGGAGGACACCGCGGTCCGCCTGACCCGCCGCGAGACGGAAGTCGCCCAGCTCGTCGCCGAAGGGCTCGCCAACCAGCAGATCGCGGACCGCCTGGTGATCGCCCGCCGTACCGCCGAAGGCCATGTGGAACGCATCCTCAGCAAGCTCGGCTTCAGCAACCGCAGCCAGATCGCCGCCTGGGTGACGGCACAGCGCTGACCCGACCGCACCCACACCCACCCGAGGGGACCCCGTGACCACCGGACAACGCACCGCCTTCGACCACCGCATGGCCGTCTTCGGCACCGACGACGGCTTCCTCGCCGCCGCCCTGCCCTTCCTCGGCGAAGGCCTCGCCGCCCCCGGCGAACCACCGCCCGTGGCCATCGCCGATCCCCGCAACCTCGACCTCCTGCGGGACGCCCTCGGCGCCGACGCCAAGGACGTCACCTGTATCGCG
The DNA here is from genome assembly GCA_000696115.1 of Streptomyces olindensis. Taxonomy (GTDB): domain Bacteria; phylum Actinomycetota; class Actinomycetes; order Streptomycetales; family Streptomycetaceae; genus Streptomyces; species Streptomyces olindensis. Next base: position 233,281 of record JJOH01000002.1, read on the forward strand.
CACACCGACTGGTACACCGGCTCCGCCGCCAACGCCGTCGCCCAGGCCGCCTCCTACCTCACCGCGCACGCCGGCCCCGGCGGCCGGATCCACCTCCTCATGGAGCCCGTCTGGAGCGGCCGGGCCGGCCGCTCGGCCCGCGAGACCACCGAGTGGATCCGCTACGAGGCCCTCGCCAACCTCCTCTTCGCCCCCATGGCCACGACCGCCCTGTGCGCCTACGACACCCGCACCGCCGGGCCCGCCGTCGTCGCCGCGGCCCGCCGCGCCCACCCCGACACGGACGTGTACCAGGACCCGGTGCGGCTCACGGCCGAACTCGACGCCGTACCGCTGCCGCTGCCCCCCGACGGCGCCCACCCGATGGCCGAGCCGCACGCCGCCGCCGTCCGGGCCTGGGCCGAGGCGCGGGGGCTGCCCGCCGCCGACGCCGAGCTGTTCGCCACGGCCGTCGCGGAGACGGCGGCGGCCCTGGCCCCGCTCGACGGCCACACCCTGCTGTGGGGCGAGGCACCCGCCTGCGTCTGCGAACTGCGCTCCGCCCACCGCCTCGACGACCCCCTGGCCGGCTTCGTCCCGCCTCCCGTCGACAGCCCGGGGCTCTGGTACGCGCGCCAGGTCTGCGCCTACGTCGACGTCCGTGACGACACGGCGGGCGCCACCGTCCGCCTCCAGTACGCATAGCCCCCCACCTGCACAAGCAGGTAGGGGATCGGGTAGTCCTCCCCCTGCGCCGGACCGCCCCCCGGGACCACCCTGGACCCATGCTGCAACTCTCCGGGCGCCACCTCCCGGACCCCGACGCCCAGTACGGCCCGTTCCCGCAACCACCCCTGGGAGCGGGCCACCTGAGTGTCGAGTACGCACCCCGGCCCTCCGCCGTCCGCGAGGCACGCGCGGAAGTGCGCAGGCAGTTGGAGGGCTGGGGGATCGCGGAGCGCGGTGAGGTGGCGGACGTGGCCGAGCTGCTCGTGGGCGAGCTCGCCACCAACGCACTGGTGCACGCCGAGAGCCGCTTCCGGCTCACGCTCTCCGCCGCGCACGGCGTGCTGCGCTGTGAGGTCGCCGACGCGGAACGGCGCGTTCCCCTGGTGCTGGAGGCGGGCACCGGGGAGAGCGGCCGCGGGATGTTCCTGGTGGACGCCCTCGCCCAGCGCTGGGGCTGCCACCGGGACGGGCCGGGCAAGATCGTGTGGTTCGAGCTCGGCACGTGCGGGGCGGACGGCTGTGGTCGGCGACAGCCGTGACGCTACCGCTGGGTCGGGCCTTGGCGGCATGCCCTGCCGCCTTGGTCCGGACCCCGTGTGCGGGTTGAGTGTGGTGTTCGCGCCCACGCGGCGGAGCCGCACATCGATACAGCCCCGCGCCCCTCGGGCCGGACCGCTCCCGCCCTCTTGTCGGCTGAGGTCCTTTGCGGTTTCTTGATCTGCATGGCGGACACCACGGGAAACACCACGGACCAGGCGCCCCGGCAACCCTCGATGCGCAAGGCGAGTTGGAAGTACATCGGGCCGGGGATCGTCGTCGCGGCGACCGGGGTGGGGGCCGGTGACCTGGTCGCCACGCTCATCGCGGGCAGCAACTTCGGCTACACCCTGCTGTGGGCCGCGATCATCGGCTGTCTGGTGAAGATCTCCCTGGCCGAGGCGGCGGGGCGCTGGCATCTGTCCACGGGACGCACCCTGTTCGACGGCTGGGCCAGTCTCGGCCGCTGGACGACGTGGTTCTTCGCGGTCTACGTCGTCGTCTGGGGCTTCGTCTACGGCGCGGCGGCGATGTCGTCGAGCGCGCTGCCGCTGCAGGCGCTCTTCCCGGACGTGATGGACCTCAAGTGGTGGGGCATCGCCTGCGGTCTGGTCGGGCTGGTCTTCGTCTGGTTCAACAAGTACGCGGTGTTCGAGAAGGTCATGACGGTCCTGGTGGGCGTCATGTTCCTGGTGACGGTGTACCTGGCGATCCGGGTCACGCCGAACATCCCCGACGCCTTCGCCGGACTCCTGCCGGTGCTGCCGGACGAGAAGGACTCGATCCTCAACACGCTCGGCCTGATCGGCGGCGTGGGCGGCACGATCACGCTCGCGGCGTACGGCTACTGGGTCAACGCCAAGGGCTGGACCGACACCGGCTGGATGAAGGTCATGCGCCTGGACAACCGCGTCGCCTACGCCACCACCGGCATCTTCGTGATCGCCATGCTGTTCGTCGGCGCCGAGCTGCTGCACTCCGCGAACATCGCCATCGCCAGCGGCGACAAGGGCCTGATCCAGCTGGGTGACATCCTGGAGGAGGAGTACGGCGCGGCGACGGCGAAGTTCTTCCTGGTCGGCTTCTTCGCCACGTCCTTCACCTCGCTGATCGGGGTGTGGCACGGCGTGAGCCTGATGTTCGCCGACTTCGTGGCCCGCCTGTCGGGCCGGGGCCAGGCCAAGGGCGAGGAGGTCGCCTCCGGCGAGCGCGAACGCTCCTGGCCGTTCCGGGCGTATCTGCTGTGGCTGACCTTCCCGCCCATGATCCTGCTCTTCGAGGGCCAGCCCTTCCGCCTGATCATCATCTACGGCGTGCTCGGCGCGGCCTTCCTGCCCTTCCTCGCCGGCACCCTGATCTGGCTGCTGAACTCCTCCCGCACGCCCCGCGAGTGGCGCAACGGCCCGGTGAGCAACGTGATGCTCGCCCTCGCGGGGCTGCTGTTCCTGATCCTGTGCGTGAAGCAGATCTGGGACCAGCCGTGGGGGGAGTTCTTCTAGGAGACCGACTCTTCGAGCAGGCGGACGGGGACGCCGGTCACGGCAGCGCGTCCACGTGTGGTCCGACGACGTCGGACCACGCGTTGCCGGTCGCGGCGTCCCAGTTGGTCGACCAGGTCATCGCGCCCCGCAGCGCCGGGTACGTCCGCGGCGGCTTGAAGCCACCGCAGTTGGTGGCCCTGGTCAGGCAGTCCAGGGCGTTGTTGACCACGGTCGGCGACACATAGCCGCCCCCGGCCGCGCGGGTGGAGGCGGGCAGGCCGAGGCCGACCTGGGACGGGGCGAGGCCGTTCTCCAGCTGGATGCAGGCCAGGGCCGTCAGGAAGTCGACCGTGCCCTGGCTGTAGACCTTGCCGTCGCAGCCGAGCATGGAGCCGCTGTTGTAGTACTGCATGTTGACGACCGTGAGGATGTCCTTGATGTTCAGCGCCGTCTGGAAGTAGGAGTTCGACGTCGACTGCATGTCGATGGTCTGCGGCGCCATCGTGATGATCAGCGACGGGCCCGCCTTCGCGGACAGGGCGCGCAGGGCCCGCGTCATGTAGGTCGCGTTGAGGCCGTTCTCCAGGTCGATGTCGACGCCGTCGAAGCCGTACTCCTGCATCACGGACCAGACGCTGTTCGCGAAGTTCGTCGCGGAGGCCGCGTCGTTCACGGTCACCGTGCCGCGCTCGCCGCCGACCGAGATGATGACCTTCTTGCCGGCCGCCTGCTTGGCCTTCACGTCGGCCTTGAACTGCTCGACGGTGTAGCCGTTCAGACCGGCCGAGTCGAGGGTGAACGACACCGCGCCCGGCGTGCCCGCGGCGTCCGCGAAGGCCACCGCGACGATGTCGTAGTGGGCGGGTACGTCCGAGATCCGCTGGACCGTCGCGCCGTTGTCGAAATTCTGCCAGTAGCCGGTCACCGCGTGCTTCGGAAGGGAGGGGCCCGGGCCGTTCGGCTTGCTCGTGGTCCCCGTCACCGCCGCCGACTTCGGCGACTCACCGGCCGCGTTCGTCGCCGTGACCTGGAAGGAGTACGACGTCGAGGCCGCGAGGCCCGTCACCGTCGCCGAGGTGCCGGAGACCGCCGTGACCTTCGTGCCGTCGCGGTAGACGGTGTAGCCCGTGGCGCCCGAGACGGCGTTCCAGGCGAGCGACACCGAGGAGGACGTCGTACCGGAGACGCTCAGGCCGGCCGGCGCCGCAGGAATCGTCGGGCCCGGGTCGGTGCCACCGCCCCCGTCGGGGCCGAACACCGACACGTCGTCCGCGTAGTACGCCGCCTGCCCGTACCAGCCGTGCGTGTACACCGTCACCGATGTCGTCGACGCGCCCGTCGTGAACGTCGTCGACAGCTGCTTCCAGGAGGAGGAGTCCGGCGTCCACGTGGACACGTCCGTGGTGCCCGTGCCCGAGACGCCGAGGTACGCGTAGCCGCCCCGGACCCAGGCGCCCAGGGAATAGGTGGAGTTCGGCTTCACCGCCACCGTCTGGGCGCACCGCGCGTTGTCCTGCCCCGACGGGGTCGCCCGCAGCGCGGCCGTCCCGGTGTGCACGGGGGAGGAGACCGTCGTACCGCTGCCCGCCGAGCAGGTCCAGTTGGTCAGGCCCGCCTCGAAACCGGCGTTCCTGGCGTTGTTGACGTCGGCGGCGGAGGCCTGGCCGACGGTCGTGACAGTGAGGGCCAGGGCAGCCGTGACGGCACCCGACCAGAGCCGCAGGGATCGTCTGTGTCTGGACATGACAAGAAAATGGTCCAGACCAAAGCGACTGTCAAGAGGTCCAGACCAACACGCGCGCCCCCGACGGGGGTCCACCGTCAACACCGGGCCCTCCCGGCCCACCGTCCGGGACCGGCCGGCGCCTCCCCGGCGACCGGCAAGATGCTCAACCTGCCCCGATTTGACGCATCTTGTGCAACGGCAGTTCCTCCCCAGCTACACAAACGCTGTTCTCCGGTCACAGAGCCGTGGATACAGTGCTGAGGTAGTCACGCAGTGAAGTCGACGAGGTGGGTCGGAGTAACTCCGGCGCGCCGACGGGCATGGGGAAACGGGGAGCTGCGCGTGCCAACTGCCATTGCCGTGACCAGCGCCGACATGGCGCTGCCGCCACAGGACGAACGCACCCTGCCCGCCGTGGTGCTCCGGGACGTCGCGCAGCGCCCCCTGGAACAGGTGCTCGCCGACCTGCAGGCCCTGGTCGAGCACCACGGACATGTGATCGTGGTCTGCTCACCGGCCGCGCCCACCGCCGTCCAGCGACGGCTGCACACCCTGCGCTCCCTCATGGAGAGCGACCGGATCGCCCTCTTCCGGCCGGATCTGCCGCCCCTCGGACTGGCCGTCCTGACCCGCCAGTTACGGCAGCTCGCCTCCTGCGACATCAGCCCCGGCGTCCTCGCCTCCGCCGGCCGCCTCCTCGTCCACTACATCCACGCCGGCGCGCTCCTCAACTCCGTCGCCCGCCTCGATCGCGTCCCGGTCGGCCTGAAGTCCCACGCCAAGTCCTGGGTCCCCGGCAGCCAGTTCGGCGTGCTCGCCCACCCCGAGCCGCAGCTGGTCCGCATCACCCCCGAGGCCCAGCTGCCCGGCCCCGAGTTCGGCACGTGGCTGCTGGTCGCCAAGGGGCAGCTCCAGTCCGACTGGGTCACCGGCACCCTTGCCCCCTCCTGGAAGGTGCAGGGGCTGCGCGAGACCCCGCTCCCGGCCGAGTCACCCGGCTGGTGGGGCACCGGCAAACTGATCGAGTTCTGCAGCTACCTGCCCGACCTGTCGGTCCTCTACCAGCTGGTCACCTCCGTACGGCGCAGCCGCTGCCACTGGTGCGGCATCGACGTCATCGGCGACCGCTGCGTCTTCTGCTCGGCCACACCACCCGTCCACGACGGCCCACCCCTCAAGCAGCTGGAGAACCGGACGGCCGCCGGGTGAGCCCGCCCACCGCTCGTCAGCATTGCTCCCGTCCCGCTCGACCGATATCCCCAACGAGGTTGTACGGTTCATGAATTCCCGTCAGCGCCGCGGCGTGATTCTCCTGCTCCTGTCGGTCGTCTGCGCCCTGGGTGCCTTCACCGGTGTGCTGTCCGTCATCAGTGACGTGGAGTCCAAGGTCGGCCCCGAGGTCACCGCCTACCGGCTCAAGTCCGACGTGCCGCCGTACACCGCCCTCGGCACGGGCCAGTTCGAGAAGATCAAGATGCCCGAGCGGTGGCTCTCGGACAACGCCGTCACCGACCTGCGCGAGATCCAGGGCAAGATCGCCGTCACGACCCTGAAGGCGGGCTCCCTCCTCCAGTCCGACATGATCGTCCGCCGGCCGGCCCTCCAGCCCGGCCAGCAGGAGGTCGCCATCATGATCGACTCGGCGACCGGCGTGGCCGGCAAGATCACCCCGGGCGCCTCGGTCAACGTCTACGCCACCTTCGAGGGCGAGCGCGAGGGCGACCCCGACCAGTCGAAGATCATCGTGACGAACGCCAAGGTCCTCGACGTCGGCAAACTGACCGCGCTGAAGCCCGACGAGAGCAACCGCACCCAGCAGCCCACCGACGCCGTCCCGATCACCTTCGCGCTGTCCGCCCGGGACGCCCAGCGCATCACCTACGCCGAGTCGTTCGCCAAGCGCGTCCGGCTCGCCCTCGTCGCGCCCGGCGGCGACACCACCGTCCCGGAGCAGGACCGGACGTACGAACTCGCGAAGGACAAGTGAGAGGCTCGCATGCCCACGAGGATCCTCCCGGCGGTCGGTGACGCGGACGCGGTCCGGTCCGTCACGACCCTCCTCAGCCAGCTCCCGGACGCCGAGCCGGTCGCCCCGGTGGTCGACTCCACGCAGCTCATCGACACCCTCGCGCGCCTGGCCGCCGAGTCCGTCGACGAACTGCCCGAGGTCGTGGTCGTGCACGAACGGATCGGCCCCGTCCCCGCGCTGGAGCTGATCCGCGAGGTCGCCCTGCGCTTCCCGGCCGTCGGCGTCATCCTCGTCACCTCCGACGCGAGTCCCGGCCTCTTCCAGGCCGCCATGGACTACGGCGCCCGCGGCCTGGTCGCCCTGCCCCTCAGCTACGAGGAACTCGCCAGCCGCGTCCAGGCCGTCGCCCAGTGGTCGGTGGGCGTACGACGGCACCTCGGCGCCGGCGGCGACGTGTTCACCGGCGTCGGAGGCTCGGTCGTCACGGTCAGCGGCGCCAAGGGCGGCGCCGGGGCCACCCTGACCGCCATCCAGCTGGCCCTGGCCGCCCAGGCCTCCGGCCGCAGCACGGCCCTGGTCGACATGGACCTCCAGACCGGCGACGTCGCCTCCTACCTGGACGTCCAGTTCCGCCGCTCCGTCGTCGACCTGGCCGCCATCACCGACATCTCCCCGCGCGTCCTGGCCGACGCGGTCTTCCGCCACGACACCGGCCTCGCCCTGCTGCTCGCCCCGGCCGAAGGGGAGCGCGGCGAGGACGTCACCGACCGCGCCGCCCGGCAGATCGTCAGCGCCCTGCGCTCCCGCTACGAGGTCGTCGTCATCGACTGCGGCGCCCAGCTGAGCGGGGCGGGGGCGGCGGCCGTGGAGATGGCGGACCGGGCCCTGCTGGTCACCACCCCGGACGTGGTCGCCGTGCGCGGCGCCAAGCGGGCCGTGCGGATGTGGGACCGGCTCCAGATCCGCAAGGCCGAGGAGACGACCGTCGTCGTCAACCGGCACTCCCGCGGTACGGAGATCCAGTCGCCCCTGATCCAGCGGATCACCGGCACGGCGGTCGCCGCCACCGCGATCCCCGCCAACTTCAAGGAACTGCAGAGCGTCGTGGACGCGGGCCGCATCCACGAACTGGAGAACAAGAGCGCGGTGAAGCAGGCCCTGTGGGGCCTCGCGGCCGAACTGGGCCTGGTCAAGGTCTCCGACGCCGCCCAGAAGGCGGGCAGGTTCCGGGGTGGCGACCGGGGGTCGGTGAGCTTTCGGCGGAGGAGGGAGGGATGAACATGCCCTCAGGAGGGCGGGAGCGGGACCGGGGCCAGGTCACCATCGAGTTCCTCGGCATGACACCGACGATCATCGTGACGCTGATCGCGCTGTGGCAGGTCGTCCTCGTCGGCTACACGTTCATCCTCGCGGGCAACGCGGCGGACGAGGCGGTGCGGGCGGGAACGGCGGCCGAACCTGGCGCGCGGCAGGCCGCCTGCCAGGAGGCCGGGCTCAAGCACCTGTCGGAGGCGTGGCGATCCGGCGCCACGGTCACCTGCGGCGGCTCCGGCTACGTGACGGCCGACGTGCGCCTGGAGGTCCCGATCCTCTTCCCGGGCACGCTGTCCTTCCCGTACGCCGTCAAGGGCCACGCCGGCGCGGTCGAGGAGGCGGACTGAGATGACGCGTCCCCGCAAGGGCCGCGACCGCGGCCAGGTCGCCATCGAGTACATCGGCTTCCTGCCGATCCTGCTGATCGTCGCGCTCGCCGCGGTGCAGCTCGGCCTGATCGCCTACACGGCCCAGCAGGCGGGCACGGCCGCCCGCACGGGCGCGCGCAGCGCGTCGCTGGACGGCCCGTACGAGGCGGACTGCCGGGCGGCGGTCAGCAGCTGGCTGGCCGACGGCACCAGTTGCCCGGCGTCGATCGGCGGCGACGAGGTCACGGTCACGGCCACCGTGCAGATCCCGTCCCTGGTGCCGGGCTGGGAGTTCGACCCGGCCGTCAAGACCGCGACGATGCCGCGCGACCACTGAACGGAGCACGGACTCATGAGCCTGCGAGCACGCATCAACACCCCCGAGGAGCACGGCAACCGGGGCGAGGACGGCCACATGGTCGCCTCCTACCGGGCCAAGCTCCTGGAGGAGATCGACCTCGCGGAGATGAGTTCCCTGGCCGCCGCCGAGCGCCGGGCGCGGCTGGAGCGGGTGCTCGGGCACATCATCAGCCGCGAAGGCCCCGTCCTGTCGACGGTCGAGCGCTCGCAGCTGATCCGCAGGGTGGTCGACGAGGCCCTCGGCCTGGGCATCCTGGAGCCGCTCCTGGAGGACGCCTCCATCACCGAGATCATGGTGAACGGCCCGGACGCGATCTTCGTGGAGCGCGGCGGCCGGGTCGAGCAACTGCCCCTGCGCTTCGCCTCCAACGACCAGCTCATGCAGACGATCGAGCGGATCGTCTCCACGGTCAACCGCCGCGTCGACGAGTCGAACCCCATGGTCGACGCCCGCCTCCCTTCCGGCGAGCGCGTCAACGTCATCATCCCGCCCCTGTCCCTGACGGGCGCGACCCTCACCATCCGCCGCTTCCCGCGCTCCTTCACCCTCCAGGAACTGATCGGCCTGGGTTCACTGGACGAATCGATGCTGTACCTGCTGGCGGGCCTGGTGCAGGCGAAGTTCAACATCATCGTCTCCGGCGCGACCGGCACCGGCAAGACGACCCTGCTCAACGCCCTCTCCGGCCTCATCCCCGAGGGCGAACGCATCATCACCATCGAGGACTCCGCCGAACTCCAGCTCCAGCAGCCCCACGTGATCCGCCTGGAGTCACGCCCCCCGAACGTCGAGGGCAAGGGACAGGTCACGATCCGCGACCTGGTCCGCAACTCGCTCCGCATGCGCCCCGACCGGATCGTCGTCGGTGAGGTCCGCGGCGGCGAGTCCCTCGACATGCTCCAGGCCATGTCCACGGGCCACGACGGCTCCCTGGCCACCGTCCACGCAAACAGCGCCGAGGACGCGCTGATGCGCCTGCAGACCCTCGCCTCCATGTCGGACGTGGAGATCCCCTTCGTCGCCCTGCACGACCAGATCAACAGCGCGGTCGACGTCATCGTCCAGCTGACGAGGTTCGCGGACGGCGCCCGCCGCATCACCGAGATCGCCCTGATGGACAGCCACGGCAGCGACCCCTACCGCCTGGTCACGGTCGCCCGCTTCCACGCGCAGCCCATGGCGGCCGACGGCCGCATCTACGGCGGCTTCGAGTACTACCCCCTCCCACGCCGCACCGCCGACCGCCTGTACATGGCGAGCCAGCCCATCCCGCAGGCCTTCGGCATCGCCGGGTCCGCGGACCAGCTAGCCACCCGAGAAGCCAGGTAGGACCGACCGATGGATCTGCAATCGCTCATCACGCTCACCACCGGCATCACCCTGCTGACGTGCGTCCTCGCGGTCGTCGGCCTGCACTCCTACGCCACGGGCAAGGCACAGCGGCAGGCGCTCGTCGACCGCCTGTCCGCCACCGGCCAGATCCCGGCCGCGGGCCGCCGCCGCCACTTCCGGGGCATCGACCGCCGCCTGCGCCGCACCAAGCTCGGCAGGAAACTGGAACTCCGCCTGGCGGCGACCGGCCTGGACATCACGCCGGGTGAGTTCTTCGTCTACATGCTGGCGACGGTCGTGGGACTGTGGCTGATCGGCCAGGCGGCACTGGCGCCGTTCTTCGGACCGCTGGCGGGCCTGCTGGGCGTCGGGGTCGCGATCCAGTTCCTGAACTGGCAGCGGCAGAAACGCATCGAGAAGTTCATCAACCAGCTCCCCGAGATGGCCCGCATCCTCGCCAACGCGACCCAGGCGGGACTCGCGCTGCGCACGGCGATCGGCATGGCGGCGGAGGAGATGGAAGCCCCGGCGGGCGAGGAACTGGGCAAGGTGTCGGCGCAGCTGGCGGTCGGCGCCTCGATGGACGACGCGCTGAGCGAGATGGCGGACCGCCTCCCGTCCCGCGAACTGGTCGTCCTCGTCACCACGCTGGTCCTGTCGAACCGGGCGGGCGGGCAGGTGGTGAGCGCGTTGCGGAACCTGACGGAGACGTTGGAGGAGCGGAAGGAGACGCGGCGGGAGGTCCGGACGCAGTTGTCGCAGGTGAACATGACGTCTTACGCGGTGCCGGTGCTGGGCGTCGGATCCCTGTTTCTGATGGACGGGGTGAAGGACGGCGCCCTGGACCGCATGACCGGATCCTCCTTCGGCCAGGCGGCGGTCATCATCGCCTTCTCGCTCTACGCCGTCGGCTTCGTCCTCATCCGCCGCCTGTCCCGCATCGACGTCTGAGAAGCACGGAGGCAACCATGGGACTGCTTCTCGCCCTGCTGATGGGCATCGGCGTCTGGGGCGTCTTCGCCGGCATCCGCATGTACCGCGCCGAGGCCAAACTCCCCGGCGACCTCGCCCTGGCCCTGGAGGTCGGCGCCACGCGCACGGGCGCCGTCGACTCCCTCATCGACCGCATGGGCATGCGGTACGCCCCCGCGGTGCTGCGCCTGATGGGCCCCAAGCAGGTGGCGAAGTACCGCCGCAAGATCGACCTGGCGGGCAACCCGGGCGGTCTGACGATCGACCGCTACGCGGCGCGGCGGGCGGTGTACGGGGCCCTGGGCGGCGTCGGCTTCCTGGTGTTCCTGATGAGGGGCCAACTCCTGGTCGCCCTCCTCCTGCTCGCCTTCGGGGCGTTCTGGACGGAGGTCGGCATCTGGTCGGCCATCCGCATCCGCAAGGACGTCATCGAACGGACCCTGCCGGACTTCCTGGACGTCCTGGCGGTCGTGGTGAGCGCGGGCCTCGGCTTCCGCCAGGCACTGGACCGGGTCTCGTCCAAGTACGAGGGCCCCTGGGCGGACGAACTCCGCATCACCCTCCGCCAGATGGACCTCGGCATGAGCCGCCGCCAGGCCTTCGCGGAACTGCGACGCCGCAACGACTCGGAGCAGGTCGCCATGTTCGTGACGGCGTTGCAGCAGGGTGAGGAACTGGGCGCGCCGATCGTCGACACACTGGTGGCCCTCGCCAAGGACATGCGGCGTACGGATGCCCAGAACGCCAGGAGGAAGGCGGCCCGGGCGGTCCCCAAGGCCACGATGATGATCACGACCTTCATGGTCCCGGCCACGATGCTCCTCCTCGGCGCGGGGCTGATCCTCGGCTCGGGCACGGACTTCGGCTCGGTGACGGGGAAGTAGGGGAGGGGGCGACCGCACATGTCGATGACAGGGGAACGCAGCGGACTGCTGGGCCGTCGCCGCCGCCGTGCCGAACGGACACCGGAGATCACGACGCCCCCGGCGGGCACGGTCCTGCCGGTACACGCCCGCACGGGCGCGCCGGACGTCCCGGTGACGTCCGTGACACCCGCACTGCCGCCCGGCTGGGAGGCGGTGGGCGGTGAGCCGACACTGCGGGGCAAAGGGGGCGGGGGTGGTGGCGGTGACCGGGATGGGGCGGCGCCGCGAGTGACCGAGGTGGATGCGCCCGGACGGGGGTTCGTGGGGGCGACCGCGAGCGGTGGGCCGGCCGGGCGGGCGTCAGATGGTCCGGCGGGGCGGGCGTCAGATGGTCCGGCGGGGCGGGCGGGGAACGGCGGTCGGGAACCAGAGGTCGGCGTCGGGCCGGAAGGACCCGCGGATGGTCGGTCGGCCGCCGATGGCGCGGTGTGGGCGGTGCCGGCGGTGCCCGCTGTGCCGATGGTTCCGGCGCTGCCCGCGGTGCCCGCACAGGGGCCACCGGCACCCGGCGACGAAGGCCGTACGGGTGGCGCGGCCGGGAGCCCGATCCCGGCCGAAGGCCAGGCCACCGCCGCTTCCCCCAACCCCGCGATCGACATCCAGGTCAACGCCCTCCAGGCCATGTGCCGACAGGTCTTCGGCTTCCGCCTGGCCATGATCGCCCTCGCCACCCCGACCGCCCTGGTCAACGCCAACCCCGGCCTCCCCACCCGTCTCGTCGGCGCGGCCGTCGTCGTGACCTTCATGACCTCCTACGTCCTCTTCCGAGACTGGGAACGCTTCGGACCACTCCTCCTCCGCCACCCCACCCTCCTCGCCGCGGACACCCTCTTCGGCGCTCTGCTCCTCATCTCGGCGGGCCCCGACAGCACCCTCGCCTACGTCAGCGTCTGCACCCCCCTCCTCGCCGGCCTGGTCTACGGCTGGCGAGGCGCGGCCGTCTTCGCCTCCCTCCAGGCCCTGCTGCTCCTCCTCATCCACGCGGCACAGGAGAACCCGAACCCAGGCCTGGCCGAGTCGTCGCTCCTCCCCGGACTCTGCGTCATCGCCGGGGCCGTCGGCTCCAGCCTGCGCAATCTCATGCTCCGCTTCGGCACCGCCACCCAGGCCCTCACCACCGTCCAGGCCCGCCTCGCCGTCACCGAAGCGGTCAGCGCCGAACGCGCCCGCCTGGCGCGCGAGATGCACGACTCGGTCGCCAAGACCCTGCACGGCGTGGCCCTGGCCGCGGACGGCCTGGCAGGCTCGGCCGCCGCCGACCGCATGGACCCGGCGCTGATCAGACAGCAGGCCGCCCTGGTCGCCCGATCGGCCCGCCGGGCCGCGGCGGAGTCGCGCGAACTCCTGGCCGACCTGCGCCGAGAGGCGGACCCCGCTCAAGCCACCGACGTCCTGGTCGAACTGGCGGCCCGGACCCGCGACTTCAGCACCCGTACCGGTCTCCCCGCCGTCTACCGCCCCACCGGCGACAACGCCGTACCGCCCGTCCCACCGGCTGTGGCCCGCCAACTCCTGACCATCGCCTCGGAAGCCATGGAGAACGCCCACCGCCACGCGGGAGCGACCCGCGTGGACGTGCACGGGGGCGTCCACGGCGACCTGCTCCGCATCAGCGTCCACGACGACGGCCGCGGCCTCCCCCCGGGCACCACCCTCGAACAACTCCGCCGCGCGGGCCACTTCGGCCTCGTCGGCATGGTGGAACGCGCCGCCTCGGTGGGCGCCCGGATCCGCATAGGCCGCGGCGACCACCCCAAGGGCACGGAGGTCCGCCTGGAACTCCCCCTCGCGGCCCTGACCACACCCACCGCATGACCCCACGACCCGAGAGGAGGCCCTGATGCCGGACCCCACCACACCCCGCCCCGGCGCCCCCCAGCAGCCGCCGCCACCCCTACAGCACCCGTTCGCCGCACCACCGGCACACCGCCTCAGGCTGGTCGTGGCGGACGACAACCCCGTGGTCCGCGCCGGCCTCACCGCCCTGCTCTCCGGCCGCGCGGACATCGAGGTCGTGGCGGAGGCGGCGGACGGCCGCCAGGCCTACGAGGCGGCCCAGCGGCACCGCCCCGACGTCGTCCTCCTCGACGTCCGCATGCCCGGCGTGGACGGCATCTCGGCGCTCCCGTACCTCGTGCAGATCGCCCCGGTCGTGATGCTGACGTACAGCAGGGAGTCGGAGATCGTCCAGGAGGCGCTGCGCCGAGGAGCGGGCGGCTACCTGGTCCACGGCGAGTTCACCGCCGACCAGCTGGTCGAGGCGGTACGGGACATCAAGGAGGGCCGGGCGCACTTCACGTCCACGGCGGCGAGCGCCCTGCTCACCCAGCTCCGCAGCCATCAGGCCCCGCCGGCCCAGGACCTCCCCGACGGCCTGGGGCAGTCATCGAGTGCGACTGCATACGGAATTACCGCCTCCGCGCAACCGTATATCCAACCCCAACATCGCGCTCTACCAGCGGCATTGCCCCTACCGCCCGTGCCGCCCCCCTCCACTCCTCCAGAAAACCTTTCGCAAGTGCAACCGAATGTGGCACAGTCTTCGTCTGGGTGGACGAGTGGCCGCACGGCCGCTCCCGACAGGTCGCGGTTCCAACTGAGCACGAGGGAGGCGGAAATCATGGACCTCATCGCGTCCGGCATGAACAACCAGCAGATCGCCGCCACGTGCTTCATCAGCGAGAAGACGGTCAAGAACCACATCAACCGCATCTTCGCCAAGCTCCACAGCACCAGCCGCTCCGAGGCCGCCGCGAAATGGATCGGCACGGCACCGGATCCACACCGGGGACTGGGGTGACCTTCGGTGACGATCTGGGGGGACAGCCGGATGGGCCCGTGCGATTGGGCCCGGAATTGGGCCCAGGGGCCCTCTGGTGGACAGCACGTTCCGCCGTACGTTCCTCGTGACGAAAGCGCCACAGCCGCAACCGGAGGGGAACACCATGAGCGACCTGCTGCTGAAGACCGCCGTCGCGACCAAGGTCCGCGTGAACGGCTGGAAGAACACGACGACCGAGGCGATGAAGCGCCGCGCCGGCGACAAGGGGCAGACGGCGGTCGAGTATCTGGGCATCATCGCGGTGGTGGTGGCGATCGTGTTGGCGATCACGGGTACGAACATCGGTCAGACGATTCTCGGGAAGATTCAGGCGCAGATCGCCAAGGTCGCTCCTTGATCCGACCTCGCCGCTACAGCGATGCAGGGCAGGCCTTCCCCATCTACATCACGGTGGTGGGGGGCCTGCTCTTTCTCGCGTTCGCCTACTTCGCGGTCGGCCAGGCCGCAGCGAACAGGAACGGTGCCCAGACGGCGGCTGACGCGGCGGCTCTCGCGGCGGCACAGGACAAGCGGGACCAGCTCGCGGGCGCGTGGGTGAAGGACGTACTCGATCCCACCAAGTGGCAGGCCATCTTCGAAGGCACCGCCGAAGGAATCACTCCTTCGTGCTGGCGCGCGCACGAACTCGCCGCTCGGAATGATGCCCGAGTGAACATCTGCGACCCGGAAAGTCCGCTGCGATTCACGGTCGAAGTCGAGACCAACAAGTCCGTCGGTGAGTCCATCGTGCCCGGCACGGAGGCCCACAAGTCCGATGCGTCCGCCACGGCCGTGATCGAGGCCCGCTGCGACTTCGATCCGCCGGCGGAGGGCGCCGGTCCGGACGTACTGCCGAAGCTCTCATGCGGGGAGGGCGGGGAGTGGGAGCTGGACCCCGACGACCTCGATGTGCTGCCGGACCCCGAGGACCTCTTCGACGTCCACCTGGCCGACCCACTGGCGAATGACGAGTGATGAAGGAAGCAGAGAGATGAGCATTCGGTTCACTGCGAAGGCCCGCAGGGGGATGGTCTCGCTGACCGTTGCGGCCGGACTGGCCCTCGGCGTGGCCGGCTGCGGCGGCGGTGGCGACGGCGATGACAAGTCGAGCCCGTCCGCGTCCGCCTCCAAGGACAGTGGACCCAAGCCGAGTGCACAGGAGGGGCAGTCGGAGACTCCACTGGCCGAACTGAGGGGTACAGACGGGCTGCTCTTGCAAATCACGTCCGCAGCCCGGGACTCGGGTGGCTTCCTCACCGTGAACGGCATCGTGAAGAACGACGGCGACAAGTCTGTGGTCGTTCCACCACAGACCAGCGGTGACGAGACAGAGGTGATCAAACACGGCCCGTCTCTCGGCGGCGCCACCATCGTGGACGCCAAGGGCAAGAAGCGCTACTACACACTCCGCGATACGGAAGGGCGACCGCTGACGACCACCGGCCTGGGGAACCTCGAGGCGGGGCAGACTCTTCCGGTCTTCATGCAGTTCCCGGCACCACCGGTGAGCACGACCGAAGTCGGCCTCCAGGTCCCGACGTTCTCCAGCGGCACCATCAAGATCTCCGGGTGAGGCCGGCCATGACCCGTACGCACGAACGAGCGGCGACCCCACGCCTCACCCTGGTCCTCACCGCCGCCACCCTCATGGTCGCCACGAACATCTACGGCGCCGTGTCGGCCCACGCCGACGAAACGCCCGGCATCCCCCCTGGCACCGAGGCCTCCGCCTCCGCCCCCGTCGAGGTCGATCCGAACGACCCCGACCTCAAACTCCCCGAAGGCGCCACCCTCGCCACCCCCAAAGTCCTCGACATCAAGCAGGTCGTCGAAGACCAAAGCGGTGATGAACGCCGTGAAGACACCAACGCCGACGTCAAGTTCGCCCTCCAGGCCGAGGTCCTCTTCGGTAAGGACAGCGCGAAACTCAGCGCAGAGGCGAAAGCCCGTATCTCCGCGATCGCCGAGGAGATCAAAACGCAGAACGCGACGAAGATCCGTGTCTTCGGCTTCACGGACGACCTCGGTTCCTCCGCCCACGGCGACGTCCTGTCCAAGCAACGCGCCGACGCCGTCCAGAACATCCTGGACCAGGAACTGAACGACTCCAACGTCACCTACGAGGTCCGCGGCTACGGCGAGCAGTATCCGATCGCCGACAACTCCACGGAGTCGGGCCGCAAGAAGAACCGCCGTGTCGAGGTCTCCTTCCCACGCACTGAGAGTTGAGCCACCACCGACCCACCTGGGGCCCGTCTCTCGCCACCGTCGGCGAGGACGGGCCCCGCCCGTGACCGTGCACCGCTGCGCTTCACGTGGGCCCAGGGTTGGGGCCACGGGCCCATGCGTGCCTGATCGACTTTTCTTAGCCTCGGCCTGGTGTCCGCCTTGAACTGCTGCTTACGAGCTGAGGTCAAGCATGTCCCCTGCCGGTGACGACATACCCCCGAGTGGAACGTGGGGTGCACACAACAGTCCGTCCTGGGACCGGCGTTCGCCGTTTCCGAGGGACCTGGGCTGGGCGCAGGTACTGCTGTGGGTGCAGTTCGCGCTGACGGCGCTGTACGCGGTCACCGTGTTGTCGGTGGTGTCGTACTACTCCGGCGAGATCTTCGGGATCCTGGTGTACGACTCGCTGCCCGGCGTGGCCGGGGTCTACCTGGCCCGGCGCCTGTGGCGGGGCGGGGTGTGGACGAGCCGCGCACTGATCGCCGTACAGGCGTGGATCGTGTGGCTGTCGTTGGGCACGCTGTCGCACGGTGATCCGCGGGGAATCACGCAGGCGGCGATGCCGGTGGCGGTGATCGTGCTGTTGTGCCGGGCCCGGTCGCGGGAGTGGTTCGCGCTCCCGCCCGAGGAGCGGGAGCAGCGCCGGGGGTTCAGTCCGGCGAGGATGATCCGCTGGCGGCGGGACGAGGGCCAGACCGCGGTGGAGTACGCGGGGCTCGTCGCGGTAGTCGCCGCCATCATCGTCGCGCTGTCGGTGGGCGGGCTCGGCGGGCGTATCTCCGACGGCGTTCAGTCGGCGGTCTGCTCGGTGACGGGCATGGCTTGCCCCGCGTCGCAGGGCGACGGTACGGAGACCGGTGCGGCAGAGGGCGACGACCGGCAGAGCGGCGGTTCGGACGCCGACACCGCGGATGGCACCGGCACCGGCGGGGCGGACGACGGTACCGGTAGGAGCCCGGGTGCCGATTCCCGCGGCAGGGATGGCGCGGGCGCCGACGGGGGAGTAGACACCCGGGGCGGTTCGGGTGGTACCGACGGAGGCGGCAGATCCGCTTCGGCCCAGATCATCACCTATGACGGCGCGGGGGCGAACGACACCGTGCCGCTCGCTCCGGGCCCCTTCGACCAGAGGTCGCTCTGGGACGACGTACATGACCAGGAGCGCCACGACGAGACGTTCATGGACCATGTCCGTGGCTTCTTCGTGGCGCCGACCAAGAGCTTCCTGGCCGGCGCGATGGATGTCGTCGACGACCCGGTCGGCTCGATCAAGGACAGCTGGAACGGCCTGAAGGGCTACACGACCGGCTGGTGGGGCGACAAGGCCGGCGAACTGGGCAGGGAGTGGGACAAGGGGAACTACGTCTCCTCCGTGTGGGGCTGGATCAACTCGCCCGAGGACTTCGTGTCCGATCTGGCGGTCGACACGCTCGTCGACAAGGAGAACTGGGAGAAGGGCAACTACGGCGCCTCCATCGGCAACACCCTCGTCGGTGTCATCGGCGTGTTCAGCCCGAAGACCATCACCAAGTTCACCAAGTTCAAGGATCTGGCCGAGGTCGGCGCATCCCTCGACAAGGCGGCTGAAGCGGCCGAGAAGGCGCGCGAGGCAGCGAAGACGGGCGACGCCGACGCCGCACGCAGGGCGGCGGACGACGCGGACAAGGCCGCCGACGATGCCGAGAAGGAGGCCAGGGCGTCCGGCTGCACTCTCTCCGCCCCCCGTCTCACCGTCCCGTATGGCGCCGGCCCCGGCCTCACCGGCTCTCCCGGTACCGGTACGACGGTCATCGCGGCTGGCGGATCCCCGTACGTCATCCTCGCTGAGGGAGGCTGCGACGACGAAGTCGAGCAGCAGGCTCAGGACGCTCGCGAGCAAGCCGACGAGGCCGACAGGATCGCCGACGGAGCCGAACTGGCGGATCGTCAGGGCGCGGCCGAGAAGGCACTCGAGGACGAAGGCGTCCAGCACGCGCCGAGGAAGATCGACGAGTTCGTTCGGCGGGCGAAGGACGACCCGGACCCGGACAAGAAGGAGATCGGCAAGGCGGATGCGGCCAGGGCGCTGGACGAAATCTCGAAACTGGCCGGCACGAAGAACGTTTCCAAGGAAGCACGTTCGTCGCTGACCAGCAAGGTCACGAACGCCAAGAACACTGACGAACTCAGCCAGGCACGGGCTGAGCTGAACGCGGTCCAGCGGGCCGCCGACAACGAGGCGGCCCCCGGCACGACGGTGCACACCGCTGTCGGTAGGGACTTCGGTAAGGAGGACATCGATCTCGGCAACGGCGAATCGGTGAACATCTCCGAGATCAACGACGCCGACGTGCTCTACAAGGGCACGGACGGCAAGGTCCACGCCGTGGAAGTCAAGAACACGGGAAACGCGACCATCAAGGCCGACTTCGAACGTCAGATCGAGAACCTGGCCGAGTGGCAGCGCAAGGTCGGCGCGGGCAGGGCGACCCGCGTCGAGATCGAGACCACCGAGAAATGGACCAACATCTTCAGCGGCTACAAGAGCGGAAAGCGGGACGGTGTGAAGTACAAGCCTCAAGGCACACCGGCCGGAACGATGGCGAAGAACGGGGTGCCGCTACGTATCGCCGGCACGGACATGTCCCCGAGCCGGCTGAAGCGGATGGAGGCGGAGATCCAGGCCCGGAAGCAGGCAGGCTCCATGGATTGGTCCAGGATGATGACCCCGAAGGATGCGATGGATTACCTGGGCGTCTCGTGAAGCTGACGCATCAGGATTCGGTCGGGCGTGAACGGAGAACGACTGGTGGACGTCTACCTGCTGCCCGCTGCCATGCGCGAGCTGCCACCGCCTTGGAACGACCTGACATACCGCAGATCGCAGGCTCTGGAGGAACTCGCGCCCACGGAGGAGAGACGCGAGGAGGCTCGGCATGTACTGCGTGTCTGCCTGCCCGAGCGTCGGCAGAGTGTGCACGACTGGGACGAGGAACTGCGGGACTTCTATGACGACCGCGATGATCACACGTTGGACGAGGCAGACGCCTGGCTGACCCGGATCATGCCGACCACGTCCCAGGTCACCCGGCAACGGGTGGCGCAGGTGGTCGGTGTGTGGGCCGACATGAGGATTCCCACGGTGTCCGCGCCACCGACAGACCAGCAGATCGACACGGTGGCGGCGGAATGGGCCACCTCGGTGCGGCAGGCGCTGGCGCACGACGCCTTCGCCTTCATCGAACGGGCGACCGTCTCCGGATCGCTGAGCGATCCCGAGAGGCAGGACATCGCACTGCTCGCGTGCGGGTTCGTGCGGGTGGGCCTGGCAGTGGAGGCGGCGATGCGCGTGTTGGTTTCGCTCGGCCGTCCACGGGGCGAAGACGCTTTGCTGGATCTCGTACGCGACGCCGAGGTCCAGGACTTCCGGCCCTTTGTGCGTTCCGGGCTTCTCAGGCTGCGCCGTTCGCTGTACGAGACTCGGGCCCGCGAAGTTCCCCGGGACGAGGAGCCCCTGCTGCCCGACGGGCTGCGAGGCCTTTCCCATTCCTGGCAGAACGACTTCGACTGGGGAGCGACCGCGCCGGACGGCAAGAGCCTTGCCCGAGCGCGTTCGGCACTGGAGGCTTCCCTGGCTGTCGAGCGCTCGCCGGGCGTCGGGAGGTCGTACGGCGGCGCACCAGTGGACTGGGACGCCATCGCCGAGGTCGTGCGTGCCCTGATGCCGTACCCACGGCTGGTCACGCGTGAGCGGATGAACGAGGCGTGGCACGAGTGCGAGTCGCTGGGGTTCGACTTGCGAGGCACGGACGCCGTGTCCTTCGCCGGGGTTTGGTGCGCGCGGATCGCGGACCGGGTCACCGCCGCCGTCTTCCGCTGGCTCGCGGATCTCCCGCATGTGGAAGGGGCGACCGGCCACAAGGAACCGGAAGCTCTGTCGACGCCGGTCTTCTGGGCGGCTGGACTCGCGGAGCGGTCCGTCCGGCGCGGTAGCGCGGTCGAGGAGGCCATCTGGTTCCTCCACCGCACGGATGACGTGCCGGACAGCCGTGAGGCCCTGCTGCGACTTGCCTCCGACCCGAGCCTGCCGGCCGCGACGAGGGAGGCCGCGCGGCAGTGGACGGTATGACGCCTTCCCCGGAAGCGACGCGGTGTTCCGCCGGCCGGCCCCCGACCCCGGCCTCGCGCAGCTGGACCGCATCGAGTACGCGGCGCTGAAGGAGATCGCCCGGAACAAGGGCGACGTGGGCAAGTCCCAGCAGTTGCGGCGTGACCCGAAGTTCGTCGACAACCCCGCGAAGGTCGACAAGGCGAAGGCAATCTACGACGGGACGTACCGGTGATCGGAAACCTCTTCACCGTCGCGAAACCGGAACCGCCGGTCTTGCGGCAGGCACTGGCGGGCCTGCTGGCGATCCCGCCCGACTCCGTCGACGTCGCCGACGCGGACGGCGACCAGGAGGGCCGACACTGGGACGCCCCCGTACTCTGCACCTGGCGCCTGCTGCCGCCCGGCGACCTCTCCCTGGAACTGGACATCACCGTGGTGGACACGACCGCCGCCGGCCTCACGGAGAAGGACCTGGCGCTCGGCCTGGCGGCCGGCACGGGAAGCTCCGTCCTCCACCCCTCGGACCTGGACCTGCCGAGCGCCTACTGGGTCGCCGTACCGGACGGACGCTCCGTCAGATGCCGTCTGGAGCCGATCGACCTCCCGGACGACACGGCCTACCGAGTGGACGCGGCGGAGGAGGCGATCCCGGACCTTCCCCGTACGAAGGTGGAGGTCCTCCCGGAAATCCTCGACCGCCAGCCCCTCGACACCCCTGTCTCCGACGCCTTCCTCGCGACCTTCCCGACCGGCGAGGCAGCGAGCGCCGCAGCCCACGTGCGCTACGACCTGCGCACCTGGGAACGACTGACCCGCCGACTGGAGACGGACTGGGCTCCTTCAGGACGCTACAGAGAAGACCTGTACCACCGTGACCTGAAGGCCCGTGACGCACTGGAGCACCTCATCGGCGAGGTGGGGGAGGCTCACGCCGACGCCCTGCGCCAGGCCGTGACAAGCCTGGACGACACATTCACCGCGCACACGGAGACCAACCCCGTACGAGACGAGGCCCCTGGACACCGGTGGTGGAACCGGCTCCCTCGTCGGCTCCCGTGGTGACGACCGGGCCGCGACGGGCACCGACCACGCCCACCGCAGGGGCCGTGCCGGAACGCCTGCCTCCTACCCCGCGGCCGTGGCGACGACGATCTCCACCCGTGCCCCTTCCCGCACCCCCCACTCACCCATCGCCCCCGCCCGCGCCTCCACCACGTGCCGCGCCCGCAGCCGAGGCATCCCCAACCGCCCCGGCACCATCGTCCGCACGGCGATGACGCGCAGCCCACGGTCGAGATAGGCGACATCGATCGGCATCCGCATACGAAAGGTGTGCACGCTGTTGGCGGGGGACAGCAGAATCGCCCCCTCGACGGAATCCCGCCCCAACAGCCCTCTCGTACGGGCCCGATACGAGGCGGCGATCTCCAACGGCACACGCACGCCCGGCCCCCCGTTCCCGCGCACGACCAACTCCCCACACCCGTCCCGCCACCGCCGCCCCATCCGGCCCCCTCCCACCGTGCCACCGATTGCCCGAACCCTAGGCCCACGGGCCCAACACGACGCTGTCCTTCGCTGGTTCGGGACTGAAACGCCCGCCGCCCTGCAGGACTGCCCCGGGCGGACCCCGTGTCCCTCGAGTGGACCGGCAGCGGCGGCGCGGCCCTCAACCGCTGACAGCGTGCCGAGGGGTGCCGCGCGATGCAAAACGGGTTGTCCGGCGCCCCGAGACCCGGGTAGGAACCTCCCATGACCGCACTAGGCGCTGTATTCCGCCCCCAACTCGCCCCCGAACGGCTGCGATCCGTCGCCCGTATCGCCGACGGGACCGGTCTCGAAGAGCTCTGGCTCTGGGAAGACTGTTTCAGAGAGGGCGGTATCTCCACCGCCGCCGCGGCGCTCGCGTGGACGGAGCGGGTGCGGGTGGGGGTCGGGCTGTTGCCCGTGCCGTTGCGGAACGTCGCCATCACCGCCATGGAGGTCGCCTCGCTGCACCGGATGTTCCCGGGGCGGGCGATCGTCGGCGTGGGGCACGGGGTGCAGGACTGGATGGGGCAGGTGGGTGCCCGTGTCGAGTCGCCGGTGACCTTGTTGCGGGAGCACCTCGTCGCGCTGCGCGCCCTGCTGGGCGGGGAGCGGGTGACCACCGACGGGCGGTACGTCAGGCTCGACGACGTCGGTCTGGACTGGCCTCCGGCGGACCGCGGGAGCGGCGTGCTGGCCGGGGCCACCGGGCCGCGTTCGCTGCGGCTCACCGGAGAGGCCGCCGACGGGACCATCCTCACCGCCGCGACCAATGCGGAGGGCGTGCGGGAGGCGCTCCGGCTCGTCCAGGAGGGGCGGGAGGCCGCCGGGCGGGGGGAAGGGCCGCACCAGCTCGTCGTCTACCTCCTCGCGGCCACCGGGGCCGACGCCGACGCCCGGCTGCGTGCCGAGCTGGTCGCGGAGGGGCTGGGATCCGTTCCGGACCTGGGTGTCGCCGGGGACGCGGGTGCCGTTGCCAAGGCCGTGGAGCGGCTGGCCGAGGCCGGGGCCGACACCGTCGTGCTGCAGCCGACGGGGGACGAGCCCGACCCGGAGGGGTTCGTGCGGTTCGTGGCGGAGGAAGTGCGTCCGCTTGTTCCCTGAGGAGCTCCGCGAGGACCCGTTGTCAGTGGCTCGTGCCACCCTCCGGGGATGAGCGATGACGATCTGGACGTCCGTCTGCGAGACGTGGTGGAAGCCGACCTGGAGTTCTTCCTGGCGTACGAGCACGAACCGGAAGCCGTCCGCCGGTCGAGGTTCACCCCTCGGCCGCGCGAGGCGTTCCTGCGGCACTGGAAGGCCAACGTCCTCGGCGACGAGACCTGCTTCGTGCAGACCGTCACCGTCGACGGCGCCGTCGCGGGCAGCATCGTCGCCTGGTGGCACGGGCACCGCCGCTTCATCGGCTACTGGCTGGGACGCCCGTACTGGGGACGCGGCATCGGGAGCAGGGCCCTGGGCCTCTTCCTGGCGCGGGAGGAGAACCGGCCGCTGTACGCCGACCCGTTCAGCGGGAACACCGGCTCCATCCGTCTCGTCGAGAAGCACGGCTTCCGCCGCTCCGGCACCGTCCGGCACGGCGAGGACGACCATGTCCTGCTCGTCCTCGACTGACCGCCGGAGCCGGCCGCCGGAGAGCAGGGCGCTGTGACCGGACATCCCAGCGGACATCCCAGCGCCCTGCCCCAGCCCTGGCACCTGCCGTTCGAGCTCGCCTGGGAGGCCCTGCGGGCCGGCAGCCGGCCGGTCGGCGCCGTCCTGGTCGACGCCGGCGGGCGCGTCGTCGCCGCCGGTCGCAACCGGAGCGAGGAGACCACGGCCCCGCCGGGGCAGCTCGCCGGTACGGCCATCGCACACGCCGAGGTCAACGCGCTCGCCCAGGTGCCGACCGGAGCCCGCGCCGACGACGGCCTCCGGCTGTACACCACTCTGGAACCCTGCCTGCTGTGCAGCGGCGCGCTCATCCACAGCCACGTCCGGCACGTGGTCTACGCCGCGGCGGACCCGATGTGGCGCGGCGTCGAGAACGTGCCGGGGGTGGGCGGGCTCATCGCCGAGCGGTGGGCCCACCGGGAGGGGCCCGTCGGCGGACCGCTCGCCGCCTTCAGCCGGCTCCTGATGGACAGCTGGACGATGGCACGTGCCGCCGCCGTCCCCGCCGCTCCGGGCCCCGGCCTCCTCGACGCCCCCACCGTCCACGCGGCGTACGCGGCACTCCTGCCGCACCTCTGACCGACGCCCCGACGACCGACAAGATGCCGTCCGTCCTCCGACGAGGAGAAGTGCCGTTCCCATGCCGGAGCACCAGATGCCGGAGCAACAGATCTCGGAGCAACAGATGCCGGAGCAACAGGACCCGCACCTCCCGCGCCGCACCTTCGAAGACCTCGTCGCCGAAGGGGCCTCCGTGCCCACGGAAGGCTGGGACTTCTCCTGGTTCGAAGGGCGGGCGACGGAAGCCAGGCCCTCCTGGGGGTACGCCGTGTCGATGGCCGAGCGCCTGGGCCGGGCGGACGCCGTACTCGACGTCCAGACCGGCGGCGGCGAAGTGCTGGACTTCGCCCTCGCCAGAGCCTCGCGGCGGCCCCCGCTGACCGTCGCCACCGAGGGCTGGCCGCCGAACGTCGCCAAGGCGACCGCGCTGCTCCGTCCGCGCGGGGTCGCCGTCGTCGCCGCCCCCGAGGACGATCCGCTGCCCTTCGCCGACGGAGCCTTCGACCTGGTCGTCAGTCGGCATCCCGTCCGCCCGCACTGGCCCGAGATCGCCCGCGTCCTGCGGACCGGCGGGACGTACTTCGCCCAGCACGTCGGCCCGGGCAGCGTCTTCGAACTCGTCGAGCACTTCCTGGGACCCCAGCCGGACGAGGTGCGCGGCGCCCGCCGTCCCGACCGAGAGCGCGCCGACGCCGAGGCCGCCGGGCTGGACGTCGTCGATCTGCGGGCGGAGCGGCTGCGCATGGAGTTCCACGACATCGGGGCGGTCGTGCACTTCCTGCGCAAGGTGGTGTGGATGGTCCCCGGCTTCACCGTCGAGGAGTACGAACCGCAACTTCGCGCGCTGCACGAGCGGATCCGGGCAGAGGGGCCCTTCGTCGCCCACAGCACCCGCCACCTCTTCGAGGCACGCAAGCCGTAGACACGCACGCAAGCCGTAGACACCGGGCGGCCCGCGCATCACGCGTGCGGCCCCACCGTCACCTCTCCCACCACCAACTCCGCCGTCGCCTCCAGCACCTCGCCCACTCGTTCCACCTGCTCGCCCAGCTCCCGTTCCTGCCGTGCCGTCAGCCGGTCGAGCGGTTCGACCGTGACGGTCGCACGACGGCCCCGGCGCCGCTGGTGCCACACCCCGGCCACCACCCCGTCCACCAGCAGCACGGGATGGTTGCCCGCCTGGCCGCCCCCGAGGGCCCGCTGGTACGCCATGCCGGGGAACAGCCGCTCGCGGGGCTGCGCGGCGACGACGTACGCGTCGAAGTACGGCAGCAGCCGCACGCCCCGCGCGGGCCCTCGGGGAACTCGGTGTCACCCGCCGCCACCCACGCCGGATCCCCTCGAAGTCGACCTCTTCGACACCGCCCCCGGCGGCCGGCTCACGGAACAGGTCCCCGGCCCACCCGGGCGGCGCCTCCATCCACCGCGCGAAGTGCTGCGGGGTGGCCGGACCGTACGCGTGCAGATAGCGGCGCACGAAGAGCCCCAACGCCCCACCCTCACCAGCGCCCCCACCGGCCGAAGCGCAGCGTCCCGGCCCAGCCCGCCCGGTGCAGGACCTGCCGCCAGCGCGGCCCCAGGTCCTGGAACGCCGGCATCACCTGGTCCCCGGCCCACGGGCCCGTGCGGGCGACGACCTCCTCGGTCAGCTCGCGACGGTCAGGAACCTGCCGTCGAGCGCGTCCCCGATCGCCGCCACGACCTCGTCGGCCTGCTCGTCGGTGAGCCGCACCTCGGGCGGGAACGGACTCGGCCCGGCCGGGACCGCGCTCAACGCGGCCGACCAGAGGGGGAGATCCCGCGCCGGGAGGGGGTGGACCGTGCCGCGCGGGCCGTACGTCTTGATCAGGCACCGCTCGTCCCAGAGCGCGGCCGCTCCCGGCCGGTCTGGCCAGGAACTGCCGCTCCATCCGCCGCGCGCTCGCGGCGTCCCATGTGATCCTCGCCGTCGTCATGAGGCGACGCCAGCCCCGGAAGAGGACAGAATCTGTCCTCTTCAACAGGGTCCGCGAGCGGGTTCGCGACTCACCCGTTTCACCCGTTCACCTGCGCATCTTCCGACGAGGTTTTTCACATCGTTATCGCCGGCGGCTCGCCTCCACGACGCCGCTCACGTAAGTTCAGACCAAGGTAATTCGCGTCAGCAAAGCTGCGCGGGCGGTACCGCGCAGTGGAGGGGGCTGCGCGGTGCCAGGGCCTCCGCCTCGGGCCGGTGCGGGGCCGGTGTCGAGCGGCCGCCGGGGTCAAGCGGGCGTTCGCGCCCGAGGTCACCCATCGGAGGGACACCTGGACAAGTCGCCGAGCGGGCCCCAAGATGCGGCAAATCCTCAGGATCCTGCCCCAGGGCCCACGATTCCCCTGCGTAGCGGCCTCTTTTCGGCCAGGGCCGAGCCGGGAACGAGGGCTTCCGCGGGCATCGCGGCGTCGCCGGACGGCTCCGGAGAGTAGTTGTGGCACGCCGATGCACGCAGCATCACTTACGAAGGGTTATGGTGGAAACCCCCCCTCGGGCCGGTCCGTCTCCCCCCCACGGACCGGCCCGTTTCTTTTGTGCGCCGGGGGCGCACCGCACCACGGCCGGAACCCTTCGTTCCGCACCCGTGAACGGCCCACGGCGGCAGCGGGGGTAGGCTTCGCCCCCGGGGACTTCCAACGGGCAGGGACCGCCCGCGGCCACGACCGGGCCGCATGTCGCGGCCTGTCCGATCCGTACGGAGGGGCTGACGATCTCGTGAACCTGCGCGACAAGCTGCGCGGCCTGCTGGTCAGGCTGTACGCGCGCCGGGTGGAAGGCCACCTGGACCACGCTCAGGTGCCCAAGCACATCGGCGTCATCATGGACGGCAACCGGCGCTGGGCGAAGGCCGCCGGATCCAGCACCGTCGACGGCCACCGGGCCGGGGCCGGGAAGATCGAGGAGTTCCTCGGCTGGTGCACCGAGACCGACGTCGAGGTCGTCACCCTCT
The DNA here is from genome assembly GCA_000696115.1 of Streptomyces olindensis. Classification (GTDB taxonomy): domain Bacteria; phylum Actinomycetota; class Actinomycetes; order Streptomycetales; family Streptomycetaceae; genus Streptomyces; species Streptomyces olindensis. The sequence goes on from JJOH01000002.1 coordinate 260,822, forward strand.
GGCTGCTGTCCACGGACAACTTCGACCGGCCGCAGGAGGAGCTCGTCCCGCTGCTCGGCATCATCGAGGACGTCGTGCGCACGCTGGCCGCCGACGGCCGCTGGCGCGTGCACCACGTGGGCACGCCCGACCTGCTGCCGTCCGGGATGCAGACGGTCCTCAAGGAGGCCGAGGAGGCCACCGCGCACGTCGACGGGATACTGGTCAACGTCGCCATCGGCTACGGCGGCCGCCAGGAGATCGCCGACGCCGTACGGTCCATGCTGCTCGACGCACAGGACAAGGGCACCTCGATGGAGGAGCTCGCCGAGGCCGTCGACATCGACATGATCGGGCGTCACCTCTACACGAGCGACCAGCCCGACCCCGACCTGGTGATCCGCACCAGCGGCGAGCAGCGGCTGTCCGGATTCATGCTCTGGCAGACCGCGCACTCCGAGTACTACTTCTGTGACGTGTTCTGGCCGGCCTTCCGCAAGGTGGACTTCCTGCGCGCCATGCGCGACTACGCGGCCCGACACCGGCGCTACGGCGGCTGACGTACCCGTCGCGGGGCCTCACGGACGTACGACGTCGCAGGTCGCAACCCCTTCCGGTACCCCTTCGGAGACGCGTGTAACACGGAGTTCACCGACCCGCCGTCATATGCCGTGGCATGGCGACGCTCGTTCGAGGGCATAAGCCAGTCAGGTCGACGCCCGAACCACGGGTGTCGGATCTCAGCGGACGGCACGGGGCCGTCCGCCCGGGAGGCCCTTTGCACCAGCCCGATCGTGCGGTCACAGCACGGACGAAGAGGCGGAGGGCCGGTTCTCGGCCCGCGCAGGGCGGCCGACGACCGGTCCAGCTCCACTCCGTCGCTCCCCGACCTCATCCGAGGGGGTACGTCCTTCCGTGGTGACCAGCACAAAGCGCCACAAGCCCGACCGGCGCACCTATGTTCTCGACACCAGCGTCCTGCTGGCCGACCCGAACGCCCTGAACCGCTTCGACGAGCACGAGGTCGTGCTCCCCATCGTCGTGGTGACGGAACTGGAGGCCAAGCGGAACCATCCCGAACTCGGCTATTTCGCCCGGCAGGCCCTGCGCCTGCTCGACGACTACCGGGTGCGGTACGGCCGCCTCGATGCCCCCATCCCGACCGGGGACCTCGGCGGAACCGTCCGTGTCGAGCTCAACCACTCGGACCCCAGTGTGCTGCCCAGCGGCTACCGCCTGGGGGACAACGACTCCCGCATCCTCGCGGTCGCCCGCAACCTGCAGGCCGAGGGGTTCGACGTCACCGTCGTGTCGAAGGACCTCCCGCTCAGGATCAAGGCGTCCTCCGTCGGACTCCTCGCCGAGGAGTACCGCGCGGAGCTCGCCATCACGGACTCCTCCGGCTGGACCGGAATGTCCGAACTGACCCTGCCCGGCGAGCAGGTGGACATCCTCTTCGAGGAGGGACAGGTCTACGTCCCCGAGGCCGCCGAGCTGCCGGTGCACACGGGTCTGATGATCCAGTCGGAGCGCGGCAAGGCGCTCGGGAGGGTCACGCCCGAGGGCAACGTCCGGGTGGTGCGCGGGGATCGCGAGGCGTTCGGCATCAAGGGGCGCAGCGCCGAGCAGCGGATCGCGCTCGACCTGCTGCTCGACCCGGACGTCGGGATCGTGTCGATGGGTGGCCGCGCCGGCACCGGCAAGTCGGCGCTGGCGCTGTGCGCCGGCCTGGAGGCGGTGCTGGAGCGCCGTCAGCACCAGAAGGTGATGGTCTTCCGTCCGCTGTACGCGGTGGGCGGGCAGGAGCTCGGCTATCTGCCCGGTACCGAGGCGGAGAAGATGAGCCCCTGGGCGCAGGCGGTGTTCGACACGCTGTCGGCGGTCACCAGCCGGGAGGTCATCGAGGAGGTCACCGCGCGCGGGATGCTGGAGGTGCTGCCGCTCACGCACATCCGAGGCCGCTCGCTGCACGACGCGTTCGTGATCGTCGACGAGGCGCAGTCGCTGGAACGGAACGTACTTCTCACCGTTCTGTCCCGGATCGGGGCCAATTCGCGGGTGGTTCTCACCCACGACGTGGCCCAGCGGGACAACCTCAGGGTCGGCCGCTACGACGGTGTCGTCGCCGTCGTGGAGAAACTGAAGGGGCATCCGCTCTTCGCGCATGTGACCCTGACCCGGTCCGAGAGGTCCCAGATCGCTGCCCTTGTGACCGAAATGCTCGAAGACGGGCAGATCTGACCAAACTGCCCCAAGGAGGGGTGGTTACGCGCTAGTTGGCGCCGTCCGGAAAGGCGAAGAGCCTAGCCGGGCGGCGTCTTCGCGTGTGGGCTTTTCTGTGAATCTCCAGCGCCAAACGGGATGTGAGCTTTCACACGCAACTCGGAATTGCCTTGCCCCGTCGGGTTACGGCAGAGTCTCACTCCTGTCAGGCCCCGCATACGACACACCTGTACCCCCAGCGGTACGGCACCACAGAAGCAACAGCGTCAACTGCATAGCGTCGTCGTATGCCGCCCGAGCACCACGCGGCACTCCCCCCGGGGAGTTGCCCACCGGGCCCGCGCCTCCCGTGACCCCGCAGTTGGGGAGGCCAGTGCCAGGGGCACGATTGCGTCCGCGAGGGTCACCGAAGCGGGCGATGCTGGAAGGAAACCGTGTGAGCCGGATCTCGGTCCGGGGATTCGCAGTGGCCTCGGCCACGGCGGTCACCGCTGTCGGAAGCGTCGTCGGCGTTGCCTCGGGCAGCACCGCGCAGAACAACGACGCCGAAGCGACGGCAAGCGGCGCCACGCTGCTCGCGGACATCCCCGCGGGCCAGCAGGCCCAGGTGCAGACCGCGTCCCTGACGCAGCAGGCCGACGCGCAGGCCATCGCAGCGGACGCGAGCGCGAAGAAGGACGCCGAGGAGGCCGCCCGCAAGGCTGCCGCCGAGACGGCCATCGCCAAGAAGGAGGCCGCCGAGAAGGCGGCCAAGGCCGCCAAGGAAGCCCAGGAGCGCGCGGAGGCCAAGGAAGCGGCCAGCCGTTCCAAGGACATCTCCGACTTCCCCGTCGCGACCTCCTACACCATCGCCCAGATCCAGGCGATGGCGCGGCAGATGGTGCCGGCGGGTCAGTTCCAGTGCTTCAGCAACATCGTGGACCACGAGTCCGACTGGAACTACAAGGCGGTCAACCCCTCCTCCGGGGCCTACGGCATGTTCCAGGCGCTGCCCGGTTCCAAGATGTCGTCCGTCGGCGCCGACTGGCGGACCAACCCGGCCACCCAGATCAAGTGGGGCCTGAACTACATGAACGAGCGCTACGGCAGTCCGTGTGACGCCTGGTCGTTCTGGCAGGCCAACAACTGGTACTGAGCCGACCGGCCCCCGGGCCGATCCTCTCCTTTCCGTGAGCCCCGCACCCTCGTACGGTGCGGGGCTCGCGCCATGTACGGTCGGACGCGGACGACTTCGGGCGCAGTGGTGCGCGGAGACGGGGGAAAAGGACGGATCATGTCGCGAGTGCCAGGGTGGCTCGGCCGGCTCGGTGCCGGGCTCACCGAGATGAGCGAGCGGTACAACGAACGTCGTGCCGCGGCCGAACGGGAGAGGGACGACCCCGAGTCCCGGTCCCCGTCCGACGAGCACGTGCCGCCGCCCCCGGACTACGCGCCCGACGTCCCGGCCCGCCCCGATCCCGCGCTCGCCGTGCCGTGGGGGGTACGCGTCGCGGCCGAGGCCGGCTGGCGGCTGCTCGTCCTCGCGGGCACGCTGTGGGTGCTGATGCGGGTCATCAGCGCCGTCCAGCTCGTGGTGCTCTCCTTCGTCATCGCCCTGCTCATCACGGCGCTGCTGCAGCCGACGGTGGCGCGGCTGCGGCGGCACGGGGTACCGCGCGGGCCGGCCACGGCCCTGACGGCGATCCTCGGGTTCGTCATCATGGGCCTCATCGGCTGGTTCGTGACCTGGCAGGTCATGGAGAACATCGACGACCTCTCGGGCCAGATCCAGGACGGCATCGACGAGTTGCGGAACTGGCTGCTGAACAGCCCGTTCCACGTCACCGACAAGCAGATCAACGAGATCGCCAAGAATCTGCGCGAGGCGGTCGGCGCCAACACCGACCAGATCACCTCGGCGGGGCTGGAGGGCGTGACGGTCGTCGTGGAGGCCCTGACCGGGATCCTGCTGGCGGTCTTCTGCACGCTGTTCCTGCTCTACGACGGCAAGCGGATCTGGCAGTGGACCCTGAAGCTGGTGCCGGCGGCGGCGCGGCCGGGGGTGGCCGGGGCCGGGCCGGCGGCGTGGCGGACGCTGACCGCGTACGTGCGGGGCACGGTGATCGTCGCGCTGATCGACGCGATCTTCATCGGCCTCGGCATCTACTTCCTCGATGTGCCGATGGCCGTGCCGCTGGCCGTGTTCATCTTCCTGTTCGCGTTCATCCCGCTGGTGGGCGCGGTGGTGTCCGGAGCGCTGGCGGTGGTCGTCGCGCTCGTCACCCAGGGGGTGTTCACGGCGGTCATGACGCTGGTGGTCGTGCTGGCGGTGCAGCAGATCGAGGGACACATCCTGCAGCCGTTCATCCTCGGGCGGGCGGTGCGGGTGCATCCGCTGGCGGTGGTGCTGGCGGTGGCCTGCGGCGGGATGGTGGCCGGGATCGGGGGCGCGGTGGTCGCCGTGCCGTTGGTGGCCGTGACGAACACCGTCGCCGGGTATCTGCGAGCGTACTCGCGGGAGTCGGCGTTCAGGCACGCCGTGCGGCCGCGGGGGGCCACGGCCGTGAGCGCGGAGCCCGCGCCGCCCCAGACACCGCCGGAGTAGGGCGGGAAACACGAACAGGGCCCCGTCCACCGGTGGGTGGACGGGGCCCTGCCATGACAGGCCTGTGGCCGAGGGTTACTCGGACAGGACCGCCTCGGCGTCCAGCGTCACGCCGACCGCCTGGATCACGGACGCGATCTTGAACGCCTCCTGGATGACCTCACGGTCGATGCCGGCCTTGCGCAGCACCTGCTCGTGGGAGTCGAGGCACATGCCGCAGCCGTTGATCGCGGAGACCGCGAAGGACCACAGCTCGAAGTCGACCTTGTCGACGCCCGGGTTGCCGATGACGTTCATCCGCAGACCCGCGCGCAGGTTGCCGTACTCGTGGTCCGACAGCAGGTGGCGCGTGCGGTAGAAGACGTTGTTCATCGCCATCACCGCGGCCGCGGCCTTGGCGGCGGTGTACGCCTCCGGCGACAGGTTCGCCTTGGCCTCGGGCTCCAGCTCGCGCAGCACGATCGGGGAGCGCGAGGCGATGGCGGTCGCCAGCACGGTGCCCCACAGCTGCTGGGCGGGCAGGTCCGAGTTGCCGATGACCGAGCCCAGGTTGAGCTTCAGGTCCTTGGCGTAGTCCGGTATGCGGGACTTCAGGGAGTCGAGGGACATGCCTCACTCACCAGCCAGCAGCTTGACCGGGTCCAGGGTCTCGTCGCCCTTGGACCAGTTGCAGGGGCACAGCTCGTCCGTCTGGAGCGCGTCCAGGACCCGCAGGACCTCCTTCGGGTTACGGCCGACCGAACCCGCGGTCACCATCGAGAACTGGATCTCGTTGTTCTGGTCCACGATGAACACCGCGCGCTTGGCGAAGCCGTCCTCGTCCTCGATGCCGAGGTCGCGCATCAGCTCGTGCTTGGAGTCGGCCATCATCGGGAACGGCAGGTCGCGCAGGTCGTCGTGGTCCTTGCGCCAGGCGTGGTGGACGAACTCGGAGTCGCCGGAGAAGCCGAGGACCTGGGCGTCGCGGTCGGCGAACTCGTCGTTCAGCTTGCCGAAGGCGGCGATCTCGGTCGGGCACACGAAGGTGAAGTCCTTGGGCCAGGCGAAGATCACCTTCCACTTACCCTCGTAGGTCTTGTGGTTGATCTTCTCGAACTCCTTGCCCTTCTCCAGCGAGACGCAGGCGGTCAGTTCGAACTCGGGGAACTTGTCACCGACAGTGAGCACACGCTCTCCTTGCAGCGAAGAAACACCCGGATTGCGGGTGTTTCCCATGGGTTGGACGGTGTTGATGTTGGCACAGGCTCGATTGATTACGGAAATAGCTACACTCGGTCGAGTTGATCGGAGGTAGTTATCAGTGACTGTGGGTAATAAGCGCAGGCAGCCGAGTCTCGCCCAGCTGCGTGCCTTCGCCGCCGTCGCCGAGCACCTGCACTTCCGGGACGCCGCCGGGGCGATCGGCATGAGCCAGCCCGCCCTCTCGGGCGCCGTCTCGGCACTGGAGGAGACACTCGGAGTGACGCTCCTGGAGCGTACGACGCGCAAGGTACTGCTCTCACCCGAGGGCGAGCGGATCGCCGTACGGACCAAGGCGGTGCTGGGGGAGGTGGGCGCCCTGATGGAGGAGGCCGAGGCGGTGCGCGCGCCGTTCACGGGAGTGCTGCGGCTGGGGGTCATCCCGACCGTGGCGCCCTACCTGCTGCCCACCGTCCTGCGGCTCGTCCACGACCGGTATCCGCACCTCGACCTCCAGGTGCACGAGGAGCAGACCGCCAACCTGCTCGACGGCCTGGCCGGCGGGCGGCTCGACCTGCTGCTGCTCGCCGTGCCCCTGGGCGTGCCGGGCGTGGCCGAACTGCCGCTCTTCGACGAGGACTTCGTGCTCGTCACCCCGCTCGACCACTGGCTCGGCGGACGCGAGGGCATTCCGCGTGAGGCGCTGCGCGAGCTGAACCTGCTGCTGCTGGACGAGGGGCACTGCCTGCGCGACCAGGCCCTCGACATCTGCCGGGAGGCCGGCCGCGACGACGTGCCCGTCACCACGACCGCCGCCGGGCTGTCCACGCTGGTGCAGCTGGTCGCGGGCGGCCTCGGTGTCACGCTGCTGCCGCGCACCGCCGTCAAGGTCGAGACGTCCCGCAGCAACCAGCTCCTCACCGGGTACTTCGCCGACCCGGCCCCCACCCGCCGGATCGCGCTGGCGATGCGGGCGGGGGCCGCGCGCGGCGCGGAGTACGAGGAGCTGGCGGCCGCCCTGCGGCAGGCGCTGCGGCCGCTGCCGGTGCGGGTCGTCGACCAGGATGCCTGACGGTCCGTACGGAGACCTATTCCGTCCGCAGCCCGTCCGGCCGCATCAGCTTCAGCAGCGGCGGCAGACTCAGCAGCGTCACCACGAGGACGACGCCCGCGCCGATGCCGGTCATCGACAGCACACTCGGCCAGTCCACCCGGACCGACGTGTTGGTCATCCGCAGCAGGACCGCGCCCAGGGCGATGCCCACCGTCGCGGCGAGCAGCAGACCCAGGCCGATCGGGATCGCCGTCTGCCACAGCACCGACAGGCTCAGGGTGCGGCGCCGGGTGCCGAAGGCGACCAGCGACGACAGCAGCTTGCGGCGCTCGCGCAACTGCTCCAGCTGCGAGACCAGCATGCTCGCCCCGATCAGCGCCAGGACACACGCCGCTCCGACGGACAGGCCCGTGCGGATGGCGGCGTAGCGGTCGTTGCTCTCGATGCTGCGCCAGGTCATCGGCTGGACCGTCGGGTCGATCCGCGCGGCGGTGTTGCGCACGTGGTCGTAGGCGTCCGGCACCGAGGGGTCCACGCTCAGGAAGAGCCGCGTGGAAACGAACGCTCCGAGCTTCTCGGGCAGTGCGCCGGGGGTGATCAGGATGCCGCCGCGCTCGTATCCCGTGGGGTCCTCGCGGGACTCGGCCCGTCGGATGTCGTGCGGCACGGTCCAGGAGACCGCGCGGTCGCCGGGGCGGCCGGAGTCGTCCGATTCGGCCCACAGGGTCGTGCCGGGCTTCGCCAGGCGCTCGCTGTCGCCTTCGTACTCCGAGCCCTTGACCGCGAAGACGTCACCGTCGCGGCAGTCGCGGAGCGTCGCCACTTCGCGCAGCGAGGCGCAGTCGGCCACGGTGACCTGGATGAGGGTCTCCGCCTCGCCGCGCCGGTCGCCGAGATGGATGTCGGACAGGGCGGTGACCTTGCGCATGCCCTCGGTGTCGCGGTACTTCGCGATGGTGGCCGCGGTATCGGTGCGGTCCTCCACGTCCACGCTCATCTGGGCCCGGGAGACGTCGTACTCCGACGCCCTGGTGTAGGTGCCCTCGACCCCGGCGAACAGCATCTGCAGCGCGATCGCCCCGGCCACCGCCACCGCGATGCCGTTGACCATGCGAGCCGCCACGCCGCTGCTCAACTGGAGCCTGCGCACGGCCAGTTGCCAGGCAACCCCGCCCGAGCCGAGCCGGGCGACGACCGTCTCCACGACCCAGGGAAGCAGCGCCGTGACGCCGATCAGGAGCAGCATCACGCCGCCGACGACCAGGTACTGGTTGAAGTTCCCGCCGTCGTCGCCCTGCCCGACCATCGGGTAGAGCAGCGCCAGCCCGCCCAGCGGCAGCAGCAGCCGCCACCACAGCCGGCGCCGCGCGGGCCTGGCCGTGCGCACCACGCCGAGGGGCTCGATGACCACACCCCGCAGGGCGAGGATCGTCACGAGGACCGCGGCCGTCGGCACCGCCAGCGCGACCAGTACGGCCAGCAGGGGAGAGGGGTTCAGATAGCTCGGGAACACGCTGATCCGGAACACCTCGGCGGACGCCGCCAGTTGCCGTCCGAGCAGGAAGAACCCGGTGCCGAGGACGAGCCCCAGCACGGACCCGGCGAGGGCCTCGCCGGCGGCGATGCGCCGGGTCATCCGGCTGTCGGAGCCGACCAGCCGCAGCGCCGCCAGCCTGCGGTCGCGCTGCTCGCCGCCGAACCGCACGGCCGCGGCGATGAACACGGCGACCGGCATCAGCAGCACGACGAAGACGACGAGGACCAGCAGGATCAGCACCGGATCCCACGGGTCCGACGACGTCAGGTCCGGGTTGCCGAAGCTGTCGATACGGGCCCCGCCGGCGGGGCCCGCCAATCGCTCCATGAGCCCCTTGCCGCCCGCGTAGTACGCGAGTTCCTGCGAGCCGACGAGGCCCTGTTCGCCGATGGTGCCCGAGATCCGGTAGGGCAGCCGCTCCCGCAGCAGCTTCCCGTCGTCGGAGGCGAGGAGTTCCTTGAGCGCGGGGGAGACGACCATCTCGCCGTCCGCCGGGAACGCCGCCACTCCCGGCGGACGCGGAGCCTTGGCGCCCTCCGGCTCCAGCAGGCGCCCGCGGACGTCGCGGTCCCGGTACGTGGTGTCCGCGTCCACGACGACCAGGGTGTTGTCGGCCCTGGGCAGCTCCTGCTGGCCGAAGGTGTGGTCGCTGCGCGCCTCCTCCCGCCGGTCCCGTTCCGCCAGCGCGTTCGGGATGGCGGTGGTGAGCAGCAGCAGCGCCACGCCGAGTCCGACGCCGACGGCCGTGAGCAGCGCCCGGGTCCACCCCTCGCGCCCGCCCGCGAAGGCGAACCGGGCCCCCATGGCCAGATCCCGGCCCCACTGCCTCGCACTCATACGACGCGCTCCATGTCCCGGGACCTGCCGTCCCGTACGACGATCTCGCGGTCGGAGTAGGCGGCCACGCGGGCCTCGTGCGTGACGAGCACCACGGCCGTGTTGGCGGACCGGGCGGCGTCCGTGAGGAGTTCCATCACGCGCTCGCCGTTGAACGAGTCGAGCGCGCCGGTCGGCTCGTCGGCGAACACCACGCGCGGGTTCGTCACCAGCGAACGGGCGACGGCGACCCGCTGCCCCTGGCCGCCGGACACCTCCCCGGGCCGCTTCTTGCGCAGGTCGTCGACCTCCAGCCGCTCCATCCACGCCAGCGCGGTCCGCTCGGCCTCCTTGCGGGAGGATCCGCTCAGGCGGAGCGGGAGCGCGACGTTCTCCACGCAGGTGAGTTCCGGCACGAGCTGCCCGAACTGGAAGACGAACCCGAACGCGGAGCGCCGCAGCGCGCTGCGCTCGGCGTCGCTCATCGCGGTCACCTCCCGCCCGTCGTACGTGATCGAGCCCGAGTCGGGCGTGACGATCCCGGCGAGGCAGTGCAGCAGGGTCGACTTGCCCGACCCGGAGGGGCCCATCACGGCGACGACCTCGCCCGGGTGGATGGAGAACTCGGCACCGTCGAGCGCGGTGGTCGGCCCGTACGCCTTGCGCAGGTCCCGGGCGACGAGGAGCGAACCGGCGGGAGCGGTCATCGGGCCACCGCCTCACGGAGCTTGTCCAGTCGGGCCGCGGTCAGCTCCAGCCAGCGCAGGTCCGCCTCCAGGTGGAACAGGGCGTGGTCGCAGATGAGCTGGTCGGCGAGGTCGCCCTTGCGCTTGCGGTCGGTGAGGATCCGCATGCTGCGCAGGTGCTCCGAGCGCTGGCCGTCGAGGATGTCGGCGGCGTCCCGGTGGGTGAGGAGTGCGAGGACGACCTTGGTGTAGAGGGTCGACTGGAGGTACGGCTCCGGCTTCTCGGGCGTGGCGAGCCAGCGCTCGACGTCGGTGATGCCGGCCTCGGTGATCGCGTACCGCTTGCGCTCGGGCCCGCCGCCCGCCTCGATGCCGTCGACTTCGACGAGCCCGTTCTTCAGCAGCCGCGACATCGTCGAGTAGACCTGGCCGTAGTGCAGCGGCCGGTCATGACCGAACTTCTCGTCGAAGGCCCGCTTCAGGTCGTAACCGTGCCGCGGGCCGGACTCCAGGAGCCCCAGGAGAGTGTGACCGATGGACATGAGCAGGACTGTACACGGGGTGTATACGCGGCATGTATACGCCGAGTGTGCAGTTCATGGCGGGCCGTGCAGGGGCGCAGGTCGGGGGCTGTTGTCACGGTTCCGTAACAGGCTAGGGCTCCGGGTCGCGGGGTGGGCGTCCGCGCCGGGGCAGCGGCCCCGTCTCCCGCGGCAGCCGCCCGGCCTCGGCCAGTGCCTTCCGCAGCAGGAACTCGATCTGCGCGTTGGCCGAGCGCAGTTCGTCCCCGGCCCACCGCGCCAGCGCCTCGTACACCGCCGGGTCCAGCCGCAGCAGCACCTGCTTGCGCTGCTGCTGCGGCCGGCGCTGTGAACCCGGGCCCTCGGGCGGCACCGTCACTGGTACAGGGACCCGGTGTTGAGGACCGGCTGCGCGGCGCGGTCGCCGCACAGCACCACCATCAGGTTGGAGACCATCGTCGCCTTCCGCTCAGAGTCCAGCTCCACGATGTCCCGCTCGGTGATCCGGGCGATCGCGGCCTCGACCATGCCCACCGCCCCGTCCACGATCTGCCGCCGGGCCGCGACCACCGCGCCGGCCTGCTGCCGCTGGAGCATCGCCGAGGCGATCTCGGGGGCGTAGGCGAGGTGCGTGAACCGCGACTCGATGATCTGCACGCCGGCCGCCTCCACGCGCGCGTGCAGTTCGACGGCGAGCTTCTCGGTGATCTCCTCGGCGTTGCCGCGCAGCGAGAGGCCGTCCTCCTCGTGGGCGTCGTAGGGGTACTCGATGGCGATGTGCCGCACGGCCGCCTCGGTCTGCGTGGAGACGAACTCGATGTAGTCGTCCACCTCGAAGGTCGCCTGGGCGGTGTCCTCGACGCGCCACACCACGACCGCGGCCAGCTCGATCGGGTTGCCGTAGGCGTCGTTGACCTTCAGGACGGCCGTCTCGTGGTTGCGGACGCGCGTCGAGATCTTCGTGCGCGAGGTGAGCGGGTTCACCCAGCGCAGGCCGTCCTGGCGGATCGTGCCCCGGTACCGGCCGAAGAGCTGGACGACCCGGGCCTCGCCGGGCGCCACCATGTTCAGCCCGCACATGGCCAGGAACGCCGCGAGCGCGACCAGGATGCCGCCGATGATCAGGCCCGCCTTGGCGCCGGTCGCGTCCACCGCCGTGGCGGCGGCGATCAGTCCGGCGCCGGCCAGCAGTCCGACCAGGCCGAGCAGCAGGGCGAGCCCGCCGCCGATGCTGTGCGCGGCGAACTCCCGTACCCGGGGCGCCGGCATCTCGGGCACGTCGGCGGTGACCTGCGGTTGGTGTGCGGACATGGGTGATCCCCCGTTCCTCGCGGGAAGCCACTCGTGCATAGCTTCCATCTATCTAAGTGATATCACTTTTCCCCGTCCTGGCAACCCTGCGGGTGCCTCGTACGTCGGTTCCGTTGGGATGGGTGCTGATTGTCACGTCCGGAAAGGGCCGGATCGGCAGCCCTTTCTCTTATCGCCCGGTGTTAGCTTTCTGAGCTGACCTGAGCGGCGAACCTGTGTGACACATGAGCACACACGAACGAAGCGGAGCGGATTGGACCGATGGGACGAGCGGAAGAGAGACGCGCCCGACAGCGCGGTGGGCGCCGGGCGGCACCCAGGCGCCGCCGTTCGTCGGGCGCTGCCGGGAAGGGCGGCATACGCAGGCTCTTCACCTGGAAGAAGATCCTCGGCACGTTCTTCGGCCTGTGCCTGCTGGGCATGGGCGCCTTCATCGTGCTGTACATGGTGATCGACATCCCCGAGGGGAACGCCGACGCCAAGTGGCAGAGCAACGTCTACAAGTACAGCGACGGCACGCTCCTGGCCCGCACAGGTGACCGCAACCGCGAGATCGTGGACCTGGGCAAGATCCCCAAGCCCGTCCAGAAGACCTTCGTCGCCGCCGAGAACAAGACCTTCTACAAGGACGCCGGTGTCGACCTGAAGGGCACCGCCCGCGGCCTGTTGAACACGGTCGCCGGCAAGGGCGCCCAGGGTGGTTCCACCATCACCCAGCAGTACGTCAAGAACTACTACCTGACGCAGGAACAGACCGTCTCGCGCAAGCTGAAGGAACTGGTCATCTCGCTGAAGCTGGACCGGGAGAAGTCCAAGGACTACATCCTGGCCGGCTACATCAACACCAGCTACTACGGCCGCGGCGCCTACGGCATCCAGGCCGCCGCCCAGGCCTACTACCAGGTCGACGCGCAGGACCTCTCCGTCGAGCAGGGCGCCTACCTCGCCGCGCTGCTCCAGGCGCCGAACCAGTACGACTGGGCGATCGCCAGCGACGAGGGCAAGAGGCTGGTGCGGGCCCGCTGGAACTACGTCCTCGACAACATGGTCGAGGAGGGCTGGCTGAGCAAGGGCAAGCGCGACGCCATGACGTTCCCGGTGCCGAAGGAGCCCAAGAACGACCCCAGCCTGGAGGGCCAGACCGGCTACCTGGTGAAGGCGGCCGACGCCGCGCTGGAGAAGCAGCTGGTCGCCCAGGGCACCGCCGATGACCTGAAGACGGCGCAAGCGATGGTCGACCAGGGGGGCTGGACCGTCACCCTGAACATCGACAAGAAGAAGCAGGCGGCCCTGGAGAAGGCCGTCAAGAGGCAGCTGGACAGCAAGCTGGACCCGAAGAAGCGGTCGGTGGACGCGGACGTCCAGGCCGGCGCCGCCTCCGTGAACCCGAAGACGGGCGCGGTCGTCGCGATGTACGGCGGCAAGGACTACCTGCGGCACTACGTCAACAACGCGACTCGCACGGACTACCAGCCCGCCTCCACCTTCAAGCCGGTCATCCTGGCCGCCGCCCTGGAGGAGAACGCCGAGACCCAGGACGGCAGGCCGATCAGGGCGAGCACGGTCTACGACGGCACGAGCAAGCGGCCGGTCGTCGACAACGGCACCAAGGTCGGGTTCGCCCCGGAGAACGAGGACGACCGGAGCTACGGGAAGGTCACCGTCCAGCGGGCGATGAACGATTCCATCAACTCCGTCTTCGCGCAGATGGGCGTCGACGTCGGCATGCCCGAGGTCGTGAAGGTCGCCGGCAGGCTCGGCATGGACACCGAGAACATGGAGGCCGTGCCCGCGCAGACGCTCGGCACCATGGGCGCGAGCCCGCTGCAGATGGCCGGCGTCTACGCGACCCTCGACAACCACGGCCGGAAGGTCACCCCGGCGCTCGTGAAGTCGGTCGAGCACAACACCCGGACGGTCACCTTCCCCGACCCGGTCGGCGAGCAGGTCATCAGCCGCGAGGCCGCCGACACGGTCACCTCGGTGCTGACCGGCGTGGTCGACGACGGTACAGCCAAGAGCTCCGTGCAGGGCAACGCCGCGCGGGACGGACAGCAGGTCGCGGGCAAGACGGGTACCTCCGACGACAACAAGTCGGCCTGGTTCACCGGCTACACGCCCGACCTGGTCACGTCGGTCGGCCTGTTCGGCGAGGACGACAAGCCGCCGCACCCGCAGGTCCCGATGTACAAGGCGGGCGGTGAGCCCCGGGTCAACGGTGGTGGTTTCCCGGCGCGGATCTGGGCGGCGTACATGTTCGGCGTGACGGCCCCGGACACCGAGTTCGATCTGGAGACGGACCAGGGAGCGGCCGTCCAGCCGACCTGGACCCCGACTCCGACGCGGGAGCCGACCACGCGGGCGCCGTCCCCGACGCCGACGACACGGACCCCGTCGCCGACGCCGACCACGCAGAGCCCGTCGCCGACGCCGACCACGCAGGCGCCGTCCCCGACGCCGACGACCGGCCGGCCCTCGATACCACCGACGGCCGGGCCGACGGACGGCGGCAGCCTGGAGCCGCCGGGATTCGGCGACGACGAGTAGCGGCGGTGCAGCCCGCCGGCGACGGAAAAGGACCGCCCCCCGACGAAACTCCGGGGGGCGGTCCTGTGCTGTCCGCCGTCACACGCCGGGGACGGTCAGCCGCGGTTGAGCTCGAACCACACGACCTTGCCCGTGCTGAGCCGGGTCGCGCCCCAGCGCCGGGCCAGCCGGTTCACCAGGTACAGCCCGCGTCCGCCCTCGTCGGTCGCGCGGGCCTGGCGCAGCCGCGGCAGCTGCGGGACGTCGTCGCCCACCTCGCAGCGCAGCACGTCCGTGCGCAGCAGCCGCAGGGTGACCGGCCGGGACGCGTACCGCACGGCGTTCGTCACGACCTCGCTGACCAGCAGCTCCACGGAGTCGCTGAGCTCCTCCAGGCCCCAGCGCTGCAACGCGCGCCGGGCCAGCCGGCGGGCCCGGCCGGGGGCGGCGTCCTCCGGCTCCAGGAACCAGTACGCCACGTCACTGGGCGCGATCCCGTCGAAGCGGGCGGCGAGCAGCGCGATGTCGTCGTCCCGGTCGCCCGGGCCGAGCATGTCGAGCACCTCGTCGCACAGCGCCTCCAGGGGCGGCGGATGGTCGGGCCCGGTGAGCTGCGCGGTCGCGGCGAGCTTCTCCCGCAGCTGCTCGATGCCGGTCCACACGTCCCGAAGGCGCGACTCGACCAGGCCGTCGGTGTACAGCAGCAGGGTCGCCCCGGCGGGCGCGTCCAGCTCCACCGCCTCGAAGTCGACGCCGCCGACCCCGATGGGGGCACCGGCCGGCACGCGCAGCACCTCGGCGCGGCCGCCCAGGTGGAGCAGGACGGGCGGCGGGTGACCGGCGTTGGCGATCGTGATGCGGTGCGATACCGGGTCGTAGACGGCGTAGAGGCAGGTCGCCATGCGGTCCACGCCGAGGCGCTGGGCCTGTTCGTCGAGGTGGTGCAGGACCTCCTGCGGCGGCAGGTCGAGGCCCGCGAGCGTCTGGGCCGTCGTGCGCAGCTGGCCCATGATGGCGGCCGACGTCATGGAGTGGCCCATCACGTCACCGACGACCAGGGCGACCCGGCTGCCCGGCAGCGGGATCGCGTCGTACCAGTCGCCGCCGACCCGGGCCGTCTCCGCGGCCGGCAGGTAGCGGGAGGCGAGCCGCACGCCCGTCGGGCGGGGCAGCGTCTCGGGCAGCATGGTGCGCTGCAGCTCGTCCGCGATGTAGGCCTCGCGGCCGTAGAGCACGGCCTTGTCGATGCCGAGCGCGCTGTGCGTGGCGAGCTGCGCGGCCACCAGCAGGTCGTCCGGCTCGAAGGCGATGCGCTCGGGACGGCGCAGGAAAAGGGCGGCGCCGATGACCCGGCGCCGGCCGCGCAGCGGCGCGAGGATCGCGCGCTGTCCGTCCGGTACGCCGAACTCGCCGCCTTCGCCGAGCAGCTCGGGCAGCGCCGCGCGGGCCGCGGGCGCGTCGGTGAAAACCGGGCGCACGCCCCGCAGGACCTCGGCGAGCGCGCTGCCCGGCCGCACCTCGCACAGCTCGGCGCCGACCGTGTCCAGCTCGTTCGGCTCGGGTTGCGCGGCCGGCAGGAAGCCGTTCTCGGTGTCGCGCTCCGCCGGTATCCGGTCGGTGCGGCGCAGCCGCAGCACGAGCGGGCCGGTGGGCCGCTCGTCGCCGACCGGCAGCGGGTCGCGCAGATAGACCAGGATCGCGTCGGAGAAGGTGGGCACGGTGGCCCGGCACAGCCCCATCACGATCTCGTCGAGGTCGATGCCGCGGGCGATCCGCCGGGTGGCGGCACCGACGAACCTGAGCCGGTCGCCGTCCCGCCGCATGGGCGTGGGCCGGCCCGGCGGGAGGCTCTGGCCGGAGCGGCGCTCCTGCCCGTCGGCGCTCGGCGCCTGCCGGTCCTGTTCGTCGGCCGGCTGCAGCGGAATGTGCTCGGGGGCGGGGCGCGGCCGAGGGGTGTCGCGCTCGGCGGTCTGCTCGGCACCCGGCTGGGAGTGCTCGGAGGCGGGGTCGCTCACGGTGTCCTTGCCCTTGCCGAACGGCGTGGAGGTGCCCGGCTCCGACGTGCCCGGCGAGAGGTGCGCCGTCGTGACCGGGGCGGTGACTTCGCCGCAGGAGCGGCTCTGTGCCGGTAAGGCGCCCGCGCCGGGCGCACGCGCCGGTGTCGAGGTATGCACGAGCGCCCCGCGGGGGTCCGCGGGGTCGACGCCCGGCTGGGGGCGCTCGAAGGAGGTCGGCTGCTCCGTCACGCGTGTCGAATCCATCCGTCCGGGGCTGCGCGCCGCGCGCGCAGTTGGTCCCGCCGAAACTCCGATACCCGGAATACGTGCCCCAGGAACGGAATTCCCGCGTGGTCAGAGGTTGTTCCTGTGCCACCGGCGGACCGTCTGCGGCCCGCGGGGCCTGTGGCGCAGGCCCTGCCGGTGTTGCCCTCGTACCCCTCGCTCACGTCCTGCCGCCCCTCGGTGACGATCGGTCAAGCTCAGCGCGTGCTCCGGTAGTTGCCGCCGCGCGCCCTTGCGGAGGACGATCCTACGTTTCTTGCCCGGGGGCGCATCAAGGGTCTCATGAGGACAGATGCGCGGGCGTACGATCCCAGTCCTCCGGCAGTGACGGTACCCCCCAGGACGGATCCGGGCGCCAATCCTGCCAGCCATCCGAGAACGGCGGCCCCCAGGCGCGGATCACCTCCACCGCGGCCCGCCCGGCCGTCCGCACCTTTTCGACCTGTTGGTCGTCCATCAGCCCGTCCCTCCGGGCCTGGGCGAACTCGTCCTCGTCGCGCCAGTGCCAACTGCGGTCAGGATGCACCGAGATGTCCAGGAAATGGTCCTCCGAGTCGACGCCGCCCGCCCAACGGGTCAGCGGCTCCTCCAGGTTCACGTACCAGTTCTTGAACAGCCAGCCCGGTTCCCAGAACAGCCAGACCGACCAGGGCTCGCCGGGGCGGGCCAGCTTCAGCACGCCCGTGCCGAACCACCGGTCGCGCTGCACGGCCCGCGGCTTGGTGTAGCGCGTCCGAAGCGGCTCCTGGTGCACGGGGGTGCCGTCGGCGAGCACGGGCTTCACACACTCGGTGCCGGGCGCCAGCCACACGGCGAGCAGATCCGCGTCGTCCCGTACGACGGTGACGGGGCGCGCGATGTGGATGTGTGTGCCGCCGTTCTCCCGGTACCGCCACAGGATCCGGCTCCCGGGTGCCCAGAAGCCCGCCGCACCACCCGTTTCCACGCGTCTCACCGCTCCACCGTCTGCCATGCACAGATATTAGGTGCCGTAGGCATACGACGCTGCGGCGCGTGTCACGGTTCACGAGCCGGGCGTACGTGCGCCACGAGACGTCACGGATGCGTCATCCGCAGGACATCCAGCGCCTCGTCGAGCTGCTCCCGGGTCAGGTCCCCGCGCTCCACGTACCCGCTGTCCAGGACGACCTGACGGATCGTCTTCCGCTCGGCCAGCGCCTTCTTGGCGACCTTCGCGGCCTCCTCGTACCCGATGTACTTGTTGAGCGGCGTCACGACGGAGGGGGAGGACTCGGCGTACTCCCGCGCGCGCTCGCGGTTCGCGGTGATGCCGTCGACGGTGCGGTCGGCGAGCAGCCGCGTCACGTTGGCCAGCAGCCGGACCGACTCCAGCACGTTCTTCGCGATGACCGGCAGCATCACGTTGAGCTCGAAGTTCCCGGCGGCGCCCGCGGTGGCGACGGTGGCGTCGTTGCCGACGACCTGGGCGGCGACCATGAGCACGGCCTCCGGGATGACCGGGTTCACCTTGCCCGGCATGATCGAGGAGCCGGGCTGGAGGTCGGGCAGGGCGATCTCGGCGAGGCCGGTGCGCGGCCCGGAGGACATCCACCGCAGGTCGTTGGCGATCTTCGTCAGGCCGACGGCGATGGTCCGCAGCTGCCCGCTGGTCTCGACGATGCCGTCCCGGGCGCCCTGCGCCTCGAAGTGGTCCCGCGCCTCGGTGAGGGGCAGCCCGGTGGCGCGGGCGACCTCCTCGATGACGGCGGCGGAGAAGCCGGGCGGGGTGTTGATGCCGGTGCCGACGGCCGTACCGCCGAGGGGGAGTTCGGCGAGCCGGGGGAGGGAGGCCTCCAGCCGCTCGATCCCGTACCGCACCTGGGCGGCGTACCCGCCGAACTCCTGCCCCAGCGTCACGGGCGTGGCGTCCATCAGGTGGGTCCGCCCCGACTTCACGACGTCGGAGAACTCCTCCGCCTTGCGCTCCAGGGAGGCGGCGAGATGGTCCAGGGCGGGGATCAGATCGCGGGTCACGGCCGCGGTGGCGGCGATGTGGATCGACGAGGGAAACACGTCGTTGGACGACTGGGAGGCGTTGACGTGGTCGTTCGGGTGCACGGGGCGCCCGAGCCGCTCGGTGGCCAGAGTGGCGATGACCTCGTTGGTGTTCATGTTGGACGAGGTCCCGGACCCGGTCTGGAACACGTCGACGGGGAAGTGCTCGTCCCACGAGCCCTCGGCGACCTCCCCGGCCGCCTCCTGGATCGCCTGGGCGACGTCCTTGTCCAGGACCCCCAGCTCGGCGTTGACCTTGGCCGCCGCGCCCTTGATGCGGGCGAGGGCCTCGATGTGGGCGCGCTCGATGCGCTGCCCGGAGACGGGGAAGTTCTCCACCGCCCGCTGGGTCTGCGCACGCCACTTGGCGTGGGCGGGCACCCGCACCTCGCCCATGGAGTCGTGCTCGGTGCGGTACTCGGTCCTGTCCTGCTCGTCGGTCATCGACGATCACCTCCACGTGTCACAGCGTCAGCGCCGCGACCACTGTTCCCCGTGGAGGCGAATCGTCACCGCCCTTCTCAGGCGAGTCCGGGACCGCGTACCGGAATGGACGTGAACGTCGGCGCCGGGGCCGGGTCCTGGAAGAAGTCGTTGCCCTTGTCGTCCACGACGATGAACGCGGGGAAGTCCTCGACCTCGATCTTCCAGACGGCCTCCATGCCGAGTTCCTCGTACTCGACGACCTCGACCTTCTTGATGCAGTCCTGGGCGAGGCGCGCGGCCGGGCCGCCGATGGAGCCCAGGTAGAAGCCGCCGTGGGAAGCGCACGCGTCGGTGACCTGCTTGCTGCGGTTGCCCTTGGCCAGCATCACCTTGGAGCCGCCCGCCGCCTGGAACTGCTCCACGTAGGAGTCCATCCGGCCGGCCGTGGTCGGGCCGAAGGAGCCCGACGCGTAGCCCTCCGGCGTCTTGGCCGGGCCCGCGTAGTACACCGGGTGGTCCTTCAGGTACTGCGGCATCTCCTCGCCCGCGTCCAGCCGCTCCTTGATCTTGGCGTGCGCGATGTCGCGCGCCACGACCAGCGGCCCGGTCAGCGACAGCCGGGTCTTCACCGGGTACTTGGTGAGCTCGGCGAGGATCGTCTCCATCGGCTGGTTCAGGTCGATCTTCACGACGTCCGAGGACTCGTCGAGGTGCTCGTCCGTCGTCTCCGGCAGGAACCGCGCCGGGTCCGTCTCCAGCTGCTCCAGGAAGACGCCCTCGGCGGTGATCTTCGCGACGGCCTGGCGGTCGGCGGAGCAGGAGACCGCGATGGCCACCGGGCAGGAGGCGCCGTGCCGGGGCAGGCGCACCACGCGCACGTCGTGGCAGAAGTACTTGCCGCCGAACTGCGCGCCGATGCCGATCTTCTGCGTCAGCTCGAAGACCTTCTGCTCCAGCTCCTTGTCCCGGAAGCCGTGCCCCAGCTCGGAGCCCTCGGCCGGGATCTCGTCCAGGTAGTGCGCGGAGGCGTACTTCGCCGTCTTCAGCGCGTACTCGGCGCTCGTACCGCCGACCACGATCGCCAGGTGGTAGGGCGGGCAGGCGGCCGTGCCCAGCGAACGGATCTTCTCCTCCAGGAACTTCATCATGGAGGCCTCGTTCAGGACGGCCTTCGTCTCCTGGTACAGGAACGACTTGTTGGCCGAGCCGCCGCCCTTCGCCATGAACAGGAACTTGTAGGCGCCGCCGTCGGTCGCGTACAGCTCGATCTGCGCGGGGAGGTTGGAGCCGGTGTTCTTCTCCTCCCACATGGTGAGCGGGGCCATCTGCGAGTAGCGCAGGTTCAGGTTCTTGTACGCGTCGTAGATGCCGCGGCTCAGGGCCTCCTCGTCGCGGCCCCGCGTCAGCACGTTCTGCCCGCGCTTGCCCATCACGATCGCCGTGCCCGTGTCCTGGCACATGGGGAGCACGCCCGCCGCCGCGATGTTCGCGTTCTTCAGCAGGTCCAGCGCCACGAACTTGTCGTTGCTCGACGCCTCGGGGTCGTCGATGATGCGGCGCAGCTGCGCGAGGTGGGCCGGGCGCAGGTAGTGCTGGATGTCGTGGATGGCCTCCTCGGCGAGCTTGCGCAGCGCCTCCGGCTCCACCTGGAGGAAGGTCCGTCCGTCCGGCCCCTCGACCGTGGAGACACCCTCGGAGGTCACCAGGCGGTACGGCGTGGTGTCCTCTCCCTGGGGGAGCAGATCGGTGTACGCGAACTCAGGCATCTCGCCCATTCCTCACTCGACAGACGGCGGCCCGCCTCCATCGGCGAGCGCCCACCAGACTAGAACCCCGGCGGTGGCCGTGAGCTTGTGAGGTAAGGCTCAGTTCGTCACAGCCGGCCGCGATGCGGGGGTGGCGCTGGGGGTGTCGCGATCTATCGTGTTTCGGTACGCTGCTGTCGTGGACCTTCAGAAGCAGGACCTTCAGAAGCAGGATCTTCAGAAGCAGCAGGGCGCACCCACCGCCTCCGAGTTCCGTGCCTCCGACGCCGAGCGCGACCGGATCGCCGACATCCTGCACGACGCCCTCGCCGAGGGCCGTCTCACCGCGGACGAGCACGCCGAGCGCGTCGAGGGGGTGCTGCGCGCCAAGACGGTCGGTGAGCTGGAGGTCTTCATACGGGACCTGCCAGCGGCCCACCGCCGGGGCCCCGGCCAGGCCCCCAGCCCGGCCCCGCACCGCCCCACGGCCGGCGCCATCCCCATCGAACCGGACGACACCGTCGTCGCGGTCTTCAGCGGCGCCGTCCGCAAGGGCCGCTGGCGCGCGGGCCGCCGGATCCACGCCTACGCGATCTTCGGCAGCGTCGAGATCGACCTCAGCGAGGCCCTCTTCGACCACCAGCAGGTCGTGATCAAGTCCTTTGCGATCTTCGGCAGCGTCGACATCCGCGTCCCGGAGAACGTGTCGCTGCGCGGCATGGGCGGCGGCGTGCTCGGCAGCTTCGAGGTCGACACCCTCGACTCGGGCGAACCGGAGGCCCCGGTCGTCTACGTCGACGGCTGGGCCGTCCTGGGCAGCGTCGAGGCCCGACCCCGGCGCGGCAAGGTCGTCGCCGACATCCTGGACCGGGTGCAGCGCAAGGTCGACAAGAGTTTGCGCAAACACCTGGGGCATTGACAGTCGCGAATCCCTCGAAAGCGACGGATCGGAACTCAGTGCATAGGCGCGCGCACAGCGGGTAGGCCTTGCTGCATCGTCTCTCGCTCGCGAAGCCGTCGTCAGGAGTAGACCGTGCTGCAACCGCCGCATTCGTCCCTGCAGGTAGCTGCCGTTCCGGCCCCGCGGGTGCCAGCGCGAGACAGGGACCAGGACGCCCCGTGGCACACCGAGGCGGTGTGCCGGCGTGACGAGGCCGGCCTGTTCTTCGCCCCCTCCAAGGAGCCCACGGCCGCCCGGCTCTCCCGGGAAGAGGCGGCGAAACGGGTCTGCGCCCGCTGTCCGGTCATGGTCGAATGCCGCGAGCACGCCCTGCTCCAGCCGGAACCCTACGGCGTCTGGGGCGGCCTCACCGCCGCCGAGCGCCGCGTGGTCCTGGCCCGGCGCCGCCGCCGCGACCTGGAGCTGAAGAAGACGGCCCGCTCGGCGAACCGCATAGCGGCGGCCGGCTGACAGGACGAGATGCGCGAAAGGGCGTCCCCACCGCACCGGGGACGCCCTTTCTTGCAGGGGGGCGGAGCTGGGTCGCGCGCTACTTCACTTCCCCTTGTCGAAGTCGATCGCGCTGTACGCCCGGAGCTTGGACAGCCGGTGCTCCGAATCGATCCTGCGCACCGTGCCCGACCGGGACCGCATCACGATCGAGTCGGTCGTGGCGGTCTCCGCCCGGTACCGAACCCCTCGCAGCAGCTCCCCGTCCGTGATCCCCGTCGCCACGAAGAACACGTTCTCCCCGGTCACCAGGTCCTCCGTGGTCAGCACCCGGTCGAGATCGTGCCCCGCGTCGATCGCCCGCTGCCGCTCCTCGTCGTCCTTCGGCCACAGCTTGCCCTGGATCGTGCCGCCCAGGCACTTCACCGCACAGGCCGAGATGATGCCCTCGGGCGTACCGCCGATGCCGAGCAGCAGATCGACCCCGGTGCCCTCCCGCAGCGCCAGGATCGAGCCGGCCACGTCACCGTCGGAGATCAGCTTGATGCGCGCGCCGGTGTCCCGGATCTCCTTGATGATGCCCTCGTGCCGCGGCCGGTCCAGGATCACCACGGTGACGTCCTCCGGCGCGGACCGCTTGGCCTTGGCGACCCGGCGGATGTTCACCGACACCGGCGCGTTGATGTCGACGAAGTCGGCCGCCTCGGGCCCGGTGACCAGCTTGTCCATGTAGAAGACGGCGGAGGGGTCGAACATCGACCCGCGCTCGGCGGCGGCCAGCACCGCGATCGCGTTCGTCATGCCCTTGGCGGTCAGCGTCGTGCCGTCGATCGGGTCCACGGCGATGTCGCACTCGGGCCCGGTCCCGTCGCCCACGCGCTCCCCGTTGAACAACATCGGGGCCTCGTCCTTCTCGCCCTCGCCGATGACGACCACGCCGTTCATCGAGACGGTGGAGACGAGGGTCCGCATGGCACGGACCGCGGCGCCGTCGGCGCCGTTCTTGTCACCGCGTCCGACCCAGCGGCCCGCGGCCATCGCCGCCGCCTCGGTCACCCGGACCAGCTCCAGGGCGAGGTTGCGGTCGGGGGCCTCGGAGGGCACATCGAGTTCGGACGGCAAGTGATGATGCTCGGTCATCGGAGCGCACCTTTCTGTACGACGACGGCCGGATGAGGGCTTTGTCGCCCGACTCTATCGCCGAGCCCGCAAAATGAGCAGGGGCCCCCACGGATGAGCGCGGCGGAGACCTGCGACGATAGGGGGCGTGGCAGGCACGAACGGCAAGCAGAAGACGGCGCGGGACATGATCCTCTCGATGGGGGTCATCGTCCTCGTGGCGGGCGTCATATACCTCTTCATCCCCCACGACGACAGCCCGCCCGACCTCAAGCGCGTCGACTACCGGGTCGAGCTGCTCACGGCACGCCGCGCCGCCCCGTACCCCGTCGCCGCGCCCCAGGGGCTGCCCGACACCTGGAAGGCCACCTCCGTCCGCTACCAGGCCGACGAGTTCGACACCTGGCACCTCGGCTTCCACGACCCCGAAGGGGAGTACGTGGCGGTCGAGCAGTCCACTCAGCGGCGGCCCGTCTTCCTCGACGAGGCCACGCAGGGCGCCCGGGAGACCGGGAAGACGGAGAAGATCGACGGCCGGACGTGGACCCGCTGGGAGGGCGGCCGGTACGACGCGCTGGTCCTGGAGGGCACCAAGGGCTCGACCACGGTCGTCACGGGCACGGCGTCGTTCGCGCAGCTGACGAAGATGGCGGAGGCGCTGGAGACGAAGTGACCGCGCACGAGGAAGGCCCCCGGCGTATGTGCCGGGGGCCTTCCTCGTGTCCGTGGCTCGGACGGTGTCCGTGGCTCAGACGGTCGTGACGACCTGCTCGAACTCCAGGCGCGGGGAGCGCGGGAACCAGGCGTCCGGGCCCGGCCGGCCGATGTTGACGACCATCAGCGGGGTGTGGTCGTCGTCCAGGAACTCCTTGCGGATGCCCTCCAGGTCGGCGCCCGTCATGGGACCGGCGGCCAGACCGGCGGCGCGGACACCGATGATGAAGTAGGCGGCCTGCAGCGCGGCGTTCAGCGCGGCGGCGCTCTCGCGGGCCGGGCGCTCGGCGAAGAAGGCGTCCTTGGCCTGCGGGAAGGCCGGGAACAGGTGCGGCAGCTCCTCGTGGAACTCGTTGTCCGCGGAGAGGATGGCGACCAGCGGGGCGGCGGCCGTCTTGGGCTGGTTGCCCTCGGCCATGTGCTGCACCAGGCGCTCACGGGCCTCGGGGGAGCGGACCAGGGTGATGCGCAGGGGAGTCTGGTTGAAGGCGGTCGGGCCGTACTTGACCAGGTCGTAGATCGCCTGCACCTGCTCGTCGGTCACCGGCTCGTCGGTGAAGGTGTTGGCGGTGCGGGCCTCGCGGAAGAGCAGGTCCTGGGCGGCGGGGTCAAGAACGAGAGACATGAGCGGAACCTTCTGGGGACGTACGTCGGATCCGGGGAACCGGACCGGCTGACGTCCTCGACCGTACGTCAATGAAGTTCAACGTTCAACCATATCCAGGGTGTGGTGATCCACCTCACAGTGAGTCACCTGTGATCCCGTAATTCCGGCGGAGCTACTCGGCGTCCTCGTCGTCCGCGGCCTCCTCCGCCAGCGCCGCGTCCAGCCGCGCCCGGGCCCCGTCCAGCCAGCGCCGGCACACCTTGGCCAGCTCCTCGCCCCGCTCCCAGAGCGCGAGGGACTCCTCCAGCGTCGTACCGCCCGCCTCCAGACGGCGGACGACCTCGATCAGCTCATCCCGCGCCTGCTCGTACCCGAGCGCCTCGGCCGTGCCCGGCGTCTCATCAACCTCGCTGGTCATCCACCCACCCTATGTGTCCACTCGTACGGAGAACTCACCCTCGGAGACCCGCGCGCGCAGGGCCTCACCGGCCTCGACCTCGCCCGGGTCGCGGACGGCGTGCCCGTCGGCCTTCTGCAGCACGGCGTACCCGCGCTTCAGGGTCGCGGCGGGGGAGAGGGCCACCACGCGCGCGTGCGTGTGCGTCAGCTCGGAGTCGGCCCGGTCCAACTGGTGCCGCAGGCAGCGCCGGCCCCGGTCGAGCAGCTCCGCCACGTGGTCGGCGCGTTCGTCGATCATCCGGTGCGGATCCTCTATCGACGGCCGCGCGAGCGCGTGGGCCAGCCCCCGCTCCTCGCGCTCCACCAGGGCAGCCACGCACCGCCGCGCCCGGTCCCGCAGCAGCCGCACCCGCTCGTACTCCTCGCCGACGTCCGGTACGACCTTCTTGGCGGCGTCGGTCGGCGTGGAGGCGCGCAGGTCGGCGACGTGATCGAGGAGCGGATTGTCGGGCTCGTGCCCGATCGCGGACACCACGGGCGTACGGCACTGGGCGACGGTCCGGATCAGCTGCTCGTCGGAGAACGGCAGCAGGTCCTCCACGCTGCCGCCGCCCCGGGCGACGATGATCACGTCGACGTCGTCGATCGCGTCCAGCTCCTTCACGGCCTGCACGACCTGCGGCACGGCGTGCACGCCCTGAACGGCGACGTTGCGCACCTCGAAGCGGACGGCGGGCCAGCGGTGCCGGGCGTTCTCCAGCACGTCCCGCTCCGCGGCCGAGGCCCGGCCGCAGACCAGCCCGATCAGCTGTGGCAGGAACGGCAGTGGCTTCTTGCGCTCCGGCGCGAACAGGCCCTCCCGCGCGAGGGCCTTCTTCAGCTGCTCCAGCCGCGCGAGCAGCTCCCCGACCCCGACGGGCCTTATCTCGGCGGCCCGCAGCGACAACTGCCCTCGCGGGGCGTACCACTCGGGCTTCGCGAGGACGACGACCCGGGCGCCCTCGCTGACCACGTCCGCGACGGCGTCGAACACCTGCCGGTAGCAGGTCACGCTGACGGAGATGTCGTACGAGGGGTCCCGCAGCGTCAGGAACACCACGCCCGCGCCCGGCCGCCGCGACAACTGCGTGATCTGTCCCTCGACCCACACCGCCCCGAGCCGGTCGATCCACCCCCCGATGAGCCGTGACACCTCGCCGACGGGCAGCGGGGATTCCGGAGTCGTGTTCACAGCCATGCCCGCGAGCGTAGTGGCCACCACCGACAATGCCGATCAGCCGCCGCGTCCCGCCCGACACCCTCCGGTGTCCCCGTCAGTCACGTCACGCCCTGTCAGTCTTCTCAGGGACTCCACAGCGGCGCGATCTTCGACCCGCCGGACGCGGCCTTACGATGGGACCCATGTCTGCTTCGCCTGGCCGCCGTGTCCTGCTCGCCGCCCCCCGTGGCTACTGCGCGGGTGTGGACCGCGCCGTGATCGCCGTCGAGAAAGCCCTGGAGCAGTACGGCGCTCCGGTCTACGTCCGCCACGAGATCGTCCACAACAAGTACGTCGTGCAGACCCTGGAGAAGAAGGGCGCGATCTTCGTCGAGCAGACGGAAGAGGTCCCGCCGGGCAACATCGTCATGTTCTCGGCGCACGGCGTGGCCCCCGTCGTCCACGAGGAGGCCGAGCGCGGCCGCCTCGCCACCATCGACGCCACCTGCCCGCTGGTCACCAAGGTCCACAAGGAAGCCGTCCGCTTCGCCAACGACGACTACGACATCCTCCTGATCGGCCACGAGGGCCACGAGGAGGTCATCGGCACCTCCGGCGAGGCCCCCGACCACATCCAGCTCGTCGACGGCCCCGGCGACGTCGACAAGGTCGAGGTCCGCGACCCGTCCAAGGTCGTCTGGCTCTCCCAGACCACGCTGTCCGTCGACGAGACCATGGAGACCGTCGACGCCCTGAAGGAGAAGTTCCCGCAGCTCATCTCCCCGCCCAGCGACGACATCTGCTACGCCACGCAGAACCGCCAGCTGGCCGTGAAGCAGATGGGCGCCGAGTCCGACCTGGTGATCGTGGTCGGCTCCCGCAACTCCTCCAACTCCAAGCGGCTCGTGGAGGTCGCCAAGATCGCGGGCGCCCGCGCCGCCTACCTCGTGGACTTCGCCGACGAGATCGACGAGGCCTGGCTGGAGGGCGTGACCACGGTCGGCGTCACCTCGGGCGCCTCCGTGCCGGAGGTCCTGGTCGAGCAGGTCCTGGAATGGCTCTCGCAGCGTGGCTTCGAGGACGTCGAGATCGTCAAGGCCGCCGAGGAGTCCATCACGTTCTCCCTGCCCAAGGAGCTCCGCCGCGACCTGCGCGAGGAGGCGGCGGCGCTGGTCGCCGAGCGCGGCGGGGCCGGGGCCGGTGAAAATTCCGGGGAGTGATCGCGGACGGGCCGGGCAGCCACCGCTGTCCGGCCGTGACTGTCAGTCGTTCGTCGTAACGTAGGGCCATGCAGATCTTCGGTGTGGACATCGGCGGTTCCGGGATCAAGGGTGCCCCGGTGGACCTGGACAAGGGCGACCTGGCGCGGGAGCGCCACAAGGTCCTCACCCCGCACCCGGCCACGCCCGACGGGGTGGCCGACGGCGTCAGGCAGGTCGTCGACCACTTCGGCTGGACCGGACCCGTCGGGGTCACGTTCCCGGGCGTGGTCACCGACGGAGCCATGATCCGTACGGCGGCGAACGTCGACGACAGCTGGATCGACACCGACGCGCGGGCACTGCTCGGTGAGCGGCTGGGCGGCCTGCCGGTGACGGTGGTGAACGACGCGGACGCGGCGGGCGTCGCCGAGATGCACTTCGGCGCCGGCCGCGACCGCCGGGGCACAGTGATCCTGCTGACGTTCGGCACGGGCATCGGCAGCGCGGTCTTCGTCGACGGCGTCCTGGTCCCCAACACCGAGCTGGGCCACCTGGAGCTGGAGGGGCACGACGCGGAGAAGCGCGCCTCCAGCAAGGCCCGCGAGGACCACGACATGACGTGGGAGCACTGGGCGGCGCACCGCGTGCGCAGGTACCTCGCCCATGTCGAGATGCTGTTCTCGCCGGAGCTGTTCATCATCGGCGGCGGCGTCAGCCGCAAGTCCCACAAGTTCCTGCCCTACATCGAGGGCATCAAGGCGGAGATCGTCCCGGCGCAGCTGCAGAACAACGCGGGCATCGTGGGGGCGGCGATGCGGGCGGCCGGACACTAGCCGGGCGGGGCCCCGCGCCGTCACATCGGCGGGCGGGCCCCGGCCGTCCGCCGCCGGTGCACCAGCCTGATCCGCCGGACGATCACGATCAGCCCGGCGATCAGGGTCCCGCCGTACAGCCACCCGGCCTGCGTGGCGAGCGCCGTCAGCAGCCCCATCAGCCTGCCGCCGGTCCCTCCGTCGCCCTCGGCCACCGGCAGCAGCCCCACGGCGAACGCGATCGGCACGACCACGGGCGCGGTCATCAGGTCCCCCCGGCGCACCCAGAGGGCGGTCAGCACGCACACCGGCAGGAACAGCACGCCGTACGCCGTCAGCGACGCCCCGAACAACACCGCGCACAGCGCGCCGAGCAGGAACATCACCATCCCGCAGAACAGACCGCTGCCCAGCCCGGTCAGCCGCGGGTTCGGCATCCGCCCGGCGGCGGGCGCCGGCGCGGGCGCGGGCCGCCGTACCGGCGCCGGACGGCGCTGCGGGCCCGGCGGCCGGGCCGTGCGCACGGGTCCGCCGCCCGCCCCCCGTTTCCGTCCTGCGGCGGCAGGGGCGGCCTCGGCCGGTCACGTCGCGGTCCGTACTGGGCGAGGTCGCGTCCTGTATTGCTCCACCGCACCAACTTAGGTCGTTCAATATGCCGAATGGCCCGTCAGACACGCCGTGGGCCGAGGCTTGGCCAAGCGTTCGATACGCCTCCCGGGGCGGTTCCGGGTACGCCGTAGACTGGTGGATCGGCCGGTCCCCTGGCCCCCTGGCCCTCTCCACTCACGGGAAGTCGCAACGTGTCGCTCACGATCGGAATCGTCGGTCTGCCGAATGTCGGCAAGTCGACCCTGTTCAACGCCCTGACCAAGAACGACGTGCTGGCGGCCAACTACCCGTTCGCCACGATCGAGCCCAACGTCGGCGTCGTCGGCGTGCCCGACCCCCGGCTGACCAAGCTGGCGGAGATCTTCTCCTCGCAGCGGGTCCTTCCGGCCACCGTCGACTTCGTCGACATCGCCGGCATCGTGCGCGGCGCGTCCGAGGGTGAGGGCCTGGGCAACAAGTTCCTCGCCAACATCCGCGAGTCCGACGCGATCTGCCAGGTCATCCGCGCCTTCAAGGACGAGAACGTCGTGCACGTCGACGGCAAGGTCTCGCCCAAGGACGACATCGAGACGATCAACACCGAGCTGATCCTCGCCGACCTCCAGACGATCGAGAAGGTCCTGCCGCGCCTCCAGAAGGAGTCGCGGATCAAGAAGGACATCGCGCCGAAGGTGAAGGCCGTCGAGGAGGCCAAGGAGATCCTGGAGAAGGGCGACACCCTCTTCGCGCACGGCATCGTCCAGGGCACCGAGCGCAACGAGCTCCTGCACGACCTGCACCTGCTGACCACCAAGCCGTTCCTCTACGTCTTCAACGTCGACGAGGACGAGCTGGTCGACGAGGACTTCAAGAACGAGCAGCGCGCCCTGGTCGCCCCCGCCGAGGCGATCTTCCTCAACGCCAAGCTGGAGGCGGACCTCGCCGAGCTCGACGAGGACGAGGCCCTGGAACTCCTCCAGTCCGTCGGCCAGGACGAGCCCGGCCTCGCCACCCTCGCCCACGTCGGCTTCCGCACCCTCGGCCTGCAGACCTACCTGACGGCCGGCCCCAAGGAATCCCGCGCCTGGACCATCAAGAAGGGCGCCACCGCCCCCGAGGCCGCCGGCGTCATCCACACGGACTTCCAGAAGGGCTTCATCAAGGCGGAGGTCATCTCCTTCGAGGACCTGGTCGAGGCGGGGTCGGTGGCGGAGGCCCGCGCGAAGGGGAAGGCCCGGATGGAGGGCAAGGAGTACGTGATGCAGGACGGGGACGTGGTGGAGTTCCGCTTCAACGTGTGAGCGTATGAAGTGACATCAGGTCGCTGACGCGGCGAACGTTCAATCAGGAGGGGCCGGGCTCGTGGAGCCCGGCCCCTTCGTCGATCTCGTGCTGAGCACTGCTCGGGGGTATCGAAAGCGTGCTGTCGATGATAAGTTTCAGGCTGGAACTGAAACAAAAGGGCGCTGCGCTGAAGCGGCCCGAATGAAATGCAAGCCACGAAGGAGGGGACCTGCTGATGACGTCCACGCTGAGCCGAGCGCTGGCCAACTACCCCAACAGGTTCGACCCCGCAGCGCTCGGTGAACTGCCTGAGCGGTTGCGGTCCACCGTCAGGCGGCGAAACAAGGTGCTGGGGCCTGGGTACGCGCTGAACTACCGGGAGCCGGTCGAGTTCGTCTCCGGTCGAGGGGCTCACCTGTTCGACCGGGAGGGCAACGACTACCTTGACGCCTACAACAACGTGCCGTGCGTCGGTCACGCACACCCGCACGTTGTCGAGGCTGTGTCCCGCCAGATGGCGGCGGTCAACACCAACACCCGCTATGTGCAGGAATCACTCGTCGACTACGCCGAGCGCCTCGTGGCGACCATGCCCGAAGGGCTCTCGAAGGTCAGCTTCGCGTGCAGCGGGTCGGAGGCGAACGACCTGGCCATGCGCGTGGCTCGCTTCCACACGGGCGGCGAGGGGATCGTAGTGACTCGCTGGGCGTACCACGGTCTCACTCGCGAGGTCGCGAGCTTCTCGCCGACGCTCGGCGCGGGGTCACCGCTCGGGCCGAATGTGCGGCTCATCGAAGCTCCTGATCCACGGCTCGTCCCGCCTGGTTCATCGCTTCCCGACTACATGCGAAGCCAGGTGCGCGGCGCGATCAACGATCTCGAGCGTCACGGCTACCGGCTTGCGGCGCTGATCACCGACTGCGCGCACTCGAGCGACGGCATCTACACCGATCCCGTCGGTTACCTGCGTGACATGGTCGAGGAGGTGCACGCCGCGGGCGGCGTGTACATCGCCGACGAGGTCCAGTCGGGATTCGCCCGGCTCGGGGAGTCGATGTGGGGGTTCAGCCGCCATGGGGTGCTTCCGGACATCGTCACGATGGGCAAGCCCATGGGCAACGGCATGCCGATCTCCGGCGTGGTGTTCAGGCCCGAGGTGTGCGACGAGTTCGGGCGGAATGTCCGTTACTTCAACACCTTTGCCGGCAGTTCGATCGCGGTTGCCGCCGGTGCCGCGGTACTGGACGTCTTCGAGGCGGAGAACGTGCGGCAGCGAGTGCTCGACAACGGCCGGGCGCTTCGAGCCGGCCTTGAGGAGATCACCCGCGAGTCCCCCCACGTGGCGGAGGTCCGCGGCAGTGGTCTGTATGTGGGCGTCGAACTCGTGAAGGACCGGGAGTCGCTGGAGCCCGACCGTGTCCGCGCCGACCACGTCATCAACGACATGCGCGAGCGTCGCGTCCTCATCAGTGGCACCGGGGAAGCAGTCAATGTGCTCAAGATCCGACCGCCGCTGGCCTTCGACTCGGCCGACGTGACGCGATTCCTGGAGACCTTCGCGGAGATCGCCGAGACGCGCCTGTAGCAGGCCGAAAGCCGAAGGGACCGAACGGTGAACACCTCGCCCCCCGCACGTGTCGTCCAGCAGTTGTTCCAGGAGAGCGGCCTGGCATCGTCCCACGAGCCCATCGAGACCAACGTGGTGGGCGACCTCCTCGCCCGGCACTACCGGCTGAGCGGACATCTGGAGCGGCTGGCAACCGAGAAGGACGACACGTTCCGGCTGCGGACCGGCACGGCCGACCATCTCGTCAAGGTTTCCCCGCCCGACGAGGCGGTGGCCGTCGTAGCGCTGCAAACGGCTGTGATGCGTCATCTCGAAGCCGAGGCTCCTCATCTCCCCGTCCAGCGGGTCGAGGAGACGACCGAAGGCGGCGACAGCGTACCGATCGAGACGAAGGACGGCCGGGTCCGAGTCCTGCGCGTCTTCGACTTCGTCGAAGGCGCCGTCCTCGCGCGGACGAACCCCGATCCCCACCAGCTCGCCCAGGCCGGACAGATGCTCGGGCGAGTGGATCTGGCTCTGCGGTCCTTCAGGCATCCAGCGGACGAGCGGCGCCTTGTGTGGGACCTTCGGCACTTCGACCAGCTGAGGGAACTCATCGAGTACACGCCCGGCGCCGCGCACCGTCGGCTGGCCCAAGAGGTGTTCCGCCTTTTCCAAGAGGCCATCGTGCCGAGACTGGGTGATCTCGAGACCCAAGTGATCCATGGTGACTACAGCCCCTACAACGTCCTGGTGGATCCGCGGACAGACGGCTTCGTCACGGGAGTGATCGACTTCGGGGACAGCATGCGCAGTGCCTTGATCTTCGATCCCGCTGTGTCTCTCGCGAACCTTCTCGGCCGGACACCGGGGGATCCCTGGCGTGAGGCATGCAGCTTCGTCGCGGGATACGAGCGGGCCCGGCCGATCAAGGACACCGAACTCCCGCTCCTCCCTGTCGCCGCGCTGGCCCGCCTCACACTGCGCGCGCTGGTCACCCACTGGCGCGCGGAACGAGTGCCGGAGCGTCGCGACTACCTGCTCGAGCACGCCAGAGACGACTGGGTCAACGTGGAGCGGGCCATGGCCGTCGCCATGGAGGAGGTCGTGGCCCGCCTGCTGAGCACGCGCCATGACACGCCTTGAGCGGTGCCGACGCCCACGGACAACCCGGCACGTCCGGCAGCGACCGCCGGCTCGGGCTGCGCACGGTCTCGCTAAGGTCATGAGGTGAGCAGCATCAACCCCACACCACGCGACTACAACAAGGCACGTGTCCTTGACGTGGTTCTCTCCCACGCGCCGTTGACCCGGAACAGGCTTGTCGAGCTCACGGGGTTGAGCAAGGCGACGGTGTCGCGGGCCGTCGAGGAACTGCGCTCGGACGGGTTCGTCGTGGACGGGGGAGTCGACGCCGTCGTCGGGCGCGGCCGTCCGTCGACGTACCTCGATGTGCCCGGGACCGCCGGACACGTCGTGGGCGTCGGCTTCGGTGCCGTGACCACCGGCGTGCTGGTGACCGACCTGCGCGGCCGTGAGGTCGGACACGTGGTCGTTCCGACGGTCGAGCACCACGACGTCCCCGCTGCCGGCCGGTGGCTGGTCGACCTGATCGCACAGACCAGCGCATCCGCACGAGGGCCACTGCGCCAGGTCGTCGCGGCACTGCCCGCCCATGTCCGCGACGGCGCCGAGGTCTTTCGGCCTGCCGAGCCGATGAGGATCTTCTCCGGCAGAGACCTCCACCGAACCGTCGAAGAACTCGTCGGTGCTCCGGTGACCTTCGACAGTGACGCGAACGCGTCCTTGCTCCAGGTACTCATGGACGACGCGAGTGTCCATGACGCCGCCCTGTTCAGTGTCAGCAGCACCCTGAACTTCGCCACCTGCAGGGACCAGGAACTGGCTCGGGGACGTACTCCCGCGTTCGGCGACATCGGTTCCCTCGCCTCCGGCTTCGACGATCGCCCCCTCAACGGACTGCTGAGCACCGCAGGGCTTGTGAAGTTCGCTCGTGAACACGGGCTGGACATCGAACGCGTCGAGGACCTGTGGCTGGCACCTCAGGACCATCGAGCCCGTGCGGAGACAGTCAAGGCGTTCACGACGGCGGTCACGACGGCCGTGAGCATCGTCGCCGTGACACTCGACCCCGAGTCCGTCTACTTCGTGGGCCGGTTGCGCCCCTTGGTGGACGAGGTGCTCCCCGAGGTACGCAGGCGGCTCGAACAGACCCTGCCGACCGGCCCCCGGGTCACGACCGTCTCCCAGGTCCTGGGGCTGTCGGTGGCACGCGGCGCGGTACACGCCTGCCTGGCCATGACCCACAACCGCCTACGGGACACGCTGCTCAAGGCACGCAGTCAGGGACCGAGGCAGGGGCAAGCCGCGCCGGCATTCTGATCCGGACCCACGTCCGGCCCGGTGGACGTGCCGTGTGGCAGGGGGCCGGTCGGAGCTGTGCTCGAGAAGCGATCGAGCCCCGGCGCCCGGTGTCCGGAACTCGTTGCGGCGGGCGGGTTTGTCGCGCATGCTCTAAACGCGTCCGTCAGCGCCGCCGGAAGCTGCTCCTCCGCTCAACTCCCCCTCAAAACACGCCCGTTGGGGAGATCCGTGGGAGGTACTCAAATTTAAGTGCCCGGTGGTACGGTGTGGCTTCCGACGGACGGAGTGAGTGCATGGACGAACAGGACGAGGTGCTCGACAGCCCGACCGGCTGGGTGGCTACGCATGTGCGTCGGTACGTGGCCAGCGAGGGCGCGAGCGGGCACATCTGGTACGGCAAGCCGACGCTGCTGCTGACCACGCGGGGGCGCACGTCCGGGGCGCTGCGGCGGACCGGGCTGATCTACGGGGAGGACGGGGGGAACTACGTCATCGTCGGGTCCAACGGCGGATCCGACCACCATCCCCACTGGTACCTGAACCTGCTGGCGGAGCCGCGGGTGCGTGTGCAGGTGGCCGCCGAGACGTTCGAGGCGGTCGCCAGGGAGGCGGAGGACGAGGAACGGGCGCGCCTGTGGGAGGCGATGACCGTGATCTTTCCGCAGTACAAGAGCTACCAGAAGAAGACCGACCGGAAGATCCCCGTCGTCGTGCTGGAGCCTCAGGGGCCCGCACAGGGGTGACGGGTGTCCCACGCCCTCGGTGAGGGGGCGGCGACGGCGATGCTCGGGGGGAGTGCGCGTCGGTCGGGGGCCTGGTTCCGCCGGGCCCCGCGCGCGGACGGCAGGGGGCCGTGCCGTGAGGGGGGACGCGTCATAGCGCCGTTCCACCCATTCGTTTCTCATCGAAGGGTTGGGGATGTGTCATGGGCGGATTCAGTCGTCGCGGATTTCTGAGAACGACGGGGGCCGGGGCCGCCGCGGTCGCCACGGCGGGGGCCGCGGCGGCACCGGCCGAGGCCGCGCGGACCAAGGCCGCCGTCTGCGTGCCGGAGGCGCCCGCCGCCACGGTCGGCACTGCCGATCCCCGGTACGCGGAACTGGTCAGCAGGGGATTCAACAGCCGCTTCGTCGGGACGCCGGACCTCGTGCACGTGGTCCACACGCCCCGGCAGATCGAGCAGGCCGTCACGGACGCCGTCGCGGCCGGCAAGCAGATCGCGGTCCGCAGCGGCGGGCACTGCTTCGAGAACTTCGCCGACCACCGCGACGTCCGCGTGCTGATCGACACCTCGCCCATGCGCGCGGTCTACTTCGACAAGGAGCACCGGGCGATCGCGGTGCAGCCCGCCGCCACGCTCGGCGAGGTCTACCGCACGCTGTTCTACGACTGGGGCGTGACCCTGCCCGCCGGAGTCTGCCCCCAGGTCGGTGCCGGCGGGCACGTCGCCGGCGGCGGCTACGGGCCGCTGACGCGGCGTGACGGAACCGTCGTCGACCATCTCCACGGCGTCGAGGTCGTGGTCGTGGACGCCGCGGGCAAGGCCCGCACCGTCACCGCCACCCGGGAGCCGAACGACCCCAACCACGACCTCTGGTGGGCACACACCGGGGGCGGCGGCGGCAACTTCGGCATCGTCACGCGCTATCTGTTCCGTACGCCCGGAGCCACGGGCGCCAACCCCTCGGCGCTGCTGCCCAAGCCGCCCACCCGGCTCCGCTCCACCTTCGTGACCTGGTCGTGGGCCGACCTGGACCTGGCCCGGTTCACCCGGCTCGTCACCAACTTCGGCAAGTGGTACGAGGCCAACCACGCCGACCCCCGGTACGGCAGCCTCTACAGCACCCTGCACCTCAACACCCACGCGGTCGGCTCCGTGTCACTGGAGGCCCGCTTCGACGGCGGCCGCGCCGACGCCGCCGAACTGATCGAGCGCTACGTCGCCGCCGTCAACGCGGGGACCGGCCTGGAACCGGCCATCGAGCACCAGGACGACCTGTGGCTCCAGGCCACCCTCGGCGCGCGCTTCGACACGGGCGGGTACGACCGGCACAAGTCCAAGAGCGCCTACCTCCGGCGGACCTGGACCCCCGAGCGCATCGCGACCGTCCACAAGCACCTGACCGACCCCGCGTTCGACGGCTGGGGCGCCGTCGACCTCTACTCCTACGGGGGGAAGGTCAACACGGTGGCGCCCGGTGCCACCGCCGTGCCCCAGCGGGACTCGATCCTCAAGGCCTGGTTCTCGGCCACCTGGATGGATCCGGCCCTCGACGACCAGCACCTGAACTGGATCCGCGAGCTGTACCGGGACGTCTTCCGCGACACCGGCGGCGTCCCCGTGCCCAACGACGAGCACGACGGCTGCTACATCAACTATCCCGACACCGATCTCGCCGACCCGCGCTGGAACACCTCCGGCGTGCCCTGGCACACCCTCTACTACAAGGACGGATACCGCCGCCTCCAGCAGGTCAAGGCGAAGTGGGACCCGCGCGGGGTCTTCCGCCACCCGCTCTCCGTCCGGCTCCCCTGATCCCCGGCTGAAAGGAAACCGTCACCGTGCGACCCGGCCGAGCCGTCGGTACACACATCACCCTGGGAGGCGACCTCACCGTGGGCCGGCTCGGCTTCGGGGCGCTCCGGCTCACCGGACCCCACCACTGGGGTCCGCCCACCCGGCCGGACAAGGCCGCCGAGGTGGCGCGGTGCGCGGTCGAACTCGGCGTAACGTTCATCGACACCGCCGACGTCTACGGACTCGGGGCCAACGAGGAACTGCTCGCCACGGCGCTCCACCCCTACCCGCCGGGCCTGGTCGTCTCCACCAAGGCGGGCGAGGTCCGGCCGAGCCCGCACCAGTGGCGGGTGCTCGGCCGGCCCGACTACCTGCGCCAGCAGGCCGAACTGAGCCTGCGCCGGCTGCGGCTGGAGCGGATCGAGCTCTTCCAGCTGCACCGGGTCGACCCCCAGGTGCCACTGGAGGACCAGGTCGGAGCACTCAAACAGCTCCAGGACGAGGGCAAGATCCGCCACATCGGGCTCTCCGAGGTGACGGTCGAGCAGATCGAGCAGGCCCGCGGTGTGGCCCGCATCGCGAGCGTGCAGAACAAGTACAACCTCTACGACCGGCGCTACGAGAAGGAGTTGGCGCACTGCGAGCGGGAAGGCATCGCCTTCATCGCCTGGAAGCCGCTCGCCGGTACCGCGAGGCCGGCCCCGGACAGTGCCCTCGCCCGGGTGGCGGCGCAGACGGGGGCGACGACGACGCAGGTGGCGCTCGCCTGGCTGCTGCACCGCTCGCCGGTCGTGATGCCGATCCCGGGCACGGCGTCCCTGTCCCATCTGCGGGCGAACATGGCCGCGGCGGACATCGCCCTCGACGACGAGCAGGTGACCCTGCTCGACGAGGGGTGAGGAGCCCGGGGGACGGCCGGGCCGGGGGCGACCGTCCCCGGCCCGGCCGGACGCGCGGCCGGTCAGGCGCTCATCTCGTTCGCCACGGCCATGACGTACTCGCCGTACCCGGAGCGCGAGAGTTTCGCCCCGAGCCGATGGCAGGCGTCGGCGTCGATGAAGCCCATGCGCAGGGCGACCTCCTCCAGGCAGGCGATCCGTACGCCCTGCCGGTCCTCCAGGGTCTGCACGTACTGGCCGGCCTGGAGCAACGACTGCGGGGTGCCGGCGTCGAGCCAGGCGAATCCGCGGCCGAATGTGACGAGTTTGGCCCGGTCCTGTTCCAGGTAGATCCGGTTGACGTCGGTGATTTCCAGTTCGCCGCGGGCTGACGGGCGTATTCGGCGAGCGATCTCCACGACGTCGTTGTCGTAGAGGTAAAGCCCGGTGATGGCGAGATTCGACCTAGGTTTCTCGGGCTTCTCCTCCAGGGAGAGGAGCCGGCCTGTTTCGTCCACCTCGCCCACGCCGTAGCGCTCGGGATCGGTGACCGGATATCCGAAGAGGACACACCCGTCGATGTCCCGGGAGTGCGCCGCGAGCAGGTCGTAGAAACCGTTTCCGTGAAAGATGTTGTCACCGAGGACGAGGGCGACCGAGTCGTCGCCGATGTGCTCGGCCCCGGTGAGGAAGGCCTGTGCCAGTCCGTTGGGCACGGGCTGTTCGGCGTAGGTCAGGGAGATCCCCAGGTGGCTGCCGTCCCCGAGCAGCCTGCGCAGCTGGGGGATGTCGCCGGGCAGGGCGATGATGAGGATGTCCCGGACGTCGGCCAGCATCAGGGCCGAGAGTGGGTAGTAGATCAGCGGCTTGTCGTTGACGGGGAGCAACTGCTTCGAAACAGCCAGGGTGATCGGGTGTAAACGGCTTCCATAGCCGCCCGCCAGGACAATTCCTTTCACTGGCTCCTCCTTTGTCTGGGCATTCTCTGTGACAGTAGGCCGGAAGCCTCCCGGCGGACAACAATCGTCCTCGCGGTATTGACCGTGCTGCGAGGTGAGGGCACCGGGAGCGCCTTCTGATCGAGTCCGCTCGATCGGTTCTCGAGTCTGCCCCTTCCGAATCTGCATAGGGTGCACTTCATGGCCGTTGGCGACCGAGGTGATGCGACATCGGCTCGGTAACCGAAGTAGTCGGCCGGCACCGCAGGAACGAGAGGTATCGGCCCCAAGGGGAGGAAGAACTGTCGTGGCGGCACTGACGAGTGAGAGACTTTTTGCCATCCTGCGTGAGTGCGCGGGGGAAGAGGAGTCCGTAATCGGGGCGGAAAACGCAGTTGACCTGGAATTCACAGACCTCGGGTACGACTCGCTGGCGCTCCTGGAGACGGCCGCCCGGGTCTCGCGCGAGTACGACGTGGAGATCCCGGAAGAGGACCTCTCCGAGGTGACGACACCCGCCGGATTCCTGGCCGTTGTCAATACGCTGCTGAAAGTGGCTTGAATCATTCGGTGGTGCTCGTCCCGACCGGGTCAGTTCGTTGATTGTGCAACTTCTTGGTTGTCTGTGCAACGAACTCCGGTACCGACAGCGCTTTCCGTATCGGGCGAAATTCGGGTTTCTCTGTGGGGAACTCGTGAACGGCCTGACACGTCATGCTCGGTAGACCAGTAGCTTTCTGCGATCTATGGGGGAACGTCGTGAAGCTGGGTGTTCTAGGCCCACTTTCAGTGCAGGTCGAAGGTGACCTGCACACTCCGAGCGCACCGAAGATGAGAAGCGTTCTGGCCACACTGCTGGTACACGCCGACCAGGTGGTACCGGTGTCGTCACTGATACGCGAACTGTGGGACGAGGAGCCTCCGGTCAGCTGCCTGACCACGCTGCAGACCTACATCCTCAACCTGCGCAAGCTGCTGGCGTCCGCGACGGGAATGACCGCCCGTCAGGTCGCCGCGGAGATTCTCGTGACCCGGTCCGGGGGGTACCTGTTCCGGACCACCCAGGGGGACCTGGACGTCCACCGGTTCCACCAGCTCGTCGCGGACGGACGCAGGGCGCTGTCGTCGGGGGACGACCACGCCGCGCTGTCCACGCTCTCCAGCGCGCTGCAACTGTGGCGCGGACCCGCCCTCGTCGACGTCGTCGCCGGGCGGATCCTCGAAGGGCGCCGCCAGCAGTTCGAGGAGTCCCGGCTCGTCGTCCTCGAGTACCTCGTCGACACCCAGCTCCGGCTCGGCATGTACCGGGAGGTGCTCACCGAGCTCGCGGCGCTGACGGCCGACAACCCGTACCACGAGGGGTTGCACGCCCAGTACATGCGGGCGCTGTACCTCAACGGCCGGCGGGCGCAGGCCCTGGAGCTCTTCCAGCGCCTGCGCGTCAACCTGGTGAACCACCTCGGTCTGGAACCCGGACCGATGGCCCAGGAACTCCATCGCTCCATCCTCAACGCGGAGTCGATCGACGCCCAGGGCAACCTCCGCAGGCCGACCGGGGACATCGTGCGCATGTCGTCCTCCGGCGCGGTGCGGGTCTACTGACCCGGTGGAGCCCGGTCCGGCCGAGGCGGCGGACCGGGCTCCACGCGGTCGGTGGTGCGGCGGCGGGCGTGTGCCCGTGGGTCGGTTCAGCCCGCGATCGAGGCGTGGACGAACCGGACCGGTGTGGGCAGATGAAGGGGGCCGTCGCCGCGCAGCCGGTCCAGTTCCGTGGTCAGGCGGTGGCGCAGCTGCCGGTTCTCGTACTCCGGGAGGTGCTGCCACAGCAACCGCATTCCCTGGGTGTGGGACCAGTCGACCCAGGTCTCCCCGTCCGGCGCGCGCAGATCGATGTGCTCGTCGGCGATCTCCACGTCGTCGAACCCGGCGCGCACCATCGTCCGGGTCAGGTCGTCGGTGTCCTGCAGCCAGCTGTTGAACCGCCGCTTCAGCGCGTCCGGGCGCCAGTCCGCCGGCAGGTTGCGCAGCAGCCGCTCCGGGATGAGGTCCGTGAACACGGGCGGCAGGAAGGGGAACGTGTCCTCCGTGAAGACCGGGCTGGTGAAGGCGATCCGGCCACCCGGCCGCAGCAGGGCCGCGTACCGGGGGAGCGCGGCCGGAGCGTCGGGCAGGAAGATCAGGCTGTAGCTGCCGGTCACCACGTCGAACGAGGCGGGCGGAAGGTCGGGGTGCTCGCCGTCCATGACCCGGACCTCGACGTGCCGGGCGCCGAGCGCGCCGGCCTGCCGCCGGGCCTCCTCCACCATCGCGGGCGCGATGTCGATGCCGAGCACATGGCCGGAAGGACCCACCCGTTCCGCCGCCACGAACAGGGACGCGCCCCGCCCGCACCCGACGTCGAGAACGCGTTGCCCGGGCTGCGGATCGGCCCTTTCCACAAGTCGCCGGCCCATCGGTGTGAAGAACTCGACGCCCAACTGGTCATACGTCGCCGCGGCATTGTTGAACGCCTCGGTGACCGTCGATTTGTACATCGTCTTGTCCATGGGTCCTCCAGGTGGCGAAAGCCGACCCGACCACCCTGGACGGTCCGTCTGCAATGTGGGTCGGAATGCGCTCGGTGGCCGCTCGAAACCGGCTTGTCGACGGGTCGAGCCGGTACCGAAAAGCATTGTTGAGAAGAGCCGCGGAAGTCAGGATGAACTCATCGACGACCGACAAGGAGTGCCGACCGTGAGTGACCACATCGACATTGTGCGCCGCATGGTGAACAGCTACAACACCGGAAAAACGGATGACGTCGCCGAGTTCATTCACGAGGAGTACCTCAATCCCGGTGCCCTGGAGCACATGCCGGAACTGCGCGGCCCCGAGGCGTTCGCACTCGCGGTGAAGTGGCTGAAGCTCACGTTCTCCGAGGACGCGTACCTGGAGGAGATCGGTTACGAGGAGAAAGGCAGCTGGGTGCGGGCGAAACTCGCCCTGTACGGCCGCCAGGTGGGCGAACTCGTGGGGATGCCCGCCACCGGACGCCGCTTCTCCGGGGAGCAGATCCACCTCATCCGCATCGTCGACGGCAAGATCCGCGACCACCGCGACTGGCCGGACTACCTCGGCACCTACCGCCAGCTCGGCGAGCCCTGGCCCACGGAGGAGGGCTGGCGGCCCTGAGCAGCGCGTCCGGCACACCCACGCCCAAGGGAAGGAACACGGTGAGCTCTTCCTCACCCGGCGAACACCCGGAACCGACCGACCAGGACCTCGACGTACTCCTCAAGAACCTCGGCAACCTGGTGACCCCGATGGCCGTCCGGGTCGCCGCGACGCTCCGCCTCGTCGACCACCTGCTGGCCGGGGCCGGTACCGTCGCCGACCTCGCCGCCCGCACGGACACCCACCCCCAGGCACTCGCCCGCCTGGTCCGCCACCTGACCGTGGTCGGCGTCCTGGAGGGCGGGGAGCCGGGCCGGCCCCTGCGGCCCACCCGGCTCGGGCTGCTCCTCGCCGACGGCCATCCGGCGCAGCAGCGGGCCTGGCTGGACCTGAACGGGGCCGTCTCCCACGCCGACCTGGCCTTCACCGGCCTCCTGGACGTGGTGCGCACCGGCCGTCCCGCCTACTCCGGGCGGTACGGGCGGCCCTTCTGGGAGGACCTCTCGGCGGACCGGGCGCTGGCCGACTCGTTCGACGCGCTCATGTCCTGCGACGAGGACCTGGCCTTCGAGGC
Source organism: Streptomyces olindensis (assembly GCA_000696115.1). GTDB lineage: Bacteria > Actinomycetota > Actinomycetes > Streptomycetales > Streptomycetaceae > Streptomyces > Streptomyces olindensis. The sequence continues at coordinate 303,012 of JJOH01000002.1, forward strand.
CCCGGCCGACGCCTACGACTGGTCGGCGGTGCGGCACGTCCTCGACGTGGGCGGCGGCAACGGCGGCCTGCTCGCGGCGATCGCCCTGCGGGCACCGCACGTCCGGGGCACCCTGGTCGAACTGGCGGGCCCGGCCGAGCGCGCCCGGCGCAGGTTCGAGGACGCCGGGGTCGACGACCGGGTCACCGTGGCGGAGGGAGACTTCTTCAAGCCGCTGCCCGTCACCGCCGACCTCGTCCTGCTCTCCTTCGTCCTGCTCAACTGGTCCGACGAGGACGCGCTGACGATCCTGCGGCGCTGCGTCCAGGCCCTCGAACCGGGCGGCAGGATCCTCGTCCTGGACCGTGCCGACGTCGAGGGCGACGGCGCCGACCGGTTCTTCAGCACCCTGCTCGACCTGCGGATGCTGACGTTCATGGGCGGTCGGGTGCGCACCCGGGACGAGGTCGTGGCCCTGGCCGGCTCGGCCGGACTCGCCCTGGCGTCGGAGCGCACCAGCGGCTCCGCCACCCTCCCGTTCGACTTCTCGATCCTCGAGTTCACCGCCGCCCCCGAGGGGGCCGCCCCCGTCCTCCCAGCACAGGAGTAGACCCATGTCCGAACGCATCGTGCCCAGCGGGGACGTCGAGCTGTGGAGCGACGACTTCGGCGACCCGGCGGACCCGGCGCTGCTGCTCGTCATGGGCGGCAACCTCTCCGCCCTGGGCTGGCCCGACGAGTTCGCCCGGCGGCTCGCCGACGGCGGCCTCCACGTCATCCGCTACGACCACCGCGACACCGGCCGCTCCACCACCCGCGACTTCGCCGAACACCCCTACGGCTTCGGTGAACTGGCCGCCGACGCGGTCGCCGTCCTCGACGGCTGGGGCGTCGACCGCGCCCATGTCGTCGGCCTGTCGATGGGCGCGACCATCGCGCAGGTCATCGCGCTCGACCACCACGACCGGCTGAGCAGCCTGACCATGATGCTGGGCGGCGGGCTCGACATCGACTTCGACGCCAACATCGAGCGCGTGATGCGCGGCGAACCCACGCCGGACGGCCTGCCCGGGCCGCAGCAGCCGTTCCTCGACGCGCTCGCCCTGATGCAGCAGCCGGCCGAGGGGCGCGCCGCCGAAGTGGCCAAGCGGGTGAGCAAATGGCGCATCCTCTCCGGGACCGGTGTGCCGTTCGACGACGCCGAGTACGCGCGGTGGGAGGAAAGGGCGATCGACCACGCGGGCGGTGTCCTCACCGAGCCGTACGCGCACTACTCCCTGACCCTGCCGCCGCCGGAGCGGGCCGCCGAACTGCGCGACGTCACCGTGCCGGCCCTGGTCATCCAGGCCGAGCACGACCCCATCGCACCCGCGCCGCACGGCAAGCACCTGGCCGGACTCATCCCCACCGCCCGTCTGGTGGAGATCCCCGGCATGGGGCACGCCCTGCCGTCCTCGGTCCACGGGCCGGTGGCCGAGGCCATCCTCGCCCACACCCGAGGGGCGTCATGACCGTGGCGGACGAACAGCGGGCGGGGGAGACGATGTACGGGGCGGACCTCGCCCGGGTCTACGACCTCGTGCACCGGGAGCGGGGCAAGGACTACCGCGCCGAGACCGAGGCGGTCGCCGCCGCCGCCCGGCAGCGCCGGCCCGGCGCCGGACGGCTGCTCGACATCGCGTGCGGCACCGGCGGCCATCTGCGGCACTTCACCGAGCTGTTCGCGCACGTGGAGGGGGTGGAGCTGTCGGCGCCGATGGCCGAGGCGGCGCGCGCCGCGCTGCCCGGGGTGACCGTGCACCGCGGCGACATGCGCGACTTCCGCCTGGACACCACCTTCGACGTGGTGACCTGCATGTTCGGATCCATCGGCTACATGACGTCGGTGGCCGAACTGGGCCGGGCGCTCACCGTGTTCGCCCGGCACCTGGAGCCCGGCGGGGTGGCCGTCGTCGACCCGTGGTGGTTCTACGAGACGTTCGCCGACGGCCATGTCTCGGCCGACGTCGTGACCGTCGACGGCGTCACCGTCTCCCGGGTCTCGCACTCCGCCCGCCGCGGCCGCACCTCGCACATGGACGTGCACTTCGTGGTCGCCGAACCCGGCGTCGGCGCCCGGCACTTCGTCGACACCCACATCATCTCCCTGTTCAGCCGCGCCGAGTACGAACAGGCGTTCCGCGAGGCCGGCTTCGCGGTCGAGTACCTGCCCGACGCGCCGTCGGGCCGCGGCCTGTTCGTCGGCGTCCGGATGTGAAGCGGCGACGGGAACCCGCAAGCAACGACGAGAGAGGAACGACATGAACGACCACGAGGTCGACGTTCTGGTGGTGGGTGCGGGCCTCGGTGGCCTGTCGACGGCGATGTTCCTCGCCCGGCAGGGGGTGCGCGTGCTCGTGGTGGAGCGCAGGTCCGGCCTCTCGCCCTATCCGCGGGCCGCGGGGCAGAACCCGCGCACCATGGAGCTGCTGCGCATCGGGGGCGTCGCCGACGAGGTGACCCGGGCCAACGACATCCGCGGCGCCCAGGGGGACTTCGTCATCCGGCTCGCCCAGAGCGTGCGGGGCGAGATCCTGCGGACCGTCTCGGAGAGCTTCGACGACATGGTGGCCGCGACCCGGCCGTGCACCCCGGCCGGCTGGGCGATGCTGTCCCAGGACAAGCTGGAGCCGATCCTGCTCGCGCAGGCGGAGCGGCACGGCGGCGCCATCCGCTTCGACACCCGGCTGGTGTCGTTCGACCAGGACGCGGACGGTGTCACGGCCCGGCTCCAGGGGCCCGAGGGCAAGTACGACCTGCGCGCCGGCTACCTCGTCGGCGCCGACGGCAACCGCAGCCTGGTCCGGGAGTCGCTGGGGATCGGGCGGTACGGGCACGGCACGCTGACCCACATGGTCGGGGTCATCTTCGACGCGGACCTCTCCGGCATCATGGAGCCGGGCACGACGGGCTGGTACTACCTGCACCACCCCCAGTTCACCGGCACGTTCGGGCCGACGGACCGGCCCGACCGGCACACCCTCTTCGTCGAGTACGACCCCGACGAGGGCGAGCGCCCCGAGGACTTCACGCCGGAGCGCTGCGTCGAGCTGATCGGCCTCGCCCTGGACGCTCCCGAGGTGCGGCCGGAGCTGGTCGACATCCAGGGCTGGGAGATGGCGGCCCGGATCGCCGAACGCTGGCGCGAAGGGCGGGTGTTCCTCGTCGGGGACGCGGCGAAGGTGACGCCGCCGACCGGCGGCATGAGCGGCAACGCGGCCGTCGCCGACGGGTTCGATCTGGCCTGGAAGCTGGCGGCGGTGCTGCACGGGCAGGCCGGGCCGGGACTCCTCGGCACGTACGAGGACGAGCGCAAGGTCGCCGCGGAGCTGGTCGTGGCGGAGGCGCTGGCGATCTACGCGCAGCGGATGGCGCCGCACATGGCGGACGTGTGGGACAAGTCGGTGGGGTACCCCGAGACGCTGCTCGGCTTCCGCTACCGCTCCTCGGCGGTCCTGGCCACGGACGACGACCCGGCGCGGGTGGAGAACCCGATGACCCCGAGCGGCCGCCCCGGCTTCCGGGGACCGCACGTCCCGGTGACCCGGCACGGCGAACGGATCTCCACGGTCGACCTGTTCGGCGACGGCTGGACCCTGCTCGCCGGTGAGCTGGGAGCGGACTGGGTCGCGGCGGCGGAGACGGTCTCGGCGGAACTGGGGGTCCCGGTCCGGGCGTACCGGATCGGTGCCGGCCTCACGGATCCCGAGGCCGCGGTGGCCGACCGGTACGGCATCGGCAAGGCGGGGGCGAGTCTGGTCCGCCCCGACGGCATCGTCGCCTGGCGCACGGACGAACCGCCGTCCGACGCCGCGGACGCCCTCGGCGGAGCCCTGCGCAAGGTCCTCTCCCGCTGATCCCGTCCCGCGGCCGGGCAGCGCGCCGCCCCCGCACCCCGCCGGGCTGACCGGCGGGGTGCGGGGGCGGGCCGTGCGGAGTTCTGGGGGCCAGGGGAGCCGCGGTCCTGGGGCCCGGCGCTGCCCGGAGCGCGTGCCTCGTCGAAGGCGTGCCGGAACGGGAAGGACCGGACGACGCCGGCCAGGCTCAACTGTCACGCCCCGGCCCGGACGGGGCACGTCCGGGCCGGGGCGCAGGTCCTCCGTCTGTCTCCGTTCAGGCCAGATCCTCCGCCAGGACGTCGCTCGGGCGGGTCTTCGGGTCGCCGACGAGCGTCGCCGCGCGGCGGACGCGGTCGACCAGGAGGGCCTGGCGGTGGATCACGGACGTGTCGGTGAGGGGGCCCGTGCCCGTGAGGGCCGCGCGGACGAACGCGTCCATCGCGTTGAACACCTGGTTGTCCTCGGGCAGCGACCGCTCCGTCACCACGTCCTGCTGCTCGATCCGGACCACCGGCTTCAACTGCTCCGGCGGCGTGAAGGCCCGCCGGACGCTCACCCGCCCCCGGTTGCCCCACAGCGCGTAGGTCGACCGGTAGGAGTGTTCGAAGCCGAAGTCCAGCTGGGCCGTCACCCCCCGGTCGTCGCTCAGCAGCACGCTGCCCGCCACGTCCACCCCGGTCGCCTCGTCCACGCGCAGACACGCCCCGAGCACCTCGAGCTCACCGGCCAGGTACAGCTGGGCCGCGCGCAGCGGATACACCCCGACGTCGAGCAACGCGCCCCCGCCCAGCGCCGGCTGGTACCGGAACGACTCCGGGGCCAGCGGCGGCACGGCGAACGACCCGGAGAACAGCCGCAGTTCCCCCACGGCCTCGTCGAGCATCGCGCGCACCGCGGCGTGCTGGGAATGGTGCAGGAACATGAAGTTCTCGGCCAGCACGAGTCCGAGTTCCGACGCGGTCGACATCAGCTCGAGCGTCTTCTCGTACGTGTCCGACATCGGTTTCTCGACGAGCACGTGTTTTCCCGACCGCAAAGCCCGTAGGGCCCACTCGTGATGCATGGCCGGTGGCAGCGGAATATAGATGGCGTCCAGGTCGTCCCGCTCGACGAGCTCCGCGTAATCCCCCACGCCGTGGCAGCCGAACGCGGCTCCCACCCGCTCGGCCCTCGCCTTGTCCCGGCTGGCCACCGCGACGAGGTCCACATGGTCGTGCGCGGCGAGAACAGGCATGATCCGGCGCATCGCGATGTTCGCCGTTCCGATCACGCCCATTCGGAGCGCCCGTTGCTGACGGTGCTCTGGCATAGGGATCCTCATCACCTCGCGGGAGTCCAGTGGCTTCCCCACCGTAGGACCGGGAGATCAAGCACTGCTTGAGGAACGGTGGACGCGGAAAAAGGCAGTTCGAGTGTTCTTCTAATACGGCCCCGTACCTTGCCGAGGGAATCGGATGACGGAGGTGGCGGGGTGACGGCGGCGACGAATGCCCTGGGGCGCGAACTACAACTCGTCCACGCGGCGCAATGGCTCTACGCGATCAACGGCGAGCCGTTCGTGCCGGGGGAGGGCGACCCGTACGCGCGGCTGGTACGGGGATTCGACAGCGGCGAGGACCGCGCGGACGACGCGGGCGGGCTCCTCGCGTCGGTCGCGGAGCGAGGGCCGGTGTGGCGCAGCCGGCTCGACACCTGGGTCGTCACCGGCCCCAGGGCGCTCCGGGAACTGTCCGGCAGCCGGGACCTGGCGGTGTCCGCCGCCGTTCCGCAGGCGGAGGCGTGGCTGCCCGACCCGGCGCGCCAGCGCACCACGGCGCTCGTCCGGGACCTGGCACTGCGGGGCGGCACGAGGGCCGTGCGCGGGCACGCCGGAGCGCTGCGGGAACAGGCCACGCGGGCGGCGGCCCGGCTCGGGCCGGGCCCCGTCGACCTGATGGCCGACTTCGCCGAGCCGCTGACCGCGGTGGCGTACGCCGTCCTCCTGGACGTGCCCGAGGAGCGGCACGCGGCGTTCGCCGCCGGCCTCGCCGGGACCGCACCGGCCGTGGACGCGCTGCTCTGCCCGCAGACGCTGGAGGTGACGCGGCGCCTGGCTGCAGGCGTGCGAGGACTGCGGGAGCTGTTCGCCGGGCGGGACCGGGCGGAGGCGGACCTGCTGCTCGCCGTGGCCGGGGCCCGGGCCGCGGCGGACCTGCTCGGCAACGCCCTGCACATGCTCCTCGACCGGCCGCACGACTGGGCGCTGCTGCGCTCGGACCCTGCGCACGCGGCCCGGCTGGTCGAGGAGGCCCTGCGCGGCCGGCCGCTGTGGCGGGCTCTCCCCCTGGTGGCCCTCGCCCCGGCCGAGGTGGCCGGCGCCCGCATCGAGACCGGCGACACCGTCACCGTCGTGACCACCGGGACCGGCGCCGGCCCGGCCCCGCTGCCCGTGCCCGCCTGCGCCGCCCTGCTCCCGGCCGCGACCGCGCTGGCCGAGCAGGCGCTGGCGGCACTGGGCGCGCGGTTCGAGCTGCTGCGGCCGGACGGCGACCCGGTGCGCCTGCGCCGGGCGCCCCTGACCCGGCGCCTGGTCAGGCTGCCGGCCCGACTCGGCGAGGAGGAGACGCGATGAAGGTTCTGTTCACCTCACTGGCCCACCACACCCACTACTACCCACTCGTGCCGCTGGCGTGGGCGCTGCGCACCGCGGGCCACGAGGTGCGGATCGCCAGCCAGCCCGAGCTGACCGACGTCATCACGGGCACGGGACTGACCGCCGTCCCCGTCGAGTGGTCGCTCGGCGCCCTGGAGGACCTCGGCCTGCTCGGCAAGCTCCACGACGAGGCCTCGGCCCACGTGCAGGGCTTCGACTACGCCGCCCGGGGCGAACACCCCTGGACGTACGAGCAGTTGCTCGCGCTGGAGAACGTGATGGTGCCGACGCTGTACGGCGCCCTCAACAACGACACCATGGTCGACGCCCTGGTGGACTTCGCCCGCTCCTGGCAGCCCGACCTCGTCGTCTGGGAGACCTTCACCCTCACCGGGGCCATCGCGGCGCGGGTGACGGGAGCGGCCCACTGCCGGCTGGTCTCCGGCCCCGACATCAGCGTGCGGGCCCGCAAGGAGTTCCTGCGGCTGGCCGCCGAGCAGGAGCCGGAGCACCGCGAGGACCCCACCGCCGAGTGGCTGGAGCGCACCCTGCGGCGGCTGGGCTGCGCGGCCGGCTTCGACGAGGACATGGTCACCGGCCAGTGGACCGTCAACACCACGCCGCCCAGCACCCAGCTCGACCTGGACCTGCCGACCGTCCAGGTGCGGCACGTGCCGTACAACGGTCCCGCGGTCGTGCCGGAGTGGCTGCGGAGCCACCCCGGGCGCAGCCGCGTCTGCGTGACGCTCGGCTCCTCGGCCTCCGACGTCGGCGTCGACATGGCCGAACTGCTCGCGCACCTCGCGGAGCTGGACGCGGAGATCGTCGCCACCGTCGACGAGGCGACCCGCGAAGCGGCGAAGGACCTGCCGGACAACGTACGCCTCGTCGACTTCGTCCCGCTCAACGACCTGCTGCCCACCTGCGACGCGGTCGTCCACCACGGTGGCGTCGGCACCAAGGCCACGGCCGAACTGCACGCCGTGCCCCAGCTGATCCTGGCCTTCGGCTGGGACACCGAGGTCATGGGCCGCGGGCTGGAGGACATCGGCGCCGGCCTGTGCGTGCCGAGCGACGGCCTGCTGCCCGACGTGCTGCGCAAGCAGGTCCAGCGACTGATCAGCGAGCCGTCGTTCGCCCACGGGGCCCGACGGCTCCAGGAGGAACTGCTCGCCGTGCCCAGCCCCAACGAGGTCGTCCCGGTGCTGGAACGGCTGGTCGCCGAACACCGCGGCGCCCCCGGGGCCGCGACGGCGGAGCACGGCACGAACGGGTTAGGCCACCACCGAGGATGAGGGGTTCAGAGGTGACGGACACCAAGGCGCTGGTGCTGGAACTGGCGCGCAAGTACCACAAGGAACAGGAAACGCGGGCGTTCGAACCGGGAGTCACGCCGATCCTGTCCTCGGGCGCGGTCCTCGACGAGGAGGACCGGCACGCCTTGGTCGAGGCCGCACTGGAGATGCGGATCGCCGCCGGCGTGCGCACCCGGAAGTTCGAGAGCGAGTTCGCCCGCTACTTCCGGCTGCGCAAGGCGCACATGGTGAACTCGGGATCGTCGGCCAACCTGCTGGCGGTCAGCGCGCTCACCTCGCCGAAGCTGAAGGACCTGCGGCTGCGCCCCGGCGACGAGGCCATCACGGTGGGCGCCGGCTTCCCGACCACGATCAACCCGCTCGTCCAGAACGGCCTGACGCCGGTCTTCGTGGACGTGGAACTGGGCACCTACAACGCCTCGCTGGCGCAGATCGAGGCGGCGATCTCCCCGCGCACCCGGCTCATCATGATCGCCCACGCCCTCGGCAACCCGTTCCCCGTCGCCGAGGTCGCGGAACTCGCCCGCCGGCACGACCTGTTCCTCATCGAGGACAACTGCGACGCCGTCGGCTCCACCTACCAGGGCAAACTCACCGGCACCTTCGGCGACCTGTCGACGGTGAGCTTCTACCCGGCCCACCACATCACCGCGGGCGAGGGCGGCTGCGTCCTGACGGCGAGCCTGGAACTGGCCCGGATCGTGGAGTCGATGCGCGACTGGGGCCGGGACTGCTGGTGCGAACCGGGCACCGACAACACCTGCCTGAAGCGGTTCGACTACCAGCTCGGCACCCTCCCGGCCGGCTACGACCACAAGTACATCTTCTCCCACGTCGGCTACAACCTGAAGGCCACCGACCTCCAGGGCGCCCTGGCCCTCAGCCAGTTGCAGAAGGTCGACGACTTCGTCGCGGCCCGCCGCCGCAACTGGCAGCGGCTGCACGACGGACTGGCCGCAGTGCCCGGACTGCTGCTGCCGCGGGCCACCCCGGGCAGCGACCCCAGCTGGTTCGGCTTCGCCCTGACCGTGCTGCCCGGCGCGGGCTTCACCCGCAGGGACCTCGTCGACTTCCTGGAGGGCCGGAAGATCGGCACCCGACGGCTGTTCGGCGGGAACATCACCCGTCACCCCGCCTACCAGGACGTGCGCTACCGGATCGTGGACGAGCTGACCAACTGCGACACCGTCACCGAGGACACCTTCTGGATCGGCGTCTACCCGGGGCTGACCAGCGAAATGCTCGACTACGTCATCGAGACCATCACCGAGTTCTGCACGCGAAGGGGCTGATCAGACCATGTCCGCACAACCCAGCCGGGTTGCCGTCGTCACCGGTGCCACCAGCGGGATCGGCCTCTCCGTCGCCCGGGCGCTGGCCGCCGCCGGCCACCGCGTGTACCTCTGCGCCCGGGACGCCGACCGGGTCGCGCTCACCGTCAAGGAACTGCGCGCCGAGGGCCACGAGGTGGACGGCGCCGCCTGCGACGTGCGCGAGGTCGCGCAGATCGAGGCCCTGATGTCCGCCGCCGTGGAGCGCCACGGGCCCGTCGAGGTGCTCGTGAACAACGCCGGCCGCAGCGGCGGCGGACCGACCCACACGATCACCGACGAGCTGTGGGACGACGTGATGGCCACCAACCTGGACAGCGTCTTCCGCGTCACCCGGGCCGCCCTGACCACCGGCCGCATGCGGGAGGGCGGCTGGGGCCGGATCGTGAACATCGCCTCCACCGGCGGCAAGCAGGGCGTGGTGCTCGGCGCCCCCTACTCCGCCTCCAAGCACGGCGTCGTCGGCTTCACCAAGGCCCTGGGCCTGGAGCTGGCCAAGACCGGCATCACGGTCAACGCGGTCTGCCCCGGTTACGTGGAGACCCCCATGGCGGAGCGGGTCCGGCAGGGCTACGCCGCCGCCTGGGACACCACGGAGGAGGAGGTCCTCGACCGGTTCCAGGCCAAGATCCCGCTCGGCCGCTACACCACGCCCGACGAGGTGGCGGGCATGGTCGGCTACCTGCTGACCGACGCGGCCGCATCCGTCACCGCGCAGGCGATCAACGTCTGCGGCGGGCTGGGCAACTACTGAGGAGAGCCATGTCGGACGAGACCGCGCACCACACCGTCCACGAGATCGACGTGCGAGCGCCCGCCGAGGCGGTGTTCGACCTCGTCGCCGAGGCTTCCCGCTGGCCGGTGCACTTCCCGCCGAGCGTCCACGTCGAGCGACTGGAGGGCGACGACAGCCAGGAGCGGCTGCGGATCTGGGCCACGGCCAACGGCGAGGTCAAGAGCTGGACCTCGCGCCGTGAACTCGACCGAGCCGGACTGCGCGTGGCGTTCCGCCAGGAGGAGTCCCGGGCGCCCGTGCGGAGCATGAGCGGGGAGTGGCGGCTGGAGCCGCTCGGACCGGAGCGGACCCGGGTGCGCTTCACCCACACGTTCACGGCCGTCGACGACGCCCCGGAGCACGTCGAGTGGATCAACCGGGCCATCGACACCAACACCGCGTCGGAGCTGGAGGCGCTGCGCCGGGGCGCGGAGGAGGCGGACGCCGGCCTCACCTTCACCTTCGACGACAGCGTGCGCGTCGACGGATCGGCCAAGGACGCCTACGAGTTCATCCGCGCCGCGGACCGCTGGACGGAGCGGCTGCCGCACGTCGCCCGGGTCGTCCTCACCGAGGACACCCCGAACGAGCAGATCCTGGAGATGGACACGCTCACCGCCGACGGCGAGACCCACACCACCCGTTCGGTGCGGGTCTGCTTCCCCGCCGAGCGGATCGTCTACAAGCAGATCCGGACCCCTGCGCTGATGGCCGCGCACACCGGCGAGTGGATCTTCGAGGAGGACGAGCGGGGCTGCACGGTCACCTCCCGGCACACCGTGCGGATCGAACCGGACGCCGTGACCACCGTCCTCGGCCCGCAGGCCGACGTGGCCGCCGCCCGCACCATGATCCGGGAGGCGCTCGGCCGCAACAGCCTGGCCACGCTGCGGCACGCGGCGGAGCACGCGAAGCGGCGGGGCGGCACCGAGCCGGTCTCCGCGCAGACGTATGTCGCCGTGCAGCAGTTCTACGCCCGGCAGATGCGGCTGCTGGACGAGCGGCGGGCCGAGGAGTGGGCGCGGACCTTCACCGAGGACGGCGTGTTCGCGCAGAACACCGCCCCCGAGCCCCTGCGCGGCCGGGAGGCCGTCGCCGCCGCCGTACGCCGGAACCTGGCGCGGACGGCGGACACGCCGGAGCAGCGGCGCCACGTGTTCTCCATGCTCACCGTGGTGCCCGGGCCCGGCGGCTCCCTCCACACCCGCTGCTACGCGCAGGTCCTGGCGACCCCGCCCGGGGGGCAGAGCAGGCTGCACCTGAGCGCGGTGTGCGAGGACGAACTGGTACCGGACGGCGACGACTGGCTGGTCCGCCACCGCAGGGTCGAGCACGACGGCGGCTGAGCCGCGGCCCCGACGGGCCCACACGTCGGCGGGCCGCACCGGTGACGGTGCGGCCCGCAGGCGTGCGCGGCCGGGCTGCCGCGGCGGTCAGGTGAGGGAGAGACCGCCGTCCACCGGGACGACCGCGCCCGTCATGTAGCGGCCCCCGGGATCGGCCAGCGCCGTGACCCACCAGGCCACGTCCTCGGGGGTGGCGACCCGCCCGAGCGGGATGCGCTCCGAGATCTGCCCGAGGAACCCCTGGTACTCCTCGGCGGACATGCCGACGCGCTCGCCGATGCCGGTGTCCGTCACACCCGGAGCCACCGACACCACGCGGATGCCGCGCGGCGCGAGCTCCACGGCCCAGGTACGGGTGAAGTGGTTCAGCGCCGCCTTCGTGGCCCAGTACACCGAGTTGTCGGGGAACCCCTGGATGCCCAGCGAGCCCGCGGAACTGACGTTGACGATGGTGCCGCCGGTCGCCTCCAGGGCGTCCAGGGCGGCCTGCGCGACGAAGGCCGGCGCCAGCAGGTTGACCGCGAGCTGGTGCTCGGTCGCGGCCCGGTCCAGTTTGGCGAGCGGCGCGAACGTGCCGGTCCCGGCGTTGTTGACCAGCACGTCGACGCGTCCGAAGGCCCGCAGCGCCGCCTCCACCACCGCCTCGCCGGCCCCCGGCTCGGTGACGTCGGCCACGAGGGTGCGGATGCCGTCGTGGCCCTCGGCCGTCTCGTCGAGGGCGGCCGCGGTACGGCCGACGACGAGCACACGGTCCCCCTGCCCGGCGAAGCGGCGGGCCGTCGCACGGCCGATTCCGGTGCCGCCACCCGTGATGATCACAGTCCTAGGAGTCATGCCCGGACGCTACTGACGACCGCTCGAAGCGCGGTCGACCCCTTCGTCCGGCCGGTCGTCCCGGGTGATGTGCCGCTCCGCCACCAGCAGTTCGCCGTCCCGCCGGACCAGCCGGTCGCGCATCACGCAGGACAGGTGCACCCGCGGGGCGCCGCCCCGGGGGGTCGCCAGGATCTGCACGCAGGAGACGGCCTCGATCCCGTCGGCGGTGCTCCGGGCGGTCGTCATGGTGACCCAGTGGCGATGCACCTCCCCGGCGGCCGCCCGCCCCTCGGCCGCCGCCCGCGCGCCGGCGGCGATGCCCTCCCGGCCCCGGACCGGCTCCGTCATCGACGGCGACGCGAACGTGGCGTCGGGCGTGAACGTGGCGGCCCACGCCCCGGCCTCGCCACCGTCGAGCAGCTGCATGTGGCGGGCGTAGAACTGCTGGATGTCCGTGCTGTCCATGAACGGCCTCCCCTACGACGGTCTGCACGCCCGACCCTGACGCATCCGTGTCGAATCCGGGTCGAGACGGCCGCGCGGTCGTCGAGCCGGATTCCAATGCCTTCCGAGCGGCTGCGGCCAGGCTGGCGTGGTCGTCCAGGAGGTGACCGTGCGCATCATTGACCTGTCCTCGCCGGTGGACTCCGGCTCGTTCGAACCGGACCCGGTGGTCCACGAGGTGATGTCCCCGCGTGAGGGCGCGCTGCACATGCGCGACGAGATGCGGGAGCACTTCGGCATCGAGTTCGACCCCGACGTCCTGCCCGACGGCGAGTTCCTCTCGCTGGACCGGCTGAGTCTGACCACCCACACCGGCACGCACGTCGACGCGCCCTCGCACTACGGCTCGAGGACGACGTACGGCACCGGCGTGCCCCGGCACATCGACGCGATGCCGCTGGAGTGGTTCCTCGCCCCCGGGGTGGTCCTGGACGTCCGGGGCCGTGAGGCGGGCACGGTCGACGCGGCCGACCTGCGCAAGGAGCTCGACCGGATCGGGTACGCGCTCGCCCCGTCCGACATCGTGATCCTGCACACCGGCGCCGCCGCGTGGTCGGGCACCAGCCGGTACTTCACCGACTTCGTCGGTCTCGACGCGAGCGCCATCGCCTTCCTGCTCGACGCGGGCATCCGGGTGGTCGGCACCGACGCGTTCAGCCTGGACGCGCCGTTCGGCACGATCATCGCCGAGTACCGGCGGACCGGGGACCCCGCCGTGCTCTGGCCGGCCCACGTCGCCGGACGCCACCGGGAGTACTGCCAGATCGAGCGGCTCTCGGGACTGGAGAACCTGCCCGCGCCGTACGGCTTCCAGGTGTCGTGCTTCCCGGTGAAGATCGCCGGCGCCGGCGCCGGCTGGGCGCGGGCGGTCGCCCTCGTCGACGACTAGGACCCGACAGGGGAGCGCCCGACCCACCGCCACCTGGCGCACAGGACAGCAGCCGACCCGAGGAGAAACCATGTACAGCACGGACCTCGCCGAGGTCTACGAGACGGTGTACCGCAGCCGGGGCAAGGACTGGGCGGCGGAGGCCGAGGACATCGCGGCCCTGGCCCGCCGGCACGCCCCGGGCGCCGACGCGCTGCTCGACGTGGCGTGCGGCACCGCCGCCCATCTCGGCCCGTTCAGCAAGCTCTTCGCCACGGCGGAGGGCCTGGAGATCGCGGCGCCGATGCGCGACCTGGCGCTCGAGCGGTGGCCCGGCCTGACCATCCACGAGGGCGACATGCGCGACTTCGACCTCGGCCGCCGGTACTCCGTCGTCACCTGCATGTTCTGCGCCATCGGCTATCTGGGCAGCGTCGAGGAGATGCGCTCCGCCGTGGCCTCGATGGCCCGCCACCTCGAACCGGGAGGCGCGCTGATCATCGAACCCTGGTGGTTCCCGGAACAGTTCAAGGAGGGGTTCGTCGCCGGGGACCTGGCCCGCGAGGGCGACCGGACCGTGGCCCGGATCTCCCACTCCACCCTCCAGGGGCGCGCGACCCGGATGGAGGTCCGCTTCCTCGTCGGGGAGCCGTCGGGCATCCGGACCTTCACCGAGATCGACGTACTGACCCTCTTCACGCGTGACGAGTACGAGCAGGCGTTCCGGGACGCCGGCTGCTCCGTCGCGTACCGGCCGGGCCCGCCGACGGGCCGCGGTCTCTTCGTCGGAGTCAAGGAGCGGGAGGTGTCCGGGCGATGACCACCTACGTCTGGGACTACTTGCGGGAGTACGCCGAGGAGCGCGAGGAACTCCTCGACGCCGTCGACACGGTGTTCCAGTCCGGTCAGCTCGTCCTCGGCGAGAGCGTCTCCCGCTTCGAGCAGGAGTTCGCCGCCTACCACGGGCAGCCGCACTGCGTGGGCGTGGACAACGGCACCAACGCGATCGTCCTCGGCCTGCAGGCGCTCGGGGTGAAACCCGGCGACGAGGTGATCACGGTCTCCAACACGGCGGCCCCCACCGTGCTGGCCATCGACGCCGTCGGCGCCCGGCCGGTCTTCGTCGACGTGCGCGAGGAGGACTACCTCATGCGCACCGACCAGCTCGCCGGCGCGCTCACCGAGCGCACCGCGGCCATCGTGCCCGTGCACCTGTACGGGCAGTGCGTCGACATGGCCGCCGTGACCGCCTTCGCCGAGCGCCACGGACTGAAGGTCCTGGAGGACTGCGCCCAGGCCCACGGCGCCCGGCACCACGGCCGGCTGGCCGGGACCATGGGCGACGCCGCGGCCTTCTCCTTCTACCCGACGAAGGTGCTCGGCGCGTACGGCGACGGCGGTGCCGTGGTCACCCGCGACGACGGCACGGACGCGAACCTGCGCCGGCTGCGCTACTACGGCATGGAGGACCGGTACTACGTTGTCCAGACCCCCGGGCACAACAGCCGCCTCGACGAGGTCCAGGCCGAGATCCTCCGCCGCAAGCTCCGGCGCCTCGACACCTACGTCGAGGGCCGGCGGCGCGTGGCGCGACGCTATGCGGAGGGGCTGGCGGACACCGGCCTCGTCCTTCCCGCGAACGCGGTGGGCAATGATCACGTCCACTACGTCCACGTGGTCCGCCACCCCGAGCGGGACCGCATCATCGAGCGGCTCAGGGCGTACGACATCGAGCTGAACATCAGCTACCCCTGGCCGGTGCACACGATGAGCGGCTTCGCACACCTCGGGTACCGCGAGGGCGACCTGCCGGTGACCGAGCGGCTGGCGAAGGAGATCTTCTCCCTGCCGATGTACCCCTCGCTGCCGCAGCACGTCCAGGAGAAGGTGATCGAGGCGCTCCGCGAGGTGATCGCCGGGCTCTGACGCCGGCGCGCGGGCGCGCGACGAAACGCCGTGTCCCGGTGAGGCCGACCGCCTCACCGGGACACGGCGTTTCACGCCCCCTGCCGTCAGGCCCCGTGGTACAGGCTGTGCAGGCACGCGATCAGGCTGCGGGCCTGGACGTTGACGTAGTGGCTGTGCCGCAGCAGGTCCGACAGCTGGTGCAGCGTCATCCAGCGGTAGTCGGGGTGGTCGCGGGGCACGTCCTGGTCGGTCTCCACGATCAGGTAGCGGTTCAGCGCGTGGAAGAAACGGCCGCCCTCCTCGGAGAGCACCGTGTCGTACCGGACGCGCTCCGCGGGGGCCCGCAGCACCTCGTCGAGGAAGGGCGGCGTGGTCCCGCCGGGCAGCCGCGCGTGGCTCTCCGCGACGCACTGCACGGTCGGGCCCAGCTCCACCACGTCCGCGAAACCCGGCTCCACGCGCGCGTGCACGAGGACGTGCAGCACCCCCTCGAACCGGCGGACGAGGAAGGCGATGACGCCCTCTCCCACCGGTTCGATCATCGGCTGGCTCCACCGGTGCACCTCGCGGCCGCCGGCGTCCACCCGTACCCCGATGACGTCGAAGAAGGCGCCCGCGTCGTGCCGGATGCGGTCGTCGGTGCGGCTCCAGTCGCGCAGCGCGCCGAGCGCGACCCGGCGGACCGCGATGTCGCTGCCCGTGCGCCGGTCGGTGATCCAGCCGAGGATCTCCCGCGCACTGTGCACACTGGCCGCCCCGGGGTCGCCCGAGCGCAGCAGCGCCGACCGGAAGTCGTCGCCGTCCGGCCGGTCGACGCCCGCACCGGTGAACGGCAGGCACGACAGCACGGTCCGGGCGTCCATGTTGACGGTGTCCCTGCGCCCCAGCAGCTCGTGGATCTGGCCCAGCGTCATCCAGCGGTACCCGTCGAGGGCCTCCACCGGCTCCGCCAGCTCGACGACCACGTTGCGGTTGCGCTTGCGGTAGAACCACGACCCCTGCTCGGACTGCCGCACGTCGGCGAGCACCCCCGGGCGGCTGTGGATGTCCAGGAAGTGCTCCAGGTACGGCACCGGGCGCCCCTGGTGGACCCGCGTGTAGTTGCTGCGGGTCGCCTGGACGGTCGGGGAGAGCTGGAGCCCCTCGGCGTTGCCGGGTTCGACCTTCGCCTGCATCAGGCAGTGCAGCACCCCGTCGACGGGGGCGGTGAGGATGCCCAGGATGCCGATCTCCGGCTGGTTGATGATGGGCTGCGTCCACTGCGGCACCGGCGCGCCCGGGTGGTCGACCTCCAGTCCGTGCACGGTGAAGAACCGGCCCGTGTGGTGGCGCAGATCGCCGGTGTCCGGGTCGGTCTCCCAGCCCTCCAGGTCCTCCAGGGGGACCCGGTCGACATGGGTGTAGGCCCGCCGGCCGTAGTCGGCGAACCAGTCCGTGAAGTCGGAGAGGTCGCCGAGGGGGCCGGTCCGCAGCCGCGCCGAGGCGTCGATCCGCCGCTCGACGGGGTCCCGGGTCGGGGAGTCGGTGGTGAGTGCACGGGAGTCGCTCATGAGACCTCCAGGGGGGTGGTGCCGGCTGCCGCCTCCCACATCGCCCGGACCGAGGCGCCGAGCGGGATCGTGGGCCGCCAGCCGAGCACCTGGGCGGCGAACCGGATGTCCGCGCAGGTCCAGCCGCCGCCCTTGCTGGCGACCTCGGCGGAGTTGAGCCGCGCCGACGAGGCGTCCACGCCGGCCGCGTCGAACAGGGCCTGCACCAGGTCGCGCATCGGCACCGCCTCGCCGCGCCCGATGTTCACGACCAGGCCGGTGACCGGCGCGTGCACCGCGGCGACGGCCGCCCGGGCCAGGTCCCGCACGTCGACGAAGTCCCGCCGGGCGTCGGCGACGTCGAGGCTGAGCTCGTCGCCGGGGCCGAGGGCGCGCAGCCGGGCCACGACGGCGCCGAGGAAGCTGGCCGTCGTGGTGTGCGGCCCGCACACGTTGACCGCGCGCAGCACCACCCCGTCCACCCGGCCCGCCCGGGTCTGGGCCAGCAGGTGCTCGGACCCGGTGCGCTTGGTCAGTCCGTAGGGGGTGAGCGGGCCGGGCTCGCGGTGTTCGTCGATGAGGACGCCGTCCGGCACGGGCCCGTACTCGTGGATCGACCCCAGCTGGACGACCCGCAGCCGCCGGGAGGTCGCGGCACAGCCGTCGACCAGGCGCTCCAGGAGGTCGATGTGGGCCCGGCGCATCTCCTCGACGGTGGTGCCCCAGCCGCCGGTGGCATTGACCACCGCGGTGACGCCGTACCGGTCGAGGAGCGCGGCGAGACGCTCCGGCGCGGTCCCGGCGACGTCGAGGGGGACGAAGGCGTGCGGGCGGGTGTGGGGCGCCGGGTGCCGGGCCACCGCCAGCACCCGGTGCCCGGTGCGCGACAGTTCGTCACAGACGCTGCGGCCGACGCACCCCGTGGCGCCGAGCACGGCCACGGTGCCGACGGCCGCCCCGCCCTGCGTGGTGGTGGACATCGCCGTGCTCAGCTCGAGGCGCCGATGCCGGAGGACTGCCACAGGCGCTCCTCGACCGCCGCGGACTCGGCGTAGTCGGGCAGCAGCCCCTGGGCCCGGGCCGCGGCGAAGGACAGCGCCGCGGCGTCCCGCTCCGACTGCACCGTGTCGAGACCGGCGGGGAGCCGCACGCCCAGCTCCCGGTCGAAGATGTCGACGGCGAGCTCGTTCTCGGCCACGTACGGGCCCGTGAGCAGGTAGGACATGACGGTGTCGTCCTCCAGCGCGACGAAGGCGTGGCCGACGCCGACCGGGAAGTACGAGGCACGGAAGTGGACCTGGTCCATCTCGACCGCGTCCCACTGCATGAAGGTGGGCGAGCCGACCCGCAGGTCGACCACGATGTCGAGGGCTCGGCCGCGCGCGCAGTACACGTACTTCGCGGTACCTGGTGGGGTGACGGTGAAGTGGATGCCGCGGACCGTGCCGCGCCGGGAGATGCTGTGGTTGGTCTGCGCGACCGGGAAGTGCGGCCGCCCCAGCGCCTGCTGGAACGCCTCCAGCTGGAAGGGCGAGACGAACAGCCCGCGGTGGTCGCGGAACTGACGGGGGGTGAACTCGTAGGCACCCTCGACCTTGAGCTTACGGATCTGCATCGCTTGGTTCACCGTCCGGGAGGTAGGGGGGTACGGCAGGGCCGGTGGCCCCGGTGCGGGTGTCTCGCGCCGGTCACCGGCGGCGGTGCTCGGCGGCCAGGCGCTCCAGCGTGGGGACGACCTGCGCGGGGGCGGGAGCGGCGAGCGCCTCGCGCCGCAGGGCCTCGGCGTTGCGCTTGAAGACCGGTTCCTCGAGCAGGCGGACGAGCAGCTCGCGCAGTCCCTTCGCGCTGAGCTTGCCGGGCACGTAGAGCCCGGCCTGGCGCCGTTCCAGGTAGCGGGCCTTGTTGATGGTGTCCCAGACGCCGTCGACGACGATGAGCTGGGGCACGGCGTGGATCATCGCCGTGCCGAAGCTGCCCGACCCGCCGTGGTGGATCACCGCGTCGCAGGTGGGCAGCAGCGCGTCGAGCGGGACGAAGTCGACGGCCCGCACGTTGTCCGGCAGGGTGTCGAAGTCCTTCAGCTGGTTCTCGTTGAGCGTGGCGACGACCTCGACGTCGTCGAGCCCCGCGACGGCCTCCAGCAGGTCGCCGATGGACGCCCGGTCGGCGCCCAGCACCTCGCGGTGCGCCACACCCAGCGTGATGCACACCCGGCGGCCCCGCTTCGGCGGTTCCTGGAGCCACTGCGGCACGGTGGACTGGCCGTTGTACGGCACGTACCGCATCGGCACGTAGTGCAGGTCCAGCGGGAACCGCATGGACGCCGGCAGCGGGCAGACGGTGAAGTCGCCCGTCACCGCGGCCTCCTCGAAGGAGGCGCCGTGCCGCTCCAGGCTCCAGGTGAGCCACTCGCGCAGCGGGTCGTCCCGCAGCTCCGGCGGACGCGCCGCCAGCTGCTCCAGGAAGGTCTCGCGCATCTTGCCCGCCAGGTCCATCCCGAAGAGCAGCCGGCCGTGCGCCGTCCCCGTGGCCATGGCGGCGATGGCGCC
Organism: Streptomyces olindensis; assembly: GCA_000696115.1. Taxonomy (GTDB): domain Bacteria; phylum Actinomycetota; class Actinomycetes; order Streptomycetales; family Streptomycetaceae; genus Streptomyces; species Streptomyces olindensis. Next base: position 322,443 of record JJOH01000002.1, read on the forward strand.
CGCGAAGGTCATGGTGTCCCACAGGACCAGGTCGGGCTTCCAGGAGCGGCAGTGCTCCACCAGCTCGTCGACCATCTGGTCGGAGCAGCAGTTCTGGAAGACGACCGAGGTCATGGCCGTGAACACACCGAGTGTGTAGTCCCAGGTGAGCCGCTCCGGGCGGGTCTCGCTCATGTCGAGACCGACCTGTGCCTGGCTCTCCAGCTGGTCGACGTCCTGGCCGATGTTCTCCTGGGTCTCCTGCATCTGCTCGTCGAGATGCAGTTCCTCCCCGACCCCGACGGCGGTCAGCCCGGTACGGGTGATCTCGTCGGCGAGATCGGGGTGACTGGCGATCCTGACGTCGTGGCCCGCCGCCTTGAGGGCCCAGGCGAGTGTGACCTGGGCGTGCATGTGCGACTTGGCGGCGAAGGTGGTGAAGAGTACCCGCATCCCAACCCCTGTTCCGGCGAACGACCCGTATGCGATGGGCCTCCACCCTCGGGCCGTGACCTCGTGCGGGAGTCGAGAGTCGTTGCAGCGGCGCTCGACGCGGGGCGGCCGGACGCGGTCGGTGCCTCCCGCCCTCGCGGAGAACAGCAGGTCGTGTACTACCGTGGGATCAGCCGGCGGGGTCCGGCCGATGCGCGGAGCACCGGATACCGGTCCGTGCCGTGAGGGAGATTCAGCAGGGAGACGATGTCCGCCACGCGATTGCTCGTCCTGGGGGTCGTGCGGATGCACGGCCGGGCGCACGGCTATCTGGTCCGCTCCGAGCTGTTGTCCTGGGGTGCCGACGAATGGGCGCACATCAAGTTCGGCTCGATCTACCACGCGCTCAGGCAGCTGGCCAAGGACGGCCTGCTGAAGTCGACCGACATCCCCGACTGGCCCGGCCGCGTCGACTACGAGATCGCGCCCCCGGGCGAGGAGGAGTTCTTCCGGCTGCTGCGCGACGCGCTGCGCCAGGGGAACAACCGACCGGACATGCTGGGGGCGGCGCTCGTCCTGCTGCCGGCGCTCAGCCGCGAGGAGGCGATCGCCCTGTTGCGGGAGCGCATCGCGTCGCTCTCGGCGGAGCAGGGTGAGCTGATCGCGAAGGTCGACGAGACGGCGGGCGAGCGGCCGCAGCGGGCCCACATCCGCGAACTCCTCGGCCTCTGGGAGCACAGCGCCGCGAGCCAGGCCGCCTGGACCGAGGCACTGATCGAGCGCCTGGAGGCGGGCGCCTACGTCATGGCGGGGGAGGAGAAGGGCGCCTGACGGGCGGGCCCTTCCGGCCGTTGACGGGAGTTCGGTGGATGACCGCGCGCGCCCCGTGATACTCAAGTTTGCATACCCATCGTGCCCGTCCCGAGAGGACGACCGCTGTGCCGATCATGCTGACCTCCGAAGACGTGGACGACGCCTTCGACGACGAGGCCTTCATGGAGGAGCGGTTCTCCGACGTCCAGCGACTGCTCCTAGGCCGTGGGCCGGCGCTCGGCCCCGAGACCCCGGTCCTGCTCCCCGCCACGCACTGCCGGCTGACCGTGGGACCCCACACCTCCGGCCCCTTCGGCCGCTGCTTCGCCGTCCGCCTCGACCCCGGCGCCGACCAGTCCGCCCCGCGCGTGGAACTGCTGCTCGCCGACGACGGATCACTCCTCGGCCTGGTCGACGCCGGCGCCCTGGACGGCTGGCGCAGCGCCATCCCCTCCGGGCTCGCCGCGCGCTACCTCGCCCCGCCGGCCCCCTCCCTGCTCGGCCTCTTCGGCTCCGGCGAACCGGCCTGGTCCTGCCTGCTCGTGCTGCACCACGCGCTGCCCTCGCTCTCCGAGGTGCACGTCGTCGGCCGGGACCCGGCCCAGGCCCGGGACCTCGCGACGGCCGCCGCCCTGCGCACCGGCCTCAGGGTGCGCACGTCCGAGGACGCCCGCGCCACCGCAGCGGGCGCCGACGTCGTCGCCACCACCGGCGGTCACCCGCGCGTCCGCGCCGAATGGCTCGCGGCCGGGGCGCTCCTGATCGACCAGACCGCCACGGCCGCCACGGCGGCCACGGCCGCGCCGACCGCCGCCGGCCCCGCCGTCGGGCAGGTCGGCCTCGTGCCCCCGCGCGGTCCCGCCGTACGGCAGGTCAGCCTCGTCCCTCCGCGCGGCCCCGCCGAGGACACCCGGCACGAACCCCTGCCCCTCGCCGAGATCGTCGCGGGCCGGGCGCTGCCCCGGCGCAGCGGCTCCGACATCGTCCACTACCAGGGCGCCGAACTGGCCGGCTGGAGCGCCATCGCCGCCGCCGCAGGACTCGGCCACGCCTGGCGGCGGGACGTCGGCACCCCCGTGCGGCTGGGGCGCGGCAGTCCCTGACCCGGGCGCGGGATCCAGTCGTCTTCTAGGGCACCGCGAGGCACGCCACCGAGGGTTTCAGTCCGACCTCGGCGTACGCGTCGCCGGACGCCCGGACGATGAGGAGCACCGATCCCATGTCAGCCGATCAGCCCGGCCCCGCCTCCGGCGGCCCGGCCACCTTCGTCAACAGCTTCACCCTCCGCACCACCCCGGAGGAGTTCGAGGACGTCTTCGCCCGCACGGCACGCTTCATGGAGCGCCAGCCCGGCTTCCTCGGCTACACCCTCGTACGCCACCTGGAACAGCCGCACAGCTACGTCAACATCGCCCGCTGGGCCGACGTCGCCTCCTTCCGCGCCGCGGTCGGCCAGAGCGACTTCCGGCCGCACGCCGAGGCGCTGCGGGCGATCAGCACCAGCAGCTCCAACCTCTACCTGGAGCGGCGCAGCGCCACCGGGGAGGCGCGATGACCCGGCGGGTCGTGATCACCGGCATCGGGGTGGTGGCCCCCGGCGGCATCGGCACCAAGCAGTTCTGGGAGACCGTCACCGGCGGCCGCACCGCGACCCGGACCATCAGCCTGTTCGACCCCGCCCCGTTCCGCTCCCGGATCGCGGCCGAGTGCGACTTCGACGCCGCGGAGCAGGGCCTGAGCCCCGAGGACGCCGAACGGCTCGACCGGGCGGCGCAGTTCGCCCTGGTCGCGCTGCGCGAGGCCGTCACCGACAGCGGCTTGGAGCCCGACCCCGACACCGCCCACCGCACCGGCGTCAGCCTCGGCAGCGCGGTCGGCTGCACCCAGAAACTCGAAGAGGAGTACGTCGCCCTGAGCGGCGGCGGACAGGAGTGGCTCGTCGACCACACCGCCGCCGGCGCGCACCTCTACGACCACTTCGTGCCCAGCTCCATGGCCGCCGAACTCGCCTGGGAGGCCGGCGCCGAAGGCCCCTGCACCGTCGTCTCCGCCGGCTGCACCTCCGGCCTCGACTCGGTCGGGCACGCGGCCGCCCTCATCCGCGAGGGCACCGCCGACGTGATGATCGCCGGGGCCACCGACGCCCCCATCTCCCCGATCACCGTGGCCTGCTTCGACGCCATCCGCGCCACCTCGCCCCGCAACGACGACCCGGCGACCGCGCTGCGCCCCTTCGACCGCACCCGCAACGGCTTCGTCCTCGGCGAGGGCGCCGCCGTCCTGGTCCTGGAGGAGCTGACGGCGGCCCGGCGCCGGGGCGCCCACGTGTACGCCGAGATCGCCGGCTACGCCTCCCGGGGCAACGCGTACCACATGACCGGGCTGCGCACCGACGGACGCGAGCTCGCCGCCGCCGTCGACGCCGCCCTCGACGAGGCCCGGCTCGCCCCCGAGGCACTCGGGTACGTCAACGCCCACGGCACCGCCACCAAGCAGAACGACGTGCACGAGACGGCGGCCCTCAAGCGCAGCCTCGGATCCCACGCCCACCGCGTCCCGGTCAGCTCCATCAAGTCGATGATCGGGCACTCGCTCGGCGCCATCGGCTCCATCGAGGTCGCCGCCACCGCCCTGGCCCTCGAACACGGCGTCATCCCGCCCACCGCCAACCTGACCGACCCCGACCCCGACCTCGACCTGGACTACGTCCCCCTGCACGCCAGGGAGCGGACCATGTCGGCCGCGCTCACCGTGGGCAGCGGCTTCGGCGGCTTCCAGAGCGCGGTGGTGCTGCGCCGGCCCGAGGGGCGGGCCGCATGACCCCCGTCGTGGTCACGGGCATCGGCGTCGTCGCCCCCACCGGCATCGGACTCGACGCCTACTGGGCGGCGACCCTGCGCGGCGACGACGGCATCCGGCGCGTGCAGGCGTTCGACCCCAGCCGCTATCCGACCCGCCGGGCCGGGGAGGTGACCGGGTTCGAGGCGGGCGACCACCTGCCGAGCCGGCTGATCCCGCAGACCGACCGCATGACCCAGTTCGCCCTGGCCGCGGCCGACTGGGCCGTCGCCGACGCCGGCATCGACCTCGACGCGGTGCCGTCGCTGGAACGCGGCGTCGTCACGGCCGGTGCCTCCGGCGGCTTCGGCTTCGGCCAGCGCGAACTCCAGCACCTGTGGGGCGAGTCCCCCAAGAAGGTCAGCGCCTACATGTCCTTCGCCTGGTTCTACGCCGTCAACACCGGCCAGATCTCCATCCGGCACGGCATGAACGGGCCGACCGGCGTCTTCGTCGGCGAGCAGGCCGGCGGCCTGGACGCCCTCGCCCACGCCCGGCGCCAGATCCGCGCGGGGGCCCGGCTGATGATCTCCGGCGGCATGGACTGCTCCCTGTGCCCGTACGGCATGGCCGCCCAGCTGGCCGGCGGACGGCTCACCGCCGACGCCTACCTGCCCTTCGACGACCAGGCCTCCGGTCATCTGCCCGGCGAGGGCGGGGCGTTGCTCACCCTGGAGAGCGCCGAGGGGGCCCGGGCGCGCGGACGCGGTCACTACGGCGAGATCGCCGGGTTCGGCGCCACCTTCGACCCGCGCCCCGGGTCCGGGCGCCCCCCGGCCCTGCGCCGGGCCGTCGAGCAGGCGCTCGCCGACGCCCAAGCCGCGCCGGAGGACATCGCCGTCGTCTTCGCCGACGGTGCCGGCGTGCCCGAACTCGACGCGGCCGAGGCCGCGGCGCTCACCGAGGTCTTCGGCCCGGGAGGAGTCCCGGTCACGGTGCCCAAGACGGCCACCGGCCGGCTCTACTCCGGTGCCGGGCCGCTCGACGTGGTCACCGCCCTGCTGACCCTGCGCGACGGGATCGCCCCGCCCACGGTCAACGTCTCGCGGGTGCCCGACACGTACGGCCTCGACCTCGTCCTCGGACGGCCCCGGCCGGTCTCCGGCACGGCGGCCCTGGTCCTGGCCCGCGGCCACCACGGCTTCAACAGCGCCCTGGTCGTCCGGGCCCCCGCGCCCGGCGACGCCGTCGCGCACCGGCCCGAGGAGAGGACGGCGGCGTGAACGACGGCGCGTTGTACATCAGGGCCACCGGGACGTGGCTGCCCCCGGCCGAACGGGTCGCGGACGCGGTCGCGGACGGGCGCTGCGAGGCCGCCGTCGCCCGCTCCACCCGGATGGAGTCGGTGACGGTCTCCGCGGGCGAGCCCGCCCCCGAGATGGCGGCCCGGGCCGCCCGGACCGCGCTGGAGCGGGCCGCCGCCGAACCGGGCGACATCGACCTGGTGCTGCACGCCAGCTTCTACTACCAGGGCTTCGACCTGTGGGCCCCCGCCTCGTACGTCCAGCGGGCCGCCGTCGGCAACCAGTGCCCGGCGATGGAGATCCGGCAGGTCTCCAACGGCGGCATGGCGGCACTCGATCTGGCCTGGGCCTACCTGGCCGCCGACCCGGCCCGGGTGGCGGCCCTGCTGACCACCGGGGACCGGTTCTGCCCGCCGGGGTTCGACCGGTGGCGCAGCGACCCGGGAACCGTCTACGGCGACGGCGGCACCGCCCTCGTGGTGTCGCGGCACTCCGGGTTCGCCCGGGTCCGCAGCATCGCGACCGTGTCCGCACCCGACCTGGAGGGCATGCACCGCGGCGACGACCCGTTCGGGCCCGCCCCGTTCAGTCACCGCGACGTCGTCGACCTCGACGCGCACAAGCGGGACTTCCTGGCCCGCCACGGCGTGGCGCCGACCGTGGCCCGGGTCGCCGCGGCGCAGGAGGCCGTCGTCAAGCAGGCGCTCGCCGACGCCGGGCTGGGCCTCGCGGACATCGACCGGTTCGTCCTGCCGCACCTGGGTCACCGCCGCCTGCACGTCGCGTACTTCGCGAAGTTCGGCATCGACCCCGCGCGCAGCACCTGGTCCTGGAGTCGGACGATCGGGCACCTGGGCGCCGGAGACCCCTTCGCCGGGCTCGACCACCTGGCCACCGCCGGGGAGCTCGGCCCGGGTGACACGTGCCTGCTCTTCGGCGTCGGCGCCGGCTTCAGCTGGTCCTGCGCCGTGGTCGAGATCCTCGACGCACCTTCCTGGAGGGACCGATGAACGACGTCCGCACGGCAGCGGACGGGCGGGACGGCGGTACGCGCCCGGTCGCCCTGCTGCTGCCCGGCCAGGGAGCACAGCACCCGCGCATGGCGGCGGGCCTCCTGGCCGCCGAGCCCGTCTTCGCGGAGGCGATGGACGAGGCCCTGACCGCCCTGGCGGACGCCGGTGGGCCGGGCGGCCACGGCACCGGCCTGCGCGAGGACTGGCTCGGGTCCCGCGACACCGCGCTGATGGACCACGTCACGCGCTCCCAGCCCCTGCTCTTCGCGGTGGACTACGCCATCGGGCGGCTCGTGCTCGGCTGGGGCGTGCGGCCCGTCGCCCTGCTCGGCCACAGCATCGGCGAGGTGGCGGCCGCGGTCCTCTCCGGCGTCTTCACGCTGCCGGACGCCGCCGCCATGGTGCACGACCGCGTCGCCCGGCTGGCGGACGCGCCGCCCGGCGGGATGGTCGCCGTCGCCGCCACCCGGGAGGAGGTGGCGCCCTTCCTCACCGACGGCGTGGTCGTCGGCGCCGTCAACGCCCCGCGGCAGACGGTCCTGGCCGGACTCGACGGCCCGCTGCGCACCGTCACGGCGGCACTGGCCGACGCCGGGTTCGTGCTCCAGCGCGTACCCGCCTCCACGGCGTTCCACAGCCCCGCCCTCGCCCCGGCGATGCGCGGTGCCGACGAGCGGATCGCCGCCCTGCCCGTCGGCGAGCCCCGGATCCCGGTCATGTCCGGGTACACGGGCCGGTTCCTGACGCCCGCGGAGGCGAAGGACCCGGCCTTCTGGAGCAGGCAGCCGGTGGCGCCGGTGCTGTTCTGGCCCGCCCTCGACGCCCTCCTCGCCCAGGGCGACCCGGTGCTCGTGGAGGCCGGTCCGGGGCAGGGGCTGTCGCAGCTGGCCCGCCGCCACCCGGCCGTGCGCTCCGGCCGCTCCGCCGTCGTCCCGCTGCTGCCGGCCCGGCCGGGAACCGCCGAGGACGACGTGACCGCCGTACGCGCCGCCGCCGCGGCGCTACGGGAACGCGCCGGCGTACCGGACGCGCGGCCCGTGTAGCGCGTGTCGAGTGCCTTTGTAGGCACGCGGCCTAGCGTCGCCCGTGGCGCTTCGCCCCTTCCTCGTCCGCCGGATCCACGGCCCTCCGCCGGATCCGCGGGCCTCCCTCACCTTGTCAGGACTCTTCTCCCAAGGACGGTGTCATGCTGACCGATCAGACCAACAGCGAGTTGGGCCGGCATCTGCTGACCATCCGAGGCGTCCAGTTCATCTTCGGCGCCCAGGGCGACCCCTTCGCCATGATCCTGCGCGCCGGGGACGACGACCCCCTCGACCACGGGGCGCGCGCCCGCGAACAGGGCCTGCACGAGAGCAGCATCGGCGCGTGGGTCACCGCGCACCGCGAGCTCGGCGCCCGGATCCTCGGCGACGAGCGGTTCTCCCCGCGCCACGCCGAGGAGGGGCCGCAGGCCCACCCGGGTGTCGACGTCTGGGACAACCCCCTGCTGTGCCACGTCGTCCCCCTCGACGACGCCCAGCTCAACCGCGATCCGGCCGACTACCGCGCGCTGGCCCGGGCCGCGGCCCCGCTGCTGTCGGCCGAGGCGCTCGCCGCGCGGCTGCCGGAGATCGAGGCGGCCTACCGCCAGGCGCTCGCCGCGACCGGCGAACGGTTCGACCTGTACCGGGACGTCGCCGTCCCGGCCGCGCTGCGCGTGGTGGCCGACGTGCTCGGCCTGCCCGAGGAGACGCGGCAGCGCCTGCCCGAACTGCACGCGGGTCTCGCCACCGCCCTGGACGCCGGCCACTGCCCGCAGCAACTGGCGGCCGCCCGGGCGCTGTTCACGGCCGTGACGGACCTCTCCACCGAGCTGACCCGCCTGGTCGGCAGCGGCCGCGCCACCGGCCTCGCCGCGCTCGACGGCGTGTCGCCCGAGGACGCGGTCGCCGTCGGGACGCTCGCCGTCGTGGTGGGCGTCGAGGTCACCGCGACCGCCGTGTGCAACGCGGTGCGGGTCCTCCTGGACCACCGCGAGGAGTGGGAGCGGATCGGGCGGGAGCCCGAACGGGCCGGCGCCGCGGTCCGCGAGGCCCTGCGGCTGGCCCCGCCGCTGCGGTTCGAGAGCCGTATCGCGCGCGAGCAGGCCGAGTTCGACGGCAAGACCGTCGAGGAGGGCCGGCGCGTCGTGGTGCTCGTCGACGCGGCCAACCGCGACCCGGAGGCCTTCGCCGACCCGGACGCCTTCGTCCCCGGCCGCGCCGACGGCGACCGGTCGCTCACCCTGCTCGGCGGTTCCGCCGCCCCGGTCACCGAGGCGCTGGTCCGCCTCCAGACGGAAGCCGCGGTGCGCGTCCTCGCCGAGCTGCGGCCCGGCCTGCGCACGGGCGCCGAGGTGCTGCACCGCATGCGCTCGGCGGTGCTGCGCGGCGTCCTGCGCTTCCCGGTCGCATGACCGGACCGACCATCACCAGGGGAGGAGCACCTCGGTGCGTGTACTGCTGACAGCCTTCGCACAGGACGCCCATCTCAACGGCATCGTTCCGCTCGCCTGGGCGCTGCGGACCGCCGGGCACGAGGTCCGGGTGGCCGGCCAGCCGGCCGCGGTCGAGAGCATCACCCGGGCCGGTCTGACGGCCGTGCCGGTGGGCGACGACCACCGGATGGACGCCGTCATCCCCACCGTCGGTCCCGGGATGCTCATGCACCACCTGGACCGCGACTACCTGGAGAACCGCCCGGAGCGGCTGAGCCTCGACTTCCTGCGGGCGTCGAACGCGATGCTGACGGCGACCTTCTACGCGCAGATCAACAACGACTCGATGATCGACGCGCTCGTCGACTACGCCCGGTTCTGGCAGCCGGACCTGGTGCTCTGGGAGCCCTTCACCTTCGCCGGCGCCGTCGCCGCCAAGGCGACCGGGGCCGCCCACGCCCGGCTCCTGGCCTTCCCCGACCTGTTCGCGAACACCCACCTGACGCTGCGCCGGCGGCAGGCGGAACTGCCCGCGGAACTGCGCGACGACCCGCTGGAGGAGTGGCTGGCGTACACCCTCGACCGGCACGGCGCCGCCTTCGACCCCGACGTGGTCACGGGGCAGTGGTCGGTCGACCAGATGCCCCCCGGCGTGCGGATGGAGCTGGGGCTGCCGACGGTGCCCACGCGTTACGTGCCGTACAACGGTCCGGGTCCGGCCGTCGTGCCGGACTGGCTGCGCCGGCCGCCGGAGCGCCGCCGGGTCTGCCTCACCCTCGGGCTCACCATCCGGGACACGGAGTTCCCCAACGCCGTCGACGTCGACGACGTCTTCGCCTCGCTGGCCGACCTGGACGTCGAGGTGGTGGCGACGCTGAGCGAGAAGGAACTCGCCCAGGTGTCGCGGGTGCCGGACAACACGCGGGTGGTCGACCACGTGGCCCTGCTGGCCCTGCTGCCCAGTTGCTCGGCGATCGTCCACCACGGCGGTGCCGGGACGTGGGCGACCGCCGCCGCGTACGGGGTGCCGCAGGTGGCGCTCGGCTGGATGTGGGACGCGATCTACCGCGCGCAGCGGGTGGAGGAGCTGGGGGCGGGGCTGCACCTGCACTCCGAGGGCCTGACCGTCGAGGTCCTGCGCGACAAGCTCGTGCGGGTGCTCGACGACCCCTCGTTCACGGAAGGCGCCCGACGGCTGCGTCTGGCCATGCTGTCGGCGCCGAGCCCCAACGAAGTGGTGCCCACACTCGAGAAACTGACGGCGCGTCACCGCTCGGTGGCCGCGGCCCGCTGACTGAGACGAGGACGGGAGAACCGTGAACATCCTGGTGACCGGTGCGGCCGGCTTCATCGGCTCGCACTTCGTCAGAACGCTGCTGAGCGGCGGGTACCCCGGGCACGAGGACGACCGGGTGACCGTCCTGGACAAGCTCACCTACGCGGGGACGCTGAACAACCTGCCGGCGCACCACCCGCGGCTGACCTTCGTGCACGGCGACATCTGCGACACCACCCTGCTGGACAAGGTGTTCCCGGGCCACGAGGCGGTCGTCCACTTCGCCGCGGAGTCGCACGTCGACCGCTCGGTGGCGGGCGCCGAGGCCTTCGTCCGCACCAACGTGCTCGGCACGCAGGCCCTGCTCGAAGCGGCGCTGCGGCACGGGATCGGCGTCTTCGTCCAGGTCTCCACGGACGAGACGTACGGTTCCATCGCCGAGGGGCGCTGGACGGAGGACGAGCCGCTGCTGCCCAACTCGCCCTACGCGGCGTCCAAGGCGTCGGCCGACCTCATCGCCCGGTCGTACTGGCGCACCCACGGCCTCGACGTGCGCATCACCCGCTGCGCCAACAACTACGGCCCCGGCCAGCACCCCGAGAAGCTGGTCCCGCTGTTCGTCACCCGGCTCCTCGACGGGCAGCCGGTCCCGCTGTACGGGGACGGCTCGAACCTGCGCGAGTGGCTGCACGTGGACGACCACTGCCACGCGGTGCGGCTGGTGCTGGACCGGGGCCGGCCGGGGGAGGTCTACAACGTCGGCGGCGGCACCCACCTGACCAACAAGGAGATGACCGGCCGCCTCCTCGCACTCTGCGGACGCGACTGGGACCTCGTGCGGCGGGTGGCGGACCGCAAGGGGCACGACTTCCGGTACGCCGTGGACGACTCCAAGATCCGCCGCGAACTGGGCTACGCGCCCCGCTGGTCGCTCGAGGACGGGCTGCGCGAGACGGTCGAGTGGTACGCCGCCCACCGTGACCACTGGGACGCCCGGGAGGAAGGCGCCGACGAGGGGTACTAAAACTTGAATATCCGGGCCGCCCTCCTCTACGCTCGCCGGGTACACAAATTTGAGCACCCGAAAGAAGGGGCGGGCATGGGCGGCGCCGACCTGGCGATCCAGACCGAAGCTCTGAAGAAGAAATACGGCGACAAGGAGGCCCTCGCGGGACTCGACCTGGAGGTACCCCGAGGCGTCGTCTACGGGCTCCTCGGCCCGAACGGCGCCGGAAAGACCACCGCGGTCCGCATCCTCTCCACCCTGCTGAAGTACGACGAGGGAACAGCCCGGGTCGCCGGCTACGACGTCGCCACCCAGTCGGCCCAGGTCCGCTACAGCATCGGACTCCTCGGCCAGCACGCCGCAGTGGACGAGGACCTGAGCGGCCGTCAGAACCTCGTGATGTTCGGGCGCTTATACCACATCGGTAAACGCAACGCCCAGGCCCGGGCCGACGAACTGCTGGAGCGCTTCGGCCTCACCGAGGCCGCCGGCAAGCCGGCCAAGCAGTACTCCGGCGGTATGCGCCGGCGGCTCGACCTCGCCGCCAGCCTCATCCTGGCCCCGTCCGTGCTGTTCCTCGACGAGCCCACCACCGGGCTCGACCCGCGGGGCCGCAACGACGTCTGGGAGTCCGTCCGAGGCCTGATCGCCGAGGGCCGCACGGTCCTGCTGACCACCCAGTACCTGGAGGAGGCCGACCAGCTCGCCGACCGCATCGCCCTGATCGACAACGGCAGGGTCGTCGAGTCCGGCACCCCGGACCAGCTCAAGAACAAGATCGGCGGGGACCGGATCGACGTCGTCCTCCGCCGCGCCCACGACCTCGAACGCGCCACCCACACGATCGGCACCCTGCTGCGCTCCGAGCCCGAGACGGACGCCGACAACCGGCGCATCAGCGTCGTCGTCGACAACCGGGTCGCCGCCCTCACCGCCGTCGCCCGCGAACTCGACGACGCCGGCATCGAGGCCGAGGACATCGCCCTGCGCAGGCCCACTCTCGACGAGGTGTTCCTGAACCTGACCGGCAACGGGGCGGCCACGTCCGCCGAGCAGAGCCTCAAGGAGGTCGCCCAGTCATGACCGCGATCATCGCGCCCGAACTGCCCAGGAACCCGCTGGCCAAACTGGGCTGGGTCCTCGCGGACTCCTGGACGCTCACGCTCCGCGGACTGTCCCACTGGGCCCGCAACCCCACCCAGATCCTGGCCGGCCTCGCCTTCCCGATCCTGATGGTGCTGCTGTTCGGCGGCATCTTCGGCAGCGGCATGCAGGTCGAGGGCGGCGGGGACTACATGGACTTCCTGATGCCCGGCATGTTCGTCATGTCGATGGCCTTCGGCATCGGCGAGACCATGGCCGGCGTCACCGCCGACGCCTCCAAGGGCGTCACCGACCGGTTCCGCTCCATGCCCATGTCCGCCGCCTCCGTGGTCATCGGGCAGAGCATCGTCAACATGCTCTACAGCACCGTGGTCCTGATGATCCTCATGGGCTGCGGGGTCATCGCCGGATGGAGCTGGAACGACGGGTTCATGCAGGCGCTCGGCGCCTTCGCGCTCCTGCTCCTGCTGCGCTTCGCCCTGCTCTGGGTCGGCATCTACCTCGGCCTGATCATCAAGACCCCGGAGGCCGCCTCCGCCGTCTACACCCTGCTGTTCCCGCTCGGCATCGTCGCCAACACCTTCGCCTCCCCGGAGATGATGCCGGGCTGGCTGGCGGCCATCGCCGAGTGGAACCCGCTGTCGTCCACCGCCCACGCCACCCGTGAGCTGTTCGGCAACCCCGGGGTGGGCGGCACCTCCTGGATCGCCGAGCACGCGATGCTCATGTCCTTCGTCTGGCCGCTCGCGATCTTCGCGGTGTTCTTCCCGCTGGCCGTCCGCAAGTACCGGGCCCTGAGCAGGTAAGGGCCCCTGTACCGGGGTGTGAGCCGGCTAATCCCCCGGGTCGGCTCACACCCCCTCAGCCTGCCCGCCCCTGCCCGCCTCCCGGCGGGCGATCCGTCGAGCGGAGCGCGAGGACCCCACGATGCGACGTCGACCGCGTCCGGAGCGGACGAACCTAGCGTGCACGGCATGACCGTCTTCGACATCGCCATCGCGGACCTGAACGGCAAGCCCGACCTGCTGTCCCGCCACCGCGGCCGGACCCTGCTCATCGTCAACGTCGCCTCCCGCTGCGCCCTGGCCGGCCAGTACGCCGGGTTGGAGACACTCGCCCGCCGCCACCACGAGGACGGGCTCAGCGTCATCGGGGTGCCCTGCAACCAGTTCGGCGAGCAGGAACCGGGCACCCCCGAGGAGATCGCCGACTTCTGCGCCGTCCAGCAGATCACGTTCCCCCTCACCGAGAAGACCGACGTCAACGGAGCGGGCCGCCACCCCCTCTACGCCGCCCTGACGCCCTTCGCCGACGCGGAGGGCCACACCGGCGACGTGCGCTGGAACTTCGAGAAGTTCCTCGTCTCGTCCGCCGGCCACTGCGTGGGGCGCTTCGGCCCCACCGTCGAACCGCAGGACCCCGAACTCCTGCGCGCCGTCCGCGCGCAGGTGCAGTGAGCTCGACGCGTCACACCGCCTCGACGACTCACCCGACGCAGAGAGGATGATTTGTGAACCAGACGCCGGTCACCGCAACCGACGAGGGCATTCAGGTCGTCGGTGCCCGAGAGAACAACCTGAGGGACGTCTCCCTCGTCATCCCCAAGAACCGCATCACCGTCTTCGTCGGCGTCTCCGGTTCCGGAAAGTCCTCCCTGGTCTTCGACACCGTCGCCGTGGAGGCCCAGCGGCAGCTCAACGCCACCTTCCCCTGGAACATCCGGCACGACCTGCCCAAGTTCGAACGGCCGCACGTCGACGCGGTCACCAGGCTCACCACCCCCGTGGTCGTCGACCAGCGGCCCCTCGGCGGCAACGCCCGCTCCACCGTCGGCACGGTCACCGACGTCTACACCGTGATGCGCGTGCTCTTCGCCAACCACGGCAACGACGGCCTCGGCCAGACCTGGCTCTACTCCTTCAACGACCCCAAGGGCATGTGCCCCGAGTGCGAGGGCCTCGGCCGCGCCCGGCGCGTCAGCCCCGAGCTGATGATCGACCGCGGGAAGTCGATCGCCGAGGGCGCCATCCTCCTCCCCGGCTACACCGTCGGCAGCGCGAACTGGCAGTTCTACGCCAACTACGAGCGCCTGGACGCCGAGAAGAAGCTCGCGGACTACACGGACGAGGAGATGCACACCCTGCTGCACGGCAGCAGCGGCACGGTCGAGGTGACCTACCCCAACGGCAACGTGCTGTCCCTGCGCTACGAGGGCCTCGTGGACAGCTTCGTCCGCCGCCACCTGAAGCGGGACACGGGCGGCATGAGCAAGGCCGCGCGCGACAAGGCGGCCGAGTTCTTCACCGAGGGCGTCTGCCCCACCTGCGAGGGCGCCCGGCTCAACCAGAAGGCACTCGCCACCCGCATCGACGGCCACAACATCGCCGACTGGTCCCAGATGCAGGTCAGCGACCTCATCGGCGTCGTCGCCACGCTGCGGGAGCGGCTCGACACGCCGCTCGTCACCACCATCATCGAGACCCTGGAGCAGATCCAGGCCATCGGCCTCGGCTACCTCACCCTGGACCGCTCCACCTCCACGCTCTCCGGCGGCGAGGGCCAGCGGCTCAAGCTCGTCAACCACCTCGGCAGCGAACTGACCGGGCTGACCTACATCTTCGACGAACCCAGCGTGGGCCTGCACCCCCGTGACGTCAGCCGGCTCAACGACCTGCTGCGCGCCCTGCGCGACAAGGGCAACACGGTCCTCGTCGTGGAGCACGACCCGGACGTCATGGCGGTCGCCGACCACGTCGTCGAGATCGGCCCCCGGGCGGGCGTCCACGGCGGCACCATCGTCTTCGAGGGCTCCCACGAGGAACTGCGCGCCGCGGACACACTGACCGGGCAGGGGCTGCGGCGCACCGGCGGGATCAAGGAGAACCCCCGCCCGTGGGGCCGCACCCTGCCGATCGTGAACGCGACGGCGAACAACCTGAAGAACGTCTCCACCGAGATCCCCACCGGCGTCCTGACCGCCGTCACCGGAGTGGCCGGCGCGGGCAAGAGCTCCCTGATCGCCCACGCCTTCCGCGCCCAGTACCCCGGGGCCGTGTTCGTCGACCAGTCGCCCATCCCGCGCTCCTCGCGGTCCACCCCGGCGAGCTACCTCAAGCTGATGGACCCGATCCGCAAGCTGTTCGCCAAGGCCAGCGGCGAGGACGCCAGCCTCTTCAGCTTCAACTCCAAGGGCGCCTGCGAGGAGTGCGAGGGGCGCGGCCTGCTCATCACCGAGGTCGCCTACATGGACCCGGTCACCACGCACTGCGAGGTCTGCGAGGGCCGCCGCTTCAAGGAGTCGGTGCTCCAGCACCGGGTGCGCGGCAAGAACATCGCGGACGTGCTGGAGATGTCCGCCGAGGAGGCGGGGGAGTTCTTCCTCTCGGGACCGCTGCGGGCCAAGGCCAACGCCCTGATCGAGACCGGCATCGGCTACCTCGGCCTCGGCCAGTCCCTGGCCACCCTGTCCGGCGGTGAGCGCCAGCGGCTCAAGCTCGCCGACCGGCTCTCCGGCTCGGGCACCGTCTACATCCTCGACGAGCCGACCACCGGCCTCCACCTGTCCGACATCGACAACCTCGTCGGCCTGCTCAACCGGATCGTCGACCGGGGCAACACCGTCATCGTCATCGAGCACGACCTGGCCGTGATCTCCCAGGCCGACTGGGTCATCGACCTCGGTCCGGAGGGCGGCAACACCGGCGGCGAGATCGTCTTCACGGGCACCCCGGCCGACCTGGCCCGGGCGGCGCACTCACACACCGGGCAGCACCTGAGCCTCTACCTGGCCCAGTAGGACGCCCCAGGCGGCGGACGGCGGACCGGCCCGGACGGGGCGGCCCGCCGTCCGCCGCACGCGCGTCCCGCCAACGCCCTCCGCCTGTCATGGCCGCCGGCTGTCACCAAATGCCTTGGACAGACAACTGCCCGAAGGGCAAGGGTGGTTGACGCACCAGCAAGAAGGCACGGCACGACACGGCACCACGACACGACACGGCATCACGACACGAGGAGCGGTCATGGACAAGGTCTGGCTGATCACGGGCGCGAGCAGTGGTTTCGGGCGGGCGATCGCCGAGGCCGCCCTCGCCGCGGGCGATGTCGTGGTGGGCGCGGCCCGCCGCCCCGAGGCGCTGGACGACCTGGTCGCCGCCCACCCCGGCCGGGTGGAGGCACTGCGCCTGGACGTCGCCGACACGGGCGCCGCCGCGGCCGCGGTACGGGACGTCGTGGCGCGGCACGGGCGGATCGACGTCCTGGTCAACAACGCGGGCCGGACGCACGTCGGGGCGTTGGAGGAGACCACCGAGGAGGAGTTGCGGGCGCTGTTCGAGGTGCATGTCTTCGGCCCGGCCGCCCTCACCCGGGCCGTGCTGCCGCACATGCGCGAGCGGCGCTCGGGCGCGATCGTGCAGATGAGCAGCATGGGCGGCCAGCTGTCCTTCGCGGGCTTCTCGGCGTACAGCGCCACGAAGTTCGCCCTGGAGGGCATGTCCGAGGGGCTCGCGGACGAGGTGGCCGAGTTCGGGATCAAGGTGCTGATCGTCGAGCCGGGCGCCTTCCGCACCGGCCTGTTCGAGACCGGGAGGGCCGGCGCCAGCCAGGACAGCGGCGTGTACGGCAAGGTGAGCGAGACCCGCGGCCTGGTCGCGGGCGGCGACGGCACCCAGCCGGGCGACCCGGCCAAGGCCGCGGCCCTGATCCTCGCCGCGCTGGAGGCCGACCCCACGCCCCTGCGCCTGCCGCTCGGCGACGACGGCGTCAGCGCGGTGCTCGGGCATCTGGACCGGGTGCGGGACGAGGTGCTGGCCTGGGAGAAGCGGAGCCGGAGCACGGGCTTCGACGACTGACGACCCGTCACAAGGGTCCTGCCGGTCCGTGCAGGGCCCTTGTGCAATTCCTGTGGAGGCCTCAATCTTTCGGCTGACGCACAGGAGTCACCCCCTGGTTGGCATGGTCATGACTCTCGGCCGTGACTCCCGGGTGCTCCCACGGGCGTGCACCACACCCCACAGCGCACCACCGATTGAGGAGGACCCCTCAGATGGCAGTGATGCGTACTCCCCACAGACCCACCCGGCGAAGACTGGCCGCGCTCGGCGCGACGGCCACCGCGGCGCTCGTCGCGAGCCTCGTCTCCGCCCTCCCCGCCGGCGCGGCACCGGCCGCCGCCGAAGGACGCGTCCAGTACGAGGGCGCCGCGAACGCCGTCGCCGACAGCTACATCGTCACCCTGAAGACCGAGAAGGCCGGCTCCGCCGCGGGCCGCGCCCTCGCGCACAAGTACGGCGCCGACATCGAGCGCACGTACACCAAGGCCCTGAACGGCTACGAGGTCGAGGCCTCCGCGTCCGAGGCGAAACGTCTCGCCGCCGACCCGGCCATCGCCTCCGTCGTGCAGAACCGGACGTTCTCCATCACCGCGACGCAGCCCAGCCCGCCCTCCTGGGGCCTGGACCGCATCGACCAGAAGAACCTGCCGCTGAACAGCTCCTACACCTACCCCGACTCGGCGGGCGAGGGCGTCACGGCGTACGTCATCGACACCGGCGTCCGCATCACGCACGGCGACTTCGGCGGTCGCGCCTCCTACGGCTACGACGCCGTCGACAACGACAACACCGCCCAGGACGGCCACGGCCACGGCACGCACGTCGCCGGCACGGTCGCCGGGAACGCCTACGGCGTCGCCAAGAAGGCCAAGGTCGTCGGCGTCCGCGTGCTGAACAACTCCGGCCAGGGCACCACCGCGCAGGTCGTCGCCGGCATCGACTGGGTCGCGCGGAACGCGGTCAAGCCCGCCGTCGCCAACATGTCCCTCGGCGGCCCCGGCGACACGGCCATCGACACGGCCGTCCGCAACGCCATCACCTCCGGCGTCACCTTCGTGGTCGCGGCCGGCAACGAGTCCACCAACGCCTCCACCCGGTCCCCGGCCCGCGTCACCGAGGCCGTCACGGTCGGCGCGACGACGTCGAGCGACGCGAAGGCGAGCTACTCCAACTACGGCTCCGTCCTGGACCTGTTCGCGCCCGGCTCGTCCATCACCTCGGCCTGGAGCACGAGCGACTCCGCGACCAACACCATCTCCGGCACCTCCATGGCGAGCCCGCACGTCGCCGGCGCCGCCGCCCTGCACCTGGCCGCCAACCCCACGGCCACGCCCGCGCAGGTCTCCGCCGCGCTGACGTCCGCCGCGACCACCGGCGTCGTCACCAGCCCCGGCAGCGGCTCGCCCAACCGGCTCCTGAACGTCGGCGGCGGTACGACCACCCCGCCCGGCCCGCGCTTCGAGAACACCACCGACCAGGCCATCGCCGACAACGCCACCGCCGAGTCCCCGGTGACCGTCTCCGGCGTCTCCGGCAACGCCCCGTCGGCCCTGGCCGTCGAGGTGCACATCGTCCACACCTACATCGGCGACCTCCAGGTCCAGCTGATCGCCCCCGACGGCACGGCCTACACGCTGAAGGGGTACGGCACCGGCGGCAGCGCCGACAACATCGACACCACCTACACCGTGAACGCCTCCTCGGAGACCGCGAACGGCACGTGGAAGCTCCGGGTCAGCGACAACGCGAACTTCGACACCGGGCGGATCGACGCCTGGGCACTCCAGTTCTGAGCCGGGAAGCCGGCTGATCTGACCGGCAGCCAGGCGTCCTCGTCCTCGCGGCAGGGCCCCGGGTCCCCGACCCGGCCCGCCACGAGGGCGAGTTCGTCTCTCCCGGGGTTCTCGCGCATCCGGGTCCACTACGGGGTGGTTGTGCTTGTATGGGTGCGGAATGAGCAGAGGGAGACGCGCGAAGGACGGGATCCGCTGAATGCTGGACGACGCCTCCCTGTCCGTGGCCGCGGCGGCCGGCACGGCCGTGACCGAAGCCGTCGGCACCGAGGCATGGCCCGCCGTGCGCGCCGCGGTGGCGCGGCTGCTGGGCCGGGGCACCCCGGGCGACGAACAGACGCATCTGGCGCGCCTGGACCGCGACATGACCGCCCTGCTGGAAGCGCACGACGAACGGCTGCGCATCCGGCTGGAGTCGGCCTGGCAGACCCGGTTCGAGATGCTGCTGGACGGGGCGGCGGACAGCGAGCGTACGCAACTCCTCGCGCGACTCGGGGAACTGGTGGTGCTCGGGCACGGCCGCTACGCCCTCGCCGCGCAGCCCGGACTGTCGTCGACGGCGCCCGCCGTGCCCGTGCCGCCGTCACCGGCTCCGTCCCTCTCGCCTTCTGCTCCTCAGCCGCCTTTCTCTCCTCAGCCGCCTTCTGCTCCTCCGCCGCCTTCGCCCTCCCCGACCGCCGAGGCGTCCGGACCCGACGGCACGGTCCACGCTCCCGTGCTCGTCGGCAAACTCCCCACCGTGGCGGGGCCGTTCCGCGAGCGGCCCGACGCGGGCCTGCCGGACGGGCTGTGGGACGAGCCCTCGGCCACCTGGGCCCTCGTCGGGCCCCCAGGGGTGGGCAAGACGCGGCTCGCCGCGCAGCTGGCCCGCCGGGTGCTGCGGGACGGGGCGGCCGATCTCGTCGTGTGGATGACCGCCACGAGCGAGGACGCGGTCGTCTGCGGCTACGCCGAGGCGGCCGAGGCCGTCGCCGGGCAGGGCAGCGACCAGCCCGAGCACGCGGCGGAGGCGTTCCGCTCCTGGCTGAGCTGGACCGACCGGCGCTGGCTGGTGGTGCTCGACGGGCTGCCCGGCTCCGCCGAACTGCACCACCTGTGGCCGCCGGAACGGCCCAACGGCCGCGTCCTCGTCACCACCGGGCACGCGGGGTCCCTGCCGGACGGCAGCAGACGCCTGGAACTCGGGCCGTGGGACGAGACGGCCGCCGCCGACCAGCTGACGCGCGAACTCGCCGAACTCGGACGGACGGACGCCCCCGCGCGGATCGCCGTCGTGGCGGCCGACCTCCGGCAGCACCCGCTGGCGCTGTCCACGGCCGCCGCCCACCTGGCGTACACCGGCCTGGAGTGCGCCGCGTACCGCGAGGCCCTCCACGAGGCCCTCCGCGACCTACCGGAAGAGCCGGCCCCGAGCCTGCCGGACCCGCCGGGCCGCACCGCGCCGCCCGGCGCCGAGACCTCCGGCGGACCGGGCCCCGACCTGGTCACGGCCTGCTGGTGGCTGTCCGTCGCGACGGCCGACCGGCACGCCGCCGGCCTCGCCCGTCCCCTGCTCGAACTGGCCGCCGTGCTCGACCCGCACGGCGTGCCGGTCGCGGTCCTCACCAGCGGACCCGCGCTCCAGTACCTCGCACGGCGCCGGGCCCCGTCACACGGCGGCTCCCCGCGGATCGCCCCCTCGGACGCCCTGACCGCCCTCGACGTGCTGCACCGTCTGCGGCTGGTCGAACGCGGCGGCGACGCCGAGCACCCGACGGTACGCCTGAGCACTCTGGTGCAGAACGCCGTCCGTGCGGCGGTGCCGCCCGAGGACCGGGACGCGCTCGCCCTGAGCGCGGCCGACGCGTTGCGCGCGGTGTGGCGTACGGCGTCGGGCGCGCCGCGGTCCCCGCTGTGCAGGGCGTTACGGTCGGCCACCGACGTCCTGGCCGGACACGCGCGTGAGGCCCTCTGGCAGCCGCAGTGCCACCCCGTGCTCTTCCAGGCCGGCCGGAACCTCATCGCCGCCGGGATGGTCCGCGCGGCCCGGGTGCGCTGGGAGTGGCTGCACGCCGCCCTGCACCACCGCTTCGGCCCGGACCACCCCGACACCCTCGCCGCCCGCGGCCACCGCGCCCGGGTGCGCGGCGCGTCCCAGGACGCGCCCGGAGCCGTCACGGCCTACCGCGAACTCCTCGACGACCTCGTCCGCGTCCTCGGCCCCGACCACCCCGACGTGTTCACCGTCCGGGACAACCTGGCCCTCTGGCAGGGCGTCGCGGGCGACCCGGCGCGCGCGGCGGCGGCCTACACCGACCTGCTGGCCGACCGGCTGCGCGTGCTCGGCCCCGACCACCGCGACACCCTCCTCACCCGCCACAACATCGCGCTCTGGCGCGGCACGGCGGGTGACGCGGCGGGTGCGGCGGCCGCCTACGCCGAACTCCTCGACGACATGGGCCGCGTCTTCGGCGTGAACGACCCCGCCGTGCTCGACACCCGCGACCGGCTGACCGAGTGGCGCAACCGCGCGGCCGACGCGGCGGCCGCCGCCCGGGCCCCGGTGAGCCCGGTGCCCGAGCCGGCACACGCGCAGCAGCCGGACCCGGGGTTCTGGGCACCGCCCGTGCACTCCGCCGAGACCGGGTCGGACGGAGTCGGCCCCGCCGCCCTGCCCGCCCTCTCCGCCGAGCGGCTGCTGCTCGAACCGTCCTGGGCCCGGCGGCTGCGCCTGCGGCTGACCAGGCGCGGACCGGAGGCCCGCGAGCAGCGATCCGGGGCCGACGTCCTGCGCTCGCCCCTGGCCGGCTGCCACCGCATCGCGGTGATCAGCCTGAAGGGCGGCACGGGCAAGACCACCACGGCGGCGGCGCTGGGCGCCACGCTGGCGGGCCTGCGCGACGACCCGGTCATCGCGGTGGACGCGTCCCCGGAGGGCGGCACGCTCGGCCACCGGGTGGGCCGCGAGAACGGCTCGACCGTCCAGGACCTGCTCCACGCGCTGCCGGAACTCCACGGCCCCGATGACATCCGCGGGTTCACCGCCCGTGGCCCGGAGGGCCTGGAGGTCCTCGCACAGGACGTCGCCCCGGCGCTGTCCGTGCCGTTCGGCATACAGCAGTACCAGCGGGTCGTCGACGCGCTGAGCCGCGCCTACCCGATCATCGTCACCGACTCCGGCACCGGCCTGATGCACGAGACCATGCGGGGTGTCCTGGCCCTCGCCGACCAGTTGGTCGTCGTCGCCACCGCGAGTGTCGACGGCGCGGAGGTCGCCTCCGTGACCCTGGACTGGCTCTCCGCGCACGGCCACGCGGAGTCGGCCCGCCGCGCGCTGGTCGTACTCTCCGGGGTGCACGCCGGGTCCTCCCTGGTCCGGACGGACCGCATCGTCGAGCACTTCGCCCAGCGCTGCCGGGGCGTCGTCCGCGTGCCCTTCGACGAGCACCTGGCCACCGGCGCCGGCCTCGACCTGACCCGCCTCCGCTCGGAGACCCGCCGCGCGTACCTCGACCTGGCCGTCCAGGTCGCCGAGGGCTTCCACCGCCCCCAGCCGACCGCGGCCAACGCCCTTCAGCCGTCGGGACCTTCACCGTCGTCCGAGTCTTCGCCGTCGTCCGAGGCTTTGCCGTCGCCTGGGCCGTCTCCGCTACCCAAGTCTTCGCCGTCGTCCGGGCATTCGCCGTCACCTGGGCCTTCGCCGTCGCCTGCGCCGTCTCCGCTGTCCGAGTCTTCGCCGTCGTCCGGCCCTTTGCCGTTGTCTGGCCCTTTGCCGTTGTCTGGGCCTACGCCGTTGTTCGGGCCTGTGCCGTCGTCCGGGCCGCCGCCGCTGTCCGGCCCGTGGCCATCGTCCGGCCCGTGGCCATCGTCCGGCCCGTGGCCATCGTCCGGCCCGTGGCCATCGTCCGGCCCGTGGCCATCATCCGGCCCGTCGCCGTCCTCCGGGTCTTCCCCGGCGTCCGGCTTTCCGGCGGTGTCCGCTTCCGCGACACCGAGCGACCCGGACCCCTCGGCACCAGCCCGCCCGGCTCCCGCTGTTGCCTCACCCGACCCGGAGCCCTCGACACCGGCCGCCCCGGCACCCGCGGCCCGACGCGACCCGGACATCCCGCCGCCGTCCGTCCCCGTCCCCCCGCCACCGTCAGCCCCAGCCTCCGTTCCCCCGCCACCGTCAGCACCGGCCCCCGTCCCCCGCCCGCCGCAGCCCCGGACCCCTCCGGCCGCCCGGCCGCCCCCAAGCCCCCCGGCCGGCCCCGCCGTCGTCCCCGGCTGACCCTGGTGGACGACGTCGTACGGCCCGGCGTGCCCACCACGATCGAGTTCCGGCTGACCACCGTCGGACCGGCGGAGGCGCCCCCGAGCGCTTCGGAGAGCGTCCTGGTGATCGCCACCACCCGGTCCGCCGCGACCCTGGAGCCCTCCGCGGCCGACTGCGTGACGGACGCCGGGCCCGCCCGGTTCGTCTTCACCGCCCGCGACCCGGGCGAACACCGCCTGCGCTTCACGGTGTACGACCCGGACTACGGCAGGGCGCTGCAAGTCCTGGAGACCACCCTGCCGGTCCCCGACCCGGCCCCGGAACCCCTCGGAAGGTCGTGACCCATGGCCGTCGAGCTGAACGCCGACATCCTCCACGACCCGTCGGGGGAGTACACCCGCTGGCCCTCGGACCACGGGCACCGGCCGCTGGACCTCACGGTCACGCTCAGCGTCTGCACCGACGACCGGGTGCTGATCCACGCCTACCCGAGCGGCCGGCGCGCGCCCCGCACCCGTGTCCACCGCGCCTGGCTCCACACGTCCGCCTCCGCCATCCGCGCCGAGGCCGACCGGCTGCGGCAGTTCTGGTCGGAGAACGTCGTCCACCACCGGCCGGTCGACGCCGACGGTATGCCGCGCGGCCCGTACACGTTCGCCGACGCCTGCGACCTGCGACCGCACCGCGACACCGTCGACCCGCTGCTCGAAGAGCTGGCCGTGCAGGGCAAGCGGGTGCTGGACAAGCTGCTCGCGGGCGCGGGGAACGAGCTGGAGCCGTTCCGGGCCTTCCTCCTCGGTGAGTTGGGGCGGGAGGGCCTGCGGGTCAGTTTCGACTCCGAGCTGTACCTGCCCTGGCCGATGCTGGCCGTGCGCCCCGACGGAGCCGGCGGGCCGCCCTCCTTCCTGGGCCACCGGCACCAGATCGAGCAGACCGGCGCCCCCTACGCGCCGTACCAGGCGCCGCCGGCCACCCGTTCCACGCCCGCGACGAGCCTCAACACCGACACCGGCCTCGACGGCGTCGGCCGCTCCGACGCCGTGTACGACCTGCTGCGGGTGGCGTCCGACCTGACCGTCCGCACCACCGCCGAGGAACTCTTCAAGTCGCTGCGCAGCCCGCACTTCGACGAGGACCTCATGTACTTCTGGTGCCACGGCATGTTCGTCGAGCGCGGCGCCCACCGCACGGTCGGGATCCGGCTCTCCGACGGCAAGCTCATCGACGCGGACGCGGTGCACCGGTATCGCGAGGAGTGCCGCGACTCACCCGGCGCCGCCTTCCGCCCCTTCGTGCTGCTCAACGCCTGCCACGCGGGCGAGGCGGCGGCCACGGCCGAGCTGGAGTACCTCGGGAACGCGTTCATCGAGAACGGCGCGGACGGGGTGCTGGGCCCGCAGATCGAGATCCCGCAGGTCTTCGCCGCCGAGTACGCGCACGCGTTCATCGAGCGGTACCTGTACGGCGACGAGACCGCGGGCGAGATCTGCCACCGGCTGGTCCGCCACTTCCTCGACGACCTGCGCAACCCGCTCGCGCTGGCCTACTCGCTGCACTGCGGCATCGACAGCCGCCTGGAAACCCGACCGCCCACCACACGACCGCTGCTCGCGACGCACCAGGACGGCTCCGCCCGCCCGGCGGCCGCCATACCGTCCCAGGCCATCGCGTCCCCGAGCATCCCGCCCGGCCCGTCCGCGTCCCCGACCAGGTGACGGGCGCCGCCCGCGTTCCGCCTCCGTCCCTCCGCCGCTTACGATGCGGCCAGCCGTACGACGGCTCCGCACACCCCCGCCCACCGCCCCAGCCAGGAGCACCGTACCCGTGTCGATACCCCCGCCCCCCGGGAACCAGCCGCCCCAGGACCCGTACGGCCCGCCGCCGGCGAACTGGGCCCAGGGACCGCAGGGTTACGCCCCGTACGGCCCCGCGGGCCGCCCGTACGGCACCCCGGTCTCCGTCAACGCGCTCGCCGTCACCGCCCTCGTGCTCGGCGTGCTCTGTTTCCTGCCCGCCCTGGGGCTCGTCCTGGGCCTGATCGCGCTGCGGCAGATCAAGCGGTCCGGCCAGAGCGGCCGGGGCCTGGCGATCGCCGGTGCGGTGCTGTCGTCCGTCGGGATCGTGCTGTGGACGGCCGTGCTGGCCACGGGCGCCGCCTCCGACGCCTGGGAGGGCTTCAAGGACAGCGCGCAGGGCAACGAGAGTCTTTCGCTGGAGAAGGGCGACTGCTTCGACGCGCCCGGGGGCCTGGAGGGCGACACCTACGACGTCGACCGGGTGTCCTGCGAAGGCAGGCACGACGGCGAGGTCTTCGCGGTCGTCACGCTGCCGGGCGGCTCCTTCCCGGGCGATGCCGAGATCACCGACATCGCCGACGAGAAGTGCTACGCGTTGCAGGACCAGTACGCCATGGACACCTGGGCGATGCCCGCCGACGTCGACGTGTACTACCTCATGCCGTCCCGGGACAGCTGGCGCTTCGGCGACCGCGCGATCACCTGCGTCTTCGGCAACACCGAGGCCAGGGCCGGGCTGACCGGATCGCTGCGCGGCGACCCCACGACCTTCGACACGGACCAGGTCGTCTTCCTCTCCACGGCCAACGCCCTCGACACGGCCCTGTACGAGGAGCCCGAGGACACCCCCGAGGACGACCTCGCCGGCCACCGTGCCTGGGCCGCCCAGGTGCACGACGTGCTCGGCGAGAACATCGAGGCCCTGCGCGGCCACTCCTGGCCGTCCGGCGCCCGAGGGCCCGTCGGCGCCCTGGTCGCGGACCTGGAGGACGCCCGGGAGGAGTGGGCGAAGGCGAGCGAGGCCGCCGACGCGGACACCTACTACGCGCACTACGACAAGGCCTACGCGTACGTCGACGGTCCGGCGACGGTCACGGCGCGCAAGGCCCTCGGACTGGCCACCACCCCGCCGGCGTACGAGGAGGACGAGAGCGGAGCGTCGGAAGCGGAGGTGTGACCGCCGCCATAGCGGGGAGAAAGTGCCTGCGTAAAGCCCTCAGGGCCAGCATGTCATCACATCGAGTGATTCTCTGGCCTTTGCTTGCACGGCACAACCTACGGTTGCCACGCTGTTGCTGTCTGTACAACCTGATGGGAGCGGCCAGTGACATTCGGTGAGCAGCCGGCGTACTTGCGTGTCGCGGGTGATCTCCGCAAGAAGATCGTCGATGGTCAGCTGCCACCGCACACCCGCCTCCCCTCCCAGGCCAGAATCCGCCAGGAGTACGGCGTCTCGGACACCGTCGCCCTGGAGGCCCGCAAGGTGCTCATGGCGGAGGGCCTGGTCGAGGGCCGCTCCGGCTCGGGGACGTATGTGCGGGAGCGGCCCGTGCCCCGGCGCATCTCCCGGTCCGGCTACCGCCCGACCAGCGGGGCCACGCCGTTCCGCCAGGAGCAGGCCGATGGCGAGGGGCGCGGCACCTGGGAGTCCAGCAGCGAGCAGTCCGAGGCGAGTGTCGCGGTCGCCGAGCGGCTGGGCATCGAGCCGGGCGACCGGGTGATGTGCACGAGGTACCTCTACCGCGAGAGCGGCGAGGCGATGATGCTCTCCACCTCCTGGGAGCCGCTCGCGGTGACGGGCCGTACGCCCGTGATGCTGCCCGAGGAGGGCCCGCTCGGCGGCATGGGCGTGGTCGAGCGCATGCGCGCCATCGACGTGATCGTCGACAACGTCACGGAGGAGGTCGGTGCCCGCCCCGGCCTCGCCGAGGAGCTGCTCGTCCTGGGCGGTGTCCCGGGCCATGTGGTCCTGGTCATCCAGCGGACGTTCTACGCCTCGGGCCGCCCGGTCGAGACGGCCGACGTGGTCATCCCGGCCGATCGGTACCGGGTCGCCTACCACCTTCCGGTCAAGTAGCGAACGCTCCCATCCGCCCCGGGGTGCGCTCCCCACGCGCCCCGCTCACACGGCCGCCCTGCCCGTCACCGGTGGCCGGAGCGGTCCCCGCTCCCTCGCCGGTCCTCGTTTCCGCAGATCGCTCTCGGTGTATGCGGTATGCCTCCGACTCGATGCATCGGGGTGTGCGGGCGGCGCGTTTTTCAGCGTGCGCCCCCTGCGTTCTGGCTGGTTGCGTACCTCTTTGTGAAATCCCGTATTCGCTGCGTGAAGGTTAGGCGTAGGCTCAGGCATATGCGCATTGCGGTTTCCTTATCGGGTGGGGCACGGCACAGGCCGCGGGTGGGAAGTGGAGGGGCGCGATGAACGACAGCACGGTCACTCTTCCCTGGCTCGTGATACGCGAGGACGACAACGGCAACCGGTACCGCGTGGGCCGGTACGCGACCCGGGCCGAGGCCCAGAAGATCGCGGACAGCCTCGACGGCCGCGGCCACAAGCAGCTCTACTGGGTCGAGCGGCTCGGCCAGAACGGCCCGGCCGCGGCGACCCACGACTGACTCACGCGGGGGCCCGGGGAAGGGGCCCCGGCCAGGCGCGCCCGCGGACCGAATCAGGCGTGCCCGCCGGCCGAATCACGTGTTCGCGCCGCCTCCCGTAGGCTCCCCCGCATGAGTGAGCGGATCGTCGTAGGGGCCGCGCTGCTCGATGGTGGGCGGCTGCTGGCTGCCCGGCGCAGTGCGCCCGTCGAGCTGGCCGGGCGCTGGGAGTTGCCCGGCGGCAAGGTCGAGCCGGGCGAGACGGCCGAAGCCGCACTCGTGCGGGAGTTGCGCGAGGAACTCGGCGTCGACGCCGAGGCGGGCGGCCGGGTCCCGGGGGAGTGGCCCCTGAAGCCGCCGTACGTGCTCCACGTGTGGACCGCGCGGTTGCGGCCCGGTTCCCCCGCTCCCGAAGCCCTGGAGGACCACGACGACCTGCGCTGGCTCGGCCCCGGCGAGATCTGGGACGTGGACTGGCTCGACCAGGACGTGCCGGCCGTGCGGCAGACCCTCGCGCACCTGGGCGGCCTCGACGCCGACGCGGGGGAAGTGTCCGGCGCCTGAGGCCGACCGGGGGCGCGCGGAGCAAGGCGACCGCGATATGGGCGCCCGTACGCCTTTCGTGCCACGGTGCGCCGCGTCGCGCGGTACTCCGCCCCGAATGTCGGGTATGTGCCTATTAGCCCCACGAAACCGGACATGGGTGGGCCCGCTGCTGGGAAGTGATCGGCGTGATCGACACCGAAGGTGACCGCGCCGAATGGACCTTTCCCGCCGAGCCGGGCGCCGTGCGCACCGCCCGCCAGGCCGTCCGCGGCCAACTCCGCGGCTGGGACCTCGACCGCCTCGCCGACCTCACGGCGCTGCTCGTCAGCGAGTTGGTCACCAACGCCCTGCGACACGCCACGGGCCCCATCGGCGTCCGCCTGGTCCGCCCCTCGGGTCTGGACGGCGTCCTGCGGGTCGAAGTCTCCGACCCGCTCCCGGCCCCGCCCCGCGAACGCGCCGCCCGGCCCGAGGACGAGAGCGGACGCGGACTGCAACTGGTGGCGTCCTCCGCCCGCCGCTGGGGCACCCGGCCCGGGGACGCCGGCAAGACGGTGTGGTTCGAACTCGCGGTCCGGGAGTGAAAAATCGGTGTACGTACGCCCTACCGCTGTCGAGCGATTGGTTCAGGCCAGTGGCGGTTGCCATCGGACGTGATTCGACGACGTGTCCCCTGGTTAGAAGACTGGAAGTGTTCTCACGGTCCGGACCGAAAACCATCGGGACCGTGCTGTGATCGTGAACACCGTGTTGTGCGGCACCGTAGTGCTGGATACTGCGGGCAGCCGCCCCCGGTGACCGGTGCCGGACGCGGTGAGCTGGAGGGGACGGTTCGCGTGAGCGAGATACCAGCGAAGGCCACGGAGTCCGAGGACCCGTCGGAGGGCGCGAGGGCGAGGGCCGCGGACGGCCTGGCCTCCGCGGTGGGAGGTGCGCTCGCGGCCGACGGCGTGCAGCCCGGGGACGCCATGTGGCAGAGCAGTCCCCCGGGATCCATCTACGACTACATCAAGGTCGCCTCCTTCTCCATCGGCCCCGACGGGCTCGTCGACCAGTGGAGCCTGCGCGCCGAGCACCTCTTCGGCATCCCCGCCGAACGCGCCCTCGGCATGGACCCCATCGAGACCTTCATCGACCCGCGCCACCGCGAGCGGGGCATGCGCAAGATGGCCGAGATCCTCGACGGCCGCGAATGGACCGGCGTGGTGCCCTTCCGGATGCCGAAGGACGCGGGCGAAGGGGAGTGCGGCCACGAGGGACTCGCCGAGGTGTACGTCATGCCGACGCGCACCGAGGACGGCGAGAAGGCCGCCGTCTGCATCGTCGTCGACGTGCGCACCCTGCGCAGCATCGAGACCGACCTCGCCGCCTCGCAGGCCATTTTCAGTCAATCCCCGTTCGGTTTCCTGCTGATCGACCCCGACCTGCGGGTCCGCCGCGTCAACGAGCGGTTCGCCTCCGTCTTCGGCGGTACGTCCGACGACCACCGCGGCAAGGGCGTCCACGACTACCTCCAGCGCGGCGAGGCCGAGCGGGTCGCCGCCACGCTGCGCCGGGTGCTGGAGACCGGCAGCTCCATCACCGACATGCACGTCACGGGCTTCGTCCCCGGCTCCGACGAACGCCGCCACTGGTCCGTCAACCTCTACCGCGTGCACAGCGGTTCGGGCCGCCCCATCGGGATCGCCTGGCTCGGCATCGACATCACCGCCCGCCGCGCCGCCGCCCGCGAGGCCGCGGCCGCCCGGCGCAACCTCGCGCTGCTGAACGAGGCGGGCGCCCGCATCGGCAACTCCCTGGACCTGGAGACCACGGCCCGCCAGCTCCTCGACGTCGTCGTCCCCGGCTTCTGCGACCTCGCCACCGTCGACCTCTACCAGGGCCTGCTGGTGGGCGACGAGACCCCGCCCGGACTCGCCGACGGCAGCGCCGAGCTGCGCCGTGTGGCCTTCGCCAGCGCCGTCTCCGACGCGCCCTTCGCCGGCACCGGCGTGCCCGTCGCGGTCGGCGCCGTCCACCACTACCCGTTCAACTCGCCCTGCGCGGACGCCCTGCGCACGGCCCGCCCCCAGACGGTGCCGGGCGAGGACGGCGGCCTGGTGCAGTCCACGCTGGCCGTGCCGATGGTCGCCCACGACACGGTCGTCGGCCTGGTCCAGTTCGCCCGTACGAAGGGCAGCGAGCCGTTCGGCGACCGGGACCGCGACCTCGCCGTGGAGCTGGCGGCGCGCGCCGCGGTCTGCATCGACAACGCCCGCCTCTACCGGCGCGAGCACGAACGCGCGCTGATACTGCAACGGTCCCTGCTCCCGCCCGGCGACCCGGAGGCCTCCGGCCTCGACATCGCCTGCCGCTACCTGCCCGGCAACGCCAACACCGGCCGGCCCAGCGAGGTCGGCGGCGACTGGTTCGACGTCATAGAACTCCCCGGGCACCGCACCGCGCTGGTCGTCGGCGACGTCATGGGCCGCGGCCTGCGCGCCGCCGTCGCCATGGGCGAACTCCGCACGGCGGTCCGGACGCTGGCCCAGCTCGACCTGGAACCGGCCGAGGTGCTCTCCCAGTTGGACGAGATCGCCCGCGGCCTCGGCGCCCCCGGCGGCGTCCAGCAGGCGACCAGGGCGGCCCGCCGCCCCCGCGAGGCGGACCTCTCCGAGGTCTACCTGGCCACCTGCGTCTACGCCGTCTACGACTCGGTCACCCGGCGCTGCACCTTCGCCAACGCGGGCCATCTGCCGCCCGTGCTGGTCGAACCGGGCGAGCCGGCGCTGATGCTGGACGTGCCGCCGGGCATGCCGCTCGGCGTCGGCGGCGAGCCCTTCGAGGAGGTCGAGGTCGAACTGCCCGAGGGCGCCCTGCTCGCGCTCTACACGGATGGACTGGTCGAAAGCCGCGACCACCCCCTCGACGAGGGCCTCCAGGCCTTCGTCAGCGCCCTCTCGGACCCCACCCAGCCGCTGGAGGACGTCTGTGACCACGTCCTCAACACCCTGGACACCCACCACGGCGAGGACGACATCGCGTTGCTGATGGCACGTGTACAGGGCCTGCCCACCGAGTCCGTCGGCGACTGGACGCTGCCGCGCGAGCCGCGCAGCGTGGGCCGGGCCCGCGAGTACGCGCGCGCCCAGCTGCTCAGCTGGGACCTGGAGCCCTTGGTCGACACCACGGAGCTGCTGGTCAGCGAGCTGGTCACCAACGCCCTGCGCTACGGCGAGGGCGAGATCCGCCTCCGCCTCCTCCTCGACCGCACCCTGGTCTGCGAGGTCTGGGACTCCGGCCTGGTCCAGCCGCGCCGCCGCCGCGCCCGCGACACGGACGAGGGCGGCCGCGGCCTCCAGCTCGTCGGCCTCCTCAGCGCGGCATGGGGCTCCCGCCGCACGCCGCGCGGCAAGACGGTCTGGTTCGAACTCCCCCTCCCGGACGGCGGAAACGGCCTGCCGGATCCGGCGGAGGCACTGCTGAGCCTGTTCTAGCCGGGTCTGTGAGCCGTCGTCAGGGGATCTCCTCCAACCGCTCGCGGTTGAGCAGGTGCCTGGGCAGATACGGCTGCGCGAGATCAACGGGAAACCCGTAGTCGTAGGCGAGGCTCGCCATCGCGAGCGGCCCGAGTGCCACCCTGGCGCGCGGGGCCGTCGACGCGCCCCAGAAACCGCCGTGCTCCGCGACGGCTTCGGCGAGCACCTTGGCGAAGGTGTCGTGGTCGCGTGCGACGAGCCGGTGGAAGAGGGCGGCGGGCTGGTAGTCGATACCGTTCACGAACTCCAGCGGCGCGTGGGTCACGCCCTCCCGCCCCGACGTCTCGATAGTGGCGACGAGCTTCTCGACGACGTCATCCATGCTGGGGTCCTTCGAGAAGTAGGCCTGCAGCGTGTCGATCCAGTGCAGGACGTACGCGTCCACGGAGTCGTCCTGACGCAGCGCCTCCAGCGGCACCCGGCACAGCCGGCCGATCCGCTCCGTCTGACGGCACACGATCGCGAGGTAAAGGGCATCGAGCCAGGCGCGCGCGTCAGCGGGAGGTTCCGCGGGGAGAGCGGGGAGCTGCCAGACGCGGTCCTCACCCAGGCGGTACTCCTGCGCCGGCGCGCCGGTGAACAGCGCGGAGCCGAGCCGGGTCGCGGTGGCCCACGCGTCCCACGTGTCGATGTGCGCGACGTCCGGATCGTAGGCGCAGCGCGCCAGGGCGAGTGCCAGGATGGAGCGGAATGTGTCGCCCAGTGCTGCCGGGTCCTGCACCAGGCGGTCCATTGACTCCGCCGCACCACGCATGAGTTCACCGAGCCCGGCAGGCTCAGGGGTGGCGCGGGTGGCGAGACGGCCGGCCTGGTCCAGACGGACCAGACCCCTCATCAGGCCCAGGAGATCTGACGGCGGCCGCACAGAGAAGGTGAGGGTGTCGTGATCGATGACCGTGAGCGATGTCAGGGAGCCGCGGTGCCACCAGTAGACCTGTGGTGACAGCGCACCCGGCCCGTCCTCGTAAGCGCCGAGCGCGTACGCGGCAAGGCTGTTGACGGCATCCACCACGGATCCGTCGGTGATCGGGTGGTACACCAGATGGTGCCGGGTCGGCACCACGACCAGGGCACCTGCGTCCGGGAGCTGCTCGCCGACGACCTTCCAGGCCACTTCTGCGAGGAACAGCGCCTTGCCGGCGACGAACGGGGAGTCGCCGTAGACGGAGTGCAGCCTCGCCTGCCCCTCGACGCCCACCTCCTCGTGCCGCACGGGCACGCGCATCAGGTTCGTGCGCGCCGCCTCCCCGAGGGCCTGCAGCCCGGCATGCTCCACGTCCCGGTCGGTGAGGATCCGCACGCTCGTGGGCCCGTCCAGGGCATAGGCGAGGACCAGTCCGTCGGCCACGACGCGTGCGTATCGCAGGGCGCCGGAAAGCTCCGGGGTGATCGACTCGACGGGCAGCAGGCGGGCGTGGACACCCTGGAGCAGTTCCGCCACGCTCTCATCGCCCTGGCTCGCCTGCCGCAAGCGATCGAAGTGTGCGGCGACGAGGTCGGGCCAGTGCTCCTCCGGCGTCTTGCTGCACGTGTGTGCCAAGGACTCGAGGGAGTACCGGTGGCCGTCCTGGTAATGCGGAGCCGCGAGTGCGCGCAAGTGCGTGGCCTGCGCGGCAGAAAGCATCGGCAGCTCGGGGTCGGTGGCGTTGTCCGGTGTCATGCCCTCGAGCCTAGGAGCCGGGTGCCCGATGCCGACTCCCGGCCCTCACCCACCCAGTTGGCCCCCCAGGGCGACGGATCCTAGACTCGCCCCACATGAGTGACGTGTTCGCCGTGGACCTGGCCCTCGATCTGTCGCCGACCGTGCCGGAGGCCGTACTCGCGCACCTCCGCCGGCACGTGGAGGGTGACAGCGCGGACGACGGCAGCGGCGAGGCGGACTGGCCGGACTTCGTTCCGCTGCTGTCGGGTCGGGGCCCGGCGGCGCGCATCGGGGGGCTGCTGACCGGCCAGCTCTTCCAGAGCACGGAGCAATGGTCCCTGACGGCCCGGCAGGAGATCCACGCGGAGCTCCTCCCCGACCTGCTCGCACTGGCGGAGATGCTCGCGTTCAATGCGAAGACCGAGGGAGTCATCGGCCAAGTGCGGTTCTATGAGGACGACATCCCCGAACTCCTCGTCAACAGGTCGGGAACGCTGGTCAGGATGCCGCTGCGGGAAGCCGAACCGAGCGCTTCACGGCATCTGCCCTAGCGCTTGAGGAATGCAGAACTCAGCGGGAATCGCCCGGCTCGCCCATGAGTTCTTCGAGCGACACATCACCGAGAGATTCCTCGTCCACCTGCGGCGTCAGGTTCAGCACGGCTTCGGCATTGGCGATCATTCGGCCGATCTCGATCGGCAGATTCTCGAATTCCTCCATCACCACGTCATAGGGTTCAACGCGGTGTGTTTTCCCGTCCAGCCCTTGCGCTTCCACGAAAAAGCGGTAACCAGCAGGCGACGTCGAATCGTCTTGCTTCACCCACCTCGCCCGGTGCCGACGGACGAGCAGGTCCCCGAGGTAGGAGGTCAGGTCCGTGTGCAACCCGATCCAGTCCGACTGTTCGAACTCACCCAGCGGGAGCCGGTCGACGTAGCTCTGCAGGCCGGGCAGCAGAAGCAACGGGTCGTCCGCGTACCGCTCCGGTGCCAGCCCGAGCGTGGACGCGAGCCCGGCGGCATTGCGGTGGGCGCCCTCCGTCCACTCCTGAAGCTCGGCGGCCGCCCCGTTCGGCGTCTGGTCCTGCATGATGCTCAGCCCTCCAGTTGACCCAGCAGGAGTCTACTTCTTCTTGGACGGCGGGTCCCACTGGTCCTTCTTCGGAGTGGGGCCGTATTCAAGGAATATGATCTTCGCTTTCTTCAGGTAGGCGCGCAGCTCGTCGGACGGGCCGGCGTGCGTGAAAGACCAGCGCGGGTCATATCCGGGATTCATCCGCCGAAGCGCGACATCCTTGTGGATCTGCTCCTTGATGTGCTTGCTCAAGGGCACTTCGTTGCGAATCAGCTGATGGGAACCGTCCTTCAGCGTAAGGGTCCGGTACGGTCCGTATGTCTTCACCTCGACGGCGATCGTGCCACCGTTCGGGAGATCGACGGGAACGTCGACCTTGCGCCCGCCGGTCGTGGTCACCGGATACCGGGGATCGTTGTTGGTGGGCACGGGATAGTGACGTTCGGGCCCGCCGCCCAGCATCTGGCGGTGGAATTCCTCGCCGAGTTCCCAACGCGTCCTCACATCACGCGTGTTGCGTACATCCCGCAGGGTCAGCGGTCCGTCCGCGGGCAGCAGGGCAGGCCGTGAGTAGTCGGGTTCGTGTCCGGCGTACGGGTTGTCATCGCCATGAGCATGCTGTCCGTCGGAGTGGCTGCCCGTGGCATCGTCCGCGGATTCGGCCGCGGGGTTCGAGTCCGCGCTGTCCCCGGCGTTCTCCGGGTCGTGCGGCCGTTCCGCAGGCTCCGGATGCCCCGAGTGTCCACCCGGCAACGTGTCATGCCCGGAGCCACGGCTGCCGGGCAGGTCGGAGGCCGATCCGGAGCCGGCATCTGCGTGGTCGGCAGCACCGCCGGGCACGCGTTCTCCAGAGGCACCGGCATGACCGGGTGCTGCCGTCGGTGTCTCCGTACGCCCTCCGGCAAGCGTGTCGTGGCTCGCGACGGGGCCGGTGCCGAGGTCGTCGGCCCGGCCGCCGGGGAGCTGGTCGCCGACCGCACTCGTGGGCGGCAGGTCGGCGCCTGCGTGGACTGTGGGTACGTCACCCCCGGCATGGACGGCCGGGGTGGCCCCGTCGTCGCCGGTCCGGCCGATGTCGCCGAGGCTGTCGTCGAGGCTGTTGCCCAGGCGGATGTGCTGGCCGGCCTGTTCGGCGGTGTGGGTGCCCGCGCCGACCAGGGCCGGCTGCTGGGCCGGGGAGTCCACGCGGGGCGTGTCCGCACCGGAAGCAGGCGAGTTCGTGTCGGGCATGTGGGGCTGGTCGACGACGTCGCCGGGGCCGTCGGCGGATTTCTGCAGGACGTTGCCGTGCTCGTCGAGGATGTTGCCGTCCGGGTCGTAGTAGCGCGCCGGGGCGCCGTCCTCGGTGGGGAGTTTCGTGGTGCCCTCGGGCAGGACCGGGGCGTCGTCGGGCAGCCGGACGTTGCCGTCGGGCAACCTGGTCGCCCCGTCCGGGATCGCCGCGCCCTCGGGCAGCCGTACCGTGCCGTCGGGGAGCCTGACCGTGCCCTCGGGCAGCGTGACCGCGTTCTCGGGCAGGGCGGGGATGTCGATGTTGCCGACACCCTTCAGGCCCTTGGTGATGTCGCCGATCTTCGACAGACCCGCGCCCGCGCCCTTGGTGATGTAGGTCATCGGGTCGATCACCCGGCCCGCCTTGCCCGCCACCGACAGTGCCTTGGCGACCGCGCCCGCCTTGCCCGCACCCGAGGCGGCCGCACCCGCACCACCGGTGAACACCGTCGTCAGGACGTTGAAGGTGACCGCACCGGCCGCGCGGGCGGGGTTCTTGCCCCACTCATCCCACGCCACCAGCGCCTTGCCCGTCTCCTTCATCGCCGTACGCGAGTCACGCAGCCAGGACGGCATGTCCTTGTCCGACGCCGTCCAGAACCACGCCTGCGCCCCCGGAATCGCCGTGATGACCAGACCGGTCGCCAGCTGGGCCAGGCCCTTCCACGCCTGCCCCATCGCCTCCCAGCCGCCAAAGCCCACCAGCGTGCCCAGGCCCTTGATCGTGCCCCAGACACCGTCCACGATCAGGCCGTCCCACACGAACGACTTCACCCAGTGGCCGACCTCGTACCAGTGGTGCTTCTCCTCCACCGGGTCACCCCAGGGAAGCTTGGCGTTCTTCATGTCCTCGGCGTTGAAGCCGTACTGGTTCTTCTTGTCCGAACCATCCCCGGCCACCATCTGCGTCCCGCCCCACAACGCAGTGATCTTGTTGTGGCAGGTCCGCTCCGCCGCCCAGAACGCCGCGACCGTCGCGGTGATCTCATCACGCAGCTTGTTGTGCTCGTCGACCTTGTCCTCGTCGTACTCCCACTCGTCATCATCCCTGACCGAGGAGACAAAAGCCGCCGCGTCCGCCTTCAGCTGCTTCAGCTTCGCCACCAGCGGACGGATCTCCGTCGCATACGACGACAGCGCGCCCGACACCTTCTCCAGGTCGTCGGCGAAGGCGTCCGCCTTCTCCTTCACCGGCTTCGTCGTCGCGAACAGCTGCTCCGCCTCCGGAGCGTGGTAGAACGCCGACAACCCCTGGAACCGCGAGTGGATGTCACCACCGGCATCCCGGACATGACCCGCGTCCTTCTTCAGATCCGCGTAGTCCGTCTCCAGCTGCTCCAGATTTCCGGTGAACTGCGGGATCTTCTCCGGCTGGATCACGCTTTCCCAACCCCCGTAAGCCTGTTGACGCCTGCTCAGGACCTAGCCCCTCCGAGCTTCAGTCAGTCAGATCATCATAGGAATAGTCACGGGTGTGGTCTGTGACCCCTTACCGAACCCCCACACGCAACCGAACGTCCGTTCCGCTCGTCACCTCTGTCACCACCAGGGTGGAGCTGCACCACCGGTACGAGGGGAGACGGCATGGACCGCACGGAGAGCACAGCCCGGGACGCGAACGACTCCGCCGAGCCCCGACCCACGAACCAACTCGAGCCTCAGACCGACCCAGAACCCGGTGCCGCCCGCCCACGCCGCCACCGCTGGCTCAAACGCGCAGCCTTAACCCTGCTCATCGCCCTCCTCCCCCTCCTCACCGCCGAAACCGCCCTCTACGTCAACTACACCGGCGACCCCGCACCGGGCACCCACACCCGCGACCGCGACGCCCTCTGGCTCGGCCACGCCTGGGTCGACGGCCGTAA
The DNA here is from genome assembly GCA_000696115.1 of Streptomyces olindensis. Taxonomy (GTDB): domain Bacteria; phylum Actinomycetota; class Actinomycetes; order Streptomycetales; family Streptomycetaceae; genus Streptomyces; species Streptomyces olindensis. The sequence goes on from JJOH01000002.1 coordinate 359,776, forward strand.
GAAGGACGCCGACGTCACCGCCCTGGCCCGCCGCCTGCAAGGCACCGGCATCCGAGACCTGTACGTCCACTCCGGGCCGCTGGAACACGACGGCACGCTCCCGGAGTCGGTGTATCCGAGGGCGCGTTGGTTCATCGACGCCGTGCACGAGAAGCTCCCCGGCATCCGTGTCCAGGCCTTCCTCGGTGACGTCCTGGCGACCGAGAGCGCCGAGGGCATGCGCGTGGAGGATCCCAAGACCCGCGCCGCCGTGCTGCGTTCCGCCCGACAGGTCCTGGACACCGGCTACGAGGGCATCCACCTCGACCTGGAGCCCATGCCGTCCGGCAACCGCGCCTTCCTCACCCTGCTCGACGCCCTGCGCCGCGAGACCCGCTCCAGGGGCGCCCAACTCTCCGTGGCCGCCCACCAGATCGACCCGCTCCCGAACCTGCACACCGTGTTCGGCCTCTTCACCGAGAACCCCAAGTGGTGGTCGCAGGAGTTCTTCGGCCAGGTCGCCCGCCGCGTGGACCAGATCGCCGTGATGTCGTACGACACCGCGCAGCCGCTGGAGGGCACCTATGGCGGCTACGTCGCCCAGCAGACCTCCCTCGCCCTGGAGGTCACCCCGCCCTCCACCGACCTGCTGATGGGCCTGCCCTTCTACTGGGAGAGCAACTTCGACCACTGGGGCCATGCCGAGACCGTGCCCGCCGCTGTCCGGGGCGTCCGCCTGGGCCTGTCCCGCACGGACGCCGACCGGGCCCGCTTCGGCGTCGCGCTGTACATCGACTTCGCCGCGACCGAGGCGGATTGGCGGGCGTACAAGGAAGACTGGGTGCGGTGACTCCAGCCCCGCGCAACGACAGCCGGAACCCCCACCCCCGACGCCCCTTCACCGACAGTCGCCACCCCCACCCCCGACGCCCCTTCACCGACAGTCGCCACCCCCACCCCCGACGCCCCCTCACCCGTACCGACCTCGCCCCCCTCGCCCGCGCGGCACTCGGCCCCAACCGCACTCTCACCGGCGTCGAGCGCCTGCGCGGCGGCACCAAGAAGGGCGTCTACCGACTGACCCTCGACGACGACTCCACGGCCGTCGCCTACGTCTGGTCGGCCGACGAGGACTACTGGGACCAGCCGGACCCCGACCCACGGGACCCCTTCTCCCACGGCACGGGCCTCGACCTGTTCACGGCGGCCCACGACCGGCTGGCCGCCGCCGGCGTCCGCACCACCCGCCTGCTGTACGCCGACGCCACGCACACGCACCTCGCGGCAGACGCGGCCGTCGTCGAGGACCTGACCGGCGGCAGCCTGGAGGATCTCCTGGCCCGGGACCCGTACAAGGCGCCTCAGGCCATGGAGCGGATGGCGGAACTCCTCGCCACCCTGCACGCCCACACCGGCCCCCGCCTCGGGAAGGTCGCCCTGGTCGACAGCGGCGGTACCTCTCACGCCGCCACCTGCGAGCAGTGGGTCGCCGAGAGCGCCCTGCGTTCCATCGCGGAAGCGGCCCGCCGCGAGCCCCGGGCCGCCGCCGTGCGCCGGGAACTGGAGGAGGCCGTCCACACCCTGGCCGCCGAGGTCCGCCCGCGCGACCGCCACACCCTCGTCCACGGCGAACTGGGGCCGGACCACGTCCTGCTCACGCCCGACGGGCAGCCCGCGCTCATCGACATCGAGGGCCTGATGTACTTCGACGTGGAGCACGAGCACGTCTTTCTCCGGCTCCGCTTCGGCCCGCACTACGACGCACTGCGGGTCCCGGGCCTGGACGAGGCCCGCATGCGCCTGTACCGCCTGTCGATGCACATCGGGCTGGTCTCGGGCCCGCTGACCCTCGTCGAGGGCGACTTCCCGCACCCGGAGCGGATGCGGGAGATCGCCGAACACAACCTCCAGGAGACGCTCAGCCTGCTGAGGAGCGCCTTCTGATCTTCGAGCCGAGCCAGACCAGCGGGTCGTACTTGCGGTCGATCGCCCGCTCCTTCAGGGGGATCAGCGCGTTGTCCGTGATCTTGATGCCCTCGGGGCAGACCTCCGTGCAGCACTTGGTGATGTTGCAGTAGCCCAGGCCGTGCTCGTCCTGGGCGGTGGTCTTGCGGTCCAGGCCCGTCTCCGCCGCCGCGTCCAGCGGGTGCATGTCCAGTTCCGCCACCCGCATCAGGAACCGGGGGCCGGCGAACGCCTGCTTGTTCTCCTCGTGGTCACGGACCACATGGCAGGTGTCCTGGCACAGGAAGCACTCGATGCACTTGCGGAACTCCTGAGGCCGGTCCACGTCCTCCTGCATCATCCGGTACTCGCCCGGGGCGAGTCCGGCCGGCGGGACGAAGGCCGGAACCTCTCGGGCCTTCTGGTAGTTGAAGCCGACGTCCGTGACCAGGTCGCGGATCACCGGGAAGGCGCGCAGGGGCGTGACCGTGATGGTCTCCGCGCGGTCGAACACCGACATGCGCGTCATGCACATCAGCCGCGGACGGCCGTTGATCTCCGCCGAGCAGGAACCGCACTTGCCGGCCTTGCAGTTCCAGCGCACGGCGAGATCGGGCGCCTGGGTGGCCTGGAGCCGGTGGATGATGTCGAGCACCACCTCGCCCTCGTTGACCTCGATCTCGAAGTCCTCCAGGCCGCCGCCGCCCACGTCCCCGCGCCACACCTTGAAGTGGGCCGTGTAGCCGCTCATTCGTACAGCTCCTCTTCGGCGAGGTACTTGACCAGCTCCTCCTTGTCGAACAGGGCGAGCAGGTCGGCACGGACGGGTTCGGTGGTATCGCGGGTGAGGGTGATCTGGCCGCGGACCGGGTCCGTCGCCGCCAGCCCGCCCGTCGGGTCGGTGAGCGCGCAGAGCAGGTTGATCCGGCGCCACTTGCGGTCCATCGCCGGGTGGTCCTCCCGCGTGTGTCCGCCGCGCGACTCGGTGCGCTCCAGCGCGGCCCGCGCCACGCACTCGCTGACCAGCAGCATGTTCCTCAGGTCCAGGGCGAGGTGCCAGCCGGGGTTGAACTGCCGGTGCCCCTCGACCCCGGCCCGGCGCGCCCGTACCCGCAGCTCGGCCAGCTTCTCCAGGGCCTGCTTCATCTCCGTCTCGCGGCGGATGATGCCGACCAGGTCGTTCATCGTCTGCTGCAGTTCCTGGTGCAGCGTGTAGGGGTTCTCCGGCGGGCCGCCCGCCGGTTCCTCGATCTCCGCCTCGGCCGAGAAGGGCCGCAGCGCCTCGGCGGCGGCGGCGTCGATCTGCACGTCGTCCACCGCGGGGCGCGCCCCGGCCAGTTCCGCCGCGTACTCGGCCGCGTGCCAGCCCGCCCGGCGGCCGAAGACCAGCAGGTCGGACAGGGAGTTGCCGCCGAGCCGGTTGGAGCCGTGCATGCCGCCGGCGACCTCACCGGCCGCGTACAGCCCGGGCACCCCGCGCGCCGCCGCCGTGTCGGACTCGACCGCGATCCCGCCCATCACGTAGTGGCAGGTGGGCCCGACCTCCATGGGCTCCGCGGTGATGTCGACGTCGGCCAGCTCCTTGAACTGGTGGTACATCGACGGCAGCCGCCGCTTGATCACCTCGGCGGGCATCCGCGTCGACACGTCGAGGAACACGCCTCCGTGCGGGGAGCCGCGGCCCTCCTTCACCTCGGCGTTGATGGCCCGGGCGACCTCGTCGCGGGGGAGCAGCTCGGGCGGGCGGCGGTTGTGGTCCGGGTCGTCGTACCAGCGGTCGGCCTCGTCCTCCGTCTCGGCGTACTTGTCCTTGAAGACGTCGGGGATGTACTCGAACATGAACCGCTTGCCGTCGGAGTTGCGCAGCACGCCGCCGTCGCCGCGCACCGACTCGGTGACGAGGATGCCCTTCACCGACGGCGGCCAGACCATGCCGGTCGGGTGGAACTGCACGAACTCCATGTTCAGCAGGGGAGCGCCCGCGAGCAGGGCCAGCGCGTGGCCGTCGCCGGTGTACTCCCAGGAGTTCGACGTCACCTTGAAGGACTTGCCGATGCCGCCGGTCGCGATCACGACGGCGGGTGCCTCCAGGACGAAGAAGCGGCCCGACTCGCGCTCGTAGCCGAAGACGCCGCTCACCCGGCGGTCCTCCTGGAGCACGCGCGTGACCGTGCACTCCTGGAAGACCTTCAGCCGGGACTCGTAGTCGCCGGTCTCACGGAAGTCCTCCTGCTGGAGGGAGACGATCTTCTGCTGGAGGGTGCGGATCAGCTCCAGGCCCGTGCGGTCGCCGACGTGGGCGAGGCGCGGGTACTCGTGGCCGCCGAAGTTGCGCTGGGAGATCCGGCCGTCCTTGGTGCGGTCGAACAGCGCGCCCCAGGTCTCCAGCTCCCACACCCGCTGCGGCGCCTCCTGGGCGTGCAGCTCGGCCATTCGCCACTGGTTGAGGAATTTGCCGCCGCGCATGGTGTCGCGGAAGTGGACCTGCCAGTTGTCACCCGCGTTGACGTTGCCCATCGCCGCGGCGATGCCGCCCTCGGCCATCACCGTGTGCGCCTTGCCGAACAGCGACTTGCAGATCACGGCCGTACGGGCGCCCCGCTCACGGGCCTCGATGGCGGCGCGCAGCCCGGCACCGCCCGCGCCCACCACGACGACGTCCCATTCCTGCCGGTCGACCACGGACATCAGAAGGCCTCACTCATCAGAAGAATCGCGGATCGTCGAAGGCACCGGACGCGACCAGGTAGACGTAGAGGTCGGCGAGCGCCACGCTCACCAGCGACGCCCAGGCCAGCTGCATGTGCCGGGCGTTGAGCTTCCCCGCCCACTGCCACATCCGGTAGCGCACGGGATGCTTGGAGAAGTGCTTGAGCTTGCCGCCGACGATGTGCCGGCAGGAGTGGCAGGAGATCGTGTACGCCCAGATCAGCACGATGTTGACCAGGAACACGAGCGTCCCGAGGCCCATGTGGCCCCACTCGTACTGCTCGTCGCGGAAGGCGAGCGCGGTGTCGTACGTGAGGATGGCGGCGACGAGGAGCGCGGCGTAGAAGAAGTACCGGTGGATGTTCTGCAGGATCAGCGGGAAGCGGGTCTCGCCGGTGTACTTCTTGTGGGGCTCGGCGACCGCGCAGGCCGGCGGGGACGCCCAGAAGCCGCGGTAGTAGGCCTTGCGGTAGTAGTAGCAGGTCAGCCGGAAGCCCAGCGGGAAGATCAGGATGATGATCGCGGGCGAGAGGCCCCACCAGCTCCCGAAGATCTCCCAGTTCGGGCCGGCCTTCATCGGCTCGCACCGCTCCGCCAGGCAGGGGGAGTAGAAGGGCGAGACGTACGGCGCCGCGTAGTAGTCCGCGTCGGCGAAGGCCCGCCAGGTCGAGTAGACGATGAAGGCCAGCAGGCCGGCGACCGTGCCGGCCGGGGCCAGCCACCAGCGGTCGGTGCGCAGGTGCGGGGCGGCGATCGCGGCGCGCGTGCCCGCCCGCACGCCGCCGCTTCTCGGATGGGGTTCGGTGGCGGGGGGTTCCGTACCAGTGGCCACGTGACGACTCCGGTCGGGTTCAGGTGGAGGTGCCGGTCGCTCGACGCGCTCCCGGTCAGGGAGCGCGCCGGTCCCGGGCGCCGAGCCCCTCGTCGTCCGAGTCGACCCACAGCGACGGGTCGTACGGCGCGTCCGAGATGGTGACGAGGTCGGGGCGCTTCGGTGCGGCAGGCGTGGCGGCGGCGTCGCGCAGCAGGGCGACGCTCTCGCGCAGGTGGTTGGCGTCGGCCCGGACGCGGCGCATCTCCAGGCCGCCGGTGCCGAGCTGCTTCTCCAGGCGCCCCAGCGAGCGGAACAACTCGTCGAGGCTGCGTTGGACTGACGTCAGTTCGTCGTGAACGGACATGACTTGCCCTCACTTCTGCGGGTCCTTCGAGGCCCAAGGCGGCAACGTTCATGCGCCTGCGAGTGTTGCGCGTCACACCTTGTGCTGTGAAGGGATGTGCATCGATTGGCCGAGGCGTGTGGGTGCACCGTGCGGTGCGTTGCGCCGCACGGGTGGCTTCCCGCCCGTGACCGCCGTGTCGCCCTGTGTTGCCGAACCCTTTCCTCTTCAGTGGCCGCATACATCAGATGAACTCCAAATACCGCCAAAAGTGATCATAACGCCCGCGGCTTCCCGGAGGTAGCACAGATGTCCCAGCACGGCGTCGGCCCGCGTGCGGTCACGCGCTCGGTCGCCTTCCTCACCGCGGGCGTGCTCGCGGTGCCCGCGCTCGCCGGATGCGGCTCCGAGGACCCGGCCGGCAAGCCGCTCGCCGGGCAGGACATCCAGCCCGCCGCCCGCGACAGGATCGCCGACGGCGGCACCCTGCGCTGGGCCGTCGACTCCGTGCCGGACACGCTGAACACCTTCCAGTCGGACGCCGACGCCACCACCACCCGCGTCGCCCAGGCCGTCCTGCCGTCGATGTTCCGGATGAACGCCTCCGGCCGCCCCGAGCCCAACCCCGCCTACCTGGAGTCCGCGAAGGTCGTCGAGACCGAGCCCCAGCAGGTCGTCCTGTACAAGCTGAACCAGCAGGCCGTCTGGAGCGACGGCCGGGAGATCGGCGCCGCCGACTTCGCCGCCCAGTGGCGCGCCCTGTCCGGCAAGGACACGGCCTACTGGACCGCCCGCAACGCCGGCTACGAGCGCATCCAGAAGATCGAGCGCGGGGACAACGCCCTGGAGGTCCGGGTCACCTTCAGCCGCCCCTACGCCGACTGGCGCTCCCTGTTCTCGCCGCTGTACCCGAAGGACGTCATGGGCACCCCGGACTCCTTCAACGACGGCGCCCGCAAGAAGCTCAAGGTCACCGCCGGCCCCTTCACGGTGAAGGAGGTCGACGCCAAGGACGAGGAGATCACCCTCGCCCGCAACCCGCGCTGGTGGGGCGAGCCCGCCAAGCTCTCCGAGATCGTGCTGCGCACCGTCCCGCGCGACAAGCGGACCTCCGAGCTGGCCGCCGGCACCCTCGACCTGGCCGAGATCGACCCCTCGGCGGCCCGCCGCATCACCGTCGCCGCCCGCCCGCAGAGCGCCACCAGTCCGCTGATGGGCCCGGGCGCCGACCGCACCGCCGCCGACGACCTGCACTCCTGGGCCGTCGCCAACGGCTCCGACGAGGACGCCGCCGACGAGGAGACCGTCGCCCGCGACAAGCTGGGCAAGGCGGCCGCGAAGTACGCCCGGCAGCAGCAGGCCCTGCGTGGCTTCGAGGTCCGCAAGTCCCTGGAGCCCGCCTTCACCCAGCTCGCCCTGAACGGCGCCGAGGGCCCGCTCACCGACGAGCGCGTCCGCAGGGCCGTCGCCCGCGCCCTGGACCGCAAGGAACTCGCCGAGGTCGTCCTGAAGCCCCTCGGCCTGCCCGCCGTCCCGGTCGGCAGCCACCTGGCCCTCTCCGGCCAGGCCCACTACGCCGACAACAGCGGCGCCCTCGGCGGCCAGGACACCAAGGAGGCCCAGGCCCTGCTGGCCGACGCCGGCTGGGTGCGCGGCGGCCCCGTCAAGGAGCCGAAGAAGAAGGAGGAGAAGGCGGCCGGCCCCGAGGGCGAGCAGGCGGGCACGTCCTCCGGCACCGAGTCGGACGACGACGGCACGTACATCGTCGGCGAGGACAACAAGGCCCACCGCGGCCCGGACCCCGCCGACCACCTCGCCCAGGACGGCAAGCAGCACAAGCACCCCCACAACGGCGGCGCCCCCGGCGCGTACGCCCCCAAGGGCACCGCCGCCCCGGCGAACCGCGAGGCCGCCCCGCTCGCCAAGAACGGCAAGGCCCTCACCCTGCGCTTCGTGCTCCCCTCCGGGCCCGGCTCCCAGACGCTGCGCACGGTCGCCGACCGCATCACCCGCATGCTGGAGCGCGTCGGCATCCGCACCGAGATCTCCAAGGTCTCCGACGAGTCCTACTTCAAGGACCACATCGCGTCCGGCCAGTACGACCTCGCCCTGTACTCCTGGCCCGCCACGGCCTTCCCCGCCACCGACGCCCGCCCCGTCTACGCCAAGCCGGTCCCGGCCGCCGACGGCTCCCTGAGCATCGAGCAGAACTACACCCGCGTCGGCACCGACCAGGTCGACCAGCTCTTCGACCAGGCCGTCGCCACCCTCGACGAGGGCGAGTCCCGTTCCCTGATCCGCAAGGCCGACTCCCGCATCTGGGCCGCGGCCGGCTCCATCCCCCTCTTCCAGCGCCCCCAGCTCATGGCGGCCCGCAAGAACCTGGTCAACACCGGGGCCTTCGGCTTCGGCACGCCGGTCTTCGAGGACATGGGCTTCCTGAAGAAGGGTGCGAAGCCGGCGTCCGGCCCCTCCGCGACGAACCGGTGACCCGGCAGCTCCCTTGCCGTTCCCGCCCGGCGCCCGCACCACGAACCCAGCAGTGATCATGGTGCGGGCGCCGGGCGTCCGTACGCGGGGGACGGGAGCCGGCGGATGCGCGGCACGGCACGGCGGGCCCGCGCGGCCGGTCTGGTCGTCGGGGCACCGGTGGCGGGAACGACGGCGTGTACGGGGAACACGGACGGCGACGGCACCGACCGCGTCACGCCGCGCGCGGCGGGCGAGCTCCACCAGTACGCCGGGGGCGGCAGCCCCCGGCAGGGCCCCGGCACCGACGCCGATCACCTCGGAACAAGGACCTGACCTGCACCGACGTATCCCGGCTCACCCCAGCGGGAGCGGACCCGTACCATGGGGTGAGGCCGTGGCATGTTGAGCCCGGCAGGGCCCGCGCACCACCGACGTACGCGCAGGGCATTCCTCACCACTCCGGGAGTACGCCTTCTTATGGCCACGCGCCACGACATCCGCAACGTCGCCATCGTCGCCCACGTCGACCACGGCAAGACCACCATCGTCGACGGCATGCTGAAGCAGGCCGGTGCCTTCGCCGCCCACCAGCTCGACTCCGTCGACGACCGCATGATGGACTCGAACGACCTGGAGCGTGAGAAGGGCATCACGATCCTCGCCAAGAACACGGCGGTGAAGTACCACCCCAAGGACGGCGGGGACCCGATCACCATCAACATCATCGACACCCCCGGCCACGCCGACTTCGGCGGCGAGGTCGAGCGCGGTCTGTCGATGGTCGACGGCGTCGTCCTGCTCGTGGACGCCTCCGAGGGCCCGCTCCCGCAGACCCGCTTCGTGCTGCGCAAGGCCCTCCAGCAGCGGCTGCCCGTCATCCTCTGCATCAACAAGACGGACCGCCCCGACTCCCGGATCGACGAGGTCGTCAACGAGACGTACGACCTGTTCCTCGACCTGGACGCCGACGAGGACCAGATCGAGTTCCCGATCGTCTACGCCTGCGGCCGTGACGGCGTCGCCTCCCTCACCAAGCCGGCCGACGGCACGGTCCCGGGCGACTCCACCAGCCTGGAGCCGTTCTTCTCGACGATCCTGGAGCACATCCCGGCCCCGACCTACGACGAGTCGGCCCCGCTCCAGGCGCACGTGACGAACCTGGACGCCGACAACTTCCTCGGCCGTATCGCGCTGCTGCGCGTGCAGCAGGGCGAGCTGAAGAAGGGCCAGACGGTCGCGTGGATGAAGCGCGACGGGTCCGTCCAGAACGTGCGCATCTCCGAGCTGATGATGACCGAGGCGCTCACCCGCAAGCCCGCCGAGAAGGCGGGCCCCGGTGACATCTGCGCCGTCGCCGGTATCCCGGACATCATGATCGGCGAGACCCTGGCCGACCCGGAGAACCCGGTCGCGCTGCCGCTGATCACCGTCGACGAGCCGGCGATCTCCATGGTCATCGGCACCAACACCTCCCCGCTGGTCGGCCGTGGCGCCACCGGCAAGGGCGCCGACAACAAGGCGGCCGTCAAGGACCGCAAGGTCACCGCCCGCCAGGTAAAGGACCGCCTCGACCGCGAGCTGATCGGTAACGTCAGCCTCCGCGTGCTCGACACCGAGCGGCCGGACGCCTGGGAGGTGCAGGGCCGCGGCGAGCTGGCGCTGGCCATCCTCGTCGAGACCATGCGCCGCGAGGGCTACGAGCTGACCGTCGGCAAGCCGCAGGTCGTCACCAAGGACGTCGACGGCAAGGTCTACGAGCCCGTCGAGCGCATGACGATCGACGTGCCCGAGGAGCACATGGGCGCGGTCACGCAGCTCATGGGCGTCCGCAAGGGCCGCATGGACAACATGTCCAACCACGGCTCCGGCTGGGTCCGCATGGAGTTCGTCGTGCCCTCCCGCGGCCTCATCGGCTTCCGTACGGAGTTCCTGACGCAGACCCGCGGCACGGGCATCGCCCACTCCATCCACGAGGGCTTCGAGCCCTGGTTCGGCGCCCTCCAGACCCGTAACAACGGCTCCCTGGTCGCCGACCGCTCCGGCGCGGTCACCGCCTTCGCGATGACCAACCTCCAGGAGCGCGGCGTGCTCTTCGTGGAGCCGGGCACCGAGGTGTATGAGGGCATGATCGTCGGCGAGAACTCCCGCTCCGACGACATGGACGTCAACATCACCAAGGAGAAGAAGCTCACCAACATGCGGTCGTCGACGGCCGATGTGACGGAGTCCATCGTCCCGCCGCGCAAGCTGTCGCTGGAGCAGTCCCTGGAGTTCTGCCGTGACGACGAGTGCGTCGAGGTCACCCCGGAGGCCGTGCGCATCCGCAAGGTGAACCTGGACGCCCGCGAGCGCGCCCGCGCCGCGAGCCGCGCCAAGCACGGCTGACGGTCCCGCAACAGCACCGGGCACCCCGCTTTCCGGCGGGGTGCCCGGCGCTGTTCGCTGCTGTTCCTTGCCGTTCCCCAAAGGAGGGGCAACGCCGAGGGAAGGGTTAGGGAAAACCCTCGATTTGCCGGGGACGGCCGTCCGGAACGCCCCGCTCCCACTACCCTGCTGCGGAACGCCTTGCTCTGCCCTGCCCCGGCCCGGGCAACGGCCTTGCGGCAACGGCCTTGTGGCAACGCCCTCTTGAGCGCGCGACAACCGTCGGCGGCCCCATGCACGGGAGCCACGGCAGTCGCAAGCGGTTTATCTCACTCTCGCGTCCGGAATGCGGACAGTCGCCACCGATAGATGTGTAACAAGTCCGTTTCGCAGGGATCTTTCACCAAACCCTTTGTCCGGATTTTGGAAGATGTATACGCGAGCTGTGATCGAACCGAGACCTCGAGAGTGTGGTTCGCTCCTGGCGTTTGGCAGATAGTTAGGCGCGTAGAGCTCGGATGAAGGGTCACTCGCCGGCAGCGGCGCCGACTCACGAGCGCGGGGGCACCTGACGATTTCCGGCACCGGCGACGGGCGGTGGCGGTGGTCTGTCCTGTGCTCCCTTTGCGGTGAACCAATGACTTCATAGGAGGAACCCATGCGCGGTGCCAAGAGCGCCAAGTGGGTCGCGGGGGCGATAGTCGTCGCCCTGGCCGCCACCGCCTGCGGCGGCAGCGGTGATGACGAGGGGAACAACAAGGGTTCCGGGCCTGCGGGATACGTCTCGATCGACGTCGGCGAGCCGCAGAAGCCGCTGATCCCGGCTGACACCAACGAGACCAACGGCTCGTACGTCATCCAGGCTCTGTTCACGCAGCTGCTGGACTTCGACGCCAAGGGCGAGATCGTCTACACGAACGCCGAGTCGGTCACCACCGACGACTCCAAGACGTGGACGGTCAAGCTCAAGAAGGGCTGGAAGTTCCACAACGGCGAAGAAGTCACCTCCAAGTCGTACATCGACGCTTGGAACTGGTACGCCAACATCAAGAACAACCAGCAGAACTCGTTCTGGTTCCAGGACATCAAGGGCTACGACGATGTCCACCCGGAGAAGGGCGAGCCGAAGGCCGAGACCATGTCCGGTCTGAAGGCCGTGGACGACCACACCTTCACCATCGAGCTGAAGTACACGATGCCGTACTTCAACTACAAGCTCGGCTACACCACGTGGGCCCCGCTGCCCAAGGTCTTCTACGACGACCCGAAGGCCTTCGGCCAGAAGCCGGTCGGCAACGGTCCCTACACCTTCGAGAAGTGGGACCACAAGAAGCTCATCCAGGTCAAGGCCTGGGATGACTACCAGGGCCCGAACAAGGCGAAGAACAAGGGCGTCCAGTTCAAGAACTACACGACGGTCGAAGCCGCCTACAAGGACGTCGTCTCCGGCAACCTGGACATGATCCGCCAGGTCGGCCCGACGGACCTGCCGAAGTACAAGCAGGACCTGGGCGACGGCGCCATCGACCAGCCGTACGCGGCCCTCCAGACGCTGACCCCGGCGTTCTACTCCAAGACCTTCAAGGACATCGACCCGAAGGTTCTGCAGGGCCTGTCGATGGCGATCGACCGCAAGACGATCACCGACACGGTTCTGAACAAGACCCGCACGCCGGCCCAGGGCTTCACGCCGCCGGGCGTCAAGGGCTACCAGAGCCTTGACACGGACGTGTTCACGTACAACCCGGCGAAGGCCAAGCAGCTCATCCAGGAGGGTGGCGGCGTCCCGGGCAACAAGTTCACCATCCAGTACAACACCGACGGTGGACACAAGGAGTGGGTGACCGCGGTCTGCGAGTCCATCCGCAAGGCCACCGGCGTCGACTGCGTCGGCGACCCGAAGCCGGACTTCGCCACGGACCTCGAGGCCCGTGACAACGACCAGGTGAAGGGCATGTACCGCGGTGGGTGGGTCGCCGACTACCCGGTCAACGCCAACTTCATGAAGGAGCTGTACCACACCACCGCCGAGGCCAACAACGGTCGCTTCTCCAACAAGGAGATCGACGGCCTGATGAACAAGGCCGACAACGCCAAGTCCCTCGACGCGTCGGTGAAGGCCTTCCAGGAGGTCGAGAAGAAGCTGGTCGACCACATGCCGGCCATCCCGCTCTGGTACTACCGCATCAACGGCGGCCACGGTAAGAACGTCGACAACGTCAACGTCGACTTCCACGGTGACCTCGAGGTCTGGGGCGTCACCACCAAGTAAGAGGAGCCTGCGGGCTCTTCCCACTCGGCCGTAAGCCCGCCGCCCTGTTGGCGGTGGGAGGTTCGGGGGGCCGTCTCGTCACCAGGAGACGGCCCCCGTACCTGCGTTAACCCCTCACGGAGGCACCTATGGGGCGCTATGTCGCACGACGACTGCTCCAGATGATCCCGGTGTTCATCGGGTCAACCTTGATCATCTTTTGCATGATGTACGCCCTGCCCGGCGATCCCGTCCGGGCGATGATGGGAGATCAGGCGTACGACCCGACAGTGGTCGCGGGCATCAAGAAGGAACTCGGCCTCGACCAGCCGCTCCTTCAGCAGTACGCGAACTACATGATGGGGCTGTTCCAGGGCGACTTCGGTACCCAGATCGCCAGCCAGCGGCCCATCGCGGACATCATCGCCGACGCGTTCCCGGTGACGCTCAGACTGACGCTCTTCGCCTTCACCTTCGTCACCCTCGTGGGCATCGGCCTCGGTGTCGTCGCCGGCCTGCGCCCCGACACGCTGCGGGACCGCGGACTGCTGACCCTGACGCTGGTCCTCGTCTCGATGCCGTCCTTCGTGCTGGGCTTCCTGTTGCAGTACCTGTTCGCGTTCCAGTGGTCGATCACCACGCCCACGGTGACGGACTCGACGAACTTCTCCCAACTCATGCTTCCCGCCATCGTGCTGGCGTCCCTCTCGCTCGCCTACGTCGCCCGGTTGACCCGCACGTCGATCGCGGAGAACCTGCGCTCCGACTACATGCGCACCGCCGTGGCCAAGGGGCTGCCCCGCCGCCGTGTCATCGGTGTCCACCTGATGCGCAACTCGCTGATCCCCGTGGTCACCTTCCTCGGCATCGAGCTCGGCAACCTGATGACCGGTGCCATCGTGACCGAGGGCATCTTCAACGTGCGGGGCATCGGCATCGAGATCTACGACGCGCTCAGTCGGCGTGAGGGCGCCACGGTCGTGGGAATCGCCTCGCTGATGGTGCTCATCTACCTCGCCGCCAGCCTGATCGTCGACCTGCTCTACGCGGTCCTGGACCCGAGGATCCGGTATGCCTGACAAGACCGTCGAGAAGAAGGTCGACGCCCTTCCCGGTGACACCGTGAGCACCGCGGGCGTGGTCGTGGCCGATTCCGGCCCGGCCCCCGACAAGGCGCGCAGCCTCTGGTCCGACGCCTGGCACGACCTGCGGCGCAACCCGCTGTTCCTGATCTCGGCCGTGCTGATCGCGTTCCTGCTGGTGATGTCGATCTGGCCGGGCCTGTTCACCAGCGCCTCGCCGCGCGACGCCGACCTGGCCAAGCACTACCTGGGCAAGCCGAACTGGGGGCACTTCTTCGCCCCGGACTGGCTCGGCTACGACGTCCAGGGCCGTTCGATCTACGCCCGTGTCGTCTACGGTGCCCGCGCCTCGATCACCGTCGGTGTCGGCGTCACCGTCGCCGTCACCATCCTCGGCACGATCATCGGCATGATCGCCGGCTACTTCGGCGGCTGGACCGACACCCTGCTGTCGCGGGTGACCGACATCTTCCTCGGCATCCCGTTCCTGCTCGGCGCCCTGGTGGTGCTCAACTCCTTCGACGACCGCACCGTCTGGGTCGTCATCATGGCCCTCGCCTTCCTGGGCTGGACCCAGATCGCCCGCGTCGCGCGCGGTGCCGTCATCACCATCAAGCAGTCGGACTACGTGGTGGCCGCCAAGGCGCTCGGGGCCTCGACGTCCCGGATCCTGTTCCGGCACATCCTGCCCAACGCGCTCGCGCCCATCATCGTCGTCGCGACCATCGCGCTCGGCGGCTACATCGCGGCCGAGGCCACCCTGTCCTTCCTGGGCGTGGGTCTCGGTGACTCGGCGGTATCCTGGGGCGGCGACGTCGCGCGAGGACGTGAGCAGCTCCGTATCGCGCCCCACACCCTGATCATCCCGTCGGTGATGGTCTCGATCACGGTGCTGTCGTTCCTGATGTTCGGCGATGCGGTACGCAACGCCCTCGACCCCAAGCTGCGCTGAGGGAGGCGTACGTGACCATCATCGATGAAGTGGCCGAGAGTCCCGCCCCCGACGGCTCGGGGGGCGCGGACCGCCCGCTGCTGGAAGTCCGCGACCTGCACGTGGAGTTCCGCACGCGCGACGGGGTCGCCAAGGCCGTCAACGGCGTCAACTACTCCGTCTCCGCGGGCGAGACGCTCGCCGTGCTCGGCGAGTCCGGCTCCGGCAAGTCCGTCACCGCCCAGGCCATCATGGGCATCCTCGACATGCCGCCCGGCCGCATCCCCAAGGGCGAGATCCTCTTCCGCGGCCAGGACATGCTGAAGATGTCCAACGAGGAGCGCCGGAAGATCCGCGGCAGCAAGATCGCGATGATCTTCCAGGACGCGCTGTCCTCGCTGAACCCGGTGCTCTCCGTCGGCTACCAGCTCGGCGAGATGTTCCGCGTCCACCAGGGCCTGTCCAAGAAGGACGCCAAGGCCAAGGCGATCGAGCTGATGGACCGCGTGAAGATCCCGGCCGCGAAGGAGCGCGTCAGCGACTACCCGCACCAGTTCTCGGGCGGTATGCGCCAGCGCATCATGATCGCGATGGCGCTCGCCCTGGAGCCGGACCTGATCATCGCCGACGAGCCCACCACGGCCCTCGACGTGACGGTCCAGGCGCAGGTCATGGACCTGCTCGCGGAGTTGCAGCGCGAGTACCACATGGGCCTGATCCTGATCACCCACGACCTCGGCGTGGTCGCCGACGTCGCGGACAAGATCGCGGTGATGTACGCGGGCCGGATCGTGGAGACCGCCCCGGTGCACGAGCTGTACAAGCGGCCGGCGCACCCCTACACCAAGGGCCTGCTCGACTCGATCCCGCGCCTGGACCAGAAGGGCCAGGACCTGTACGCGATCAAGGGTCTGCCGCCCAACCTGACGCGGATCCCGTCCGGTTGTGCCTTCAACCCGCGGTGCCCGCAGGCGCAGGACATCTGCCGTACGGACGTCCCGCCGCTGCACCAGGTCACCGAGCGGGACGGCGGCGAGCTGGCCGGCCGCGGCAGCGCCTGCCACTTCTGGAAGGAGACGATCCATGGCTGAGCTGGAGAAGACGGACGAGTCCATGGACGCCACCCCCAACGTCACCGAGGTGGAGACGGTCGACGCCGCCACCGACGAGGAGGCCGTGGCCGCCATGCAGGCCCCGGTCGAGCGCGGCGAGCCGATCCTGCAGGTGCGCAACCTGGTCAAGCACTTCCCGCTGACCCAGGGCATCCTCTTCAAGAAGCAGGTCGGTGCGGTCAAGGCCGTGGACGGGGTCTCCTTCGACCTCTACCAGGGCGAGACGCTCGGCATCGTGGGCGAGTCCGGCTGCGGCAAGTCCACCGTCGCCAAGCTGCTGATGATGCTGGAGAAGGCGACCGCGGGCGAGATCTTCTACAAGGGCCAGGACATCACCAAGCTGTCCGGGCGTGCGCTGAAGGCGGTCCGCCGGAACATCCAGATGGTGTTCCAGGACCCGTACACCTCGCTCAACCCCCGTATGACGGTGGGCGACATCATCGGGGAGACCTTCGAGATCCACCCCGAGGTGGCGCCGAAGGGCGACCGCCGCCGCAAGGTCCAGGAACTCCTGGACGTGGTCGGCCTCAACCCCGAGTACATCAACCGCTATCCGCACCAGTTCTCGGGCGGTCAGCGCCAGCGCATCGGCATCGCCCGCGGCCTCGCGCTCAACCCCGAGATCATCATCTGCGACGAGCCGGTCTCCGCGCTGGACGTGTCCGTCCAGGCGCAGGTCATCAACCTGATGGAGAAGCTGCAGGACGAGTTCAACCTCTCCTACCTCTTCATCGCGCACGACCTGTCGATCGTCCGGCACATCTCGGACCGGGTGGGCGTGATGTACCTCGGCAAGATGGCCGAGATCGGCACGGACACGGAGATCTACGACCACCCGACGCACCCCTACACCCAGGCGCTGCTGTCGGCCGTCCCGGTTCCCGACCCGGAGTCCCGCGAGGGGCGCGAGCGGATCATCCTCACCGGCGACGTCCCGTCCCCGGCCAACCCGCCCTCGGGTTGCCGCTTCCGCACCCGCTGCTGGAAGGCCCAGGACAAGTGCGCCCAGGAGGTGCCCCTCCTGGCCATCCCGGAGCGCTTCCAGGGCTCGGACTCCCCGGCGGCCCACGAGTCGGCCTGCCACTTCGCGGAGGAGAAGGACGTGGTCCACGCGGCCTGACCCCCGGGTCTCAGGGCCGGTCTCCCGTGGCGCTTCGCCTCGGGGGCCGGCCCTTTCGGCATGCGGACCGGCGCGTGACATAAGCGCACACATGCGCAGCAATCGCGTTAACACGCAGGCAACTTGGCCGACCCGGTCCCGATATACGGACGCGTCAGGCTGTTCAGCGTACGGCCGTGCGGGTGCCGTAAACGGGCCGGGGCGCGCCATGTCGCCCCGGCCCGTTGCCGTGCTCAGGTGCCCGGGAGGCCCAGGGAGCGCTTCAGGAAGTCCACCTGGAGCAGGAGCAGGTTCTCGGCGACCTGTTCCTGGGGGGTGATGTGCGTGACCCCGGACAGCGGCAGCACCTCGTGCGGGCGGCCGGCCGCCAGCAGGGCCGAGGACAGGCGCAGGGCGTGGGCGACCACCACGTTGTCGTCGGCGAGGCCGTGCACGATCATCAGCGGGCGGTGCGGCTCGGCGGGGGAGGAGAGTCCGTCCGGGGTGACCAGGGAGCTCGTCGCGTACGGCTCCGGGTGCTCCGCGGGGACGCCGAGGTAGCGCTCCGTGTAGTGCGTGTCGTACAGCCGCCAGTCCGTCACGGGCGCGCCCGCGATCCCCGCGTGGAAGACGTCGGGGCGGCGCAGCACCGCCAGGCCCGCCAGCCAGCCGCCGAAGGACCAGCCGCGGATCGCCACCCGGGACAGGTCCAGGGGGTACCGCCGCGCGAGGTCCTCCAGCGCCTCCACCTGGTCGTCCAGCGACACGGTGAAGTCGTGGTGGACAGCCTTCTCCCAGGCGGGGGAGCGGTGCGGGGTGCCGCGGCCGTCCGCGACCACCACCGCGAAGCCCTGGTCCGCGAACCACTGCGAGGTGAGGTGCGCGTTGTGGGCCGCGGCCACCCGCTGGCCGTGCGGGCCCCCATAGGGGTCCATGAGCACCGGCAGGGGGGTGTCACCGGCGTAGTCCCGAGGCATAAGCACGGCGCACGGGATGCGGCGTGCGCCCCCCTCGGTGAGCGTCACGCGGGGGGACATACCAGGATCTTCGGCGTACGAGCGGACAGTCGCGGTCGGTTTTCCGTCGCGCAGGACCTGCACCCGCGAACCCGGCCGGTCGAGCGTCGCCGAGACCAGGACCGTCACGCCCCCGGCCCGCACCGCCGCGTGCACGCCCGGCTCCTGGGACACCCGCTCCACGCCCAGCTCGTTGACCCGGTACACATGCACCTGGCCCGTCTCCGCCTCGGCCGCCTCCTCGCCCGCCGACGCCGAGACCAGCACGTCGTCGTCGGAGACGTCCAGCACGGCCCTGACGTGCAACTGCGCCCCGGTGAGCGGCCGTTCCCCGACCGCCAGCACCCGCGCACCGCCCTCGTCCGCGATCCGGACCAGTTGCCCGGACGGGCTCCAGCACGGCACCCCGGCGAAAAGTTCAAGCCATGTTGGATCTTCGTCGGCGTGCACCATCCGTGTCGCGCCCGAGTCCGGATCCACGGCCAGGATCAGCTGGCCGCGCTGGTCGCGCGACTGCACGAGCAGCAGCGGCGCACCCGCCCCTGACCAGTGCACACGGGCCAGATACGGGTACCGCGCCCGGTCCCAGGCCACCTCGGTGCGCGCCCCGTCCAGGCCGATCACGAACAGCCGGACATCCGCGTTGCCGGTGCCCGCCGCCGGATACGCCACCCGCTGCGGCTCCCTCTCCGGATGCGCCGGGTCGGCGATCCACCACCGCTCCACCGGCGTGTCGTCCACGCGCGCCACGAGCAGCCGGTCCGACTCCGGCGCCCACCAGAATCCGCGCGCCCGCCCCATCTCCTCGGCCGCGATGAACTCGGCCAGTCCGAACGAGACATTCTCCGACTCCGGCTCGGCGAGCGCCCGGTCGGCCTCCCCCTCGGCGCCCACCAGCCGCAGCGAGCCTTGGGCCACGTAGGCGACATGCCGCCCGTCGGGCGACGGACGCGGGTCGATCACCGGCCCCGGAGTGGGCAGTTCACGCGCCGTCCCGGCCCGCAGCTCGGCCGTGAAAAGCCGCCCTGACAAGGCGAAAGAGGCCAACTCGACGGCCGAGTCAGTGGCGTACCCGACGATGCCGGCGCCGCCCTCACGGCTGCGTTCGCGCCGGGCCCGCTCCTCCGGCGAGAGGTCCTCCGAGGCACCGCCCAGCAGGGCGCGCGGGTCGGCGGCCACGCGCTCCCCGCCCTCCTCCGTGTCGAGGACCCACAGCGAACTCGCCCGGTCCGTGCCGGAACCGGAGCGCAGGAACACGACACGCGAACCGTCGGGCGCCACGGTGAACGAACGCGGCGCGCCGAGCGTGAAGCGCTGGGTACGGGCGTGTCGTCGGGGGAAGGAGTCAGGCTCGGTCGTCATGCCCTGACCATATTGGCCATGCGCCCCCTTGTGCGGCCGTGCGCCGATCGATGCGCACGGACGGATAGTTATGATCAATGTCGCATAGTGGGTATGAACCTGCTGGCTGCTGTACGGATTTAATGCCCCCATAGTCCGACCCCCCGCGCCCCTGTGGATCTTTGGAGGTGAGCCGCCGTGGCACTCTCGATTTCGGCGGTGGTGCTGCTGGCGATCATCGTCTTCCTGCTCATCAAAAAGTCAGGGCTGAAGGCGGGGCACGCCATCGTGTGCATGCTGCTCGGCTTCTACCTCGCCTCCTCGACCGTCGCTCCCACGATCAACGAGCTGACGACCAACATCGCGGGCATGATCGGCAGCATCAAGTTCTGACCGTCGCGGGACCTCGTAGGGTGGGCCCATGACGGAACAGCCCTCCCGGCGTCTGCTGCTGGTGCACGCGCACCCGGACGACGAGTCGATCAACAACGGCGCGACCATGGCCAGGTACGCGGCCGAGGGTGCCCACGTCACGCTCGTCACCTGCACCCTCGGCGAGCGCGGCGAGGTCATCCCACCGGAGCTCGCGCACCTGACCGGTGCCGCCCTGGGGCAGCACCGCCGCCGTGAGCTCACCGCCGCCATGGCCGAGCTCGGCGTCCAGGACTTCCGCCTGCTCGGCGGCGCCGGACGCTACAGCGACTCCGGGATGATGGGCCTGCCCGACAACGACGACCCCGCCTGCTTCTGGCAGGCCGACGTCGACGAGGCCGCCGCCCACCTCGTCGAGGTGATCCGCGAGGTGCGCCCCCAGGTCCTCGTCACGTACGACGACAACGGCGGCTACGGCCACCCCGACCACATCCAGGCCCACCGCGTCGCCATGCGCGCCGCCGAGCTGTCCGCCGAGACCGGCTGGAAGATCCCCAAGATCTACTGGAACCGGGTCCCCCGGCCTGTTGTGGAGGAATCCTTCGCCCGGCTCCGGGAGGACCTGTCCGGCACCCCCTTCACCAAGACGGCCGAGGTCGACGACGTACCCGGTGTCGTGGCCGAGGAGCGGATCACCACCGTGATCGACGGCACCGCCCACGGCGCCGCCAAGGCCGCCGCGATGCGCGCCCACGCCACCCAGATCACCGTGGCGGAGCCGTACTTCGTGCTGTCCAACGAACTCGCCCAGCCGATCCTCACCACCGAGTACTACGAGCTGGTGCGGGGCGGGCGTGGCCCCGGGGAGCGGGAGACGGACCTGTTCGCCGGTGTCGAGGAGGCCTCATGAGCGACCGGACGCCGATGCTCGCCCAGCCGATCCGGCCGCCCTCCCTCGGACGGGCCGTCGCCTGCCTGGGCTTCTTCCTGCTCGGGGCCGTCGTCGGGGCGGCCGGGGCGCTCGTGCAGCCCGGCTGGTTCCCGGGCGGGCTGCTCCTCGCCCTGGCCGGTGAGGCGGGGCTCGTCCTCGGCGCCGCCCAGGTCACGCGCGGCCGGGCGGGGGGCGTCGCGGCCGCCGCCGGCTGGATGCTCGCCGTCGTCCTGCTCACCGCCAGCCGCCCGGAAGGCGACTTCCTCTTCGCCGCGGGGAGCGGCTCCTACCTCTTCCTGCTCGGCGGCATCGGCGTGGCTGTGATGTGTGCCACCTTCGCCCGGGTGCGGCAACCTGACGGCGGTCCCGTCCGACTTGGCAAGTGACGTACCACTTCGCCAGGACCTGCGCGTGGGGGTCCGGTGTGGGTTTCCATGGCGGTCCGGGGATACGGGTGAGAAGTGGCCAGTATGGTGGTGCGCGCCGCCGAGCTGCCCGCGTGAGGTTGTGTCGGGCGGCGGAGCCAACCGGGAGAACCTGCCTTGAGTCGTGAAACTGACACTCCGTCCTCCGGGCCCAACGGGCGCGGCGGAGCCGCCTACCCGTCGGGTACGCCGCCGTACGGGACCCCGGCGGTCTCCGACGGCGGTACGGGCGCGGACCGTTCGGCCGCGCGGCCGGAGGAACGCAAGACCGAGACCACGCTGACGACCCGGATCCGGATCAACATCCCCGGGTCGCGGCCCATTCCGCCGGTGGTCGTGCGCAAGCCCGTCGCGGAAGCGGACGGCTCGGGCGACACCGACACGCGCGGTGAAGCGCCGACGGCGCCGGGGGGCACGGCGTCCCGGGGCACGGGCACGGGCACGGCCGAGTCTCCCGCCGAGTCGGCTCAGTCCACCGACGACAAGCCGGCCAGCGACTGGTTCGCACCCCGCAAGTCCGGCGGCGGCAAGGGCGGTCAGGGCGGCGGCTCCACCAACGGGGCCGGTCTGCCGAGCGGTTCGGGTCCGGCGGCGTCCGGATCCGGCGCGGGCGCGCCCGGTGGGGCACGGCCCGGTGCCGGGCGGCCCGGAGGCGTCGTCGGCTCCATGAGCGCGCCGGGCGGCTCCCGGTCCGGCGGTACGAACGGCGCGGGGCTCCCGGGCGGCGCGACCGGCGGACCCGTCGCGCCCGGGCACGGCGGCGGCACCGGCTCCTTCGACGTCACCGAGGCGCTGGCGGCGGGCCCGCTCGGCAACGGTTCGCGTCCCGCCCCTGGCAACGGCGGCGAACCGCGCCGCGACGACCTGCCGTACTTCTCGGACAACGGCGGCGGCCGGAACGGCCAGGGCGGCTACGACGACCCGGGCGCGTCCCGCGACTTCGCCGGGAACGGCGGCCCCCGCACGCAGGGCCCGGCCGGCCCGACCGGCGGCCCGGTCACCGGGGACGGCCCGATGGTGCCGCCGGCCGGTGGCCCCTACCACGAGCGGAACGGGCACGGCGGTTTCGCCGAGCCCGGTCCGGGCGGTCCGGGTGGCCCGGGCGGACCTGGCGCATACAACGAACCGGGTGGCCCCGGAGGGTCTGACCCCTTCGGCGAGCCGGGTGGCCCCGGTGGCCCCGGTCGTCCGGGCGCCTTCAACGAGCCCGGCGGCCCTGGCGGCGCTCCCGGTGGCCCCGGTGGT
>JJOH01000003.1 GCA_000696115.1 Streptomyces olindensis
GCCCGGCCCCTCCCCACCGCCGGTGATCGTCGGCCCTCGCCGCAGGTGCCCCGGCCGCCCGCCGCCCCGCCCCCCCGACCCGACCTTGGAGACACCGTGCCCCTCACCACCACCGGCGAGCTGATCACCCGTGCCGTCGCCGCCCGTTCGGCCGTCGCCTCGTTCAACGTCATCACGCTGGAGCACGTCGAGGCCGTCATCGCGGGCGCCGAGTCCGTGGACGCCCCCGTCGTGCTCCAGGTCAGCGAGAACGCGGTCCGATTCCGCGGCGGCCGCCTGCTGCCCCTCGCCCGCGCGGCCGTCGCCGCCGCAGAACACGCCGCCGTCCCGGTCGCGTTGCACCTCGACCACGTGCAGAGCGACACCCTGCTGCACCAGGCCGCGGAGGCCGGCTTCAGTTCCGTGATGTACGACGCGGCCCGGCTGCCCTACGAGCAGAACCTCGCGGTGACCCGCGCGGCGGTCGACTGGGCCCACGCCGAAGGACTCTGGATCGAGGCCGAGTTGGGGCAGATCGGGGGCAAGAACGGCAGACCCCCGCTGGACGCGCACGCCCCGGGCGCCCGCACCGACCCCGACGAGGCCCGGGCCTTCGTCGCCGACTCGGGCGTGGACGCCCTGGCCGTCGCCATCGGCAGCGCCCACGCCATGACCACCCGCACCGCCACCCTCGACCACACCCTGCTCACCCGCCTGTCCGCCGCCCTGGACGTCCCCCTCGTCCTGCACGGCTCCTCGGGCGTCCCGGACCACGAACTCACCGCGGCGATCGCCGGCGGCATCGCCAAGGTCAACATCGGCACGGCCCTGAACATCGCACTGACGGGGGCGATCCGGGAGTTCCTCGCCGACCGTCCCGAGGCCGTCGACCCCCGCGGCTATCTGACGGCCGCGCGGGAGGCCATGACCCGGGCGGTCGCCAGGACCCTGAAGACCCTCGGCCCGGCTACCGCTTGACGGCCTTCAGCACCACGAACTTCGGGTCGCTCGCGACCAGCCGGCTGTTGCCGAACACCTTGCGCAGCTTCACGTGGTAGCCCAGGTGGCGGTTGCCGATCACCCACAGCTCACCGCCCGGCCGCAGCGCGCGCCGCGCCCCGGTGAACATCCGCCAGGCCGTGGCGTCCGTCGTCGCCTGGTGGGCGTGGAACGGCGGGTTGTTGAGGACCAGGTCGACACTGCCCGACGGCACGCCCGCCAGCCCGTCACCGACCCGGAACTCGGCCTGCCCCGGCACGCCGTTCGCCTGGTACGTCGCCTCCGCCGAGGCCACGGCCTGGAACGACTCGTCCACGAACAGCACCTCGGCCGACGGATCGGCCAGCGCCACCGCCGTACCGACCACGCCGTTGCCGCACCCCAGGTCCACCACCCGGCCGCCCCGCCCACCCGGCAGGTGCCGCAGGAAGAACCGAGTGCCGATGTCGAGCCGGTCGGCGCAGAAGACCCCCGCGTGGTTGACGACGGTGCGTCCCGAGGCCGGGCCGATGCCGTCCGGGAGCGTGTAGACGTACGGCCACGGGCTGGCGGGCCGCTCCAGCGTGGGGTCCGGCGTGCAGAAGATCAGCCGGGCCTTCTTCTCGGCGAGCGAGGTGCGCGTCGGGCCGAGGATCCGCTCGAACAGCTTCAGCGTCGAGGTGTGGATCTCCTTCACCATGCCCGTGCCGACGACGACCGTCCCGGTGTGCACCGCGGGCGCCAGCCGCAGCAACTGGTCCTCCAGCAGCGCCAGGCTCTTCGGCACCCGCACCAGCAGCACGTCGATCCGCTCCGGCGGCGGGTCCTGCGTGGTGAGCAACCGTACGGCGCCCGGCTCGGCCCCGGCCCGCGCCAGGTTCGCGCGCGTCGCCTCCTGCGCCAGGTACGAGTCGGTGATCTGCACCGGCCGGTGCTCCGCGAGCGCCGTGACGAGCGCGCCCCAGCGGTCCCCGACCACCACGACCGTGCCCGACAGCGGGACCTCTTCCGCGGCCAGGTGCCGCAGCAGGTACTCGTCGGAGGCGTCCCAGGCGCGCAGCCGGTCGCGCGGGTCCTCGGGGAAACGGGTCAGCGCGAGCGCGCCCCACGGCGTCGTCATACGGTCGTTCATCGTGCGTCCAGGCTAGCCGAGCCGCAGCTCAGCCCCGGTCGGGCAGGACGGGAAGCGTCGGGCAGGATGGGAAGCATGGACGGCGAGCTGTTCCCCAGGGCCCGCACCGAGGTCGCGCCCGGCGCGGTGCACGTGCCGGACTGGCTGGGCCCCGAGGAGCAGCGCTCCCTGCTCGACGCCTGCCGCGCCTGGGCCCGTCCGCCCGCCGGACTGCGCACGGTCCGCACCCCCGGCGGCGGCACCATGACCGCCCGGCAGGTGTGCCTCGGTTGGCACTGGTACCCCTACGGCTACGCCCGCACGGTCACCGACGGGGACGGCGCCCCGGTCAAGCCCTTCCCGGACTGGCTGGGCGACCTGGGCCGCCGGGCGGTCCGGGACACCCTCGGGGGCCCGGCGCCCGCCTACGACATCGCACTGATCAACTTCTACGACGCCGACGCCCGCATGGGCATGCACCGCGACAGCGACGAGACGTCGGACGCGCCGGTGGTGTCGCTGAGCCTCGGCGACACCTGCGTCTTCCGCTTCGGCAACACCGAGACCCGCACCCGGCCCTGGACCGACGTCGAGCTGCGCAGCGGCGACCTGTTCGTCTTCGGGGGGCCGTCCCGGCTCGCCTACCACGGGGTGCCCCGGGTGCACGCGGGCACGGCACCGCCCGGGCTGGGCCTGAGCGGACGGCTCAACATCACGCTCCGGGTCAGCGGCCGGTAGGCCGCCGCTCCGGCGGATCATGGGAGACTCGCCCTCATGAGCGGGAAGGCGGACCCCCGGCCGGGGGATGGGAGCACGTCGAGGACACGGCTGGACCGGGGGCGCGGAGCCCTCGGACCCGCGCTGGAACTCGTGCACACCGGACGCGCGCCGACCCGGGCCGTGCTCACCGCCGAGCTCGGTGTCACCCGGGCGACGGCCGGCGCGGTCGCCGCCGAACTGGAGGCGCTCGGCCTGATCCGGGTCGACGCCCGGCCCGGCGCGGCGGCGGGCTCGCAGGGACGGCCCTCGCACAGGCTGGCCGTCGCCGAGGACGGTCCCGTCGCCCTCGCCGCGCAGGTGCACGCCGACGGGTTCCGGGCGGCGCTGGTCGGTCTGGGGGGTCGGATCGTCGCCACGGCGCCCGGCTGCGAGGTCGTCGACGCCGACCCGGCGAAGGTGCTCGCCTCCGTCGTCACGGCGGGCGCCGAGCTGCTCCGCGAGACCGGACGCAGATGCGTCGGCGCGGGGCTGGCCGTCCCGTCCGCCGTCGCCGAACCGGAGGGCCTCGCCCTCAACCCCCTGCACCTGGCCTGGCCCGCGGGCGCACCCGTGCGGGACATCTTCGCCGAGCAGGTGCGCGCGGCCGGTCTCGACGGACCCGCGTTCGCCGCGAACGACGTCAACCTCGCCGCGCTCGCCGAGCACCGGCACGGCGCCGGACGCGGCTCCCGTGACCTGCTCTGCGTGGCCACCGGCCACCGGGGCGTCGGCGGCGCGCTCGTCCTCGACGGCCGTCTGCACCGCGGCAGTTCGGGTCTCGCGCTGGAGGTCGGCCACCTCACCGTGCACCCCGAGGGCCGCCCCTGCCACTGCGGCAGCCGCGGCTGCCTCGACGTGGAGACCGACCCGCTGGCCTTCCTGACCGAGGCGGGACGCGAACCCGGCCCCGAGGTGTCCCTGCTCCAGCAGTCCATCGACCTGGTCCGCCACCACTACGACGACCCGGGCGTCCGCACCGCCGCCGAGACCCTCATCGACCGGCTCGGCCTCGGACTCGCCGGCCTGGTCAACATCCTCAACCCGGACCGGATCATCCTCGGCGGCCTGCACCGCACCCTGCTGGACGCCGACCCCGACCGGCTCCGCGCGGTCGTCGCCGACCGCAGCCTGTGGGGCCAGAGCGGCGGCGTGCCCATCCTGCCGTGCACCCTCGACCACAACAGTCTGGTCGGCGCCGCCGAACTGGCCTGGCAGCCGGTCCTGGACGATCCGCTGGGAGCGCTCACGTAGCCGCCCGCAGCGACGTCACTCCCGGGTTGTGACCTCCGGGTCGTCACCCCCGTTTTTTCGTCGTTCCCGCGTCGTCAGGCTCCACAGCGCCGCCACCACCGGCCGCCGCAGATCGGCCCGCCGGACGCACAGCCCGATCGGGAACGGCTCCGGCGCCGGGTCGGCCGGGAGCACCGCGAGCCGGTCCCGCACGGCGCTGTGCTCCAGCACCAGGCGAGGCACCACCCCCGTGCCGCAACCCAGCGCGACCAGGGTCAGCAGCCCTTCGTGGCCGTCCGGTTCACACGCCACGTCGGGTACCGCGCCCCGGCCGCGGAACCAGCGGTCGGCGGCATCGCGGACCAGGCCGCGCTGGGGGAGCACGAACGGACCGTCCAGGCCGGGATCGGGGCGGTCCCGGGCCGTCACCAGGACCAGCTCGGTGACCGCGACCGTGCGGCTCACCAACGGCTCCGGCAACCTCGGCGGGATGCCCGCCACGGCCGCGTCGACCTCGCCCTCGTCCAGCCGGGCCAGCGCCGCCGCCGCGTCACCCGTGCGCAGATCGAGCCGCACCTGCGGATGCGCGGCACGGAACGGCGCCAGCAGGTCCGGCAGCAGCGCCTGACACGCCGTCACCGTGGCGAAGACGGCCAGCCGGCCGGTGAGCAGCGCCGGATCCGGATCCTCCTCGCGGTAGGCGCGCCACAACTCAAGGGCCCGCACGGCGTACGCGCGGAACCGGTGCCCCTCCGCCGTGAGGGACACCCCGCGCGGCCCCCGGTCGAACAGCCGGTGCCCGAGGTCCGCCTCCAGCCGCTGCACGGACCGGGTCAGCGTGGCCGGGCTGACGTGGCAGTCCAGGCTCGTCCGGCCGAAGTTGAGCGTCTGCGCCAGATGCAGGAACAGCCGAAGCTCCCGGTGATCGTCCCGCATGGCCTGGCCCTTTCATCTACTGCAACAGGGCGCTGCACAAGTTGCGCTTGCCGCAACGCTCCGGGCGAGCCTACAACTCGACCATGACCTCGACGACCACGTACACCTCCCGCGTCTTCCTGCTCGACACCCTGGAGGTGCCGGGCGGCACCGAGACCGTCCTGCCCGGCGGGCGGCACCTCTTCCCGCTCCTCCCGCGGGCCTTCGGCGGCGTCCGGCGGGTCGGCGTCCTCGGCTGGGGACCCCAGGGGCGGGCGCAGGCCCTCAACCTCCGCGACTCCCTCGCCGGCACGGACGTCCGGGTGGCGGTCGGACTGCGCCCCGGCTCCGGTTCCCTGGCCGACGCCCGCGCCCACGGCTTCACCGAGGACGACGGCACGCTCGGCGACTGGCTCACGGTCGCCGCCGACAGCGACCTGGTGATCCTGCTGATCGCCGACGCCGCGCTCGCGGCCCACCACCGGGAGATCTTCGCTGCCCTGAAGCCGGGCGCCGTCATCGGTCTCTCGCACGGCTTCCTGCTCGGCCATCTCCGGGAGACGGGCGGTGAGTTCCCGCCCGGGCACGGGGTGATCGCCGTGTGCCCCAAGGGCATGGGCGACTCCGTGCGGCGGCTCTACCGGCAGGGCGCGCACGTCAACGGCGCCGGGATCAACGCGAGTTTCGCCGTGCACGCCGACCCGGACGGGCGGGCCGTCGACCTGGCGCTCGGCTGGTCCGTGGCGCTCGGCTCGCCGTACACCTTCCGCACCACGCTCGACAGCGAGTACCGCTCGGACATCGTCGGCGAACGCGCCGTCCTGCTCGGCGCCGTCCACGGCATCGTCGAGAGCCTGTACACCCGGTACCGCCTGGCCGGCGACGACGAGGTCACGGCGTACGAACGGTCCTGCGAGAACGTCACCGGCCCGATCGCCCGCACCATCTCGCGGTCCGGGCTGCGGGCCGTGCGCGAACACCTCGGCGCCACCGGGCGGGACGTCTTCGACCGGGCGTACACGGCGACGTACGCCCCCGCGCGCGAGATCGTCGCGGAGATCTACGACGAGGTCGCCGACGGCACCGAACTGCGCAGTGTGATCCTCGCCGAACAGCGGCTCGGCGCCCGGCCGATGAGCGGGATCGGCGGCTCGCCCATGTGGTCGGTGAGCGACCGGGTGCGGGCCCGGCGCGGCAGCCGTGACCTGGCGGTCGACCCGTTCACCGCCGGCGTGTTCGTCGCCACCATGACGGCCCAGGTCGACGAGTTCGCCGAGCGCGGCCACCCCTGGTCGGAGATCGTCAACGAGTCCGTCATCGAGGCCGTCGACTCCCTGCTGCCGTACATGCACGCCCGGGACGTGGCCCACATGGTCGACAACTGCTCCCGCACGGCCCGTCTCGGCGCCCGCCGCTGGGGCCCGCGCTTCCAGGCGGCGTACGAGCAGATCGCCTACCCGGCGGCCGCGAACCCCGCGGACCCGGACCTGGTGGCGGCCTTCGGCACCCACCCGGTGCACGAGGCGCGGGCCGCGGCGGCGAAGCTGCGGCCGTCCGTGGACATCTCGGTGACCTGAGCCTGACCCCACGGGTATCAGGCTTGCGTGCGCCGCTTCCGGGCAGGGGAGCCGCTGAGCGGGCAGGCTGGTCGGCAGACAGCACGTCCGCACCGCACCACCGAGGAAGTTGACGCAATGACCGACAAGCTCACCGTGAGCGTCCTGGGCACCGGCATCATGGGCGCCGCGATGGCCCGCAACCTCGCCCGCGCCGGACACACCGTCCGCGCCTGGAACCGCACCCGGGCCAAGGCGGAGCCGCTCGCCGCCGAGGGCGCCCAGATCGCCGAGACCCCCGCGCAGGCGGTCCAGGACGCCGACGTCGTCCTGACCATGCTCCACGACGGCCCGGCCGCCCTGGACACCATGCGCGAGGCCGCCCCGGCCCTGCGCCCCGGCACCGCGTGGGTGCAGTCCACCACCGCCGGCATCGAGTCCCTCGGCACCCTGGCCGCCTTCGCCCGCGAGCACGGCCTGGTCTTCTACGACGCCCCCGTCCTGGGCACCCGCCAGCCCGCCGAGGCCGGGCAGCTGACCGTGCTCGCCGCCGGCCCCGCCGAGGGCCGGGACCGGGTGACGCCGGTCTTCGACGCCGTCGGAGCCCGCACCGTGTGGGCCGGCGAGGACGGGGCGGCGGGCGCCGCCACCCGACTGAAGCTGGTCGCCAACAGCTGGGTCCTCGCCGCCACGGCGGCCGCCGGTGAGGCCCTCGCCCTCGCCAAGGCCCTGGACGTCGACCCGCACGGCTTCTTCGACCTGATCGCGGGCGGCCCGCTCGACATGGGCTATCTGCGCGCCAAGTCCGACCTGGTCCTCGACGGCCGGCTCACGCCGCCCCAGTTCGCCGTGAGCACCGCCGCCAAGGACGCCCGCCTGATCGTCCAGGCCGGCGCGGACCACGGCGTCCGCCTGGACGTGGCCGAGGCCGCCGCCGCCCGCCTGGAGCGCGCCGCCGCCCAGGGCCACGGCGACGAGGACATGGCCGCCGCCTACTTCGCCAGCTTCGACGACACCCCGTCCGCCTGACCTCCAGGAGGTTCCCTCATGTCCAAGCCGCCGCTGCCGCCCGAGGCCGAGGCCCTGCTGAGCCGGCCCAACCCGTGCGTCATGGCCACGGTGCGTTCCGACGGGGCACCGGTCTCCACCGCCACCTGGTACGCGTGGAAGGACGGCCGGGTGCTGATCAACCTCGACGCGGGCCGCGTCCGCCTGAAGCACCTGCGCCGCGACCCGCGCGTCACCCTCACCGTCCTCGCCGGCGACGACTGGTACACCCACGTCACCCTGATCGGCCGCGTCACCGAGATGTACGACGACGAGGGCCTGGCCGACATCGACCTCCTCGCCCGGCACTACACCGGCAAGCCCTACCCGGAGCGCGCCCGCCCCCGGGTCAGCGCCTGGGTCGAGATCGACCGCTGGCACGGCTGGGGCGCGATGAAGGACAGCGACCAGGCCTCGACCTGAGTCAGCTCCGCCACTCCACCGCGAAGGCCCGGCCCGGGTTGTCCCTGAGGATGCGCCCGACCAGCTCCTCGCCCACGGCCTGGGCGAGCCGGGGCCGCACGCGGCGCAGCAGATACGGCATCCCGGGGCCGCCGTCCACCGAGCGGGCGGCGGCCGTCGTGGTGTCCGCGCCCAGCAGCAGCCGGTCGCCGAACCCGGCGTCGGCCAGGGCCCGCACGGCGTCCGGCATCCGCCAGTCCGTGGCGTGGTGGGCGCGCGACGGCCCGTCGAAGGCCAGATAGCAGCCGGACTCCGCGGCCTGCCGGTGCACCACGAGGTCGGGGGACCGGTTCAGATGCCCGAGCACGACCCGGTGCGGCGGCACCTCCCCCTCCCCGCACAGCAGGTCCAGGACGTCCAGCGCACCGGTGCCCAGTTCCAGGTGCACGGCGATCGGCGCGCCCGTCGCGCGGTGCGCCTCGGCCGCCGCCCGCATGGTCCAGCGGGCGTGCGCGTCCAGGGCGTGGAACCCTCCGGCGACCTTGACGAGCCCCGCCCGCACCCCCGACGTCCCGATGCCGTCGGTGAGTTCGGAGACGAACACGTCGGCGAGCCGTCCCCGCAGCCCGGCGAGGGTGTCCTCGTCGTAGTGCACGGCCTGGTGCAGACCGGTCGCCGCCACCACGTGCACGCCGCTCTCGCGGGACAGCGGCGGCAGATCGGCGGCCCGCCGCCCGAGCCCGTACGGCGTCCACTGCACCACGGCCCCGCCGCCCTGCTCCCGGAACGCGGCCAGCTCCGCCCGCGCCGCCGCCACGCTGCGCAGCTCCTGGCCCGGCAGCCGGGGACTGCCGAAGAACACGTGGTCGTGGGCGTCGCACACCCCCAGGTCCCCGGGCGGCACGTCCCCCAGCACCGTACGGACCGCGCTCACCACTGCCGCCCCCGGGGCAGCCGGTCCCGGCCCGGCGCCGACAGGTGCAGCACCTCGTACACCTCGCCGTCGGCCCGGGGCGCGTCATGCTCCCAGAGGGAGAAGTGGACCAGCTCCCAGCGGCTGGTGTCGACGGCGACGGCGGCGAGCAGGGCCCCGTCCCCGGCCGCCAGCCGCCGGACCTCGCTCACCGCGTCCTCGACGGCGTCGGCCAACAGCACGCCCTCCGGCACCGGTTGACGCCGCCGCACCGCGCACCGCGCCCGTGCCCCCTGCCCCTCCTCGTACGCCAGCCCCGTCCACTGCCGTGCGGACGGCCGCCCGAAGTCGTCGCTGAGGCCCTGGAAACCGCCGCCCCACAGGAAGGAGTTCATGCCTTCCACGGTGTTCCACAGGTAGAAGGGCGCGTACTGGTGGACGGGCGAGCCGTGGCGTCCGCGCTCGCGGATCAGATAGGCCTTGAGACCGAGCCCGTCCCAGTCGTCGAGCAGCTTCCCCACCCGGTCGACGCGGTCGCGGATGACGCCCATGTCGTAGTCCGCGGGCAGGGTGAGCTCGTACTGCATGGCGTGCATGAAGGTCTCCTCAAGGGGTCCGGGGTGCCAGCAGCGAGAGCAGCCCCCGCACCCCCGCGGCGAACGCGGCGGGAGAACCGGAGGCCCGGGCGAGGACGTAACCGCCCTGGACGGTCGCGACGACCGCGGTCGCGATCTCCCGGCCGTCCAGACCGGGCGCGAACTGGCCCTGTTCCTTGCCCTCTTCGACGATCGCGGCGATCCGCTCGCGGAGCCAGTCGAGCGTCTCGTCGACCGGGGCGCGCAGCTCGGCGCTCGCGATCACGTCCGGGTCCATGGTCAGCCGGCCGACCGGGCAGCCCCGCAGCACGTCCCGCTCGCGCCGCAGATACGCGGCGATGCGCTCGTACGGCGTTCCGGGGCCGTCGAGCACTGCCGAGGCCGTGGCCCGCATCTCCTCGGCGGTCCGCCGGATCGCGGCCAGCGCGAGGTCGGGCTTGCCCTTGAAGTGGTGGTACATGCTGCCCTGCCCGGCGCCCGCGCGCTCCAGGATCGCCTTGGGGCTGGTGCCCACATAGCCGCGCTCCCACAGCAGCTCGCGGGTGGATTCGATCAGCCGTTCCGAGGTGCTCATGTCCGCACTGTACATACCAGTAGTTACAAAAGTCGAGGTCCCGGGGAGCGCCCGTCACCCGGCCGCCTACTCCCCGTGAGGTAGGCACGCTGCCGCCGGCCGTACGACGACGGCGGTGCCTCGCGCGACGACCCTCGAAAGCACAGGAATTCCCGCACGGCGACCAAGGAGTTGGACGACATGCAGACCCTGGCGAACTACGGCGACGGCGGCCCCGGACCCTGGATCCTGTTCCTTCCGGTGATCTGGGCGCTGCTCATCGGGGGCGGCATCGCGCTGCTGCGCCGCACGGTGTGGCGCGGACGCCGCGGCGGTCCCTGGCGGCAGCCCCCCGTCGGGAAGGACTCGCCCATCGCCGTGCTCGGCCACCGCTTCGCCTCCGGCGAGATCGACGAGGACGAGTACTGGCGCCGCCTGTCCGTGCTGAACGAGGAGTTCGGGCACACCGCCAAGGGGGGCGGCGTATGAACGATCCGGCCGAATAAAGGCCGCCTGGCGCGTTTTCACCCTCGGAATTGAAGCTTCCGGGGGTGAAAACGGCACAACTCCCTCTCTGTTCCCGGAGGCCGACCGCCCTAGGGATTTCCCCGCTTGACATGCCACTTCGGTCGGCGTCTATGGTGATCGCCGCACAGACGGACAACGACCGGGGAAGTCGTTCTGTGGGGGGATCCGAACTGTTTGTGCTTATCCGCTCTGCCTTCTTCAGCGCCCCCTGCTCCGCACAGGTCTTTTTCTCAGGAGGGGCTGCCGCATGGCAGATGAGAAGGTTCTCGCCGCGCAGAAATGGGTCAACGCCACCTACGGCGGTGTGTCGGGCTATGCGAGATGCCCGGAAGACGGAAAGACCGGCTGGCCGGTCATGTACTCGCTGACGATGGGGTTGCAGCACGAACTCGGCATCAGCCCCGTCGTCGCCAACTTCGGTGCCGGCACGCTCGCCAAGGTCCAGGCCCTCGGCACCATCGGCATCGGCTGGCAGAAGAACAAGAACATCGTCAAGATCCTGCGCCACGCCCTGTTCTGCAAGGGGTACTGGGGCGGGGACACCGGCGTCGCCTCCTTCGACTCCGTCGCCGCCGCGTCGGTCGACAAGATGAAGGAGAACATGGGCATCGAGCAGGACGGCGGCGTCGTCCAGCCCAAGGTGCTCAAGGCGATGCTCAACATGGACGCCTACGCCGTCCTCGCGGGGGGCACGGACAAGGTCCGGTCCATCCAGCAATGGCTCAACGGGCGTTATTGGAAGCGCAGCAATTTCTCCATCGGCCCCACGGACGGTCACTACTCGCGTGATGTCCAGCAGGCCTTGATGAAGGCGATCCAGCTGCAGATCGGAATATCCGAGGCGGACGCGACCGGCAACTTCGGGCCCGGCACGCAGGCCGGCCTGAAAGCCAATACCGTCGGTCCCGGTTCGTCGGGCATCATCATGCAGTTGTTCTCCGCGGCGTGCGTCTTCAACGAACCCATCGCGAGTTCTCCCGAAGACGACCAGCGGACCCACTTCACCGATGTCTGGGACGGCGACATCGCGGGGTGGCTGAAGGGATTCCAGAAATTCTCCGCCCTGGAAGTGACGGGCGTCGGCGACTACCGGACGTGGGCCCAGCTCCTGGTGTCCATGGGCGACCCGGACCGGCCCGTCAACGGATCCGACACGGCGTACACGATCACCCCGTCCAGGGCGTCACGCATGTACGCGGACGGGTACCGGTACGTCGGCCGGTACCTCAACGAGGCGTCCGCCGGCGGCGGTTCGAAGATGATCGAGGAAGGCGAGCTCGCCACCATCTTCGCCGCCGGGATGCGCGTGTTCCCGATCTTCCAGGACCACGGCCGCAGCCTGGCCGAGTACAACTGGGCCAACGGCCGCAAACACGGCCAGTGGGCCCACGACCAGGCCGTGCACTTCGGCTTCAACCGCGGCACCGTCATCTACTTCGCGGTCGACTACGACGCCACCGTCGAGGACATGCCGCGCATCCTGGAGTACTTCCGCGGCGTCACCTCCGGCCTGTCCTCCAAGGGCAAGCGCTACCTGCACGGCGTCTACGGATCCCGCAACGTGTGCGCCCAGGTCACGCAGGCCACCGACGCCGCCTACTCGTTCGTGTCCGGCATGTCCTGGGGCTTCTCCGGCAACCTCGGCATGCCGCTCCCGCAGAACTGGTCGTTCAACCAGATCAAGGAGTACAAGGTCACCAACGGCTCCGACGTCTTCTACCTGGACCGCGACGCGCACCGGCCGCGCTCCGACGAGGGCCAGAAGAGCGTCAACCGCGTGGTGTCCCCGGCCGCGGGCTTCATCGCGAACATCGAACGGCTCCACACCCTCGCCAAGAACTACGGCAAGGGCGACCCGAACCGGCTCGTCACGGACTACTACCGGCAGAAGCGGTACGCCGGCACGCAGTGGAAGCTGCTCATCAGCGACATCGACCGGTCCTTCGTCGAGTACGCGGACGACAACGGCGCGGAACTGCTCGACGCCTTCACCGACCCGTTCACCGGCGACTCCCTGGACCCGCAGCACCTCCTGGCCACCGCGGCCGGCCACCTCATCAAGCCCAGCCCTGCCGCCGCGGGTTCGGCCAACGAGGGCGACGTGGCCGGCTGGGCCGGCGACCTCATGACCTTCTACGGCGAGTGGCGCCGCGACAGCGACAGCATCGCCTCCGGCCACACCTACTGCGTGCAGCGCCTCGGCCAGAACGGCGTGGTCTCCTCCTTCGGACACAACGACCTCGTCGAGGACGCCGACGGATACCTGCTGGCCGCCCAGATGCGGAGCGGCAAGTCCATCGCCGCCGCGGTCCGCGCCCACTACGAGCAGACCGGCGGGGTCACCCGCTTCCGGGACTTCTTCGCCAAACGGTTCGGGAGCAAGGCCGCCACCGCCACGGACGCCGCGTTCGACATCCTCACCACCCCGCACAACCTCATCGCCGCGGGCCGCACCTACCTCGTGCTCACCACGGCCGAGGAAGGCGTGATCCTGCCCAACATCCTCCCGACGGACCGGCTCAAGGAATACTGCCGGGGGTTCGCGGACGTCCTGGTCGCCCGCGCCGGCCTGGAGCGACGCAGCCAGGCCCGGTACCTCGCCAACCACAAGAGCCTGTTCCGTTAGGAGCCGTCCATGAGCTGGGTCGTCCCCCTGATCATCGTGGGCCTCGGCCTGCTGTGCCTGAGGCTCCCCGGGGGACGGCGCGGCCGCAACGCATGCGTCGGGAGCGTGGTCGTCGGCGCGCTGTCCTACCTGTGGGGCGCCGCGCAGGTGGTGTTCGCCGACCCGGCCCGCATGTGCGACACGCCTTCGTGGCCGCGGGCCGACTGGGACCGGTTCGAGGAACGGTTCCTGCCGCCGCGCGCGGCCTGCCACTGGGACGACGGGCGGACGCAGGATCTCGTCTCGCCCTGGGTCGTTCCCGCCCTGTCCATCAGCTTCGGGCTGGCTGTCGCGTGCCTGGTCACGCTGGCCGTCGCCCGCCACCGGAAGGAACACAAGCGTTGAGCGACACCGCTCCCGGGCTCACCCGCCGCCAGGCGCTCGGCATCACCGCCGGCCTGACCGCCGGAGCCCTCCTCGTCCCCGCCACCGGCACGGCCGCGGCCGCGCCCGCCGAAGGCGTCTGGCGGGGCGCCACCACGCAGAACGGCTGGCCGGTCATCGACCGGGCGGTCACCCACCGCGTCGAGGGCACCGGCGTCGACGTGCCCCTCGCGCAGGGCGACGTGGCCACCGTCCTGCTGCACGTCGCGCGACGCTACGCGTACGAGATCGACATGCTGCGTCCGCGCGAGATCCAGGGACACACGGCCGACCGGCACATCGGGGCGCCCTTCGAGTCCAACCACCTGTCCGGCACCGCGATCGCCGTGCGCCCGCTCTTCTACCCGCTCGGCGCGGACGCCTCCACCGGCATGACCGGACAGGAGCGCACGATCGTGCGGGACATCCTCGCCGACTGCGAGGGCGTCGTCGTCTGGGGCGGTGAGCTCGATCCGGTGAAGGAGTCCCACTTCCACATCGCCGTCGCCCCGGGCGACAGCCGTCTCGGCCGCCTGGCCCGGCGCATCCGGGGCTGGGACGCCGCACCCGGCCAGGGCGCGGGCAGCATCGACGCGTTCGCCCCGGCCCGGATCCGCCGTGCGGAGAAGGCGGCGGCCGGCCGCTGAGCCGTCCCTGCCGAGCCGTGGTCGCCTCCGGGCCCCATACCCGGAGGCGACATCCGTGCGAAGGGTGGTCACCGCCCGGTCAACCGGCAACGGCGGACCGGGCGGGAGCATGGTCGGGCCGGAGCCCGTCGGCGGAGTGCCCCACCTCGGCGAACCGGCGCGCGGCCTTCTCCTGGACCGCGCGCCGCGACCGGTGCGACGGCGCCGCCACCGTGGGGGAGGACGTCGGCAGCGTGAACCACACGACCTTGCCGGACTCGCCGTCCGGCCGGACGCCCCAGCTCTCGCTCATGGCGGCCACCATCGCGAGCCCGCGACCGCAGGTCGCCAGTGGCTCGGCGTCGTCCACCACGGGCATCCGCGGGTCGTGGTCACGCACCGACACCGTGAGCCGGTCGAGCAGCAGCTCTATCTCCACGGTGCAGGTCTTGTCGGGCTGGGCGTGCCGGTGGACGTTGGACAGCAGTTCCGTCACACCGAGCGAGGCCCGGTCGATCAGGGCGTCAAGATGCCAGTAGCGCAATTGTGCAGAGACGATTCTGCGGACCTGGCCGATCCGCGACGGCAGGGCTTGGAGCTCCACCGTGCAGTGCCTGCTTGGGTAGCTGATCACGGCTGCGACTCCCCGACGTGAGGTCCGGAAGAACACGGAGTTCGGATCCAGCAGGGCGCCTTCGTGACACTGCCGCCCGCTGTCGTGGCCGGCGGGCTGGTTCGCAGCGTTATCGCCGGTAAACCCAGAGTGACGTGAGACCAGAGTGACGCAGGGGGTGGGGTACCGCAACTCGCGGACATCTCAGTCGCCGCGCCCCGCCGCCCGGCGCACGGCCTCGATGAAGCGCCGCGCGGCCGGCGGGCCCGGCTCGCCCGGGGCGGGGTCGTGGTCGCCCAGGGTGAGCAGGTACCGATTGCCGTTGAGATCCGCCGTGGCCCGGTCATCGGGGCCGAACCAGGGCCTGGAGGCGCGCACGGCCTGCACCGGCGCGCTGTCGATCTCACTGCCGTAACTGGTCAGCAATTCGAGCCGGCCGTCGCTGATCCGGACCTGGCCGGCCCGGGTGAGCGAACGCAGCCGCTTCCCGATCCGCACGCCCGTGGCCCTGAACTCCGGCTCCGCCATGCCACCCGCCCCCCTTGTGCGCGTCGGTGTACCCGCCCGCCCCGCCGATGCCGGTTCGGGCGCTTGTCCTGATCCAGTCTGCCCCGTCCCGAGGCCCGGTCCCGCCGGGCGGCGTACCCGTGCTCGCGGACGGCGCGCCGTGCCCTGCCGGAACCACGGTCCCGCCTCGGCCGGAAGCGTTGTCCCGGCGGTGCGTCCCACCCCGCCGCCGCCCCGCCCGGAGCCTCGGTCCCGCGGTGCAGTCTGCCCCCGCCCGGCGTCGAGCACCAGTCCATGCGACCCCCTCGCCGGGGGGCGCCCGCAGCACACACACGAATGCGCCCCCGGGACCGCGCGCCCCCTTGCCCCGGCCTCTGCCCCAGGGGGCGCTTTGGGGGGCTCAAAGGCGCGTTTATGCAGGTGAGAAGCGTGCGCCGGGTGTTTATGATCGGGGGTGCCGGCCGCGCGCCCCGTCGTCGGCGCGCAGCGTTAGGAGCCCCCCTCGTGAGCACTCCCCAGCAGACCCGGACCGGCGTGACCCTCGACGTCGACCACAGTGACACCGGATACCGCGCGTGGCTGAAAGAGGCCGTCCGCAGGGTCCAGGCCGACGCCAACCGCTCGGCCGACACGCACCTGCTCCAGTTCCCCCTGCCGGAGCGCTGGGGCATCGACCTGTACCTGAAGGACGAGTCGACCCACCCCACCGGCAGCCTCAAGCACCGGCTCGCCCGCTCCCTGTTCCTGTACGGCCTGTGCAATGGCTGGATCCGGCCGGGCAGACCGGTGATCGAGGCCTCCAGCGGCTCGACGGCCGTCTCCGAGGCCTACTTCGCGAAGCTGATCGGCGTGCCCTTCATCGCCGTCATGCCACGCACCACGAGCGCCGAGAAGATCCGCCTCATCGAGTTCCACTCCGGCCGCTGCCACTTCGTGGACGACCCGCGCACGATGTACGAGGAGTCCGCCCGGCTCGCGGCGGAGACCGGCGGCCACTACATGGACCAGTTCACCTACGCCGAACGGGCCACGGACTGGCGCGGGAACAACAACATCGCCGAGTCCATCTTCCGCCAGCTGCGCCTGGAGCGGTTCCCCGAGCCCGCGTGGATCGTCGCCACGGCGGGCACCGGCGGCACCTCCGCGACCCTCGCGCGCTACGTCCACTACATGCAGTACGACACCCGCGTCTGCGTGGCCGACCCCGAGAACTCGTGCTTCTTCGACGGCTGGACCACCGGCGATCCGGACGTCACGTGCGACTGCGGCTCCCGCATCGAGGGCATCGGCCGCCCCCGCATGGAACCCAGCTTCGTACCGGGTGCGATCGACCGGATGATGAAGGTGCCCGACGCGGCCAGCGTCGCCGCCGTACGGGCCCTGGAGCGCGCCATCGGCCGCAAGGCGGGCGGCTCGACCGGAACGGGCCTGTGGAGTGCGCTGAAGATCGTCGCGGAGATGGTGGCCGAGGGGCGGCGGGGGAGCGTCGTGACCCTGCTGTGCGACCCGGGGGACCGGTACCTCGACAAGTACTACTCGGACGCCTGGCTGGCCGCCCAGGGACTGGACATCGCGCCCTACACCGCCGCGATCGACACGTTCCTGGAGACGGGCGCCTGGCCCGGCTGAGGCCCGGGCCCGGCCTTCGGCCGCCGCAGGACGACCGGGACTCGTGGACTCGCGCGTGCGGACGCCGCAGCCCCGGCCTCAGGCCGTGAGCCGCCGCTCCAGCGCCGTCACGGCGTCCCGTAACGCGCGCGCCTGACCCGCCCGGAACGCCTTCATGAACAGCCGGTACGCCGCCGTCCCGTCCGTCGCGAAGGTCCACCGCACCCGGGTGCCGCCGCCGGCCGGCGTGAGCCGCCACTCCTCGACGATCGCCCGCACCCCGGGCGCGTTGGTGACGTCGACGCGGTAGGCGTACACCCCGGGCTCCTCCGCGGCGAGGACCGTCTCGCGGAACCGCACGCCCCCGCTGAGGGTGATGTCGCGCCCCGCGCCGGCGTCGACCGCCCGCGCGGCCTTCACCTGGGGAAACCAGTCGGCCCAGCCGGGCACGTCCGCCAGCGCGCGGTAGGCCGCCTCCGGCGGAACCGACATCTCTCGGGTGAAGACGTGCCGCACGGGCGCGGTCCCGGCGAAGTCGAGCCCCACCGGGCGCAGACGGTGAGCCATGGACGTGGCCCTCCCTGACGGAAGCGGGTGATGACGGAAGCGGGCGATGACGGAAGCGTCACCCTAGCTGGCGGCCCGTCAGATGTCTGCACCCTCCTCGGGCTCGGGCTCCCCGGCCACGACCAGCCGCCGCAGATGCTCGGCGATCACCCCACGCGCCTCCTCGGGCAGACCGGCGTCCGTCACGAGCGTGTCGATCCGCTCCAGCGAGGCGAACGAACTCAGCCCCACCTTGCCCCACTTGGTGTGGTCGGCGACCACCACCACGCGCCGCGCCGACTGCACGAGCCGCCGGTTCGTCTCGGCCTCCGCGAGATTCGGCGTCGACAGGCCGGCCTCGACCGATATGCCGTGCACCCCGAGGAACAGCAGGTCGAAGTGGAGCGCCGCGATCGCCTGGTCGGCCACCGGCCCCACCAGCGAGTCGGAGGGCGTGCGCACCCCGCCGGTCAGCACGACCGTGGCCGCGCCCTGCCGCGGGCCCGAGGTGCGCTGCGCCGCGTGGAAGACGTCGGCCACCCGCACCGAGTTGGTGACCACCGTGAGGTCCGGGACGTCCAGCAACTGGTGCGCCAGCGCGTACGTCGTCGTACCGCCCGACAGGGCGATCGCCGCGCCCGGCGCGACCAGCTTGGCCGCGGCCCGCGCGATGTCCTCCTTGGCGGTGAGCTCCAGGCCCGACTTGGCCTCGAAGCCCGGTTCGTGCGTACTCGCCTCGACCACGGGGACCGCGCCGCCGTGCACCTTCTCCAGCACGCCCTGGCGGGCGAGCGCGTCGAGGTCGCGGCGGACCGTCATGTCCGACACGCCGAGCTTGCGGGTCAGCTCGTTGACCCGCACTCCGCCCCGGCGGCGGACCTCGTCGAGGATCAGGGATCGCCGCTGCTCCGCGAGGAGGTTCTGATTCTCGCTCACGTACGCTCCGGTCCTTTCGCCTCAATGCCGTCCGACACGCCCTGCGCACCCGCCCCAACCGGGACATTTCTCCCGGCTCCGGTGCGCGGACGTCCCATCCTCGCATGTCGCGGGGCGGACGGCGCCATCGACCGCTCGTCGCGCACATGTCACCCAGGGCTCATCCGTCGCCTCCTCGCATCACGGATCGGGGAGATTCCGTGACAGGAGGTGTGCGGCGCCGCGGAAGTGGAGATCCTTGTGCCCGCACGGACAGAGCCGACGGCGTGTCACGGGGGAAGTGCGAATCAGTGGAACGTGCGCAGGAACATGCGTCGACCGGCGGACCGGACGGTCCCGCCACGCGGCCCGGCGAGACCGGGACCGCCCTGGAACTCCTGGTCCACGGCGTGGGGGGCACCACGCCGCAGGAGATGCTCAACGACCCGCGGACCGAGCGGATCACCGGCGACGACATCGCGGCCGTCTTCCGGCGCGCCGACGACGTCGACGCGGAGAACAGCACCGACGCCCGCCACCGGGGCGGGCCGGTGCCCGAGGCCTACGTGTGGTGCAACCTCACCTCCGGCAACGGCACCCGCGCCCTGTGGTTGCTGCTCCTGCCGTTCATGGTCGTCAACCTCGCCCACTGGATGCGCCCCAGCGCCCACGGCCGCCGCCGCACCGTGCGCCTGTACGGCCTTCTGGTGCGGCTCACGGGGCTCACCCTGACGGTGCTGCTCGTCGCCGCGGCCTGCGAGGTCGCCCTCGACCTGGCCGCCTGGCAGTGCGCGGGCACACCCACCTGCGCCGACCGCCACTCCTGGCTCGGCTTCCTCTCACCCACCGTCTCCAACGGCGGCTGGTGGAGCAGCCCCGGCCGCAGGCTCGCCCTCGCCTCCCTCGTCCCCACCGCCCTGACGGTCCTGCTGTGGTACCTGTCCCGGCGCACGTGGAGCGACTACGAGTCCCAGCAGCCGATCGCGCGCGACCCCGAGCCCGACGAGGTCCCCGGACCGACCGCCCTCGGCCGGCCCGGCTTCTGGTACGGACGCCGGCTGGTGGCCCGGCTGCGCGCCGCGCACACCGCCGCCGGACTGCTGACGGTCGCCGCCGCGGTCGGCAGCGCCGCCGCCCGCCACGACCGCGAGCCCGGCGGCCCCGCCGTACTGGACACCCTCGGCCTGCTCCTGGAAGCGGCCCTCGCCGCCTGCGCCGTCGCCGTGGTCTGGGTGGTGTGCCGCCGGGGCCGCAGCGAGAAGCGCCTGGACCGGGAACTCGACGAGCGCTTCGTACGGCGCCTGCCGCTCGTCGCCCTCGTCCTGCTCGCCCTCGCCCTGCTCTACGCCGGCTGGGAGCGGCCCGGCTGGGAGTCGTCCGGGCGCCTGCCGGGCGACGCGACCTTCGGCGGCCTCGCCCTGGCCCAGGGCCTGCTCGTGATCGTCCTGGCCGTCGTCGCCCACGCCCTGCACCGCACCGACCCCGACCGGCGGGCCGTGCTGCGCGGCCTGGGCGGTCCGGCCGTGGCCATGCTGGGCTGCG
The DNA here is from genome assembly GCA_000696115.1 of Streptomyces olindensis. Classification (GTDB taxonomy): domain Bacteria; phylum Actinomycetota; class Actinomycetes; order Streptomycetales; family Streptomycetaceae; genus Streptomyces; species Streptomyces olindensis. The sequence goes on from JJOH01000003.1 coordinate 19,953, forward strand.
CCCTGGGCGGGGTGATGTCCGGCGGCGTGTCCCAGCGCGTGTCCGACTGGCTGGACGGCACCGGCGCGTCGATCGCGGGCCCGCCGGTCCTGCTGACCTGGCAGGCGTCCGTGATCCCGCCGCTGCTCGTCGTGCTGCTGGGGCTCTTCGGCTGGCTGGCCCACCGCGCCTGGCAGCTCGCCCGCGCCGAACGCGACGCCGTGGCACGCGACTACCCGGACGAGGCCATGGACCCCGCCCGCACCCGCCGCATCGCCTACGCCCGCGCCATGGCCGCCCTCACCGACCGAGGACCCCGCATCGTCGCCGTCACCTCCGGCGTCACCCTGCTGCTCGGCGCCGGAGCCCTCGTCGGCGCTCTGACCACCGACGAGACACCCGGCGAGGCGGCGCACGGCACCTACCCCGTCCTGCACGGCGCCGCGGAGACCGCCCAGGCCCTCGGCTCCTGGCTGATCGGCCTCGGCTTCCTCCTCTTCGTCACCTGGGGCCGGCGCGCCTACAAGGACGCCGCCGCGCGCCGCACCATCGGCATCCTGTGGGACGTCGGCACCTTCTGGCCGCGCGCCGCCCACCCCTTCGCCCCGCCCTGCTACGCCGAGCGTGCCGTGCCCGACCTGACCTGGCGGATGGCGACCTGGACCCGCGTCACCGGCGGACGCCTCGTCATCTCCGGCCACTCGCAGGGCAGCGTGCTCGCCGCCGCGGCGGCCTGGCAACTCGCCCCCTCCGCCCGCAAGCGCGTCGCACTGCTGACCTACGGCTCCCCGCTGGAGCGCCTCTATGGCCGTTGGTTCCCGGCGCACTTCGGGCCCGCCGCGCTCAGCTCCCTGCACCGGGACGTCGACTGCTGGCGCAACCTGTACCGGCTGACCGACCCCATCGGCGGCCCGATGCGGCTGCCCGGCGACCAGGTCGACCACCCGCCCCTGAAGGACCCCCTCGCCTACGGCCGCACCGACCTGCTGCCGCTGCCCGCGCCGATCCTCGGCCACTCCGACTACCAGGCCGACCCGGTCTTCGCCGAGGAACGCCGCATGCTGCTGGCCCGGCTCCGGCCCGGGGTGCCCTCACCCCGGGACACACCCGAACCGCCCGCGGCGTAGGCGGATCCTCAGAGCAACTCGGGGAGGTCCTCGGCGTAGAGCAGTGTCAGATCGTCGGTGCTCGGCTCGGCGAGCTGGGCGACCCGGCTCGCGTGCCGCTCGACCATGGCCTCGAAGGTCTGCCGCGCGGTACGGCCGTTGCCGAACGCCGGGCCCTTGGGGAGCTCCGTGAAGTACGTCCGCAGGGCCTCCGGCGCGCCCGGTGCCAGCCGGTACTCGTGCTCCTCGGCCTGCTGCTCCACGATCCGCAGCAGGTCCTCTGGGCCGTAGTCGCTGAAGGTGATGGTCCGTGAGAACCGGGAGGCCACGCCCGGGTTGACCGACAGGAAGCGCTCCATCTCGGCCGTGTAGCCCGCGACGATCACCACGACCGCGTCCCGGTGGTCCTCCATCAGCTTCACCAGCGTGTCGATGGCCTCCTTGCCGAAGTCCCGGCCCGCGTCCTCCGGGGACAGCGCATACGCCTCGTCGATGAACAGCACGCCGCCGCGCGCCTTCTCGAACGCCTCCTGCGTACGGATCGCCGTCGAGCCGATGTGCTCACCGACCAGATCCACCCGGGACACCTCGACCAGGTGGCCCTTCTCCAGCACGCCGAGGGAGGCGAGGATCTCGCCGTACAGGCGCGCGACCGTCGTCTTGCCCGTGCCCGGGGAGCCGGTGAAGACCAGGTGCCGCTTCACCGACGCCGCCTTCAGACCGGCCTGCTGCCGGCGCCGGCCGACCTCGATCATGTCCGTGAGGGCGCGCACCTCGCGTTTGACGCTCTCCAGGCCCACCAGCGCGTCCAGCTCACCGAGGACGTCCTTGGAGGTGCGGACCGGCTGCGCGGGCTCCGCGACCGGGGCCGGGGCCGGTGGTTCGGTGCGCTGCTCCGGTACCGCGCCCAGCAGACCGGGGGAGTGGCCCACCGTCTGCACGGCCGTCTCCCGCGCCGCGGGCGCCCGCAGCCCCGCGCTCTCGTCGCTCGTGCAGTCCTCGACGAGGGGGCCTGCCCCGGACGCCGCGTCCGCGCCGCTGTCCGCGAACTCGTAACCCCCGCGCGCGCACCGCTCCGTGCGGCACTTCCTGAGCGTCGTACGGCTGCCGTCGATCACGTGGAAGCCGTAGCCGCCGCTGCCCGTCACCCGGCAGTTCAGGAAGCTGCCACGGCCCCCGGCCGAGACGTAGACGCCCGCTTCCGCCGGGGAGTCGACCGTGCAGCGCTCCACCGTGGGGTCGGCGCCCTTGGTGACGATCACGCCGGTCTGGGTGCCGTCCAGCGTGCAGTTGCTGAGGGTGCCTCCGCTGCCGTGGTCGCGGAACCAGGCGCCCGTCGCCGCGTCCCGGATGCGGCAGTCGTCGAGCTGCGCCGTCGCGCCGTCGCTCACCGACACGGCCGTGTTGCGCACCTGCGACAGGTCGCTGTCCACGACGTCCGCGCGCGAGCCCCGGTCGAGGACGAACAGGGCGTCCGGCACGTCGTGCACTCGGCAGGAGTCCAGGACGGCGGTGGCGCCGTCGCTGACCCACACCGCGGGGTAGTCGCCCGTGCTGTCGAAGATCTCGCACTGGTTGGCGTCCACGCGCGTGCCCGGGTCCCACACCGACAGGCCGTTGCGGCCGAACTGCCGCACCGTGGTGCGGGTCAGCGTGAGGACGGAGCGGGAGCGCAGGTCGACCGCGTTCTCCGGGATGTCGTGGATGCGGCAGTCGGCCAGCGTCAGCACGGCGTCCGTGTCGAGCGTGACCCCGTCGGCGGTCGTGCGGTGCACATCGCAGTCGGTGAGGTGCGCCGTGGCCCGGCCGGTGATCTGCACCCCGCTGCCCCGAACCTCGTAGACCTCGCAGCCCACCGCCTCCAGCGCGGAGTTTTCCCCCGTCGCCGACAGGCCCGATCCCGAGGTGTGGTGCACCCGGCAGCGCTCCAGCCGCGGGTGCGCGCCGCCGCGCACCGCCACGCCCGCCTGGCCGGCCGCGACGACCTCGCACTCCTCGAACACCCCGCCCGCGCCGTCCAGTACGGCGATGCCGATGCCCGCCGGGTTGTCGACCGCGCAGCGCCGGACCGTGGGCCGGGCACTGCCGCGCACCTCGATCCCGGCCGCCGACCGCGTCACGACGCGCACGTCCCGCAGCTCCGGGGTGCCCTCCTCCACCAGCACGGCCGGGGCGGCCGCGTCCTGGCCCTCCACGTGCAGGTCCTGGACCACCGCCGAGGCGCGCACGGTCAGCGGCACCCCGTCCACGGGCGCGATCCGCACCGAGCCGGGGGAGCCGTCGGGGCCGCGCAGGGTCACCGCGCGCTGCACCACGAGGTTCTCCCGGTAGGTGCCGGGGGCGACGGTGAGGACGTCTCCGTCGGCCGCGGCCTCCAGGGCGGCGGCGAGCGATGCGTACTCACCCGTGCGGCGCCGCCACCGCGACGTGCCGGTGTGCGTCACCTGGACCGTGCCCTGTGCCATGGTGTAGCTGTGCCCCCACCTCGGTCGTACTGATGGCTCGTTCGCCCTCGGGACGCTGCGGCCGGTGCCGGGGCCGCTGCCGTGCCCGGCCCCCGGGGCCTGCGCGCGCACGCGGCATCGACACCCGGCGCGTCCCTCCTGCTCGCTCGCGCGCGGGTTGTGCCGAACGGTTCGGCCGGACCACCGTAGCGTGCGCGCGGGTGGTGGGTTGACCAGAGCCGGAAGGCTGTCAGCTGCCGGTGCCCGTCCTGCCCCAGTCCGGGCCCGCCTTGTCCCATGCCTGGTCCCAACGGGCGTACCGGACGCGGACCATGCGCCAGACGATCAGCCGTCTGCCGCCTTCGACGAGCCCGCCCACCGCCAGGGCCGCGCCGAAGCCGGCGAGGACCGCGTGCGTCGACGCCGTCGCGGAGTCCAGGGGGCGGGCCACCATCCTGCCCTGCCGGTCGGTCCATATCCGGAACTCGTCGCCCCGCTGCGGGTCCTTGAGGCTCGCCAGGACCGGGCCCTGGTGGTGCGTGCCGTCCGGCGCCGTCCAGTCGGCGAGGACGCGGTTGCGCAGATCCCGGCCGGTGGAGGTCTCCGGGTCGGCGTCCAGCGGGGAGGGGTCGAGCTTGCGGACCACGGTGGCCGTCACCGAATGCCGCGTCTCGTGCTGCTCCCGGACGGAGCGCTGCAGGGCGTCCTGGGCGGCGCCCCCGACGAGGAACCCGGCCACCGGCGCGATGAGGAGGATCAGCAACAGGGCCGCGAGGGCCACCCAGGCCTCGGCCAGGTCGGTCGCGCGGCACAGTGGGTTGCGCCGCCAGCGCCAGAGTCCGCTGATCGCTCGCACCGCCTGCACCCCCTTCCCGCTCCGTGATAACCCCCGGCGGAGCCGTCCACGCGCGGACCCGGCGAAGAGAGAGCGAAATCACCACTCCCCGGGGCCTCTCATGAACTTCTCACATCAGGCCAACGCCCGGGCCGCCGACGCGGTTCCCGCCTCCGCGGGAGACCCGGTGCGTGCGCTACTCGAGGATCCTGACCGGGTCCCCGACCCGGATCGTGCCGCGGGACAGGGGCACCAGGTTCTGCCCGAAGACCAGCTTGCCGCCGAGCCGCCGGTGCCGCCCCAGGCTGTACAGGGGCTCACGGCCGCGCGCACTGCTGTCCTGGTCGGTGGTGGTCACCACGCACCGGCCGCAGGGCTTCGCGACGCGGAAGGTCACCTCCCCGACGGCGAGGCGCGACCAGTCGTCCTCGGCCCAGGCGTCGGTGCCCGTCACGACCACGTTCGGCCGGAAGCGGTTCATGGGGAGCGGGCCCTCGTCCGCGTGATCGCCCTGCGCGATCAGGGCGTTGAGGGCGTCGAGGGAGGCCGTCGTGGTGAGCAGCAGCGGAAAGCCGTCGGCGAAGGAGACGGTGTCACCGGGCCGCGCGTACTCCGGGTCGACGGGCCGGCGCGTGGCCGGATCGTCCAGGAACACGAGTCGCGCGCCGATGCCGAGGTACGTGCTGCACCAGACGTGCGCGGAGTCGCCCTCGGCCGGGACCGCCTCGACCTTGTCGCGGAAGATCTGCACCGGCACCGTACCGGCCGATCCGGGGACGGGCACCGTCAGCGGTTCCATGCCGGGCGCGGACAGCCGGACACCGCCGTCGGGCAGCAGCTCGGCGGCGGCCCGCGCGAGGCGCGGCAGCTGGCGTTGCGTGACGACCTTTCCCCCGTCGTCGATCAGCATCCAGCGCCGGTCGCCGGCCAGTCCCCAGGGCTCCACGACGGCTTCCCGGGGCGCCTGGCCCCGGACCGCCTTCACCGGATGGACATGAATCGCGTGCAGGTGTGCGTTCCCCATGGGGCCATCGTGCCAGTCGGCACCGACAGCCCCGGGGGGCGGCGGCTCAGTAACCGCGGTACTGCTGGTTGCTGTACGGGTCCTGGTAAGGGGCCTGGGCGGGTCGGGGAGCCGCGGGGCGCATCGCCTCGTACCCCGCGCCGGGCGCCGCCGGGCGCGGCTGCTGGGGCTGGGGGCCCGGATAGCCGCGCGGTGCGGTGGCCTGCTGCGGGATGTACGCCGCGGGCGCCTGCTGGAGCGGGGCGGGTTGCGGCGCCTGCGGATATCCGTAGGCGGGCTGGGACGGGGCCGCCGGCAGCGCGGGCAGCGCCGACGGGAGGGCGGGCAGGTTGCCGACCGGCATGTCGTACTGCGCGGGGACCCGGATCGGGGCGATCTGCGGGGTGCCCCGCTCGGCGACGAGCTTGTCGTAGATCGGGGTGTCCGGGAAGGAGGCGGAGTAGTAGCCGCCGCCATAGGTGGAGCGGGGGGAGGTCATGGCACATAAGTTAAGCCCACGATGTGCTGGTTGGGGAGACCGATAAGAGGGTTGTTTTCCGTGTCCGCAGTGACCCGGTATCCCCAATGCGAGCGAACTCGGCAAAAAAGGGCGGCGAACCGGGGCCTGATCGCGTAAAGGCCGAGTTCCGGGCGGGTTACCAGGGGTTGGCCGCCGGTCTTCGGGTCGTCGTGCATGGGAGTTCGCCGCGCGGAGGAATAGGTTGGGCGAACGGAACTCGTCCGGACGGCCGGGATGGGCCTGGCGCGGTGACACGCAATGGGGGCGGACATGAACATGCTGAAAGGTTCAAACACTTCTGTGCCCGCCGCGGCGCTGCGTGTGGAATTGGGCTGGCGTACCGGACCGGGCGTGCCCGACGCCGACGCCTCCGCTTTGCTGCTGGTGAGTGGAAAGGTGCGTTCGGACGCGGACTTCGTCTTCTACAACCAGCCCGCGCACTCCTCCGGAGCGATCCGCCATGAGGGCAAGCGGAACGCCGACGGCCGCGTCACCGACACGCTCCTCGTCGACCTCGCGCGCGTGGAGCCCGCCATCGAGACGATCGTCCTCGCCGCCTCCGCCGACGGGGGCGCCTTCGGGCAGGTCCCGGACCTGTACATCGAGGTCCAGGACGCCGCCCAGGGCACCCCGGTGGCCCGCTTCGACAACCCGGGCGCCGGCACCGAAACCGCTTTCGTGCTCGGCGAGTTCTACCGCCGCCAGGGCGCCTGGAAGTTTCGCGCCGTCGGCCAGGGCTACAGCAGCGGACTCGAAGGCCTGGCGACGGACTACGGCATCACGGTGGACGAGCCGCAGCGGACGGCCCCCACCGCGGCGCCCACGCCGCCGGCGTACACGCCCCCGCCGACGACCCGGGCGGCCGTCCCGCCGCCCCCTGCCGCGCCCCCTGCGACACCTCCCGCACCCGTCCGCCTCACCAAGGTCACGCTCACCAAGGCGGCCCCCTCCGTCTCGCTCGCCAAGCAGGGCGGCACCTCCGGTGCCCTGCACGTGAACCTCAACTGGGAAGTGCGCAAGCAGTTCTCGGGGTGGAGCAGCAAGTTCGGCCGCCCGGCCGCGCTGCACTCCGACCTCGACCTCGACCTGTGCGCGCTGTTCGAACTCACCGACGGCAGCAAAGGCGTCGTGCAGGCCCTCGGCAACACCTTCGGGGCGCTGCACCAGCCGCCGTACATCCACCTCGACGGCGACGACCGCACCGGCGCCGTCGCGGCCGGTGAGAACCTCACCGTCAATCTCGACCACAAGAACGCCTTCCGGCGCATCCTCGTCTTCGTCACCATCTACGAAGGCGCCCGCTCCTTCGCCGACCTGCACGCCACCGTCACCCTCCAGCCGCAGCACGGCGCCCCGATCGAGTTCTCCCTCGACGAGTGCACGGTCCCCTCACCCGTGTGCGCGCTCGCCCTGATCACCAACACCGGCGGCGACCTGGTCGTGCAGCGGGAGGCCCGTTACCTGGTGCCCGAGCGCGGGGTGAGCCCGCAGCGGACCGTCGACCAGGCCTACGGATGGGGCATGAACTGGACACCCGGCAGGAAATGACGTCCTCCGGCCGGGGTCAGCCCTCGTCGGGCACGGCCTCCGGGCGCGCGTAGGTGCGGCCCTTCCAGGCCGCACCGCGTCCCCGGTAGTGCTGGACGGCCGAGTCGACCGTCATGAGGAGGTAGAGGAAGGCGGTGAACGGCAGCAGCGGAGCGAGCCACAGCGGCTGCCGGTAGTAGCGGAGCATCGGGACGTACGTCCCCGCCATCACGAGCCACGCGAGGCCCCCGGCGACCGCCGCGGCCGCGCTGCCCGCCGCCAGGCCCGCCGCGAGCGCCACGGGCGGCACCAGATACACCAGCGCCAGCCCCGCGACCGTGCCGGCCAGCAGCAGCGGGTTGTGCCGCAGTTGGGCGTACGCGCTGCGGGACACCATCCGCCACAGGTCGCCCAGCCGCGGATACGGCCGCACGCTGTCCACCCGGTCGGCCAGCCCCAGCCAGACGCGCCCGCCACCCCGCTTGACGACCCGGGCGAGCGCCACGTCGTCGATCACCGCGTGCCGGATCGCGTCCGGGATCCGCGCCCGCTCGGCCGTCTCCGCCCGCAGCAGGACGCAGCCACCGGCGGCCGCCGCCGTCCGCGTCCCCTCCCCGCCGATCCGGCGGAAGGGGTACAGCTGCGCGAAGAAGTAGACGAAGGCCGGTACGACGAGCCTCTCCCACGTGCTCTCCACCCGCAGCCGCGCCATCTGCGACACGACGTCGAAGCCACCGGACCGGGCCGCCGCCACCAACTCCCGCAGACTGTCCGGCGCGTGCGCGATGTCGGCGTCGGTCAGCAGCAGGTATTCGGGACCACGCGCGCGTGCCAGGCCGATGCCGTGGCGCACGGCCCACAGCTTGCCGGTCCACCCCGCGGGCGGCTCGCCCGGCGAGGACACGGTCAGCGGCAGCCCGCCGTGCCGGCCGGCCAGGTCACGCGCGAGATCACCGGTGCCGTCCGCACTGCCGTCGTCGACGAGGAAGACCTCCGCCCGCCCCGGATAGTCCTGCCGGAGCAGCGACGGCAGCGCGGCGGGCAGCACCGCCGCCTCGTCGCGGGCCGGGACGACGACGCACACGGACGGCCACGCGTCCGGCTCCCGGCGCGGGGGCAGTCGCACATCCGTGCGCCAGAAGAAGCCCTGGCAGAGCAGCAGCCACAGCCAGGAGAGAAGTGATCCAGCGGCAGTCCACACAACGGCGCTCACGCGCGCAGTCTGCCCCACGGGACCGGCCCGGGACCGCTCATCGTCTATCGTGATCGGGTGAAGATCGCGCTCATGGACTCCGGAATCGGTCTGCTGGCGGCCACCGCCGCGGTACGGCGGCTGCGCCCCGACGCCGATCTCGTGCTCTCCCTGGACCCCGACGGCATGCCATGGGGACCGCGCACCCCGCAGGACCTGACCGAGCGCGCCCTGGCCGTCGCCGAGGCGGCAGCCAGGCGCCGCCCCGACGCCCTGATCGTCGGCTGCAACACCGCGACCGTGCACGCGCTCACCGCCCTGCGCGCCCGCCTCGAACCGGAGCTCCCGGTCATCGGCACGGTCCCGGCGATCAAGCCGGCCGCGGCCGGCGGCGGCCACCTCGCCATCTGGGCCACCCCGGCCACCACCGGCAGCACGTACCAGCGGACCCTGATCCGGGACTTCGCCGGTGGCGTGCCCGTCACCGAAGTGCCCTGCTGGGGACTCGCCGAGGCCGTGGAGCGCGCGGACGAGGCGGCGATCGACGCCGCCGTGAGCGCGGCCGCCGCCCTGACCCCCGAGGACGTGACCACCGTCGTCCTCGGCTGCACGCACTACGAACTGGTCGCCGAGCGCATCCGCACCGCCGTCCAGCGCCCCGGCCGCCCGCCCCTCGTCCTGCACGGATCCGCTGGCGCCGTGGCCGCCCAGGCCCTGCGCCGGCTCGGCGAGCAGCCCGCGCCGGGAGCCACGCCGCACGGAACCCTGACCGTGCTGCTGAGCGGCCGCGAGGGGTCGCTGCCCGCGCCGGCCCTGGCGTACGAGGAAGGCCGGCTGCTGCAGGCGGTCACCCCGGCCGGCTGACCGCACCGTCCTGACGGCCGCCGGCGCGGCGGGACGGACCGACGCCCGGCCGGCCCAGTCACGCTCCGCCACCGGCTACCAGCGGAGCGAAACCTGAGTACTCTCATATGCATGAGGGACCACCGCCACGGCGAGAACGCCTCTGCCGCGCATCCCGACGTCTCGCATCCGGACGTCTGGACCGGCCGTGCGACCAACCGGGTCCAGTGGCTGCTGGCGCTCGTCGGCGCGGCCTGCATGGCGCTCGGCATCGAGCTCGCGGTCGACTCGGCGTGGACCTCCGGCACGGCTCCGCTCATCATGGCCGTCGTCGGGTGCATCGCCGCCGGGCTGCTGGTCCTCTTCGGAACCCTCGCCTTCGTGCACGTCGCCCTGCGGGTCGACGAGGATCACCTCGAGGTGCGCTGCGGCCACATCGGCCTGCCCCGCCGTCGTATCCCGCTCTCCCATGTGGCGGGCGCCACGTACACCTCCCACGTCACGCCCCGCCACTGGGGTGGCTGGGGCTACCGGTGGCGGCCCGAGAAGGGCACCGCGGTGGTCGTGCGCCAGGGGGAGGGCGTCGTGCTGGAGCTGTGGGACGGACACACCTTCACCATCACGGTGGACGACGCGGAGGCGGCCGTGCAGGTGATCAAGGCCCGGCTGCGGCCCGGGAAGCCGGGCGCTCCCGCGCACTGAACCGGGCCGGCGCCACCGACCTGACCGGACCGGCCCGACGTGCTGCGGCTCCGCTCGTACGCGCCCCCCGTGCCCCCTTTTCACCATGCGGGAGTGCGGCCGGTGTCCCGCGGGTGCGGGTCCGGTGCGCGGCTCGACGGCTCGTCGGCGAGCGGGCGGGCCGTGGCCATGCCCGCCAGCAGCCCGGCGCCCACCGACACCGCCGTGAAGCTCAACGCGTTGCCGATCGCGGCGATGGCGGCGAGCACCGTCAGGGCCGCGCCCGCGGTCAGCACCACTGGCGTCGGGCGCGGGCCGCGCCACAGCGCGTACAGCACCCAGCCGAAGGCCGCCGCCAGCAGGGCCAAGCCCACGAGGCCCTGCTCGGCCGCCTGCTGGAGCGGTGCCGAGTGCGGTTTGCCGTCGGACAGCAGCGACTGGGCGGACGTCGCGCTCAGCTCCCCGAACCGGCCCGGTCCCACCCCCAGGGCGGTGTCCCCGCGCAGCAGGTCCCACGCGTCCTGCCACAGCTGGACGCGGTGCGGCGTCAGACGTCCTTCGAGGGCGGTGCTGAACCCGGTGGGCACCGCCCGCGCGGCGATCGCCCAGGTCAGGCCCGTCACCACAACGGCGACCGTGGCCATCGCGGCGAGAGCGGCGCCGCGGCGCCGGACGCGACCGGCGGCCAGTGAACACAGCAGCACCGCCACGCACGAGACGCAGCCGGTGGCCGAACCGAGCACGGCCGCCAGCACCGCGGTCCCGGCGGCCACCAGGCGCAGCGCGAACCGCAACGCCGGCGCGGGAGCGGCCCAGGCGGCACAGCACGCGGCGCCCGCCGACAGCGTCAGCACGGCAGCCGTGGCCCCGGCATGCCCCAAGGGCGCCGTGATCTGCGGGCCCGGAGCGAGATGCGGAACGGCCACCGTCAGCCCGATGCCGGCCAGCGCGCCGGCGCAGGGCGCGGCGACCGGCAGCAGCGCCCCGCCGATCCGCCCGGCGGCGTACCCGGCCGCCACGGCCAGCACCGCGAGGAGCACACCCTCGGGCCTGCCGTCACGCACGGCCGCCGTGATCAGGGACCAGCCGGCGCAGGCGCCCAGCACCACGACGCCCGCCGCGTCCGGAACGATCCGTCTCTCGCCGTCCGCGTCCGGCCCGGACGCAGACGTCATCCCACTGGCACCCACCCCGCCCCCCCCCCGCACCCCGTCGCCCCCGACCTCCGAAGACCCCGCCGCACGGACCGCCGACGGCCGCACGACGGAGACTTCGGCACACCGTAACGGCTGGTGGGCGGTTTGGGGATGTGTCGTGACGAAATGAGCAGGAACGTTGCTGCGGGGCGGGGGGCGAAGCGGCCGTCGTCCCGCGCCGGGCGGCCGGAGCCCTGTCGCCGCCCCCGTGGACCGCGCTGTCGGCGCCCAGGGCGCTCGACTTACACTCCGGGAGTGACCGTCACCGCAACCTCCGTCGACGAGTCGGACCAGCTGAAGCCGCGGATCGCGTCCGGGACACGGGCGGCGTGGGCCCGGCGGCTCGTGCGCCTCCTCCCGGCCGCCGCTGCCGCGCTCTCCGGCCTGCTCCTCTACGTCAGCTTCCCGCCCCGCACCCTGTGGTGGCTCGCCCCGCCGGCCTTCGCCGCCTTCGGCTGGGTGCTGCGCGGCCGCGGCTGGAAGGCGGGACTCGGCCTCGGCTACCTCTTCGGCCTGGGCTTCCTGCTGCCGCTGCTGGTGTGGACCGGTGTGGAGGTCGGGCCGGGCCCCTGGCTCGCCCTGGTCGCGATCGAGGCGCTCTTCATCGCGCTGGTCGGCGTCGGTGTGGCGGTCGTGTCGAAGCTGCCCGGGTGGCCGGTGTGGGCGGCGGCCGTGTGGATCGCCGGCGAGGCGGCACGCGCGCGCGTGCCGTTCCACGGCTTCCCCTGGGGGAAGATCGCGTTCGGGCAGGCGGACGGCGTGTTCCTGCCGCTCGCGGCGGTCGGCGGCACTCCCGTGCTCGGCTTCGCGGTGGTGCTGTGCGGCTTCGGGCTCTACGAGGTCGTGCGGCTGGCCGTGTCGTGGCGGCGGACCGGGACGGTGCGGCGCGCCGCGGCGGCCGTGGGTCTGCTCAGCGTGGCCGTGCCGGTCGTGGGTGCGGTGGCGGCCCGGCCGCTGGTGAGCGACCAGGCCGAGGACGGCAGCGTCACCGTCGCGGTGATCCAGGGCAACGTGCCCCGCGCGGGCCTGGAGTTCAACGCCCAGCGGCGGGCCGTGCTCGACTACCACGCGCGCGAGACGGAACGCCTGGCCGCCCAGGTCAAGGCCGGCAAGGCCGCGCGGCCCGACTTCGTGCTCTGGCCGGAGAACTCCTCCGACATCGACCCCTTCGTCAACCCCGACGCCCGGACCGTGATCGACACGGCGGCCAAGGCCATCGGCGTGCCCATCTCGGTCGGTGGCGTCGTCGAACGCGACGGCAAGCTGTACAACGAGCAGATCCTGTGGGACCCGGCGAAGGGCCCCGTCGACACCTACGACAAGCGCCAGATCCAGCCGTTCGGCGAGTACCTGCCGTTCCGTTCGCTGATCGGGGCGATCAACAGCAACTGGACCTCGATGCAGCGCCAGGACTTCAGCCGGGGCACCGAGCCCGGCGTGTTTTCCATGGACGGCGCCAAGGTCGGCCTGGTCACCTGCTACGAGGCCGCCTTCGACTGGGCCGTGCGCTCCGAGGTCACCGACGGCGCCCAGATGATCTCCGTGCCGAGCAACAACGCGACCTTCGACCGCAGTGAGATGACCTACCAGCAGCTCGCCATGTCCCGCGTCCGCGCCGTCGAGCACAGCCGTACTGTGGCCGTGCCGGTGACCAGCGGTGTCAGCGCCTTCATCATGCCGGACGGGAGGATCACCCAGCGGACCGGCATGTTCGTGGCCGACTCGCTGGTGCAGAAGGTGCCGCTGCGGTCCTCGCTGACCCCCGCCACGCGGCTCGGCGTGCTGCCGGAGATCGCCCTCGTGCTGGTCGCGGCGGGCGGACTGGGCTGGGCCGTCGGCGCCGGACTGCGCGGGCGACGCGCCGGTGACGTCTAGTCGTACTCCGGTCGCACGCTGCCTGAAACGAGCCGGGGTGTCCTGACCGGCCCCTTAGGGTCGACGTCATGGCTACTCCCGACTTCATCCGTGCCCTCCGTGCCTCCGCCGGGCATCAGCTGCTGTGGCTCCCCGGAGTCACCGCCCTGGTCTTCGACGACGAGGGCAGAGTCCTGCTGAACCGCCGGTCCGACACCCGCAAGTGGTCGGTGATCGGCGGCATCCCGGACCCGGGGGAGCAGCCCGCGGCCTGCGCCGTGCGGGAGGTCTACGAGGAGACGGCCGTGCGCTGTGTCGCCGAGCGGATCGTCCTCGTCCAGGCGGGGGACCCCGTCACGTACGACAACGGCGACACCTGCCAGTTCCTGGACATCACCGTCCGCTGCCGGGCCACCGGCGGCGAGGCCCAGGTCAACGACGACGAGTCGCTGGAGGTGGGCTGGTTCGACGTCGACGCCCTGCCCGAGCTGAACGAGCACTGTCTGTTCCGGATCAAGCAGGCCATGTCGGACGGCCCCACATGGTTCGACGCCACTGACTCCGGCTGAACTATGGGGTCTGACCATATGTGGTGGGGGAGGGGCGCTGCCTAGGGTCGAGGCATGACCGCGCCCCGTGCCCTCCCGGCTCCCCACGCCTGCCCGCTCGACCTCGGCGGCCGCACCGCGCTCGTCACCGGCGCCGCCGGCGGCATCGGCCGCGCCTGCGCGCTGCGGCTCGCGGCGGCCGGGGCCAAGGTGAGAGCGGTCGACCGGGACGCCTCCGGCCTGGAGGCGCTCGCCGAGCAGGGCCGGGACCTCGCGGGCACCGTCGAACCGCACGTCCTCGACCTCACCGACCTGGACGCCGCCGAACTCGCCGCGGCGGGTACGGACGTCCTCGTCAACAACGCCGGGCTCCAGCTCGTGCGCCCCATCGAGGAGTTCCCGCCCGACGTCTTCCACACGGTGCTCACCGTGATGCTGGAGGCACCGTTCCGCCTCATCCGTGGTGCCCTGCCCCATATGTACGGGCAGGGGTGGGGCCGCATCGTGAACGTGTCGTCCGTCCACGGGCTGCGCGCCTCGGCCTACAAGTCGGCCTATGTGGCCGCCAAACATGGCCTGGAGGGGCTGTCCAAGACCACCGCCCTCGAAGGCGCGCCCCATGGCGTCACCTCGAACTGTGTGAACCCCGCCTATGTGCGCACCCCACTGGTCGAGAAGCAGCTCGCCGACCAGGCCCAGGCGCACGGCATCCCCGAGGAGCGGGTCCTGTCCGAGGTGCTCCTTCAGGACAGTGCCGTCAAGCGGCTCATCGAACCGGAGGAGGTCGCCGAGGCCGTGGCGTATCTGTGCGCTCCGCAGGCGTCTTTCGTGACCGGCACCTCGCTCGTGCTCGACGGCGGCTGGACCGCCCACTGAACAGCGGGGCCCGTCGGCCGGGGAGTTATCCACAGGGCTGACGGGACGGCCGGGTCATGGTGAATCCTGTGGGCATGTCCAGCGATCACGTTCAGTCGGCCCTGTCGGTTCCCGCGGAGGTGCCGTCGGTGAGTGCCGAGACGCCGTTCCTCGAGCTTCTGGCACGGGGCGCGTCCGCCGACGCCTACGAGCAGCCGGTGCTGCTCGCGCGCGCCGAAGGACGGCCTGCGGAGTGGATCGCCGCGCTCCAGCGGGCCAAGCCGCTCGCCCTGCGCGTGCGCGCGGAGCTGGAGGGACGCCGCCGCCGCGAGGCCGAGCTGTCCGCCCTGTTCGAGACCGCCCACGACCTGGCCGGGCTGCGCGACCTGGACGCCGTGCTCCAGGCGATCGTGCAACGCGCCCGGTCGCTGCTGGGCACGGACGTCGCGTACCTCAGCCTGAACGACCCGGAGCGCGGTGACACCTACATGCGGGTCACCGAGGGCTCGGTCGCGGCCCGCTTCCAGCAGCTGCGGCTCGGCATGGGCGAGGGACTCGGCGGCCTGGTCGCGCAGACCGCGCGTCCCTACGTCACCGACGACTACTTCAAGGACGACCGCTTCCAGCACACCCTCACCATCGACGCGGGCGTGCGGGACGAGGGGCTCGTGGCCATCCTCGGCGTGCCGCTGACCCTCGGGCACCACGTCATCGGGGTGCTGTTCGCCGCGGACCGCCGGGCCCGGGTCTTCGAGCGGGAACAGATCGCCCTGCTCGGTTCCTTCGCCGCCCTCGCCGCGGCGGCCATCGACACCGCCAACCTGCTCGCCGAGACGCGCTCGGCGCTCGCCGGCCTGGAGCGGGCCAACGAGATCATCCGGGACCGCAGCGGTGTCATCGAGCGCGCCTCCGACGTGCACGACCGGCTCGCCGAGCTGGTGCTGCGCGGCGGCGGGGTGCACGACGTGGCCGCCGCCGTCTCCGAGGTCCTCGACGGCACGGTCGAGTTCGCCGAGGCCGCCGCGGCACCGGCCGAGGCACTGGAGGCCTCCCGCGCGGACGGGCACGCGGTGCGGCACGGGGACGACTGGATCGCCGCCGTGGCCGCCGGCGGCGAACTGCTCGGCGCACTGGTGCTGCGCGGGCACCCCGGGCTCGACCCGGTCGACCAACGCACCCTGGAGCGGGCCGCCATGGTGACGTCCCTGCTGCTCCTGGCCCGCCGGTCCGCCGCCGAGGCCGAACAGCGCGTGCGCGGCGAGCTGCTGGACGACCTCCTGGACGCCCGCGACCGCGATCCGCGCCTGCTGCGGGAGCGCGCGGCCCGTCTCGACGCCGACCTCGACGCCGTCCATGTGGTGCTGGCCGCGCGGTTGGAGGGCGGCGCGACCGACGCCGACCAGGAGGCGGACGCCCGCAGACGCCTGGCGGCCGCGGCGTCCCACCTGGCCGCGACCCGGCACGGCCTCGCCGCCGCACGCGACGGCGGCACCGTCCTGCTGCTGCCCCTCGGCCCCGGCGACACCGCCACCGACCTGGCGCGCACGGCCGCCCGGCAGCTGGGCACGGCGGTCCACGCGTCGGTCACCGTCGGCGCCTCCGCACCCGCCGAGGACCTGTCCACCCGCCCGGACGCGGTGGCCACGGCCTACGCGGAGGCCCGGCGCTGCCTCGACGCCCTGGGCCTGCTCGGCCGCTCCGGGGACGGGGCCGCCGCGGAGGACTTCGGCTTCCTGGGGCTGCTCCTGGCCGGCGACCGGGACATCCCCGGCTTCGTCGACCGCACCATCGGCAACGTCGTCGCCTACGACCGGCGGCGCGGCACGGAGCTGCTGCGCACCCTCGACGCGTACTTCGCCTGCGGCATGAGTCCCGCCCGCACCAAGGAAGAACTGCACGTCCACGTGAACACCGTCGCCCAGCGCCTGGAGCGCGTCGGCCGCCTCCTGGGCGACGACTGGCAGAGCCCGGCACGCGTCCTGGAGATCCAACTCGCCCTGCGGCTGCACCGGTTGTCGGCACCCGCACGGCAGTGACCCCCGTGCGCGGAAACGCACGGGGGCCTGCCGGACCGGCGGATGCTCAGGGAGTCCGGGCGTCCGCCGCCGGGGCCGTGGCCCGGTCCGGGGCGGCGGCGGGGGCGACGTCGGACAGGTCCCGGTGGCGGGTCTCCTGCGCCGCCGCCACGGCGACGACCGTGAGGAGGGAGGCGGCGACGACATACAGGGCGATCGGTGTGGAGCTGCCGTAGTCGGAGAGCAGCGCGGTGGCGATCAGCGGAGCGGGCGCGCCCGCCGCGACGGAGGCGAACTGGGCGCCGATGGACGCGCCGGAGTAGCGCATCCGGGTCGCGAACATCTCGGAGAAGAACGCCGCTTGGGGCGCGTACATGGCCCCGTGCAGCACCAGCCCCACGGTGACGGCGATGATCAGGTTGCCGAAGCCGCCGGTGTCGATCAGCGAGAAGAACGGGAACATCCACAGCCCGACACCGACCGCGCCCACCAGGTACACGGGACGGCGGCCGATCCGGTCCGACAGCGCGCCCCACGCCGGGATCACCGCGAAGTGCACGGCCGAGGCGATCAGTACGGCGTTGAGCGCGACCTGCTTGGAGACGCCGGCCGAGGTCGTGGCGTAGACGAGGATGAACGCGGTGATGACGTAGTAGCTGATGTTCTCCGCCATCCGGGCGCCCATCGCGACCAGGACGTCACGCCAGTGGTGCCGCAGCACGGCGACGAGCGGCAGCTTCTCCGCGTCCGCGGACCGGGTCGCCTTGCGGGCCTCGGCCTGCGCCAACGCCTGCTTGAAGACGGGGGATTCGTCGACAGACAGACGAATCCACAAACCGACGATCACGAGCACACCGGAGAGCAGGAACGGAATCCGCCAGCCCCAGCTGCCGAACGCGGCGTCCGAGAGGAGGGCCGTCAGCAGCGACAGCACACCGGTGGCGAGGAGTTGCCCCGCCGGCGCGCCGGTCTGCGGCCACGAGGCCCAGAACCCGCGCCGTCGCGCGTCTCCGTGCTCCGACACGAGCAGGACGGCGCCGCCCCACTCGCCGCCGAGCGCGAAGCCCTGCACCAGCCGGAGCACGGTGAGCAGGACCGGCGCGGCCGTCCCGATGGTGGCGTGCGTGGGCAGCAGCCCGATCGCGAAGGTGGCTCCGCCCATCAGCAGCAGACTCAGCACCAGCAGCTTCTTGCGCCCGAGACGGTCGCCGTAGTGCCCGAACACCAGCGCGCCCAGCGGCCGGGCGGCGAACCCGACCGCGTACGTGAGGAAGGACAGCAGTGTGCCGACGAGCGGGTCGGAGTCCGGGAAGAACAGCTTGTTGAACACGAGCGCGGCGGCGGAGCCGTAGAGGAAGAAGTCGTACCACTCGATGGTGGTGCCGATGAGGCTGGCGGCGACAATGCGCTTGAGGTTGCCCGGGGGCGGGGGAGCGGTGGTTGCGGAGGCCATGTGCGCCACTTCCTCGTGTGCGGTGGGGACGGGTACGTGTTGGCACACCGTAGGAACGTGCAGGTCAGGGGCACATGTGGTGGGGCAACATAGTCTGGGGCGTGGCTATGCGTGGGAACACCATGCCCGCTCGTGGAGGGGCGGCTGAGAGGCTTGGAGTGCCGGGGGTGGTCGCGGGCGGGTTGGCCGCATCACTGGCTTCGGCCGGGCCGGCGTAGCGGAAGGCGTGGCCGGACCCGGCCGGGTTGCCGCGCGGGCGGCGGCGATCACGCCTGGTCTGGAGGGAAGTATGGACGTATCGAGCCGAAGCCCTCTAGCCTTGTCGGCGTACCGTCACGATCGTCGATGTGACCCGACAGCGCGGTAACCATCGACTTCTCCTGTTTCCGAGCTGTTGCCCCCGCTCGGCGTAGTGGCCTGCTGAAACACACCTGGCGGGCGAAGTGGCGACATCCCGCTACGGCATCGGCGCGGCAGCGCGCGCCCCAAGCCTGGCAGCCACCTGTTCGGGAAGGGGATTGCATTGTCATGTTCACGGAAATCGTGTGGCCCGCGCGTTGGACCGCCATCGGTTCGGCTCTGCTCCTGGTCGCGGCCGCTCTCGTCGCGGCCTTGTCCAGTGCGACCCCGGCCTCGGCACACCCGATCAACCCCGCCGACTTCCAGCAGGTCCAACTGG
Source organism: Streptomyces olindensis (assembly GCA_000696115.1). Lineage (GTDB taxonomy): Bacteria > Actinomycetota > Actinomycetes > Streptomycetales > Streptomycetaceae > Streptomyces > Streptomyces olindensis. The sequence goes on from JJOH01000003.1 coordinate 38,683, forward strand.
CCCGCGGAGTCGCGGAAGTCGGTGAGCCGATGTCGCTGGCCGTACTCCCCGACCGGTCGGTGCTGCACACCGCTCGCAACGGGACCGTGCGCCGCACGGACGCCGGCGGCACCACCACGGTGATCGGCACCGTCCCCGTGTACACGCACGACGAGGACGGCCTCCAGGGCATCGGCATCGACCCGGGCTTCGCCACCAACCGGCACATCTACCTCTACTACGCCCCGCCGCTGTCCACACCGGGCGGCGACGCACCGACCACCGGCGGCAACTGGTCGGCGTGGCAAGGGGTCAACCGGCTCTCCCGGTTCACGCTCAACGCCGACTTCACGCTCAACCAGTCCAGCAGAGTGGACATCCTCGACGTGCCGGCCGACCGAGGCATCTGCTGCCACGCCGGCGGAGACATCGACTTCGACGCGGCAGGCAACCTGTACCTGTCCACGGGCGACGACACCAACCCGTTCGAGTCCGCCGGATACTCCCCACTCGACGAACGGAGCAACCGCAACCCGGCGTTCGACGCCCAGCGCACCGCCGCCAACACCAACGACCTGCGCGGCAAGATCTTACGGATCAAGGTGAACGAGAACGGGTCGTACTCGATCCCGGCAGGCAACATGTTCCCGCCCGGCACGGCCAGGACCCGGCCGGAGATCTACGCGATGGGCCTGCGCAACCCGTTCCGGATGAGCGTGGACAAGGCCACCGGCATCGTCTACGTCGGCGACTACGGCCCCGATGCCGGCGCCACCTCGGCCCGCGGACCGCAGGGCCAGGTCGAGTTCAACCGCGTCACGGGCCCGGGCTTCTACGGTTGGCCGTACTGCACCGGCACGAACACGAGCTCCGAGACGTACGCCGAGTGGGACTTCGCCACCAACACGGCAGGCGCGAAGTACAACTGCTCGGGCGGGCCGACGAACAACTCGTTCCGCAACACCGGCCTGAGCACGCTGCCCCCCGCCAAGGCCGCCTGGATCCGCTACGGCGGCGAGGCCGGCAGCCCGCCGGCGTTCGGCGGCGGCTCGGAGTCGCCGATGGCGGGCCCGGTGTACCGGTACGACGCCAACCTCAGCTCGCCCACGAAGTTCCCGCAGTCCTTCGACGGGCAGTTCTTCGCCACGGAGTTCGGCCGCGGCTGGATCAAGCCGATCCACCTCAACGCCGACGGCTCCCCGGGGACCATCGACAGCTTCCCCTGGACCGGCAAGCAGGTGATCGACTCGGCATTCGGCCCGGACGGCTCCTACTACGTGCTGGACTACGGCTCCGGGTACTACCAGGGCGACCAGTACTCCGCCCTGTACCGCTTCGACTACGTCGGCGCCGGCAACCGGGCGCCCACGGCGGTGGCCGGCGCCAACCGGACCTCCGGCGCGGCACCGTTGACCGTGACCTTCTCCTCGGCCGGCTCGTCCGACCCCGAGGGCGGGGCGTTGACCTACGCGTGGAGCTTCGGTGACGGTACCAGCTCCACTGCCGCCAACCCGACCAAGACGTACAGCACGAACGGCGAGTACACGGCCAGGCTGACCGTGCGCGACCCGCAGGGCGCCACCGGTACCGCCGACGTGCGGATCACCGTCGGCAACACCGCTCCGACCGTGACCATCAACAGCCCCGCCGCGGGGGAGATCTTCGCCTTCGGCGACACCGTTCCGTACAGCATCACCGTGACGGATCCGGAGGACGGCACGGTCGACTGCGCCAAGGTCAAGCTGACGTACATCGTCGGCCACGACAGCCACGGCCACCCGATCACCTCGAAGACCGGGTGCTCCGGCACGGTCACCATCCCGGTCGACGGCGAGCACGACGACGCGGCGAACATCTTCGGTGTCTTCGACGCCGAGTACACCGACAGCGCCGGGCTCACCACGCACACCCAGCACATCCTGCAACCGAAGCACCGGCAGGCCGAGCACTACAAGACATCGTCCGGCATCACCACCTTCGACAAGTCGACCGCCGAGGGCGGCAAGTCCGTCGGTGACATCGAGAACGGCGACTGGATCGCATTCGAGCCGTACAAGCTGAGCAACGCCCAGTCGTTCAGCGCCCGGGTGGCGTCAGCCGGCGCGGGGGGCACGTTGCAGGTTCGGGCCGGTTCGCCGACCGGCACCGTCCTCGGCTCCGCCACCGTCCCGGTCACCGGCTCGTGGACGAACTTCACCACCGTCACCGGCTCGATCTCCGGTGCGCCGGCCGGCACCACCACGCTCTACCTCACCTTCGCCGGCGGCTCCGGATTCCTCTTCGACGTCGACGCGTTCACCTTCAACCCCGGCGGCGGTCCGACACCCGGCGTGGGTCCGGTCGTGGGGCTGGCGGGCAAGTGTCTGGATGTCCGTGGTGGCGGCTCGGCGGATGGGACGGCGGTGCAGATCTCGTCGTGTACGGGCTCGGCGGGGCAGCGGTGGACGGTGACGCCGGGGTCGACGGTCAAGGCGTTGGGCAAGTGCCTGGACGTCAGCGGCAACAGCACGGCGGACGGGGCGAAGGTCCAGTTGTGGTCCTGCAACGGTGGCGCCAACCAGAACTGGCAGGCGTCCTCGGACGGGTCGTTGCGGAACCCGCAGTCGGGCAAGTGCCTGGACGTGTCGGGCGCCAGCTCCTCCGACGGCACCCTCGTGCACTTGTGGACCTGCCACGGCGGAGCCAACCAGAAGTGGACCCTGCCCTGATTTCTGTCACCGAGAAGAGAGCGACGGACATGCGCAGAAAACCCCGAATCCTGCTCGGTGGGGCGGTCGCGACACTCGCCGCCCTGGCCCTCCTCGGGCAGCCCAGCCCCGTCAATGCCGCGGACACGGCCTACGACGTCCTCGTGTTCTCCAAGACGGCCGGTTTCCGGCACGACTCGATCCCGGCGGGGATCCAGGCCATCCGCGACCTCGGAGCGGCGAACAATTTCACGGTGACGGCCACGGAGGACGGCAACCACTTCACCGCCGGCAACCTGAGCCGTTACGAGGCGGTGATCTTCCTCAACACCACCGGCGACGTCCTGAACGACGCCCAGCAGTCGGCGTTCCAGTCGTACATCGGCTCTGGCGGCGGCTTCGTCGGCGTCCACTCGGCCGCGGACACGGAGTACAACTGGCCGTTCTACGGCGAGCTGGTCGGCGCCTACTTCGCCTCGCACCCCGCCATCCAGCAGGCCAACGTCAAGGTGGAGGGGCGCGCTCACGCGGCGACCGCCCACCTGCCGCAGACCTGGACCCGCACCGACGAGTGGTACAACTTCCGGACCAATCCCCGTACCACCGCGCGTGTGCTCACCACGCTGGACGAGTCGTCGTACTCGGGCGGCTCGATGGGCGCCGACCACCCGCACACCTGGTGCAAGAGCTACTCGGGGGGCCGGTCCTTCTACACCGGCGGCGGGCACAGCCAGGCGTCGTACGCGGAGCCGGCGTTCCGGGCGCACCTGCTCGGCGGCATCCGGTACGCGGCAGGCCGGACCAAGGCCGACTGCCGGCCCGAGACCGGCTATACGAGCCTCTACAACGGCTCGACCACCGGCTGGTCGCAGGCCGGCCCGGGCGGCTTCACCAACTCGGACGCCACCCTCGCCTCGCACGGCGGCATGGGCATGCTCTGGTACAGCGCCCGGCAGTTCACCAACTACTCGCTGAAGCTCGACTGGAAGATGCCCGGCGACGACAACTCCGGCGTGATCATGGGCTTCCCACCGTCCAGCGACCCGCAGTCGGCACTGAACAACGGCTACGAGGTCCAGATCGACGCCACCGACGCGCCTGACCGCACGACCGGCTCGATCTACGCCGTCAAGGCCCCGGACACGGCTGCCCGGGACGCGGCGCTCAACCCACCGGGCGAGTGGAACACCTTCGAGTTGCTGGTGGAGGGCGAGCGGCTCCAGGTCTGGCTCAACGGCGTGAAGATCAATGACTTCACCAACACCGACCCCGCCCGCTCGCTCGCCGGCCACGTCGGCATCCAGAACCACGGCACGGGGGACGACGTGTCGTTCCGCAACGTCCGGATCAAGGAGCTGGGCGGCACCCCGCCACCCACGCCCGGCGTGGGTCCGGTCGTGGGGATCGCGGGCAAGTGTCTGGATGTCCGTGGTGGCGGCTCGGCGGATGGGACGGCGGTGCAGATCTCGTCGTGTACGGGCTCGGCGGGGCAGCGGTGGACGGTGACGCCGGGGTCGACGGTCAAGGCGTTGGGCAAGTGCCTGGACATCGGCGGCAACAGCACGGCGGACGGGGCGAAGGTCCAGTTGTGGTCCTGCAACGGTGGCGCCAACCAGAACTGGCAGGCGTCCTCGGACGGGTCGCTGCGGAACCCGCGGTCGGGCAAGTGCCTGGACGTGTCGGGCGCCAACTCCTCCGACGGCACCCTGGTGCACCTGTGGACCTGCCACGGCGGAGCCAACCAGAAATGGACCCTGCCCTGAGCTGACGCGGCACGCCGGAAGGGCCACCTGCGACTGTGCGGTGGCCCTTCCGAGTTCCCAGACGGATGTAGCGACTCAGCGGTAGCCCGCGGCGACGATGTTGGCGTGCACCGCGTTCTCGGTCGCGTCGGACGGGTATCCGGACACCATCGCGCCCTCGTAGAAGGTGCCGGCGCTGAGGTTCGCGCCGCCGCCGGGCTTGCAGCAGTCGCCACCGCTGCCGAGGATGATGGCCCCCTGCTTCTTCATGGGGCTGTAGCCGGGCGGAAGCGCGCCGTCCCAGAGCGTGGTCAGGCTTCCGGTCTGGGCGTTGCCACCCTTGAGCGCGAAACGACTCGTCCCGTTGTTCTTCAGCATCGCCGTCACGAACTTGCTGGTGAAGGCCCGCTGGTTCGCGTTCCAGGTCTGACTGCCACCGGAGTAGAGCCCCCATTCGAGGTCGGCCTGGACCCATGGGCCGGTGCCGACGCACCCGCCGAACCAGCACTGGGTGCTGAAATTGATCGCGTCCATCGCCCCGGCCGCGTCGGCCGCTCGGGTCGTCTCACTGTTGCCGTAGTCGAAGCAGCAGCCGCCGTTGACATGGGTGCCGCTCGTCACCATGTACATGCCTTCGGGGGCGCTGCCGGTCGGCACGCCGGTCAGGTGGCCGTCCCGCCAGTAGCTGTTGCCGGGGTTGATGTAGAGCGAGTAGGCCTTGCTGCCGCCGACCGCCAGCGACTCCGACGTCGCGATCGCCGGGCGGCTCTGGCTGGAGCCGGGAACCACACTCGATCCCTGGTACCACAGGTCGTTCCCGCGGCCGGACTGGTCGTAGATGACGGTGATGACACAGGTGGTCCCCGCGCAGAACGAGTCCTGCGTCGTCGCGTCGGCGGTTCCCCCCGCGCTCAGGACGCCGATGTTCCGGGTCGTGCTGTCGGACGAGCGCCGTACCTGGTAGAGGTTGCCGCTGTAGGTGCCGTAGAGCGCTCGTACGGTGCTGTGGGCGGCGATGCAGGGGGTGCCGCCCGAGGCGTAGATGTCGCACGTGCCCGCGCCGCCCGGAACCGGCGGGTCCGGCGGCGGGGTCGGCGAGTCCCACTGCTGGTTGGTGCCGCCGTTGCAGGACCAGAGGGTGATCCTGGTGCCGTTGGCGGTGCCGCCGGCGTTGGCGTCGAGGCACAGTCCGGAGTGGACGCCGGTGATGGTGCCGTTGGGGTTGACGTTCCATTGCTGGTTGTTCTGGCCGTTGCAGTCCCAGATGATGACCGGGGTGCCGTTGGTGGTGCCGCGTCCGCTGGCGTCGAGGCACTTGTTGCCTTGGACGGTCAGTTGTTTGCCGGCGGTGTAGGTCCAGGTCTGGCCGACCGCGCCGGTGCAGTCCTGGAGTTGGGTCTGGGTGCCGTTGGTGGTGCCGGCGCCGGGGACGGTCAGGCAGCGGCCGGACTGCGCGCCCACGATGGAGGCGCTGCGCCCGGGCTCGATCGGTGCCGCCACCGCGGTGGCACCGACGGCGACCAGCGCCAGGACGGTGCCCAGCGCGGACAGCCGTCCGTAGCGGCGGGGCCGGGGTATGCGAAACACCATGGCGGTTCCTCACCTGTTCGTAGGGTGGGGTGCCCGGCGCGCAACCGCGCCGGGCACCCCGTCCGGACGGGCTATACGGCGGTGAACCGCCACTGTTGGTTGGTGCCGCCGTGGCAGCTCCACTGCAGGAGTCGTGCGCCGTCGGCCGCCGAGCCGCCGTTGACGTCGACGCACAGCCCACTGGGAAGGCTTTTCACCGTGTACACGCCCACCGTGGTGCTCGGTGTGACGAGGAACTTCTGCGCGTTGCCGTTGTCGCAGGTCGACTGCTGCAGGAACGCGCCCTGAGAGGTGGACCCGCCCGTGACGGCGAGGCACTTGCCGCTGTGCACCGCCTTCAGGTGGACGGCGCCGCCACCGGCGTCGACGGCCTGCCACTTCTGGTTGTTGCCGCCGGTGGCCGGCCACTGGACGATCTGGGCGCCGTCAGCGGTCGACGCTTCGTTGACGTCCATGAATTTGCCGCTGTGCTGCGCCGCGACCGTCCAGGTGCGACCGGCCACGCCGCCACCGCCGCCGCTGCCCGGTTCGCCGACCCCGTTGCCGCCGAAGGTGAGCGAGTCGAGGTCGAACCAGTTGTTCGAGGTGCCCTTGAACACCAGGTAGAGCTGGTGCGAGCCGGAGAGATCGGCGGTGTTCACCGCCGACGTGGACTGGTAGTTGTTCCAGCCGCCGGTGCTCGGCACCGGTGTCGTGGCCAGGAGTGTGCCGGTCGGGGAGTCGGCGCGCAGTTCGATCGATCCGCCGCCGCTCGGCGACGACAGGCGGTACTTCACGCTCGTGATGCCCGACAGGCTCATCGGGTTGAACGCGATCCAGTCGCCGTCGGAGATGTTGCCGACCCGCTTGCCGCTCTCCGCGCCGGCCTGCTCGACGACCTGCACACCCGACTGGTCCGTGTAGAACTCGGCCTGCTTGTGCTTGGGCTGGAGGATCGTGTGGGCGTAGCCGGTGAGCGGGGCCACACCGCCGGGGCCGCCGTCGTCGGTGTAGCGGGCGTTGAGGACGTAGTACAGGTTGGCGCCCTCGGGGTGCCCGCCGAGCAGCTCCGTGTCGATGGTGCCCGAGCACCCCGGGTAGTCCGTGGTCTCATGCTGGTGGTCGTCGTGGCCGAGAGCGGGGTTGACGAAGACCTTGGTGCAGTCGATGGGCCCGCCGCCGGGGTCCGAGACGGACACCTTGTAGGAGACGCGGTCGCCGAAGTCCAGCATGCCGCCGTTGGGCGGGATCGTGATGGTGACGACCGGTGCGGTGTTGCCCACGGTGATCGGCACGTTGGCGAAGGCTGTCTTGCCGGTGTTGTCGGTGACCTTGAGCTGGGCGGTGTAGTTGCCGTTGGCGGTGTAGGTGTGTGACGGGTTGGCCGCCGTGGACGTGGCGCCGTCGCCGAATGTCCAGTGGTAGCTGAGCGTGTTACCGGGATCCGGGTCCGTGGACCCCGCGCTGCTGAACCGCACGGTCAACGGCGCGTTCCCGTTGGTGGGCGTTCCGGAGGCCTTGGCGATCGGCGCCCGCCCGCCCTGGTTGTAGTCGATGCGGTAAAGCCCCGAGTCGTTGTTGCCACCGCCGAAGTTGGTGCCCCATTCGAGCAGGTACAGCGAGCCGTCGGGCCCGAACTCCATGTCCATCGGCTTGAGGAACTTGGCGGCGGGCATGAAGGGGTTGGTCCGGGTGACCGCGGTCGCGGAGTCGAAGTGGACCTCCTTGACGGTGTGGCGCGACCACTCGTAGAAGAAGTGGACCCCGTCGTAGTAGGGCGGGAACTTCGTCCCGGACGGGTTCGCGGCGTCGTAGCGGTAGACCGGCCCGCCCATCGGTCCCGAGCCGCCGGAGCCGAGTTCGGGGAAGTTCGGTGAGACGCCGTAGCCGTACCACATGTTCGGCGCGACGATCGGCTTGAGGCTGGTCAGGCCGGTGTTGTTCGGCGAGTTGTTGACCGGCGCGTTGCAGTTGAACTTGGGGCCGACGACGCGGGTGTCCGGGTTGTAGGGCGCGTACGCCTGGTTGTCGCCGTGGCAGAACGGCCAGCCGTAGTTGCCCGGGGCCTTGATGACATTGAGCTCGACGAGCCCTTCCGGGCCGCGGTTCGTCGCGGGAGGGTTCCGGTCCGGGCCGTAGTCGGCGAGGTAGACCCAGCCGTTGGCCGGGTCGATCGAGAAGCGGAACGGGTTGCGGAAGCCCATCGCGTAGATCTCCGGCCGCGTCTGCGCTGTGCCCTGCGGATAGAGGTTGCCGGACGGGATGGTGTAGCCGCCGTCCGCCGACGGCCGGATGCGCAGGAGCTTGCCCCGCAGGTCGTTGGTGTTGCCGGCGGTGCGGGCGGCGTCGAGGTTGGCCTTGCCCGGCCGCCAGTCCAGCGGGGCGTAGCCCTGCCAGTTGGAGTCGAGGTTCGGTGGGACGTCGTCCCCGGTGCCGATGTAGAGGTTCTTGTCGGGGCCGAACTCGATGTACCCGCCGGTGTGCCCGGGCTCGGCGAACGTGCGGTCCCGGGTCGCGGGGATGTCGATGATCGTCACCTGGCTCGACATGTTCAGGGTGTCGCCGGTGAGCGTGAACCGGGAGACCCGGTTGATGTCGTTCGGGACTCCGGCCGGGGAGTGGTACAGGTACACGTAGCCGTTGTCGGCGAAGTCGGGGTCGAGGGCCAGTCCGGTGAGGCCGTCCTCGCCGCCGGTGTAGACGTTGAGCGTGCCGGCTGTCACGGTCCTGTTCGTGGTCGGTTTGAAGATCTTCAGCTGCCCGCCCCGCTGGACGTAGAGCACCCTTCCGTCCGGGGCGACCGCGAGGGCCATCGGATCCGCGGTGTTGTCGTCGAGGGTGCGCTTCTCGAAGTTGCTCCACACGGTGCCGCCGCAGTCGCCGGGCTCGTTGCCGGCCGCCCACTTGACGCCCCCGAGGACGTGGTTGCGGAAATGGGTCTCGCTGTAGGCCGCGCTGGTGTGCCCCATGGCGGTGGCCCACACGCGGCCGCCGCCGGTGTTGCGGCACCAGGAGATGGGGTGGTCCGGCCCCATGGCGCGGGGGCCCGGGTTGTACGTGCGCTCGTCCGCGGTGACCAGGACATGGACGTCGCCGCGGGGGTTGCGGTCGAAGTTGTACCACTCCTCGCTGCGGTTCCAACGGTCCGGCAGGCCGGCCGTCGACGGGTGCTTCTTGTCCGCGACGACGGCGGTGCCGGACAGCACACCGGGGGAGTGCTCCGGCATGTGCGCCCCGCCGTTGATGGTCTGGTCCCACCACGGGTACTCGTTCTCGATGCCCATGTCCGTGGCGTTGTGGATGGCGACGATGCCCTTGCCACTGGCGAGGTAGCCCTCCACCGCCTGACGTTGGGCCGCCGTGGTCCACACCATTCCCGAGGTCTGGAACATGATGAGCACGTCGAAGGTGGCGAGGTTCGCCGGGGTGAAAACGCTCGAGTCCTCGCTGTGGACCAACTCGAAGTTGTTGGCCGCCGCCTGCTCCCGGAACATCGCCAGGCCGGCCGGGATCGAATCGTGCCGGTAACCGGCAGTCTTCGTGAAGACCAGGGCTCGGAAGGCCGGGGCCGCTGACGCCGGTTGGGCGACGACGAGCGACAGGAGCACGCTCGCGATCGCCCCGAAGATGAAGATGATGCGACGCAATGCCGTCTCCTATTTCGGCGGAGCAACGATGGCATGACCACGGGCACGCGCCGGCCGCACCTGAAGATGCGCCGGAGTACCCGAGCGCGTCGTAGGCACGCGTGTGCCGTCAGTTCGTCGTCCCGTCCGCCGTGACGGGCAGTCAAGTCCCTACGGAAGCAAGGGGAGTCACACCAGATGCGACCGTCTCCCGTGGTCTGCCGGCCAGCATGCAGCGGCGTATCGCAACAGTCAATATGAATCGGGGTGCGGCCGATTCCATAACACATTTTGCGCATCAATCGTTGTGGTTCGGCGCGCGACTGTGGTCGGGCCGATTCGATAACACATTTTGCGCAACAGTCGTCGTGGTTTGACGTGCGACTGTGGACGGGGCGATTCGATAACAGATTTTGGCGTATCAATCGCTGATGTCCGCTGGTATTGCCAGGAACTCATCCAGGCATTTACCCTCGGGGCCGCGATGTTGCCATCGCGTCCGGCGAAAGTTCGCAGCTATTCGACCTGACGACGCGAATGCAGAGGTTTCCACGATGTCTGGCCTGCTGCCGTCGCCGCTGCTCGCTCTGCGAGGCATCGGCAAGTCGTTCCTCGGCGTGCGGGTGCTCGACGGCGTCGACCTCCAGGTCCGGCCGGGCGAGGTGCACGCGGTCGTCGGCGAGAACGGCGCCGGCAAGTCCACGCTCATGAAGGTGGTCGCCGGCGTCCACCAGCCCGACGAGGGAACGGTCGAGTTCGCCGGCGCACCTCGGACGTTCCGCAGCCCGCGTGAGGCCCGACAGGCCGGAATCGGCATCGTCTACCAGGAACTGACCCTGCTGCCCGAGCGCACCGTCGCGGAGAACGTCTGTCTGGGCCGCGAGCCCCTGCGCCGCGGGCTCGTCGACCGCAGGGCGATGCTCAGCCACACCGCGGAGCTCCTCGCCTCGATCGGGGAGGGCTCGATACCGCCCGACACACGCGTGGGACGACTCGGCGTGGCGCAACAACAGGTGGTCGAGATCGTCAAGGCGCTCGCCCTCGACGCGCGGCTGCTCATCATGGACGAGCCCACCGCGGCTCTCGCCGACCACGAAGTCGACCAGCTCTACGCGCTCGTGCGGCGCCTGCAGGAGCAGGGGATAGGCGTGCTGTACGTCTCGCACCGCCTCAAGGAGGTCTTCGACCTGTCCACCCGGATCACCGTGCTCAAGGACGGCCGGGCGGTGGCCACCTTGGACACCGCGGACACCAGCGCCGATCAGCTGGTGCGCCACATGGTCGGCCGCGAGCTGTCGAGCTACTACCCCGGCCGGGCGAAGCCGCAGGAGCTGGGCCCGGTGCGGCTGACCGTCCGGGGCGCAGGCAACCGGAAGCTGCGCGGCATCGACCTGCGGCTGCGCGCCGGCGAGGTGCTCGGCGTCGGCGGCCTGCAGGGCTCCGGCCGGTCGGCGCTGGCCCGCGCACTGTTCGGCGCCGCACCGTTCAGCACCGGCGAGGTGACCGTCGACCGAGCGCCGGTCCGGCTGCGCTCGCCCCGCGCCGCGATACGGGCCGGTATCGCCTACGTCTCCGAGGACCGCAAGGGCGAGGGGATCGTCGCCGAGCAGTCGGTGCTCGACAACGCGCTCTTGGCCGTCCGCGCCGTCCGCGCCGTCGGCCCGGGCCGGGCCGGCCGCGGTGCCCGGACCGCGCGGGTCCGGGAGCTGCTCGCGGCCGTCGAGCTTCGCGCCGCAGGGGAGGACCAGGAGGTCCGTTTCCTGTCCGGGGGCAACCAGCAGAAGGTCGTGCTGGCCAGGTGGCTCGCGCTCGCCCCGAGGATCCTGCTCTTCGACGAGCCGACCCGCGGCATCGACGTGGGCGCCAAGTCGGCGATCCACGATCTCGTCCGCCGGCTGGCCCGCGACGGCGCCGCCGTGCTGATGGTCTCGTCCGAACTGCCCGAGTTGCTCGGCATGAGCGACCGCATCATCGTCATGCGCGACGGCCGGATCGCCGGAGAGCTACCCGCCGGCGCGAGTGAGGAGGATGTCGTCGCCCTGGCGGTCGGCACCGCGCGGGAGGCGGCCGGATGAGCGGCGCGCTGTCCCTGCCCGCCCGGCGGACCCCGCCCGGCGTGTTCGTCGCCCTGGTCCTCACCCTGGCGATCGGCTGGATCGTCGTCACGGTCGACGGCGGCCGGCTGTTCAGCGTGCCGACGACGGTGAGCCTGCTGCACGTCGCCGCCGGTCTGGGCCTCGTCGCGGTCGGCCAGACGCTGGTCGTCATCGGGGGCTCGCTGGACCTGTCCGTGGCGTACGTGGTCAGCCTGAGCACCCTCGTCGCCGCCGAGACCATGGCCGGTGACGACGGCGCGCTGTTGCCGGCGATCGGCCTGACGCTCGCCGTCAGCGCCGCGATCGGCCTCGTCAACGGCCTGCTCGTCACCACAGCGCGGATCAACCCCTTCATCGCGACCGTCGGCGTCGGACTGCTGCTGAAGGGATACCTCGACAACGGATACGACGGCCCGGCCGGCAAGACCGCACCCGCCCTGGTGCAGAGCCTGGGGTACCAGCGCGTCGGCCCGGTGCCGCTGTCGTTCCTGCTGCTGCTCGCCGTCGCCGCCGCGGCCTGGTTCGTGCTGGCGCGCACCCGCTTCGGCCACCACCTGTTCGCCGTGGGCGGTGACCCGGAGGTCGCCCGGCTCTCCGGCGTGCGGGGCAGCCGGGTCCTCGTCACCGCCCATGTGCTGTGCGCCCTCTGCGCCGGCCTCGCCGGGGTCTACCTCGCCAGTCGGCTCGGCGCCGGCGCACCGAGGGTGGGCACCGAGGGACTGTACGACCTGGAGTCGATCGCCGCGGTGGTGCTCGGCGGCACCGCCCTGGCCGGCGGGCGCGGCGGCGTCGTCGGCACGGTCGGCGGCGTGCTGCTGCTCGCGAGCATCGACGCCATCTTCAACCAGCTCGAGGTCGACGTGTTCTTCAAGCAGGTGATCCGTGGCGTGATCATCATCGCGGCGGTCGCCGTCTACGCACGCCGGGCGATGCGAAAGGCGTCATAGCATGCGGATCGCACGCCCACCACAGCTCCTCAAGGTCCGTTCCGGCGGTCTCACGCCGATCATCGTGATCCTGGCGGTGTTGCTGGTTCTGCTGACCGCCCGCCAGCCGGACTTCCTCTCGCCGCCGTCGCTGATGTCGTTCCTCGGCCGCTCCGCGCCGGTCGTCCTGCTCGCCGCAGGCCAGTACTTCGTGATCGTCTCCGGCGAGCTGGACCTGTCCGTCGGCTCTCTGGTCACCGCGCAGGTGGTCATCGCCGCCCGGCTGATCGACGGCGATCCGTCGGCCGGCTGGCCCGTCGTCGTGCTGCTGCTCGCGTTCGGCATCGCCGTCGGCCTCGTCAACGGCCTCGTCACCACGCTGCTGCGGGTGCCGTCGTTCATCACGACCCTCGGGATGTTCCTGATCCTCGTCGGTGCCGTGTACCTGTGGTCCGACGGTGCCCCGAAGGGCAGCCTCTCCGAGGAGTTCCGCCGGCTCGGCCGGTCGGCGTTCGAGGACGTGCCCGCGCTGGGCCGGATACCGTACGCCCTGGTCGTCCTGCTGGCGGTGGCCGCCGCGGCGCTGGTGCTGACGCGTTCGGACTTCGGCCGCACCCTGGTCGCCGTCGGCGGCAACCCGCGGACCGCCGAGCTGAGCGGCGTGCGCGTGTGGCGCGCCAAGACCATGGCGTTCGTCCTCAGCGGACTCGCCGCCACGCTCGCGGCGGTCCTCATCGGCGGGTACAGCGGAGTGTCGTTCCAGGCCGGTGCCGGCCTCGAGTTCGGTGCGATCACCGCGGCGGTCCTAGGCGGTGTCGCTCTGGGCGGGGGCCGCGGTTCGGTCGTCGGCGCGATGCTGGGCGCGCTGACCCTCGAGACGCTCTTCACGCTCATGAACTTCTACGGCGTCTCCGGCGCCCTCGAACCGACCGTCCAGGGCGCGATCATCCTGCTCGCCGTGGCGGCGGCGTCCTTCCGCGTCCCGTCCAGATAAAGGGGATTCAGTGAGGCATTCCATGACGGTGCTGGCCGTGAGCGCCTTACTGGTGCTGGCCGCCTGCTCCACCGACGAGCCCACCACCGGCGCATCGGGTTCACCCTCCGGGAGCACCGGGTCGGGCACCGGACCGGGCACCGGGTCGGGCACCGGGGAGCAGTCGAAGTTCTTCGTGCAGGCCGACTACGACCAGCAGCTCGCGCTCCTGGACGCCGCGCCCACCGGCCCGGCCGACAAGCCCTGGGAGCAGGCGCTCAACCCGGAGATGGTGGAGACCGCGAAGTTCAAGAAGCCCGGCCCGTACAAGATCTGCTTCTCCAACGCGGGGCTGAACAACCCCTGGCGCCAGGTCGGTTTCAAGACCATGCGGGCCGAGGTCGACACGCACCGCGGCCGGATTTCCGAGTTCGTCCACGTCGATGCCGAAGGCAAGGACCAGAAGCAGATCGCCGACATCAACGACCTGCTCGGCAAGGGCTGCCACGCGCTCATCGTCTCGCCGAACACCACCGCGACGCTCACCCCGGCCGTGGAGGCCGCCTGCCGGAAGGGCCTGCCGGTCATCGTCTTCGACCGCGGCGTCGACACGACCTGCCCGGTGACGTTCATCAACCCGATCGGCGGCTACGGGTTCGGCCACGTCGCGGCGGAGTTCGTCACCCAGAAGATGAAGCGGGGCGGCAAGGTGCTCGCGCTGCGCATCCTGCCCGGCGTCGACGTGCTGGAGACCCGTTGGTCCGCGGCGAAGGTCGCCTTCGACAAGGCGGGCGTCGACGTCGTCGGCGTCGAGTTCACCGACGGCGACCCGGCCAGGACGAAGAAGATCGTCAACGACTACATCCAGCGGTACGGCACGATCGACGGCGTCTGGATGGACGCCGGGGCGGTCGCGGGCGCGGCGGTCGAGGCGTTCGAGGACGCCGGCAAGCCCGTGCCGCCGATCAACGGCGAGGACCAGCTCGACTTCCTGAAGCTGTGGAAGGAGAAGAAGCTCACGGCGATCGCCCCGACCTACCCGACCTACCAGTGGCGCACCCCGATCATCGCCGCGCTGAAGATCCTCGACGGCGAGCGGGTGCCGAACCCGTGGAAGCTGCCACAGCCGACCATCACCCAGGACAACCTGGACGAGTACGTCGACCCCAGCATGCCGCCACTGCACTACGCGATGTGCGGCTGCACCGACCTGCCCGGCTACCCGAAGCGCTGGAAGTAGCCCGGTGTACACCATCGGTGTCAACCCGTGGGTCTGGGCCTCGCCGGTCGACGACGAGGCCTTGGCCGAGCTGGTGCCGCGGATCGCCGCGTTCGGTTTCGACGCGGTCGAGCTGCCGATCGAGCAACCCGGCGACTGGGACCCGGCCCGCACCCGGGACCTGCTGGCGGCGTACGGCCTGCGCGCGGTCGGCGTCTGTGCGGTCACCTCACCCGGACGTGACCTCGTGAACGCCCCGCCGGAGGCCGTCGCCTCCACCGTGGCGTACCTGAGAACGTGTGTGGACAGTGCGGTGGCCGTCGGCGCGCCTTGCGTCGGCGGCCCGGTCTACGCCGCGGTGGGGCGGACCTGGCGCATGTCACCGCCTGAGCGCGCGGCCTGCTACGCGGACGTCCGCCGCGCCCTGCGGCCAGTGGCCGACCACGCGGGGGAGCGGGGCGTGAGCATCGGTGTGGAGGCCCTCAACCGCTATGAGACGAGCGTCGTCAACACGGTCGAGCAGGCGGTGGAGCTGATCGACGGCCTGCCCGCGAACGTCGGTCTCATGATCGACACCTATCACATGAACATCGAGGAGGCCGACCCTTACGGGGCGCTCGTCACGGCTGGCCCGCACATCAAGCACGTCCAGGTCAGCGGCACTGACCGCGGCACCCCGGGCGCCGACCACTTCGACTGGCCGCGCTTCCTCGCCGGCCTGGCGACGACCGGCTACGGCGGCGCGGTGTGCATCGAGTCGTTCACCGCGCGGAACGAGGCCATCGCCACCGCGGCCTCGATCTGGCGGCCGCTTGCCCCGTCGCAGGATGCCCTCGCCCGCGACGGGCTGTCCTACCTCCGAACTGTCCTGCGCGGACTGGAGAACGCTCCCTCCACCGGGTGACAGGGGATGGGGTCGCTCTTGCCGTCATCCCCTTCGGCCCGGGAACCCCCACAAGGAGACAACGTGTTCAGAACTCTCGCGATACCAAGGAGGCTGCTGGCCGGAGCCGCCACAGTCGGTCTGACCGCGACCGCCGTGATGGCGCTTCCCGCGCCCGCATCCGCGGCTCCCCGCACCCTGTACGTCTCGCCGTCCGGCACCGGCACCGACTGTTCCAGCGCGCAACCGTGCTCACTGACAGCCGCACAGACGGCGGTGCGCTCGCTCAACGACGCCATGTCGGACGACATCGTGGTGCAGTTGGCCGACGGTGTGTACCGGCTGGCCCAACCCTTACGGCTGACGGCGGAGGACTCCGGCTCAGGCGGCCACAGGGTCGTGTGGCAGGCCGCCCCGTCGGCGCGCCCGGTGATCACCGGTGCCCGGGCGGTCACCGGCTGGACGGTGGCCGACGCGGCCAAGAACATCTGGAAGGCCGACGTGCCCGCCGGTCTCGACGCCCGGCAGCTCTATGTCGACGGCGCCGTCGCCACCCGGGCACGCACACAGGTGAACAGGGCCGATTTCACGGCCACCAGCGCCGGAATGAGGTTCTCGAGCGGTGCGCTGAGCTATCTGAACAACCTGGGCAACCAGAGCCGGATCGAGGTGGAGAGCGTCAACTCCTTCACCGACCGGTACTCGCCGGTGCAGAGCATCAGTGGGAACTTCATCACGATGCAGCAGCCGGCGTGGAACAACAACAACTTCGGCTACGACACCCTCATGCGGCCCCACCGCGCCGGCCCGTTCTACCTGTCCAACGCGTACGAGTTCCTGGACTCGCCCGGTGAGTGGTACCTCAACCCCACGGCCGGATCTCTGTACTACATCCCCCTGGCCGGGCAGAACATGAGCACCGTCGGCGTGGAACTGCCGAGGCTGCAGTCGCTGGTGAACGTCGGGGGCACATACAGCGAGCCGGCGCACCACATCACGTTCAGCGGGATCACCTTCACCGGTACGAGCTGGCTGAGCCCCAGCAGCAACCAGGGTTACGTGGACCAGCAGACCGGCGCGTACATCTCCGGCAACTGGAACTGGCCGGGCTTCGACTCCTGCCACAACGGCTGCACGCAGTTCGAGGCCGCCCGGCCGCACTGGCAGCAGATGCCGGCCGCCGTGCAGGTCTCCGCCGCCAACACCATCACCTTCAGCGACTCCCGGTTCGTCAACCTGGGCCAGACGGCGATCGGTATCGGCAACGACGCCAACGCGCACGCCAGCGGCGTCGGTCTGGGCGCCCGCGACATCACGGTGACCCGGTCGGAGATCGCCCGGAGCTCAGCCGGCGGCATCCTCGTGGGCGGCGTGCGCGCCGACGCCCACCACCCCGGCGACCAGCGCATGGTCAACAGGGACATCACGATCAGCAACAACCGCATCCACGACCTCGGGGCGGACTACCGGGGCATCGTCTCCGTCCTGACCACGTACGTCACCAACAGCACCGTCGCCCAGAACGAGGTCTACAACATGCCGTACTCCGGCATGTCGATCGGGTACGGCTGGGGCGCCAACGACGCGGGCGGCAGCACCCACTATGCCAACCGCGGCCTGTACAACTACCAGCCGCGCTACACGACGCCGACCACCGCGTCCAACAACCGGCTCATCGGCAACTACATCCACGATGTCATGCAGCAGATGAACGACGGCGGCTGCATCTACACGCTCGGATGGAACCCGAGCGCGCAGATCAGCCGGAACCACTGCCAGCGGACCAACGGACACTTCGGGCTGTACTTCGACGAGGGCTCGAAGTACTACACGGCCACCAACAATGTCTTCTCGAACACCGGTACGTGGGCGACGGCCAACTACTGGGGTGGCGAGAACATGGGGAACTGGACCGTCACCAACAACTGGTCGACCAACGGCAGCACGAACATCACCAACGGGGACCGAGGCAACGTGGTCTCCGGCAATGTCACGGTCACCAATGGCAACTGGCCTTCCGGTGCCCAGGACGTGATGGCGTCCGCCGGACCGCAGGGCACCACCCCGCCGCCCACGGGTCAGCAGATCGTGGGCGCGCAGTCGGGCCGCTGCCTGACCGTCCCCGGCGCCGGCACCACCAACGGCACCCAGACCCAACTCCAGGACTGCACCGGCGCGGTCGGCCAGACCTGGACCTACACCGCCGCCAAACAACTGACCGTCCAAGGCGACAAGTGCCTCGACGCCAGCGGACGCGGCACCACCAACGGCACCCCGGTCATCATCTGGGACTGCAACGGCCAGAACAACCAGCAATGGAACGTCAACCCCAACGGCACCATCACCGGCGTCCACTCCGGACTGTGCCTCGACGCCAACGCCGGCGGCACCGCCAACGGCACCAGGACCATCCTCTGGTCCTGCAACGGCGGCACCAACCAGCAGTGGGCACTGCGCTAGCGGAATGCGTCGGCCTCGCTCGCGGCAGGACCCGTAGGCCCTGAGCGAGGCTCGCCTCTAACGCCGCAGCGGGGTCGGCTCGCCCGGCCCCCTGCGGCGCACCACCCACGCCTCGGTGATGTGGGTGAACATCGCTTCGGCCGCACCCTTGGGGTCGTGCGCGGCGATCCGCTCGTAGATGCGCCGATGGCCGTGGTTGGACGCGACGCAGAAGGCGCGGCCGGTTCGGCCCATGTAACGGGCAGAGTTGATGACCTGGCGCTCCAGCGAACGGACCACGGCACGGCCGATGCGGTTCCCCGACGCCTGCATGACGGTGTCGTGGAACGCCCGGTCCTCTTCGTGGTATGACGCGGGGTCGTCGACGAGCTCGTCCATCCGCTCCACCAGACCGCGCAGCTGGTCGATCACCTCGGCGTTCGCCAGGCGGGCGGCGACGTTGGCCATGTCGGACTCCAACGCGCGGCGGGTCGCGACGAGGTGATCGAGGATGGCCAGGCTCTCGTCCTCGGCGATGGTCGCGCCGAGGACCAGCTCGTCAAGCATGTTCCACATCGCCGGCGGGGTGACCATCGTGCCGGCGCCCTGACGGACCTGCACCAGCCCCTTCTCCTGAAGAATCTTCACCGCCTCGCGCACCACGGTGCGGCTGACCGAGAAGGTTTCGCAGAGCACGGGCTCGGGGGGCAGCGGCGAACCGGACGGATGGACTCCACGGACGATCCGCTCCACCAGCTCAGCCGTGACCGCGGCGGCCAGGTTCGCCGGGCGCCGGCTCCAAGCGGGAGCCCCGGAGGCCCCTGCGGATGACTGCGGTACTGCCGTCATGACACCCCCCGGGACCCGTGCCGTACCACGGATACCGGCCTACTATACGGCACACGGTTGACGTCATACGTCATACGAGTTACATACGTCATACGAGTTGCGTTCCTCCTCAACCTCAATCGCCGGACAGCCGGCCACCTCAGGAGTGTGGGGCAGCAATGAAGCAGCGAACACTGTGGTCGGCGATCCTGGTCGCCGGGCTCGTTGCCTTAGCCGGCTGCGGAAGCGCCTCCGACCCGGATTCGGCGCCCGGTGGTTCGAAGGGCAAGCTCGTCGTCTGGGACTGGAAGTCCGGTGACGCCACAGCGTCCTCGTACGTCAAGAAGGCCAAGGCCGACTTCGCTCAGCAGCATCCGGGCGTGACGGTCGAGTTCGTCGCGCAGCCGTTCGAGCAGTACTACACCCTACTCGGGGCCGCCATCCAAGCCGGCAAGGGGCCGGACGTCATGCTCTTCAACGGCGGCGGGCAGATCCGTGACCGCGCGGACTCCCTTCTGCCGTTGGACGAGTACGTCCGTGATGACAAGAAGCGGCTGGCCGGGTGGGAGGCCTTCACCAAGGACAACAAGACCTACGCCGCTCCGGTGACCTTGCAAGGTCACCCGATCTACTACAACAAGTCGCTCTACCGGAAGGCAGGGCTGGACCCGGAGCAGCCGGCCACCAGCTGGGACGAGTTCGTCGCCGACTGCCGGACCATCACCAAGGCGACCGGTGCCAGGTGCTTCGCGCAGGGCAACAAGGAAGGCATCGGTATCCAGTTCTTCCTGTCCGGGCTCGGGTCGGGCGTCCTGTCGCCCAAGGAGTACGACGACTGGATCGCAGGCAGACGGGACTGGTCCTCACCTGCGGTCGAGCGGATCTTCGCGCTCTGGAAGGAGGCCGACGACGAAGGCCTGAACAACGACGGGGCGAACTCGACGGCGATGTTCAACGACGCGTTCGCGGTGTTCCAGTCCAACAAGGCCGCCCACGTCATCGGGTTGATGTCGGACGTCGGGCACTGGAAGGACTTCGCCGAATTCCTCGACGCCGACGATGTCGGCGTCATGAAGGCGCCGGTCGTCACGGCCGGCGCCACGCCGCGCCTTCCCTACGACGGCGGCATCGGCTACGCCGTCGCGAAGTGGACCAAGGACCCCGAGGTCGCCGCCGACCTGGTGCGCTCCCTGACCTCGCCCGACGCACTGAAGTCGTTCCACGCCGACGCGGGCGCCATCGCGGCCGACCGCACCGTGGACGTCTCGAGCGCCGGCCCAGCCGTCGCCACCATCGTGTCCGAGATCGACCGTGGCAAGCCCGCCCTGCACGTGGCGCTTTCGTCCAAGACCGTGGACCTGATGGGACGGCTGTCTCAGCAACTGCTGAGCGGATCGGTCACGGTCGATTCGGCGGTCGAGCAGCTGGCGGCATCCGACCGGGCGGGCTGAGGCCATGTCACCCATTGGTTCATCGGGCCGCGTTGCTCAAGCAGGGCGGCCCGACGGGGCGTTAGCAGGTGAGGCGGCGGTAGATGGCCGCGGCCCTGCGTCGAAATCTCCGCGAGTCCGGAACGGCCGGCGCGCCGAACGCCTCGCCCCCTACGTCCTGGTCGCTCCCGCCGTCCTGATCATCGTGGTGCTCCGGCTCTGGCCACTGGGACTGGGTGTCAACTTCTCCTTCACCGGTGACGGCGAACGCAACGGCGCCACGGTGGGGTTCGACAACTACGCGGAGCTCATCGACGACCCGCTGTTCCGCACCGCGCTGCGCAACGTCGGATGGCTGGTGCTGCTGCTGCCGGTCGCGGTCGCGATCCCGGGACTGCTCGCCACCTTCATCTACCTGCGGGTGCCAGGACACCAGATCTTCCGGAGCGTCTACTTCTTCCCGGCTGTGCTCTCACCGGTGATCATCGGCGCGATCTTCAACCTGCTCCTGGCCTTCGACGGCCCGCTGAACGCCGTGCTCGGCGGCTCGGGGCTCGGCCCGGTGGACTGGCTCGGCGATCCCGACGTAGCCATGTTCACCGTCGTCGGCGTGCACATCTGGGCGACGTCAGGGATGGCGCTGGTGGTGTTCCTGGCCGGGTTCTCGACCCTGGACCCCGCGCTCCTGGACGCCGCCCGGGTCGACGGCGCCTCGCTCGCGCGGATGATCTGGCACGTCATCATCCCGGGGCTGTCCCGCACCATCCAGTTCGTCGTCGTCACCACGATGATCGGGATGCTGACCTCGATGTTCGGGCTGCTCTACGTCATGACCAGTGGTGGCCCGGAAGGGTCGACCTACCTGCCGGAGTACTACATCTGGGTCCAGCAGGGGCAGATGAGCAGCCCGGCGCTCGCGTCGGCCGCGTCCACCGTCCTCTTCCTCGTCATGCTGGTCGTGGGCCTGCTGCAGGTCGGCCTGCTGCGCCGGGCGGGGAGGGAGGACTGATGTCCCGCCTGGGACCGAGCAGATGGCTGGTCGCCGTGCCGATGACGCTCCTCGCCCTGGCGACGATCTACCCGCTGCTGTTCACCGCCAACGTCGCGATGAAGACCCGCCGGGAGTACGTCCTCGACCGGTTCTCCCTGGCAAGCACTCTGAGGTGGGACAACCTCAGCACCGCGTGGAACAGCGACGGCATGGGGCGGTACTTCCTCAACTCCGTGATCGTGGTGGCCTGCGCCGTGGCGCTGTTGCTGCTCATCGGGTCCATGGCCGGATTCGCGCTGGCCCAGGTGCGGTTCCGTGGCTCGTCCACGCTGACTCTGGTCTGCCTCGCGGCACTGTTCATCCCCTTCCAGGTGATCATGGTGCCGCTGGCCAGGATCATGGCCGACGGCGGTCTCATCGACACCTATCCGGGGCTGGTCCTCGCCTACGTCGCGCAGTTCCTGCCGTTCACCGTCTTCCTGCTGACGAGCTACTACCGAGCGGTGCCCACCGAACTCGTCGACGCCGCACGGATCGACGGAAACACCCTGTACGGCGTCTACCGGCGGATCATGCTGCCGATGGGCGCTCCGGCACTGCTGTCGGTGGGCATTCTCGACGCGCTGTTCTGCTGGAACGACGTGCTCATCTCGCTGCTGATGATGCCGTCGGCCGACCATCGCACCCTGATGGTGGGCATCACCTCACTGCGCGGCCAGTACTCCGCCGACATCCCCACCTTCGCAGCCGGTGTCCTGATCGCCGGGCTACCCGTGTTGGTGACCTACCTGTTCCTGCAGCGCCAGATCGCCGACGGCGTGACGGCCGGCGCGACGAAGGGCTGACGCATGCGCATCACCGGGTACAGAACCCTGACGACGGCACAGCGATGGGGTCGATCCGTAGGTGACGCCAACGGCGTCTACTCCGACGGCGTCGTACCCGTGCCGGTCGTCATCGTCGAGACCGATGAGGGGATCACCGGAGTCGGCCTGGGACCGCACGTGGAAGCCGAGGCGATCTTCGCCGCCATCGACGGCCAGGACCCGCGCGCGGTGACCGCCCTCTACGACCGCATGCTGCGGCACACCTTCAAAGCCGGGCATGCCGGCGTGGTGTTCGGCACGATCGGCGCGTTCGACACGGCGTTGTGGGACATCAAGGCACAGGCCGTGGGCGAGCCGCTGTGGCGGTTGCTCGGCGGCAACGACCGCATGGTCCACGCCTACGCGTCCGGCCTGGACATCGGCCTCACCGACGACGAGCTCGTCGCCACCTACCAGGTCTATGCCGAACGCGGGCTGAGGGCGGCGAAGCTCAAGGGCGGCCTGGACATCGAGCGTGACCGGCACCGGCTGTCTCTCGTACGCGAGGTACTGACCGAGGCCGCGCACGGGACCCGGCCAGGGCTCATGCTGGATGCGAACGAGTCCTGGAGCCGCAAGCAGGCGGTACGCCACGTCGGTGAACTGGAACGCACACTCGACCTGACCTGGATCGAGGAGCCGGTCCGGCGCTGGGACGCCGACGGCCTGGCCGCGGTCAGCCGTGGCGTACGGACGGCGGTCGCCACCGGGGAGAACCTCACCGGCCTCGAGCAGTTCCGCCCGCTGATCGCAGCGGGAGGCGTCGACATCGTCCAGACGGCCGCGGTCTGGGGAGTCACCCACTTCCTGCGTGTCGCCGCGCTGGCGCACGCCTACGACCTGCCGGTCAGCCCGATCGGCAACACGCCCGTCGCGCTGCTGCACGCCGCGACGTCGGTGCCCAACCACCTCGTCAGCGAACTGCAGGGCCTGCAGCCGCCGATCGGCGTCGCGATGGACCTGCACGTCGAGGACGGCGCCTTCGTGCTCGGCGACACGCCGGGCCTGGGCATCCGGATCGACGAAACGGTGATGACCGTGGCCCGTCAGCGAACGGCACACGCATCCGCAGGACCGCACATTCGGCCGGAGCAGGCCGGCCGGCGGCTGCTCGCGGTCCCCCCTGGACCATGCCCATCCACCGCGGAAGGGACGTTCGACACCATGAGGATGGAGGATCGATGAAAGCGGTTGTCCACCGTGGGACCCGCACCCTCGAGATCGAGAGCCGGGCCGCCGAGGCGCCGGTCCTCGGGAGGGAGTGGCGCGGGCGCGACGTCAACGTCGACGCACCGGGCCGCATCGCCACCGACGACACCGAGGCGTTACGCGCGGACCCCCAGCGCGACCAGACGATCCTCGGCCGGATCCCGGCCGGTCGTTGCAGACGCGCCGGCGATCTCGCCCGGGCCACGGTGTTTTTCGCCTCCCCGGCGTCGGACTACGTCAACGCCACCGTTCTGCCCGTTGACGGCGGATGGCTGGGGCGATGATGGGCCGCCAGGCATTACCAGTCGGCCGCACCCGAGTCGATCGTGCCTGCGATCCCGAGGGGGGCGACGTGCGCGGCACCTGGGGCGGCCCTGCCCGAGGCAACGTGTACGGGCTCGGGAAGCGAGCCGGCCGAGCCGACGAGCCGAACCTGGTCCTCGCCGCACAGGCCGGCGATCCACGAGCGCTCGACGACCTGGCCGCGACGTACCTGCCGCAGGTGTACGCGATCGTGCGCAGGGCACTGGGCGAGCTCGCGGACGTCGACGACGTGGTGCAGGAGACGATGCTGCGAGT
Source organism: Streptomyces olindensis (assembly GCA_000696115.1). Classification (GTDB taxonomy): domain Bacteria; phylum Actinomycetota; class Actinomycetes; order Streptomycetales; family Streptomycetaceae; genus Streptomyces; species Streptomyces olindensis. The sequence continues at coordinate 62,725 of JJOH01000003.1, forward strand.
CCTTCCCGAACTGCGCACGTTGCGCGCCCCGGAGTGCTTCCGGCCCTGGCTGGCCACGATCGCGACACGACAGATCAGCACCCATCTGCACCGGCGGCAGGCGGACGCCGAACGGACGGCCCCCCTCGACGAGATGACCGACCCGCCGGACGCCGACGCCGAGAACCTGGCCCTGATCCACATCGAGCTGTCCGGTCATCGCCGAAAGGCCGTACGCGCCAGTCGATGGCTCGACCCGGACGCCCGGGCGCTGCTGTCGCTGTGGTCGCTGGAGACCGCGGGCCGGCTGACGAGGGCGGAGCTCGCGGCGGCGCTGGGTACGAGCGTGGCGCACGCGGGTGTGCGCGTCCAGCGGATGCGCAACCAGCTGGAGGCGAGCCGGTCACTCGTCGCCGCGCTGGAAGCCAGCCCCCGGTGCCCACAGCTGACCGCCGCGCTGGGGGGTTGGGACGGCGTACCGAGCACGCTGTGGCGTAAGCGCATCACCCGGCACACCCGATCCTGTGCGGACTGCGGCCGGGCCGCCGACGAAGTGGTACCCCTTGAGCGGCTGATCGTCGCCTTGGCGCTGCTCCCGTCCCGTCGGCGCGGTCGGCCATGGTGTTTCGGCACCACGGCGAATGCGAATGCGACTGTTCAAGCCGGTCGCCGATAACGAAAACTGCCGCGATTTACACATGTCTGTCACTCCAATTCGCCGTCTGAAAATGTTATGAGGGGTGGCCGTCAATAGTCCCGCTTCTCCGGTTGGTTGCACGACTGCTCACGCGCGCAAATATCGACGGTTTCCCTCTTGAATGGACCATGTCAATCTGTCAATCTTTTAGTTGTCGACCCGTAACATTCCCCATTCAATGACCTGTGACGGGGGAAGCCGAAATCGATCTACGGATTGTCCGGCGCCAACACAGTGATGTGGCTCCGGCTGCGAAAGGTCGAACGAGGTTTTCCAGGCGCCACGGCAGCGGCATGACGCTGACATGCTCGCTGCGCGAGCGATCTGGGAGGGGGCCGGCGTGGAGAGGGCAAGCTCCGCGCCGGCTCGCCCGGCTGCGGGCAGGCGGCGGCCGACGTGACAGATCCCGCACAGCGCAGACGTGACCACACCGCCAACCGGGAAGGCACGACCATGCCCCACAGCCATCGCCGGTGCCACCTCGCCCGGGCGCTCGCCTGCATCCTGACCGCCCTCGGCGCGCTCGCGGTCGTCGAGCCCCAGAGCGCCTCGCCGGCCGCCGTCGCCGACACCGCCCAGTTCCGCGGCGTCAACTGGGCCCGGCTCGGTGACAACTTCCACGGTGGACCGCTGGTCCTGCACGGGTTGAGCGGCTCCGACAGCTACCAGACGGTCGTGGCGAAAGCCAACGCCGTATACACCGGCTTCGAGACCAACCTCGGCGCCAACACCGTTCGGCTCCCGATCAACACCTACACGGTCGGGACGAGCTGGTGGAGCGCGTACACGGGCGCGATAGACGCAGCCACCGCGAAGGGATTCAAGGTCGTCCTCTCCTATTGGGAGGACGGGGTGGCCGCCCGCGACGGTCGCATCGTCAACCCGGGCGCCTTCGACACCATGTGGAACACCGTGCTTGCCCGGTACGGCACCAACAGCCTCGTCTACTTCGAGCCGATGAACGAACCGGGCGGGCACAGTGCCGGCGAGTGGGCGAACGTGGTGAGCAACTGGATCAGCAGCCACCCGTCGATTCCGCGGAACCGCATCTTCGTCAGCGGCGCCGGCCTGAACACCGACATCAAGTCCATGTGCGCCGACCGCCGCCTCGACGGGACGTTCCTGTCGCTGCACCACTACACGTTCTTCAGCGGCGCGAAGACCTACGACCAGTGGGTGGCGTACCTGCGGAACGCGATCGGCTCCTGCGCCGACCGCACGGTCGTCGACGAGTTCGGCGCGCCGATGGACACCGGGCTCAACTACCACGACGCCGGCAGCACCGACAACTTCGTGCGCTACTTCCGGGCCACCACCACGGTGCTCCGGGAACTGCGGATCGGCTCCGTCTACTGGCCCGGGCTGGGCGGAAAGATACGCGCCGGCCAGAGCGACGACTGGTATGCCATGCAGAAACTGCACGGCACCGGCACCAACCTCACGCTCAGCACCCCCAGCGCCAGCGGCCGCGAGCGCCTCCGGTACGGCTGGGGCCTGGACGGCGACGCCCCTGCCCCGACGAGCTTGCTGCGCAACGTCGGCACCGGGCGCTGTCTGGACATCCCGGGCGGGAGCACGGCGAACCTCCAGGTCCAGGTGGCCACCTGCGCCGACTCGGTCGGCCGGCAGTGGACCTTGACGGCCGGCGGACAGATCACCGCACTCGGGGGCCAGAAGTGCCTGGACGCGTACAGCAGCGGGACGACGAACGGCACCGTGGTCGGCACGTGGGCGTGCAACGGCGGCGACAACCAGAGGTGGACGGTGGGCACTGACGGCACCATCCGCGGCGTTCACTCCGGCCTCTGCCTCGACGTGAACACCGCCACCTTCAAGGCGCAGCTGTGGGCGTGCTGGGGCGGCGACAACCAGAGATGGCAGATCCAGCACTCTGACGCGCGACGCGACGCCCGACTCGGCGGACACGGTCGACGGTGACCGCCTCCACGGCCGAGCCGATGGCAACGCCTGCGGCTCGTCGGAGAAGCCGGCGTGCGGACGTCGCCTTTCTCATCGGCGGTTCGTCATCACCCAAGTCAGCGACCTGCTCCGGCCCGTGAAGGGAGTACGACATGTCCGAGGTGACACGCAGACGATTCCTCGCCGCCGGGGCGGCGGCTGGTGCAGGGATCGTGCCGGGTGGGTGGACGGCCACTGCCAGGGCCGACTCGGCCGCCCCTCCGGAGGTTCGGGCCGCCAACGACCTCGCCCTGTGGTACGACAAGCCGGCCGGCGCGGACTGGCTGCGGGCACTGCCGATCGGCAACGGACGCCTCGGCGCGATGGTGTTCGGCAACGTCGACACCGAACGGCTGCAGCTCAACGAGGACACCGTCTGGGCCGGCGGTCCGTACGACTCCGCCAACCCCCGCGGCGCGGCCAACATCGCGGAGATCCGACGGCGGGTCTTCGCGGATCAGTGGGGGCCGGCGCAGGATCTGATCAATCAGACGATGCTGGGCAGCCCAGCCGGACAACTGGCCTACCAGCCGGTCGGAAACCTTCGGCTCGCCTTCGGCAGCGCCACCGGTGCGTCGCAGTACAACCGGACGCTGGACCTCACCACCGCCACGGCAGTCACGACCTACGTGCTGAACGGCGTGCGGTACCAGCGGGAGGTGTTCGCCAGCGCACCCGACCAGGTGATCGTGGTCCGGCTGACGGCCGACCGGGCCAACTCCATCACCTTCACCGCCACGTTCGACAGTCCACAACGGACCACGGTGTCCAGCCCGGACGGGACCACGATCGCCCTCGACGGCATCTCCGCCACCATGGAGGGCATCACCGGGCGAGTCCGGTTCCTCGCCCTGGCCCATGCCGCCGTGACGGGCGGCACGGTCAGCAGTTCGGGCGGCACGCTGCGGGTCTCCGGCGCCACCAGCGTGACGGTGCTGGTGTCGATCGGCTCCAGTTACGTCAACTTCCGGAAGGTCGACGGCGACTACCAGGGGATCGCGCGCAGCCGCCTCAACGCTGCCCGCGACGTGGGTATCGACGGACTGCGCAGCCGGCATCTCGCCGACTATCAGGCGCTGTTCAACCGGGTGTCGGTCGATCTGGGACGTACGGCGGCGGCCGACCAGCCGACCGACGTACGGATCGCACAGCACGCGCAGGTGAACGACCCGCAGTTCTCCGCCCTGTTGTTCCAGTTCGGCCGGTATCTGCTCATCTCGTCCTCGCGGCCGGGCACCCAGCCGGCGAACCTGCAGGGCATCTGGAACGACCAGATGGCCCCGTCCTGGGACTCGAAGTTCACCATCAACGCCAACCTGCCGATGAACTACTGGCCCGCCGACACGACGAACCTGTCCGAGTGCTTCCGCCCGGTCTTCGACATGATCAACGACCTGACCGTGACCGGCGCCCGGGTGGCCCAGGCGCAGTACGGCGCCGGCGGCTGGGTGACGCACCACAACACCGACGCGTGGCGGGGCGCCTCGGTCGTCGACGGAGCGCAGTGGGGGATGTGGCAGACCGGTGGCGCATGGCTGGCCACCCTGATCTGGGACCACTACCTGTTCACCGGTGACATCGACTTCCTCCGCTCGAACTACCCGGCCCTGAAGGGCGCCGCCCAGTTCTTCCTCGACACCCTGGTCGCCCACCCGACGCTCGGACACCTGGTCACCAACCCGTCGAACTCTCCGGAGCTCCCTCACCACGCGAACGCCACCGTCTGCGCCGGGCCCACCATGGACAACCAGATCCTGCGTGACCTCTTCAACAGCGTCGCCCGCGCCGGCGAAGTCCTCGGTGTGGACGCCGGCTTCCGCGCTCAGGCACTGGCGGCCCGGGACCGGCTGGCGCCGACGCGGGTCGGCTCCAGGGGCAACATCCAGGAGTGGCTGGCCGACTGGGTGGAGACCGAGCGGACTCACCGGCACGTCTCCCACCTGTACGGTCTGCATCCGAGCAACCAGATCACCAAGCGCGGGACCCCCCAGTTGCACGAGGCCGCGCGGCGGACGCTGGAGCTGCGCGGTGACGACGGGACGGGATGGTCGCTCGCGTGGAAGATCAACTTCTGGGCACGGTTGGAGGACGGCTCCCGCGCCCACAAGCTGATCCGGGACCTGGTGCGAACGGACCGGCTCGCGCCCAACATGTTCGACCTGCACCCGCCGTTCCAGATCGACGGCAACTTCGGCGCCACCTCCGGCATCGCGGAGATGCTGTTGCAGAGCCACAACGGCGAACTGCACGTGCTGCCGGCGCTGCCGGCCGCCTGGCCCACCGGGCGCGTGAGCGGGCTGCGCGGCCGCGGCGGACACACCGTCGGCGCCGAGTGGAGCAGTAGCCGGATCGAGTGCGTCGTCACGCCCGACCGAACCGGTGCCGTCCGGGTGCGCGGCCGGATCTTCGCCGGCGACTTCACGCTGAAGGACGATTCGAGCGGCGAGCCGGTCCAGCCGAAGCGGCTCGAGGCCGATCTCATCGAGTTCTCCGGCCAGGCCGGCCGCACCTACCGCGCGTCCGCAGTCAGGTCGGGTCCAGTGGAGGCCGGGGTGGCCTACCGGCTGGTGGCCCAGCACAGCGGCAAGGCCGCCGACATCAACGGTGCGTCCACGGCCGCCGGTGCGCGGCTGATCCAGTGGCAGATCACCTCCGGTCCCAACCAGCACTTCGAGTTCCTGCCCTCCGACGGCGGGCACTACAAGATCCGGCTCGGGCACAGCGGTCTGTTCCTGCAAGCCGCCGGTAGCGGCAGCGGCGCCGACATCACCCAGCAGCCGGACACCGGCGCCGCCGGCCAGCAGTGGCGGGCAGTCGACCACGGCGGTGGCGTGATCAGTCTGGTCAACCGGCAGAGCGGCCTCGCCCTGGACGTGTGGGAGGCCTCCACCGCCGACGGAGCCCGCATCTCCCAGTGGGCGGCCACCGGCAGCACCAACCAGCGATTCCAACTCCACCGCGTCCAGCCCCAGGGCGCACTGCGGTCCCCCCGACCAGTCAGAGCCATGTCACCGAGCAGCGAGGGAGTCGCATGATGTCGATCCACAGATGGTTGTTCGGGCGAGCCGTGTTGGCGGCATTGCTCGTTCTGGCCATGGCCGGCGGGGCAGGAGTCAGCGTTGCGGCCGACACGTCGCCCACCGCCGGGGCCACCCTTGCGGGGACCGCCGGATGCGGACGTGCCCCCACACTGACGAGCGGTACGCACACGATTCAAAGCAACGGTAAGAGCCGCTCCTTCATCCTGAGCATCCCTGAGAACTACGACAACACCCGCCAATACCGACTGGTCTTCGGATTCCACTGGTTGGGTGGCACCGCCGGGCAGGTCGCCGGCGGCGGAAGCGATGGCGATGTCTATGCCCACTACGGACTCCGTCGACTGGCGAACAACAGCGCGATCTTCGTTGCTCCGCAGGGCCTCAACAACGGCTGGGGCAACTCCGGCGGCGAGGACGTGACCTTCGTCGACGACATGATCAGGCGTATCGACAACGACCTCTGCGTCGACACCACGCAGCGCTTCGCCCTCGGGTTCAGCTACGGCGGAGCCATGAGCTACGCACTCGCATGTGCCAGGCCGAACGTCTTCCGTGCGGTCGCCGCGATAGCCGCGCCCGGGGGGATCAGCGGCTGCAGCGGGGGCACCCAGCCCTTCGCGTACATGGGAATCCACGGCATCAACGACAACATCGGCGCCGGTCGCGGGATGCGGGACAGGTTCGTCAGGAACAACGGCTGTACTCCCCAGAACCCGCCGGAGCCCGCGCAGGGCAGCCGCACCCACATCACCACCGCCTACTCGGGCTGCCGAGAGGGGTATCCGGTCGTCTGGGCCGCGTTCGACGGGGGTCACCAGCAAGGCCCCGTGGACGGGTGCGCCGGCTGTGAGAGCGGCGCCAGGAGCTGGGTCAAGGGAGAGGTCTGGAGCTTCTTCACGGGCGCTGGTCCGAACCCGACTCCTCCGAACCCGACCGCATTCCGGCTGCGGAGTCAGTCCGCCGACCGATGCCTGGACGTCAGCGGTGCCAGTTCGTCCAACGGCGCCCAGATGATCATCTGGGACTGTCACACCGGCACCAACCAGCAGTTCACTCAGTCCGGACAGACCCTGCGCGTGATGGGCAGATGCCTGGAGGTCCCGAGCAACGCCGCCTCCGGCGCCCGAGCACGGATCTGGGACTGCACCGGCGGCGCGAACCAGCAATGGAATGTGAACACCGACGGAACCGTCAGTCACGTCCAGACCGGACTCTGCCTGGACGTCAACGGCGGTAGCACCGCCAACGGCGCTGCGGTGATCGTGTGGAGCTGCCACACCGGTGTCAACCAACGCTGGACCCGAGCGTAAGCAGAGGTGTGAAGGCGGCCGCAGCAGTCGCGGCCGCCTTCATCTCCAGTCGGCCCAGCCCCTCGGAAATCTGTCTCGGCCTGACCGCACCCTGGCCCCGGCGGGCTCGTCCACCACAACACGAACCTGGACATCTACGACGCCGACGCGGCCCATGCCCGGCGTGCCATGGCTCGGCACCGTACGAGCGAAGGTATGGGCGCTGTCCGTGACACTGAGCAACCATGCACCGGTCCCCTCGGAATCAATGGAGCGAGCTGCGAGGCAGGTCGACCAGCACCGAGTCAGCACGCCACCGACCTTGTGCCGATGCCGGTCACGACGTCCAACCCGTCCGGCCCGGCACGACTTCCAGCTGGCCTACAAGGACGGCAGCAGCCAGTTCGCCGCGGACGCCACCTTCCGCCAGGTTGCCGGCCTCGCCGACTCGACCTGGTCGTCGTTCCAGTCGTACAACCACCCCGACCGCTACATCCGCCACTACGCCTATGAACTGCGGCTGGACCCGATCACCACCGCGACAGGACGCAACGACACCACCTTCCGCGTGACGAGCTGACCCCACCACCAGGGATGCCGGCGCTCTCGGGCCCACCGTCCGCTCGGCGGGAAGGCGGATTCCGGCAGTCGTTGCCAACCCCCGGGCCCGTGGTTTGCGCACTTGAGATCGAGGTGGGGGCCTGGTGATGTGGTCACCGCGTTCTCCCGCGCTGGTGTTGTTGCCATGCCCGGCGTTCCGTCGCGTGCCGACGGCAACGGCTGGCGGTCGGCCATGCGCCGATGCGGCTCGGCTCGGCACCGCTCCTGACCGAGCCTTGGCTGATCACACATTCGTTCATGGCCACAGGTGCTCTACGCTCCGGACGGGCCGCTGATCTTCCGGCCCCGCCCGCTCGTTCCCGGACGCATCCTCGATCTTGTGACGCATGCAGTCCTGGCCCCGACTTCGGCGTGGCGCACTCTGCACCTCTATCGAGGACTTCCATGCGTCTGTCGTCTCGTGCCCTGGCGATGCTCGCCGCTGCGGCACTCCCGTTGGCCCTGGCCTCCTGCTCCCCCGGCTCTTCCTCCGCCTCGTCGGCCTCCTCCGCCGACGCGTCCGCGACCCCCGCACCGGCCAAGCCGAAGGACCCCAACTCCGGTCTGCTGACAGGCACACAGCTGAAGAAGGCCCTGGCTACCGCGTCGTACTTCCCGGCTGGCTACGCTGCTGACCCGAGCCTCGCCCGGGACACCGGTGACACATACCAGGCGCCGACCACCAAGAGCGCCGCCAATCCGCACTGCGCCGGTCTCGGAGCCACGAGCTGGATCAGCGTCACCGGCGTGGAGGGCGTGTCGTTCGCGCAGGACTCGCACATCAACAAGAACACGTCAGTCGAGCTCGACCAGGAGATCGACGTCTACCGCGGTACGACGGCCACGGACGTGATGAAGGACGTGGTGAAGGTCGTCGCCGAGTGCCCGAGCTACACCGACTCCGACACCCACAGCACCGTGAAGGTCACCGGTGCCTCCACGGTAGGGCTCGGGGACGAGGCGTACACCATCACGCTCACCGACAGCGCCTGGGAGACCGGCACCACGCTGATCGCCGCCCGCGCGGGAACGGCAGTCGTCAGCGTGCTGTCCACCGATGGCAGTGACAACGGTGCCACGAGCGCGAAAAAGCTCGCGGACCATGTCCTGGCCTCTGTGAAGAGCATGAGTGGTTCAGCCGGCCAGAGCTGACCGGCCCGGGACGCCGTCCGGTGAACCGGGAGGGAACTCTTGGTCATGGGTTCCTTTGGACTGCTGTTCGGGCGGAGTCCGCTGCCTAGCATGAGGCGGTCGCGTACGGAACGACCCGGGAGGCCGGGATGGTGTTGTCCGGCCTCAGGCGGAGGTCGCCGCGTCTGTGGGGTGTCCTCGGGCTCACGCTCGTGTGCCTGGCGGCCGGGGTGCTGGCCCTCGCGCACGGGGGCCGCCCGGCCCGCGCGGCCTCGGACGGGCTTCCGCACACGACCGTTGAGGTGTCGCCCGGCCGCTGTGGCCGCGGCTGGGACCATCCGGTGTCCGGTGTGCAGGTCTTCGAGATGCACAACACCTCCGACGGGCCCGCCGAGGTCTACCTGGAGGAGCCGAGGAGCCAGGCCGTGTACGGGGAACTGGAGGACATCGGCCCCGGCACGACGCGCCCGCTGACCGTCCGTCTCGGGAGAGGCGCGTACGCCTTCAAGTGCGTCCCCGACGACGCCGACGCGGTCACCGGGCCCACGGTCCACATCACCACCGGGAGCAGTGGTCCGGCGGCCGCCCCGGTCACCGAGCACGATCTGATCCCGCCCGCGCTCGCCTACCAGAAGTGGGTCGGCGGCGGCCTCGACCAGGTCGTACGGCTGACGACCCGGCTGCGGGCGGCGATCGACCGGGGCGACCTGGCCGGGGCCCGCGCCGCGTGGCTGCCGGCCCACCTGGAGTACGAGCGGCTCGGTGCCGCCTACGACGCGTTCGGCGACGCGGACGCCGAGATCAACGGCACGGACGCGGGCCTGCCCGGCGGCGTCCACGACAAGGACTTCACCGGCTTCCACCGCGTCGAGTACGGGCTGTGGCACGGCCAGTCCGCCACCGAACTGCGCGCCCCGGCCGCCGGCCTGGTGAAGGCCCTCACCACGCTGCGCGACACCTGGGCGCAGGCCCGCATGGACCCGGCCCAACTCGGGCTGCGGGCCCACGAGATCCTGGAGAACACCGTCCAGTTCGAGCTGACCGGGCGTACCGACTACGGCAGCGGCACCAACCTCGCCACCGCCCGTGCCAACCTCGACGGCACCCGGCAGGTGCTGTCCCGCCTGCGGCCCCTGCTCGCCACCCGGTACGCCGATCTGCCGCGCCTCGACGCGGAGTCGGCCATCGCGCAGGACACTCTCGACGGCTTCCGTCACGGGGACGCGTGGACGCCGCTCAAGCGTCTCACCCGGACGCAGCGGGAGAGCGTCGACGCGGTCCTCGACGACCTGGTGGAGCGGCTGGCGTCGGTCGCGACCCTGTGCGATCCACGGAGGACGGTATGAGTACGGCAGAGCGGAAGGGCGCAGTGGCCCGGCGTGGCTTCCTGCGCGGCGCGGCGCTGGCGGGCGCGGGACTCGCCGCAGGGGGCGCGGCCGCTCCGATCACAGCCACCGCCGCGGCGACCCCCACCGTCGCGCCCTTCCACGGCCCGCACCAGCAGTCGGTGCTCGCGGCCCCGCGCCGGGTCAGCGCCTTCACCGCCTTCGACGTCACCGCCGAGAACCGCGCTGAACTGACCGACCTGCTGCGCACGCTCACCGACCGCGCCCGCTTCCTCGCCACCGGCGGCACCCCGGAGCCGGTCGGCATCACCGGCCCGCCCGCCGATTCCGGCATCCTCGGCGACGAACTGCCCTCCCGCGCACTGGCTATCACCGTCGGCGTCGGCGCCGCGCTCTTCGACGACCGTTTCGGACTGGGCAAGCTCAGGCCCCGCCGCCTGACGCCCATGCCCTCCTTCCCGGACGACGACCTCCAAATGGACTGGTGCCACGGCGACCTCAGCCTCCAACTCCACGCCGATGACACCGACACCGTCCTGCACGCGCTGCGCGACATCGCCCGGCACACCCGGGGCGGTATGCAGGTCCGCTGGCGTCTGGACGGCTTCAGCAGCCCGCCCCGCCCGTCCGGTACCCCGCGCAACCTGCTGGGTTTCAAGGACGGCACCGCCAACCCGGACGCCACCGACGCGCGCGAGATGAACGGCCTGGTGTGGGTGGGCCGGGGCATGGGCGAGCCGGACTGGGCGGTCGGCGGCAGCTACCAGGTGGTGCGGCTCATCCGGATGCTGGTGGAGTTCTGGGACCGGGTGTCACTGAGCGAGCAGGAGCGGATGTTCGGCCGCGCCCGCGAGTCCGGCGCGCCGCTGGACGGCGACGCCGAGCACGACACACCTGACTACGCCGACGACCCCAAGGGCGACGTCATCCCCCTGGACGCCCACATCCGGCTCGCCAACCCGCGCACCACCGCCACCGCCGGCCAGCGCATCCTGCGCCGGGCCTACAACTACGACCGGGGCATGGACAGCAACGGCAACCTCGACATGGGCCTGCTGTTCTGCTGCTACCAGCAGGACCTGGCCCGCCAGTTCGAGACGGTCCAGAAGCGCCTCGCGGGCGAACCGCTCACCGACTACATCAAGCCGTTCGGCGGCGGCTACTTCTTCGCCCTCCCCGGTGTGCGGGACGCGTCGGACTGGTACGGGCGCGCTCTCCTCACCTGAACCTGTCCGGACAACTTCCGCTCCCGGCCGGTCAACAAGCGGTCAAAATCAGGTCGTTTTTCCCTGACTCGGTGTTCACTCGGCGGTCACCATCCCTCCGTCGGCATGCCGTTCGACGGGCGGAACATCCGTGCCCGTATGGCTCAATAACGATCTCGCCCGGAGGGTGAACGAGCATGGCCGGCAAGGCAAGCAGAACAACGATCCGGAGTCTTGGCGCGCTGGCGGGCGCCGCCGCGCTCACGGTCCTCGGCGGAGCGGCCCCCACCTGGGCAGCCGCGCCCTCCGGACACCACCAGGGCCACTCCTCGACGGCCACGCCCATCAAGCACGTCGTCGTCATCTACGACGAGAACGTCTCCTTCGACCACTACTTCGCGACCTACCCCAAGGCCGCCAACACCGACGGCACGAAGTTCACCGCGTCGAAGAAGACCCCGTGGCACATCGACACCCTCGCGCACGCCGGGCTGCTGACGAAGAACCCCAACCAGTACGGACCCAAGCGGCTGACCCCGTCCCAGGCCATGACCTGCGACCAGAACCACTCCTACGGGCCCGAGCAGTACGCCTACAACGGCGGCAAGGCCGACCAGTTCGTGCAGAACACCGAGGTCGACAAGTGCAGCGGCGGCCTGTTCGGCGAGCCGGGCCTGGTGATGGACTACTACGACGGCAACACCGTCACCGCGCTGTGGAACTACGCCCAGCACTACTCCCTGGGCGACCGCTCCTTCAGCTCGGTCTACGGCCCCTCCACCCCCGGCGCCCTGAACCTGATCTCCGGCCAGACGCACGGCGTCATCTCCGTCGACCCGTCCACCGGCACCGAGAACCCCAAGCAGACCTCCACCCCGGACGCCTACACGGTCAAGTCCCCGGACGCCAAGGGCGTCGGCACCGTCATCAACGACCCCGACCCCGCCTACGACGACTGCGCGGGCAAGGACCACACCAGCACCAACGCCCTCGCGTCGATGCAGGGCAGGAACATCGGCGACCTGCTCAACGCCAGGAAAGTGAGCTGGGGCTGGTTCCAGGGCGGCTTCCGCCCCTCCACCGCGTGGAACGGCGACAGCGGCTCGTATGCCAAGTGCGACACCACGCACACCAACGTCGGCGGCGCCTCCGTGGTCGACTACAGTCCGCACCACAACCCGTTCGCCTACTACAAGTCGACGGCCAACCCGCACCACCTGCCGCCGAAGAGCGTGAACGAGATCGGCCACGCCGGCCAGGCCAACCACAACTACGACCTGACCGACTTCGACGCCGCGCTGAGGGCGGGCAAGCTGCCCTCCGTCAGCTTCGTCAAGGCCGCCGAGTACCAGGACGGGCACGCCGGCTACTCCGACCCGATCGACGAACAGCACTTCCTGGTCCAGCAGATCAACGCGATCCAGAGCTCGCCGCAGTGGAAGTCCACGGCGATCGTCGTCGCCTACGACGACTCCGACGGCTGGTACGACCACGTCTACGCCCCTCCGCGCAACGGCTCCACGGACACCGCCCTTGGTTCCAACGGCAAGGCCACCGACAGCCCGGCCTGCCAGGCCGGCCCGAAGGAGTCCGGCGGCTACCAGGACCGCTGCGGTCCGGGCACACGCCAGCCGCTGCTGGTGATCTCCCCCTACAGCAAGGTCAACAAGGTCGACCACACCCCGACCGATCAGGCGTCCATCACCCGCTTCATCGAGGACAACTGGCACACCGGCCGGATCGGCGACGCGTCCTTCGACGCCACCGCGGGTCCGCTCGCGGGCATGTTCGACTTCTGGCACCCCAACAACAAGCGGGTGCTGCTGAACGCGGACGGCTCGGTGAAGTCGGTCGGCCCGATCCGGCACGTGAGTCCGGTCGCCACGAGCATCACTCCGGGCCCGGCCATGCAGAACACCGCCGCGAGCACCGATGCCTCGTCCTTCCCGCGCCTCCTGGTGAGCGTCGCAGCCGGCGCCCTGCTGGCGGCAGGCGCTACGGGAACCTACTTGACCCTGCGCCGCAGGCAGCGGGCAGCCGTCTGACGTCACCGGCGTGACCGGGCGCGGCGCGGGCCTTCGGGAACGCGCCGCGCCGAGGTGTGGTCCCACGGGTACGGTGGTTCCACGGGCGGTGACCGTGAGACGGCGGGGGCGTGTCATGGCAGGGGAACCCGGCGTTCCAGGTGGATCCTGCGGCCGCGCAGGGGGGACGTGGCGGACATGCGCAGAGCGTTGGCAGACAAGGTGAACACCCCCTCGCCCCGGCAGGACGGGGCACAGGGCAGCCCGCGGCGGTGGTTCCTCCCTGTCCCCGACGCACACGGCGGCCTCGCCCGGGCAGACGGCAGCAGCCGATCAGCGCGCGGGACGGTCAGCTCGGGCAGAGGAGGGAGGAACGTGCTGAAGCAGGCCGCGGAAGGACGGCGAGGACGACGCGGAACGGGGCCGACTATGGCCCGGACTACTTCGTCGCGCTCTTCACCGGCGTCCGGTGCTTACGTCCATCGCGGTGGAGAGCGGTGAGGTGGCGCTCTTTGGCAAGTTGCTGGACGCAGTGCACCCCAGGACTTCCCAGGCCCGTCCACGACGTATTCTGGTGCGTACTGGCCCCCGACACTTCAACGCGTTCGCACGTGCCCGGCGACTGCCTTGAAGTGAACGGTAGCTGGTGCCAGGCGATATGACGGAGCTGTGCGTGACAAGATGCGTGTGGCACCCACGCCGGCTGCGGCCTAGCCCGTGGCGGCGGGCGCCGGCCCAGGGCAGGACGCGACCGGTGTGACGGAGTCGGCCTGGGACAGGTTCACCGTCGTGGTGACGCCGTCCACCTTCAACACGACCGTTCCCCGGCGGGCCGAGACCACCTCGCCGCACAGGGATGTCCCGCCCTGCCGGACCATGAGCCCCGGTGGGCTCTTCGCGGGGGCGTACCAGGTCACGCCGACCGCGGACACGAGCAGCGTCGTGCAGAGGCAGGTCAGCACGATCCCCGTGTGCAGCGAGCGGGCGCTGGCCAGTGCCTCATCGTGGTCCTGGACCTCCAGCGGCCGCCCGCTCGCGTCGTCGGCCTCCGAGAGCCACCGGGCGTACGGACGACCATGCGCCGCACGCAGCAGGCAGAGCGCGCCGGCGCCGCCCACGCAGAGGGCAGCCAGCAGCAGCAGTCCGGCGGCCGTGGACCAGCCGGGGGCGAGCTGCCCGACATCGCTGCGGCCCTTGATCAGGCTGAAACCGACGAGTCCGGCCAGGATCGCGCCGAGACCGTTGCGCCAGGCCACGGCGACCTCGCGCACGCGATCCAGCTCCCGCTCCAGGGCCCGTCGCACCGACCTGGCCCGCCGGAGCTGGGCGGCGCTCGGCGTGGGGCCGGGCAGCAGACCGCCGCTCATCCGCCCGCCCCGGCCGGGAGAGTCAGGCTCCAGAAGGCGCCGCACCCAGACGTTCCGTCCGGGGAGCCCTCGTACACCGCCTCGGCCGTGCAGAACATCACGACCGGACGGCCGGGCGCGGGATCCGCGCCGGTGCCGTCCCGGAACAGCTCCTTCACCAGCATGAAGTCCATCTCCTCACCGCAGCGCGGGCACGGCCCGGACAGCACCAGCGCCGAACCGAAGTCCTCCAGGGCGAAGGTGGCCGCGGCACGCTGTGCGAACTCCGGCTCGGTGCCGTGCTGGTAGCGCAGGGACGGTGGTGTGCTCATCGGTGCTCTCCCGTGGGGTGCTGTCCGGTGCCTTCCGGGCCGCCCGTGTCAGGGTCCGGTGCCGACATGGCCTGTATAGGTGAACGCGCCCCAGTCGGAGAGCGTTTCGAAGGGGCGGGTGGGGGCCGGCGAGGGAGGGCTGGGCGGTGCCGCGGTGGCGACCGGGCCGCGCAGCACGCGCAGCCGCTTGGCCAGCGTGCCGTGCGGCATGTCCCGTAGCCCGGTCTGGGCGGCGCGCAGTGCCTCCGCCGGCGGTGCCCCGTCGGCCCAGCGGCCCACGAAGTCGGTCATCACCAGGCACGCGGCGAGGTCGTTGACCGGCCAGGCCGCCGACACCACGCCCCGGGCACCGGCCCCGATGAGGGTGCCCGGAAGGCCCACGACCTCGTCGGGCAGGTCCCGCCCGGCCACGGAGGTGGCGCAGGCGGAGAGGATCACCAGGTCGAGCGCGCCGCGCAGGTCCAGCAGGTCCCTGACGGCGAGGCGCGCGCCGCCGCCGAGGACGAGCGCGGAGGAGAGGGGATCGGCGGGGTCGGTCTCGGCGTGACAGGCGAAGTGGGCGACGCCGCCCCCGCGTTGCAGCCAGTCCAGCACCCGCTCGGGCGTGGCTTCCTCGTCCATCAGCAGCAGGGATTCGGCGAACCGGCCGGCGGCCGCCCGTACCTCCCGCTCGGCGAAGGCGAGTTCGCGTAGGCCCGTGCCGCGGCCCACCGCCACTCCGAGATACCGGACCACCCGGGCGGTTGCGCCGGCGGGCAGTACACGCAGGCAGGGCGCGAAGCCGACCGCGTGGTCGTCGAGGAGGAAGCGGGGCGGGCGGCCGGCGCCGGGTGCGGCGTACGCCGTCTGCCACGGCAGGTGCACCAGCTCGCCGACGGGGATCAGGGTGACCGGCGTACCCTGCTCGGGCACCACCTCTGCCAGGACGTTCTCCCAGGCCCACCGGGCGAACGGGTCGAGCCGCGTGATGTCGCTCCAGGTCCCGTCCTGCCACGGGGCGAGCGCGGGCGCCCCCAGGCCGTCCAAGGCCGTGGCCCGCACCGCCGAGCCCGTCACCGTGAAGGCCACACCTGACTCGGGGCCCGGAACCAGATAGACGACGGTGCCACCTTCGGACCGCGCGTCGTCTGTCCCGGTCGAGCCGGCAGCGTTCCCGCTCGCGTCGGCGGCACCCACGCTCGCGTCGGCGGCATCCAGCGGGGACGACTGCTGCTGCGCCGGTTCGGCCGCCGTCCCGCGCAGCCGCAGACGCTCGGCCAGCAGCAGCGCGCGGGTGCGCTCCAGACGGGAGACCGCGCCCGCAGCGTCGCCGGACCGCCAGGCCGCCAGGGCCACCGCCGCGGGCAGCCCGCGCGAGGTGCGCAGCCAGGTCTCCTTGGCCGCACGCTGCCCCTGCTCGGCCACCAGCCGTCCCACCGCCTGCTCGGCGAGGTCGAAGGCGGCCACGGCCTGCGGAAACCGCTCCAGCCGTGACTGCCACAGGCCCCACTCCATCGAGCCTTCCGCCGCCGCGGCCGGATACCGTTCGCAGGCCACCTCGTAGCCCTGCCGGTAGAGTTCCTCGGCCTCGCGCAGCAGTCGGGGATCCCTGGTCAGCGCATGGCGCAGCCGGGTCAGTCCGGCCAGTACGAACACCGCCGACACCCACACCCGCGACGCCGGGCCGGCCTCGGCACGGGCCGCCTGGGCATGGCCCTCCGCCTCCTCGGCCAGCGCCGCAGAACCGGTGCGTTCGGCCTGGGCGCCCAGGGCGAGGGCCAGTCCGATACGGGCGTTCACCGCGGGGCCCGCCTCCGGCCCGTACTGGGCGAGGGCCTCCCGCTGAGCGGCCACCGCGCGAGCCAGGTCCCGCGGATCGCCGGTGGCCTCGTAACGCGCCTGGTGGGCATGGCCGAGGTTGCTCAGGACGGCCCGGTGTTCGGCCGGGTCCGCCGGCAGCGCGGCAGCGGCCGTCAACCGCTCCACGGCCTCGTCCAGGTCGGCTGCCGTGCCCCGCCGCTCGTACCGCTGGTGCAGGGCCACCGCCAGCCCGCTGTGCGCGGTGACGCTGTGCGGCGACCCCGGGTGCCGCCGGTCGACGGCCTCCTGCCACAGCTCGATGGCCTCGTCCAGATCGCTCATCCAGCCACGGGCGAGGAACCGCTCGTACAGACCGGCCGCAAGGTTCCCTGCCGTCCGGGGCCGGTCGGGGAGTCCGCCCGGATCGGCCAGGGCCCGGCGCAGCAGGTCCACGCCCTGCTCCAGGACCGCCGGCTCGGAGGTGAGGCCCGCGAGCCGGACGAGGGCGCTGCCCCAGGCGTCGCGGAAGGAGGCGGCCAGCAGGCCGCCTCCGGACGGCAGATACGGCGCCGCCGCCTCCAGTTTCCGGCAGGCCTGCTCCAGTTCCGCCGCGCCGCCGCCCCCGCCCTGTGCCTGGCGGGCGATCCGCGCCTCGGCCGCGGCGGCGGTGGCCCCGACGTACAGTGGTGACCCCGGCTGCACGCCGGCGGCCGCCGCCTCGGCCGTCTCGACGGCGCGGTCGAGGAGTTCCAGCCCGTCGGCGGCACGGGCGGCCGTCTCCCGGAGTACGACGGCGAGGTTGAGCTGGGCTCCCGCGCGCGCGGCAGAGCCCTGCCGCAGTCCGTCCAGGGCCCGCTCGAGCACCGTGCGGGCGTGCGCCAGGTCATCGGGAGCGCCCCGCAGGCGGTACCGCTCGAAGTGGGCGATGCCCAGGTTCACCGCGCGTGCCGCCGGGCTCTCCGACTGGGCGAGCGGCGCCGACGGGTCGAGCAGCCGGATCACCTCGTCGAGGTCCTCCACCGACTTCGCCCACAGGGCGCGTACGAGCAGGGTGCGGGCGAGTCCCTTCTCCGGAGCGGCGCGGAAGGCGGGGTCGTCCCCGGCGAGGTCCAGCGCCTGGCGGGCACGGTCCACGGCCTGCCCCAGCAGGTGTTCGTCGTGGCCCAGCTCTGCCTGTTCGCGGAGGCATTCGCCGAGCACGTCCAGGGCGGAGATCCAGGTGTGAAGCTCCTCCGGGTCACTGTCTTCCGGTGAGGGCGGTGGCTCGCCCGCCGCGTCGAGTTCCCTCTCCAGCAGGGCCCCGGCCGCTGCCAGGTCGGCCGGGTCCCCGCCGGCCGTGAACCGGTCGGCCAGGCATCGGCCCAAGTGTGCCGCGGCCATGAGACGCGGCCAGGTGCCTTCGCCTGCCACGGTCAGCACGGAGCGGAAGAGACCGATCGCCCGGTGGACGTCGTCGAGGTCCCCGCGATCGGTGAACCGGGAGTGGAGGGCGACGCCGAGGCGGAACTCCGCGTCGGGCCGGTCGTCGCTGTCGTCGTCGAGTTCCGTCAGGGCGGCGCCGAAGTGCTGCACGGTGCCGTCCAGATCACCCAGCCGCTCGCAGACCGCGCCCGCCATCGCGTGCCACAACTGCCGTTCCTGCGGCCCGAGATCGTCCGGCGGGCCCTGCGCGGCCCGGTCCCGCACCGGACCCAGGACCCGGTCGACGAGTTCCGGCGGCGGCACCCGAAGCTCCATCAGTTCCGCCAGCTTCAACCGCACTTGGCCCCCTGCGACGTCCGCACCTCGTCCGGCTCGGTGGCGCGATTCTACGGGGAGCGGCGGGTCGTCGACATCCTGATCCGTCCCGCCCCGCCCGGCCCGTCCCGGCTGGCCGAGCTGGGCCGCACCGATGGTCGTTCGGCGCCCGGTCCCCGCCGGTGACGGGGACGACCACAGCGTCGTAGGAGCCCGAACTGCAGTCGGCTCACTCTCCCACGTAGACGAACGCGGCCCAGTAGGACGGGGAACGATGCGCCCGCAACCCGGTCGCGTCCTGCGACAGCCCGGCCGGGGCACGACGGTCATCGCCGCCGGTGGCCGCCGGTTGCCCCGGTCGTGCGGGCAATGAACGCCGCCCTGCCCTCTCCCCTGGCGGTACCGTCCGACCAGCGACGGGCAGTGGCGATGAAGCAGCGCAGCCCCAGGTCGGCGAGGCTCTCGATGAAGTACCGGTCGGAGAGTTTCGACCCCGGTGGGTGTACGAGCCTCGCGCTCATCCACTCGACCAGGGTGGCGCCCGCCCCGCGTGCGATCCGGGGCCGGTCGAGGCGGGCCTCGTCCTCCCGGCCACCCGTCGCCCGTGTCCAGGTCTGGTCGAGCGCGGAGCGGACCTCATGGCGTAGGGCGTCGAGTTCGTCCATGCTTGCGTGGACGAGGCGCTCCAGACGCTCCTCGGGCGAGGTCTCCTCCCGGCGGGCCATCTGGGACGCGTGACTGATGGCAGCCATTTCCCAGACCGGGAAGGAGTCGGCGCTCTCCACGTCCGAGTCCAGGGCCAGCGCCGCTTCCAGGTCCGCCATGAAGGCGAGGTCGTCCTCGGGCAACTCCGGGAGGTTGAGGCCCGTGAGTACGCCGAGGAGGCGCTCGTCGACCTCCGCCCGGGACGCGCGGGAGAGTTCCGGAACGCGACGCAGGTTGATGCGCATCTGCCGGATGGCCCGCCCTCCCCGTTCGAGATCGAGGCGGGCCTCGGCCTCGGCTTCCTCGTACTGCGGCGTCAGCTCGCCCCGCCACTCCTGAGGCACGGAGGCCGCGACCTTCGCGACCTCGTCTTCCTGGGAGAACCGGCTGGTGAAGTAGGCACGCCCCAGCAGCCGCCGCCGGACACCCGGTCAGTGCCGCGCAGCTCGAGCGCCGGCGACAGCACGGCCTGCTCCCCCGCCCCCGCGTCGCGTACATGGGCCGGGCCGGCACCAGGACGGAGTACCCGCCCGGTACCGAGGAACTGGTGCTCTCGCTCGCCCGACACGCGGGCCCACGCCGCAGTGTGCTGATCGGCGCGGCTTGGTGCGGTTCGTGGCATGGGGGAACGCTACGGAGCCGGGCGGAGGACTTACTCGGCGAAGACGCGGGGGTCGAATGGCCCGGTGACATGGCTCAGCCCGGAAGTCCCCCCACTCAATCGCTCAGCTGCCGAGCGCACCCCCCGGATATTCGCTCGCGCCCTGACCCGAAGGGCATGAGACTCACCGCATGGCTGACATGGGGGCGTTCCGGGACGCGGTCACCGCGTGGGCGGCGGGTGGCCCGGAGGGCCCCGCGCGCGAACTGGCGGCGCGACTGCCCGTCCGGACGGCCGTGCTGCTCGAAGGGCTGAGCGATGTCGCGGCGGTCGACGCGCTGGCGGAGAGGCGCGGCCGGGACCTGGCGGCCGAAGGTGTCTGCGTCCTGTCGATCGGCGGTGCGATGAGCGTCGGGCGCTACGCCCGACTCCTCGGTGCACCCGGTCTGGGCCTCCGCCTCACGGGGCTGTGCGACGAGCAGGAGGGTCCCTACTACACCCGCGGCTTCGAAGGGGCCGGTGCGGCGCGGCAGGGCTTCTTCGTCTGCGCGGCGGACCTGGAGGACGAGCTCATCCGCGCGCTGGGCGTGCCACGGGTTGCGGAACTCGTCCGGGAGCAGGGCGACCTGCGTCCCCTGCGCACCTTCCTCCGTCAGCCGGCCCAGCAGGGCCGCCCCGCGGAGCAGCAGTTCCGGCGCTTCTTCGGAACCAAGAAGGGCCGCAAGATCCATTACGGCCGTGTCCTCGTCGAGGCCCTCGATCCCGACCGTGTTCCACGCCCGCTCGACGACCTGCTCCGCAGCCTCTGACCGCGGGGCGCGCCCCCGTTCCGGAACAAGGGCGGAGCGCACCGGCGCGCGGGCTGTTCACCGAAACGCGCCGGTGCCGCCATGTGTCACGGCGGAGTCCGAACTTCCGGCCGACACGGACCGTTGTACCGGTCGCGGGACATCGCACACACGACGAAACGAGGGGGTCTGCGGTGACGGACCTGACGGCCGCGGTCGAATCGATGGAGCAGCTCTCCACGGTCTGGCGCGCCATGGTGCTCGACCGGGACGAGAACGCGGACGTACGGGACCTTCCGGGGGTCGCCGTCCGCTGGGCCGACTGCCGCTTCGCCTTCTGGAACGCGGTGACACTGACCGACGTCGGCGCGGACAAGGCGTTACTCGAACAGCGCCTCGGCCGAGCGGCGGACCTCATGCGCTCCAAGGAGCAGCCCGGCTTCCTGTGGCTCTTCGAGGATCTGCTCGCGGACGACGCCCGCGCGGCACTGGACGAGGCGGCGGAGCGCGCGGGCCTGGCCTACGCCTTCCCCGGCACCGGCATGGCCGGTGACCTGCTGCCGATCCCCGCGCCGCACCACCCCGACCTGACATTCGAGCGGGTGACCACCGACGAACAGTTGAGGGCCTACGCGGACATCAACGCACGCGCCTACGGCTTCCCCCTGGAGGACGGCCGTGACGGCATCGTCGGCTCCACGCTGTGGAAGAAGGAGGTGTACGCCTACCTGGCCCTGCGGGACGGCGCCCCGGTCGCCTGCGCGGCGACGGTCGAGGCGGAGGGCCGCCTGTTCGTCGTGCTCGTCGCCACCGAGCCGGACGCGCAGCGTCGAGGGTACGGCGAGGCGGTGACCCGCAAGGCGCTGTACGAGGGCGCCCGCGCCACCGGCCTGACCCGCGCCACTCTGCACGCGACGGCTGCCGGTGCACCCGTCTATCCGCGGATCGGCTTCGAGCCGAACTCACCGATGCGCTTCTACGGGCTGGCGGCGGGCTGAGCCGCCCGCACCGTGTCGACAGGGCCCACCCATCACCTGTCAAGATGGTGACAAGAGATGTGGTCGGCTCCGTGTGCGAGGCTGGTTCCGCGTGGAGAGACGCCGAGAGAAAGGTGGTGCGCCATGAGTGACGTCGAGGAGAGGGCGCTGCTGGCGGGTGGCTGCTTCTGGGGCATGCAGGAGCTGATCCGGTCGCTCCCCGGGGTGCTGCGCACCCGGGTGGGCTACAGCGGCGACGACGACAAGCCCCGCCCCACCTACCGCGACCACGGCAGGCACGCGGAGTCGATCGAGATCGTCTTCGATCCCACGGCCACCGACTACCGCACGATCCTGGAGTACTTCTTCCAGATCCACGACCCGACCACGAAGAACCGGCAGGGCAACGACGTGGGCCTCAGCTACCGCTCCGCCATCTTCTACCTCGACGAGGAACAGCGCCGCGTCGCCCAGGACACCATCGCCGATGTCGAGGCGTCCGGGCTGTGGCCCGGGGCGGTGGTCACCGAGGTCGCGCCTGCCGGCCCGTTCTGGGAGGCCGAACCGGAGCACCAGGACTACCTCCAGCGCTACCCGGACGGCTACACCTGCCACTTCCCGCGCCCGAACTGGCGACTGCCCAAGCGCGACGCGTCCTGAACAGCGACCGCGGCCGGGGAGGGGGGCACCCGCCCCGGCCGCGCCTGCGCGGACCGGCACTGCTCGGGCCGACCGCTCTGGCCGGTGACGAGCCTGCCTCAGTGCGTCCTCGTGGCGGGCGCCGACTTCTTGCGTGCGCGGTAGGCGGCCGCCTTGAACCGGTTGCCGCAGGACTCCATGCCGCACCACTGCCGCCGCATGCCCCGGGAACGATCGAGGTAGACGCGTGTGCACTCGGGGTTGCCGCACTCCTTCATCAGCGCGACGTCCGGGCCGCTGAGCAGCTCCACCGCCTGCCGGGCGACGGTGGCCAGGGCCTGCGCCGGGGTCGCGTCGGTGTGCCGGCCCGTCAGGGTGAGCTGCGGGGTCACCGGGGTCCCACGCGCGGCGGCGTTGACCACGGCGAGCGCCTCCCGGTCGAACTCCTCGCCGAGGCGGCGGTTCGTGACGAGCCGGTAGACGGCCTCGCGCACGGTGATCGCCTCCCGGACGTCGTTCTCCTCGCCGGGGGTGATCGCGTCCACGAGTCCGGACTGCAGGTACCAGGCGTTCAGCCGCTCCGGCGTCACGAACATCTCGTACCGCGTCGAGCGACGGGCACCGAGCGTGGCCGCGAAATCGAGGGCCGGGTGCCCGCACACGAAGACATGATCGCGATTCACATCACCATCTTGACGAGTGACTGCGGTGGGCCGCAAGGAACGTCACCGCCGCGCCCGCACCTCCGTCCCCCGTCGCCCGCGAGCCGGTTCCAGGAGCAGTTCGCGGCCCTGCCACCGCCGCCGCAGCCAGCGGTCGTGGCTCGCGACCACGATCGCACCCGGGCCGGTGCACAGCGCCGCCTCCAGCTCGTCGCACAGGCGCGGCGAGAGGTGGTTGGTGGGCTCGTCGAGCAGCAGCAGTTGCGGCGGGCGGGCCACCAGGAGCGCCAGGGCCAGCCGCCGGCGTTGCCCGACGGAGAGTTGCCCGACCGGTTTGTTCAGGTCCGCCTCGTGCATCAGGCCGAGTGAGCCGAGCGGCACCTGCTCCGCCCGCTCCGGGCCGAGCGACAGCGCGTAGGTGTCGCGGACCGTGCGGTCGGGCCGTTCGAACACGGTGTCCTGGGTGAGCAGCCCCACGGTCAGGCGACGCCGCCGGAGCACCTCACCTTCGGCGGGGAGACGTCCGGCGAGCACGGCGAGCAGGGTGGACTTGCCCGCCCCGTTGCCGCCCGTGACCAGCAGCCGGTCGGTCGCCGCCACCTCCAGGGCGTCCAGCGCGAGTCGGCCGGGCACCCGTACGTCCCGCAGGGCCACCAGGGGCTGTGGTCCCTCCTCCGCCCGCGCCGCCAGATCCCCGGCCGCGAACCGCAGTGGCCGCGGCGGCTCGGGAACCCGGGCGCGCTCCAGTTCCTCCAGCCGCCGGGTGGCGTTGCGGACGCGGCGCGAGATCTGGCTCTGCACCCGGCCCCCTCGGTGGCCGTAGCCCATCTTCTCGTTGTCGCGCGGCCCCCGGTCCGGGGCGACCCGGCGCGCGGTCACCCCCGCCGCGTGGCGCAGCTCCTCCAGCTCCTGCTGCTCCTCGGCGTACCGCCGCTCCCAGCGCTCCCGCTCGGCGCGTTTCTCGGACAGGTAGGCGCTGTAGTCGCCGCCGTAACGGACGGGGCCGTCCACGGCCGGGTCGAGGTCGATCACATCGGTGCAGACGGCGTCGAGGAAGGCCCGGTCGTGGCTGGCGAGCACCACGGCCCCGGGCAGGCCGCGGAGCTGCTCCTCCAGAAAGGCGGCGGCCTCGTCGTCGAGGTGGTTGGTCGGCTCGTCCAGCAGCAGGGCGGGCGGCCGGCGGACGAGCAGCGCGGCCAGGGCCAGACGGCCGCGCTGGCCGCCGGAGAGCGAACCGAGGGTGCGGCCGTGCCCGAACGCGCCGAGGCCCAGGCCGTCCAGCACCAGGGCCGCGCGGCGGTCGGCGTCCCAGGATTCCCGGTCCTGGGCCTGCTCCAGCCGCCTGCCGTAGGCGCCGAGGAGTTCCCGGTGGCGGGGATCGCCCTCGGGGGCGCGGGCGAGCTCCTCGCCGAGCCGGTCCAGCTCCGCGAGGTCCTCGCGGGCCTCGCGCAGCGCCTCGTCCAGTACGGCGGCGATGGTCGCGTCGGCGTCGTACGGCAGCTCCTGGTGGAGGAAGCCGAGGCCGTCGGGGCGGGTGACGCTTCCCGCGTCGGGCGCGTCGACGCCGGCGAGCACCCGCAGCAAGGTGGACTTGCCGACGCCGTTCTCCCCGATCAGGCCGATGCGGTGGCCGGGGGAGGCGGTCAGGCAGACGCCGTCGAGGACGCGTCGGCCGCCCAGGTGGCGGACGACGTCGTGGGCGAGCAGAGCGGGTCGGGACATGGGGATCCGTCCTCCGTGTGCGGTGGTCGGCCCGCCGGGCGTACGGCCTCGGACGCGGGCCACGTGACACGTCGGCGGCTCACACCGCGGGGACCCCCGTCTCCCGCAGCGTCCCGTCGGCCAGCCGCAGCCGGCGGCCCACCCCGATCTCGGTGAGGAACCGCTCGTCGTGGCTGACCACCATGAACGCGCCCTGGTAGGAGTTGAGCGCGCTCTCCAGCCGGCCCACGCTGACCAGGTCGAGGTTGTTGGTGGGCTCGTCGAGCAGGAGCAGGTGGGGGGCCGGCTCGGCGCACAGCACGCAGGCCAGGGTGGCGCGCAGCCGCTCGCCACCGGACAGCACCCCGACGGGGAGGTGGGCCCGGGCGCCCCGGAAGAGGAAGCGGGCGAGCAGGTTCATCCGCTCCGCCTCGGGCCGCTCGGGGGCGTACGCGGCGAAGTTCTCCGCCACGGTCCGGTCCAGGTCCAGCAGGTCCAGGCGCTGCGAGAGGTAGGCGATCCGGCCGTCGTGGCGCTTGATCTCCCCGCTGTCCGGGGCGAGTTCACCGGTGATCAGACGCATGAGGGTGGTTTTGCCGGCGCCGTTGGGTCCGGTCAGGGCGATGCGCTCCGGGCCCCGGACGGTCAGGTCCACGCCGTCCCCGGCGAACACCGGCCGGCCACCGAGACGGACCTGCATGCCCTGGCCGAGGAAGAGGTTGCGACCGGCGGGCACCCGCGTGTCGGGCAGGTCCAGGGCGAGGCGCTGCTCCTCGCGCAGCGCGCGCCCGGCCTCGTCGAGCCGGGCCTTGGCCTCGCTGACCCGGCCCGCGTGCAGCTGCCCGGCGCGGCCCGCGGACTCCTGCGCGCCCCGCTTCATGGTGCCCGCGAAGATCCGGGGCAGGCCGGCGTTCTTGAGGTTGCGGGCGGCGTTGCCGGCGCGGCGCTCGGCGCGCTCGCGGGCCTGCTGCATCTCCCGCTTCTCCCGCTTCAGCTCCTGCTCGGCGTTGCGGACGTTCTTCTCGGCGACCTCCTGCTCGGCGCGCACGGCCTCCTCGTACATGCTGAAGTTGCCGCCGTGGAAGCGGAGTTCGCCGCTGCCGAGTTCGGCGATGCGGTCCATGCGGTCGAGCAGCGCGCGGTCGTGGCTGACCAGGAGCAGACAGCCGGTGAAGTCCGACAGCACGTCGTAGAGCCTGTGCCGGGCCTCCAGGTCGAGGTTGTTGGTGGGCTCGTCGAGCAGCAGCACGTCGGGGCGTTTCAGCAGGTGGGCGGCGAGTCCGAGGGAGACGATCTGGCCGCCGCTGAGTGTGTCGAGCCTGCGGTCCAGGGCGAGGCCGGTCAGACCGAGACGGTCGAGCTGGGCGCGGGTGCGCTCCTCGATGTCCCAGTCGTCGCCGATGGCGGTGAAGTGCTCCTCGCTGACGTCCCCGGACTCGACGGCGTCCAGGGCGCGGATCACCTCGGCGACGCCGAGCACCTCGGAGACGGTGAGCTCGCCGGTCAACGGCAGGGTCTGCGGGAGGTGCCCGAGGGTGCCGCCGACCGACAACGAGCCGGTGGTGGGCTTGAGTTCACCGGCGATCAGCCGGAGCAGCGTGCTCTTGCCGGAGCCGTTGGGGGCGATCAGGCCCGTCCGGTCGGTGGTGACGGTGAAGGACAGGTCGTCGAAGACCGGGGTGTCGTCGGGCCAGGTGAAGGAGAGGTTCGAGCAGACGATGGCGGCGTCGGACATGGAAGCGACCTCGGAGGAACGGAGGGCAGACAGAGCTCTGCCCCGGCAGACGTGGGAGAAGGGGGTACGACGAACCGGCCACGTCGGCGGCGCTCCTCAGCGCGACCGGTGGCCGTCAGATCCGGATCTCACCCGGAGATGTCGTCTTCACCCACCACGTCTGTGACTCCTCGATGCACGGTCAATGCCGCCGACAGCGTAACAGCGTGTCGCCGACGCGCGAGAAGATTTCGGACACGGCTGACAGCCGGAGCGCTGCGGTGGAACGGCCGAAGACCTGGACGTCCGTGACCCCGCTGTCGGCAGCAGGAACCTGACCTTGTCGCGAGCCCCGCGAGCCCCGCGAGCCGCCCGCCGTCACCCGGCGCCGGCGGCCGGTTCGCCGATCCGGACACCTGGGAGGGTGGAGCTGCCCGCATGGCCTCTCGGAAGGAAAACCTCGGCATGGCCGTCATCCACCGCACCACCCTCAAGCCGACCAAGCTGGAACTGCTCACCGCGTGGCTGCCCACCCGCCCCTGGTACCGCGGTGGCGCGGCCGGACCGACGTTGGCCAAGGCCGGCGGCTTCCGGCTGGACGACCCGCAGGGTGAGGTCGGGATCGAGTTCATGGTGGTCACCGAGACCTCCGGTCCCCAGCAGGCCGCCTACCTGCTGCCGCTCACCTACCGAGGCGCTCCGCTCGACGGCGCGGAGCACGCCCTCGTCGGCACCATGGAGCACGGCGTGCTGGGACGGCGCTGGGCCTACGACGGCTGCCACGACCCCGTGCTGGTCGCCCGGTTGACGGCCCTGATCGAGGGGCGCGCGCAGGCCCAGGACCAGAACACCAGCGATGTCCCCGACCGGGAGGTCGTCGCCTCCTTCACCGGTGACGGCCCCCTCTCCTCGGACTCGGACTGGGACCCGGACTTCACCGTCACCGACGACCAGGAGGGCACCGCACTGACCGCGCCGCACGGCACGACCCTCCGCCTGCAACGGGTCCTGCGGCCCGCACCGGACGACCGGCCTCTCCCTCCGCAGGGAGCGATCGGCCATGTCACCGGCCCCTGGCAGCTGCCGGACGGCACGCGCGCCCGGGGGCTGTTCGCCGTCCTGCTGACCGGATCCCGGGGATAGCTGGACCCCCCTCGATACATCGGAGGAGTCCGGAGTCGCCTACGCCGTAGACGGCATTGACAGGTTCATGAACCCTGCTAGGTTCCCGATACACCCGATGTATTGATGATCCGTCAGGTCTGGAGGACACAGATGACCTCACAGCCGGAGCAACGCTCGACGGTGGCCCGCAGAGCCGTACTCGGCACCGCGCTGGGCGGCGCGACAGCGGCCGCCCTCCCCACGACGGCCCACGCGGAAGAGCCCTTACGGACCACCCCGTCCGACGCGGCCGGGGGAGCCCGACGCCCCTGGCGGCTCCGCGACACCATGACCACCGACGAGGCCTGGGCGACCTTCCTGCGCGGCCAGGACCTGCTGTGGACCAGGCTCCCCACCCGCTGGTACGAGGGCCCGTTCCTCGGCGACGGGCTGCTCGGCAGCATGATCTACCAGGAGCCGGACGCCAACAGGATCCGCTTCACCGTCCAGCACGGCCGGGTCCAGGACCACCGCCCCGAGTTCGGCAGCGGCTGGGGCACCTGCCGCCTGCCCGTCGGACACCTCACCCTCGAACCGGCCGGCACCATCACCGCCGTCGACTGGCGGCTGAGCCTGTGGAACGCCGAGTTCACCGGCACCGTCACCACCACCGAGGGCACGCTCACCCTCTCCGCGCTCATCCACGACGAGGTCCTGGCCGTCCGCGTCACGGCCGACGGCGACGAACGGGCCGCCTGGACCTTCCACCCCGAGGAGGCCATCAGCCCCCGGAAGATCCAGGAGGCCCCGCCCGCCGGATACACCGCCAACCCGCCCTGGACCACCCGCACCACGGCCGACGGCACCGAACAGGTGCTCCAGCCCCTCACCGGCGGCCAGACCGCCACCGCCTACCGGCGCGACGGCGACGAACTGCTGATCAGCGTCGGGCACAGCGCGCCCTCCACCACCGCCGCCGAGGCGGACTCGCTGCGCAACCTGCGCCGCGCGGGCTCGTACGGCGACCTCAGACGCCGGCACACCCGCTGGTGGCACGCCTTTTACAAGAAGAGCTTCGTCTCCTTCCCCGACCAGCGGCTGCAGAGTTTCCACTGGATCCAGCTCTACAAGGTCGCCTCCGCCAGCCGCGCGGGCGGCCCCGTCATGGCCACCTGCGGGCCATGGCTGGAACCCACCCCGTGGCCCGCGGTCTGGTGGAACCTCAACATCCAGTTGGAGTACTGGCTGATCCACGGCTCCAACCACCTGGAACTGGACGCCCTCGCCACCACCGTGCGGCAGAACCAGGAACAGCTCATCGCCAACGTGCCCGCCGCCTACCGGAGTGACAGCGCGGGCGTCGGCCGCAGCTCCGACATGTTCGCCAACCGGGGAGTGGGTCGCCCCGGCAGTGGCACCGAGGTCGGCAACCTCACCTGGGCGCTGCACAACGTGTGGCTGTCCTACCGGCACACCATGGACAAGGCGCTCCTGCGCGACACCCTCTTCCCCCTGCTGCGCCGGGCCATCGCCTACTATCTGCACTTCCTCACCCCGGGCAGCGACGGCAAGCTCCACCTGCCGAGCACCCTCTCGCCCGAATACCCCGACGTGCCGCCGCAGGACACGAACTACGACCTGGCCCTGATCCGCTGGGGCTGCCGAACGCTCCTGGAGTCCGCCGAACTCCTCGGCATCGAGGACGAGTCGATACCCCGCTGGCGGGAGGTGTCCGCCAAGCTCACGCCGTACCCCGTCGACGACAACGGCTTCATGATCGGCGCGGACACCCCGTACGCCCGGTCCCACCGGCACTACTCGCACCTGCTCATGGTGTACCCGCTGTACCTCGTCAACTGGGACCAGCCCGAGAACCGCGACCTGATCACCAGGTCCGTCGAGCACTGGCACGCGCTGACCGGCGCGCACCGCGGCTACAGCTACACCGGCGCCGCCTCGCTGTACGCGATGACCGGCGACGGCGACACCGCGCTCGGCTACCTGCGCAGGTTCTTCGACACTTCCACCCGCTACCCCTGCCAGGCCAACACCCACTACACCGAGGCCGGTCCCGTCATCGAGACGCCGCTGTCCGCCTCGCAGTCCTTGCACGACATGTTCTGCCAGAGCTGGGGCGGCGTGATCCGCGTCTTCCCGGCCGTTCCCACCGACTGGGCGGACGTCACCCTGCACGACTTCCGCGCCCAGGGCGCCTTCCTGATCAGCGCCGTGCGCGCCCGGGGGACGACGCGGTTCATCCGCGTCAGGAGCCTGGTGGGCGAACCGCTCAAGCTGAAGCACGGACTTCGAGGCCGGCTCACCGTACTCCTCGACGACGGCCGCCCGGCCCGCACCCGCGACCTGGGCGACGGCGTGCTCTCCATCGACCTGCCCCGAGGCCGCGAGGTGCTGATCCACTCCGGCGCCCGCCCCGACCTCGTCATCGCCCCCGTCGCCGTCAGCGCACCGGGCGCGGCCTGGGGACTTCCGTAGCAGGCCGCACGCCCGCCCCACACCTCGGAGGGTTCTCATGGCTGTTCCGATCAGAACCGCGGTCGCCGGACTCTGCGCCGGGCTGGTGGCCGCACTCCTCACCACCGGGCCCGCGCGGGCCGAGCACCGCGACGAGCGGGCCTGGACCGTGTCCGCGGCCGCCCAGGCACCCCGCGCACGGATCTCCCTGGACGACGACACCGGCAGACTGAGCCTGTCCGTGACCCGCGACGGCCGCACGGTCATCGAGCCGTCACCCGTCGGCATCGTCACCGAACGGGCCGACCTCTCCCGCGACCTGAGGTTCCTGCACCGCAAGAGCCGGACGGTCGACGAGCGGTACCGCACCACGTCCGGCAAACGCCTCGACCGCCGGGTCCGCATGAACGAGACCCGCCTGGCGTTCGCCACCCCGGCGGGCGCCCGGCTCGACCTCGTCGTCCGCGCCTCCGCCGACGGCGTCGCCTACCGGTACGTCCTGCCCGCCGCCCACGGCGACGTGCTCGGCGAGACCTCCGCCTTCACCCTGCCGCCGGACGCCGACGCCTGGCTGGGCACCTACCGGCCCGACAACGAGGGACAGTTCGTCCGGTACACCGCCGCCACGGCCCCCACCGGCGACTACTCGCACCAGGCACTGTTCGCGACCGACGGCGGCTACACCCTGCTCGCCGAGTCCGACCTCACCGGCGCCTACTCCGGCGCCCGACTCGCCCACGACCAGGGCACGAAAACGTACCGCGTCAAGCTCGCCGACGACCGGGTCGCCACCGACGGCCCGCTCGCCACGCCCTGGCGGGCCATGGTCACCGGCGACCTGGCCACCGTCACCCGGTCCACCTTCACCGACGACCTCGCCCCCGCCGCCCAGATCACCGACACCTCCTGGATCCGACCCGGCACCGTGCTGTGGACCTGGCTCGCGGGCGGCCGCCCGGCCGGGCAGAGCCTCGCGGCGCAGCAGGCCTACGTCGACTACGCCGCCGAACGGAACTGGCCCTACGAGGCCGTCGACGCGGGCTGGTACTTCAAGGCCGACGAGTGGGACACCACCGACCCGGACTGGCAGACCACCAGCTGGATCCCGGAACTCGTCGAGTACGGGCGCGCCAAGGGCGTCGGGATCATCGTCTGGATCCACCAGCGCGACCTCGACACCCCCGAGGAACGCGCCCGCTGGCTGCCCACCCTGGAGCGCTGGGGCGTCAAGGGCGTGAAGATCGACTTCATGGACTCCGAGGCGCAGCCGATGCTCCGGTGGTACGACGCCGTCCTCCGGGAGACGGCCGCCCACCACCTCATGGTCAACTTCCACGGCTCCACCGTCCCCAAGGGCATCCAGCGCACCTGGCCCCATGTGATGACCCTGGAGGGCGTCGCCGGCGAGGAGAAGCGGACCAACACCGCCGCCCACCTCACCACCCTGCCCTTCACCCGCAACGTCATCGGCTCCATGGACTTCACCCCGGGCGCCTTCCAGCGCGTCGGCCTGCGCCCCAACTCCGACGCGGCCGAGGCCGGGCTCGCCGTCGCCTACGAGTCGGGCCTGCAGATGTTCGCTGGCACCCCCGAGTCCTACGACGCCCGGCCGCTCGCCCGGGACTTCTTCGACCAGGTCCCCGCGGCCTGGGACGACACCCGGCTGCTCGCCGGCCGCCCCGGCGAGGAAGCGGTGCTCGCCCGGCGCAGCGGCGACCGCTGGTTCCTGGGCGGGGTGTACGCCGGTGCCGCCCGCAGGGCCGAGGTGCCGCTGACCGTGGGAGCGGGGCGGTGGCTGGTCGAGACGATCCAGGACGGTGCGGACGGGCTCGTGCGCGTCTCGCGGGTCCTGCGCGGCGGGGACACGTTCGCCGTGGACGTCGTCGCCAACGGCGGCTTCGCCGGGATCGCCTGCCCCTGGCGGCCCGGCGTCACGAGCTGTCACCGGTGAGCGGGCCGCCGCCCCAGGGGTTCACACTGATGAACCTTCGTCACGTGGGTGTACAGGGGTCGGCCGGTCGTGCCACGCTCGGGCAACTCCGTTCTCCCGCCCGTCAGTTGGAGGGATCAGCATGAGTGTTTCCCGGCGTGCCGTGCTGGCCACGGCGGCCGGTGCCGCGGTGGCGGGCGCCTCCACGGTGCCCGCCACCGCCGCCGACCGGACACCGGCACCGACCCTGCGCACGCTGCACGCGGCGGCCGACTACGCCGTCGAGAAAGTCCACGCCGTCGCCCCGACCGTGACCGCCTTCCCCGTCGGCACCAAGTTCGAGAGGTGGGTCTACTCGCAGAACGGCGACTGGGTCGGCGGATTCTGGCCGGGCACGCTGTGGATGGCCTGGCTCCACAGCGGGGACGACGCCTTCCGCATCCGGGCCCTGGCCTCGGCGCGGCGACTCGCGCCGCGCCAGGACGACACCGGCACCCACGACCTCGGCTTCCTCTTCTACCCGTCCTGGGTCACCGCCTGGCGGCTGACGGGCGACGACGTGTGGCGGACGGGTGCCCTGCGGGCGGCCGACTC
The DNA here is from genome assembly GCA_000696115.1 of Streptomyces olindensis. Taxonomy (GTDB): domain Bacteria; phylum Actinomycetota; class Actinomycetes; order Streptomycetales; family Streptomycetaceae; genus Streptomyces; species Streptomyces olindensis. The sequence continues at coordinate 95,077 of JJOH01000003.1, forward strand.
CCTGATCCGGCGGTACAACCCGCGCGGACGCTTCATCAGGGCTTGGGGCGCGCTGAACGACCCGAAGAACGCGGGCCGGGTCATCATCGACACGATGATGAACCTCGACCTGCTGGCGTTCGCGAGCGGTCAGACCGGCGACGACAAGTACCTGGACATCGCCGTCGAGCACGCCCTGACGACCCGGCGGGTCTTCCCGCGCCCGGACGGATCCACCCCGCACGTCTACGACTTCGACCCGGACAGCGGCGCCCCGATCGGGCCGAACACCGTCCAGGGCTACAGCCCCGCGTCGTGCTGGTCGCGCGGACAGGCGTGGGGACTGTACGGGTTCACCACCATGTACCGCAGGACCGGGAACGGGGACTTCCTGGCCACCGCGCGCCGACTCGCGGACTTCGCGGTCGGGGCGCTGACCCCGGACCACGTCCCGGTGTGGGACTACCGCGCGCCGCAGCAGCCCCACGACATCAAGGACGCGTCGGCCGGGGCGATCACGGCGTGCGGCCTCCTCGACCTGTCCGCCGCCACCGGCAGAACCGCCTACCGCGAGGTCGCGCTACGGCTGCTCACCGCGCTGGCGGAGACGTGTCTGACGCGGAACTCGGCCCGGGCGGAAGCGGTGGTGGCCCGCTGCACGCGCAACCGCCCGGCCGAGGACGGCGTCGAGATCTCCCTGCCGTACGCCGACTACTACCTGCTGGAAGGCATCCTGCGCGTGCTGCGGCCGCGGGACGTCGACCGGGCCATCGACCTCTCCACGGTCTGATCGCACCGGCGCCGGTCATCCCGCGATGAACGCCGCCCGCTCCACGGGGTTCAGCCGCTCCAGGACCAGCAGCACGGCCAGCTCCAGCGCCTCGCCGCGCTCCGCGCCGACCTGCGGGTCGACGCCGGTGTCCACGGGCTCGGGCAGCCAGGGCCCCACGTAGGCCTCGCGGCGGACCCGCGCCGACCGGGCCACGTTGATCGCCAGCCGGGTGGTGGTCTTCGCCAGGAACGCCCCCGGGTCGAGGACCGCCTCCCGGTCGGCGCCCTGCCAGCGCACCCACACCTCCTGCACCACGTCCTCGGCCTCGGACACGCTGCCCAGGACGCGGTAGGCGATCCCGAACAGCCGGGGCCGCAGCCGCTCGAAGGCCTCCGCGGCCGCGTCCAGCGCGTCGTCGGTGAGGGGCTGGTGCTGGTCCATGCTGCCGATGCCTCCACGGGTCGACCGTCCTGCCCCAGACAGTACGACCCCCGGAGGGCGGGCACCCGACGGCGCTCAGTCCGCGTAGCGGGGCGTCCACTGCGCCTGCGCGACCGCCTCGCGCAGCTCCTCCTCGGTGGCCTGCGGGGCCACGCCGTCCTCCACGGCGGCCAGGGCCGCCGCGAGGGCGATCTCGCGTGCGGACTCCCGCATGCCGGCCAGCGGCGGCAGCAGCGGAACGGGCCCGTCGTCGCCGTCCGCCGCCCGCACCGCGCACCGCGCGACGGCCCGGGCGGCGGCCACCAGCATGCGGTCGGTGACGCGCGTGGCGCGGCTCGCGGTCACCGCGAGGCCCATGGCCGGGAAGACGTACACGTTGTTGGACTGCGCCACCGGCACCTCGCGCCCGTCCACCGTCAGCGGAGGGAAGGGCGAACCGGTGGCGATCAGCGCCCGTCCGTCGGTCCAGCGGGTGAGGTCGGCGGGCTCCGCCTCGGAGTGGGAGGTGGGGTTGGAGAGCGGGAAGACGACGGGCCGTTCGCAGGTCGAGGCCATCTGCCGGACGATCTCCTCGGTGAACGCGCCATGAGCCGTCGACAGGCCGATGAGCGCCGTCGGCTCCACGCGGCGCACCACCTCGGCCAGACCGGTCCCTTCCCAGCCGGACACCTCGCCGTCGTCGCGCGCGAACCTCCGCTGCTGCGGTGTCAGTTCGGAGCGCGAGGACACCAGCAGGCCGTCCACGTCGAGGATCCAGAACCGCCGCGTGGCCTCGTCCTCCGACAGTCCCTCGTCGATCATCGCCGTACGGATCATGTCGGCGACGCCGATGGCGGCCGACCCCGCGCCCAGGATCACCAGACGCTGGTCGGGCAGCGGGGTGCCCGCCACGTCCGCCGCGGTCGACAGGGCGCCGAGCGTGACGGCCGCCGTGCCCTGGATGTCGTCGTTGAAGGTGAGCAGCCGGTCCCGGTAGCGGGCGAGGATCGGATGGGCGTGGGCGGTCGCGAAGTCCTCCCACTGCAGCAGCGTCCCGGGAAGCTCCGCCTCGACGGCCGAGACGAACGCCTCGATCATCTCGTCGTACTCGGCGCCGGTCAGCCTGCGGGCGCGGCGGCCCAGGTAGCGCGGGTTGTCGAGCAGGTCCTCGTTGTCCGTGCCGACGTCCAGCAGGATCGGCAGGGTGCGGGCGGGGTGGATGCCGCCGATCGCCGTGTAGAGGCTGAGCTTGCCGATGGGGATGCCCATGCCGCCGACGCCCTGGTCGCCCAGGCCGAGGATGCGCTGCCCGTCGGTGACGACGATGACGTCCACGTCCTGGTCCGGGTGGGGGCGGTTGCGCAGGATGTCCCGGAAGCGGTGCCGGTCCTCCCAGGTCAGGAACAGCCCCCGCGGCCTTCGGTAGATCTCGCTGAACCGCTGACAGGCCTCACCCACCGTCGGGGTGTAGACGACGGGCAGCAGCTCCTCCAGGTGCTCGGTGACCAGACGGTGGAAGAGCACCTCGTTGGTGTCCTGGAGCTGCCGCAAATAGATGTGCCGGTTCAGGGGCTTGTCGTAGCTGCGGAACGCCTCATAAGCCCGGGCGACCTGCTCGTCCAGGGTCTCGACGGCGGGTGGCAGGAGGCCGTCGAGACCGAGTGCCTCGCGTTCGCCGCGGCTGAAGGCGGTGCCCTTGTTGACCAGAGGGTCGGCCAGGGTCGTGACGGCGGGGCTCGTGGTGGGGCGGGGGAGGTTCATCGGCTGGTCCATGGGGTGACGTGTTCCCGAGACGCGCCGGATCGTGCGGGTGAGCTGTGCCATCCGGACGAACCGTGTCCCCTCGAGAACGTCCCCCGCCACCGATGAGTTCCGCCGCGCCGCCCGGTCTGTCCCTCCGTAAGGCATACCGAGCCCCAACATCCCACAGGAGACAGTGACATGAGTGTGACGATGCCTCAGACCCGGGCCGCACGCGCCGAAGGCCTTCTCTCCGCCCGCCCCGTCTGGCTGGTCGGTGTCCTGGCGACCCTCGCCGGTGCCGTCGTGACGGAGGTGTTCGCGCTCGCCGCACGGGCGGCGGGCGTCCCCATGGAGGCGGCGAGCCCGGGGGCCACTCAGGCCGCGGAGATCCCGGTCGGCGGCTTCTTCGGCGGGGTGGTCTACTGGTCGGTCGCCGGCGTCGTCCTCGCCGTGGCGCTCGCCCGCTGGGCCCGGCGGCCCGCCCGCACCTTCACGGTGACCACCGTCGCCCTCACCGCGCTGTCCCTCGCCGGGCCGGCCGTCGCCCCACACACCGCCACCTCCACGCAGGTCGTCCTGGCCGTGTCGCACGCAGTGGCCGCCGCGGTGATCATCCCCGTGCTGGCCCGCCGGCTCTCCCACGGGCAGCGGTGACGCCCCCGCCTCTCCGGACCCGGACACCGGCCCGTCGCGCCCCGCCGCCGACGGGCCGTCGTCCTGTGCCCCCCGCCGCGCCCTGACACCCGAAAGGCCCAGTCCCACTACGCCGGAGGAGGCGACGGTGGGCGAGGACCTTGGCCGTGTCCATGCCGTGCGCCTCCGGAGGAGCGGCCGCCGCGGAACCGCCGGGCGGCTCCGGCTCGATCAGCGACAGCGTGCCCGGCGCGTGGCCCCGGACGGCCGCGTCGACCAGGACGGCCGTGTCGTAGCCGTCGAGCAGTTCGTACGCCAGGTCCATGCCGCGGATGCCGAAGTCCCGCACCCGCACCCCCGGCGGCAGCGGACGGTGGTCCAGGGCGCGGATCACCTCGGGGCCGAAGGCGTCGTCCGCGAGGAAGATGTTGCCGACCCCCGCCACCAGCAGCCGGGCGCTCACCGCGCGCCGTCCCGAGCCGGCGGACGGGCGGAGCCGTGCGGGAGCTTGCGGACGAACGCGGAACGCAGCGCGTGGTACGGAGCCTCGGGGTCGAAGAAGTCGGCGCGCATGCGGGCGAGTTCGGTCCGCCGGTACTCCGCGAGGGGCCGCTGGAGCTCGTCCGCGTGCCGTGCCGTGGCCTTGGTGGTGATCCGACGGGCGAGGTCCGGGTCGCCGGCCACGTCGGCGGCCAGGCGCTCGACCTCCGCGGCGAACTCCGCGGCCGGAACCGGCACCAGACGGTCCACCAGCCCGATCCGCTCGGCGGTCGCCGCGCTCACCGGCAGCGCCTCGCTCGTCAGCCGCTCCGCCGCCTCCGCTCCCACGCGGCGCGGCAGCGAGTACGTCCAGTACTCCGAGCCGTACATGCCCATGGTCCGGTAGTGCGGGTTGAGGACGCTGCCCGTGCGGCACCACACCTCGTCGGCGGCCAGGGCGAGCATCACGCCGCCGGCCGCCGCGTTGCCCCCGAGGGCCGCCACCACCACCCGGTCGGTGGTGCGCAGCACGGCCTCGACCAGGTCGTTCATGGCGACGAGGTTGGACCAGGACTCGCCCGCCGGGTCGCTCGACGCCTCGATGACGTTGAGGTGGATGCCGTTGGAGAAGAAGTCGCGGGCACCGCCGAGCACCAGCACCGAGGTGCGGCGGGTGAGCGCGTACCGGTAGGCGGCGAGCAGCCTGCGGCAGTGGACGGTGCTCATCGCCCCGCCCGGGAACGAGAAGGACAGGAAGCCGACGTCCCCCCGCTGCCGGTAGCGGATGTCGGTCCAGGTGGTGCGCTCCGGGGGCAGTTCCAGCGGGACGGCGATCTCGGGCAGCCAGTACGGACGGTCGTACGCACCCGGCATGCCCGGGCCGCTGCCGGGCGGCGCCGGGAAGCCGGCGAGCACCGAGGCGGCCGGGCGGCGGAACGGCGCGGGGTCGCCGGAGCTCTTGCGGGGGCGCAGCTCCGGAATCCACACCGCCCCGTCCCGGGTGGCCCGGCAGACCGCGCCCGCCCGGGTCGCGAGCAGCTCCCCGGGCCGCCCGCGCAGCCGGTCCTCGGGGTGCCCGCCGTGCAGGAACACCTCCCGGCCGCACAGCTCGTCCAGGACGCCCGGCTGCGAATCGGCCCCGCGCAGCTTGCGCAGCACCGTCGCCGTGTCGTCCTGCTCCCAGTCGATCCGCCGCTGCTCCTGGCGGAAGTAGTCCCGCCACACCACGCGGACCTCGGGGTCGCTCTGCGGGCGCGGCTTGAAGGACCCGTCCGCGAACCGCCGCACGGCGAGCAGGACGGCGGCCGTGGCGGCGTCGGACACCTCGTTGCGGTACAGGTCGCTCTTGCCGGCCGGCGGCACCGGGAACGTCCCGTCCGCCCAGATGTCGCCCGCGTCCATCGCCGCCTCGGCCTGGAGCACCGTCACGCCCCACTCGGACGCCTCCTCGGCGATCGCCCAGTCCAGGGCGGACGGGCCGCGGTCGCCGGGTGGCCCCGGGTGCACGATCAGGCAGGTGTGCTCCTGCCACACGTCCTCCGGCAGGGCCGACTTCAGCATCGGGGCGACGACCAGCTCCGGGCGCACCTCGCGCACGGCGGCCCGGACCGCGTCGGCGCCGTGCGAGGCGAGGACGACGTCCACCCGGTGCCCCTGGTCCGACAGTTCCGCGTACACGCGCTGGGACAGGCTGTTGAACGCGCTGGCGACGAGCAAGATGTCCATGACATGGCATGGTCGCCCGTGACAGGAGGGCCGCGAAGGACCACCGCGGCGTTTCGCGGCCCTCGTCCGCTTCCGGCCTACTCTCCCGACGGCGCGGTCAGCGGGACGCCCGTGGCCACCGGAGTGCGATGATGGCGCCCAGGCGCGGCCTCAAGGGCGGCGAGCGGTTCCTCGGCGGCACCGTCAGCCTGGCCGGTGACCAGCTGACCGGAGCCCAGTACGCGGGCCCGTGACCCGAACCGGCTGCGGGAGATCAACGTGACGGCCCGGGCGGTTGATGTGACAACCAGCTCTGGGCCGTCGGCGGGCCGTCGGGGAAGTCACCGACATCGCTCACCGGTCCCCCTTGCCCGCGCCGTGCGCCTGCCGCACGCTGGTCGTATGGGTGCGCGAGACGGCCCTACGCTCATCACCTCCGTCCAGCGGGCCATGCGGCTGCTGGAGGCGGTGAGCGCGCACGAGAACGGCGCGCCGGCGAAACAGCTGGCGCGGGAGACGGGCCTGCCCCTGGCCACCGCCTACCACCTGCTGCGGACCCTGACCCACGACGGGTACGTGCGGAAGCTGGACGACGGCGGGTTCATCCTCGGTGACAAGCTGCAGACGCTGCAGACCACGGGCCGCGCGCAGGCACTGCTCAGCCGCGTCCGGCCCACGCTCGCCGCCCTGCGGGACGAACTCGCGACGGCCGCCTACCTCACCTTCTACGAGGACGGCGAGATCCGGGTCGCCGAGATCGTCGACGGCCCCGGAACGCCCCGCGTCGACCTCTGGGTCGGTTTCGAGGACGCGGGGCACGCCACCGCACTGGGCAAGTCCGTGCTGCGCGAGCTGGACGAGGAGGCCCGCAAGGACTACCTCTCCCGCCATCACCTCGCCGACCTCACCCCGCGGACGATCACCAGCCTGCCCGAACTGCTCCGGCGGCTGGAGACCCCGCCCCTCGCCCCGGCCGTCACCGACCTGGAGGAGTACACCCTGGGCACGGTCTGCGTCGCCGTCCCGGTCTACAGCGGTGACACGCTCGGCTCCCTCGGTGTCTCCCTCCCGGCGAACCGGCTCTCCCGGCTGCCGGAGATCCGGGAGCGGCTGCTCCCGACCGCGAGCCGCGTGACCCGGAGCCTCTCGCTCACTATCTGAAAAACCTCTCCTTGCCCGTGTCCGACCTCACCCCGTTTTCTGGATGAAACAGGCATTTCAGTAATGTGCCCGGCGCACAGGTGAGGACTGCGGAAGCGAACATGAGCCAAGCCCGAGACCGTGGTGGCGACCCCCGGCCTGGAGGGCCGTTCGGCAATCGAGTGTCCGGTACGAGGGCTTCGGCCCGCAGGCGGGTCGCCGCGCAGCTGGCGGTGGGCGCACCCGGCCTGCCCGTCCTGGTCGTCTCCGTCGTGGTGCTCGCCGATCTCGCCGACGGAGCGGGGATGATCTGGCTGCCCCTGCTCGCGGCCGGTCCCGCCCTGGCGGCCACGACCAACGGGCCGCGCGGAGTCCTCTGGATCGGCTGTCTCGCCGTGGCGCTCGGCGCGACCCTCGGCGTCCGCGACGGTGTGCCCGGCCGTGAACTGGCCGCCCTGCTGTCGGCGTTCGTGGCCGTCACCCTCGCCAGCGGGCTGGCCGGCGTCCTGCGCGGGCGCCGCGAACGGGTGCTCGCCGCCGTCCGCTCGGTCGCCGAGACCGCCCAGCACGCACTGCTCAGGCCCGTGCCGTCGACCGTCGGACCGTTCCAGGCGGCCGTCCGCTACAGCGCCGCGGCGGCCGAGGCCCGGATCGGCGGCGACCTCTACGCCCTGATACCCACCCCGCACGGAGTGCGGCTGATCGTCGGCGACGTGCGCGGCAAGGGGCTGCCCGCCGTGGGGACCGCCGCGCTGGTGCTGGGCGTCTTCCGCGAGGCGGCCCACGACGAGCCGGATCTGCTGGCCGTGGTCGACCGGATCGAGCGGAGCCTGGCCCGGAACCTCGGCCACGACGACTTCGTCACCGCCGTCGTCGCCGGATACCCGGGGGCGGGACAGCTGGAGGTGGTGAACTGCGGGCACACGCCCCCGCTGCTCGTGGACGCCTCCGGGCGCGTGACGGCGGTGGAGCCCGCGCACCCCGGCCCGCCCCTCGGACTGCGCGCCCTCACCGGGCACACACCGCGCCTCCAGGCGCTGCCCTTCGCCGACGGCGACCAGCTGCTGCTCTACACCGACGGGGTAACCGAGGCCCGCGACGGCGGCCGGGCCTTCTACCCGCTCGCCGAAGGGCTGGAGCGGCACGTCTCCCACGAGCCGGGCCGCACCCTCGACGCCCTGCACGACGAACTGCTGGCCCACGTCGGCGGCCGGCTGCACGACGACGCGGCCCTGCTCCTGATCCGCAAGCCGGCCGCCGACGAAGCGGACCGTCCCCGAGCGGCCGCTCCCGGCCCCCTCGCCGCCGCGTCGGAGGCGAGGTGCTGCTCGTGAGAGCCGGGTGGCGTGCACCGGCTACGACGAGAAGCGCCCGGCGCGTTCACCGCGGCCGTGCGCGAGCGGTCACTCGCGCAGGTCCTTGACCCGGCGGAGCTTGCCCAGTGAGCGCTCCAGGGTCTCCGGTTCGACGATCGACACGTCGGCGGTGATGCCGATGCCGTCCTTGACGGCCTGGGCGATCGCCGCGGCAGCGGACGCGCGCCGGCCGGGGTCCGTGCCGGGGCGGGTCTCGACGCGGACCGTCATGTGGTCCAGACGACCGCGCCGGGACAGCTCGATCTGGAAGTGCGGGGCGACGTCCGGGGTGCGCAGCACGATCTCCTCGATCTGGCTCGGGAAGACGTTCACCCCGCGCAGAATGATCATGTCGTCGCAGCGGCCGGTGATCTTCTGGATGCGACGGAACGCGGGCCGGGCCGTGCCGGGCAGCAGCCGGGTCAGGTCGCGGGTGCGGTAGCGGACGACCGGCAGGGCCTCCTTGGTCAGGGACGTGAAGACCAGCTCGCCCTCCTCGCCCTCGGGCAGCACCTCACCCGTGACCGGGTCGACGACCTCGGGGTAGAAGTGGTCCTCCCACACGTGCAGCCCGTCCTTGGTCTCCACGCACTCCTGCGCGACGCCCGGGCCGATCACCTCGGACAGTCCGTATATGTCGACGGCGTGGAGGTCCATCCGCTCCTCGATCTCGCGGCGCATCTCCTCCGTCCACGGCTCGGCCCCGAAGATGCCCACCCGCAGGCTGCTCGTCCGCGGGTCGACGCCCTGGCGCTCGAACTCGTCGAGCAGGGTGAGCATGTAGGTCGGGGTGACCATGATGATCTCGGGCCGGAAGTCCTGGATGATCTGCACCTGCCGGGCCGTCATGCCGCCCGAGGCGGGGATCACGGTGCACCCGGCCCGCTCGGCGCCGTAGTGCGCGCCGAGGCCGCCGGTGAACAGCCCGTACCCGTAGGAGATGTGCACCTTGTGCCCCGGGCGGCCGCCGGCGGCCCGGATCGAGCGGGCGACCAGGTCGGCCCACATCGACAGGTCGTTCTCCGTGTAGCCGACGACCGTGGGCCGACCGGTGGTTCCGCTGGAGGCGTGGACCCGGCGCACCTGGTCCATGGGGACGGCGAACATGCCGAAGGGGTAGGTGTCCCTGAGGTCGGCCTTCGTCGTGAAGGGGAAGCGGGCCAGGTCCTCCAGCGAGCGGCAGTCCTCGGGCGTCACCCCGGCCTCGTCGAACTTCTTCCGGTACGCCTCCACGTTCCGGTACGCGTGGCGCAGGCTCGCGCGGAGGCGGTCGAGCTGGAGCTCGCGCAGCCGCTCGCGCGTCAGGCGCTCGCCGCCGTCCAGCAGCTCCTGCGGGAGGGGCTCGCCCCGCCGCCCGGTCGCGCCCGTGGCCCCGGGGGCCGTCGTCTCGCTCGTCATCCCGACTCCTCCGACCTCGTGCTCCTGATGCTGCGGCTGCGGCTCCGGACCTCCCCGACGGTCACCGGGCCGTGGCTGTCGCAGGCACACGCGAAGGCGCTGTCGGCGAGCAGGAAGACGTAGCCGCCGTGGGCGATCCCGAGCCCGCGGGAGGCCTGGCCCGCGGCGAACATCACCCGGGCGGCCGTCGCGCCGGCGGCATGGCTCACTTCTCGCACCACCTTGTAACCCGACCGAACATTCGGTTAGCTTCGGCGTCGCCAAGTAACCAAGTCGCCAGGCTGCCTGTCAAGGGCCGGGGACTTACCAAGGCGCGCCGGGTTGTCATACCATGGACCGAACGAATGGTCGGTTGGGAAGTGGGACGGATGGACACGACACACTCCAGCCCCCCGGGGGCGGACGGCACCGAGCGGGTTCTCCAGCAGCACTTCGACGCGACGATCGCGCGGGACCAGCGGATCGAGCCGCGCGACTGGATGCCGGAGGGCTACCGGAAGACACTGATCCGTCAGATCGCGCAGCACGCGCACTCGGAGATCATCGGCATGCAGCCGGAAGGCGAGTGGATCACCCGCGCGCCGTCGCTGCGCCGCAAGGCCATTCTGTTCGCGAAGGTCCAGGACGAGGCGGGGCACGGGCTGTACCTGTACTCGGCGGCGGAGACGCTCGGCGCCGACCGCGCCGACCTCACCGAGCGGCTGATCGAGGGCCGCCAGAAATACTCCTCGATCTTCAACTACCCGACGCTGAGCTTCGCCGACGTCGGGGTGATCGGCTGGTTCGTCGACGGGGCCGCGATCTGCAACCAGGTGCCGCTGTGCCGGTCCTCCTACGGGCCGTACGCGCGCGCCATGGTGCGGATCTGCAAGGAGGAGTCGTTCCACCAGCGGCAGGGCTACGAGCTGCTGATGACGATGATGCGCGGCACCCCGGCGCAGCGCGAGATGGTCCAGGACGCCGTGAACCGCTGGTGGTGGCCCTCGCTGATGATGTTCGGCCCGCCCGACGACTCCTCGCCCAACTCCGCGCAGTCCATGGCCTGGAAGATCAAGCGGCACAGCAACGACGAACTGCGGCAGCGCTTCGTCGACATGACCGTCCCGCAGGCCGAGAAGCTCGGCGTGACGCTCCCCGACCCGGAGCTGCGCTGGAACGAGGAGCGGGGCCACCACGACTTCGGCACACCCGACTGGGACGAGCTGATGCGGGTCATCAAGGGCGACGGCCCGTGCAACGCCCAGCGGATGGAGCGGCGCCGCAGCGCCCACGAGGAGGGCGCCTGGGTGCGCGAGGCGGCCACCGCCCACGCCGCCAAGCAGGCGGCCCGCGAGCGGAAGGGAGCGGTGGCATGACCGCCGACCAGCAGAACTGGCCGCTGTACGAGGTGTTCGTACGCGGCAAGCGCGGCCTGAACCACGTCCACGTGGGCTCGCTGCACGCCGCCGACGACCGCATGGCGCTCACCCACGCCCGCGACCTGTACACGCGACGCAATGAGGGCGTGAGCATCTGGGTGGTCCGCTCCGAGCACATCGCCGCCTCCACCCGCGACGAGAAGGACCCCTTCTTCGCGCCCAGCGCCGACAAGGTCTACCGCCACCCGACCTTCTACGACATCCCCGACGACGTCCCGCACATCTGAAGGAGAGGGCATGAGCGACGACCACGTCTACCTGACCCTCGCCGAGGGGCACGAGGACGACACCCGCTGGGCCTACGGCACCGGCTTCGAGGACCCCCTGCACGGCGTCGACACCACCGTGCCGGACGGGGTCGACGCCTGTGAACTGGCCGACCTCTGCGTCTCGTTGGCCGACGACGCCCTCGTCTCGGCCCAGCGGCTCGCCGAGTGGACCACCCGTGCCCCCGAGCTGGAGGAGGAAGTGGCGCTGGCCAACATCGGACTCGACCTGCTCGGCCAGGCCCGCCTGCTGTACTCCCGTGCGGGCCAGGTCGACGGCACCGGCCGCGGCGAGGACGCCTTCGCCTACTTCCGCGACGCGGGCGACTTTCGCAACGTGCGCCTGGCCGAACTGCCCAACGGGGACTTCGCGTTCTCGATCGTCCGGCTGCTGGTGCTCTCCACCTGGCGCCTCGCGCACTTCGAGCGGCTCACCGTGCACCGCGATCCGGTCCTCGCGGCGATCGCCGCCAAGGGCGTGAAGGAGCTGGCCTACCACCGCCAGTACGCGGCCGAGTGGGCCGTGCGCCTGGGCGACGGCACCGACGAGTCCCACCGCCGGATGCGCAGGGCGCAGGAGCAGGTGGCGCCCTACCTGGGCGAGCTGTTCACGGCGTACGACGTACGGGACGAGGTCGTCGCCGTCCTGCGGCAGGTCACCGAGGCCGCCGGACTGCCCATGCCCGTCTTCCGCCCGCTGCCCGGCTCGGGCCGCACCGGGGAGCACACCGAGCATCTCGCCCCGCTGCTGGCCGAGTTGCAGGGCGTGGCCCGCGCCCACCCGGAGGCGGCATGGTGACGACACTCCTGGACGCGCGGCGGGCCCGGCGGATCGCCGAGCAGGTGCCGGACCCCGAGCTGCCCATGCTCACGCTGGCCGACCTGGGCGTCCTGCGGGACGTCGAGACGCGCGAGGACGGCACGGTCGTCGCGAGCCTGACACCGACCTACTCGGGCTGCCCGGCCATGGCGGAGATGCGTGCCGGCGTGGCCGCCCGGCTGCGCGAGGCCGGGTACGCGCGCGTGGAGATCCGCACCGTCCTCGACCCGCCCTGGACCAGCGACTGGATCACCGCGGAGGGCCGCCGCAAGCTCGCCGAGCACGGCATCGCCCCGCCCGGTGCCGCGCCCGCGCGCGCCGCCGGACCGGTGCCGCTCGTGCTGTCGCCGACCCGCCGCTCGGTGCCCTGCCCCCGCTGCGGCAGCGCGGACACCGAGGAGACCTCCCGCTTCGCCGCCACCTCCTGCAAGGCCCTGTGGCGCTGCCTCGCCTGCCGCGAGCCCTTCGAGTACGTCAAGGAGATCTGATGGAGGACCTGATGGAGCCGGCCCCCGCCCCGGCGGCACGCGCGCGTGCCCGCCGCCGTCCGGTCTTCCACCCCCTGCGGGTCGCCGCCGTGCAGCCGCTGTGCGAGGACGCGGCCGCCGTCAGCTTCGACATCCCCGCCGAACTCGCCGAGGAGTTCGCCTTCGCGCCCGGCCAGTCGCTCACCCTGCGGCGCGAGGTCGACGGCCGCGACGAGCGCCGTTCCTACTCGATCTGCTCGCCCGTCGGCACGGCACCGCGCATCGGCGTGCGCGTGGTGCCCGGCGGCCTCTTCTCCTCCTGGCTGGTGCACGACGTACGCCCCGGCGACACCGTCGAGGTGATGGCTCCCACCGGCGCCTTCACCCCCGACCTCACCACCCCCGGCCACCACGTCCTCATCGCGGCCGGCTCCGGCATCACGCCCATGGTCTCCATCGCCGAGTCCGTCCTGGCCGCCGACCCCCGCTCGACCGTCACCCTCCTCTACGGCAACCGCCGCACCGGCACGGTGATGTTCGCCGACGAGCTCGCCGACCTGAAGGACCTGTACCCGACGCGCTTCCAGCTCGCCCACGTCCTCTCCCGCGAGCCCCGCGAGGCCGAGGTGCTCTCCGGCCGCCTCGACGCCGAGCGGCTGTCCGCACTCGTCGACGCGCTGGTCGACGTGGAGTCCGCCGACCACTGGTGGCTGTGCGGCCCGCACGGCATGGTCCGCGCCGCCCAGCAGGTCCTGGCCGGCCTCGGCGTTCCCGCCGACCGCGTCCACCAGGAGCTGTTCTACGCGGACGACGAGCCCGTCCGTGAGCTCCGGCACGCCGAGACCGGCCCCACCGGCCCGGTCAGCCAGGTCACCGTCACCCTCGACGGCCGCTCCACCACCTCCGCCCTGCCCCGGGAGCGGACCATCCTCGAAGGCGCCCAGCAGACCCGCCCGGACCTGCCGTTCGCCTGCAAGGGCGGGGTCTGCGGCACCTGCCGCGCCCTGGTCACCGACGGCAAGGCCGACATGCGCCGCAACTTCGCCCTCGAACCGGCCGAGGTCGACGCGGGCTACGTCCTCACGTGCCAGTCGTTCCCGGTGTCGGAGGCGCTGACGGTGGACTTCGACACCTGAGTTCCGGCGGGGCAGGAGCCGCCTGTCAGTCGGCCCGCAGGACGCGCAACGCCGTCAGAGCCACGTGGAGTTCGGTGCGGCGCTCGCCGGATTCCAGGTCGGTGTCGAGGAGGCGCTCGATGGCGCGCAGGCGCTGGTACATGGTCTCCCTGGACAGGCCGCCGCGGCGGGCGGCGGTGGTCTTGTTGCCGGCGGCGTCGAGGTAGTGGCCCAGGGTCGTCAGCAGGTCGGTGCCGTGCCGGGTGTCGTGGTCGATGAGCCGGCCCAGCCGGCGCTCGGTGTAGTCCTGGACACGGGTGTCCTCGCGCAGGGCGTACAGCAGGCGGCGCAGGTCGATGTCCGGCGGCTCGTGGAAGGAGCGGTCCGCGGGGAGGGGCTGGCCGGGCGGCGTGGCCTCCAGGACCCGCGCCGCCTCGCGGAAGGAACGGGCGGTGTCGGCGAGGTCGGCCACCTCGGAGCCGGCGCCGACGGTCGCCGCCGGGACCAGGCCCAGCACGGTGCGGCCGAGGCGCTCGGCCACGGGACGCCAGGGCCGGTCGGGCCGCAGGGCCAGCAGGACGCCGAGGCGGCCGGGGGAGAGCACGCCGACGAGCGCCGGGACCCCCGCCGATCCCAGCTCCCGGTGCAGACGCGTCTCCGGCTCGGCGCCGTCCCCGCCGGGGCCCAGATCCACCAGGACCGCCAGGAACACACCGCCCTCCGTCGGCAGGCCCAGGGCGGCGCAGCGGGCCCGGGCGTCCTCGGGGGAGTGGTGGCGCTGTTCCACGAGGTCCCGCAGGGCGTTGCGGTGGGCCGTGCGTTCCCACGGCGTGGCGTGGATGAGGCGGGCGACGGTCAGCGCCATCGCCGTTCTCTCCAGGACGGTGCGGTGCTCCGGTTCGAAGTCCGTCCCGTCGGCGGGCAGCATCGCCAGCCGGCCCCAGCGTTCGCCCTGGTAGGACACGGGTGCGGTGAGCCAGCCCTCCGGTCCGCCCACCTCGGTGCGGTCACCGGGCTCGGTGGCCCGGGAGCGCCGTTCCCAGCCGGTGAGCGCCTCCCGCACGGTGCTGCCCGACGGCTCGCAGATCAGCGCCTGGTGCACCAGGTTCTCCAGGACGACCGTACGGCCGCTCATCTCCGCCGCCGCGCGCACCACGTCCTCCGGTCCCGCGCCGCGCAGGGTCAGGGCGGTGAACGCCTCGTGGATGCGCTGGGTCCGGCGCATCGCGTCGGCCTGGTTGCCGAGGATGAGTGCGTGGACGACCTGGGTGACCTCCAGGAAGTTGACGTCCCGGGCGAGGGTCACCAGGGGGAGGCCCCGGGCGCGGCACGCCCGGACAAGGGCGTCGGGCGGGCGGTGGTAGCGCCGCACCAGCTCGATGACCAGGGCGGCCGCCCCCACCTCGGTCAGCTCGTCGACGTACCGGCGCACCCCCGCGGCGTCGTCGGGCAGGGGCATGCCCGTGGTCAGGACCAGCTCGCCGCCCTTGAGGAAGGAGGCCGGGTCGGTCAGCTCGGTGATGTGCACCCACCGCACCGGCCGGTCCAGCCGCGTCAGTCCGGTGACGACCTGGGGCTGCCCGGCGGCGAGGACGGGCAGCGCCAGGACGTCGGCGACGGTGGGCGCGCGACCCGCCGGGGCGGCCGTTGAGGCGTGTTCGTTCACGGTGTCTCCATGGGGGGTGCCCGGTCACTCTGACAAGTGGCACTGACCTGCGCAAGAGCTGTCCACGGCAGGCCCGGACGGTACCGCACGGGGTCGGAATGAAGATATGAATCAGTCTTCATGTGTTCCTGTATGGTGGGGAGCCCGTGCATCCCCGTCCGAAGGACCCCTGATGACCTCCACCCTCACGCCGCAGTCGGTCGGCCGGGCGACACCGGCCCGCACCGGAACCGCTCCCCGGCGGCGTACCCGTGTGCTCGCGCTCCCCGAGGCGCGCTGGGCCGCGGCGGCCACCGCCTTCTTCCTGCTCGCGCTGCCCCTCCAGCTGACCGGCGCCCCCGCCTGGACGTGGGGCCCGCTGTACGCGCTGTCCTACGCCACGGGCGGCTGGGAGCCGGGCTGGGAAGGCCTGAAGGCGCTGAAGGAACGCACCCTCGACGTCGACCTGCTGATGGTCGTCGCCGCCCTGGGCGCCGCCTCCATCGGGCAGGTGATGGACGGTGCCCTGCTCATCGTCATCTTCGCCACGTCCGGCGCGCTGGAGGCACTGGCCACGGCCCGCACCGCCGATTCCGTCCGCGGCCTGCTCGACCTGGCCCCCGCCACCGCCACCCGGCTGGCCCCGGACGGCGGCGAACAGACCGTGCCGGTCGAGGAACTGGCCGTCGGCGACACCGTTCTCGTCCGCCCCGGTGAACGCGTCGGCGCCGACGGCCGGGTGCTGGACGGGTCGAGCGAGGTGGACCAGGCGACCATCACCGGCGAGCCGCTCCCCGTGGCCAAGGAGCGGGGCGACGAGGTCTTCGCGGGCACCCTCAACGGCACCGGCGCCCTGCGGATCCGGGTCGAGCGCGACGCCTCCGACTCGGTGATCGCCCGCATCGTCCGCATGGTGGAGGAGGCGTCCGAGACCAAGGCGCCCACGCAGCTGTTCATCGAGAAGGTCGAACAGCGCTACTCGCTGGGCATGGTGGCCGCGACTCTGGCCGTCTTCCTCGTGCCGCTCGCCTTCGGCGAACAGCTCACCGACGCGCTGCTGCGCGCCATGACGTTCATGATCGTGGCCTCCCCGTGCGCGGTCGTCCTGGCCACCATGCCGCCGCTGCTGTCGGCCATCGCCAACGCCGGCCGGCACGGCGTGCTGGTGAAGTCCGCCGTGGTGATGGAGCGGCTCGGCCAGGTGGACGCGGTCGCGCTGGACAAGACCGGCACGCTGACCGAGGGCAGCCCGCGCGTCAGCGACGTACGGCCACTGCCCGGATCCCCCCTGTCGGAGCGGGAGTTGCTGGCTCTGGCGGCGGCGGCGGAGCGACCCAGCGAGCACCCGCTGGCCCGGGCGGTCGTGGACGCCGCCCGCACACGCGGCCTCGACCTGCCGGACGCGCGGGACTTCGCCTCCGCGCCCGGAGTGGGGGTCACCGCCGTGGTGAGCGGTCGTGAGGTCGCGGTCGGCGCACCGGCCCGGCTGTCGGCCGACGCCGACGCGGACGGCGCGGTCGCGCGGGCGGCGGCCGATCTGGAGGAGTCCGGCCGTACCGCCGTCCTGGTCGTCGTCGACGGCGCCCCCGCCGGACTGCTCGGCATCGCCGACCGGCTGCGCCCGGACGCCGCCGCCACCGTTGCCGCGCTCACCACGCTCACCGGCGAGGCACCGGTGCTCCTCACCGGCGACAACCCGCGGGCCGCCGCGCACCTCGCCGCCGAGGCCGGCATCACCGACGTCCGCGCCGGGCTGCTGCCGCAGGACAAGATGGCCGCCGTGCAGGAGCTGGAGAGCGCGGGCCGCAGGGTGCTGGTCGTCGGGGACGGGGTCAACGACGCCCCCGCCCTGGCCGCCGCCCACACCGGGGTCGCCATGGGCCGCGCGGGCTCCGACCTCGCCCTGGAGACCGCCGACGCCGTGATCGTGCGCGACGAACTCGCGGCGGTCCCCACCACCGTGGCCCTGTCCCGCCGTGCCCGCAGGCTGGTCGTCCAGAACCTCGTCATCGCCGGGGTGTTCATCACCGGCCTCGTCGTCTGGGACCTGGCCGGGCACCTGCCGCTGCCGCTGGGCGTCGCGGGTCACGAGGGCTCCACGGTCCTCGTCGGCCTCAACGGCCTGCGGCTGCTGAGGGAGTCGGCCTGGCGGCACGCCGCCGCCGAGGGGACCGGCTGAGTCCTGTCAGCGCGCCGGCGCGGGACCGCTGCTGGCGCGCACCACGAGGTCCACGGGGACGAGCGTGTCGACGCGGGGCCGCTCACCGGGACCGTCGATGCGGTCCAGGAGCAGACGCAGGGAACGCGTGCCGATCTCCGCGAAGTCGGTACGGACGGTGGTCAGCGGGGGCAGGAAGTGCGCGGCCTCGGGGATGTCGTCGTAGCCGACGACGCTGACGTCCCCGGGGACGGACCGCCCGGACTCGTGGAGGGCGTGCAGCAGGCCCAGGGCCATCTGGTCGTTGGAGGCGAAGACCGCCGTCACCTCCCGGCGCCGGGCCAGCCGGCGGCCCAGCTCGTAGCCGGAGTCGGCGCTCCAGTCCCCGACGAGAGGCGCCGGGACGTCGGCACCGGCCGCCCGGAGCGTCGCCTGCCAGGCCCCCAGCCGGTGGTCGGCGGAGGTCCAGCCGGTCGGGCCCGCGATGTGCCAGACAGTGGCGTGCCCGAGACCGAGGAGGTGCTCGGTGGCCTTCCGGGCGCCGGTGCGGGAGTCGCCGGTGACCAGGGGCGTGCTGTCGTCGAGGGAGTTCTCCAGCACCACCAGGGGAGTGCCCAGATCGGTCGTCTCCGCCAGGGCCCGGCCCACCCACAGTTGCGGGGCGATCGCGATGACGCCGTCGGCGCCCTCGGCGGACAGCCGGTTCACGGCCTCGACGACGGTGTCGTGGTCGGCCGTGTCGAGCGCGATGGAGCTCACCAGGTAACCGGCTTCCTGGGCCGCGGTGTTGATCGCGGTCAGGATGGATGCGGGTCCGTACCGGGCGGCGTCGAAGGAGATCACCCCGAGCATCCGGGTCCGGCCGCTGGCCAGGGACCGCGCGCTGCGGCTGGGCCGGTAGCCGAGGGTGCGCATGGCGTCCAGGACCGCCTCGCGGGTCTCGGGGCGGACGGCCGGGTGGTCGTTGAGCACCCGGGAGACGGTCTGCTTGGAGACGCCGGCCAGCCGGGCCACGTCGGCCATCACCGGCCGCGTCCCCGCGAAGTTGCGCCTGCTGCGGCCCTTGGGGACGGGGCCGTCGGTGACGCTCGGTGTCATGGGGGGTGAGTCCTCGGTGTCGGTACGGCGGTGCTGACCCGCCCGGCAGGAGCACAGCATAGGCGCGGGGTGCGTGGAGGCCCTCGAAAGCCGCCGGGCCTCAGTCCGCCCGCACCGGCCAGGAGCGCGTGACCACCCACTCGGCGCCCTGCACCCCCGCCGCCCGCCAGGCGTCCCCCACCTGCCCCGGCACATGCACCGGCGCGTCCGCGGCCAGCGGCAGCACCGTCAGCCGCAGCCCCCGCGCCCGCAGCTCCCCGGCCGGCAGCCGGTCCAGGCCGATGTCCCAGACCCGGCCCGAGTAGAACTGGTCGGCGACCAGGACGTCCCCCACGTGGGCCCGGGCCAGGTCACCCGTCCAGCGCAGCCGCAGCAGCACACCGGCGGGGGCCCGCAGCAGCTCCTCCGGCACGTCGACGCGGTACTCGGCGGCCAGAGCCTCCACCTGTTTCTCCGCGGGCACGCTCGCCCGGCCCTGCACGCCCGTCACGGGCTCGGGCGCCGGACCGGCCGGCCTGACGGGCGTGACGATCGCGGCGGTGTGCGCGACGGGCCCGGCCTCGACCCCGTAGCGGCGGAACACGCCGTCCGGTGCCTCCCGTATCCGTGCCCCCTCCACCACCAGGGGCGAGTCCGGTGCGGGCAGCACCGCGAACGAGGGCTCGGCGGCCGGGCTGTGCAGCCGTACCTCGTCCCGGTCGAAGACGACGCCGTCCCCGCACAGCACCAGCCGCTCGGCTCCCCAGGCCGGTCCCCGGTAGACGGTCCGGGCCGTCGCCGCGTCCAGGACGAGCAGGCCGACGCGTGAACCGTCGGCCGCGTCCACCTCGACCAGCGCGTCGGTGCCCGGCCGCACTCCGCTGACCAGGACCCGGCCGTCGACCGGAGTGACCTCCCCGGACGGTGTGGCGACGGACGCCACCGTCTCGGTGTCCAGGGCGAGTTCGGGTGTGATGCCGTCGGTCGCGGCCAGCACCAGGACCGTGCGCCCGCCCGCCTCGACGGTGCACACCGGCTGCGCGGTGGCCCACTCCAGCCGCACACCGGCCACGTCCAGCCGTAGCGGCCAGCAGAAGGAGGCACCGGCGGGCACGGTGACCGGAGTGCTCGGCAGCGTCAGCGAGGGCGCCGCCGGGAAGTCCACGGTGAACGCCGTGTCCGGGTGGTCCGGCAGCGGCTCGTGCGGCTGGTGGTTGGTCACGAAGAGGAAGCCCGCGGTGCCGTCGCTGCGGACCGCCCAGCGCAGGGTGTCCCGGTCGTGCTGCCCCGTGGGCCGCCGCTCCGGCAGCACGGACTCCATGGGGGCGATCAGCTGCCCGAACTCGGCCAGCAGCAGGTGCTGCAGGCGCAGTTCGTGGTAGGAGGGCCGCACCTGGCCGTACTCGCCGAGCGGGGCCTGGAAGTCGTACGTCAGGACCGGCAGGTCGTTGGGGTAGCCGGTGGCGTGCGACTCCTGGAGGGTCGTCGACTCGCCCGTCGGGTTCGTACCCCCGTGGAACATGTAGTAGCCCTGCCACACCGAACCGCAGCCGATCTTCGTGAGCCCGAGCGCGGCGATGTCGGCGGCCTCCACCCGGGGCCGCCGGTGGTACGCCACGGCCATCCCGCCGCCCAGCTCGCAGGTGGCCCACGGGAAGCGGTCCGTCGGCGCCGGATCGGCGCCGCGCACGGTCGTGGGCCGCAGGTCGGCGCCGATGCCCTCGTCGTCGCGCTCGTGGGTGAAGAAGAAGTGCTTGCGGCAGGTGTCGGGCCAGCCGCCGTCCGCCTCGGTCCAGAACGCCTCGGGATAGCCGCCGTAGAGCGGAAGCAGCTCGTCGCCCGGGAGCTGGACCCCGCCCCAGGCGGTCGACGTCCACAGGGGCGCGCTCAGCCCCGCCTCCTGTGCCAGACGTTTCAGCGTGCGCAGATGGCCCGGCTGGTCGTACAGCTCGTTCTCGATCTGGATCGCGACGATCGGGCCGCCGCTCGCCCGGTCGAGTCCGCGCAGCTGTCCCGCGATCGCCGTGAACCAGGCGCGGACGGGCTCCAGGTAGGCCGGGTCGTCGGTCCGGGGTGTGCGGGAGCGGGCCAACACCCAGTCGGGCAGTCCGCCGTTGCGCACCTCCGCGTGGGACCAGGGGCCGATGCGCGGAATGAAGTCCAGGCCGTGGCGGGCGCACAGCTCGGCGAAGCACCTGAGGTCCCGGTCACCGTCGAAGCGGACCCGGCCCTCGATCTCCTCGTGGTGGATCCAGATGACGTACGAGGCGACGGCGGTCACCCCGCCCGCCTTCATCTTCAGCAGCTCCTCCTCCCACTCCCGGGCCGGGTAGCGGGAGTAGTGGAACTCGCCGGAGACCGGGAACCAAGGGCGGCCGCCGCGGGTGAACCAGCGGCTGGTGATCCCGATCGGGTCGAGGACGCCGGGAGCGTCCGCGGAGGGCAGGTGGCCGGTCAGCGGGGGTTCGGCGGGCGCGGGAACGCGCAGGACGTGCATCACCAGGTGTTCTCCGGGCCGAGGTCGGGGGTGTCGGTGAGCTGGGCGCGGGCGGTGGTGGTGCCGTGCAGCTCCAGCAGGACCAGCTCGTTGGTGCCCGGGCGCAGCACGGGGCCCGGGAGGTACAGCGTGCGCTGCGGGCCCCGGTTCCAGTAGCGGCCGAGGTGGAAGCCGTTGACCCAGGCCTGGCCCTTCGTCCAGCCGGGCAGGGAGAGGAAGGCGTCGGCGGGGGCGCCGACCTCGAAGGTGCCGCGGTGGAGGGCCGGCACGGTCACGGCCGTCTCTCCGGCCGGGGCGAACGGCACCCCGTCCAGGTCGTCCAGCGGCATGGGGTGGCAGTCCCAGCCCGGCAGGGCGGTGCCGTTGAAGGAGACGGGGCCGAGCAGGCCCTTGGGTGCGCCGATGCGAGGCCCGTAGTTGACGCCGCCCATGTTCTCGACCAGGACCTCCAGCGTCGCGCCGGGGCGCGGCACGCGCACGGGCAGCGTCTCGTCGTGCCGTTCGCGCTCCAGCACACCGGCGGGGGCGCCGTCGAGGAGGACCAGGGCGCGGTCGCCGACACCACCGGCGAAGTGCAGCAGGCCGTCGCCTTCGACCGGGACGGTGGTGCGGTAGAGGGCGTACCCGGTGCGCTGTCCCAGGGCGTCCATGGTGAGCGGGACGTCGGCGCGCACGGGCGCCCCGGCGAGCGGCAGCAGAGCTGCCCGGCCGCTCAACTCGACCTCCATGGGCGGGAGTTTGGGCCCGGGCGGCGGGACGGGTTCGTCCGGAACGGCGGCATGGCGGGCGATGACCTCGCGGAAGGCGTGGTACTTCGGGCCGGGGTCGCCGCACTCGGTGAGCGCGGCGTCGTAGTCGTACGACGTGATCGTGGGCGTGTAGGCGTGCTTGTGGTTGGCGCCGTTGGTGAAGCCGAAGTTGGTGCCGCCGTGGAACATGTAGAGGTTGACGGACGCCCCGGCCGACAGCAGCCGGTCCAGGTCGGCGGCGGCGTCGGCCGCGTCCCGGACGTGGTGCGGCCCGCCCCAGTGGTCGAACCAGCCGATCCAGAACTCGGCGCAGAACAGGGGCCCTTCCTTCTGGTGCTCGCGCAGGCGCCCGAGGCTCCGCTCGACCCGGCTGCCGAAGGTACTGGCGGTGAGCACGCCGGGCAGGCTGCCCGCGGCCAGGTGTTCGGGGTCGGCCTGGTCGCAGGTGAACAGCAGTTCCTCGACGCCCCGGGGGCGGAACGCGTCGGCCAGGTGCTTCAGGTAGGCCGGGTCGTCGCCGTAGGCCCCGTACTCGTTCTCGACCTGCACCGCGATGACCGGGCCGCCCGCCGCCGCCAGATGCGGTCGCAGCGCGGGCAGCAGCAGGTCGAGGTAGCGGTCGACGGCCCCGGTGAAGCGGGGGTCGCTGCTGCGCAGCCGGATGTCCGGGTCGCCGGTCAGCCAGTCGGGCAGGCCGCCGCCGTCCCACTCGGCGCAGATGAACGGCCCGGGGCGCAGCAGCACGTGCAGTCCCTCGTCCCGGGCGAGCCGGAGGAACCGCGGCAGGTCGAGGAAGCCGTCGAGGTCGAGGGGGCCGTCCGGGTCCGGCTGGTGGTGGTTCCACGGGATGTACGTCTCCACCGTGTTGAGGCCCATCAGCCGCGCCTTGCGCAACCGGTCGGACCACAGGCCGGGGTGGACACGGAAGTAGTGCAGCGCGCCGGAGATGATCCGGAACGGCTCGCCGTGCAGCAGGAATCCGTCGGACGTCGTCGTCAGAGCGGGCATGCGGAGGCTTCCCTTCGGGAGACGGGGGAGGGGGTCAGCGGGAACGGGTGCCGCGGATCAGCCAGAGCGTGGCGGCCAGGCAGAGCGCCGAGACCCCGCACAGCAGCAGCGGCACCGCGCGGACCCCGGACCACTCGATGGCCTTGCCGAGCGCCGGCCCGGCCGCGACACCGCCGATCATGGAGGCCGCGATGACCAGGGCACCGGCCCGGCGGGCCCGTGGGGCGGCCCGGTGCAGCCAGGGCAGTCCGGTGGGGAAGATCGGCGCGATGAACAGGCCGACACCGGCGTACGCGTACGGCGCCAGCGCAGGCACGGTCGCGGCCAGCAGACACACCGTCATGCCGGCGCACGAGACGGTGATGATGGCCTGGGCGGAGAAGCGCAGCGCGAGCGGGGCGACCAGGAAGCGGCCGACGGTCAGCATCAGCCAGTACACCGAGGTGGCGGTGGCCGCGACGCCCGCGCCGTAGCCGACGGTCTCCAGGTGCGTGGGCTCCCAGCCGCCGACACCGGCCTCGATGCCGACGTGCAGCACGTAGAGCGCGACGAAGACGGCGAGCACCGAGCCGAGGCTCCGGCCGAGGACCGAGCCGCCGCCGGTCTCCGTGCCGTCCGGGAGCGGCGGGTCGTTCCGCACGCCCCGCAGGCACAGCAGCAACGGCAGGTTGGCGAGGGCGAAACCGAGGAAGACGGCCGGGTAGTGCTCGGAACCGACCACGCCGATCAGGGCGGGCGCGAGGACGGCGCCGATGCCGAAGTGGGCGTGGAGGATGTTCAGCATCGCGGTCGAACGATGGCCGAAGCCCACGGCGAACAGCTGGTTGAGCCCGTAGTCGATGCCGCCGAAGCCGATCCCGGCGAGCAGGGCCGCCGCCAGCGCGGCGGGCCAGTGCGGCGCGAGCGCGAAGCCCGCGGCGCCCAGGGCCATCAGCAGGTAGGAGCAGCCCAGGACGGTCCGGTTGCCGACCCGGCCGTAGAGCCGGTCGAACAGCAGCACCCCGGCCACGCCGCCCACGAAGTGGGCACTGAGCGCGAGCCCCGCGGCGGAGGGGGAGAGCCCGTACTCCGCCCGGAAGGCGGGCACGGCGGGCCCGTACAGGGCCTGCAGCACACCGATGAGCACGAAGCCCACGCAGGAGGCGACCACGGCCGCCCTGCTGAAGACCGGGGCGGCGGCATCCGGGGAGGGCGGGGCAGCACGCCGCGCGGTCTGCTCTTCGGTCACACGGACTCCGGGGGACGGCCCGCCGGGGGCGGGCGGGGGACAGGCGCGAACGGCTGGAGCACCAGTGATGTTACCGGTAACATACGGGTCGTCAACATGTTTGTGACGGGCCGGACGAGAGGCTGCGGCCGCTCCTGCCGGGCGGCGGGGGCGACGCTGGGAACGGTCGGGCCGCGCTTAATCGATTGCGGTCGAACGCGCGGGCCCGGCACCGTACTCCGCACAGCATCCGCCGTCCGGGGAGGCAACGCCGTGGCCGTCGCACACCCCAAGCGTCTCGCCCTCCTCGGGGGCGGCTTCTCCACCGACGAAGACGGACTGCTGGACGACTGGGTGCTGTCCCGGGCGCGCGTGCCGCGGCCCGCGGTCTGCTTCGTGCCGACGGCGAGTGGAGACGCGGCGGCGTACGTCGACCGCTTTCGCACGGTGTTCGCGGCGCGTCCCGACTGCGACCCGTCCGTCCTGCACCTGTTCCGCCGCGAGCTGGACGACGACGCCCTGCGCTCCTTCCTGCTCGCCCAGGACGTCGTCTACGTGGGCGGCGGCAACACGGCCAACCTCCTCGCCGTGTGGCGCGCCCACGGCGTGGACCGGCTGCTGCGTGAGGCCTACGGCTGCGGCACGCTGCTGTGCGGGATCAGTGCCGGCGCCAACTGCTGGGCCGAGGGCTCGCACACCGACTCCTTCGGGCCGCTGACGTACCTGTCCGACGGCCTCGGGCTGCTCCCGGGCTCCGTCTGCCCGCACTGGGACGGCGAACCGGGCCGCCGGCCCTCCTACCGTGCCGCCGTGGCAACGGGGCAGTTGCCGGCCGGCTGGGCCGTGGAGGACGGGTCCGGAGCGCTCTTCACCAACGGTGCGCCGACGGAAGCCGTCACCCGTGTGAGAGGAGCCGGCGTGTACCGCGTGGCACCGGACGGGGCCGGGGGAGTGACGGAGGACGCCCTGCCCTGCCGCTTCCTCGGGGATGCCCCGGCCCTGCCCGGGTAGGCGCTGCCAGGGCGCCCCGGCACCCTCCCGAGGCCTTGGCCATGGACTCACGAAACCAGGGGATCCACCAGGATTGCGCCGGGCTCGATCGGGTACGCGAGCAGGACCGCGTCCGGGGCGGATCTTGCCCCGGGCAGGCCGCACGACCGCCGCTACCAGGGAATCTGCCATGGAGACACCCGCAAACGACCCCACGCCCACGCCCGCCCAGCGGGCTCTGGACGTCCTCGCCGAGAACACGGAGGACGCGGCGGCTCTGGACGCGCTCGCCAACAGCGACGTGCTCATCCCCGTGCCCGACGACGCGAACGACGCCGACGCCGCCAACCCCTCGGCGGTCGCCCTGCCGGTGCTGGAGCAGCCGGGCGGCGACCCGGTGGTGCCCGTGTTCACCTCCGAGGTGGAGATGGCCGGGCTGCTGCCGTTCGTGTCCCGCTACCGTCTGGTCCCGCTCGGCGCCCTCGCCGCGCAGTGGCCGGCCGACGACCTGTCGCTCACCATCGACGGCAGCTCGGAGCACCGTCTGACGCTCACCTCGGAGGGAGTACGCACCCTGCTGGCACGCCCGTAGGGCTACCTGCCCCGTCCGGGCCCGGGCGGTCTACTCGCCCAGGGTCCGGGCCAGTGCGGCCCGCTGCAGCGGCAGCACCTCGGCGTGCAGGTCACGGCCCTTGGGCGTCAGGGTCACCCACACCCCGCGCCGGTCCTCCATGCACACCGAGCGCGTCACCAGCCCGTCCTTCTCCAGCCGGGCGATCAACCGCGACAGCGCGCTCTGGCTGAGATGCACCCGCCCCACCAGGTTCTGCACCCGGCACTGCTCGCCCTCCTCGGGCGCCGCGGTCGCGAGCATGTCCAGGACCTCGAAATCGGACGCGCCGAGGCCGTGCGGATGCAGCACCCGGTCGATCTCGCACATCGTGCGCGCGTGCACCGACAGGATGTCCCGCCACCGTTCCTCGAGCCGCGCACCGGCCGTTTTCGCTGCCATATGTGCACGGTAACACCGGTTCCGGGATTCCATGAGTGTGCATGAAGCGCCCGTGGAGGCAGGCCCGCCCGGATCCGCCGTGCTCAGCCGTCCCGCCCCCACGGCCGCAGCTTCTCCGGATTGCGGACCACCCAGATCCGGGTGACGCGTCCGTCCGCGACGTCGAACGAGGCCACCGTCAGGACGACGCCGCCCCTCCGGGCCACCAGCCCCGGCGCACCGTTGACCGATCGTTCCAGGAGTTCGAGCCCGGGCGCCTTGTCGGCGATCGCGACCATGTACTGGGCGATGCGCGCGCCGCCTTCGACCGGGTGCAGGACGGCACCGGCCATGCCGCCGCCGTCGGCGGTCATCACGGCGGCCGGGTCGAGGACGTCGACGAGGGCCGCGATGTCCTTCGTCTCCCACGCCTGTCTGACCCGCCGCACCGCGTCCGCCTGCCCGTCCGCCGTCACCGGGGCGCGCCCGGCACCCACCCGCCGTCGGGCCGATGCCGCCAGCTGCTTGCAGGCCGCGGGGGTGCGGCCGAGGACGCCGGCGATCTCGGCGAAGGGGTAACGGAAGACGTCGTGCAGGACGAACGCCACCCGCTCGGCCGGCGTCATCGCCTCCAGGACGACGAGGAAGGCCATGGTCACCGACTCGTCCAGGACCATCTGGTCGGCCGGGTCGGCCCCCTGGCCGTGGTCCCACTCGGCGCGGTCCGGCAGCGGCTCCGGCAGCCAGGCGCCGACATAGCGTTCCCGCCGGGCCCGTGCCGAGCCGAGCACATCGAGGCAGATGCGGCCGGTCACCGTCGTCAGCCAGGCGCCCGGGGACACGATCTGCTCCCGTCGGCCGCGCGGCAGCGCGTACCAGCGTGCGTACGCCTCCTGCACGGCGTCCTCGGCCTCGGCCAGTGAACCGAGCAACCGGTAGGCGACATTGATCAGTTGGCGCCGCTCACCGGCTGTCTCATCAGTGCTCGTCCCGGCCATCCCCGCTCCCGATCGCCTCGTCGCCTTACCTTTCGCAGGCCCGCGTCGTCGGGCAGGTGAGACCTTATCGATCTACTGCCCCGGGCGGGCGG
Organism: Streptomyces olindensis; assembly: GCA_000696115.1. Taxonomy (GTDB): domain Bacteria; phylum Actinomycetota; class Actinomycetes; order Streptomycetales; family Streptomycetaceae; genus Streptomyces; species Streptomyces olindensis. Next base: position 122,199 of record JJOH01000003.1, read on the forward strand.
AACAGGGGGACCGTGACATGGCCACGCAGGCGACGGCACCGCGCAGAATCTCGTTCCTGCAGACCGCGATCACGCTGCAGACCTTGACCATCTTCCTCCAAGCGGTCTCCGCCGGACTGCTGCTGACCTCGTCCTACGGGGAGCTGCTGCACAGCGTCGGAGCCCGCGTGATGTACGGCGCGTCGATGCTGTACCTGCTCGCGGCGGTGCTGGCGTGGAAGCCGGGCGGCGGCTCGCTCCGGCCCGTCTGGCACGCGTCCGGCTTTCTGGTCCTCGCCTCGGTCCAGGTCGTGGTCGGCATCGCGCACGTCCCGTCGGTCCATCTCCCGCTCGGCGTCCTGATGTTCGGGCTGAGCGTGCTGGCGCTGGCGCGGCGCTGACGTCCGAACCGGGAGTGCACCGGGACCGGGAGTGCACCGGGACCGGGCGGCGGGTCCGCGACCGCGGTGGTCCCGCCATCGTGGCAGGACCCGCCTGCCCTACGTCGACTCCCGCTTCACCAACTCCGTCGGCAGGATCACCGCCGCCGGGTCCTCGCCCCCGATCTGCGCCAGCAGCACCCGCACCATCTCGGCACTGATGCGGTCCCAGGGCTGCCGGATGGTCGTCAGCTCGGGGCGGGAGGCGAGTGCGGCCGGAGAGTCGTCGAAGCCGCCGACCGCGACGTCCTCCGGCACGCGCCGCCCCGCCCGCTGGAGCGCCGCCAGCACCCCCTGCGCCATCAGGTCCGAGGCCACGAACACCGCGTCCACGTCCGCGGCCTGCGCCAGCAGGCGCTCGGCGCCCGCCTCGCCGCTGGCCCGGCTGTAGTCGCCGGAGACCACGAGCCGCTCGTCGAAGTCCAGGCCCGCCTCCGCGAGCACCTCCTTGTATCCGGCGAGCCGCTCGACACCGCCGGGTGTGTCCAGCGGACCGGTCACCATGCCCACCCGGCGCCGCCCGAGCGACAGCAGGTGGCGCACCATGTCCCGGGCGCCGTCGCGGTCGTCGGCGGCCACGTAACTCACCTTGGAGCCCAGCCCGATCGGCTTGCCGCAGGCCACCAACGGCACGCCCGCCCCGCGCAGTTGCTCGGCGACGGGGTCGCCCGAGTGGCTGGAGACCAGCAGCACCCCGTCGACGTGCCCGGCGGTGATGTACCGCGTGATGCGCCGCCGTTCGTCCTCCGTGCCCGCCAGCATCAGCAGCAGCGGGATGTCGTGCGCGGCCAGCGCCTGGGTGCAGCCGCGCAGCAGGACGTTGAAGTTGGGGTCCTCGAAGAACCGCTCCTGCGGCTCGGTGAGCAGGAAGCCGATCGAGTCGGACCGCCCGGTGATCAGGGAGCGGGCGTGCCGGTTGACGACATAGCCCGTCCTGCGGATCGCCGCGTTGACCGCCTCCTGGGCGGCCGGGCTGACGTAGTGGCCGCCGTTGAGCACGCGCGAGACGGTGCCGCGCGAGACACCCGCCTCGCGCGCCACGTCGTGGATCGTGGGCGGCCTGCGCCTGCCCCCCGCAGCGTTCATGGTCATGACTTTACGGCTCCGGAGAGCAGATCCAGACTCCAGAACCGCTGGATGACCAGGAACAGGGCGATCAGCGGGAACACCGCGAGGAACGCGCCCGTGATCACCAGGGTGTACAGCGCCGGGGTGTTGGCGCCCTGCTCCAGCAACGTGAACAGCCCGAGGGTGATCGGGAACTTCTCGTCGTCGCTGAGCATGATGTACGGCAGCAGGAAGTTGTTCCAGATCGCCACGAACTGGAAGAGGAACACCGTCACCAAGCCGGGGATCATCATCGGCAGCGCGATCCGCGTGAAGATCCGCCACTCGTTGGCCCCGTCCATGCGCCCGGCCTCGATCACGTCGGCGGGCACCGCGGCGGCGGCGTAGATCCGCGCGAGGTAGACCCCGTACGGGAAGAGGATCTGCGGCAGCAGCACCGACAGGTAGGAGTCGGTGAGGTCGGCCTTCGCCAGCAGCAGGTACTGCGGGATGGCCAGGATCACCGGCGGCATCAGCACACCCGCGAGCAGCACGTTGAAGATCGTCTCGCGGCCGCGGAAGCGGTAGGTCGCCAGCGCGTACCCGCTGATCGCCGAGACGCACGTCGACAGCAGCGCGCCCAGCCCGGCGTACAGGGCGGAGTTGGCCATCCACTCCCAGTAGACGCCGTCGCGGTAGGCGCTCAGGTCCTGGACGTTGTCGACGAAGCCCGTGCCGGGCAGGAAGGTGAAGGTGGAGAACAGCTCACTGCCGGACTTGGTGGCCGCGATGACGACCCAGGCCACCGGCAGCAGGCAGTAGGCGGCGCCCAGCAGCAGCGTGACGGTCGGGATCAGGGAGATCCGGCGGCGCAGCGGCGGGCGGTCCTGGGCGGTGCCGGGGGTGCTGCCCGCCACCGGCTCGGCCTGGGGGACGGCGAGGGAACTCATCGGGCTGCCTCCTGCTTCTGACGACGGTTCGCGGCTCGCAGGAAGCCGAAGGACAGCAGGAGCGTGGCGAAGGCGATGATCACGGCCTGCGCCGCGGCCCCGTGGATGTCACCCTCGCCGAAGGCGTCCCGGTACACCTTCATCAGGGGACTCCAGGTGGTGGACACGGAGTTGGTGAGCGGTTTGAGGGTGGTGGGCTCGTTGAACACCTGGATCGTGGCGATGATCGAGAAGAAGAACGTCAGCACCAGCGACGGGGCCACCATCGGGATCTTGATCCGCAGGGCGATCTGCAGCGGGGTGGCTCCGTCCAGCTTCGCCGCCTCGTACACCTCCGCGGGGATCGCCTGGAGCGAGGTGTAGATGACGATCATGTTGAAGCCGGTGCCGCCCCACACGGCGATGTTCGACAGGGCCAGGTACAGCGGCCCGCCGTCCAGCAGGTCCGGCTGCGGCAGACCGAGCTTGTCGAGCACGAAGTAGAAGGGGCTGACGTCCGGCAGGTACAGGAAGCCCCACAGCAGGGCCGCCACGACGCCGGGGATGGCGTACGGCAGGAAGATCGCGAGCCGGGTGAAGGGCGCGAGCCGCACCTTCTCCGAGTCGAGCATCAGCGCGAACAGCAGGGCCAGGCCCAGCATCACGGGGACGACGATGCAGCCGTAGCCGAGGACGCGCAGGGTCCCGGAGACCAACTCGCTGTCGGTGAGGGCGTCCGTGTAGTTCTCCAGGCCGGCCCAGACCTCCTTGCGGGCGCCGGAGCCCAGGCCGAGGCCCGAGACCTTCACCTTGCGGAGGCTCAGCCAGACCGCGTAGCCGATGGGCAGCGCGAAGAACAGTGCGAAGAGGATTCCCGCTGGGAGGAGGAAGGCGTACGGGGCGCCCTTGACCCCGTACGACCGCCGGCGTGCCGTGCTTTTCACTCCGCGACCTCGAAGCCCTGCTTCTTCATGTCGGCGACCGTGTCGGCCTGCATCTTCTTCAGCGCGGCGCCGAAGTCCGACTTGTTCTTCGCGGCGGCGCCGAAGGCGTCCTTGAAGGTGGTGTAGGCGACGTTCACGTTCGGGCCCCAGGCGGACGGGGCGGTGGTCTCCGCGATGTCGGCGGCCTTGCTGTAGAAGTCGGCCTGGTTGGCGAAGTACGCCGGCGGCTTGAGGAAGGCGCCGCTGGTCTGGGCGTTCGTGGCGGCCGGGTAGATGCCGCTCTCCTTCGCCAGCGCGTTGAGGGCCTTGCTGTCGGTGTTCAGCCAGGCGGCGAACTTCGCCGCGGCCTCCTGGTGCTTGGAGTCCGTGGTGACGGCGGTGGAGGAGCCGCCCCAGCTGCCGGTGCGGTTCTCGCTCGCGGACCACTGGGGGAGCGGGGCCATGGCCCACTTGCCCTTGGTGGCGGGAGCCGCCGTGGTCAGGGTGCCCGGGGCCCACACGGCGCTGACCCAGGCGATCTGCTTGCCGGTGTTGAGCGCCTTGTTCCAGGCCGGGGTGTACATCGGCTGGTTGTCGATGGCGCCCTCCTCGACCAGGCCGCCCCAGAAGTCGGCGACCTTCTGCGTGGCCGCGTCGTCGATGGCGACCTTCCACTGGTCGCCGGAGGTCGTCCACCACTTCGCGCCGGCCTGCTGGGCCAGGCCCGCGAAGAGGCCGGAGTCGTTGGCGGAGAAGGTGGTGAGGTCCTTGTCGGGGGCCGCCTTCTTGAGCTCGCGGGCGGTCTCGGCGAACTCGTCCCAGGTCGTCGGCACCGTCAGGCCGTACTCCTTGAACAGGTCCTCGCGGTAGTAGAACATCAGCGGCCCGATGTCCTGCGGGACCGCGTAGACCGCGTCGGTGCCCAGCGTCGTCTGCTGCCAGACCCCGTCGGCGAAGCTGTCCTTCGCCTCGCCCACGTTCTTCGCTATGTCCGCCAGGGCGTCGTTGCTGACCAGCGTGGGCAGCGCCTGGTACTCGGCCTGCACCAGGTCGGGGGCCTTGCCCGCCTTGTGCGCGGTGAGGATCTTGGTGACCAGGGTGTCACCGGAGGCCTGCTTCTTCACCGTGACGGTGATCTGGTCCTTCTTGCCCGGCCCCTTGTTCCACAGGTCCACGACCTTGTCCATGCCGGGCGTCCAGGTCCAGTACGTCAGCGAGACCGGGCCCGACTCGGTCTCGCTGTCCCCGGAGTCCGACCCGCAGGCGGCGAGGGTGGTGGCGCCGAGCGTGAGGGCGACGGCGGATGTCACGAGGCGGCGGCGCTTCGCGTACGGCATGGATCTCTCCCCTGACCTGGGGTCCCCGCCTGCTGCGAGGACCTGCCATGCTTCTGTGAGCGTTCACAGTAGAGAAACATCCCGGACACTTGTCAATGGTTGTTGCTGTGCGGTTATGTTGGGCTCCGCACTGCGTCGCTGTGTGTGCACGTTCCCAATTGATCGATCGACCGGGAGACCATCCATGCCGGAGACCACCCCCACGGGCCTCACCAGGCTCGCCTTCGGTGGGGACTACAACCCCGAGCAGTGGCCGGAAAGCGTCTGGCAGGAGGACGTCCGGCTGATGCGGGAGGCCGGCGTCACCCTGGTGAGTGTCGGAATCTTCTCCTGGGCGCTGCTGGAGCCCTCACCCGGGGTGTACGACTTCGGCTGGCTCGACCGGCTGCTCGACCTGCTGCACGAGAACGGCGTGCGCGTCGACCTCGGCACGCCCACGGTGTGCCCGCCGGTGTGGTTCTACCGCGCCCACCCCGAGGCGCTGCCCGTGACGGCCGACGGCGTGCGCCTCGAGTTCGGCTCCCGCGCGGCGATCTGCCACAGCAACGCCGACTACCGCACGGCCGCGGCCGGCATCACCACGAAGCTGGCCGAACGCTACGGCGACCACCCGGCCCTGGCTCTGTGGCACGTGCACAACGAGTACGGCGTCCCCGTCTCGGCCTGCTACTGCGACACGTGCGCCGCGCACTTCCGCCGCTGGCTGGCGACCACGTACGGCACGGTCGACGCCGTCAACGAGGCCTGGGGCACCGCCTTCTGGGGTCAGCGCTACACGGACCTCGACCAGATCAACCCGCCGCGCCGCACCCCGACGGCCGTCAACCCGAGCCAGGCCCTGGACTACAAGCGGTTCGCCGACGCCACCATGCGCGAGAACTTCCGCATGGAGCGGGACATCCTGCACCGCCTCGCGCCGGGCGTCCCCGTCACCACCAACTTCATGACGGCGCTGAGCCAGTGCGACTCCGTCGACTACTGGGCCTGGGGCCGCGAGGTCGACCTCGTCACCAACGACCACTACCTGATCACCGACGGCCGCCGCACCCACGTCAACCTCGCCATGGCCGCCGACCTCACCCGCTCCGTCGCGGGCGGCGCCCCCTGGCTGCTGCTGGAGCACTCCACCTCCGGCGTCAACTGGCAGCCCCGCAACCCCGCCAAGGCCCCCGGCCAGATGGCCCGCAACTCCCTCACGCACGTGGCCCGCGGCTCCGAGGGCGCCCTGTTCTTCCAGTGGCGCCAGTCCCGGCGCGGTGCCGAGAAGTTCCACTCGGCGATGCTCCCGCACGGCGGCACCGACACCCGCGTGTGGCGCGAGGTCGTCGAACTCGGCGCGTCCCTCGACGCCTTGGGCGAGATCCGCGGCACCCGCACCGAGGCCGACGTGGCCGTGCTCTGGGACTGGCAGTCCTGGTGGGCGCAGAACCTCGAGTGGCGGCCCAGCGAGGACCACGACGCCCGCGAGCGCGCCGACGCCTTCTACGAGGCCCTCTACGACCGTCACCTCACCGTCGACTTCGCCCACCCGGAAGCCGACTTGTCGAGGTATCCCCTTGTCGTCGTACCGGCGCTGTACCTCATGACCGAAGCGGCCGGGCGCAATCTGAAGGCGTACGTCGAGAACGGCGGCACGCTGGTCGTCTCGTACTTCTCCGGCATCGTCGACGAGCACGACGCCGTCCACGAGGGCGCCTACCCGGGCCCCCTGCGGGACGTCCTCGGCCTCACCGTCGAGGAGTTCTCCCCGCTGCTGCCCGGCGAGCGGGTGCGGGTCACCGGCCCCGAGGGCTCCGAGCTGGACGCCGACGTGTGGACCGAGTTCGTCGTGCCCCGCGGCGCCGACACCATCCTGACGTACGCCGACGGCATGACCGCCGGACGGCCCGCCGTCACCCGGCACCGCCTCGGCGAGGGCACCGCCTGGTACGTCTCCACCCGGCTCGGCGCCGACGGCCTCGACGCGCTGCTCGGCATGGCGGGCGAGGACGCCCGGCTCGCCCCGCGCGCCGACCTGCCCAGGGATGTCGAAGTGGTGCGCCGCACCGGCGAGTCGGGCAGCTACCTCTTCGCCGTCAACCACACCGGCTCGGACGCCAAGGTGCCGCTGGAGGTCCCCGGCACGGAGCTGCTGACCGGCGAACGCGCCGCCGGCCACCTGGCGGTCCCGGCCGGAGCCGTCCGGGTCGTCCGGCTCGACGGCTGAACCGACTCCCTCCGCCCGCGCGAGCCACGAGCCGCGGGCGGAGGGGTTCCCCCTCTCACCCGCCTTCCGGTGAGGGGCATCCCCAACCCCACGTCGAAGGGACGACGGACGACGATGTTCCATCCCAGACGCACCCTCAGGGCCCTGCTGCTGCCGCTCGCCGCGGGGCTCGCCCTCACCGCCCTGCCCGCCACCACCGCCCACGCCGCGAGCACGCTGACCAACGGCGGCTTCGAGGCCGACGGCACCGGCGCGGCCGTGCCGGGCGGCTGGTCCGAGTACGGCGACACCGGCGCCTCGTACGCCGAAGCCGGCGGCCACGGCGGCAGCTACCGCCTGAGCCACTGGGCCTCCACCGCCTACAAGGTCGAGACGTACCAGTACCTCTCCGGCCTCACCAACGGGAACTACAGGCTCACCGCCTGGGTGCGCTCCGGCGGCGGGCAGAAGTCCGCCTACATAGCGCTGAAGAACTGCGGCGGCGCCGAGCAGCGCACCGACCTGCCGGTCTCGGCCAGTGGGTGGATCCGGATCGTCGTGCCGGTCAATGTGACCAACAACCAGTGCACGATCAGCATCAACAGTGACGCGAACGCGGGCAACTGGATCAACGTCGACGACCTGACCTTCGCCTCCGGCACGTCCGGTACGTCGATCAAGGGCGCCGACGTCTCGTCCCTGGCCAAGAGCGAGGCCAAGGGCGGCGTCTACCGGAACAGCTCCGGAACGGCCGGCGACGCCCTGGCCGTCCTCAAGTCGTCCGGCATGAACTACGCCCGCCTCAAGGTGTGGGTGAACCCGGTCGACGGCTACAACAACAAGGCCCGCGTCCTGGCCACCGCCAAGCGCGTCAAGGCACAGGGCATGAAGCTCCTGGTCGACTTCCACTACTCGGACTTCTGGGCCGACCCCGGCCGCCAGGACAAGCCCGCCGCCTGGGCCGGACACTCGTACAGCCAGCTCAAGACGGACGTGTACAACCACACGTACGACGTGTTGAACGCCTTGAAGGCGCAGGGCACCACCGCCGACATGGTCCAGGTCGGCAACGAGATCAACGGCGGCATGCTGTGGAACGAGGGATCCACCTCCAACTGGACGCAGCTGGCCGGCCTGCTCAACTCCGGCTACGACGCGGTCAAGGCGGTCAACTCGTCCACCACCGTCGCCCTGCACCTCGCCGAGGGCGGTGACCTCGACGGCACCCGCTGGTGGTTCGACAACGCCCGCTCCAACGGCGTGAAGTTCGACGCGATCGGCCTGTCCTTCTACGGCTACTGGCACGGCACCCTGTCCGACTTCCAGACGACCCTCGACGACGCGGCGTCCCGCTACGGCAAGCCGGTCTTCGTCGCCGAGACCGCCTATCCGTTCCGCCTCGACAGCGAGGACTCCCACGAGAACATCATCAACACCGGTGACGAGCTGGTCCCCGGCTACCCGGCCAGCGTGTCCGGCCAGACCCGGTGGATGAACGACATGATGAGCATCGTGGAGGCCGTCCCGAACGGCCGCGGCCTCGGCGCCTTCTACTGGGAAGCGACCTGGACCGCGGTGAACGGCAACGGCTGGGACCCGACCGACGCGTCCTCCGGCAACGCCTGGGAGAACCAGGCGCTGTTCGGCTACGACGACCGGGCCCTGTCGTCGATGTCCTGGTTCCGCCACCGCTGAGCGCACGGGGGAGGGGGCACGGCTCGCCGCGCCCCCTCCCGCCGCCTGCCACCTGGCTCGAACTCTCCAACGCGGCACGGCAGTTTGGTATCGGTCAACGACACCGAGTGCCGGACACGGTGGCTTCGACTGCGAGACAGTGGGAAGACGCGGTGAGAGGACGCAGCCGCGAGGCAGGGGCACGACATGCTGAGGACTCCCACGGACGAGACGCGCCTGCGCATCCTGGCCTGGCTGAAGGAACCAGGACCCGCCGCCGACGGGGTCACCGCGGACGCCGTCGCCGAGCGGTTCTCGCTGCCGCGCCCCGTCGCCGTCACCCACCTCCGCCTCCTCGAGGCCACCGGCATGGTGCGCACCAGCCGGTCCGCGGGCCGCGTGCGCTACCACCGCGACGAGATGCGGATCGCCGAGGTCGCCCGGATGTTTGAGAAGGGCTGGTAGGCGACCCGGTACGGCGGAATCTCCCCCGATGGTGAAGGACACGCGCGCGATGGACCGTCCCACGGCACTCGTCCCACGCCATTACGTCGCGGTGGGCCACGGCCCCGAGGACGTGGTCGCCGATGCGCACGGACGCGTGCTGACCGGCCTCGCTGACGGCCGCATCCTGCGTCTGGACGGCCTGGCGGATCCGGTCAGCGTCCGTGCCGAGCCGATCGCCGAGACCGGCGGCAGGCCGCTCGGCCTCGAACTCCTCCCGGACGGCGACCTGCTGGTCTGCGACGCAGAACGCGGACTGCTGCGCGTCGACACCGGCGACGGCACCGTCCGCCTCCTCGCCGACTCGGTGGCGGGGGAGCGGCTGCGGTTCTGCAGCAACGCGGTCTCCCTCTCCGACGGCAGCGTCTACTTCACCGTCTCCAGTCGCCACCATCCCCTGGAGCACTGGATCGGCGACATCGTCGAGCACACCGGGACGGGACGGCTGCTGCGCCTGGCCCCCGGCGCCGACACCCCCGAGGTGGTGCTGGACGGCCTGCAGTTCGCCAACGGCCTCGCCGCCGGCGACGACGAGTCCTTCCTCGTCGTCGCCGAGACCGGCGCCCGACGGCTCATCCGCCACCGGCTCACCGGACCCGGGGCCGGGCGCAGCGAGCCCTTCGCCGAGAACCTGCCCGGCATGCCCGACAACCTCTGGCGCGGCGGCCCCGACGGACCGGTCTGGGTCGCGCTGGCCGGGCCCCGCGTCCCGCCCCTCGACCTGCTCCACCGCGGCACGCCGGCGGTCCGCCGCGCCGCCGCCCGCGTGGCCGTACGCGCCCCGTTCCGCCCCACCGGCACGATCGCCGTCATGGCCTTCGACGACGACGGCCGCGTCGTCCACCACCTCGCCCGCCGCCACTCCGGCTACCGCATGGTGACCAGCGTCTGTGAGGCCGGCGGCCACCTCGTCCTGGGCAGTCTGTGGGAGCCCGGCGTGGCGGTCTGCGAGCCGCCCTCCCCGACATGACCCCGGTCCGCCCCGGGGGTTAACCTGAACCCTGGCCGCGACCCTGCTCGCGGCGCGGCGGTGGGGCCCGCCGTACCCGAACCGCGGCAACGACGCCGCCAACGGTCCCTACTTGCGACGGCACGCGCCCGCACGATCCCGGGCGCCGGCGAGTAGGAGAGGCACCACCATGACCACCCCCGAGAGTCTCCGCGTCCCGGACATCCCTCTGCGTCCCCCTTTCTGGCACGCCCAGGGGCCCGTCGTCACGGTCGTGGCGCTCGGCGGGGGAGTGGGGGCCGCGGCCCGCTACGCGGCGTCCCTGTGGTGGCCCTCGCACGCGGGCGGCTTCCCCTGGACGACCTTCTGGGTCAACGTCGCCGGCTGCGCCGTGATCGGCGTCCTCATGGTGGTCATCACCGAGTTCAGGGCCGCGCACCGCCTGGTCCGCCCGTTCTTCGGCACCGGCGTCCTCGGGGGGTTCACGACCTTCTCGACCTACGCCGTCGACATCCAGAAGCTGGCCGACCACGGCCACGTCCGCACCGGCCTGACCTACCTCGCCGCGACTCCGGTCGCGGCGCTCACGGCGGTGTGGCTCGCGGCCTGGTCGACCCGCCGTGTCCTGAAGTGGAGGCAGCCATGACCCGGCTGACCGGCAGGGCCCTGCGCCTGACCGTCTTCGTCGGCGAGAACGACACCTGGCACCACAAGCCGCTCTCCTCGGAGATCGTCCACCGGGCCCACGCGGCGGGCCTCGCGGGCGCCAGCGTCTTCCGGGGCGTCGAGGGCTTCGGCGCCTCCTCCCTGATCCACACCTCGCGGCTGCTGTCGCTGAGCGAGGACCTGCCGGTCGCCGTCGTGATCGTCGACACCGAGGCGCGTGTCCGGGCGTTCCTCCCGCAGCTCGACGAGTTGGTCACCGAAGGGCTGGTGACCCTCGACGAGTGCGAGGTCATCCGGTACACCGGCCGGGAGGGCAATCCCGGCGAAACGGGCAGGAAGGGTAAGAAGTCGTTGTGAACTGGCTGCTGGTCATCGGCGGCGCGATGGTCGGCGCCCCGCTCCGCTACCTCACCGACCGGGCGGTCCAGTCCCGGCACGACTCGGTCTTCCCCTGGGGCACCTTCACGGTGAACGTCACCGGCTGTCTGGCCCTCGGTCTGCTCACCGGCGCCGCCACCCAGATCCAGCTACTGCTCGGCACCGGCCTGTGCGGGGCCCTGACGACGTACTCGACGTTCTCCTACGAGACGCTGCGGCTGACGGAGACGGGGGCCCGCCTCCACGCCGTCGTCAACGTGGCGGCGAGTGTGGCCGCCGGTCTGGCGGCGGCGTTCGCGGGGGCCGCGCTCGCGCGTCTGTGAGCGGCGCCGCGGGGCGTGTACGTGAGAACCGTCCTCGCCCGGGTGTAGTAAGACTGACGCCTCCGCGCCCACCCCCTTGAGCAGAACTGGATCCCATGAGCGTCATCAGCGTCGGTCAGGCCGTCGTCCTCGGAGCCGTCGAGGGGGTGACCGAGTTCCTGCCCGTCTCCTCCACCGGCCATCTGAAGATCGCCGAGGGGCTCATGGGCATCCCGGTCGACGACAAGGCCGTGGTCGGGTTCTCGGCCGTCATCCAGGTCGGCGCGATCGCCGCGGTGCTCGTGTACTTCCTCAAGGACATCGTGCGGATCGTCTCGGCCTGGGGGCGCGGCCTGCGCCACCGCGAGGAGCGGTACCACCACGACTACAGGTTCGCCTGGTGGGTCATCTGCGCGACGATCCCGATCGTCGCCGTGGGACTCGCCGCGAAACCGCTCATCGAGGGCCCGCTCGCCTCGCTGTGGGTGGTGGCCGGCTCGCTGATCGTCGGCAGCGGCGTGATGTGGGCGGCGGACCAGATGGGCCGGCACAAGCGCGGCGAGGACGACACCTCGTTCAAGGACGCGATGCTCGTCGGCAGCTCCCAGATCCTCGCCCTGCTCTTCCCCGGCTTCTCCCGCTCCGGCGCCACCATGTCCACGGCGCTCATCCTCGACCTGGACCGCGTCGCAGCGACCCGGCTCTCCTTCTTCCTCGGCATCCCCGCGCTCACCGGTGCCGGCTTGTACGAGCTCAAGGACGCCCTGGGCACCGGGGTGGGCGCGGCGCCACTCGCCGTCGGCACGGTCGTCTCCTTCGTCGTGGCGTACGCCTCCATCGCGTGGCTGTTGAAGTTCGTCGCCAAGCACTCGTTCAACGCGTTCGTCATCTACCGGGTCGTGGTGGGTGTGCTGCTGTTCGGGCTGCTCGGGGCGGGTGTGCTGCACAGCTGAGTGTCCTGCGGGAAAAGCGCCGTCGTCTGTCTGCGGCGCCGTCGTGGCTCGTCGCGCAGTCCCCGCGCCCCTCTGGGGCGCCCCTTGACAGCTTGAGCCGTCGGCCGGAGTATCTCTCCCGTGAACCTGTCAGACAGCCGGACAGCCGGACAGCCCGTGCGACGCGTCAGTGCCATGGAGGCCGTACTGGCGTACCTTCGCGGTGCCATCGAGCGCGGCGAGTACGCCATCGGCGACAAGCTTCCCTCCGAGGCGGAGCTCTGCCGCACCCTGGAGGTCTCCCGGCCCGTGCTGCGCGAGGCGCTGCGCGCGCTGCAGACCATGGGGCTGACCGTGTCCCGGACCGGCAAGGGCACCTTCGTCGTCGCCAGCACCGTCGAGGACCCCACCTTCGGCGACTACGCGGCCAGCGACCTGCTGGAGGTGCGCCGCCACGTCGAGATCCCGGTGGCCGGGTACGCGGCCCGGCGCCGCACCCCGGAGAACCTCGACCACCTGGCCCACCTGCTGGACCGGATGGAACGGGAGACGGACACCACCGCGTGGGTCGCGATGGACACGCTGTTCCACCTCGCCGTGGCCGAGGCCGCCCAGAACCCGGTCTTCCGCCGCGTCATCGAGGAGATCCGGGACGCGCTGGCGCGTCAGTCGGCCTTCCTGAACGAGCTGGGCGGCCGCCGCGAGCAGTCCAACCGCGAACACCGGGCGATCGTCGAGGCGCTGATCGACGGTTCCGAGAACGACGCGGTGGAGGCCATGGCCCACCACCTGGACCGCGTCGAGACGACCCTCACCGACATCGTGCGCTCCCCGCGCACGGAGACCCCCACGGAAAACCCCACGGAAACCCCCATGGAAGGCGGAACCGAGGCGTGAGCGAGCAGTCCCTGCACGACGATGTGCAGAAACGTTCCACCCATGTCGACGCCGGAGACGCGGGCTACAGCAAGTCCCTGAAGTCCCGGCACGTCAACATGATCGCCATCGGCGGCGCCATCGGCACCGGCCTCTTCCTCGGCGCCGGCGGCCGCCTCGCCGACGCCGGCCCCTCCCTCTTCATCGCCTACGCGGTCTGCGGCCTCTTCGCCTTCCTCGTCGTGCGCGCCCTCGGCGAACTCGTGCTGTACCGGCCCTCCTCCGGCGCCTTCGTGTCGTACGCCCGCGAGTTCATGGGGGAGAAGGGCGCCTACACCGCCGGCTGGATGTACTTCCTCAACTGGGCGACCACCGGCATCGCCGACATCACCGCCGTCGCCACCTACACCCACTACTGGGGCATGTTCTCCGACATCCCGCAGTGGGTCATCGCGCTGATCGCGCTGGCGGTCGTCCTCACCGTCAACCTCATCTCGGTGAAGATCTTCGGCGAGCTGGAGTTCTGGTTCGCGATCATCAAGGTCGGCGCGCTGGTCGTCTTCATGTGCATCGGCATCTTCCTGCTGGTCACCCAGCATCCCGTAGACGGGCACAGCCCCGGCCCGTCCCTGATCGGCGACAACGGCGGCGTCTTCCCGCACGGCCTGCTGCCCATGCTGCTGATCATCCAGGGCGTCGTCTTCGCCTACGCCTCCGTCGAACTGGTCGGCGTCGCCGCCGGCGAGACCGAGAACCCCGAGAAGATCATGCCGAAGGCGATCAACTCGATCATGTGGCGCGTCGGCCTGTTCTACGTCGGCTCCGTGCTCCTGCTGTCGATGCTGCTGCCCTGGAACAAGTACACGGCGGGGCAGAGCCCCTTCGTCACGGTGCTGTCCAACATCGGCGTCCCGGCCGCCGGCGGCGTGATGAACCTCGTCGTCCTCACCGCCGCGATGTCCTCCCTCAACTCCGGCCTCTACTCCACCGGCCGCATCCTGCGCTCCATGGCCATGGCCGGATCCGCGCCCAAGTTCACCTCCGTCATGAGCCGCAGCCAGGTCCCCTACGGCGGCATCCTGCTCACCAGCGGCATCTGTGTCCTGGGCGTCGGCCTCAACTTCGTCGTGCCCGCCGAGGCGTTCGAGATCGTGCTGAACTTCGCCGCGATCGGCATCCTCGCCACCTGGGGCATGATCATGATCTGTCACCTGCTCTTCTGGCAGAAGACCCAGAAGGGCGAACTCACCCGGCCCGGCTACCGGCTGCCGGGCTCTCCCTGGACCGAGATCGTGACGCTGGCGTTCCTCGCCTCCGTCCTGGTCCTCATGTACGCCGACGGCGGCGCGGGACGCACCACCGTGCTCTGCCTGCCGCTGATCGTCGGGGCCCTGGTCGCCGGATGGTTCGGCATCCGCGGCCGTATCGCGCGCAAGTCCACGACCGGAGCCGACGCGTGACCGACGCGCCGCTCCAGAAGCAGGCAGTGATGTACAGCAGTTCCCTCGCGGACGCACCCCTGGTCCGTGAACCCGTCCACGCCCCCGTCGCCCACCTCATACGCGGCGGAATGGTCGAAGGCATCCACTACGGCTCCGTCGTCGTCCTCGGCGCCGACGGAGAGGTCCAGCTCCAGATCGGAGACATCGAGGCCGCCTTCTACCCCCGCTCCGCCCTGAAGCCCGTCCAGGCCGTGGCCATGGCCCGGGCCGGGCTCCCGCTCCACGGCGAGCTGCTGTCGCTGACCGCGGCCAGCCACTCCGGCGAGGAACGCCACCTCGCCGGCACCCGGCGCATCCTCGAACTCGCCGGGCTCACCGAGGACCACCTGCGCAACGTCCCGGACCTGCCGTTCGACCCGGTCGTCCGGGACGCCTGGGTGCGCGAGGGCCGGCTGCCCTCCCGGTTCGCCCAGAACTGCTCCGGCAAGCACGCGGCCATGCTCTACACCTGCACCCTCAACGGCTGGCCGCTGGAGAACTACCTGGACCCGGCCCACCCGCTCCAGCAGGCCATCGCCGAGATCGTCGAGGACCTGACCGGGCAGCGCATCGCCAGGGTCACCGTCGACGGCTGCGGCGCGCCCCTGTTCTCCGTCTCCCTGCACGGCCTCGCTCGCGCCGCCGCCCGGATCACCACCGCCGCGCCGGGCACGCCCGAGGCCCGGGTCGCCGACGCGATGCGGGAGCACGCCGAGATGGCCTCCGGCTCCGGCCGGGACGTGGCCGCGCTGATGCGGGCCGTGCCGGGGCTGTTGGCCAAGGACGGCTTCGAGGGCGTGCAGGTCGCTGCGCTGGCCGATGGGCGGGCCGTTGCGGTGAAGATCGCGGATGGTGCCAACCGGGCCCGTGTGCCGGTGACCGCTGCGGCGTTGGCCCGGGCGGGCGTCGACCCCGAGTTGCTCACCGAGTTCCAGGGCGAGCCGCTGCTGGGCGGTGGCCGGGAGGTAGGGCGGGTGCGGCCCGTTCGCTCGCTGGAGCCGCTTGCCGGTGCGGCCCGCGCCTGACCGACGTGGCGGACCTCTCCGTCGGCGACTGCGGGCAGTCTGTGGCTGGTCCCGCAGTTCCCCGCGCCCCTTCAGGTCACCTATCCAACCCTCATTTCTCAGAAAAGGGATCCCTCACCCTCATGACCGCCGTCACCCGCTCCGAACACGATCTCCTCGGTGACCGTGACATTCCCGCCGACGCCTACTGGGGTGTGCACACCCTGCGGGCCACGGAGAACTTCCCGATCACGGGCATGCCCATCTCCGCCTATCCGCACCTGATCGACGCCCTGGCGGCCGTCAAGGAGGCCGCCGCCCTCGCCAACGAGGAACTCGGGCTGCTGGACCCGAAGAAGGCCGCCGCCATCGTCGCCGCCTGCCGGGAGATCCGCGACGGCGAGCTGCACGACCAGTTCGTCGTCGACGTCGTCCAGGGCGGGGCGGGCACGTCCACCAACATGAACGCCAACGAGGTCGTGGCGAACCGGGCGCTGGAGCTGCTGGGCCACGCCAAGGGCGAGTACCGGTACCTGCATCCCAACGAGGACGTCAACCTCGGCCAGTCCACCAACGACGTCTACCCGACCGCCGTCAAGATCGCGACGGTGTTCGCGGTCCGCGGGTTGCTCACCGCGATGTCCGTGCTCCAGGACGCGTTCGCCCGGAAGGCCGTCGAGTTCCGTGACGTGCTCAAGATGGGCCGTACACAGTTGCAGGACGCGGTACCGATGACGCTGGGTCAGGAGTTCTCCGCCTACGCGGTCATGATGGAGGAGGACCGGTCCCGTCTTGCCGAGGCCGTCGAGTTGATCCATGAGATCAACCTGGGCGCCACGGCCATCGGCACGGGCCTCAACGCACCCGTCGGCTACGCCGAGGCGGCTCGCCGCCACCTGTCGGAGATCACCGGCCTGCCACTGGTGACGGCGGCGAACCTGGTCGAGGCGACCCAGGACTGCGGCGCGTTCGTGCAGATGTCGGGGGTGCTCAAGCGCATCGCGGTCAAGCTGTCCAAGAGCTGCAACGACCTGCGGCTGCTGTCCTCCGGTCCGCGCGCCGGCCTCGGCGAGATCAACCTGCCGCCCGTACAGGCCGGTTCGTCGATCATGCCGGGCAAGGTCAACCCGGTGATCCCGGAGGTCGTCAACCAGGTCGCCTTCGAGGTGATCGGCAACGACGTCACCATCACCATGGCCGCCGAGGCCGGACAGCTCCAGCTCAACGCGTTCGAGCCGATCATCCTGCACTCCCTGTCGGAGTCGATCACGCACCTGCGCGCCGCCTGCCTCACGCTCGCCGAGCGCTGCGTGGACGGCATCACCGCCAACACCGAGGCGCTGCGGGCGACGGTCGAGAACTCCATCGGCCTGGTCACCGCCCTCAACCCGCACATCGGCTACACGGCCGCCACCGACATCGCCAAGGAGGCCCTGGCCACGGGCCGGGGCGTGGCCGAACTCGTCCTGGAGAAGGGCCTGCTCCCCGCCGAGACCCTCGCCGGGCTCCTGCGCCCCGAGGCCCTGGCGGGCAGCGGCCCGGCTCCGGCGGCCTGACGTACGCGCGCCCGGGACCGGCACGGAGGGACAATCGGGATCATGACGTCGTCGACGACCTTCCAGCCGGTCCTGGAGCGCATCGCGGAGGAGATCGAGCGGACGCCCGGCCGCGGCCGGCCCGCCGACTACATCCCGGCGCTCGCGGCCTGCGACCCGCGCAGCTTCGGCATGGCCGTCGCCGAACTCGACGGCACCGTGTACGGCGTGGGGGACTGGCGGCAGCCCTTCTCCACCCAGTCCATCACCAAGGTCTTCACCCTCGCCCTCGACCTCGCCCGCGAGGGCGACGCCCTGTGGGAACACGTGGGCCGCGAGCCCTCCGGCAACCCCTTCAACTCCCTCGTCCAGCTGGAGTACGAGAACGGCATCCCGCGCAACCCGTTCATCAACGCGGGCGCGCTCGTCGTCACCGACCGGCTGCACACCCGTACCGGCGACGCGTCGGGGGAACTGCTGGGCTTCCTGCGCGCGGAGAGCGGCAATCCGGAACTGACCTTCGACAAGGAGGTCGCCGCCTCGGAGACCGCCCACGGCGACAGGAACGCCGCGCTCGGCCACTTCATGGCGTCCTACGGCAACATCGACAACCCGGTACCGGTCCTGCTCGACCAGTACTTCCGCCAGTGCTCCGTCACGGCGTCCTGCGCCGACCTCGCCCTCGCCACGACCTTCCTGGCCCGGCACGGCATCCGCGCCGACGGCACCCGCCTCCTCACCCGCAGCCAGGCCAAGCAGATCAACGCGATCATGCTGACCTGCGGCACGTACGACGCCGCGGGCGACTTCGCCTACCGCGTGGGCCTGCCCGGCAAGAGCGGAGTGGGCGGCGGCATCATCGCGGTCGTCCCGGGCCGCTGCACGCTCTGCGTGTGGAGCCCGGGTCTGGACGAGCGGGGCAACTCGGTGGCGGGAGTGGCGGCGCTCGACCGATTCACGACGCTGACGGGCCTGTCGGTGTTCTGACAGAGGTCCCGGCAGAGGCCGGGGGGCAATGCCCCTGAAGGGGCGCGGGGAACTGCGCGACAAGCCCCCGCCCGCCCGCCCCCCGCGAACCACCGCACACGGCAGACGCTCCCCGGCGACCGGACACCCCTGACGACCGGACACCCCGCACCTGATCACCGGCCGGTCACACCTCGGCCTCCCCCCGGAGGGCACCGCGTCAACTCCCCGCCACCCCACGTTGACACGCTGCCCGAGTGTTGGCCATGGCTTTCCCCGTCGATCTCCGCCGCTGCCAGATACTCGGTCTGGCCGGCACCGCCTGCCTCGCCCTGGGCGGTGAGACGGCCGGAGCACTCCCCGTGCGGGACCTCCTCCACCCGGCCTCCGCACGCGCCGCCCTCGGCCTGGTCGGCGTCTACTTCGGCGTCGTCCTGCTGATCGCGGCCTGGGCGCTGCTCGGCCGGCTGGTGCGCGGCCCCAGGCCACCCGCTCCCCGCGCCCTGCTGCTCGTCCTCGCCGTCTGGGCCGCGCCGCTGCTGCTGGCCCCGCCGCTGTTCAGCCGGGACGTCTACAGCTACCTCGCCCAAGGGGCGATGGTCGAGGCACACATGGACGTGTACGCGCACGGGCCGTCCCGGCTCGGCGGCCCGCTCGCCGACGAGGTCGCCCCGCTCTGGCGGCACACCGGAGCCCCTTACGGCCCGGTGTTCCTCGCCGTCGCGGCGGCCCTGTCCGGACTGACCCGCGGCGAACTGCCCGCGGGGCTCCTCGGGATGCGGCTCGTCGCGCTCGCCGGCGTCGGCCTGATGGCGGTCGCGCTGCCCCGCCTGGCCCGGCACAGTGGCGCCGACCCGTCCGCCGCGCTGTGGCTGGGCGCCCTCAACCCGCTCGTCCTGCTGCACCTGGTCGCGGGCGCCCACAACGACGCCGTCATGCTGGGCCTGCTGGGCGTCGGCCTGGTGGCGGCGCTCGGCCGGTGGCCGGTCCTCGGTGCCGTCCTCGTCACGCTGGCCGCCCTGGTCAAGGCGCCCGCCGTGCTCGGGCTGGCCGCCGTCGTCGTCCTCCAGGTCCGCACGGGCCGCAGCCCGGCGAAGGCCCTCCTGACCACCACCGTCGCGGCCGCCGGGACGACCGTCGCCGCCACGGCCGCGGCCGGCACCGGATACGGCTGGATAGGCGCCCTCAACACCCCCGTGTCACCCCAGAACTGGGCCCTGACCACCCTGCTCGGCCGCGCCACCCGCGCCCTGCTGGAACACCTCGGCAGCGACCTCGCGCCGCTCGCGGTCCCCGCCTGGCACGCGCTGGGCATCGTCGCGGCCGTCGTCGCGATCGCGCTGATCTGGCTGCGGCTGCGCCCACGGCCGGTGTACGCCCTGGGCCTGAGCCTCGCCGCGGTGGCCGCGCTCGGCCCGGCGATCCGCCCCTGGTACGCCCTGTGGGGCCTGTTCCTCATCGCCGCCGCCGCGCCCAGCACCTCCGTACGGCACCGCATGGCGGCCGTGACCGGCGTGCTCGCGCTGTGCGTCCTGCCCAGCGGCGGGCCGGCGGACACCGGCCAACTCGTGCTGGCCGTCTCCGGCGGGGCGCTCGCGGTCGTCGTGCTGTGGCAGGCCCACCAGGCCGAACTCGCCCCGGCCCTGGGACGCGCCGCATGACCCCGGCCCTGCCGCGCACCGACCGGGGGCGACTGCTGCTGGTGCTCGGCCTCGCCACGGCGGTGACCGTCTTCACCGCGACCGTGCCGCTGCTGCGCGACTGGTTCGACCTGCGCGTCTACCACGGCAGCATCGACACCTGGGTCCACCACGACGGCCGGATCTACGACTACCGCGTGCCGGGCACGACGTACGGCTTCACCTACCCGCCGTTCGCCGCGGTCGCCATGCTGCCGATGGCCCTGCTGGACCTGCGGACCGCGATCGCCGCCGCCCTGCTGCTCAACCTCGCGGCCCTGGCCGTGATCCTGCGCCTGCTCGCCGGGCCGGACCGGCGGCGCCTCGGCCGGTACGGCTGGGCCCTGACCGCCTGCCTGCTCGCCCTGTTCGAGCCGCTCCGCGACACCTTCAGCTTCGGCCAGGTGAACCTGCTGCTCCTGGCCCTCGTCCTCACCGACGCGGCGCTGCTCGCCGCCGGACGCGGACGCCTGGCCGGCGTCGGCATCGGGCTCGCTGCCGCGATCAAGCTCACTCCGGCGCTCTTCATCGGGCTGCTGCTGGTGGCCGGACGCCGCCGCGCGGCGGCGGTCGCCACGGCCGTCGCCCTCGGGGCCACGACCCTCGCCGCCTGGGTGGACCCGGACGCCTCGCGCTACTACTGGACCCAGGCGCTGTGGGACACCGACCGTGTGGGACGCCTCGGCTATGTCTCGAACCAGTCGGTCCAGGGCATCCTGGCCCGGCTGGGCGAACCGGACCGGGCGGTGTGGGCGGCGGCGGTCCTGCTGATCCTCGGCGTGTGGGCCGTGCGGACCCGCCGGGCGGCCCTGGCGGGGGACTGGACGGCCGCGTTCGCCCTGACCGGGCTCGCCGCCTGCCTCGTCAGCCCGATCACCTGGGTGCACCATCTCGTGTGGCTGCTGCCGTCCTTCGCCGTCCTGATCCGCACGGGCCACCTCCGGATCGCGGGGGCCCTGTACGCCGTGCTGTGCACCAGCGTGGTGTGGCTGTGGTTCGACGACGCGTCCGGCGTCGACGGGTTCCTGGGCAGCAACACGTACGCCTGGATCACCCTGGGCCTGCTGCTGTGGCTGCCGGCCGGTCAGCTCCGCCCGGGCCTGCGCACCGGAAGCCGCAGCACCAGCACCACGACCGCCGCGCCCAGCCCGGCCGCACCCGCGATCAGCCCCGCGTCCGTCCAGACGGACCCGGGCTCCTCGGGGACGGCCGCGGCGACCGCGGGCGGCGTCGTCGTCTCCGGCCGCTCGGGAGCGCGCGCCGCCGCGAGCGAGCCCACCGCGTCGACCCGTCCGGCCGATCCGAACCCCCAGTCGAGCAGCGAGCGGGCCTCCTCGTACACGGCCGAGCCGCCGCCCTCCTGAGGGTTCATCACCGTCACGACGAGGGTGCGCCCGTCCCGGCGCGCCGCCGCGACGAGCGTGCTGCCCGCCTTGCTGGTGTAGCCGTTCTTGATGCCGATCAGCCCTGGATACGGCTTCACGCCCCGGGTGCCGCTCAGCAGCCGGTTGGTGTTGCGGATCGGGTACGACCAACCGCCGCCGCCCGGGAACCTCGCCTCGACCGTGGCGCAGTACCGGGCGAAGTCGGGGTTGCGCAGCCCCACCGCGCCGAAGACGGCCAGGTCGAAGGCCGACGACACCTGGCCCGGGGCGTCGTACCCGTCCGGGGACACGACCCGGGTGTCGAGGGCGCCCAGCGACCGGGCCCTGGCCTGCATCCGCTCGGCGGTGACCCGCCAGCCGCCGTTGAGCCCGGCCAGGACGCGCACGGCGTCGTTGCCCGAGTTGAGGAAGACCCCGCGCCACAGGTCGGCGACCCGGTACGTACGGCCCTCGGCGACCCCGACCAGGCTGCTGCCCGCGCCGACGCCCCGCAGTTCCTCCGCGCGGACCGTGTGCCGGATGCCCGCCGGCAGCGACGGCAGCACCGTGAGCGCGAACAGGGTCTTCAGGGTGCTGGCCGGGGGCAGCCTGCGGTGTGCGTTGCGGGCGGCGAGCACCTCGCCGGTGCGGGCGTCGGCGACCAGCCAGGACAGGGCGGAGACCGCCGGGACGCGGGGCACCCCGGCGCGCGGGCGGACCTGGACGCCGGGGCGGTGCAGCAGCGACGGGTGCGGGGCCGCCGCCCTGGGCCCGGCCGGGGCACTGGGCTCCGCCCCGCCGGGGCCGGCCGCGGCGGCGGGCACCAGGGCCAGGAGCCCCGCCGCGCAGAGCGCACCGGCTGACACGACCGCCCGGGAAGAGAATCCGATGATCATACGATCAACGTAGAAACGGGTGTCCTCGGTACGGCGACGACCGGGCCGGAGACGACACGCGAGCACCCGGATGCCGCACGGTGTGCGCCCCGACGGCCCGCACGCCGCCCCGCGTGCGATGTCCGTCAGTCCGACGGCAGGGTCGGCTGGATGCGCCGCAGGAACGTCGCGTTGTCCGGTGTCTCGCGCATCCGTTCCAGGAGGGTCTCCAGGCCGCCCTGCCCGTCCCGGCTCTGCAGCACGCGCCGCAGGCCGTGCACGGCGGTCAACTCGGGCCGTGTCAGCAGGAGTTCCTCGCGGCGGGTGCCGGAGGAGGTGATGTCGACGGCGGGGAACAGGCGGCGGGAGGCCGGTTCGCGGCTCAGGCGGAGTTCCATGTTGCCGGTGCTCTTCAGCTCCTCGAAGTAGAAGTCGTCGGCCCGGGAGCCGGTCTCGACGAGGGCGGTGGCGAGGATGGTGAGGGAACCGCCCTCCTCGGCCGACCGGGCGGCGCCGAAGAACCGCTTGGGGCCGGTCAGCGCGGACGCGTCGACGCCTCCGGTGAGGATGCGGCCACCGGAGGCGGCCGCGTTGTTGTGCGCCCGGCACAGCCGGGTCAGCGAGTCGAGGAGCAGGACGACGTCCTCGCCGGCCTCGACGAGCCGTTTGGCCCGCTCGATCACGAGCTCGGCGAGCGCGACGTGCTGCTTGGCGCTGCGGTCGAACGTCGAGGCGTACACCTCGCCCCGCACGCAGCGCAGCATGTCGGTGACCTCCTCGGGCCGCTCGTCGAGCAGCAGCATCAGCAGCCGGCACTCGGGGTGGTTGCCGGTGACGGCTGCCGCGAGCTGCTGGAGGAGGACGGTCTTGCCGGTCTTGGGCGGGGCCACGAGGAGCCCGCGCTGGCCCTTGCCGACCGGCGCGATCAGGTCGACGACCCGCCCGGCGAGTCCGGCGGCCGGGTGTTCCAGGCGCAGCCGCTCGTGCGGATGCAGCGGTGTCAGGTCCCGGAAGTGGCGGCGGTCGCGCAGGTCCGCGGGCGCACGGCCGTCGACCCGTGCGACGTCGGTGAGGCCGCGCCGGTCGCCGAGCAGGCCCTCGACGAGGTCGCCCTTGCGCAGGCCGTGACGGCGGATCAGGGAGGGGGAGACGGCCGGGTCGGCGGGCGAGGGCAGACCGTTCTCGGCGCGCAGGTGCCCCTTCCCGCCCGGGTCGATGTCGAGGACGCCGAGGGCGGTCCGGGGCTCGATGTGCCGCTGGACGGGTGGGGTGTCGAGTGTGGTGGTCATGGTGGTGTGTCCTTTCACGGACGGCAGGCGTGAGACATGCGAAGGGAAGGGGAGAGAGCCGCGAGGGGAGGGGCCTGGGGCACGCCTCCGGCGGCGGGGAACAGCACCACGGCCACGACAGGGCACGTCAGGGTGCTGGAAAGGAGAGAACGAAATGCAGAATCGCACCGGCGCCCACAGACAGGGGCGTGCACGAGTGCTGTGTGCAGGCTATCACCCGACGAGGTGCCGGGCGAGGGGAACGAGGTTCAGCGCGTGGCCAGGAGCCCGTACAGCAGGGGGATCCGCGGCTCGGGCAGCCGCCACCAGCCGGACTCCGTGCGGACCATCCGGGGCCAGCGCGGCCAGGGAAGTTCGTCGGTCTCGCGCAGTCGCCGCACGGTCAGTCCCGCTCCGGTCAACGCGTTGACGACCTCTCCTGTTCCGTGCATCCACTCGTAACTGTCCGTGGCGCCCTCGACGGCCGGGCCGTCCGTGTACGTGTGCGTCGCGTCCCGGTGCACGGGACCGCCCCCGCCCAGGTAGTCGTGCCGCAGCAGCAGTTCGGGACCCTCGCCCGGAGCGGGTTTCGGGCCCAGGGAGTTGAGCAGCGGGTGGAACTCGACGACGTACAGCCGGCCGCCCGGCCGCAGGAGCCGCCCGACGGTCTCCGCCCACCGGTCCAGGTCGGGCAGGTAGCACAGCGCGCCCTTGCCGGTGTACACGACGTCGAACAGCCGCCCGTCCAGGGCCTCCACGGCGTCGTACACGTTCGCCCGGACGTACGTCACGTCGGCGCCGGCCCGCGCCGCGATGTCCTTCGCGGCCGCCACGGACGCCGCGGAGAAGTCGAGGCCGACGGCCCGGGCGCCGCGCCGTGCGAAGGCGATCGTCTCCGTGCCGAGATGGCACTGCAGGTGCAGCACGTCACGGCCGGCCAGCTCGCCGAGGTCCTCCCACTCGAAGGGCGCGAACCAGCGCTCGGGATCGAGGCCCTGCTCGAGGCCGTAGAACCGGCTGGCGAGGTGGACGGGCGTACGGGCGTCCCAGTTGGCCTGGTTGGCCCGCATCAGCCGGTCGTGCTCGGCGGACGTCATGGGGGACATCCAACCGTGAACGGGCCGGGCGCGGCGGGGGAACGCGGGAAACGACCCACCTCGTTTCCCCTAGGCTGAGCCGATGTTCAGCCCCGAAGGCCCCAGTCTGCGCGAGCTCGCCGTCCAGGCGCTGTCGTCCGTCGAACGCGGCTACGACCTCCTCGCGCCGAAGTTCGACCACACGCCCTTCCGGACGCCCGACGCCGTGCTCGACGCCGTCGGGTCGGCACTGCGGCGGATGGGGCCCTTCGACGCCGGGCTCGACCTGTGCTGCGGCACCGGTGCGGGCGTCGGCGTGCTGGGCCGGGTGTGCCGGGAGCGGGTCACCGGCGTCGACTTCAGCGCGGGGATGCTCGACGTCGCCCGGCAGCGGGTCCGGCCGGCGGGGCCGCCGGTCTCCTTCGTCCGCGCCGACGCCCGCGCCCTGCCCTTCGCACCCGCCTTCGACCTGGTGGTCAGCTTCGGGGCCTTCGGGCACTTCCTGCCGCGCGAGGTGCCCGGGCTGTTCGCGCAGGTCCGCTCCGTCCTGCGGCCGGGCGGCTGCTTCGCCTTCCCGCTGGTCGCCCCGCCCCGCCCGGGCTCCCTCGGCTCCTGGATGCTGCTCGGCTTCGACACGGCCATGCGGGTGCGCAACGCCCTGTGGCGGCCGCCGTTCGTCATGTACTACCGGGCCGTCCGCTTCGGGGACGTGCTGCGCGCGCTCGCGGAGGCGGGTTTCCGGGTGGAGCTGTACCCGCTGCCGGAGTTCGGGCGGCGACGGGACGGCAGCCCGCGGGTGCGTCTCGTCGCCGCCCGGCTCCCCGGGTAGTCCTGCACGGGAGGCCCGGCTCCCCGGGTAGTCCCGCGCGCGAGGTCAGGCTCCCCGGCTGGTCCCGCGCGGAACGCCGGGCTCCCGGGGCGGTCAGCCGCGCAGGAAGTTCAGCAGGTCGTCGTTGAACGCCTTCTCGAAGTCGCCCACCAGCCCGTGCGGCGCGCCCGGATACACCTTCAGCGTCGCGTCCTTCACCAGCTGGGCGGTCCGGTGGGCCGAGGCGCCGATCGGCACGATCTGGTCGTCGTCGCCGTGCGCCACCAGCGTCGGCACGTCGATCCGCCCCAGGTCCTCGGTGAAGTCGGTCTCCGAGAACTGGGCGACGCAGTCGTAGGCGCCCTTCAGCCCGGCCTGCATGCTCCACATCCAGAACGCGCGCCGCACGCCTTCCGACACCGCGGCCCCGGGCCGGTCGAAGCCGTAGAAGCTCTCGCTCAGCTCCCAGTAGAACTGCGAGCGGTCCGCCGCCACGGCCGCGCGGATCCCGTCGAAGGCCTCCTTCGGCGTGCCCTCGGGGTTGTCGTCGGTGCGCAGCATCAGCGGCGGCACCGCGCCCAGCAGCACGGCCTTGGCGACCCGCGCGGTCCCGTGCCGCCCGATGTAGCGGGCCACCT
This sequence comes from Streptomyces olindensis, assembly GCA_000696115.1. GTDB lineage: Bacteria > Actinomycetota > Actinomycetes > Streptomycetales > Streptomycetaceae > Streptomyces > Streptomyces olindensis. The sequence continues at coordinate 148,014 of JJOH01000003.1, forward strand.
CGCCGCCGCCGGTCGAATGGCCCACCAGGACCGCGTCGTCGAGGTTCAGCGTCTCGATCAGCTCGGCCAGGTCATCGGCGTACCGGTCCATGTGGTTGCCCTGCCACGGCTGGCCCGAGCGGCCGTGCCCGCGGCGGTCGTGCGCGATCGCGCGGAAGCCGTGCTCGGCGACCAGACGGGCCTGCCCGTCCCACGCGTCCGCGTTGAGGGGCCAGCCGTGACTGAACACCACGGGCTGTCCCTCACCCCAGTCCTTGTAGTAGATCTCGGTCCCGTCGGACGTGGTGAACGTACTCATGAGCTTCCTCTCGGCGGGGGTGTCGTCGGCGGGATGCCGGCGGGCGATCAGACGAAACGCCGTACGAACGTCAGGGCCGTGTCCGCGACCTCCTGCCAGCCGTGGTCGATGGTCAGGGCGTGGCCCCGGCCCTTGATCTCGATGATCTCCGTGATTCCGGGATTGCGCCGCTGGCGCTTGTAGGAGGCGTTCGACAGCGCCCAGGGCACGGTGTGGTCCTTCTCGCCCGAGATGATCAGCAGCGGACCGCGCTCCGGGTTCTCGGTGTCGACCTTCGCCTCGGTCCACGGGTTGAGGTTGGCCGTGGCCGCCTGGAACAGCGGCGCGCCCGGTGCCGGCACGGCGAACGTCTCGTACAGCTCCCGGGCCTCCTCGTCGCTCACCGCGTTGGCGAAGGAGTATCGGAACTGGTCGAACGTGAGCGGCACGGCACGGTTGCGGTTCGCCGGGTTGGTGAGCACCGGCGCCGCCGCGCGCAGCGACGACACGGGCAGCGGCAGCACGCCCCGGAACGGCGCCGGGTCGATCGCCACCGACGCGGCGGACAGGCCCCGCCCGGCGAGAATCTGCGTGAGCAGTCCGCCGAACGAGTGACCGATGATCGCCGGCTTGCGCTTGAGGCCGCCGATCAGTGCCGCCAGGTGGTCGGCGACCTGCCCGACCGTCTTGCCGGCGAGGACCTCGGGGTGCCGGTTGGCCTCCTCGACGGTGTCCGGGTCGTCGGGCCAGGACAACGAGACCGGGGCGTACCCGGCCCGCTCGAAGTGGTCCGCCCAACGGTCCCAGCTGCTCGGCAGCAGCCACAGTCCGTGGACGAAGACGACGGGCGTGCGGTCGGCGGCGTTGGCCCGCTCGATCAGCTCCTCGTCATGCGTGGTCATACGGGCGTCCCCCTGGACGTCGGTGTCGGTCACGGACGCTCCTGTAAACGTGCACAGGGCGTTCACCTCTGGCCGATACTGGCAGCGGACGCGGTCGGCGGATCGGCCCTGGGTGCCCGGTCCTCGACTCACCGTGCCGGGGCGGAGAGGACTGGGGATGATCCTGCTGGACACGAGGGAGTTGCCGGTGGACGAGCGGGTGGAGGCCTTCCGGGGCGCTCTGCTCACCGCGTCCGTGCCGTCGCTGGTCAGGATGGAGGAGGGCGGAGAGCGGGCGTTCGCCCGCATGGAGCGGTGGCACTTCGGCGAGCTGACGCTGTTCACCAGCAGCTCGTCCGGCTGGGCCGTCACCCGGAGCCCCCGCTACCTGCGCCTCGAAGGCGCGCCCATGGTCTCCCTGTCCCTCCAGGTCCGCGCCACGGGCCGGTTCGGCCAGTCGGGCCGGCAGGAACGGGTGGAGCCCGGTGAGCTGATGCTCAACGACCTGACCATCCCCTACGACTTCGCCTGGTCGGGCAGCGGCGGCGCACAGGCGCTCCAGGTGCCGTACGACGCCCTCGCCCTGCCGCCGCACATCGTCCGCCGGGGCGCCGAGCGGCTGCGGGCCAGTCCGCTGTACGACCTGCTCCGCGCGCACATCGCCCGCCTCCAGGCCGACGCCGACACCCTCGCCGGCGACCCGGGCGCGGCCGCCCTCGGCTCGGCCACCCTGGAGCTGGTGCGCGCGCTGCTCACCTCCGCCGCCGGCGTGGACGCCTACGCCCGGCCCGCGCTGGCCGATTCGTTGCTCCAGCGCGTCCTCGCCTACGCGCGCACCCACCTGACGGAACCGGACCTCACACCCGCCCGCATCGCGCACGCCCACAGCATCTCCGTGCGCGCCCTGTACCGCCTGTGCGCGCAGGCCGGGCTGAGCCTGGAGCAGTGGATCATCGAGCAGCGGCTGGAGGGGGCCCGCGCCGGCCTGGTCTCGCCGGTGGGGCGCACCCGGACCGTCGCGTCGGTCGCCCGCGCCTGGGGGTTCACCGACCCGAGCCACTTCACGCGCCGCTTCAAGGCGGCGTACGGCGTGACGCCCCGGCGGTGGCGGGCCTCGCAGCCCGGCCCGGCAGAGTGAACTCGTAGACGAGCGCGTCCTGCCGGGTGTCCACGACGAGGTCGGTGATCTCCAGCGGCCGCGCGTACTGGTCGTGCACCCGGCGGGTGACCCGCACCGACGGCGTGCTCGCGGGCCGGGTGATGGTGTCGCGGTGGTGCAGGGTGAGCCCGGCCCGGCGCATCCAGTCGTAGGCCCGCCGCAGGTGCGCGGCCGCCGTGCCGTCGGCGCGGTCGCGATAGCGCGCCAGCTCCTCGACCTCCGCCAGCGCCACGGCGGAGAAGGACGTCACGGCGGTCCGCAGGCCGCGTCCGTCGGCGGTGGCGTACCGGTAGCGGTGGACCAGCGTCGGACGTCCCGGGGCGAGCCCCAGCGCCGCCGCGTGGTCCGGCGAGGGCGGTTCCCAGGCGACGGTGGCGCGGGAGACGGTGCCCGGTGTCGCGGCCCGGGCGCCGACGGGGAAGGTGAGCGTGGCAGGGGTCTCGACGGGCGGGCCGGGCAGGGTCGCGTGGCTGCCGCGCCGGTCGGTGGCGACGAGGCCGTCGCGGCGCAGCAGCTCCAGGGCCTGCCGCACGGTCTCCCGGCTGACTCCGAAGTGTCCGGCCAACCGCCGTTCCCCCGGCAGGCGTTCACCCGGCGGGACGGTGCCGTCGCGTAGCTCGCCGAGCAGCTCCGAAGCGATCCGGCGGTACAGGGGCTCCTCTTCGGTCGGCGGGTGGTCGGGCGGGGTGGTGCGGGCCATGCCGCGCCTCCTGTTGGTGACGTACGGTAGTCATGCGGGCTCGGTGCGCCACCAGATCTAGCATTGGTCTAAACCAGCAGGGAAGGGTGGCCGGGCGGTTCGGCCGAAACCGGACCGCCCGCGCCCGCCGTCACAGCGCGCCGTAGAGGGCGTCCACCAGCGCCATCTTCCGCGGGTCGTCCGCGATATGAGGCCCCATCCGGTTCATCACATAGCCCAGCGACACCTCGGCCTCCGGGTCGGCGAGCCCGCAGGAGCCGCCGAAGCCGTCGTGTCCGAAAGCGCGCGGGTTGGGCCCGTAGGAGCCGTTGTGTCCGCTGAGCCAGAGCCCGAGCCCCGCCTCCGTCTCGGCGGCGAGCCCGGCGCCGAGCACCAGGTCCAGGCACCTGCCCTGCCCCTCGCGCACCCGCTCGACCGCCTCGGGGGAGAGGACGCGGTGACCACCGTACGTGCCGCGCCCCGCGAAGACGGCGTACAGCTCGGCGACCGCGCGGGCGGTGCCGTGCCCATTCGCCGCGGGGATCTCGGCGGCCCGCCAGCCGGGTGTGCCGGCTCCGGCGGCGGACACCGCCGGGTTGGTCACGGCAGCGATGGCCGCGGGGGTCAACTGCGCGAAGACAGCGGCCTGTTCACTGGCCGTCGCGACCGGCGGCTGGACCAGTTCGGCCGCCCTGCCGTAGTCCTTCTCCGGCAGGCCGATGGTGAAGTCGATGCCGAGCGGCCCGGTCACCTCCCGCTCGAGGAAGGCCCCCGGCCGCAGTCCCGACACGCGCCTGACGACCTCGCCGACCAGATGGCCGTAGGTCAGCGCGTGGTAGCCGGAGCGCGTGCCCGGCTCCCACCAGGGCGGTGTCGCCGCGAGCCGCTGCGTGGTCAACTCCCAGTCGCACAACTGCTCAAGGGAGTGCGGCTCCCGCAGTCCGGCCAGGCCGGCGCGGTGGGACAGCAGGTGCCGTACGAGGACCTTCTCCTTGCCCGCCGCGGCGAACTCGGGCCAGTACACGGCCACCGGCGCGTCGAGGTCGAGCAGTCCCCGGTCGGCGAGGACGTGCGCGCACAGCGCCACCGGGCCCTTGGTCGTGGACCACACGTTGACCAGTGTGTCCCGCTCCCACGGCCGGGTGCGGGCCGCGTCGGCCCAGCCGCCCCACAGATCGACCACCGTCCGGCCGCCGACGGTGACGGTCACCGCCGCGCCCAGCTCGTCCCGCTCCCGGAAGTTCTCCTCGAACGCCCCGCGCACCGCCGCGAAGCGCGCGTTGCAGCGACCGTGCACCCGCACCGCGCGCTCGGCCGCCTCGCTCTCGGGTATCTCGCGTTCGGGCGCTTCGCGTTCGGGTGTCTCGCGTTCGGACACCTCGTGCTCGGACACCTCGCGTTCGGAAACTTCGTGCTCGGACACCTCGTGCTCGGGCATGGCCCCACCCCTCCGCCGGTCGCCTCCGGCCCGGGCCGCCGCCTCGCGGCCCGGGCGCCAAGAACGTACCGACTGGTCGGACCAAGGTGGAAGCCCGACGGCGGTGAACGGCCGGATCAGATGTGCGTGCGCATCCAGCGCAGCTTGGCGGCCTCCTGGTAGGGGCCGCCGCCCTCATGGTCGTTGAAGTCGTACACCTCGATCGCCTTGTCCTCGTGGCTCCAGGCGTTGAAGGCCGCGAAGACGGTCGAGGGCGGGCAGGTCTGGTCCTCCAGGGCGGCCGAGAAGAGCGCGGGGGCCCGGCCGCGGGCGGCGAAGTGGACGCCGTCGAAGTAGGACAGGGTGCGCAGGGCGTCGTCGGTGTGGCCGCGGTGCGTCTTGAGGTAGAGGCCGATCTCCCGGTACGGGTGGCGGTCCGTGAGTGTCGCCGCGCGCGGGAAGTCGCACAGGAACGGCACGTCGGGGGCGATGCCCGCGAGGTCCGGCACCAGGCCGCCGACCGCGATCGTGATGCCGCCGCCCTGGCTGGAACCGACGGCCACTGTGCGCGCCGGGTCGGTGAGGGGGTGCGAACGGGCGGCCTCCACGGCCCGCACCGCGTCCGTGAACACCCGGCGGTAGTAGTAGTGCTCCGGCGCGTCGATACCGCGCGTCATGAAACCGGGGTAGGCGGGCGCGCCGCCCACCGGGTCCGCCGTGCCGCCGCCCCCGCCCCAGGCGCTGCCCTGCCCGCGGGTGTCCATCACGAAGTGCGCCCGGCCCGAGGACGCCCACAGCAGGTGCTCGTGCGGCAGCCCGCGCCCACCGCCGTACCCGATGAACTCCACGATCAGCGGCAGCGGGCCCTCCGCCCCGGCCGGCAGGGTCAGCCAGCCCTTGACCGGATGACCGCCGAACCCGGCGAACGTCACGTCGAAGACCTGCACGGTGGACAGGCCGGTGTCGACCGGTTCGAAGCGGGCGTCCAGATCGTGCTCGCGCGCCTCCTGGAGGGTCTTGGACCAGAACGCGTCGAAGTCCTCGGGCTCGGCGGACGCGCTGCGGTAGTCGCGGAGTTCGTCGAGAGGAAGGTCGAACAGAGCCATGCAGGACCACCTTGAGTGAGGAGCGGCTGCGAAGACGGTGCGGATGATCACATTACGGGGACGGCCGGAGGACCGGCCAGGCCCTTTCCGGTGCTCTGCGCTCGTTCACGGCGCGGCGCTCGTTCACGGCGCCCGTTCACGGGCCCTGCTCATGGGGCACGGAGCACCGGCGCCCGGAGGACCAGGCGCGGACGCGATCGCCTCACGCGTCCCGACGCGTCCACTCCGGCTCCGTACGGGCCCAGGCCCGCTCCCACTCGGCCAGCCGGCGGCGCATGGCCACCCGGCGGACGAGGAAGTGGCCGAGCAGCACCACGAGCACCGCACCACCCGTGGCGCACGTGCCGATCGACAGGGTGTGCTGCCAGACCCCGGTGCCGTCCACCGGCGGGGGCACGTTCCGGCCCCGGGAGTCGAACCAGACGTCCACGACCTCGCCCGGCCGGGTGCCCGCGGAGACCCGTGCCGTCGCCGCGCGCGTGCCCTCGCCGGGCTCCGTCCAGCGCACGGTCGCCCGATAGGCCTGCTGCCCGCCGGCCTGCACCGACGGGAGTGGGCCGCTCTTCCTTTCGACCACCTCGGCGCGGACCCGGTGCCGCTCGGCGCGCTGCTCCGCCGAGACCGACCGCGCCTCGCCGTGGGCCCACACGGCGGCCGCCGCCCCCACCAGCGGCACGACCACCGACAGCAGGACGGCGACCACCAGTACCGTCCACGCCTCGACGACGTCCGACCGACGCCGCAGCGGACTCCGCCGCCAACGCCAGCCGGGCACCCGGGTTCGCATGTCGACCTCCTCGCCGTCACCGCTGCCGGAGGGCCGGACCGGCGGTGCGGTGGCGGCGCCGCCGCTCCCTCCGCGTCACGCCACACGTGCGAGTGCCCACACGGATCTGGTACCCCCTCCGACGCACATCGATCGCTCACACGGCCCCGGCGCCGCCTGACGTGCGGGCTCGGCCCACGCCGTACGGACGGGCAGCGCCGCACGGGAGAGCCGGGCCGTCGGTCCGCTCCCCGGGTGCGCCGGTGCGTGCGCGGGGGAGGAGCGGTGGCGCGCGGCGTCGCGTGCCGAAGCCCTGCGGCCGGGGTGCCCGGACCGGCGGGGGCGAAACACCGGGCTCCGCCCCTGTGGCAGGCGACACGCCACGGGCGGCCGCACCACCGGGAGGAGGAGCCCCCGTCGGGTCAGCCGAAGCGCTCGATCCGGATGCGGTCCACCGGCTGACCGGTCGTCACGAGCAGGCGAGAAGCGTGCTCGGCGAAGGAGTTGGAGCCGCACACATAGGCCTCCCACCCACCCGGAGGCTGCTCGGCCAGGAGCGACGCCACATGGGTGGCCGTCATACGTCCCACCGGCACACCCTCCGGTGCCCTGCGTGTGAAGACGGGCGTCGTCTCCGCGCCCAACTCCCGGGCGAAGACGAGTTCCTCGGGGCTGCGCGCGGACACCAGCATCCGCAGCGGCACCGTCAGGTTCCGCGCCCGGTGGTGCCGGACCATCGACATCAGCGGTACGACACCGGAGCCGGCGCCGATCAGCAGCGCGGGCCGGTCGCCCGGCCAGGCGAAGAAGCCGCTCACCGGGCCCCGTACCTCGACCCGGTCGCCCACCCGGGCCACGGTGTGGAACCAGCCCGAGACCTCGCCGCCCTCGACGTGGTCCAGGGTCAGCTCCACGTGCCCGGAGTCGTCCGGCGCGGAGGCGATCGAGTAGTGGCGCTGGGCCGTGTAACCGTCCTCGGCGGTCAGCCGCACCATCAGGTGCTGCCCGGGCAGATGCCCCGGCCAACCGGGCACGGCGAACCGGAACGTGGAGGCCCGCGGGGTCTCCCGGCGGATCTCGGTCAGCGTCGCGGTCTGCCACACGGAGGCGGCCTGCTCGCTCACGGCGATGCGCCCGGGCACGGCGAACCGCGTGGGCGGAACGAAGGTCTCAGTCACCGGAGTACCTCTGCTCCTCCCAGGGGTTGCCCCGCTCGTGGTAGCCGTTCCGCTCCCAGAACCCCGGCTCGTCGTGGTCGAGGATCCGCAGGCCCGCGATCCACTTGGCGCTCTTCCAGAAGTACAGGTGCGGCACCAGCAGCCGCGCCGGGCCGCCGTGCTCGGGGGCGAGCGGCCGGCCGTCGTACTCCCACGCGATCCAGGCGCGCCCGCCGGTCAGGTCGGCGAGCGGGAGGTTCGCCGTGTAGCCGGTGTGGGAGTAGGCGACGGCATGGGTCGCCGACCCATGGGGCCGGGCCACATCGAGGAAGGCGTCCAGGGACACGCCCCCGAACCGCACACCGAACTTCGACCAGCTCGTCACGCAGTGGATGGCGCCCTCGTACGCCGACGGCGGCAGCCGGTGCGCCTCCTCCCAGTCCCAGGTGCGGGGCTCCGCCACCAGACCGTCGACGCGGAACGTCCAGTCGGCGGGCGCGAGATCGGGCGTGACCTCGGCGGACAGCACGGGCCAGTCGTCACCGGCGTCGTACTGGCCGGGCGGCAGACCGGGGTCGTCGACGCGCGGGCGCCCGGTGAAGCCTCGGGTGATGTGCATGGGGTGGTGCCTCCGGGGCCGGTCCGACGGTGCTCCGCCGGCCGGCGAGCTCAGTAATTGCGCATTCAACCGTACGTGCCGTGGGCTCAGCCCTGCCCCTCGGGGCCGGGCCACGCGTTGTACCGCACGAGGTAGTCGGCGAACCGCGCCAGATCCGCCGCCGGCCAGTGCGCCAGCCGCTCCCGGAAGGCCTCCCGGCGGCGCTCGGTGACCTGGGCCAGGATGCGCCGCCCGGCCTGCGTCAGGTGCAGCACCTGGACCCGCTGGTCCTGCGCGTCGGGGCGGCGCTCGATGAGGCCGGCGCGCTCCAGCGCGGCCACCTGGCGGCTGACCGTGGACTTGTCCAGGGCGTGGTGCGCGGCCAGGTCGGTGGCGCGGCACCCACCGCTCTCCTCCAGATGCCCGAGCAGCGTGTACGACACCAGCGACAGCTCGGGGCGCATCCGCCCGGCCGCCGCACGGGCCCGCCGGGCGAAGACCGTCATCTCCCGCTGGATGGTCTCCACGGCGTCGGTTGTGTGCACGGGACCTCCCTCACGGCCTCGCTGCGTCCCCTCCCATGGTTGCATGACCCAACCAATGCCCCGGCGGGACGGCGGACCGCTGCGCCGTGCCGGACGACCGGCCCGTCGGGTAGTGTGGCCGCCGGCTGCGGACGGACCCAGCCGTGCGAAGCCGGGGAGGTGAGACCCATTACCGCTGTGTCAGCTCGGGTGCTCTCCTCTCGATGTCGCGCGGATCGCCGGCCGTAGGCGACCGCCGGAGCGCCCTTCGGTTCTCGAAAGGCTCTGGGCTTCCATGCCGTCCGTGTCTCCCGTACCACCGTCCACGCCGCCGTCCCGTGACCGTGTCGTCGACGCCCTGCGCTCCGCGGGCTGCGTCTTCGCCGAGGACGAGGCCGAGTTGATCCTCACCACCGCGCGCACGCCCGCCGAGGCCGCCGCCATGACCGAGCGCCGCGTCGCGGGCGAGCCTCTCGAACTCGTCGTCGGCTGGGCCGAGTTCGCGGGCCTGCGCATCACGGTCGCCCCCGGCGTCTTCGTGCCGCGCCGCCGCACCGAGTTCCTGGTCGAGCAGGCCCTGGACCGGGCGTCCGGAGCGACCGTCGTCGTGGACCTGTGCTGCGGCTCGGGCGCCGTGGGCGCGGCGCTGGCCGCCGGACTCGGCCGCGTCGAACTGCACGCCGCCGACATAGACCCGGCCGCCGTGCGCTGCGCCCGGGGCAACGTCGCCGCCGTGGGCGGCCGCGTCCACCAGGGCGACCTGTTCGAGGCCCTGCCCGGCGGACTGCGCGGGCGCGTCGGCATCCTCGCGGCGAACGTGCCGTACGTCCCCAGCGAAGAGATCGGCCTGCTGCCGCCGGAGGCCCGGGACCACGAGCCGCTGGTCGCCCTGGACGGCGGCACGGACGGCCTCGACGTCCTGCGCCGCGTCGCCGCCGAGGCCCCCTACTGGCTCGCGCCCGGCGGCTGCGTCCTGGTCGAGACGAGCCGGCATCAGGCCCCGGCCGCCGTCACCGCCTTCGAGCGCAACGGCCTGACGGCCTCCCTGGCCGTCTCGGAGGAACGGCACGCCCAGGTGGTGATCGGCGTCAGACCCTAGGGAGTGTCCGGAGCCGTCGCCCGCGCGATGAGCAGTGCCACGTCGTCGAAGTTGTCCGGCTCGTGCAGCGTGCGCAGCAGCAGGTCGCAGACCTCCTCCAGCGGCCGGTCCGGGCCGTCGAGGAGGGACAGCAGGGTGCCGAGCCGTTCGTCGAGCGGATCACGGCGGGTCTCCACGAGTCCGTCGGTGTAGAACACCAGCCGGTCGCCGGGTCCGAGGTCGACGGTGGTCGTGGAGAAGGCGACGCCGCCCACGCCGAGCGGCACGCCGGTCGGCAGGTCGAGCAGCTCCGGCGCCCCGCCGGCCCGCACGCGCACCGGCGGCAGATGCCCGGCGTTGGCGATCCGGCACTGCCGCAGATGCGGGTCGTGGACGGCGTACACGCAGGTGGCGATGGCCTGCTCCAGTCCCGTGGTGATCCGGTCGAGGTGCTCCAGAAGCACGGCCGGATCGAGGCCCAGGGAGGCGAGGGTGTTGGTGGCCGTGCGCAGCCGGCCCATGGCCGCCGCCGCGGGGATCCCGCTGCCCATCACATCGCCCACCACCAGCGCCGTCTTGCCGCCCTCCAGCGGGATCACGTCGAACCAGTCGCCGCCCACCTCGCTCGTGGCCCCGGCCGGCTGGTAGCGGGAGGCGACCTCCAGCCCGCCCGTCACCGGCGGATGACTCGGCAGCAGACTGCGCTGGAGGGTGAGCGCGGTCTCGCGGGCGCTCTGGTACCAGCGGGCGTTGTCGATCTGCACGGCGGCCCGTGCGGCCAGTTCCCGCGCCAGCAGCAGGTCGTCCTCGGTGAACGGCAGCGGATTGCGGGTGCGCTTGAGGTCCAGGGCGCCCAGCACCTCGCCCCGCGCGATCAGCGGCACCGCCAGATAGGAGTGCACCCCGGCCCGCCCCAGCAGCTCGGCCGCCTCCGGGGAGCGCGCGATGCGCGCCAGGTCCTCGTCCTTGACCTCCGGCAGCATCACCGGGCTGCCGGTGCGCACGCACTCGGTGACCAGCCGGTCGGGCGCGTACCGGGCCACCTGACCGGGAGGGTCGGCGGCCTCCAGCGCCTCGGCGGAGTCGTACCCCTGGACCGCCAGCGCGCGGATCATGGCCGCCTCGGTGGGGCCGAGGCTGGTGCGCCGGCCCTGCACCACCGCGTCCAGCAGATCGACGGCCGCGATGTCGGCGAGTTCCGGCACGGCCACGTCGGCCAGCTCGCGGGCCGTGCGGTCCAGGTCCAGGGACGTGCCGATCCGCCCCGAGGCGTCGGCGATCAGGGCCAGGCGCCGCCGGGCGGCCTCGGCCTCGATGCCCGCCCGGTACTGCTCGGTGACGTCGACGATCGAGACGGCCACGCCCAGCACGGTGCCGAAGGCGTTCTCCAGCCGGTACAGCGAGATCGACCAGGCGTGGTCCTGGTGGGGGTCGGCCGGGGTGCGGCCGATCGTGGACTGGTCGACGACGGGCCGGCCGGTGTCCAGTACCCGGCGCGCGGCGCTCTCCAGGGCGTCGACGTCCATCCGCGGCACCACCTCGCGGGCCGTGCGGCCCAGGTGCTCCTCGGCCGGCACGCCGTTGATCTCCTCCAGCGCCGGGTTGACCGAGACGTACCGCAGGTCCGTGTCGAGGACGGCCAGCCCGATCGGGGACTGCGCGATCATCCGCGTGGACAGCGCCACGTCCCGCTCCAGCCGGTGCACGGTCGACTGGTCGGCGCACAGCCCCAGCGCGTACACGTCGCCCTGGTCGTCGAGCAGGCGCATGTTGCGGAACTCCACGAGCCGTGTACTGCCGTCCTTGCGCCGGATGGGGAAGGCGCCCGCCCAGCTCTGCCCGGTGCCCATGACATCGGCGAACAGTTTGACCACCAGGTCGAGGTGCTGCTCGTGGACCATGATCCGGGCGGCGTACTGCCCGAGCGCCTCCCGCGCCTCGTACCCGAACAGCTCCTCGGCCTGCGGGCTCCACAGCACGATCCGGCCGTCGGCGTCGAGGACCACCGAGGCCACGCGCAGGACGTCGAGCAGGCCGCTCGGCCGCGCGGATCCGCGCACCGGCTCGTCGCCCTCGGACTCGGGAGACCCGGCTGCACTCATCCCACGCCCCGCATTCGCCGATCCTCGCGGCACGCCGTCACGGTGCCGACACCCCATGTTCTACCGCGCGGAGCCGTTCCTCCGAGGCCCCTTCCGTCACCTACCACCATCTCCCAACCCGGCGCGGGCCGCCCCGCAAACCCGCCACCACGAACAGGGGCACTGCCGGTAGTGCTCGCCGGAAGGTGGTGCTTTGCTGGGGTAGGGGCGGATACGGCATGTGGTGGCCGCGAGAGGAGCGATCACGATGGCGATGAACCACGAGCGACCGCACCCCCACTCCGTCTCGGTGGAGATCAGCGGGTGCAGCAAGCACGACGCCCGGATCGTGTTCGACACGCTGTGCGCCTGCTTCGAGTCCGACCGGTGCGCCGACGACGTCCCCGAAGAGCTGCACGAGACGCGCCCGACCGTGTGGCTCGGCACCTTCGACGTCGCCGACGAGCACGAAGGCGCGCGGCCGGCCCGGCTGTCGTCCTCGGTCGAGGCCGACCTGCACGGCGGGTACTGGGCGATCGAGCGGTTCCGCACGACCCTGGACGCGCTGTTCGACGTGCACGACCTGAGCACGGTCTCCGGCGACCAGGAGAAGGAACTGCACGTGCGCCTGCAGAGCCGTTGAGCGTCCTCACTGTGCCCTTCCTCTCTTGTGCAACTAGTTGCATAAACTGCGGGTAGTCCTCTACAACTGCGGGTACGACACCGCGCACGGAGGGCACGATGAGCCGTTACCCGCACCTGCTGACCCCCCTCGACCTGGGCTTCACGACACTGCCCAACCGCGTCCTGATGGGGTCCATGCACGTCGGCCTGGAGGAGGCCGAGGGCGGCTTCGCGCGCATGGCCGCCTTCTACGCCGCCCGCGCCCGCGGCGGAGTGGGCCTGATCGTCACCGGCGGCATCGCCCCCAACGAGGAGGGCCGGCCCTACGAGGGCGGCGCCAAGCTCACCACCGAGGAAGAGGCCGAGCAGCACCGGGTCATCACCGACGCCGTGCACCGCGAGGGTGGGCGGATCGCGATGCAGATCCTGCACTTCGGCCGGTACGCGTACCACAAGGACCTCGTCGCCCCCAGCCCGCTCCAGGCGCCGATCAGCCCGTTCCCGCCCCGCGAGCTCACCGACGCCGACATCGAGCGGACGATCGACGACTACGTGCGTGCCGCCCGCCTCGCCCGGCAGGCCGGCTACGACGGCGTCGAGATCATGGGCTCCGAGGGCTACCTCATCAACGAGTTCATCGCGCAGCAGACCAACCGGCGCGGCGACCGCTGGGGCGGCTCGTACGAGAACCGCATGCGGTTCCCGCTGGAGATCGTGCGCCGGGTGCGTGAGGCGGTCGGCGAGGACTTCATCATCGTCTACCGGCTGTCCATGCTCGACCTCGTCCCGGGCGGCTCGACGCTCGACGAGGTGATCACCCTGGCCAAGGCCGTCGAGGCGGCCGGGGCGACGATCATCAACACCGGCATCGGCTGGCACGAGGCCCGCATCCCCACCATCGCGACCTCCGTGCCGCGCGGCGCCTACACCTGGGTGACCAAGCGGCTGATGGGCGAGGTGTCCGTGCCGCTCGTCACCACCAACCGCATCAACACGCCCGAGCTCGCCGAGGAGCTGCTCGCCGAGGGCGCGGCCGACATGGTGTCCATGGCCCGCCCGATGCTCGCCGACCCGGACTTCGTCGCCAAGGCCGCCGCCGGCAAGCCGGAGGCGATCAACACCTGCATCGGCTGCAACCAGGCCTGCCTCGACCACACCTTCAGCGGCCGGATCACCTCCTGCCTGGTCAACCCGCGCGCCTGCCACGAGACCGAACTCGTGCTCTCCCCGACCCGGCTGCGCAAGCGCGTCGCGGTCGTCGGCGCCGGACCGGCCGGGCTGGCCTGCGCGGTCTCCGCCGCCGAGCGCGGGCACGAGGTGACGCTGTTCGACGCGGCGAGCGAGATCGGCGGACAGCTCAACGTCGCCCGCAAGGTGCCGGGCAAGCAGGAGTTCGACGAGACGCTGCGCTACTTCCGCACGCAACTCGACTGGCACGGCGTCGACATCCGCCTCAACACCCTGGTCACGGTCGCCGACGTCGACGGCTTCGACGAGGTCGTCGTCGCCACCGGCGTCACCCCGCGCACCCCCGACATCCCCGGCGTCGACCACCCGAGCGTCCTCGGCTACCTCGACGTCCTGCGCGACGGCGCCCCCGTCGGCGACCGGGTCGCGATCCTCGGCGCGGGCGGTATCGGCTTCGACGTCGCCGAGTACCTCACCGACAGCGGCGACAAGGCCCACGAGAACCCGCAGACGTACTTCCGCCAGTGGGGCGTCGACCTCGACTACCGCGCTCCGGGCGGCCTCGCCGCGCCCGAGCGGCCCGCCCCGCCGCGCACCGTCCACCTGCTCCAGCGCAAGACGTCCAAGGTCGGCGCCGGCCTCGGCAAGACCACCGGCTGGATCCACCGCACCGAGCTCAAGCACCGCGGCGTCACCATGGTCCCGGGCGTGCGGTACGACCGGATCGACGACGCCGGACTCCACGTCACGATCGGCGAGGAGAGCATGGTGCTGGAGGTCGACACCATCGTGCTGTGCACGGGCCAGGAACCGCGCCGGGGCCTGTACGAGGAGCTGCTCGCCGCCGGGCGCAGCGCCCACCTCATCGGCGGGGCGGACGTGGCCGCCGAACTGGACGCCAAGCGGGCCATCAAGCAGGGCACCGAGCTGGCGGCGGCGCTGTAGGGGGCGGGCGGCCCGTCCCTAGGATGACTCCATGTCACTCCCGCACGCGATCCTCACCGCCCTCCTGGAGAAGCCGTCGTCCGGGCTCGAGCTGACCCGCCGGTTCGACCGGTCGATCGGCTACTTCTGGTCGGCGACGCACCAGCAGATCTATCGCGAGCTGGGAAAACTGGAGGCCGACGGCCTCATCAGGGCCCTGCCGTCCGAGCAGCCGGCGCGCGGGCAGAAGAAGAGCTACGAGGTCCTGGCCGCGGGCCGCGCCGAACTGGCCCGCTGGACCGCCGCCTCCCAGGACCCCAAGCCCCACCGCGACCCGCTGCTGCTGCGGCTGAGGGCGGCGGCCGTGGTCGGCACCGCGGGTCTGGAGGACGATCTGCGACGCCATCTGGAGCTGCACGAGAAGCAGTTGGCGGAGTACCGGGAGATCGAGCGGCGCGACTTCCCGCCCGGCCGGGACAGCGCCGAGGACCGGCTGCGGCATCTGGTGCTGCGGGCCGGCATCGACCTGGAGACGTTCTGGACCCAGTGGCTCAGGCACGCCCTGGCGGACGTCGCCGAACTCCCGGACGGCGAGCCGGCCGGCCCGGCCTGACCGGGATGCCCACGTCCCGCCTGCCGCCTCACGACGTGACAGCGGCCCGCCCGACCGGAGCGCTTCGGCCGGGCGGACCGCCGTCCGTACCGGATCAGAGCCGGTACGGCTTGTTGCGCCGGCGCAGGTACCAGGCCGTCGCGAGGACGCCCGCCCCGACCAGCGTGCCGCCCGCCACCAGCGTGACGGTGCCGTAGTCCGTCGACGAACCGCCGACCCCGCCCATGACACCGCGGGACGGCGAGGCCGTCGGGGACGGGGACCGCGTGGGGGAGGGAGCGGGGGAGACGACGACGGACTGGGTGCCCGCGGTGGTGCCGTCGGAGCAGATGACGATGACCGTGTACGTGCCCGGAGTGACGTTCGACCAGGCGGCGGACTGGCTGGTGGACGTCCCCGACAGGGGCACCTGACGCCCCTGGGCGAAGCTGCCCTGGCTGCTGGTGAGGAGCGAGGCGGTGCCCCAGCTGCCGTTGATCTGGGTGCACGTACTGGTGGTGACCGAGACCGTGGAGCCCGTGGTGCTCACGGAGATGCCCGGGCCCGCGGCAGCGGGCACCGCCGCCAGGGCGAGGGGCAGCGCGGCGGCGGCCACGGTCAGGCCGGAGCGGAGAACTGGCGATGAGTTGCGCATGTGACTGCCCTCCGGCGGCACGGTTGGCGGTACATCCCTAGCGCCGCCGAGGGTCGGGAACGCCCGTGCTGCCTCAGGGTCAGCCAAGGCGCCCCGGGTCCGGACCGCACGCCGGGTGCCCCCGTGCAGGTGACGGCGTCCACCGGCCGGCCCAGGCCGCACGGGCACGTCCGTCAGCGTGGGCGCGTCGTCACCGTCCGCTCCGCGGAGAAGGCGCCCCAGGTGCCGTCCGGCAGCATCGCCCGGATCCGGACACGATGGCCGACCCCGGCCTCCCGCCCGACGTAGAAGCTGTACGTCGCCCGGTCGCGCGGGGCGCGCCCGCCGAACACGAGGGACGTGGCGGGACGGCCGTCCAGATGGATCTGGTACTCGGCGACCTCGCCGTCGACCCGCGGCGGCACCCAGCTCAGATCGATGTAGTACGCCCCGTCCGCACGGTGGCTCGCCGCCCGGAAGTCGGTGGGGGCCGTGGCACGTCCGTCGCCACGGCCCGGGGTGGCGAGGCGGACGGCGGCAGTGGCGGGGGAGACGTTGCCCGCCGCGTCCCGGGCCCGGACGGTGAACGCGTAGGACGTGCCGGGGCGCAGCCCCGTGACAACGGTGGCCGTCTGGCCGCCGCCCACACTGTGGATCTTCGTGTCCCCCTGGTGGATGTCGTACGACACCACGTCCCGGTCGTCCGCCGGGGCGGACCAGGACAGCTGGACCGCCCGGCTTCCGGCCGGCCGCCCGCTGAGCCCCGAGGGGCGCGCCGGTGCGGAACGGTCGTCCGCGACGGCCGCGGGAGTCCTCGCCCGGACCTCCCGGCTGCGCGGCCCGAGCCGCCCGTCGGCGTCCCGCGCCCGCACCGTGAAGGCATACAGCGTGGAGGGGCGGAGCCTGGTGACATCCACCATGTGCTCCGAACCGGGCACTTCCCTGACCATCGTGGTGCCGCGATACACCTCGTAGACCTCGGCCTCAGGGATGGCGTTCCACATGACGTGCACGCTCGTCGCACTGCCCGCGGTGGCCGTCACCCCCGCCGGCGCACCGGGTGGAGCACCGCCGTGCCCTTCGTCCGCACCGGCCCAGCCGCAGGAGGCCACCAGCGCGAGACACCCGCAGAGCGCGACGCGACGAAGGAGAGAGAGCGGAGTGGAAGGGCCTCGCACGACACTGCCTCCCGGGAGCGGCACTCGGGAATGGTCCGGACCAATATGACGTGACTGACGCGACCACATCAAGGGGAGGTGTGGGAGGAGTTCGACGAGGGAGGGAGGGGCGGGCGAGCGGCCGCGCCTGCGTCACCCCGCCGTGCGTGACCACTCGGGAGAGTTACGTATGCTGAAGGTCCTCACGGCCGAACACCTGGCGCACACCAGGGAGTTCGGGCCTGTCGCGCGGACCGCTGTCGTCGCAGATCCCGCGCCGGCGCGGGTGGCCGGGCAGCCCGGGTCTCACACGGACTCAGGCGCCCGGCCCCTGTCGGAGGTTGGGGCCGTGCACCGTCCGGCCCTCCAGCGGTGGCCGGGTGACGGCCCCGGGGCCAGAGTGGGCTGAGTGCCCGTCAGGTTCCTAGGAGAGGCTCCCGTATCGTGCGTGTCCGGTCGCTCACCCTGGCCGCTGCCAGCGCCGCCCTGCTCGCCCCGACGACACCGCCCGCCACCGCGTCCCCGTCGGCGGCCTGGCGCGACAACCCCGTGCGCGCCGCCGACCTGCTCGCCCGAGTCAAGGACTGCGCCCCCGTCTTCCGCGGCCGGTACCGCAGCGATCAGGGCGCACCCGCCGACATCCCGGTCTGCGGCACACGGGAGGCGGTGTTCTGGAAGGCCGACATGGACATCGACTGCGACGGCCGTCCGGGACCCCGCTGCAACCGCCGCACCGACCCGTACTTCGCCGCGAGCACGGCCTACGCCCAGTCCGACGGGCGGCCGTTGAGCGCCGAGAACCTGCCCTTCGTCGTCCTACCGGCACCGAGCCGCATCTGGGACTACCGGAAGCACGGCGTGACCGGCGGCTCGGTCGTCGCCGTCGTGTACCGCGACCGCGTGCAGTACGCGGTCGTCGGCGACACGGGCCCGCAGGGCATCATCGGAGAGGCGTCCTACGCGACCGCCAAGGCACTCGGCATCCGCCCCGACCCGCACGGCGGCGGCGCGCCCTCCGGCGTCACCTACGTCGTGTTCAAGAACACCCGCGTCTCACCCATCGAGGACCACGCCGCGGCCGTGGCGACAGGGGAGCGCCTGGCCAGACGGTTCATCGCCGCACGCTGAGCGCGTGACGGGGCGTCACGGATCGGCCCGAGGCAGTGCCGCGCCGGGCGCACCGCCGCGTGCGGCGCGCCCGGTGTCCGGCTCTCACACCTTCCGATACGTGTACGCCTCCGCGGCGGCCGACTCCACCGCCGCGAGATCCGCCCCGGTGGCCGCCGTGACGACCGCGGCCACGGCGCCCTCCACGAACGGGGCGTCCACCAGCCGTGTCCCCTCCGGGAGTTCGTCGCCTTCGGCGAGCAACGCCTTCACGGTGAGCACCGCGCTGCCCAGGTCGGTCAGGACGGCGACTCCGGCACCTCGGTCGACGGACGCGGCCGCCGCAGCGATCAGTTCGGCACTCGTGCCGAGCCCACCGCCCTCGGTGCCGCCCGCCGGGGCGACGGGCACCGCCGGGCCACCGCCCGCGAGCCCCTTCGCCAGCGCGGCGACCGACGCGGCCACCTCCGCGCTGTGCGACACCAGCACGATCCCCACGAGCCGCTCACCGCTCACGTCACTCACCGGCGGCCTCCGCGAGTCCGGCGATCAGCAGCGCCGACGACGTGGCACCCGGGTCCTGGTGCCCGATGCTGCGCTCGCCCACATAGCTCGCCCGGCCCTTGCGCGCCTGCAGCGGTGTCGTCGCCACGGCGCCCTCCTCCGCGGCGGCCCGGGCCGCCGCGAACGACTCGCCGAGCGCGTCCACCGCCGGCACCAGCGCGTCGATCATGGTCTTGTCGCCCGGCGCGGCACCGCCGAGGGTCATGACCGCGTCCACTCCGGCCCGCAGCGCCTCGGTCAGCTGCTCCGCGCTGACCTCGTCGGCGTCCCCGAGCGCCTTGCCCGTGCGGCGCAGCAGCGTCCCGTACAGCGGCCCCGAGGCGCCGCCGACCGTCGAGATCAACTGGCGTCCGGCCAGGGTCAGGACCCCGCCGGGCGTGCCGGGGGACTCCTTCTCCAGGGCGGCCGTCACGGCCGTGAACCCGCGCTGGAGGTTGCTGCCGTGATCGGCGTCCCCGATGGGGGAGTCGAGGGCGGTGAGCCGTTCCGCCTCGCGGTCGACGGACGCGGCGGTCGCCGTCATCCAACGGCGGAAAAAGTCGGCGTCGAGCACTGGATCTCCTTGCCTGGTAGGTACGTGGTGCTCCTCTACCCCTTCTGTCTCACACGCCCCAGCGCAGCCCCGGCGTCTTCACCGGCGCGTCCCACAGCCGCAGCAGCTCCTCGTCGACCTGGCAGAGGGTGAGCGAGGCGCCCGCCATGTCCAGGGAGGTGACGTAGTTGCCCACCAGGACCCGGGCCACCGGGACACCGCGCTCGGCGAGCACCCGGTGCACCTCGGCGTTGAAGCCGTACAGCTCCAGCAGCGGCGTCGCACCCATGCCGTTGACCAGGACCAGGACGGGATTGCGCGGGCGGAGGTCCTCCACCACCGCCTCGACGGCGACCTCCGCGATCTCGCCCGAGGTCATCATGGGCCGCCGCTCCCGGCCGGGCTCGCCGTGGATGCCGATGCCCAACTCCAGTTCGCCGGGCGGCAGATCGAAGGTGGGGCTGCCCTTGGCCGGCGTGCTGCAGGCGCTCAGCGCGATGCCGAAACTGCGGGAGTTCTCGTTGACCTGCCGGGCGATGGCCTCCACCCGCTCCAGCGGCATGCCCTCGTCGGCGGCGGCGCCGGCGATCTTCTCCACGAACAGGGTGGCACCGGTACCGCGCCGCCCCGCCGTGTAGAGGCTGTCGGTCACCGCCACGTCATCGTTGACCAGCACTTTCGCGATCTGGATGCCCTCGTCCTCGGCCAGCTCGGCGGCCATGTCGAAGTTGAGCACGTCACCGGTGTAGTTCTTCACGATGAACAGCACTCCGGCCCCGCTGTCCACGGCGGCGGCCGCGCGCAGCATCTGGTCGGGCACCGGGGAGGTGAACACCTCGCCCGGACAGGCCGCCGACAGCATGCCGGGACCGACGAAACCACCGTGCAACGGCTCGTGCCCCGAGCCCCCGCCCGAGACCAGCCCGACCTTTCCGGCCACGGGAGCGTCCCGCCGTACGATCACCCGGTTCTCCACGTCCACGGTCAGCTCCGGGTGGGCAGCCGCCAAGCCGCGCAGCGCGTCCGCGACCACGGTCTCCGGGACGTTGATCAGCATCTTCACGGGAACCTCCAGGTGAGACTGGTATCTGGGCCTCTGACCTTCATCTTCGCAGGCCTCTTTGCCACAGGCATCGGGGAAGGAGGTTCTGGGCGGCGGAGGCCTTGCCGCGGCCGCCGCCGGGACGCCTTCTTCGGCGTCTGGGCCCCGCGCATTCCGTGAGGTGGACAGGGCTTGGCAGCCCGCTGGCTGAACCGATTCAATGACGGCGTCCGTGATCGTGCCGTCAGGGGGAGGACCGGGTGCTGACACAGGAGGAAGGGGCAACTGCCCTGCCAAGTGCGGGCGTTGCCGTGCCGGAGACGCTCGCCTTCGGCTCCGGACACATTGTCCTCGACGCTCTCACCGGTGCCCCCCTGCAGTTCGTCGACGAGCAGGACCGGGACCGCCGGTTCCTGCTGGAACCCGGCGCCACCGTGTGGCACTCGGTCGAGCACCAGTGGGGTTCGGGACATCTGGTGACGGACCGGGGCGGCGCCCGCTGGCACACACCCGTCGAGCTGCGGGTGGCGGACGGGGTGGTCGAGGCCGTGCACAGGCCTCTGCCGGGAGTCGATGTGGAGGTGCGGCGCGCTGTGCGCGGGGACCTGCTGCACGAGCGGTACTCGGTCGTCAACACCGGTCAGGAGCCGCTCACCATCAGCGGCCTGGGCGTCCAGACCCCCTTCGCCGACCTGTACGACGGCGCGGAGCACTCCCTCGGCTGGGCGGTGCACGCGCACGTGTTCACCGGCGGGACATGGGCCTGGGTGCTGGCGCAGCCGATGTCGGGGGAAGGGCGGTGCCTGGGGCTGATCGTGCGGGAGGGGGCGCTGCGGGCGTACTCCGTGGAGTCGCGCAACCAGTACTCGCAGTCCGACGCCCGTGGTCACCTGGTGCTTCTGGTCACCGACCAGGCCCGCAATCCACAGGCGTTCGGCGGCCAGCCGGTGCTGCGCCTGGCTCCTGGAGAGTCGGTGACCATGGCATGGGAGCTGGGCTGGTACTCCTCGGTCGCGGACTTCACCGCCGCGACCAGACCGCCGGCCGTCCTCTCCGCCTACGCCGCCGAGATCGGACAGTCGATCACCGTCGAGGCGTCCTCGGTGAGCAGCCCGGACGCCGGGGTGACGGTGGACCACGACGCGGACGGCCGCCACCGGGTCAGGGCGTCCCGGCACGGCACCTACACGCTCGACGTCGGTGACGGTGCCCGTACCGAGGTCCTGTTCCACCTCCCGCTGGACGAGGTCGTACGGCGCCGGGTGGCCTACATAACCAGGTACCAGCGGGCCCGGGAACGGCCCGGCCTGCTCGCCCACGCCTTCGTGCCGGTGGACACCAGGACCGGACTCACCCAGGCGACCAACGGCTGGTCGGACTGGACGGACGGCTCCGAGCGGATCGCCATGCCGCTGCTGCTCCAGGCCGCCGCCGCCCACGGCCTGGCGGACCCGGAGGAGATCGGCCCCCTGCTGGACGGCTGGTCCCGCTTCGCCCGCCGGCATCTGCTGGACGAGACCGCCGCCCCGCGCCGCGGCTCCCAGAACTGGCACACCGGACCCCGGCTGTACGACACCCCGTGGCTGGCCCACTTCTTCCACGACCGGCACCGGGCCCACGGCCGGCCGGAGGATCTCGACTTCGCCGCCCGCGTCATCGAGCGGAGCTTCGAACTCGGCGGTGCCACGCACCTGTCGATCGGCCTGTCCCCGACGACGCTGGCCGTCTGCGACAGCCTGGACACCGCCGGGCAGGAAGACCGCGCCGAGAGGATGCGAGGCCGACTGGTCGACAGCGCACGGCAGTTCGTGCGCATGGGCAGGCGGCTGCCCGCCCACGAGGTGGCCTACGAGCAGTCCATCGTCGCTCCCCTGCTGGATCTCCTCGTCGACGCCCACACCCTGACCGGGGATCCCGCCTTCCACGACGCGGTCGCCGAACGGCTGCCCTGGCTGCTGGCCTTCGGCGGACCCCAGCCGCACGTCCGCCTGCACGGCATAGCGATCCGCCACTGGGACGGCTACTGGTTCGGCGCCCACCGCCTGTGGGGAGACGTCTTCCCCCACTACTGGAGCACCCTGACCGCCACCACCCTCCTGGGTCTGCCGGCCACCCTGCGCACGGCCGGCACCGACCGGCTGGCCGAGGCGATCCTGCGCGCCAACATGGCCAACTACCACGAGGACGGCTCCGCCACCTGCGCCTTCGTCCTGCCCTCGACCGTCGACGGCCGCCCCGCGCACACGGCCGACCCGCTCGCCAACGACCAGGACTGGCACCTGGTGCTGTGGCTGCGGGCACAGGGTCCGCGGCTATAGTCGGCCCGAGCCCTGCGTGAACACTGAGGTGGTGTGGCCGGAGTGTCCGAGACGGAAGAAGTGCGGTCGGCGTGGGGGCGGATCGTGCGCTGGCTCACGGCGAACGCGCCGTCGACCGCGCAGGCGCTGCGCGGCCCGGCGACCCATGAGGACATCGCGGGTCTGCGCGAGGCCCTGGGGTTCGAGGTGCCCGACGTGCTCGAGGCGTTGCTGCGGATGAACAACGGCAGCACCGCGAAGGACACCACGAGGACCCTCCCCAACGGGCGTGTGGTGCCCGCCCGGCACCTGGATTCGGTGATCTTCCCGTTCGGGAAGGTGTTCCTGGGGTGCGAGGAGATCATCGCGCGGCGCGCCCAGCTGCTGGCCTCGGCGCAGGAAGCGGAGGGCTACTGGAAGCCCTCCTTGATCCCGGTCATCTGGGATTTCGAAGGTGCCTACCACGGCTATGCCCTCGACGCATCCGGGGCTTCGCAATCCCGGATGCTCACGTACGCGGAAGTGAGCCCGAACGAGACCGACCCGACGGTCTCCCTCGGGGAACTGCTGACGTCGTTCGCCGACGGAATGGACCGCGGCATGTGGGACGTTCAGCGCCCGCTGGTGGAGAACGGCTCTCTCAGGTGGCGTGAGGACTGACCCCGGCGTGGGGGCCGCCCCGGGAGGGACGGCCCCGCGCAGCTCAGTTCGTGGCGGTCAGGGTGCACCTGACGGACGTCGAGTTGACGTTGCGGGAACCGCAGTTCCCACTCGTGGCGGTGTCGAGCCAGTAGGCGTCCTTGTCCATGAGACGCATCTTCTTGCTGAACCCGTAGGCCCCTCCGAAGGGTGACATGGAGTCCTGGTTGTCCCGGTCGGAGATGGCCGACCGCCCGCAGACCTCGGTCCAGGTGGGGACGCTCCCGTTGAGGTTGTACAGATGCATGGTGCCGTTGACCGAGGTGGCGTAGGTCTCGATACACGCCGACCCGCTCGGTGTCCCGGTGGTGCTGTCGTCGGGGACGGCCGGGTTGATCCCGCCCTCGGCGGCACTCATGCCGCCGCTGTTGTAGCTGGCGCCGAAGGCGAACTCGTCGCAGTTGAGCGCCACGTCGGACGGCCCGTCCAGGGCGCTCGGGTCGCCGTTGTCGGAGGCCCACCCCGTCGGGCACATACGGCCCCGGTTCCTGCTGACCTGGCTGCTGTCGCCCAGGTAGTACAGCGGCTGTCCGGTCGCCTCGGACCCGGGGTGCCTGGGCGAGAAGGTCTGGATCAGCCAGGCGTGCGCGGCGGCCTGGGGGTTCTTGGCCGCGTTGAAGGTGTAGGTGGGGGCGTAGTTCGAGAAGACGCAGCCTCCGGCGGTGTCGACGACGGTGTCGCAGCGGACCGTGTCGAGGTCGGTCGCCCTCGTCGTGCTCGCGCTCCACTGGTAGCCGGTGGTCTGGTACGGGACGGTGTCGTCCGACGGGTACACATCGCCGTCGATCTTGACGTCCGGATGGAAGAAGTAGGTCTTGCCGCTGGTGGCGGTGGGCCAGGTGTAGGACGAGGTGATCGACGCCTCGTGGGTGTCACCGGCCGTCCAGGTGGTGCTTCCCTGCCATGCGCTCATGCCTGCCTCGACGGGGTTGCACGGGGACTCGCACACGTGCTGGTTGACGGCGAGCTGGATCATGGCGAAGTCCGGCGGGATGCTCTGCCCGGCCACGCTGAGGTGCTCGGTGAAGGAGTTGGTACCGGTCAGTTCGATGGTGCGCTGGAACTGGAAGTAGGCGGTGGCCTTCACCGCTCCGTCCACGCGCAGGTAGTAGGGCACGACGCGGTTCTCGCACTCGATGGTGCGGGTGGCGCGGGCGACGATTCTGCCGTCGTCGCACCAGGTGGCCACGCCGTGGCTGCTGACGTGGGGCACCACGCTGCCGTCCGCGGCGGGGTTGGAGGCCTCCCCCTTGAGCGGGGCGGTGGCCTCGTCGCTGACCGGCTGGTCGAGCAGGTCGGGGTTGGCGGCGGTCTCGACCGGGGTGGGCAGGGTCAGGTCGACGGGACGGTCCTCGCTGATGCCGTAGTCGCCGGGCACGAAGGCGACGGCGTCCCAGGCGACGTCCTCGTCGCCGGATCCGGTGCCGGTGGAGTTCGCCAGGGTGACCTGCGGGGTGTTGTCGTTGAACCGGTACGCGCCCAGGGACACCCATTTGTCGGCTTCGTTGGCGTTCTGGTCGAGGCGGACTTTGGCCTCACCCCAGGCCGTGTTGATCTTGTAGACGGCCTCGTGGGTCTGGGCGCCGGTGTCGGGGACGTGGACGTAGATCATGGCCTGCTTCTCGGCCACGGGTCCGTTCATCCTCCACGTGCCCAGCACCGTCATACGCCCGCCGGGACCGCCCAGATGGGCGGCGTCACGGGTGTGCGCGTACCAGAAGTGGCCCTGGTAGCCGCCGCCGATCTGGTGCAGGTCGGCCTTGGCGTCGTACTGCCCGAGCCCCGGGCCGGTGGCGTTCGGGTCGGGGTAGAAGGTGAACTGGAACGAGCCGCCGGTCGTGGTCGTTCCGCAACTGCTCCAGGTGTTCGTGCCCGAAGGGACGTCGTCGACCACCACCGAGTTGGCGGGCGCCCCGCTGCACACGGGCGTGCCGTACTGGAGGCGGTAGCCGCGTCCGGGCTCGCTGATCAGGGTGACGTACTTGATGTGTTCGTTGCCGCAGGTGGAGGCGCAGTCGGCCTTCCAGGTGGCGTTCGACTCGTGCCACCAGTACTGGGTGTAGCAGGTGGCGTCCGGACAGTCCGGCGGGTTGGCCACGTCGCAGCCGTTGTGGGTGTTGCAGAATGTGTCCAGCGGCGGCTTGATCGCGGAGCGCTCGGCGGTGGTGTTCCACCAGGCGGGGTAGAAGCCCGCGGAGGAGAAACCGGACTCGCCGGGCCAGTCCTGGCGGCCGGAGGTGGCGTAGGAGTGGCCGGTGTCGATGGACCAGGCAGCCCAGCCCATCACCTTCTCCTCGTACGGCCAGTACTGCGGGTGGGCCGCGTCCTGGTTGGCGTCGCTGTCGAGGTCGGTGTCCATGAAGGCGAGCCGGCTGGGCGGGTAGACGGGGTTGGCCGGGTTGTTGTACCAGCCCAGGCCCCAGTTGCCGTTGGTTCCCGCGTCGGCCGCCTTGTTGAAGCCGAGGTTGTAGTTCCACACGGCGGTGAACCAGTTCTCGGGCTTGGCGGGGTCGTCGTTGTTGACGGTGACCCTCTGGCCGCTCTCGTGGACCTCGTTCCACTTGTCGGCGAGGATGTGCAGCGAGGCGGCGATGTTGCTGGCGTAGTCGATGGCGACGGCCCGCTGCTGCTCGGGGGCGAGAGCGGTCTCGCCGGTCTTCTCGTGCCCGGCCATGCGCATGCCGTCGGTGACCTGGCCGACGCCGTAGCCGCAGTCGGACTCGTTCCAGTTGATCGTCCAGTAGGTGGCGAGGGAGCCGCCGCTCTGGTGGCCGTAGAAGCCGTCCACGGCGGCGAGCGGGCTGCCCATCTGGCCCGGGATGGCGCCGGACTCGGCCTGCCACAGGTTGGACTCCTGGGCGAGGATGCCCAGTTCGACCTGGGCGGGGATGCGTCCGCCGGTGTTGAGCGTCGGGACGGGGAACATGCCCTGCGGGTCGATGGTGCCGATCCCGGTCTGGGAGCGCCAGCCGCCCTGGGCGAGGTAGCCGGAGCGCAGGTCGCCCCGGACGGCCATGTCCACCGCCCACTCGACCTGGTTGGGGGTCGGCTGGAGGGCCTGGGTGTCGACGTCGTTGCGGGGTACCGAGCACCAGCGGTCGGTGTCGACGGGGTTGTGCTCGATGCTGGTGCTGTCGGCGGTGGTCATCATGCTCATCGTCGTCAGCTGCGGCTGGGTGGAGCCGGTCAGCGACGGCGAGGTCGTGCCGCCCGCTGTCGTGGCGGGCGCCGGAGCGGTCTGCTCGGTGCGCTCGCCGGTGGCCGCCGCCGTGCCGGTGATGGTCAGGACGTGGCTGGTGGTGCCGTGTTCCCGCTTGGCCGCCGGTTCCTTGGTTTTCGGCGCGGTGAAGTTCCTGCCCGCGTCGGCGATGTGGTCCAGGCCGGCCTGGACGGCCGGGGACACGACCGGGTCGACGGCGAGGCGCCCGTGGCTGGAGACATCCGCGTCGGGTGAGACGCTCAGGGCTTTGATGCCACTGGCCTTGAAGTTCTTGCCGGGGGTGGCGTGGCCGGTGAGGAAGACGGTGCCGTCGGCGCCCTGGCGGAGGTTCATCGCGGTGAGCCTGCCGCCGGCGACGGTGGCCGTCCTGCCATGGGCGTACGTCTTGACGTTCGCCTTGGTGTCATCGGCGCGGTCGAGGTAGCTGACCGTGCCGTCGGCCCTCACGTGGATGCCGTAGGGGGCGTGCCGGGTGGCCGCGAGCTTCTCGGTCTTCCCGTGCCGGTCGACGTGGACGAGCCGGTTGCCGGCGGCCGCGACCACACCGTCCCTGGTGGGTACGGGCGAGGTGATCTGGCCCTTCGCGGTGGTGTCGGCGAGGGTCTCGCCGTGGGTGTTCACCGTGACCAGGCGGGTCTTGCCGCCACGGTAGGCGGTGAAGACGGCGGTGCGCGTGGCCGGGTCGCAGGAGGGGTCGAAGTAGGCCAGGGAGGCGTTGAACGGCAGTTTGGTGACGCTGCCGTTGTCGAGGTCGACGATCGCGGTGAACGCCCCGCCGAGCATCGTGTCCTGGTGGTTGGTGAAGGTGCGGGGTGCGTAGGCGACGGCCGCGTGGTGGCCGTCCATGACGCACTGGTTGCCGATCCAGGTGTCGGCCGGGAGCCGGGGTTCGCTCAGGACGGCGGCCGTCCGCCAGGCGTAGGCGTTCCCGCTGTCGGCGACGAGGAGGTGGAGGCCGTCGCTGTCGGCGGCGGCGGTCACGGCCCGGTCGGTCGCGGTCTTCCACCCGTGGCCGAGGACACTGTCAGGGTTCTTCACACCTCCGCCGAGGGCGCCGGGGGAAGGAGTGGACGTCTGGGCGGGGGCGGCGGGCCGGGCCATGGCGGGCTGGGCCTGTATGAGTCCGGTCAGGGCTGCGATGACGGAGAGGACCGTCACCGCGGTTCTTCTGCAGCCGGTGGTCACCTGGCTTCCTCATTCCTTCTCTACCTGGGCGATACGGACGTCGAGTCCGCTGGAAGGGACGGCGCCGAGACTCTGGAAGTCGGCCTCGGCGCTCATCGTGGCCGTGGGGGGAAGCGGCCCGTCGCTGGAGACGACCGCGCTGTCGGTGACTCCGGCCGCGTCTCCCGCGGTGACCGTGACGGTCACGATCACGCGGTAGGAGGCTGGTTCGGCCGCGTGGTTGGTGAGGGTGAGCGGGATCGTGAGCATCCGCTGAGCCTCGTGGTGCGGGGCGTAGGCGATCACGTCCCCGTGGGCGGCGCGGGCGATGGGGGTGCCGTAGCCGTACTGGGACGGTTCGAGGGTCCCGTAGGGGGCCGGGAGCCGGTCGGGAGTGGGGGTCTGCCGGGGCGGGCCGGCCGTGAGGTCCTGGTTCATGCTGTCGGCGAAGCGGAGGCCGCCGTAGACGACCGCACCGGCGAGTGCGGCGGCCACGGCGGCTCCGGCCAGAACGCGGCGCGCGGCTGGCACCGGTCAGCCGTTCAGCGCCGTCTTCGCCGCCGCGAGCGCGTCGGTGTTGCGGGCGCGCAGGGCGTCGAGTTCGCTTCTGTGGTCCTCGATCTGCTGTCTCTGGATCGTCGATTCCGCGTCGAACCAGATCCGGACGAGGTCGGTCGCCTTCTTGCAGTCGATGTCCGCGAGGGCGACGTTGATCTCCTCCTGGGACGGGTTCATGTCAACGTGAGGGACGACCTTGTCCGCGTCGTACGGCGTGGCGACGGTGTATCCCTTGGTGCCCATGCACGTCGACCAGGCGGTGATGGCGTTCTGGACGGCGGGCGCGGCCTGCGACTGGGTGAGGCTTCGGCCGTCGAGCTCGGAGAGGAGCGAGAAGTCGAGGTCGCGGGTGCCGAGCCGGTCGTCGGCCCAGCCCGCGCATCCGTCCTTGTGGATCTGCTTGCCCCGGTAGGAGCCGGGCGCCGCCTTCGGTGCCGGGTCGGCGAGGTTCCCCCGGATACCGGTGCGGCCGGTGAGGACCTCGACCTGGTCCTGGGTGAGGTCGGGCATCTTGGTGCCCTGCTGCCTCTGGCTCTCCTCGGGCAGCCCGTAGCCGTACTTCTCCGCGAGGGCACGGTCGGTGATGCCGTAGCGGCGGGGCATGTTGGCGTCGTCGGCGCTGGGCGGCGGGGTCTGGCCCGCCGGGGGGAACGTGACGTGGAAGCCGTAGCCGGCCATGCAGGAGGTTTCCAGGTGGCGCTCGGCGTTGTCGAGGGTGACGGTGTCCTCGTAGGTCTGCATGTAGGCCTGCAGGGGCAGGGAGAGTCCCTTGGCCAGGCCGGTGTCGGGGACGGCCTTGGGCCAGGCGCTCTTGTCGATGTTCGAACCGGCGTCGGCGACCGGTGCGGTCCTGGGACGCCCGGGGGTCTTCTCCGCGGTGTCGTGGCCGGCGGAGCAGGAGGTGATCAGGGCGGCGGTGGTGGCGGCGGCCGCCAGCCGGGCCGCGGTACGGCGCGTGCTCATCGAGGGGCTCCTTGAGTGAGGGTCAGGCGAAGTGCTCGGAGGCGTTCTCGTTCTTCAGGGTCGAGTCGAGATTGGTGAGAACGCAGTCGCCGTACGGTTCCCGGTGCGCGAAGTACTGGGAGTGGCCCTCGTATCCGGAGTTGTAGTAGACGCGGTAGTTGTCGACTTCGGAGCAGTTCTGCACCGAGGCGGCGTTGTTCTTGACGTACTGCCAGGCCCCGTTGCCGTTGCCGTTGAAGACGTAGCGGTAGGTCGTCAGGGTCGAACCCTGGTACTGGCTGGTCCCCCAGTAGTCGGAGACGTTGCCGTAGAACTCCGCCCAGCTCGTGACGTACTGGCCGTCCTGGACGGCGTAGGCCGTGGAGTTGTAGAGCAGCCACAGGTCGCCCTCGGTGCAGTTGATCCAGGGCACGTCACAGTTGTCGGTGACGTTGTAGGTGGCCGCCTGGGCCGGTGCCGCCGTGGCGAGTACGGCCGCAGCCGTGACGGCGAACGCCCCGGCCGCGGTTCTCGCGCGCAGCTTGATGAACTTCACTGTGTCCCCTCCCCGATTGCCGGCGTGCCGCGGCTGCGCCGGACCTGATCAGGCGACTGGGCAGCCCCGGTCGCCGGACTCGCGGTGTGCCCCCATGGCAGCGGGATTCCAAGAATTCCGTGTGAAGATCGCGAGCCGTCCGGAAGCTACTACCGCGTCCCGGCGGAAATCGATGTGCTTTGCGATTTTCTGGGTGAAGAGGACAGCCTGTTTGCTGGGCCTTACCGGCTCATTGCTGAAATCGGATCAGGTCCCGCCGGTGCCATGGTGGTTATCGGGGCCGGGCTGTGCGGGGTTACTGCTCGGTGTCGGGTTGTGCCGGGTCGAGGTAGTGCACGGTGGTCCGGTCGGCGTGTGGGGTGAGCAGGCCCCGCAGTTCCTCCGCCGCGCTCTTGAGGAGGGCGCCGTCGCGGGTGGCGTGCAGCGTTTCGAGGACGAAGGCGACGTGGGTGGAGTCCTCGGTGACGCGGGTGCGGTGGGTGTCGCGGTGGTTCCAGTGACGCGTCAGGACGCCGGTGGTGTCCGCGTAGATGATCTCGCCGGGCTTGGGGTGTTCGACGGTGTCGGGTTCGCCGAGCGGGGTGAAGGTCTCGGTGCCGTCGGCGTGGCGGATGTCGACGTCGCCATTGACGTGGTCCAGGTCGAAGGCGCCGGCGGGCAGGCCGTGGCGTACGGAGACGGTGTTGTAGGAGTCGACGGCCGGGTTGATGCGGGGCAGCGTCCCCTTCTTGGCGAGGCGGCGGCCGAGCGCGTCGACGCTGGGGCGGATGCGGCGCGGGTTGGTGCCGAAGGAGCGGTAGGCGGTGTGCCAGGCCTCGATGCGGGGGTCGCTCTCGTCGGCGGGCTGCCAGGTGCCGTCGGCGAGCTGCTGCTCCAGTTCCTCCACGGCCGCGGCGGTGTGCGGCCAGGACTCCCGGCCGCGCAGACCGGTGGCGGTGACCACGGCGATGAG
Organism: Streptomyces olindensis; assembly: GCA_000696115.1. Classification (GTDB taxonomy): domain Bacteria; phylum Actinomycetota; class Actinomycetes; order Streptomycetales; family Streptomycetaceae; genus Streptomyces; species Streptomyces olindensis. The sequence goes on from JJOH01000003.1 coordinate 178,489, forward strand.
GGTGTCGGGGAAGGCGTCCGCGACGGCGGGGGCGATGCGGAAGGCGGGCATGGGCGGCGTTTCCATTTCCTGTCGAGGGGGGTCAGGACTTCCAGGGACCGATGCGGTCGAGGCGGCGCAACTGCCGGCGTGCGGTGGGCACGTCCAGACCCTGGCCCCGCTCGGTGAGGCGCTCGGCGACAGTGCTGCGGTGTTCGACGGGCTTGTGGTCGTCGTACTTGAACTTGGCCCGCACGTCGGTGACTTCCAGACGCAGCCCGCGGATGCCGGACAGCATCCGGCCGTAGGGCGGCTGGCCGACGGCCACGGGGCCGTGGTCGCCGTCGGGCTGGAAGTGAGCGAGCTGGCGCAGCAGCAACTCGGCCTTCGCCTCGGGGTCGTCGACGATGGTGGCGCGGCACGTGAACTGGACGGCCGCGTAATAGCTGGTGGGGACGCCGTCGGTGGGCGGGGTGCCGGTACCGGCGCGCCAGGGGCCGGGGATGAAGGCGTAGTCACCGATCACGGTGAAGAGGACGTTCGGGTCGTGCTGATGGCCTTCCAGACCGGGTTGGGCCTGGCGAGGTGGACCAGGAGGTGGCCGCCGTCGCGGGTGAAGTGGGTGGGGACGACCACGGGCGGGTGGCCGGGCAGGCTATTGACGCTGAGCTGTCCGAAGTCGTGGCCCTCGGCGATCCAGGCCTGCCACTCGGCTTCGTCCAGACCGGCGTCCCAGGGGTGGACCAGCATTGCTTTTCTCCTTGGTCGTGCGGGCCTGCTCAGGGCAGGGCGAGGAGGCTGACCGTGCCGGCCGGGTAGAGGGCGGTGATCACGGTGACGACGGTGAGGTCCCCGCCGCGGGCGGCGAGCAGGAACAGCGGGTTCGCCACGGAGTCCAGCACACCCGCGGCCGCCGACATCGCGTACGCGGGCCGCTCCGGGCCCAGCCTGCGCCGGCGACGGCCAGGTGCGCGCCCTGTGTCAGGCCCACCCCGACGGGCAGCGCGGCGGACGCCAGCGCGGTGACGGGTGGTGAGCTGCCCAGACCCAGCAGCAGAGCGATCACAGCACATCCCCTAGTACCATTGGAACGACCGCACCGTACAACGTAACGACCAGCCCTTGTCAACCGAACGACCACGCGGTGCATTCCGATGACCCATCGGTGAGGAGAGACAGATGGCCGAGACAGGCGCAGCCCTGCGGACGGTCGCACACAACGTCCGGGCCGCCCGCACCCGCGCGGGCCTGTCCCTGGAGGAGCTCGGCCGCCGCGCCCAGGTCAGCAAGGGGGCCCTGGTGGCCCTGGAGAAAGCCCAGGGCAACCCCAACCTGGCCACACTGGTCCGGCTGGCCGACACCCTCGGCATCTCGGTGTCCGCCCTGATGCAGGGACCGTCCGAAGGCCGCGTCCGCGTCGTGGCCGCCGACGCCGTCGCACCGCTGTGGACCGGAGAACACGGCGGCGAGGCCCGGCTCATGCTGACGACGTCGGGCCCGGCCCCGGTCGAGGTCTGGCGCTGGCGCCTGGAGCCGGACGAGGAATACCCGAGCCATCCCCACCAGGCCGGAGTGGTGGAGACCGTCAGTGTCACCTCCGGCCGGATGACCCTGGTCGTCGACGGCACCGAACACACCGTGGAAGCCGGCCAGACCGCCACGTTCGACGGGGACACCCCGCACACCTACCGCGGCTCCGGCACCGGGACGTGCCACCTGATCATGACGGTCCACCTGCCGCCCGGCCCCACCGGGACGGCCTGACCGGCTCGGCGCATCCGGAGCCGCATTCACCCGGCCGTTCCTGACCCGACCGCCGGACCGTGCCCGCACGGCGCCGCGTCGAACGCCGCTTCCCGTACGCGACGGTCAGCACCGCCAGCAGCGGCCCCCACAGGAGCAGTGGCGCGTAACAGACGTAGAACCAGGCGGCTTCCCAGCCGGAAGCCTGGCCCGGGGCGTCGGGCGGCAGGTCGTCGCCCCGGACCGTGGTGCCCCTCAGCTCGGAGACGGTGAACAGGCACGTGAACAGAAGGGTGAGGGCCGTGGCCCCGCAGGCGGCCGGGAGGAGCACCGCCGTCCTCGGCACCTCGCGGCCCCGCAGGAACGGGACCCAGCCCGGGAACACCTCACCCCAGCGGGCGATCAGGCCGATCGCGGTGAAAGCGAAGAGTTCCGAGACGACCGACAGGAAGACGACGTACGCCCGTTCGCCGGGCCCGAGGCCGTCGCCGAACGCGGCCGGGAGCCGCCAGACGCCGGACGGAAGGACCGTCAGCGGAACGGCGTAGGCGACGAGCCGTATCCGCCGCGACACTCCGGCGACGGGCTCGTGGGCGGACCGCCACGCGGCGCGGAAGCGTCCGGTGCGGGTGGTGACGGGTGCGTGCGGGTGCGGCTGCATGGGCGGTCCCCGGTTTCGACGGACTGGTGCTCGGCCCTTTCCGCATGAAGATCCCAGTCACGTCGGCCTCCCAGGATCGACCCCAGGGCTGAACCCGCTCCGTCCGGTGGCCGAGGGGCGGCGAGCCCCGAGGAGGAGCCCCGGTGCGCCGGCGTCGAGGGTAGTGCCGTGAAACCCGCTCCGACCTCGGCGTACGGATCGTTTTCCGCGCACAAAGCTGCGTCAACTCGTCGTTGACGGGCTTTCCGTGGCGGGGCCAGGGTGAGGGAGACATCGGATCCCGATCCGTCCGGTCACCGACCGCGAGCAGGAGGCCGTGATGCTCCAGACAGACACCCGCCGCGAACTCTTCTTCCAGCGCTGCCTGTGGTGCGGCACCCCGGCCTACCGCCGCTCGTTCTGCCGTGTCTGCGGCGCCATGGCCTTCCACCAAGAGCGCAGCGCGGGCACCGGAGTCGTCGTGCGCCGCAACGGCCACGCCCAGCACCACACGTGGTTCGTCGCGATGGACGAGGGCTTCAACCTGCTCTGCCAGGTCGCCGGCACATCACCGGTCGTCGTCGCGGTGGGCGCACGGGTGACGCTCGTACGGTCGGTCGACCCCCTCGACCAGGGGCTGCCCGTCGTGGAACTCGCCCACCCGGCAGCGCTCCTGGAGCGCTGGACGTGACGGGACCCGGCTCCGGAGGGGCCACGACCGGGCGGGACGATCAGAGAGGAGGGTGCGTGAGCACCCAGCACCAGACGCCGGACGGACCGGACGACGCGCTCGGCGGAACCGGGCGGGGAGCCCTGGAGGGCCTGCGCATCGCCGACTTCTCCCGGGTCCTCGCGGGCCCCTACGCCACCATGCTCCTCGCCGACCTCGGCGCCGACGTCATCAAGGTCGAACGGCCGGGCAGCGGGGACGACACCCGGGCCTGGCACCCTCCCACGGACCACGACGGCACCTCCACCTACTTCCTGAGCGTCAACCGGAACAAGAGGTCGGTCGTGCTGGACCTGGCCACGCGGGCCGGTCGCGCACAGGCGCGCGCCCTGGTCGCCGACTGCGACGTGGTGGTGGAGAACTTCCGCCCCGGCACGATGGAGCGGCTGGGCCTCGGCCACCAGGACCTCCTCGTGCGGCACCCGCGCCTGGTCTACTGCTCCATCAGCGGCTTCGGCAGCGGCGCGGGCGCCACGATCCCCGGCTACGACCTGCTCGTGCAGGCCGTCGGCGGCCTGATGAGCGTGACCGGAACCGCCGACGGGGAGCCCGTGAAAGCCGGAGTGGCCCTGGTCGACGTGATCACCGGACTGCACGCCTCGCTCGGCATCCTCGCGGCCCTGAGGCACCGGGACGCCACCGGGCAGGGGCAGCTCGTCGAGGTCAACCTCCTCGGCTCGCTGCTGTCCGCGATGGTCAACCAGGCCTCGGCGTACGCCGTCGCCGGTGTCGTCCCCGGGCGGCTGGGCAACGCGCACCCGAGCATCGCCCCGTACGAGACGTTCCCGACCGCCGACCGCCCCATCGCCCTCGCGGTGGGCAACGACAAGCAGTTCGCGGTGCTCGCCGAGACGCTCGGGGAGCCCGGCCTCGCCGACGACGACCGGTTCCGCACCAACACCGACCGAGTCGCCCACCGCACCGAGCTGCGGGAGACCCTGACCCGGCTGCTGAGCGGCGGCGGCGCCGACCACTGGTCGACCGTCCTGCTGGCCGCCGGGGTACCGGCCGGCGCGGTCAACGGCCTCGACGAGGCGTTCGCCTTCGCCGAGCGGCTCGGCCTGCCCGGCATCGTCGACGTCCCCGCCCCGGCCACCGGCGCAGCGGCCGGCAGGCCCGCCCGCCAGGTCGCGCATCCCGTCGCACTGAGCGCGACCCCCGCGCGGTACCTGCTGCCCCCGCCGCTGCTGGGACAGCACACCGAGGAGATCCTCGACGGCTTCGACGGCCGCGACGACTTCGACGGCTTCGACGGTCACGACGGCCACGCCTCGGTGTGACCCGCGGCGGCCGCCCGCCCGGGCGCGCCACATGCCGCCCGCGCACCACCACCCGACACTCCCGGACTCACCACCACCTGACACTCCGGACTCACCACCACTCGACACCCCAGCCACCAAGGAGCTCGCCATGAGCGGCAAGCCGCTGAAGGACCCCCTCGACCTGCTCGACATCGCCTCCGTCCTCTCGGACGAGGAACGCGAGATCCAGGCCACCGTCGCCAGGTTCCTCGCCGACCGGGTCCGCCCGCACATCGGCGAGTGGTTCGAGAACGCCCACTTCGCCCGCGAACTGGCCCCGGAACTGGGCAAGCTGGGCGTGCTCGGCATGCACCTGGAGGGCTACGGGTGCGCCGGCACCAACGCCGTCTCCTACGGCCTGGCCTGCCTGGAGCTGGAGGCCGCCGACTCGGGCTTCCGCAGCTTCGTCTCCGTGCAGGGCTCGCTGTCCATGTACTCCATCTGGAAGTGGGGTTCGGAGGAGCAGAAGCAGGAATGGCTGCCCCGGCTGGCCGCCGGCGAGGCGATCGGCTGCTTCGGCCTGACCGAGCCCGACTTCGGGAGCAACCCCGCGGGGATGCGCACCCGGGCCGTCCGGGACGGCGGCGACTGGATCCTCAACGGCTCCAAGATGTGGATCACCAACGGCGGCATCGCCGACGTGGCCACCGTCTGGGCGCAGACCGAGGACGGCGTCCGGGGCTTCCTCGTCCCGCGCGGCACGCCCGGCTTCACGACGCAGGACATCAAGCAGAAGATGTCGCTGCGCGCGTCGATCACCTCGGAGCTGTACTTCGACGACGTCCGGCTGCCCGACTCGGCGCGGCTGCCACTCGCCGAAGGCCTGCGCGGACCGCTGTCCTGCCTGAACGAGGCCCGCTTCGGCATCCTGTTCGGCGTGGTCGGCGCGGCCCGCGACGCGCTCCAGGCGGCCATCGACTACGCCGACTCCCGCGTGCAGTTCGACAAGCCGATCAGCGCCTTCCAGCTCACCCAGAAGAAGCTCGCCGACATGACCGTGTCCCTGGGCGGTGCCGCCCTGCTCGCCCTGCACCTGGGACGCCTGAAGGACCAGCACCGCATCCGGCCCGAGCAGATCAGCGTCGGCAAGCTCAACAACGTCCGGGAGGCGATCGCCATCGCCCGGGAGTGCCGCAGCGTGCTCGGCGCCAACGGTGTCTCCCTGGAGTACTCGCCGCTGCGCCACGCCAACAACCTGGAATCCGTCCTCACCTACGAGGGCACCAACGAGATGCACACCCTGGTCGTCGGCCAGGCGATCACCGGCCACCCGGCGTTCCGCTGACCGGCCCGGCCGAAGGAAGACGCACGTGAACATCGTCGTACTCGTCAAGCAAGTCCCCGACACCGCCGCCGAACGCACCCTGTCCGGGACAGACCACACGCTCGATCGGGAGGGCGCCGACCTCGTCCTGGACGAAATCAACGAGCGCGCCGCGGAGGAGGCCCTCACGCTCAAGGAGACGGCCGGTGCCGAGGTCACCGTCGTGTCCATGGGACCCGACTCCGCGCTCGACGCCATCCGCACCGTGCTCGCGATGGGGGCCGACCGCGGGATCCACGTCCGCGACGACAGGCTCCGGGGCGCCGACGTGGTGACCACCGCGAAGGTGCTCGCGGCCGCCGTGCGCACGGTCGGGGACGTCGGCCTGGTCCTCGCCGGCAACGCCACGACCGACGGACAGGCGAGCGCGGTCCCCGCCGCCGTCGCGGACCTGCTCGGCCTGCCGCAGCTGACGCAGGTGCGGGAACTGCGCGTGACGGCGGGCCGGGTGCGCGCGGAACGCGAGACCGAGCACGGCGAGGCGACGCTCGACGCGCCGCTGCCCGCGCTGGTCAGCGTCACGGAGAAGATCAACGAACCGCGCTACCCGTCCTTCAAGGGGATCATGGCCGCCAGGAAGAAGCCCGTGGAGACGGTCGGCCTCGACGACCTGTTCCCCGACGCGGACGCCGTCGGCTTCCTCGTCACCCGCACCCGGGTGGTGGAGGCTGTCCCGCGTCCGGCTCGGACCGCCGGTGTCCGGGTCACGGACGACGGCTCGGCCGACCGGCAGGTCGCCGACTACCTGATCGCCCGGAAGCTCCTCTGAACGCCCCGGAAGCTCGTCCGTACCGCCCCGCAAGCCCGACCGAGAAGCAGGCACCCATGCCCGAAGTCCTCGTCCTCGTCGACCACGACGGGGAACGTGTCCACCACACCACCTACGAACTCCTGGCCGCCGCACGGCGGTTGGGCGACCCGGCCGCCGTCGTCGTCGGAACCCCCGGTATCACGGGGCGCCTCGGGGAGTCCCTCGCCCGTCATGGCGCCAGGAGCGTCCAGGCGGCCGAATCCGCCGAAGCGGACGAGTTCCTGGCCACGCCGGCCGTCGACGCCCTGGAACACGTGACCCGGGAGGTTTCCCCCGTCGCCGTGCTGGTCTCGGCGACGACGGACGGCAAGGAGGTGGCCGGGCGTCTCGCCGCACGGCTGGACGCCGGACTGCTGACCGACGTGGTGGACGTGGACCCGTCCGGCGTGGCCACCCAGGTCGTCTTCGGCGGGTCGTACATCGTGCGCTCACTGGTGACCCACGGCCCGCCGGTGATCGCCCTGCGGCCGGGGTCCTTCGAGCCGGAGGAGTGCCCCGTGGAGGCGCGGCAGCGGGGACTCGCCCTGCCTCCGGTCGACCCGGCGCGTTCCGCCCGCGTCACCGCCCGTCGCACGGCGCTCGGCGGCGACCGTCCCGGCCTCACCGAGGCGGCCGTCGTCGTCTCCGGCGGGCGCGGTGTCGGGGGAGCGGACGGCTTCAAGGTGGTGGAGGAACTGGCGGACGCCCTGGGCGGCGCGGTCGGTGCCTCACGCGCCGCCGTCGACGCCGGCTACTACCCGCACCAGTACCAGGTGGGTCAGACGGGCAAGTCCGTCTCCCCGCAGCTGTACATCGCCCTGGGCATCTCCGGGGCGATCCAGCACCTGGCCGGGATGCAGACCTCCAAGACGATCGTCGCGGTCAACAAGGACCCGGAGGCGCCGATCCTCGACCTGGCCGACTTCGGCGTGGTGGGCGACCTGTTCACCGTCGCACCCGGGCTGACCCGGGAGGTGACCGCCCGCCGCGCGGGCAGTTGAAGCCCGACGGAACGAAAGCTCCCGCCCCCTGTCACCTCCAGACAGGGGGCGGGAGCTTTGCCGTCAGCCGGTCACACGGCCAGGCGGCGGAACCGGCTGCCGTGGAACACCAGCCGTCACCCCGGAAGGGAAGCAGCCGAACGCCTGGCGCAGCATGGCGGGATCCGACGGTGTAGTAGTTGAAGGGTTGGCAGGCCGCCCGTCGAACACGGCGGCCTGCCAGGCCTTGGCGAACTCGGCGGGAGCTGAAAGCGGTTGTGGTCAGAGGCCGATGTCGGCCAGCCACTGGCTTGTGGTCCGGGGAGTGACTCCCAGCAGCTTCTGGGCGGAGGTCTCCGGCGCGATCGAGCGGCCGGGCATGGCGCTCATCGCCTGGTAGGCGCCTGCGATGTCAGCGGCGGCACTCGCCCCGATCAGGGGAGTCATCGAGGTGCGGAACTCCTCGGCGGTGATGTGGTCGAAGACCACCTCCCGTCCGAGCCGGGCGCCGAACGCCTCGGCCAGATCCGGTCCGGTGATGGCCGGGTACTGGCCGACAGAGACCACGCCGGTGACGTCCGTGCGGTCGAGCAGGGCGACGACGGCGTCGGCGATGTCCAGGTGGGAGGCCCAGGAGACGGGGAAGTCGGCCCGGATCGGGTAGGGCAGTACGCCGCGTTCGCGGACGGAGCCGATGACGTGCGGCATGAGCAGGTTCTCGAGGTAGAGCTCGGGCGCGATGACCGCGTGGGACACGCCGCCGTCGGACAGGCCGGCGGCCAGGGTCGCGGCGGCGCCGCCGATGGCGGGATCGATGGGGAAGCCGCTGGTGGAGAACACGACGCGGTCCGGCCGGGTCTCGCGAACGGCGGTGAGGATGTTGTGCGCGTAGGTCTGGCGGTCCTCCTCCGAGGCCACCGGCAAGTGGATGAAGACTCCCTCGGCGCCTCGGTAGGCGTCGGTCAGGTCGGCGGCGGAGGAGTATCCGGCGGCCAAGACGCGCTGCGCTCCGTGCACGACGGCGTCGGGGTTGCGGGTCAGGGCGGTCACGGTCTTGCCCGCGGCGGCGAGAGCGGCGACTACGGGGGCGCCCTGGGCGCCGGTGGCGCCATGAATCACGTAGGTCATGGCGCCATTAGTGCATGTGATGCACCAGTTACATCAACTGCACTAATGGGGTACGGTCGGAATTGTGACTGATCCCTGCCTGCCTGAGTGCGGTGTCGCCCGATTCCTCACGCTGCTCAACGGACCGTGGGCCACTTTGATCGTGCGCGAGCTGCTCCACGGCCCTCACCGGTTCAACCAGCTGCGCGAGGCCCTGCCCGGCATCAGTCCGCACACTCTGACCAGTCGGCTGCGTCAGTTCGAGCGGCACGGCATCGTCACCCGCACGACGTACGCTGAGATCCCGCCGCGCGTCGAGTACGCGCTGACTCCTCTCGGCGAGGGCTTGCGCGAGGTCCTGGAGGCCATGGGGACCTGGGCCATGGCGGTGCCGGATCCCGAGTCCGGCGTCACCGCCTGACGTACGCCTGGCCCAGCGACCTGGTGACGGTCATGGTCACGCTGAGGATGCGAGCCTTGCCTGCAGGGCGTCATTGTCGTCGTGGTGAACGACCTCTTCGAAGCGCAGTCGCAGCCCGTGCCTGTTCAGTAGCTCCGTCACGATCACGTCGAGCTGTTCGCGGTGCTCCTTGGTCCGCGCCTGGAGGTACGCCTCGCGGACCTCTTCGGGCTCGTCGGCAAGGACCTGGTCCATGCGCTCGCGGATGTACCGCTTGAGGTTGATGTGCTCCATGAACACCTCGCGCACCCCGGCCTCGAGGAGCTGTCCGAAGAGGTCGTCGAGGAGTTCGGGCTGGGTGGCGAAGTGGGGCAGGAGCGGGCCGACGAAGGCGTAGGTGGCGATGCCGGCCTCGTTGAGTTCGGCCAGGGTGCGCAGTCGGCGGGAGGCGAGCGGGGCGCGGACCTCCAGCCAGCGGCTGACCTTGTCGTCGGTGGTGGTCACCGACATGCCGACCTCGGCGCGCGGCAGACCGCTGAGCAGGTCGATGTCGCGGGTGACGACGGGCGACTTGGTCAGGATGCGCACCAGGCCCGGGTACCCGACCGCTTGCAGTTCGCGCAGGATGCCGCGGGTGAGCCGGTACTTCGTCTCGTGGCCCTGGTAGGGGTCGGTGACCGAGCTGAGCAGCATCGTGCCTTGCCGCTTGTCCTGTGGCATCTTCGCCAGCTCTGTGCGGGCGAGCTCGACCGCGTTCTTCTTCACGTACAGGTAGTCGCCCCACTCCTTGACGGACCGGCCGAACTGCCGCCCCGCGAAGGAGGCGAAGCAGTAGGCGCAGCCCAGCACGCATCCGGTGTAGGGGTTGATGACGTAGTCGTTCGACGGGGTCTTCGACTTCTGGATCAGAGTCTTCGCCTCGATCTCGACCGGTTCCATGGCCGACTTCCTTCCTGCCGTTCACCGTCCGCCTCCTGGGCGGCCGGGCTCCTGGGCTGTCCATGGGACGGCCGGCGGGACGCCGCCGGACCCACACCCATGGAACAATAATCCCAGGAAGTTGATTCCATGGAACATAAATGGTTGGCTGGACGACAGCTGATCGAGGCTCGCGGCCACGCTTCCCACGGGTCGGCTCGCCGAGTCGCAGCCGCAGAGCCGCCGTCACCCATCGAGTCCGATCCATCTCAGAGAGTTTCTGCGCGGCCCCCGGTATGGGGTGAGGAGTGAGTGTCATGACCGTTCCCGCTTCAACTCGGTCGCCTGGTTCGAGTTCGGCACCGACCAGCCCGAGAAGGTCAAGGAGTTCTACGGCGAACTCTTCGACTGGAAGTACGTCCTCAACACCAACACCCCGGGCGTCACCTACCACTCGGTGATGACACCGGGCGCCCAGCAGCCGGCCGGCGGAGTGTGGGACTCGGAAGGCGGCTTCCCCGACTACGCGGTCTTCTACGTCGTCGTCCAGAACGTCGCCGCGACCGTCGCCCACGCCGAACGACTGGGCGCTGAGGTGCTCATGGCGCCGGTCTCCGACTCCGCGGGCTTCACCTTCGCCCGGCTGCGGGACACGGCGGGCAACCACTTCGGCGTGTTCTCCGCACCCACCCCCTGACCGGTTCCGCGGGGCCGCGTCCCGCCAGTACTCCGCCTGGAGGTTTCCGATGCCCGGCGCCAGCGCCACCAGCGAACAGATCCCCGTCCGTGTCCACGGCGGACCGACCACCGTGATCGAGTACGGCGGGCTCAGGTTCGTCACCGACCCCACCTTCGACCCGCCCGGCGAGTACCCCATGCCGCTCCCGGGCGACCACAGGCTCGTCAAGACAGCCCCTGCCGCCGTCTCCGCCGCCGACCTGGGTCGCGTCGATGCCGTCCTGCTCTCCCACGACGAGCACGACGACAACCTCGACCACGCCGGCCGCACCTATCTGTCCGAGGTTCCCGTCGTGTTCACCACGGTCAGCGGCTCCGGTCGCCTGGGCGGCAACGCCCGCGGGCTGGACGTCTGGCAGACCGCCGAGCTCAGGCGGCCCGATGCCGGCACCGTGACCGTCACCGGCGTGCCCGCCCGGCACGGCCCCGTCGGCTGTGAACCGATCACCGGTGACGTCATCGGTTTCATGCTCACCAGCGACGACCTGCCTCCGGTGTATGTCAGCGGCGACAACGCCGCCTTGGAGCACGTCAAGGAGATCGCCGAACGGTTCGCCCCGGTAGACACCGCGATCCTCTTCCTCGGCGGCGCCCGCATGCCCTTCGCCTTCGACGGCGCCCTGCTCACCCTCGACAGCGCCCAGGGCGCCGAGGCCGCGAAGACGCTCGGCGCCCGCCGGGTCGTCCCCGCCCACTTCGACAGCTGGGCCCACTTCACCGAAGGCCGAAAAGAGATCGAAACCGCGTTCACCGACGCCGGCCTGGCCGGATTCCTGGACTTCGCCCGCTAACAGCCGTCCCCACACAACACTCTGGAGAACACACACCATGACCAGCACGAACATCGACATCGCCCGCACTTACTTCCAGGCCGTGCAGACCGGCGACATGGCCACCCTCGGAGAGCTCCTCGACGAGGCGATCGTCTGGCACCAGCCCGGCGCCAACCAGTTCTCCGGCGAGCACAAGGGCCAGGGCGCCGTCTTCCAGATGCTCGGCGGCATGATGGAGGCCAGCCAGGGCACCTTCGCCATCGACAAGATCCACTCCCTGATGGGCAACGGCGACCTGGTAGCCGCCGCCATCCACTTCACGGGCCGCCGCGGCGACACGTCCATGGCCATGGACGGCGTGGATCTCCTGCGCCTCCAGAACGGCAAGATCACCGAGATGTGGCTCTTCTCCGGCGACCAGAACGCCGAGGACGCCTTCTGGGGCCGCTGACCCCCACTTCGTCGTGCCCTGCGGCCGGGCCGGCCGCAGGGCACGACGAACGGCCCCTACCAGAGTCAGAGGCATCGCATGCGCAAGATGACTGACGAGCAGTGGCGGGCATTCGTCACGCACGGCACCCGCGACGACGACCATCCCCCCTACGCGTTCACATCCTCCGAGGACACGCCGAGACCTCTACGCACCCCGACGAGATGCTGCACCGGGGCGGCCTCCTCGGTGCCCGCTACATGGGCGAAGAGCGCACCCAGGAGTACGCCGCCCGCCATGGCGGCCCCGGCAACCTCCTCGTCCGCGCCCACATCGACAAAGTCATCGCTTTCACGGCATCGCCCATTGGCGTGCCCGAGACGACCTGGCTCACGAGGCCGACCGGCCGGGCTGCTTCGGCGCCCGCATCACCGGAACCGGCGTCTGACCCGCGGCCTTCCGTTCCGCGTCCAGAGCACGTCCGGCCGCCCGCAGAGTGCTGAGGACCGCGGTCACCTCGCGTACCGACTCCTCGGGAATCACCGACCCGATCCGCAGTTCCAGCTCCTCCTCGAAGACCTTCAGCGCCCCGTCCACCAGCTTCCGCCCCTCAGGGGTGAGCTCGACGATCGAGGAACGCCGGTCGTTCGGATTGGCCTTCCGACCACACAGCCCCGCCGCCTCCAGACGGTCGACAACCTTGCTCGTGCCGCCCACCGTGATCGAGAACTCCTCCGCGATGTCCTGGATCCGCCGCCCAGGCCGCCTCAACAGCAGATGCAGCACCTCGAACGAGGTCAGCGCCAGGTCGTACTCCGCCCGCAACCGCTCCTCGATGCCGCCCCACAACTCGATCTCCAGCGAGACCAGCTCCCGGTACAGCAGCTTCAGGTCAGCGTCAGCCATCACTCATCTTCCAAAGAATTATCTTCCATAGACAATTAATTGTAGGTCACCGGTATCGGGACTCTCCGCGAATGCCGGGTGTACGTACCGACGTGGACGGGTTGAAGCCAAGCTTCTCAGCCGGTCGTCGGTGGCGAAGGGCCTGCTAGGGGCCGAGCGTGGCCTGCGTGCTGATCGCGCGGTGCAGATGGGCCAGCCGGGCATGATGGCCCGGGTCGCCGGCATCGGTGAGCCGGGCTCGAACGAGCGTGGTCCGGGCCGCTTCGACCGCGGCCGCAGCACCGGCAGCGATCACGGGCACTGCGCCCTGCCGGGCCTGTGGCTCGCGCAGCACATAGACCACGTCATGGGTGTCTTGGTTGTTTTGACCCGGCTCCCGGCGGTGCAGGACGTTGAGGGTGCGGCGGATGCGGCGCAACGGCGAACCAGGTCAGCCCTGTGAACGCCCCCACCGGTCCACCTGGTTGTCGGCAAGCCCGAGCCCGAACGGTCCCCACCCGCAGCCCCTGCCATGTGGAGCGACGGCGGCTGTCGGTGGCCTCCCGCCACGTTCCGAGGAACCCGTAACGCCATCCCGCGCCCGAAACACCCGCCACCTGGCCACACGCACGTCCCTTGAGATCCTGACCTCAGGCGGCCCGGTAGTCGAAGAAGCCCTGCCCCGACTTGCGGCCCAGCAGACCCGACTCGACCATGCGGCGCAGCAGCGGGGGAGGGGCGTACAGCGGTTCCCGGTACTCCTCGTAGAGCGCCTCGCCTATCGCCGCCACGGTGTCCAGTCCGATGAGGTCCGCCAGGCGCAGCGGGCCCATGGGGTGGGCGCAGCCGGCGGTCATGCCGGTGTCGATGTCCTCCGCCGTCGCGGTGCCGGAGCCGACCATCCGCACGGCGGCCAACAGGTAGGGGATCAGCAGGGAGTTCACCACGAAGCCGGCGCGGTCCTGCGCGACGATCGTCCGCTTGCCCAGGGTCTCGCCCGCGAAGGCGCGCACGCGCTGCTCGGTGGCCTGCGAGGTGTGCAGTGAGGGGACGACCTCGACCAGCGGCATGACGGGGACCGGGTTGAAGAAGTGCAGCCCGATCACCGTCTCGGGGCGTCCGGCCGCGGCCGCGAGTCGGGCGATGGGGATCGAGGAGGTGTTGCTGGCCAGTACGGTCGCCGGGTCGGTGACCTCGCCCAGCTGCCGGAACAGCGCCGTCTTGGCCCGCTCGTCCTCGACGGCGGCCTCGATGACCAGGTCCGTCCCGCCCAGGCGGGAGAGATCGCCGGTGACCGAGATGCCGGCCAGGGCCTGCGCGCGGTCCTCGGGCGCGAGGGCACCGCGCTTCTCCGCCCTCAGCAGGGAGTCCGCCACGCCCGCCAGTCCGGCCCGGGCCCTGTCCTCGGTCACGTCGCACAACGTGACGCGCAACCCGGCCCGGGCGCACACCTCGGTGATGCCCCGGCCCATCTGGCCCGCGCCCACGACGCCCACGTTCTCGATCGCTGTCATGTGCCTCTCCGCCTGTCTCCGTCGGGCGGCGGCCGACCGCCGCCACGGTGTGTGCAGCAGTGCCGAGCGTAGGGCGGTCAGACCCCCTCTGACCTGCTCGGACAGTGCGTCATCCGCGTACAAACGTGCGTCGGTTCGGTGGTGACCGGAGCCCCGGGCATGCCGAGGGGGCGTCCGGATCGTGCCGGACGCATGACTTGGATCGACGGGTCAGGCTGAGGCCGTGGCGGCAGCGGCCTCCCGCAGTCGGCGGATCACGCCGCGCACCGCGGGCGAGGTCTCCCCCCGGCGGTAGGCGCCGACCAGCCGGGTGGTCGGCGCCACGTCCGCCAGCGGCCGGTACGCCACCCCAGGGATCCGCACGCGGCGCAGCGAGTCCGGGACCAGAGCCACCCCGAGACCACCGCCCACCATGGTCAGCGCCGCGATGAAGTCCCGAACCGGGGGAGCGCACCGGGGCGTGAAACCGCCTTGCTCCGCCACTTCGAGGATCTGGTCGCGGCAGCCGTACTCCTCGTCGAAGTGGGGGGCCACGAAGCACTCGTCGCGCAGTTTCGCCGCCGGTACCGTCTCGTACGCCGCGAGCGGAGCGGCCGCCGGCAGCGCCAGGACGACCTGCTCGCTGAGCAGACAGGTGGCCGTCACCTCGGGCGGGTACTCCGGCCGCCAGCGCAGGAAGCCGACGTCGACGTCCCCGCAGGCCAGCGCCTCCAACTGGGCCGGCGTCTCCAACTCACGTACCTGCACGGTCAGTTCGGTGCCGAGGGCCGCGCAGCGGGACAGGACGTCGGTCAGCACCCCGGAGAACGCGGCGGAGGCGACGTACGCGATGTGGGCGTGTCCCACCTCGCCGCGGCCGGCCCGCCGGCCCACCGCCTCGGCCCGGGCGGCCTGCGCTAGGGTCAGCCGAGCCTCCTCGAGGAACAGCCGCCCGGCACTGGTCAGCGCGGGGCGGGTGCGCCGTCCGCGGTCGATGAGCCGTGCGCCCAGATGGGACTCCAGCGCTCTGATCTGGGCGCTGAGCGCCGAGGGAGCCAGATGCAGACGGTCCGAGGCCCGGGCGAAGTGCAGTTCCTCCGCGACCACCACGAACGATTCCAGCCAGCGCAGTTCCACCGGTACCTCCGTCGTACTCCGTCGTGCTGGGACCACCCCGCGGCGGCGTCAGGGCAGAACAGGACCGCCGCGGGGTGAGCAGGGGGGATCCGCGGTTCAGGGGATCACGACGTAGTTGCTGAATCCACCGTCGAGGTCCGTGGCCCGTCCGGAGATCGCTTCGTTGACCTCGGACAGCGGGAAGGGCTTGGTGATCAGGTACGACAGGTCCAGGGCCCCGGTCGCCACCATGTCGGCGACCTCCTGGCCCTGCGCGGTGGTGAACCAGTTGGACCCGATCAGCTGGACCTGCTCGTCCATGAGCCACTTCACGTCCACGGGCAGCCGGTCGGCCACGCCGCCGACGTTGACGACCCTGCCGCCGCGGCGGACACCCTGCAGGGAGTCGAGCATCGTCTCCACCGGGGCCTTGGCGCCGAGCGCGCTGATGACGAAGTCCGCGCCCTCGCCGCCGGTGCGGGACTTGGCCCACTCGCCGGTGGAGCCGTCGCCCAGCCGCATCACCTCGATCCGGTCGGGAGCCAACTCCTTGACGCGTTTGAGGAGTTCCTCGTTGCGGCCCGTGCCGAGGACCCTGGAGACACCCGAGGCCAGGGCGAGGAGGGTGGAGGCGACGCCGAGCGTGCCCGTGATCCCGTCGATCAGGGCGACCTGGCCGGGGCCGGCCGCCGCGTGCCTGAGGGCGCCGTAGGAGGTGCCGATGTAGCCGAGCTTGCCGGCCTGCTCGAACGTCATGGTGTCGGGGATGTTGACGATCGCGTACTGCGGCGCCGTCATGTACTCGGCGAAGCCGCCGTAGGGGTAGAGGTCGAAGATGCGCTGGCCGTCGCGGGAGGTGCTGAAGTACCCGTTGAGGGTGAAGTAGCGGCACCGGCTCAGCTCGCCGCCGCGGCACACCTGGCAGCTGCCGCAGGACCGCAGGGGGCTGACGTAGACCCGGTCGCCGGGCCTGGTGTTGAGCACCGCCTCGCCGACCGCCTCGACCACGCCCGCCGGGTCCAGGCCGAAGATCGCGGGCAGCTTGGGCAGCGGCTGGTGCGGGTACCAGGTGGGCCAGTTGTTGATCACGTTGGCCATGTTGGGGACGATTCCGCATGCCTTGACCCGCACCAGCACATCGGTCGGCCGTGGGGTGGGCACGTCGATCGTGTCCACGGACATCGGCTCACCGAGCGCGTGCAGTCGTGCAGCGAGCATTTTCGCCATTGAAATACTCCGGAATTGAGGGCCGTACGGTGCCGTGGACTCAAGAATTCGGGAACGGGTGCGGGTAATTGTCCTCAAGGTCGATGTCCAGCAGCCCCATGATGCGGACGCCGGAGTTGTACCAGGCGATGGACAACGAGAGTTCCACCATCTGCCGGTCCGTGAGATGGCGGGCGGCGGCACGCCACGTCTCCTCCGAGACGTCGACGTGGAGGGTGGACTCCCGCGCGAGGCGCATCACCGCCTTCTCCGTCTCGTCGAACAGGCCGGACGTCTCGAAGTCGGCCACCGCCGCGAGCTGTTCCCGGGTGAGCCCGGCCTTGAGGCCGTGCGACTGGTGGTGGGCGACCTCGTACGCGGAGCGGGTCGCGTGCCCCACGGTCAGGATGGCCAGCTCGCGCAGCCTGGGGCTGAGGTCGGCGGCCCGCAGCGCGTTGGCGTAGGTCAGGAAGGCGTCCAACTGCTCCGGCGCGCCCGCCAGGGCGAGGAAGATGTTCGCCGTCGGGACCTTGCGCTCGGCTTCGAGCCGGTCGTACAGGGGCTTGTGCGCCTCGTCCGCGTCCTCGCGGCGCAGGTAGGGAACGCGTGCCATGGTGTCTCCTCGGGGACGGACGGGTCAGTGGGCGGACCGCTCGAGCAGGTACCGCTCGAGCGTCATCGGCTGCGGCGGCTCGGCGGGCGGCGTCTGCGGTGTCCCCACGAACGGCGACGCCTCGACGTACCACTTCTCCAGCGCCGGGAAGCCCCAGCGGACGTTGGTGCTCAGCGACCCGGCGTCCCACCGCACGGGCTCGATCTCCGTGTCGATGGTCTGGTAGTGGGCGTTGAAGACCTCCACCCGGTGCCCGTCCGGGTCGCGGAGGTAGGTGAAGAGCATGCCGCCCGGGCCGTGCCGCCCGGGGCCCCGCTCGACGCCCTCGCCGTAGCCGAGGATGCCCGCCCAGTCGCAGGCGGTGAAGATGTCCCGGCTCTCGGAGACGGTGTACGCGAAGTGGTGCAGAGCGGGACCCGTGTTCTCCACGAGGGCGAGGTCCAGGGTGGTGCCCTTGCGGTACATGAAGGAACTCAGCAGCTTGTCGCCGTGCGCCAGGTACTCGGAGTTCCGGAAGCCGAGTTCGCCGTAGAACGCGGTGAGCTCGTAGGCGTTCGGCGCGAAGGTCTGGAAGTGGTCCAGCCGCTGGGCGTGGGCGCCCTTGTAGTGCTCGAAGGCGATGTGCAGCCGCGGCCGCGTCTCCATGTGCGCGCAGAGTTCCAGCGGCGTGCCGGCGGGATCGGTGACGTGCAGCGTGCGGGCCTGGTACGGCAGGTCGACCCACTCGGCGGGCAGCCCCCGGTCGCGGAACCACGCGTAGGCGACGTCCAGGTCCTCGTCGAGGAAGACCCGGAAACCGATCCTCCGGCAGGCGCCGGCCCCCTCCTCGTCCAGCTCCAGGACGAGGCTGTGGTGGCAGGCCTCGGCCAGACCGCGCAGATAGCAGGTGCGCTCGTCCTCGTCGCTGACGACGAGCCCGAGGGCGTTCGTGTAGAAATTCCGGCTCTCGGCGAGATCGGCCACGGTGAGACGCACATGGCTGGTTCGGGTGATGTTGAAACTCGGGCGCAGATTTACGGGGGGCAGCATGCTGGTCTCCGTGCTCCGATCGGCTCTGGATTTCGCTGACTCTAATACGGCTGGAATGTTTTACGACCTGGTGGTGGAAGGCGCGGAACCGGCGAACGGAAAGACGGACCAGCCGCTGAATTCCGCGGAATCTCCGAGGGACTCCTCAATGCGCAGGACCTCGTTCCACTTGGCCATGCGCTCGGAGCGCGTGAACGAGCCCACCTTCAGCTGGCCCGCGTCCCATCCCACGCTCAGGTGGGCGATGGTGACGTCCTCCGTCTCCCCGGACCGGGCCGAGACGATCGTGCCGAAGCCGGCGTCCCGCCCGGCGCGCAGGGCCTGGTACGCCTCGGTGACGGTGCCGGCCTGGTTCGGCTTGACGAGGACGGCGTTCGCCGCGCCGGCGGTGGCCGCGGCCTCCACCCGCTTGGCGTTCGTGACCAGGTAGTCGTCGCCGATCACCTGACAGCGGTGGCCGTGGCGCCGGGTGAACTCCACCATGCCGTCGGTGTCGTCCTCACCCACCGGATCCTCGACGGACAGGATCGGGTACTGCTCGATCCAGCCGCCGAGCAGGTCGAGCAGCTCCGCGGTGTCCAGCGTGCGGTCGTCGAGCGCGAGGGTGTACCTGCCGCCGCTGCCGAACTGGGACGCGGCGACGTCCAGCGCGATGCCGACCTGGGCCGAGGGTGCGAAGCCGGCGGTCTCGATGGCGAGGGTCAGCGTCTCCAGGGCCTCTTCGTTGGAGTCGAACGCGGGCCAGAAGCCGCCCTCGTCGGCGACGCCCTGGGCCCTGCCCGCCCGGCGCATCAGGCTGCCGGCCGCCCGGTAGATCTCCGCCGTCCAGTCCAGGGCCTCGGCGAAGCTCCGCGCCGCGGGGCAGACCACCATGAAGTCCTGGACGTCGACACGGCGGTCCGCGTGGGCGCCGCCGCCGAAGATCTGGATCTCCGGCAGGGGGATGCGGACCGGCCGCCCCGCCGCGAGGTGCTGCCACAGGGGTACGCCCGCCGACGCCGCGGCGGCGTGCAGCACCGCCATGGACGTGGCCACGATCGCGTTGCCGCCGAGGCGGCCGCGGTCGGGGGTGCCGTCGAGGTCCACCAGGAGCCGGTCGACGGCTTCCTGATCGGTCGCGTCGCGGTCCAGCAGGGCGGGCGCGATCTCCCGGTCGACCGAACCGACGGCGCGCAGGACGTCCAGCCCGCCGAAGCGCCGGCCGCCGTCGCGCAGATCGAGCGCCTCGCCCTGCCCGGTCGAGGCCCCCGCCGGTGCGATGGCCCGGCCGACCGAGCCGTCCGCGAGGTGGGCTTCGACCTCCACGGTCGGTCGCCCGCGGGAGTCCCACACCCTGCGGCCGTGGAGCTCGGTGATCCGCGCGTCTGTCATGGCGGTGCAACCTTTCGAAGTCCGAGGCGTAAGAGAGTCCTCGCCACGCGACGGGCACGGGCCCGGTGGGGTGTGGGCCCGGTGGGGCGGCACCCGGGGGCGTACGGGACAGGGGAGCGGACGGGGGGAAGCGCATCCGCTGCGGCTCATTGTGCTATCGATAGCGCAATCGTGCGAAGGATTGACGGTTGTGTCAAGGGGTGGCGGGCGGCTGGACTTCCCGCACAAGGTGTTTGTTTCTGGCCTCCAGAGCCGTCCTGCGGTCCCGTGCTATCGTTCGCACACTCCGTCGTGCGCTCCGTGGCGCTCCGGTGGAGACCCCGGCGGGCCCGCGCTCCTGGACGGACGGACAGCACAGGCGGCGTGGGTCCGCCGGGCCGACCGCAGCCGGCAGGAAGGCGAGCACCCCATGACATCCGACCCCAGCGCGGCGCCCCTGACCCTCACCACCGTCGTCGGCAGCACGCGTCCCGGGCGGGTGGGCAGGTCCGTCGCGGACTGGTTCACCGCCCGGGTCGCGGAGCACGGCCGGTTCGCATCCCGCCTGGTCGACCTGCGCGAACTCGCCCTGCCGTTCCTCGACGAGCCGCATCCGCCGGCTCTGCGGCGGTACACCCAGAGCCACACCCACGCCTGGAGCCGGATCGTCGACGCCTCCGACGCGTTCGTGTTCGTCACCCCGGAGTACAACGGCGGCTTCCCGGCGTCCCTGAAGAACGCGTGGGACTTCCTCGCCGTGGAGTGGCAGCACAAGCCGGCCGGGTTCGTCGGCTACGGGGGTGTCTCGGCGGGCACGCGGGCGGTGCAGATGGGCAAGTCGGTCGTGGCGAACCTGCGGATGCTGCCGATCGGTCCGACCGTGAGCATCCCGTTCGTCGACGAACGCGTCGAGGACGGCGCTTTCCGCCCCGGCAAGATCCACGAGCGGGCGGCCGAGCGCATGCTCGACGAACTCGTGCGGACCGCAACCGTCATGCGGCGGCTGCGCGGCGGGGACCTCTGACACGGCCGCCTGGTTCCCTGCCGGCCGCGCCGCCATCGGCCCCGGCGGAACCGCCCGTGCCTCACGCGGACTTGGACGGACCCCTGCCGCCGGGCGGTGCCGTGCTGCCGCGCAGGATCAGTGAGCCGGGGGACACCGACGTGTACGGGCCGTCGTTGCTCGGCTTGGTCTTCAGGCGGCGCAGCAGCCACAGGGCGCAGCCGGTCGCCATCTCCTGGATCGGCAGGCCGACCGTGGTGAGGCCGGGGCCCCACCAGGAGAAACCGGGCTCGTCCCCGAAGCCGACCACCGACAGTTCGCCGGGCACCTTCACACCCTGCCGGGACAGCTCCTCCAGGATGCCCAGGGTGAGCTGGATCGACCCCGACACGAGCGCGGAGGGCGCGTCCGGTGCCTCCAGCAGCCTGCGCACCGCCTCGCGGCCGTGCTGAACCGACGACGGCGGCCCCAGTTCCGTGCGCCCGGCATCGTCCGGCAGGCCGCCTTCGCGCAGCGCGGTGCGGAAGCCGCGCAGGCGCTCCGCGCCCGTGGGCAGTTCCTCAGGGCCGCCGAGGTAGGCGATGCGGGTGTGGCCCTGGGCGACCAGGTGGGCCGTCGCCCGGCGCAGCGCCTCGTGGTCGTCCACCCCGAACCACTGGGAGCCGAGCGAGGGGTGCTTGCGCAGCAGCTGCAAGTGCGGCACGGCGCGCAGCAGTTTGACGGACTCACTGTGCGGGCGCGCGGTCGGCACGATGATGACGCCGGCCACACGGTTCGCGGACAGTTCCCGCAGGTGGCGCAGCTCCGCCATCCGGTCGTCGTCGGTCTCCGAGAGCATCAGCTGGAAGCCCTCGGCCTCCATGTTCTTGGACAGCTCGTGCGCGATGGTCGAGTAGAAGCTGTTGCGGATGTCCGGGATCACCAGCGCGACCACGTTGCTGGACGCCCCGCGCATCATCCGCGCCGCACGGTTGCCGACGTAGCCCAACTCGGACGCGGCCTGCCGCACCCGGCCCTTGGTCTCCTCGCTGATGCGGGGATCGTCGGCGAGCGCCCGTCCCACCGTCGACACGGAGACTCCGATGCGCTCGGCGATGTCCCTGGTGGTGATCACGTGAAGGGGCCCCCTCGGCTGCCTGGTCCCATGCCGTCACTGTCCGTGTGCCAACGATAGCACTCTCGTTGCGCTCTGTGGTCGCCGACGGAGGGAGGCGCGGTTGATCTCCGCGCCTGTGCTAACGTTAGCACTGCTGAAGGGGCCGTGCAGCCGCCCACGGCTGCCTAGTCGCAGGAGGTTTCCGTGCGGATCGTCAGGTATGCCGTCGGCGGCGTGCGTCACTATGGGGAACTCGAATCCGGGAACGCGAGAATCGTCAGATTCCAGGGTGATCCCTTCACCGGATTGTCCCCGACGGGACATGTCGACGAAGTCGGCGACGTCATCCTTCTGCCGCCGGTCGAGAAACCCCGGATCTTCGGATTCGCCTACAACTACGCCTCACATGTCGACGAGACCGACCGTGAGATTCCGGACGTTCCCGTGTGCTTCATGAAACCGAGCACCGCGGTGGTGGGGCCGGGGGACCCCATCGTCTATCCGGCGGACGGTGAGATCGTCCATTTCGAGGGCGAGTTGGTCGTCGTCGTCGGAAAGGAAGCCCGCCATGTGAAGCCCTCCGAGGCCCATGAGTACATTCTCGGATACACCTGCGGCAACGACGTCAGCGATCGCGTCGTCCAGCGCAGGGAGAGCGCGTTCGGGACGCTGCTGATCGGCAAGGGCCAGGACACCTTCGCGCCCCTCGGACCCGTCATCGCGACCGGGCTCGATTCCTCGGACCTGTCCCTGACGACCCGGGTGAACGGCACCGTCGTGCAGGCGGCGAGCACGGCCGACCTGCTGCTCCCGGTTCCCGGCATCATCGCCTATCTCAGCCGCTATCTGACGCTGCTCCCCGGAGACGTGATCATGACCGGTACCCCGTCCGGGGTCGGTCCGATCCGCCCCGGGGACGAGGTGGAGGTCGAGATCGAGGGCATCGGCGTCCTGCGCAACCCGGTCGTCGCCGAGAACCGTTGACTCCGGACGCCCGCCGGGTGACCACGCACGAGGGCCTGCCCACCGCTCGGCGGTGGGCAGGCCCTTCGGTGTGCCGGCGGTGCATCCCGCTAGCGGACCGCGTTGTTGAAATCGGCGGGCCGGACGAAGAGCAGGGCGGCGACCCCCACCAGCGGCAGGAGCGTGACCTGCAGCAGCCCGGCCCCGCTCCATCCGAAGGAGTCCACCAGGGCGGCGAAGAGCAGGCCGGAGAAGGCCGCCGGCCCGTAGTAGCTGGTGACGAAGAGACCCGAGGCGCGGCCGATCTGCGAGGGACGGACGGCCCGCTGCATCGCGCTGTTGGTGTTCGGATAGACGAAGCCCAGCCCGAAGGCGCCCATGAGGAACGCGAACACGCACTGCACGCCGGCCCCCACCTGCGTCTCGTAGACGCACACGCTGATCGCGGAGACGGCGAGCAGGCTGACGGCCAGCAGGGAGCGCTGGTTCACACGGTCGCCGAGCCAGCCGCCGAGGACCGCCAGCATGCCGCCGAAGCCCAGGAAGCTCATGGCCAGCGCCGCCTGCTCGGCGGAGTAGTGCAGCGAGGAGATGAGGTACGTCGGGTAGAGACCGAGGAACCCGTAGATGGCCACGCCGCTCACCACCGCGTGGACGGCCAGCGCGAGGGAGTTGCGGTTGTAGGCGGAGGCGGGCATGGACTCGTGGGTGCCGGTGGCGACGGCTTTCGCCACGGAGCGCTCGGTCAGACCGGTCCTGACGAGGAACAGGGAGGCCGCGGCGATCAGGAGTCCGGCCGTGCCGAACAGGTAGAACGGCGAGTGCCAGGTGCCGTGCATGGTCATCAGCCGGACGCCGATCAGCGGGGCGATGAACACGCCGACGGAGTAGCCGAGGCCGATGACACCGAACGCGAGGCCGCGCCGGTGGGCGAAGTAGGCGCCCATCGCCGCGAAGATGGCCGCGGACTGCATGCCCTCACCGAAGCCGGAGACGACCCGGTACAGGGTCATGTCGGCGAAGCCGACGGCCAGCGGTGTGGCCATGGTGCCCAGGGAGTAGAGCACGATGCTGGCCAGGAGCACCGTCTTGCGGCGGAAGCGGTCCAGGAGGTAGCCCGCGGGCAGGCCGGCCAGGGCCATGCCGAGGGTGAAGTTCGTCGCCAGCAGCCCGCCCTGCTCCAGCGAGAACCCGTACTCGGCGCGGATGTCGGGCAGCAGCGGAGGGAAGACCTGGCGGTCCATCGCGTTGACCATGTACGAGAGGACGATCAGCACGAATCCCGTCACCACCATGGTGCGGGAGAGGGCGGGGGGACTGCTTTCCCGCGTTCCGTCGGCGGGCACCGCGCCGGTGTCGACGTGCGCTGCGTGAGTCATGGCGGCTCCTGAGGAGGAATGGCCGCGGCGGGCCGCGGCGGATGCCGCGCCGGTACGGGGGCGTACGGGCGACGGTGAGAAAGGATGAACAGAACACGGACTCGATCGAGTCGGCGCGGCCGAGTCGGCCGCCGACTTGGCGGAAGGGGGCGAGGGGCTGCCGCGCGATCGGAAACCGCACGCGGAATTCAGCCGTATATCGCCCGTCGGGGACGTCCGTGGCTGTGGCGTCTTCGACAGCCGGGCCCCGTGGGCTCTTCTCGGGCCACACGGTCGGCGTTGGCAGAAACCATGAGGGGAAGTCCCCGGCGCGTCAAGATGTGAACGCCGGATTTTCTTCGGCGGGACCTTGTTTTCCGTGGTGGCCGGGTTTTCCGCCATCGCTGTCGGGGCGCGCAGGGCCGCACATCGTGCTCTTGACGCCCTGAAGCCCCCCAGTGCTATCGTTAGCACCAGTGGCTGTGACAGAGTGAATTCGACATGCCCCGACATCGCGCGACCCGTCCCAGGGGCCCCCGCGGCGTCCGAACCGACCACAAGTCGACGAGCGCCGGCAGCCCTCCCGAGCCCGACGACCCTCTCCCTCCCGCCCCTGGCGCGTGCGGGCCTTCGGCCATGCCGTCGGCCCCCCCGCCGCCCGCCGCGGCCGCACGAAATCTGCGAGGACGACCTGCCATGACACCACCGAGCCGCCCCGGCACCGTGCTGCTCACCGACTACGCCTGGCCCGACGACTCCGTCGAGCGGTCGGTCATCGAGCGGGCGGGCCACACCCTGGTGACCGGTCCCGCCGAGCCCGCGTCCGCCGCGGCGATCGAGGACCTGGTCGCCGAGCACCGGCCCGCCGGGATCCTCACCTGCTGGGCGCCCGTCACCGCCACCGCGATCGGCGCTTCGCCGGAGCTGCGCATCGTCGCCCGGCTGGGGGTGGGGCTCGACAACATCGCCGTGGACGCCGCCACCGAGCGGGGCGTGTGGGTCACCAACGTGCCGGACTACTGCGTCGAGGAGGTTTCCGACCACGCCGTCGGCATGGTGCTGGCGTGGACGCGCGGCCTGGCGGTTTTCGACCGGGAGGTCCGGGCGGGCCGCTGGGACCCCGCGAGCGCGCGGCTGCGCCGACTGTCGACGCTGACGTGCGGCATCGTCGGCTTCGGGCGGATCGGCCGTGCCACCGCGGCCAAGCTCGGCGCGTTCGGCTGCCGGATCCTGGCCCACGACCCGCATCCGCCGGCGGACGCTCCCGGAGTGGAGGCGGTGGGCCTGGAGGAACTGCTGCGCCGTAGTGACGCGGTGATCCTCCACGCGCCGCTCACCCCCGCCACGCACCACCTCGTCGGGGCGGGAGAACTGGCCCTGATGAAGCCCGGCGGCCTCCTCGTCAACGTCAGCCGGGGCGGCCTGGTCGACACCGACGCGGTCGTCAAGGCGCTGGACAGCGGGCATCTGGACGGCGCCGCCCTCGACGTCCTGGAGACCGAACCGCACGTCCCCGCCGCACTCCTGGACCAGCCGGGGGCCCTGCTCACCCCGCACGTCGCCTTCTCCTCCGACGCGTCGGTCACGGAACTGCGCCGCCGCGCCGCCGAGGAAGTCGTACGGGTCCTCGCGGACGAGGCGCCGGTCCACGCCCGCAACAACCCGCGCGGCCTGCCCGCCGGGCCGGAGGAGACGCGATGAGCTCCGCTTCCGCGCGGACGGCCCCGGGATCCGCACCCGACACCGCGCTCACCGCGTTCCTGACCGCCCACCGGCTCGCCGAGCCCGGTGAGGCCGCACGCTGGACGCCGCTGGCCGGCGGCGTCTCCTCCGACCTGTGGCGGGTGGACCTCCCGGGCCGCTCCCTCTGCGTCAAACGCGCCCTGGCCCGGCTGAAGGTCGCGGCCGACTGGCAGGCGCCGGTGTCGCGCAACGCCTACGAGTGGGCCTGGATGCGATTCGCCTCCCGGTACCGCCCGGACAGCGTGCCGGAGCTGCTGGCCCACGACCCCGAGGCCGGCCTCTTCGCCTTGGCGTACCTGCCCCCCGAGCGGTACCCGGTGTGGAAGGCGCAGCTCCTGTACGGCGAGGTGCACGTGGCGACCGCGGCGGCCGTCGGGGAACTGCTCGGCAGCCTGCACGCGGCCAGTGCGGGCGACGCCGACCTCGCCGCCCGGTTCGCCACCGACGACAACTTCCACGCGCTGCGCATCGAGCCCTACCTGCTGGCGACGGCCGCCGCGCACCCGGCCCTGGGCCCCGTCCTTAAGGATCTCGCCGACCGCACGGCCGGGACCCGGCTGGCCCTGGTGCACGGTGACGTCAGCCCCAAGAACATCCTGGTCGGCCCGGTCGCGCCGGTGCTGCTGGACGCCGAGTGCGCCTGGTACGGGGACCCGGCCTTCGACCTGGCCTTCTGCGCCAACCACCTGCTCCTCAAGAGCCTGGTCGTGGCGGGACGCCGCGCCGAACTCCTGCGCTCGGCCCGCGTGCTCGCCGAGGAGTACGTCCTGCACGTCGACTGGGAGCCGCGGCCCGACCTCGAAGCACGAGCCGCGTCGCTGCTGCCCGCCCTGCTGCTCGCGCGCGTCGACGGCAAGTCCCCGGTCGAGTACCTCACGGACGAACGGCAGCGGTCGTTCGTCCGCACGGTGGCGACGGCGCTGCTGCGGGCGCCCGCCCCGACGGTGGCGGACGTCGTCGACGCCTGGCAGACCGCCCTGACGGTCTCGGCCGAGGCTGCCGAGTCCGCCGAGTCCGCCGAGTCAGTCCCGTCCCGACCGCCGGACGGGGCCAGTGGTCCCGAGCGAGGAGAGACGCATGCGTAGAGGGGACGAACGCATGCCTGGAGAGGACAGACGTATGGGTGGAGAGTACGGACCCATGCGCAGAGTCGTCACCGGCCATGACGGGAACGGCCGGTCGGTCGTCGTCAGCGACGGCCCGATCCCGCGCAGCCGGGAGTTCACCAGCCTGCCCGGCTGGGTCTCCCGCCTGCCGTGGGCCACCGACCCCGGCGACCCTCCCAACCGGGCCGGGGAGGATCCCACGCCGAAGGTCACCAGCCTGCTCCCGGCGCCGGGCGGCACGCGCTTCATCGTCCTGACCTTCCCGCCGGACAGCGCGCTGGCCGACCCGGCGTTCGACCCCGTCGCCTTCGACCAGGAGCAGCGCGCCGACTCGCCCGGCCTCGCCGAGCTCATCGAACCCGACGGCATGCACGCCACACCGACCGTGGACTACGGCATCGTGCTCCGGGGCGAGATCCTCCTCGAACTCGACGACGGCCACCGCACCCGTCTCTCGGCCGGGGACATCGTGATCCAGAACGGCACCCGGCACGCCTGGCGCAACGACAGCGGCCGTCCGGTGACCATGGCCTTCGTCCTCATCGGCACGGAGCCCGAGGGATCCACGGAGCCCGAGACTCACGGCGCCTGAGGGCTGACGGGGCGACCACCGCTGACCGGTCGGCCCGGGGCGCCCGGTCGGTCAGCGGTGGGGAGAGCGGCGGACCGTCAGGACGGCGACGTCGTCGTGCCCGCCGTCGTCGTCGCCGAAGGCGCGGGCGTCCTCGTACAGGGCCCGGGGCAGTTCGGCGGGGGAGAGGCCGAGGTGCCCGGTCAGTCGTTCCTCGACCGGGTAGAACGTGCCGTCGGCGGACCGGGTCTCGTCGAGCCCGTCGGTGGTCAGCAGCAGCGTCGAACCCTCCGGGAACGCGCACCAGTTGACCGTCGTGGGCGCGTCCGCCAACTCGGCGAGACCGAGCGGGACGCCGGAGTCCAGCGGCGGTGTGGAGACCACGCCGTCCCGCACCAGCCGGGGCGGGACGTGCCCGCAGTTGACCAGCTGCGCCTCCGGGCCGGCATCGACACCGACGACGAGCGCGGTCACGAAGCGCTCGTCGTCACCGGCCTGTTCGGCGTGCGAGTTGTGGCGCACCACGGCGGCGTCGAGGGCGTCGACGAGCGCGGTGAGCGTGGGCTCGCGGTACGCCGCCTCACGGAAGGCCCCGATGACGGCGAACGCGGCGCCGACCGCCGCCAGGCCCTTGCCCTGCACGTCCCCGATCAGCACGCGGCTGCCCCAAGGCGAGTCGACCACGTCGTAGATGTCACCGCCGACGAGACGGTCCTCCTGCAGGGGCTCGTAGACGCCGTTGACGAGGACGTCGTCGGTCAGGACGGGGAGGGGGTGCAGGATGTGCCGCTGCATGGCCGCGGCGGTGGAGCGCAGGCGGAGCATCTCGTGCTCGCGTCCGAGGCGCCGGCGGCAGGCGTAGACGGAGGTCGCGCCCAGGGCGAGGGTGAGCAGCACCAGCAGGGCCCGGTCGAGCCACCGGCCCACGTCGGTGTCCCGCACCAGCACGGTGAAGGTGACGACGAGCGTGGTCCACACGGCGACGAAGGTCGTCTGCCGGACCGTGCACAGCGCCGACGCCGTTCCCGGCAGGAAGACCAGCAGCCCGAGGAGCCACACCTCGGATCCGGAGACCAGGCCGAGGAACTCCACCAGCACCGTCACCGACACCACGCCGACGAGCATCTGGACGGTGTCCGGGGGCTCGATGGCGTCCAGGGCGTCGACGGATCGGGTGCGGCGGATACGGGCCATGGGGACTCCCGGACAAGTGGTGATCTCTCTGTAGTTGTACAGGTCGCGGGGTGTCCCGGCCGTCAGGGTCATCAGTCCGGCGGACAGGCGGCGGAGCGACGACTGTTCCGAGCGCGCCCCGCCCACGTCACCCGACTGCCTCCTCACCCTCGGGAGGGCCCGCAGACCAGGTCATCGGAGCACGCTCAGTCGGTGATCCGCAGCAGCAGCTTGCCCGTCGACGTGCGCCCGCCCATCAGGCGATGGGCCTCGGCCGCCTCCGACAGCGCGAACTCGGCCGTGACCGGAAGGCGCACCGTGCCGTCGGTGACCGTGCGGAACGACCGCTCGGCCAGCGCGCGCAGCGCCTGGGGCGCGGACTGCGCGAGGGCCAGGATGGAGAAGCCCGCGACGGAACGGCCCCGCGGATACAGCTCGGGCTGCCCGACGCGCCACGGCTCCGCGCCGCTCGCGTTGCCGAAGGACACCAGCCGTCCGAACACGGCCAGGACGTCGAGGCCCTGGCGCAGGGTGTCGCCGCCGATCGGGTCGAGGACCAGGTCGACACCCCTGCCGCCGGTCGCACGGCGGACGTCGTCGGCGAAGGTGCCGGTGGTGAACACCTCGTCGTAGCCGTGTTCCAGGGCGTGCCCGGCCTTCGCCGCGGAGGAGACCACGCCGTAGACCGCGCCGGCTCCCGCCGCCCGGGCCAGCTGCCCGGCCACCGTGCCGATGCCCCCGGCGGCGCCGTGCACCAGCACGCTCTCCCCGGCGCTCAGCCGGCCCACCTCGTGCAGCAGGGCGTGCGCGGTCGGCACCACGGTGGGGAGCGTGGCCGCCGTCCGCAGGTCCAGGCCCTCGGGGAGCGGGAAGACGGTCGCGGTGTCGGCGACGACCACCTCCGCGTAGGCGCCGCTGTCGACGAGGGCGGCGACCTCCTGCCCGGGGCGCAGTCCCTCGACGCCGGCGCCCACGGCCCGGACCCGGCCGGAGACCTCCAGACCCGGGCGGTAGGGCAGCGACTGCACGCGGTAGCCCTCGGCGCGGGCCTTGAGGTCCGCGAATTTCACGCCCGCGTAGGCGACGTCGACGGCCACCCGGCCCGGGCCGGGCTCGGGAACCTCGGTCTCGACGACCTTCAGCACCTCGGGACCGCCGTACTCCTCGAACTCCACCGCACGCATCATCGGAACGCACCCCTCGACTGAGTGTTCAATGGAAAGCGAACACCCGGACTGTAAGATGTTCATCGAACACTCGGCAAGTGGCCCGGGTGCTCGACGGGGGCCGGCGAGGTCGCAGGGCAGGGAGAGGGGCATGGCGAACCAGACCGCGGGCGGCAGTCACCGCGCCGCACCGGTGCACACGGATCCCGAGGACGTCTCCGTCCTGACCGCGCTGTCCGCGCTCGCCGACCCGGTGCGCCTCCAGTTGGTCCGCGAACTGGCGGGTTCCCCCGTGTGGACGCGCAGCTGCGGCAGTTTCGACGTGCCGGTCGGCAAGGCTGCGCTCAGTCATCACTTCTCCGTCCTGCGGGGCGCCGGCCTGGTCGAGCAGCGGGACGAGGGGCCGAAGCGGGTCAACCGACTGCGTCGCGAGGAGTTCGACGCGCGGTTCCCGGGGCTGCTCGACCTGGTGCTGCGCGCCGAGAACCGGCTGTAGAAACCGCAGGGCCGCACGCGCCGCTGCCCGCCCGGCCTTTCCGTTCCGCGTCACCGGAAAGAATCATGGCTCGTTATATGGACGGTGCGTTCATATTCTGCTTATATGAACTCACCGTCCATTTCTCGTGGAGGAGACAGACCATGACCAGCACGCCCCGCGCCACCACCCCCCGCGTCGCGCTCGTCACCGGCGGCTCCGGCGGCATCGGCAAGGCCGTCGTCGAGCGGCTCGCCGCGGACGGCTTCGCCCTCGCCGTGCACTACGCCGGCAACAAGGCCAAGGCCGAGGCCCTCGTCGAGGAGATCACCGCATCCGGCGGGCAGGCCGTCGCCGTCGGTGGCGACGTGGCCGACGAGCAGGAGATGGAGGCCGCCTTCGACGCCGTCGAGACGGCGTTCGGCGGGGTCGACGTGGTGATCAACACCGCCGGGATCATGGTGCTCGCGCCGATCGCAGAGCTGAACCTGGACGACCTGGACCGGATGCACCGCACCAACATCCGCGGCACCTTCGTCGTCGCCCAGCAGGCCGCCCGCCGGGTGCGCCGCGGCGGCGCGATCATCAACGTGTCCACGTCGGTCACCCGCACCCAACTGCCCGGCTACGGGGCGTACGTCGCCAGCAAGGCGGCCGCGCAGAGCATCTCGCTGATCCTCGCCCGCGAACTGCGCGGCAAGGACATCACCGTCAACACCGTCGCCCCCGGCCCCGTCGCCACCCCGCTCTTCCTGGAGGGCAAGGACGAGGCCACCGTCGCTCGCTTCGCCCAGGCCACCCCGCTGGAGCGGCTGGGCGAACCGCGCGACGTCGCCGAGTCCGTCGCCTTCCTCGCCGGCCCCGCCCGCTGGGTCAACGGCCAGGTCCTCTACACCAACGGCGGGCTCGCCTGACCCCGGGCCAGGGAGCCGGCCCGACCTGGAACGAGCGAAGGAGAGACACCGTGACGCAGCAGGACGTGGGCACCGAGGAGCGCCCGGCCCGCCGGCGCGGGCGCCGCCCGGCCGACGAGGTCCGCGCGGACGTCTTCCGCGTGGTCGGTGAGGTGCTCCTGACCGAGGGCATCGCCGACCTGACCTTCGAACGGGTGGCCCGTCTGTCCGGCGTCAGCAAGACGACGCTGTACAAGTGGTGGCCCTCCAAGGGCGCCCTCGCCCTGGACGGCTACTTCCACGCCGTCGAGGAAACCCTCGCCTTCGAGGACACCGGCGACATCCGCGCCGACCTCACGCGTCAACTGCGGTCGTTCGCGCACCTGATGACCCGGACGCCGGCCGGGCGGGTGCTGACCGAGCTGATCGGCCAGTCCCAGACCGACGAGGACCTCGCCACGGCCTTCCGTTCCCTGTACTCCTCCGGACGCCGACGGCTGGCCGGGGAGCGGTTGCTGCGCGCCCGGGAGCAGGGGCAGATCCGCGACGACGTCGACGTCCAGGTCCTCGTCGACCAGCTCTGGGGCGCCGTCTACCACCGGCTGCTCATCCCGGACGAGCCCGTGACCGACGACTTCGTCGCCGCCCTGGTCACCAACCTGTTCGACGGCATCACCCCACCGTGACCAAGCGCCCGCGCCGTGCGCCGCGGTGCCGCACGGCGACGACCTCCGCCGTGCGGCACCGCGGCCTTCGTC
Organism: Streptomyces olindensis; assembly: GCA_000696115.1. GTDB lineage: Bacteria > Actinomycetota > Actinomycetes > Streptomycetales > Streptomycetaceae > Streptomyces > Streptomyces olindensis. The sequence goes on from JJOH01000003.1 coordinate 210,339, forward strand.
AGGGCACGGCCCGGTGATCCGCGGGTTACCTCCGGGTGAGCGGTGTGACGGCGACCCGGTCGATGACCGGTGCGTACGGGGAGCGCTGGTCGTACTGGTTGAACGTGTCGCCGTCGAAGTCGGGCAGTTCCTCCGCGGTGAAGGTGAGCCGGTTGGTGCCCTTCTTCAGGGTGACCGGGACGGTCAGGTCCCAGAAGTTGTTGAAGTGGAAGGTCGTCGGGAACAGGATGCGCCGGGCCGGTCCGCCGTTGACCGAGAGGTCGGTGTGGCGGGCGATCGGGTCGGGGTTGTAGTGCGTGGCCGGCGCCTGTTCGGCGTTGGAGTAACGGATCGTCAGGGCGTGGCGTCCGGAGCGCTCGGCGACGACGTCGAGGGTGAGGGCGTTGGCCTTCCCGTCGCCGATGCCGGTGACGGCCTTGCCGCCGGAGGCGAAGCCGTAGGCCTCGGTCACCTTGGCGGCGCCGCTGGGAGTGCCGGACTCCGCCTGGTACACCGTCGGCACCAGTACGCCGCTGGACGGTGTGACGCGCAGGCGGTCGAGCAGCAACGCGCCCGATGCACCGGTGACGGTGATCTTGTTGATGCCGCCGGACAGGAACAGCCGGAATCCGTCCGTGCCCTTCCTGGCACCACCGGCCTTGGGCAGGTCGAGCGGCTCCCCGTTGAGGGAGAGGGCCGCCCGGCCGCCGCCCAAGTGGTCGACGGACACGGTCGATTCACCGTCGGTGGGGGAGTGGACCCAGAAGGTCGCGGAGGCGCCCTTGGGCAGCGGTACCGTGCCGGGACCCGAGGCGCCGGGGTGGGTGTAGTCGGGCCGGGCTCCGGAGAGGGTGGCGTACTCGGCCTCGTAGATCGCGGGTGCGGTCACGCGCTCGTCGCGCAGGGCCAGGTCGATCTTGTCGATGATGGCGTCGCCCTTGGTGACACCGAGGTCGGGGTCCTGCGCGGCGAGCGTGATGCGGTGCTTGCCCGCGGTCAGCTTCACCGTGGTGTCCGTGTGGCCCCAGACCACCCACTTGTAGCCGAGCGGCAGGCGCAGCTCCTGCGGGTCTCTGCCGTCGACGCGGAGGAAGACGTTGGTGGGGCCCTGCTCCTTCACCAGGTCGTACAGGTTGTAGGAGTTGGCGAAGACGCTGAGATCGTAGGTGCCGTCCTGAGGGACCTCGACGTCGAAGGCGAGCACTCCGTCGGAGCCGGTGCGCAGGCCGCCGACGTTGTACATGCCGGAGGTCGCGAACTTGCCCACCTGGGAGGGCGATCCCTCGGGCCCGTTCTTCGAGTAGCCGCGGCCGGTGTACGTGGCGTTCTCCGCCTCGTAGGTCCTGCGCCAGCCGACGGACGGTTCGGCCGGTGTTCCGCCGTTGCCGCCGGGGGAGAGGATGACCTGGTACGCGGACATCTCGTTCATGCCGGTCATGGGGAGCGTGACCGAGCCGTCGGCGCCGACCGTCAGCTCCTGGTCGGACAGGCGCAGCGGCTGCGCGGAGTCGCCGACCTGCCCGGTCCAGGGGATCTCCTGGACGATCGCGCGCACGGTCTTCCCGAACAGCTTCGGGTCGACGTTCTCGAAGACGATGTCCGCGTCGCCGCTCTTGCCGCCGAAGAGCGCCCGCGACTGCCTCTTGTCCTCGTCGAGCGTGGCCACGCCCTGGAGGGTGTACTGCTGGTTGGGGTGCGGTGCGGTCACCTCGACGGTGTGGCCGGTCATCCGGCCGTAGGCGTTGAACAGCCACCACTGTCCGTTGCCTTTGTTGGCCTCCACGGCCGAGTCGTTGAGGTTGCCGTCGATGTTCCAGTACGCCAGGTCCGCGTCGATCTTGGACTCCTCGATGGCGGAGACCCACTGGACGACCTGGCCGGGCACGGACAGGTGGTAGTTGTGGCCGTACTCGTTGACGTTGATCGGCAGCGGGCCGACGCCGACGTCCTTCTCCATCTGCCGGTACCTGGCCACGTTCGTGCGGACGGCGGCGGGGCTGGACAGCTCGTGCCAGGTCATCACGTCCGGCACCACGTCGTTGGCCTTGGCGTACTCGAGGAAGCCCTTGACCTGGTCGTAGAGCACGCTGGTGTTGGGGCCGGCGATGCGGGCGTCCGGGTCGAGTTCCTTGATGAGCCGGTAGACCTCCTTCCAGGCCGCGAAGTAGTCCTTCGGGTCGTTCAGCCAGGAGATCTTGTTGTAGCTCCACGCGCCGGTGCCGAACATGTTCCCTTCGGGCTCGTTGAAGGGCACGTAGACGACGTGGTCCTTGTACTCGCCCATGGTCAGGACCTGCCGGACCTGCTTCCTGATCTTCTCCTTGAAGTCGGCGAGCCGGGCCGGACCGTCCGCGCCCGGCCACTGGTACGGGAAGCCGCGGTAGATGTCGGTCATGTAGATGTAGACGTCCTTGCCACCGGAGTCCACGAACGGCGGCAGGATCTCCAGCGCGTCCGCTCCCGGGTGCTGGGGCCCGTCCTGCGCCTTCGTCGAGACCGTGCGGACGTGCATGCCCTCCAGGAGGTTGCGGGTGGGCACCCCGTCGCCGTAGACGCCGTACAGCGAACCCGACGCGCCTCCGTGGAAGGGGCCGGTGTCGGTGCCGAGATCCACGACGAGCCGCTCCGGCTCCGCCGCGCCGGCCGTGCCGGTGGTGCCGGCGAGTGCGGTGGCGAGGACCGCCACGGCCACCGCCGCGGCACCTGCTCCGGTGGTTCTTCTTCTGCGTGGCACTGAGGTCTCCGAGTCATCCGTGAGAGGTGGGATGGAGCGTGGAGAGGGTGGGAGGTGAGACATGAGGAGTCGAACCGGTTCGACGGCTCGACGGAAGCTAGCACCGGCGATACGGGCCAGCAATACTCCGTACGCGAAGTCTGTGCCGGGTGTGCCGTGTTCTCGCAGGATGTGCCGGGAAGCGTGCGCAGACCATTGACAGTCGCGCGGTCAGCTCCTACCTTCCCTTCACGCGAACCGGTTCGACGAGCCGGATCAGTCCTGTGAAGGAGTCCCCGTGAACATCGGTGAGATCGCCCGGCGGGCCGGTGTCTCGCGGAGCACCGTGTCGTACGCGCTGAGCGGCAAGCGTCCGGTGTCGGACGAGACCCGGGAGAAGATCCAGCGGGTCATCGACGACCTCGGCTACCGGCCCAACGCGAGCGCACGCGCGCTGGCCAACGGCCGGACCAGCACCATCGGCCTGGTCTTCCCGCCGGCCGGTGACCACTACACCGGAATGCAGCTCGACTTCATCGGCAGCGTGGTGGAGGCCGCGGCCACCTACGACTACGACGTGCTGCTCTCGCCGAGCGGCGTGGACAGCGACCGCTCGTTCCAGCGGCTGCTGGGCGAGCGGCGCGTCGACGGCGCCATCCTCATGGAGATCCGGCTCCAGGACGACCGCGTCGACCACCTCCTGGCCGAGGACTTCCCCGCCGTCTGCATCGGCCGCACCGCGCGGCCGGAGGGCGACTGGTGGGTCGGCCTCGACCACACCGCACTGGCGGCGGCCTGCGTCCACCACCTCGCCGACCTGGGCCACCGCCGGATCGCGTTCGTCAACCGGCCCGAGCGGCTCCTGCGCGCCGGGTACGAGTCCGCCCACCGGGGACTGGACGGCTTCACCAAGGCCGCCGCGGAACGCGGGCTCACCGTCCGCACGTACACCTGCGGGGACGACGCACCCTCCGGCCAGGCCTGCCTGGAGCGGATCCTGCACGACGACCCCGCCACCACGGCCCTCGTCACGCTGAACGAGGCCGCGCTCGGAGGCCTCTACCGGGGCCTAGCCCACGCGGGCCGCCATGTGCCGCGCGACTTCTCCGTCACCGGTGTCGTGGCCTCGCGCTGGGCCGAGACGGTGACCCCACAGCTCACGGCGGCCGACGTACCCGCGGCGCAGATGGGACGGCTGGCCGTGGACCTGCTCGTCGAGCGGCTCGACCACCCCGATGGGCCGCCACGCCACCACCTGCTCACCCCGCCGATCTCCCTCCGCGCCAGCACCGGGCCCGCCGGCACGGTCGCGCCCCCGAGCCCCGCTTCCGAGCCGACCGCCTGACCGACCGTCCGACCGGCCGCCTCCCGGAGGGCGCCCCCGCCCCGGACCTGGTTCCCGGGTCGGGTCTTCTTGGCATGTCCACGTCCACCACGAGGCCGTACTACCCGAAGGAACACCCATGACCAGACCCGCAAGACGCCGCCTCACCGCCACCGCCCTGACCGTCGTCGCCCTGACGGCCGGCGCCACCGCATGCTCCTCCGGCGACGGCACCACCACCGCGACGGCGGAGGACAGCGGCACCTACACCGTCTGGGACCCGTACCCGCAGTTCGCCAAGGACTCGGACTGGGCGAAGCTGCTGGACGACTGCGGGGGCAAGGCCGGCGTCACGATCAAGCGGACGGCCTTCGACACCAGCGACCTGACGAACAAGGCGCTGCTGGCGGCGCAGCAGGACAACTCGCCGGACGTCCTCATCCTCGACAACCCGGTGGTGTCGACGCTCGCCGAGGCGGGAGTGCTCACCACGACCGACGAGAACAAGGTCGACACCTCGAAGGCCGACCCCAACCTGCTGGCGGCCGGCCAGGCGGACGGCAGGACCTACGGCACGCCCATCGGCGCCAACACCCTCGCCCTCTACTACAACAAGGACGTCCTGAAGGCCGCCGGCGTCGACGTCGCCTCGATCAAGGACTGGGCGTCGCTGACGGCCGCGCTGGAGAAGGTGAAGAAGGCCGGGAAGAAGGGCATCACCTTCTCCGCGATCGGAACGGAGGAGGGCAGCTTCCAGTTCCTGCCCTGGTTCTGGGGATCGGGCGCGCAGCTGACCGACCTCGACTCCGCGCAGGGCGTCTCGGCCCTGTCCCTGTGGAACGACTGGCTGAAGAAGGGCTACGCCCCCAACTCGGTCATCAACAACACGCAGACCACCAGCTGGCAGGAGTTCGCGAGCGGCGACTACGCCTTCGCCGAGAACGGCACCTGGCAGCTCGCGAACGCCGAGAAGGCCGGCTTCGACTACGGCGTCCTGCCCATCCCCGCGTCCGACGGCGGCAACGCCGCGGCCCCGACCGGAGGCGAGTTCGTCACCGTCCCCGTCCAGGGCGACACCGGACGCTACGCCACCACGCGGAAGCTGGTGTCCTGCCTGACCAGCACCGAGAACCTGTACGCCACGGACACCACCCTGTCCTACGTGGCGCCCACCGCCGAGGTCCAGGACAAGCAGGTCGCCGAGAACGCCGGGTTGAAGCCCTGGGTCGAGGCGGTCAAGGCGGCCAAGGGACGGACCAGCGACGACCTCGGCACCACGTACCCGAAGATCTCCGAGCAGATGTGGAAGGCGGTCCAGTCCGCCCTCAGCGGGGCCGAGTCGCCCGAGGACGCGCTGGCCAAGGCCCAGTCCGCCGTCAAGTGACGGTATTCCAGGACCCGTCGATGAGTCACACGACACAAGTGCCGCACCGCCGGCCCGCGCCCGGCCCCAGCGGGGCGGTCCCCGCGGAACCGCCCCGCGCACGGCGCCGCCGCCCCACGTCCCAGCAGCTCGCCGCCTGGGCCTTCCTCGCCCCGGTCGCCCTCTACCTCGCCCTCTTCTACGCCTATCCGCTCTACCGCAACGTCGACCTGAGCCTGCGCGACTACACCGTCCGCTCCTTCGTCCAGGGCGACGCGCCGTTCACCGGGCTGGAGAACTACCGGAAGGTCTTCGACGACCCGGCCTTCGGACCCGCCCTGACGCACACCATCGTGTTCACCGCCGTGTGCCTGGTCTTCCAGTACGCCATCGGCCTGGCCCTCGCGGTCTTCTTCAACCAGCACTTCCGGCTCTCCGCGACGCTCCGGGCCCTGTTCCTCGTGCCGTGGCTGCTGCCGCTGATCGTGTCGGCCTCGACCTGGTCGTGGATGCTGAACAGCGACTCCGGGATCGTCAACGCCCTGCTCGGTGCCGTCGGCATCGGTCCGGTGAACTGGCTGACGTCACCGGACTGGTCGCTGACGTCGGTGATCATCGCCAACATCTGGATCGGCGTGCCGTTCAACCTGGTCCTGCTGTACAGCGGCCTGCAGTCCATCCCGGCGAGCCTGTACGAGGCGTCCGCGCTGGACGGTGCGGGCCCCTGGCGGCGGTTCTGGAGCATCACCTTCCCGCTGCTGCGCCCGGTCTCCGCCATCACCCTGCTGCTGGGCCTGGTGTACACGCTCAAGGTCTTCGACATCATCTGGATCATGACCAAGGGCGGCCCGGCGGACTCGTCCACCACCTTCGCCACCTGGTCCTACCGCCTCGGCTTCGGCAACCTGCTCCCCGCCTTCGGCCCCGGCGCGGCCGTCGGCAACCTGCTCGTCGTCGCCGCCCTGGTGTTCGGCCTGGTCTACCTGAGGGTCCAGCGAAAGCAGGCACCGGCATGAACTCCCCGCACCGCCGCCGCACGGGGTGGCAGACCGCCCTCGGCCTGGCGCTGACCGCCGTCATGCTCTTCCCGGTCTACTGGATGCTCAACGTGTCCTTCACCCGCGACCAGGACATGCGCAAGAGCCCGCCGGACCTGTTCCCCGTCCACGCCACGCTGGACGGCTACCGAGCCGTCCTCGACCAGCAGTTGCCCTACCTCGGCACGAGCCTGGTCGTCGGCCTGGGCACGGTCGTCCTGACCGTGGCGCTGTCCGCGCCCGCCGGTTACGCGCTGGCGAAACTCCGGCCGCGCGGCGGGGGCGTGATCGGCTTCCTGCTCCTGGTCGCCCAGATGATCCCCGGCATCATCATGGCGATGGGCTTCTACGCCATCTACCTCCAGCTCGGACTGCTCCAGTCCGTGCCCGGCCTGATCCTCGCGGACTCCACCCTGGCCGTCCCCTTCGCGGTGCTGATCTTCACCGCGTTCATGTCCGGCATCCCCGGAGAACTGCTCCAGGCCGCGCAGATGGACGGAGCCGGGCCCCTGCGCACCTTCCGGTCGGTGGTGCTGCCGATGAGCCGCAACGCCGTCGTCACGGTGTCGCTGTTCGCGTTCCTGTGGTCCTGGTCCGACTTCGTGTTCGCCGGCACCCTGGTCAACGGCGGCGCCCACGAGCCGATCACCCTCGGCATCTACCACTACATCGGCAACAACAACCAGGAGTGGAACGCCATCATGGCCACCGCCGTCGTGGCCTCCCTGCCCGCCACGGTGATCCTCGTCCTCGCCCAGCGCTACGTCGCCGCGGGCGTGACGGCCGGAGCCGTCAAGGACTGAGACCCGGGTCGGCGCTCACCCGGAGCAGCAGACCACCGCAGAAGAAATGAGTCACGCCTGATGACCGCCGCCCGATCCGGCCCGGCCTTCTCCCTCCACGACCTCCCGTTCAGCACGTACGGATCCTGGTTCGGTATCTCTCCCGTCCTCGCGGAGAAGACCCGGGCCGAGGACCTCCACCTCGTCTCGCACCAGAACGGCATGCACCCGGTCCTGCGCTTCACGCCGCTCGACGCGACGACAGGCGACCGGGCCGCGACCCACGTCGAGGCGACACCGGGCCTGCTCACCTGGACCGGCGCGGCAGGGCGCGTCGGCCTCGCCTACGCCTCACCGGACACCGTCCGCCTGCGCGGCGAAGGACTGGGCCTGCGCATCACCGCCGCGGCGGATACCCTGACCCCCTTCACGGGCACCTACTTCTACCGTGACCCGGTGGCCGGGGCGTACGTGTTCACCTCGTACGAGACCGGGCGCCGTTATCGGATCACCGTGCTGTCGGGCACCGTGACCGAGGAGTCCGGCACCCAGGCCCTCGCTGCCGGCGAACGCGGCGTCACCCTCACCGCGGAGGCCGGCGAGGCCTGGGAAGCGGCCGTCGAGGAACTGGACACCGCCCGCGCCCCCCACACCCCCACGGGAACGTTCGACCAGATCGTGGCGGGCGCGCGGGCCGCGTTCGCCGCCTTCGCCGACGCGGTCGCCCCCTGGCGCTCGCCGGACACCCCGGCCGCCGAACTCGCCGTGTACGTCCTGTGGTCGGCGACGGTCCGCCCGGCGGCCCTCGTCACCCGCCCGGCGGTGCTGATGTCCAAGCACTGGATGGACAAGGTCTGGAGCTGGGACCACTGCTTCAACGCCCTCGCCCTGGCGCCCGGGGCACCCGCGCTGGCCCGGGACCAGTTCTCGCTGCCGTTCGACCACCAGGACGAGTCCGGCGCCCTGCCCGACTCGGTGACCCACTCCGAGGTCCTCTACAACTTCGTCAAACCCCCCATCCACGGCTGGACCCTCTCCCGGCTGCGCAGCCGGCTCTCCGAGCCCCTCGGCCGGACGGAACTCGCCGAGATCTACGGCAGGCTGGCGCGGTGGACGGACTTCTGGCTCACCGCCCGCCGGGCACCGGGCGCCGCCCTGCCGCACTACCACCACGGCAACGACAGCGGCTGGGACAACGCCACCACCTTCGACCCCGAGCGCGTCGTCGTCACCGCCGACCTGGCCGCCTTCCTCGTCCTCCAGCTCCGCGAACTCGCCCGTCTGGCCACCGAGCTGGGCCTTCCCGACGACGCCCGCCGCTGGACCCGTACCGCCGAGGCGACCCAGGCGGCGATGGTCGACGAACTGTGGACGGGGGAGCGGTTCGTGGCCCGCGGTGTCGCCAGCGGGCGGACGTGGGGCAGCTCCGGTCTGCTGGATTTGATGCCGATGGCCCTGGGCGAGCACCTGCCCGAGAACATCGGCAAGGCCCTGGCCGCCCGGATCGAGACCCACCTGACCGCGTACGGCCTGGCCACCGAACGGCCCGACTCCCCGCACTACCTCTCCGACGGCTACTGGCGCGGCCCGATCTGGGCGCCCGCCACCGTCCTCGTCGAGGACGGGCTGCGCCGCGCCGGCCACCACCGCCTCGCCGACGCCATCAGCGCCCGATTCCGGGCCCTGTGCGAAACCCACGGCTTCGCGGAGAACTTCGACGCCCTCACCGGTACGGGCCTGCGCGACCGCGCCTACACCTGGACCGCGGCCGGCTACCTCCTCCTCGCCGAAGCCCACGCACTCCGGCGCACCACGACCGCTTGACGTCCGAACCGATCCCCTCAGCGCGCCGACGTCCGGCGCAGCCCACCGGCGATCGAACGGACATCGTATTACCGTCGGCCGTCACAGCATGCTCCAACTCTACCTAGCCCTAAGTAGAGTTGGAGCATGCCTCACGAGCCGTCGAGTCCACGGATGACGCTGCCGACCCAGTTGGTGCTGCGCGCGTTCCTGGAGGAGCCCACCGAAGAGTTGTACGGGCTGGAGGTCTGCGCCAGAGCCCAGCTGGCCAGCGGCACGATCCACCCGATCCTGGCCCGCCTGGAGTCCGTCGGCTGGCTGGTGTCCCGCTGGGAGGAGGCGGATCCGCACGAGCAGGGCCGCCCCCGGCGGCGTTACTACCGACTCAGCCCGGACGGCTGCGTATCGGCCAGGGCCGCACTGGCCCGCGCCACGGCCGACAGGAACGCGCTCGGCGTACTCCGGCCCGGCCTGGCCGGAGGCGCCGGCTGATGAACGCGGAGCCCCTTCCCGGCGGTCCGAGCCTCGCCGCCGAGTCCCCCTACAGTCACGCGGTCAGCCTGGCAGGCGACCTCGTCCGCACGCTCGCCCGCGCCGACATCCGCGCCAAGGACCTGGCGCACGGCCTCGCCCTTCGGCGCTCCAGGGTCATCAGCAGCGACATCGACCTGGCGCTCGACCTGGCCGAGGCCGTCGGCAACCTCCATATCGCCGCCGTCCGGCTCCCGTCCGTGATCGACAGGCCCCGGGTCGTCGCGGCCCGCACCGCCTACCTGGTCAAGGGACTGGCCTACGCCTCCACGGCCGCCGGCGAACTCGCGCTGCAACTCGACCGCGTCGACCCGCGCGGGGGTGCTCAGGCCCGCCGCGTCGCCCAGGCCTGCGGCGAAGCGACGACGCTCCTCGACCGGTTCACCACCGCCCTGCACAGTCCGGGAGAGGCCGCCGCCCCCCTCACCACTCGGCGCCGGGTCAGTCCGGCGGCGCAGTGGCTCATCGGCTCCGCGGCGCTCGTCCTCCCGGCCGCGGACCGGGCGCGGTACGCCGAGGAGTGGCGCGGCGAGCTGTGGGACCTCGCGGCGGAGCCGCGCCGCCGCCACCTCCTGCACGCCCTCCGCGTCGCGTTCCACGCCTGGTCCACGCGCCGGGCGGTCCTGTCCGCGCGGCGCGACGACGACGGCGGGGAGTGGTGAGAGGAGGGAGTGGGGCGGGGAGGCTCGGATGCGGTCGCCCGGCGCGCGCCGCGGCGGGACGGCGGGCACCTCGATCGCGTTCTCGATGTCCGTCGCGGTCATCCTGAACTCCTCCGGGTACGCCTGGCGCGTGGTGCGGCGGGCGGGCTCGGTGGCGCGCCAGGTGTAGAGGCACCGCTCGCACTGGCGGACCAGCCACACGTCCGCCACCGGCGAGGCGGCGAGCGTCCGAACGGCGTCGAAGGCACAGCGGGGGCACACGGCGTCGGTGGTCATGAGAGCTCCTTGAGTGGGCCAGGGGGGCGGGTCACCGGGCAGAGGCGGCGCGCAGCTGACGGAGCCTGGCCGTCCAGTCCCGGACCTCCGGCAGGTCCCGCACGTGCGTCGAGAAGGTGCCCCGCGCATCGGGGAAGCGGGTTCGACGACGGAGAGGTTGGGGACGACGACCACGTCCTGGACTTCGTCGAGCACGAGCTGCCGCCCGGCGCCTGGCTGTGGATCCGCCCCGGGCAGGTGCAGCGGTTCGGACGGGACCCGCCGGCCGCCGAGGGGACGATCGTGGTGTTCCGGCCGGGGTTCCTGCCGCCCGCGACCCTCGCCGCCGGCGGCATGGACCCGCCGTACCGGCAGGCGCCGGTGCTGCCCTCGGGGCAGGACGCGCGGGCGCTGGGACTGGGCCTGGAACACCTGGCGTTCGAGTACGCCGCGCTGACCTCGCTGCCGCTCGCCGCGCACGTCGAGGTGCTCCGGCACCTGGTGTCCGTGCTGGTCCTGCGCCTGGCCAAGGTGACGGGCGGGTCCGCCGCACCGGCCCCCGCGACGGAGGTGTTCCGGCGCCTGTCCGACGCGGTGGAGCGCGACCACCGGGTGACGCGGCGGGTGGAGGACTACGCCGCCGCCCTGGGCTACAGCCCCCGCACCCTGTCCCGCGCGAGCCTGGCGGTCACCGGGATGAGCGCGAAGAAGTACATCGACGAGCGGGTCCTGCTGGAGGCGAAGCGCCTGCTGCTGCACACCGACCGCGCGGCGAAGGACGTGGCCGCGGAGCTGGGGTATTCGCCGATCCCAGCGACTTCACCAAGTTCTTCCGGCTGCGGACGGGCACGACGCCCGGAGCGTTCCGGGCGGGAACTCCCCGCGCCGGCAGCACCTGAACGCCCCTACGCGGGCGGCCGGTCCGTGGTGCGGCGCGCCACCAGCGTGGGGGAGAGCCTGACCTGGACCGAGCGCCTGCCGCGGTCCGCGATGCGCTCCAGGAGCAGCCGGGCGGCGTTCCGGCCGATCTCCTGGCCCGCCTGGTCGACGCTGGTCAGGGAGATCTGACCGAGCGCGGCGAAGGTGGTGTTGTCGTAGCCCGCCACCGAGAGGTCGCCGGGCACCGAGAGGCCGGCCTCGGCGACCGCCTCCAGCACGCCCATGGCGACGATGTCCGCGCCCGCGAAGACGGCCGTGGGCCGGTGGGGGCGCGCGAGCAGCTGCTTCGCGCCCTCGTAACCGCCCTGCTGGGTGTAGCTGGTGGAGACGACGTCGATCTCCCCGTCCAGGCCGAGGTCCCGCATGGCGCGCCGGTAGCCGTCGGCGCGCTGGGCGTTCGGCATCTCGGTGGCGCGCGTCGGGTCGGTCTCGTGGTGCTCGATGTGGGCGATCCGGCGGTGGCCGAGCTCCGCGAGGTGACGGACCACCAGGGCCGCGCCCGCGCGGTCGTCGTCGGCGACGGTGTCGTACACCGGGGAGTGCCCGTGGCGGCCGACCACGACGGTCGGCACGGCGGAGGCGACGTGTTCGAGACGGTCGCGCGGTGACACGGGGGCGACGAGGACGAGGCCGTCCATGCCACGGTCGATCATGGCGTCGGTGACGCGGACCTCCTCCTTCTCGCCGTTGCCGCCGGGGCCGAGCAGGACCTGGTAGTCGGTGCCCTCCAGGCAGCCGGTGACGCCGTCGAGGATCTCGGGGAAGAACGGGTTGCGGATGTCGGGCAGCATCACGCCGATCGTGTACGTCTGGCCGCGCAGCCCCCGGGCGGCCGCCAGCGGCCGGTAGCCCAGCTCGTCGATCGCCCGCCGCACCTTGGCCCGCATCTCCGGGCTCGCCCCGTAGGCGTTGCGCAGCACCTTGGAGACGGCGGTGGTCGACACGTTGGCGTGCCGGGCCACGTCGACGATGGTGACGCGACGGGGTGCTGCGGGCGGCTCCATGCGGCTTCCTCCGGGTGCCGTGGGCAACGTTGGCGAGAAGTGTACGGATCCAGCCCGGACCGGGTAAGGGGCCTCCCCCACTACGTCTCCGGGCGAGGCGGCCGCAGCGCGTGACGACAGTGCAGCGTGCGCGACATCTTGACGCCCCGTGGAGGGCTCTCTAGGGTCTGGCCCACCCTATGGGAAACGTTACCCATCAGCTTGCCCGCAGCGAGTGCTGAAACGTTTCAAGGAAGCAGGTCCGCCCGTGACCCTCGCCCCGAACGAGCATCTACCGGATCGTGACCGTCCCCCGGACCCCGTCCCGGTCACGACCGCCCGCCGCGACGCGCGCACCACCCCGCCCTGGTGGTTCGCCGCGCCGGCGCTCCTGCTGTTCGCGTTCGTCGTCCTCGTACCGAGCGCCCGCGGTGTGTACTACGCGTTCACCGACTGGGACGGACTCGATCCCCACTACGCCTTCGTGGGCCTCGGCAACTTCGCCGACATGCTCCGCGACGCCGACGCGATGCAGGCCATCTGGCACACCCTGCTGATCGCCGTGTCGATCACGGTCGTCCAGAACGGGGTGGGGCTGCTGCTGGCGCTGGGCGTCAACACGGCCATCCGGTCCCGGAACCTGCTCAGGGTGTTCCTGTTCGCCCCGGCCGTTGTCACCCCGATCGTGACCGCCTACCTGTGGCGCAACCTGCTCGGCCCGGACGGAGCCGTGAACAGTCTGCTGGGCGCGGTCGGACTGGACAGCTGGGAACAGGACTGGCTGGGCGATCCCGACCTCGCCCTCTGGGCCGTCGTCGGAGTCGTCGTGTGGCAGTTCGCCGGCTACTCCATGGTGATCTTCCTGGCCGGGCTCCAGTCGGTGCCCAAGGAGGTCCACGAAGCCGCCGCGATGGACGGCGCCGGTCCCGTACGGCGCTTCTGGTCGGTGACCCGGCCGCTGCTGGCCCCCGCCCTCACCATCAACCTGATGCTGTCGATCATCGGCGGAATCAAACTCTTCGACCAGGTGTACGCGCTGACCGGCGGCGGCCCCGGACACGCGACCGACACGCTGTCGACCCTCATCTACAAGGACGCCTTCACCCTCGGCGAGTTCGGCTACAGCATCGCCCTCGCGGTGGTCCTGACGGTCATCGTGGCGGTCGCCTCCACGGGGCAGTACCTGCTGCTCTCCCGCAACGAGAGGGCCGCGTCATGAACCGCTACCGTCCCCGCACGTTCGCCCTGGAACTGGCGATGATCGCCGCTGCCCTGTTCGTGGCGTTCCCGCTGTACGTCCTGGTCAACCTGGCCGTGCGTCCGTCCTCCGACACCTCCTCGCCCATCAGCCCGACCGGCTCGCCGACCCTGGACAACTTCACCCAGGCCTGGCAGCAGGGCGCGCTCGGCGGGGCACTGGCCAACAGCCTGCTCGTGACGGTGTGCAGCGTCGCGATCGTGCTGGCCGTCTCCTCCCTCGCCGCCTACCCGCTGGCCCGCGTCACGGCCCGCTGGTCACGGGGCACCTACCTGCTCGTCCTGCTGGGCCTGGTGCTGCCCTTCCAGCTCGCGTCCCTGCCGCTCTACCAGACCTTGCGCGACCTCGGTCTGCTGGGCACCCCCTGGGCGCTGGTGCTGTTCTACTCCGGGCTGCAGGTGCCGTTCACCGTCTTCCTCTACGTCGGGTTCCTGCGCGCATTGCCCCGGGACTTCGAGGACGCGGCGCTCATCGACGGCTGCACACCGCTGCAGGCCTTCCGGCGCGTGGTGCTGCCGATGCTCAAACCCGTCACCGTCACGGCTCTGGTGCTCAACACGGTCGCCGTGTGGAACGACTTCTTCACCCCGCTGCTGTATCTGAGCGGCAGCGCCCAGCAGACCATGCCGGTCGCGATAGCGGGCTTCGTCGGCCAGTACGTCACCGACTGGAACCTCATCTTCGCCGCCCTCGTGATCAGCGTCCTGCCCGTCCTGCTCGTCTACTTCCTCCTGCAACGCAGCATCATCAACGGCTTCGCCGGAGGGCTGCGGGGATGATCCCCGCCTTTCTTCTCCGTAAGGGAGACCTCATGAACACACGCAACCTCACCGTCCTGGTGGCCGCGACGACGGCCACCGCCCTCCTGGCCGCGTGCAGCGGCGGGACGAAGGCGAGCGACTCCGGCGGAGGCGGTTCCAAGACGCTGACGCTGGCCTCGGTCGACCAGGGCTCCGTCGAGGACGTCGTCAAGGCGTTCGAAAAGGCCAACCCCGGCGTCAAGGTCCGCTACACCACCAGCGGCGCCGACCAGTACCAGCAGCAGATCCGTACCCAGCTGTCCTCGGGTACCGCACCGGATGTGATGTCGGTCTGGCCGGGCAACGGCAACCCCGGCGCCACCTATGTCCTGGCCAAGCCGGGCTATCTGCGTGACCTTTCGGACCAGCCGTGGGCCGCGAAGCTGCCGGACGCGGTCAAGAGCGTGGCTCAGTACGAGGGGAAGACCTACAACGCGGTCTTCGGGCTGAACGGCATCGGCGCCGTCTACAACCAGCAGGCGATGGAGAAGGCCGGCCTGACCCCGCCGGACACGTGGAAGGAGCTGCTCGCCTTCTGCCGGGACGCGAAGGCCAAGGGCACCCCGGCCTTCGCGCTGGGCATCCAGGACAACTGGGTCACGCAACTCGTGCTCTATTCGATGGTCGCCACGACGGTCTACGGCGACGACCGCGACTTCGATCAGAAGATGCAGGCGGGACAGGCCACCTTCGCCAAGTCGGCGTGGACCACCGCCGTCGACAAGTACCTGACGATGGAGAAGACCGGCTGCTTCCAGAAGAATCCTCTGGGCACCAACTACGAGGCCAGCCAGCAGCTCGCCGCCACCGGCAAGACGCTCGGCATCGTCCAGGGCAACTGGGTGATCGCCCTGCTCAAGGGCAAGAACCCCAAGGGCACGTTCACCTTCAAGGCGCTTCCGGCCACCGACGACCCGGCCGCGACCCTCATCCCGGCCGCGGCGGGTGCCGGCTACGGCGTCAACGCCAAGGCGAAGAACCCGGAACTGGCCCTGAAGTTCGTGAACTTCGTGATGTCTCCCGAGGGCATGAACCTCTTCGTCAAGAAGCAGGGGAGTCTGCCCTCCCTGCCCGACACGGGCCACAAGGTCGACCCGTCCCTGACCGAACTCTCCACGTTCATCCAGGATGACCGCACGGTGCCCTTCATGGACCAGCTGTGGCCCAACCCCAAGGTGCAGCAGACCATGCTCAGCGGCCTCCAGGAGATCTTCAGCGGCCAGACCACATCCGCGGAGCTCCTCGCCGAGATGGACGCCGACTACAAGGCCGGCTCGTGAGCGCGACGCCAGCCCCGACCGAAGGGACGACGGAGTGACGAAGGACGTGCGCGAACCCGACGACGCGGAACCCGGGAACCGGGGACCTCGCCGCCGGACCGTGCTCGCGGCGAGCACCGGCGCGGTGCCGGTGCTCGCCGAGGTGATGAGCGCCGGCGCCACCGCGCAGGCAACACCGACTCGCCCCCCGGAAGGCGGCACCGTGTACGGACTGACCGTGGAACACCGCACCGACCCGCTCGGCGTGGACGCCGCGCGCCCCCGCTTCGGCTGGCGCATGCGAGCCGACGGACGGGGGCGGAGCCAGGGCGCGTACGAGATCCTGGTGGCGACCTCGCCCGGCAAGCTGACCAGTGGCCGCGCGGACGTCTGGACCAGCGGCCGCGTCCGCTCCGACCGGTCGGTGGCCGTCCCGTACGCGGGCGAACCCCTCAAGCCCTCGACCCGCTACCACTGGACCGTCACCGTCTGGGACACCGATGACCGAAAGGTCGGCAGCGGGCCCGTCGCCCGGTTCGAGACGGGCCTGATGAGCACCGACGGCGTCACCGGCTGGGACGGCGCGCAGTGGATCGGCATGCGGGGCAAGGCCCCCAACTCCCCGGGCGCGCCGATGCTGCGCACCGAGGCACCATTGACGGGCCGGGTCCGCGAGGCACGGCTCTACGTCTCCGCCCTCGGCGTCTACGACGCCTACGTCAGCGGGCACCGCGTGACCGTCCCCCAGGACGACGGCACCACCCTCGAACTGCTGCCCCCGGGGTGGACCAACTACGACGCACGCGTCACCTACCTCACCTACGACGTCACCCACCTCGTGGCCCGGGAACCGACCGTCACCCTCGCGGCCGTCCTCGGCAACGGCTGGTACAACGGCCGCATCTCCGAGGGCAGCACCTACTACTCCGAGAGCGGCAACGCCCTCGCCCTCAAGGCCAGGCTGCTGATCCGCTACGCCGACGGCACGACCCAGTCCGTCGTCACCCGCCCGGACGGCTCCTGGAAGGCCAACGACACCGGCCCCTGGCGGGCCGACGACATCTACGACGGCGAGACCTACGACGCCCGCCTGGAACTGCCGGGCTGGACCTCCTCGGGCTTCGACGACTCCGCCTGGTCCGACACCGAACGCGTCCCCTTCGAGACGAGGTACCCGCGGGCACAACTCCTCGCCTACCCCGCCGAGACCGCCCGGCTGATGAGCCGCTGGGACCGCCGGCCCCGGTCCGTGACCGTCTACACGGGAGTGACCGGCGAGGGCCGGGGCCGTATCGTCGTCGACCCCGACCGGACCGTGACCGACCCGCACCGGGCGGCCTCCGCGCCGGTCACCATCGGAGCCGGCGACACCGCCGTCTTCGACCTCGGACAGAACATGGTCGGCGTACCCCGCTATACCCTGCGCGGGCCGGCCGGCGCCCAGGTCACCTTCCGCTTCGGCGAGATGCTGAACGACGACAGCGCCGGCGCCGACGGGCCCGAAGGGTCCGTGTACCTGGCCAACCTGCGCAGCGCCAAGGCCACCAGCACCTACGTCCTCAAGGGCGACCGCGACGGCGAGACCCACCAGGACTCCCTGACCTTCTACGGCTTCCGCTACGTCTCCGTCACGGCGACATCCACGGTCACGATCACCGGACTGACCGGCAAGGTCGCCACCTCCGCGATCCGGGAGACCGGCACCCTCACCACGAACGACCCCGACACCAACCGGCTCGTCAGCAACATCCGCTGGGGCCAGCGCGGCAACTACCTCTGGGTCCCCACCGACTGCCCGCAGCGCGACGAACGCCTCGGCTGGACCGGCGACACCCAGGTCTTCGCCGCGACGGGCCTGTACAACGCGGACTCCGGACCCTTCCTCGCCCACTTCCAGAACACCGTGATCGACTCGCAGACCATCTACGGGGAGGACAAGGACCAGTTCACCGGAGTCGCCCCCGGGGGCCGCTACAACTTCCCCGGCGGCGGCAGCGGTTGGGCGGACTGCGGCGTCGTCCTCCCGTGGACCCTGTGGCAGATGACCGGCGACCCGGCCGTCATCGAGAGCAGCTGGCCCGCCATGACCCGCTACCTCGACTGGATCCGGCGGCAGACCGGCGACACCTACGCCGGGCAGGGCTCCCTCACCGGCGACTGGCTCGCACCGCAGAAGACCAGCGCCCAGCTCATGAGCGACGTCTACTACGGCTACTCCGCCCGGCTCATGGCCCACATGGCCCGAGCCGTCGGCCGTCCCGCGGAGGCCACGGCGTACGAACGGCTCTTCGGAGACATCAGGAAGGCGTTCATCAAGAAGTACCTCGCCACCGACGGCGGCACGGTCACCGTCAGGTCCAGCCTCGGTGACGCCTCCCCGATCGAACCGGGCGCGGACCCCGACGAGAAGACCGAGGACAACTCCCAGTCGGCCCTGCTGTGGGTGCTCAAGCTCGGCTTCTACGAGACCGAGGCCCAACGCCGCGCCCTCGTCGAGGCCTTGGCGGACAACATCGGCAACGACGCCGCCTACAAGGCGGCCCACCCCGACAGCAGCCGGGTCAAGTACGCCGAGAACACGCTGTCCGTCGGCTTCCTCGGCGTCAACGTCCTCGCCCCCGTCCTCACCGACGAGGGCCGCGCGGACCTGGCGTACAAGCTGCTGCACCAGGACGCCATGCCGTCCTGGCTGTTCTCCGTGCGGAACGGCGCCACCACCGTCTGGGAGCGCTGGAACTCCTACTCCGCGGAGGCCGGCTTCGGCCCGGTCAGCATGAACTCCTTCAACCACTACGCCTACGGCGCCGTCATGGAGTGGATGTACGCCTGCATGGCGGGCATCGCCCGGGATCCGGAGAGCCCCGGCTTCAAGCACTTCGTCCTGCGGCCGTACCTCGACCCCACCGGGAGGATCACGCACGTCACGGGCTCGCACGTCTCGCCGTACGGCGAGATCAGGAGCGAGTGGAGCGTGCCGGACGGCGGCGGGCGGCTGTCGTACGAGGCGGTCGTGCCCGCCAACAGCGAGGCCACGCTGTACCTTCCGGCGGTCTCGGCCGACGCCGTACGCGAGGGGCGCACCCCACTGGCGCGTGCGGACGGCGTGCGGTTCCTCGGGCACAGCGGCGGTGTGGCCTCGTTCCGGCTGCCGTCCGGCTCGTACCGCCTGACGAGCCTGCTGCGCTGACCCGCCGGTCCGGCCACACCGCCCTGGTCACCGGCGCCCGGCTCAGGCGGGGGTGCCGGTGACCGTGGTGCCGGTCCTGGTGACGTGGTAGGCCACCTCGGCGCCGCTCCAGAAGTGGAAGGTGAGCGTCACCCGGGAGCCGTCCTTGAGGGAGTCGAGGAACGCGGAGGTCAGCTTGATGGAGTCGGGGGTGTACGCCGTGAAGGAGGTGTCCCACTGCTGGAAGGGGGTCCAGTCGGCGGGGCCGGCGTTGCTCCCGTCGTCGTACCGGGACTCCATCGTCGCCAGCATGTCGCCCCGGAACCGAGTGGGTATCGTCAGGCCGCCGGTGTCCCCGGTGGCGTTCGACAGCACCGGCGTGTCGGACGTGATCACGTCGATGCGCCAGGGGACGCCCCGGGAGAACCTGGCCTCCAGGGTCGCGTTGACGCCGTACGCGCGGTCGCCGGCGAGGGTGGTGAGCGCGCCGGCCGTCAGCGTGAGCTGGTTGCCGGAGACGGTGTAGTCCCGGCCCTTCACGAGGGTGCGGGTGCCGTGCCGCAGGCCCTGGAAGTCGGTGCCGTTGGGGTTCAGGGTGAGCGTCCGGCTCGTGATCGCCTCCGACTTGGGGAGGAACACCAGGTCGCTGGAGGCCGTTCCCGAACGGGTCGTCCAGCTCGACCTGATCTGGGCGAACAACTCCGGATCCCGCCACTGCAGGGTGGTGCGGTTCAGGAACTGACCGGCGTCCCACAGCATGGTGGTGAGCCGGCGCTCCCGGGCGTAGTTGCCGAGGAACTCGAAGTACTTGCGCTGCTCGCCCCGCTCGATGATGCCGGGACGGTTGTGGTCGTAGGCGAGCAGGGCGTACTCCCCGACGACGACCGGGATGCCGCGCGCGACGAAGGTGTTGTACACGCGGTCGAACTGCGCGGTGAGGTCCTGCTCGGACGTGGCGTCGAACCGGGTGTAGCCGGCGATGTTCACGCTGAACGGCCACCACCCGTAGAAGTGGATGGTCGTCGCCACCATCGGGTCGCGCAACTCGGTCAGTTCCGCGGCCAGCGCGTCGAGCCGGCCCTGTTCGGAGTTGGTGTACAGGGTGGGCAGGACGAGCAGCCGGTCCGCGTTCCGGCCGCCGGACTCCCGCACGATCCGGTGGAACGCCCTGTTGAGCTCCGCCAGCAGCCGGTAGTTCTCCTCGTCCCCCGACGTGCCGCTGAAGGTCGGCTCGTTGATGCTCTCCAGCACCAGCTTCGACGGCCGGTCGCGGAACTCCGCGGCGATCTGCGTCCAGGTCGCCTCGTACCGGGCGAGGACGGCGTCGTGGTCGGTGGCGAGGTTGTTGACCCACATCCAGGAGTCGTGGTGCATGTTGAGCAGCACGTACAGGTCCTCGTCCAGCGCCCAGTCGACGACCTGGCGCACCTTCGCCATCCAGGCCGGGGCGATCGTGTAGCCGGGCGCGCCGCCCTGGTGGATGCCCCAGGTGACGGGCAGCCGGATGCTCTTGAAGCCCTGTGACTTCACCTTCCTCAGGAGCTCCCGGGTCACGGGCGGGTTGCCCCACGAGGTCTCGTCGGGGATGGCGTCGTAGGTGTTGCCCATGTTCCAGCCGGGCTGCATGGCCGCCACCGCGCTGCGGGCGGCCGGGGCGCTGGGCGGGGGCGGATCGGCGGCCCGCGCGGTCGCGGGCAGCAGGGGGAGCAGGGCGATCGCCAGGAGGAGCGCTGCCAGTCTCCGTGGGGGGCGCGACGATCGGCGTCGTCGCGGAAGCAGTCGAGCCAGTCTCCTCGTCATCACGTGGACCTTCCCTGGGGAGCGACGGAGGAAAACTTTCGCAGTGCGCGGCGGAGAAATTAACATGAAGGGGTGTGCCAGGCCACAGCTGTGACGGAAGGAGATGCGAGAATGGCCCGCGCCCACGCAGACACACTGTCCAAGCCGCTTTCGCGCCCGGTTCCGGTCGTGCGGCGGCTGCTCGACGACCGGGAAGGCGACCTTGGCGGACCACACAGCTGACGGGCCGGCGGACGACGGCGGCGGGGCGGGTGACGCGTCCCGGCCGGTCACCATCGCGTACATCGCCGAGTCGGCGGGGGTCTCGGTCCCGACCGTGTCCAAGGTGATCAACGGCAAGTCGGGGGTCTCCGCGGACACGCGCGCCCGGGTCGAGGAACTGGTCAACCGCTACGGCTACCGCAAACCCGGCGCGTCCCACCGCAACAACGTGGTGGAGCTCGTCTTCCGCGAGCTGAAGGACATGTGGGCGGTGGAGATCATCCGGGGCGTCGAGCGGGTGGCCCGCCGGCATCGCGTCGGCGTCATGGTCTCCGAGTTCGGACTGCACGACACTCCCGCACCCCACTGGGACGACACCGTCTCCCGGCGCCCGAGCTGCGTGCTGTCGGTGGCCCAGCTCTCCGAGGCCGAGCGGGCGCAACTGAAGGCGAAGGGCATCCCGTTCGTCGTCTTCGACCCGACCACGGAGCTGCCGGACGACGTCCCCTTCGTCGGCGCCACGAACTGGTCCGGCGGCCGTGCCGCGACCCGGCACCTCACCGAGCTCGGGCACCGCCGCATCGCCATGATCAGCGGGCCCGAGGACGTCCTGTGCTGCGCCGCCCGGCTGGACGGATACCGCTCCGCGATGCAGGCCGCCGGCCTGCCGGCCGATCCGGACCTCGTCGTCCACGCGCCGCTCACCCGGGAGGACGGCTGCGCCGCGGCGCGTTCCCTGCTGGCCCGGCCCGACCGGCCGACGGCGATCTTCACCGCCAACGACCTCCAGGCGCTCGGCGTCTACCAGGCGGCGCGCGAGGCCGGCCTGCGCATCCCCGACGACCTGAGCGTCGTCGGCTTCGACGACCTGCCCGTCGTCGCCTGGGTGGACCCGCCCCTGACCACCGTCCACCAGCCGCTCACCGAGATGGCCGTGGCCGCCACGGAACTGGCGCTCACCCTCGGCCGCGGGGAGGAGGCCCCCCAGGTCGGCCTGGAGCTCGCCACCACCCTCACCGTCCGGTCCAGCACCGCTCCGCCGCCCGCCACCGACGCTCGAGGCCATTGATTTTCCCGGGCGCCCATCGCTAGCCTCGTGGAAACTGTCCACGGATCGAGCGCGAAACTTTCCGCGAAAGTTTCTCCGGCGAGAGGACCCGATGAGAGTGCCGAGCACACCCGACCCGGGCGCCACCCTCAGCAACCCCGTGATCCCCGGCTTCCACCCGGATCCGAGCGTCTGCCGGGCCGGCGAGGACTACTACCTCGCGTGCTCCAGCTTCGAGTACTTCCCCGGCGTGCCGATCTTCCACAGCCGCGACCTGGTGCACTGGACCCAGATCGGCAACGTGCTCGACCGGCCGGACCAACTGCGCCTGCCCCCCGGTTCGCCCTCCTCCGGCGGGATCTACGCCCCCACCCTGCGCTACCACGACGGCCGCTTCTGGCTGATCGTCACCAACGTGAGCGGCGACGGGAACCTGCTGGTCACGGCCACCGACCCGGCCGGGCCCTGGTCCGACCCGATCCGGCTGCCCGGGGTGCAGGGCATCGACCCCGACCTCGCCTGGGACGACGACGGGAACTGCTGGTGCACCACCGCCGGAGTCACCCAGGTGCGTCTCGACCCGCACACGGGACGGACGTTCGGTGAGCCGCGGCGCCTCTGGTCCGGCACGCCCGGCGCCAAGGCGCCGGAAGCACCGCACCTCTACCACATCGGCGACTACTGGTACCTGCTCATCGCCGAGGGCGGCACCGAGCGGTGCCACGGCGTCTCGATCGCCCGCGGCAGCGGGCCGCAGGGCCCGTTCGAACCCTGCCCGGCCAACCCGATCCTGACCCACCGCGGCACCGACCACCCCATCCAGAACACCGGCCACGCCGACCTGGTGCAGGGCCCGGACGGCTCCTGGTGGATGGTCCTGCTCGGAGTCCGGCCGCAGGGCGGCACCCCCGGCTGGCACGTCCTCGGCCGCGAGACCTTCCTGGCCCCGGTGACCTGGTCCGACGGCTGGCCGGTGGTCGGCGAGCTCACGCCGGACCTGCCCCGGCCCCCGTGGCCGCTCCAGGAGCCCGCGCCCGCGCCGGTCCGGGAGGACTTCGACGACAGCGAACTGGCCCCGGCCTGGATCTCCCCCCGCTCCCGCTCCGCGGAGCACTGCACCACCAAGGAGCGGCCCGGCTCGCTCACGCTCCGCGCCCGGGGCGAGTCGCTCGACGACCCCGAGGTCACCTTCGTCGGCCGCCGCCAGCAGCATCTGTCCTTCCGCGCCCGGGTGCTGGCCGACCCGGCCGAAGGACGCGGCGGACTGGCCGTCCGCCTCGACGAGCAGCACCACTACGAGATCGAGGCGACGGCGGGTGAGGTGCGGGTCCGGGCCCGCGTCGGCTCGCTGCTCTCGTCCGTCGCGTCCCGTGCGGTCCCCGCCGGTCCGGTGGTGCTGAGGATCGAGGCGGCCGCCACCCGGCAGGTCAGCGACGCGCGCCAGGGCCCGGACACCGTCACCCTCGGCCTGGAGGACGCGGACGGCACGTTCACCGAACTCGCCACGCTCGACGGCCGGTACCTGTCCACCGAGGTCGCGGGCGGCTTCACGGGCCGGGTCATCGGCATGTACGCCGCGACCGGGACCGTCCACTTCGACTGGTTCGACTACGAGCCGCTGGACGCCGACGCGGCCGCGTCCCCGTCGGGGAGCTGACGGCCGACCCCCGGCATGCGGTCAGCAGCTGACCGCATGCCCTGGGACGGTGGTCGCGCATGCCGCCCGGACCCCCCGACCACGGGCCGGCCCTCGACGCGAAGGCCCAGATGCCGCCATGACCGTTCTCGACACCCGGGCGCTCAACCGCGCCACCCTCGCCCGGCAGCTGCTGCTCGACCGCGCCGACCTGCCGGTGCTCGACGCCGTCGCCCACCTGTGCGGCCTCCAGGCGCAGGAACCGCAGGAGCCGTACGTCGGTCTCTGGTCCCGGCTGCGGACGTTCGACCCGGCGGCGCTGTCGGACCTGCTGACCGGGCGGCGCGTGGTGCGGACCCACCTCATGCGCCGCACCGTCCACATCGTCACCGCCGACGACGTCCTGGCCTGGCGGGCCCGCCACCACGACATGCTGCGCACGCGGGTGCTCGGGACCTACCGCCGAGAACTCGACGGCGTCGACCTCGGAGAACTCGCGGCGGCCGGCCACGAGGTCATGGCCGACGACGAACCCCGCTCGATGTCCGACCTCGCCCGGGCCGTCTCCGACCGCTGGCCCGCCCCGGGGAACCGCCCCCTGGGCGAGATGCTGGCCGCCGCCCTCCTCTCGACGGCGCAACTGCCGCCGCGCGGGCTGTGGCGCACGACGGCGGGAGCACGCTACGCGCTGCTCTCCTCCTGGCTGGGGCGCGAGATCGACCCGCCCGCCCCGGACGGCTCCGACCCCGTGGGACAGGCGCTGGTACGGCGCTACCTGGCCGCGTTCGGACCCGCCGCCTCGGCAGACCTGCGCGCCTGGTGCGGCCTGGCCGGACTGCCGGCCGCGGTCTCCGCCCTGCGCGGCGAACTGGTCGCCTTCCGCGACGAACGCGGCCGGGAACTGCTCGACCTCCCCGACGCCCCCCGACCCGACCCCGAGACCCCCGCCCCCGTCCGCTTCCTCCCGGCGTTCGACAACGCGATCCTCGGCTACCACGACCGCGGCCGGATCATCGGCGACGCCCACCGCGGCCTCTCGGTCGCCGGTGCCCGGGTCGTCCTCGTCGACGGACGCGTCGCCGCGACCTGGACCGCCGAGGCCGGCACCGGCACCGTCCTGGTCACGCCGCTGCGCCGCTTCTCCCGGGCCGACCGCGCCGCCGTCGAAGGAGAGGGCCGGGCGCTGGCGTCCTTCCTGTCCGACGGCGCCGGCGACCGGGTACGCGTGGCCGCCCCCTGACGCCGGACACCAGTCACCTGCCGATACGCGATAGGCGGTCGGCCCCGCGGGTACGGACCGGTGGGCCGGCTGACGTGGAGGGAGCACACTGGAAGGGAGCTGCCGGTGCTCACGAGGGGGTGTCGGCCGATGAAAGCGTCAGGGCGTACGACCGTGCGGTGCTGGCGGTGGCGGCACAACGCGCTCAAGCGGCGCATCGACGTCGTCGAGGCGTGGGTCGTGCTCGCCGGCTGGGCGTTCGCCCTGCTCGGCGGGCTGCTCGCCGGCGCGATGGCGGCGGGCGCCGTCGAGCGGGCCGTGGAACGGCAGCGGGCCGAGAGCCGCAAGGTCACGGCGGTCCTCGTCGAGGACGCGCCCGGCCCGTCCCCGGCGCGCGCGGCGAGCGACCAC
This sequence comes from Streptomyces olindensis, assembly GCA_000696115.1. GTDB lineage: Bacteria > Actinomycetota > Actinomycetes > Streptomycetales > Streptomycetaceae > Streptomyces > Streptomyces olindensis. Next base: position 235,508 of record JJOH01000003.1, read on the forward strand.
CGGGTCTGGGGCAAGGTGCGCTGGACCGCGCCGGACGGCTCGGCCCACCGGGAGGAGGCACGGGTGCCGCCCCGGGCTCCCGCCGGGAGCACGATCCCCGTGTGGGTGGACCGCGGCGGTGACCTCACGACCCCACCGGTCTCCCCCGGAGAGGCCTGGCTGCACACCACCGTGGGCGGCGTCCTGGCAGGAGCCCTGACGGGCGGGGCGGTACTGGGAGCCGCCTGGGTGGCCCGACTCTGTCTCGACCGGCGGCGGATGGCGCAGTGGGACGCGGAGTGGGAGCGGATCGACACGCGGCGGGGGTGGAAGACGGGCTGAACGCGCGGTCGTCCCGCCGCCCTCCCTCGATCACGGGCGGCCCACCGTGTCCTGCCTTCTCGATCACGCGCGGCCGACCGTGTCCTGCCCCTCGATCGTCTCGTGGTCGCCGGAAGGGACCGGCGCCGCCGACCCGGCCGCCTTGACCCGCCGCCGACGTGCGCGGCGGCCGGTCAGGCGGGTGGCCAGGGGCTCGGTCCAGCGGGCGGTCAGCGGACCGAGGAGGACCAGGATGAGGACGTACGCCGTGGCCAGCGGGCCGAGGGACGGCTCGATGCCGGCCGTGACGGCGAGCCCGGCGATGACGATGGAGAACTCGCCGCGCGCCACCAGCGTCCCGCCCGCGCGCCAGCGGCCCTTGGGCCCGATCCCGGCACGGCGCGCGGCCCAGTAGCCGGTGGCGATCTTCGTCGCGGTGGTGACGGCGGCCAGCGCGAGAGCGGGCAGCAGCACGGGCGGGATGCTGGCCGGGTCGGTGTGCAGGCCGAAGAAGACGAAGAACACCGCGGCGAACAAATCCCGCAGCGGCGCGAGCAGGCTCGACGCGCCCTCGGCGACCTCACCGGACAGGGCGATGCCGACCAGGAACGCGCCCACGGCCGCGGACACCTGCAACTGCTGGGCGACCCCGGCTACCACGAGGGTCACTCCCAGCACGACCAGCAGCAGCTTCTCCGGGTCGTCGCTGGAGACGAAGCGGGAGACGTGTCGGCCGAAGCGCACCGCGAGGACGAGCACGAGGGCCGCCACCCCGAGGGCGATGGCCAGCGTGAGCGCGCCCGCGGCGAAGCTCACCCCGGCCAGCAGGGCGGTGACGATGGGGAGGTAGACCGCCATGGAGAGGTCCTCGAGGACCAGGATGCTCAGGATGGCCGGGGTCTCGCGGTTGCCGAGCCGCCCCAGCTCGCCGAGGACCTTGGCGATGACGCCGGAGGACGACACCCAGGTGACGCCGGCCAGCACGACGGCCGCGACCGGGCCCCAGCCGAGCAGCAGGGCGAGGGCCGCGCCGGGCAGCGCGTTGAGGACGGCGTCGACGATCCCGGCGGTGTAGTGGGTCCTGAGGTTGGAGACGAGGTCGGCGGCCGTGTACTCCAGGCCCAGCATGAGGAGCAGCAGGATGACGCCGATCTCGGCACCCACCGCCACGAAGTCCTCGCTGGCGCCCAGCGGCAGCAGCCCGCCCTCGCCGAAGGCGAGCCCGGCCAGCAGGTAGAGGGGGATCGGCGAGAACCGGAAGCGCCCGGCGAGGCGGCCGAGCAGCCCGAGCCCGAGGATGAGGCAGCCGAACTCGATCAGGAAGACCGCGGAGGAGTGCATGGCGGGTCACTCCCGCCCGAGTATCGCGGCGGCCGCCTCCACGCCCTCGCGGGTGCCGATGACGATGAGGATGTCACCCCCGGCGAGCCGGAAGTCCGGGGCGGGGGAGGGGATCGCCTCGGCCCGGCGCAGCACCGCCACGACGGACGCGCCGGTGTCGGTGCGGAGCCGGGACTCGCCCAGCAGCCGGCCGTTCCAGTGCGAGGAGCCGGGCAGTTCGATCCGCTCGGCGACGAGCCCCAGGTCGGTGGTGGACAGCAGGTTCGGCGTGTGGTGGGCGGGCATCAGCGCGTCGATGAGGGTCGCCGCCTCCTCCGCCGTGAGACGCACCGACAGGTCGCAGGCGTCGGGGTCGTCCTCGCGGTAGGCGCTGATCGTCCGGTGTCCGTCGCGGTGGGCGACCACGGACAGGCGGCGGCTGTCCCGTGTCGTCAGGTCGTAGCGGACCCCGATGCCCGGCAACGGTGTGCTGCTGAGGCGTGGCGCGCTCATCTCGTCCCCCTTCGGTCGGCGTGCGCGTTCCGGTGACTCGCCTGCGGGGGGCCTCGCCCGGACGAACGCCCAGATCCGGCCTGTGCGCTCATCCTAGGCGGCCGTGCCGGACCGTACCCGTCCTGCGTGTGCTACCTGGACGGCTCCGGGACGGGGGATCCGGACGGGAAGGGAGTGGTCGTGGGCTGCCGCGCGGTCGCCCCCTCGACCTGCCGCACGGTGTCCGTCCCCGGCCGGTGGCCGGAGCCCGTGCCCGTGGACAACTGGCACCAGGCCCCGAGGGCCAGGGCCACGGCGGCGGCGGTCGCGACGACACGTCCCACGCGCCGGACCTTGGCGCCGCGGTCCAGGTCCCGCCAGGCGACGCGGACCCACAGCTCCTCCGGCTGCCACAGGTCACCGACGGTGTGCGGGGGCTGCGGCCGCCGTCCCGCCGCCCTCTCCTTCGCGGAGGGTTCCCTGGGGGCCGAGGCGCGTATGGCGGACTCGCTGTCCGTCAGGAACCGCAGCCACACCTCGTCCGGGACCGGGGGAGCGCCGTCGGGCTCGTCGGGCGTTCCCCGTCCGCCCGGTCTTTCGGTGGTCACGTCCCGTCATCCCCTCTCCGCCCGTCGGTCTGGTCACCGGGCAGCGAAGATCAGTATGCCGCCCGGCCTCGGAAGCCGCTGCCCAGGAGAGAGGGGTGGTCGCCTGCCGTGCCGTGGGGCGGGAGCGACGCGCGCCGTCCCGCCCCGGGGGTCAGACGGCCGCCGGCAGCACGTGGTCGCCGACCTTGTCGGTGCTCAGGCAGAGGGAGCAGACGACCGCGTCGTGCGTCTGGCACGCGGTCACGTCCGGCCGCTCGAACCGCTGCCGGCACACATGGCAGTCGTAGGTGGTGGCGCTCGGGTTGCCGTCCTCGTCCAGGAGCGGTTCGGCGATGCCGTCGTCGGTGCGGCGCAGGTAGTACCGGCCCTGGGTGACCACGGCCATCAGCGGCGTGAGGACGAAGGCGATGACGGCCGCGGCGACGGGGGAGTACGGCTGGAGCGTGTCGCCCAGAGCGTGGAAGTACATGGCGATGGACAGCCCGGACGCGGCGACGAAGGCCACGACACCGACCGGGTTGACGGCGTACAGCATGCCGCGGCGGAACTCGGGGGCGTGCGGGGACAGCTTCAGCACGTACTTGTTGATGCCGATGTCCGTGGCCACGGTGACCACCCAGGCGATCGCGCAGTTCGAGTAGAAGCCCAGGATGCTGTTGAGGAAGCTGAACATGTCGGCCTCCATCAGGGCCAGCGCGAAGCCCAGGTTGACCAGGACGAAGACCATCCGGCCCGGGTAGCGCTTCGTGACGCGGGTGAAGGAGTTCGTCCAGGCGAGGGAGCCGGAGTACGCGTTCGTCACGTTGATCTTGATCTGGCTGATCACGACCAGCGCCACGGCCAGCGGGACGACGATCCAGGACGGCAGCATCGCGTCGAACGCGTGCTTGAACTGCTGGATCGGCTCGGGCGCGGCGGCCGCGCCGACCTCGGCGATGATGTAGACCGCGAGGAACACGCCGATGGCCTGCTTCAGCGCGCCGAGCACCACCCAGCCCGGGCCGGCCATCACCACGGCCGTCCACCAGGCACGCTTGTTGGCCTCGGTCCTGGGCGGCATGAAGCGCAGGTAGTCGATCTGCTCGCCGATCTGCGCGATCAGCGACAGGCAGACGCCGGCGCCCAGCAGCACGGAGGCGGTGTTGACGCCGCCGTCGCCGTCGGTGCCCGCGTAGGCGAGGAAGCGGTCGACGCTCCCGGGGTCGGTGGCGACGAGGTAGACCAGTGGGCCGACCATGAGTAGCAGCCAGATCGGGGTGGTCCACACCTGGAGCTTGCTCAGCGCCGTCATGCCGTAGATGACGAGCGGGATCACCATCAGCGTGGAGACCAGGTAGCCCAGCCACAGCGGCAGCCCGAGGCCCAGCTTCAGGCCCTGCGCCATGATCGAGCCTTCGAGGGCGAAGAAGATGAAGGTGAAGCTCGCGAAGATGACGCTGGTGAGGACGGACCCGAAGTAGCCGAAGCCGGAACCGCGGGTGATCAGGTCCAGGTCGATGTTGTACCGGGCCCCGTAGTAGGCGAGCGGGAACCCGGTCACGAAGATGACGACCGCGGCGACGGCGATCGCCAGCAGCGCGTTGCCGGTGCCGTGCGCGAGGCCGATGCCGGCGCCGATGGAGAAGTCGGCCATGTAGGCGATGCCGCCGAGCGCGGTCGTCGCCACCACCATCGGACTCCAGCGCCGGTAACTCCGGGGCGCGAAGCGGAGGGTGTAGTCCTCCAGGGTCTCCTTGACGGCCTGGTCCGTGCCCCGCGCTGCCTTCTGCGCGGGGTCCGGCTCGACGACTTCTGCCAGTCGTGGCTCCGTACTCATGCCACGCCTCCTTGCTGCGGGTTGGGGACCGACAAGGCAGGCACGGTAGGCAGCGGTCGTTACCCCTAAATACTTCCTGCGTGAAGGGAATGTTTCGGAGGCATCTCACGGACACCCCCTAGGGCACCCCCAGTTCGAACAGCACGTACCCCGCGTACGACCCGGAGGCCAGTGGGTTCTTCTTCCGGAAGTCGCCCGCGGAGTCCAGCAGGTACAGGAAGACGGCGAAGCCGACCAGCTCCAGCACGCCGTACGTCAGCAGCACGGGACCGTAGCGCGCAGGGCCAGGGCCGCCTCCAGCGCCGCCGCGCCGAACGCGCCGCCATCCGCACGAGCACCGTGCGGACGTACGCCTCCGGGGCCTGCTCGGCGACCTTCGGCCAGGCGAACCAGAACTTGACCAGGGCCTCCTGCACCACGTCCTCGGCCCGTTGCCGGTCGCCGCCCGTGAGCAGACACGCGACATGGAGCAGCGCCGACCAACGGGCGGCCGCGAACTCGTCGAAGCCGTCCGCCGGAACCTGCTCCCTCCTCACCGTCCCGCGTCTCAGTGGCCTCCTACACCCCTCGAAAGACGCTGGACCCCCCTCCACGCTGCACCCCAGCCCTGTGATCCACCTCACTGCCGACGGGTCGCGGGCATGACGAAGGGCCCGCGCACGAGGCACGGGCCCTTCGAGACCCCTCGGCTGGGAGCACGCGGCCGAGCGGGGGGCTCAGGCGGGTGACGCCTACGTCCGGTCGCCCTTCGGCTTGCCGGGCTGGTCCGGCGTACCGTGCGGCGGCGCGCTGAACGGCTCGGGCGACGTGGCGGGCGACACCGGCGAGCCGCCGTGCCCCTCGCCCGTCTCGGGACGCAGGGCGCCCGGGTCGCCGGACGTCGGCTCCGCGCCCGCGCGCAACTGCTCGAGCCGGGACCCCAGCAGCTCCGTCACCGGCAGGCGGTCGGCGTGCGACCGCTCGTACGCCAGCAGTTCCTCGACCTCCTCCGCCGACAGCGACCGCACACGGCTCTCCAAGCCGCCGATCGGCAGATGGTCGTAGTCGGGCAGCGGCAGAGTGTTGCGGGCGGGATCGGCCATGGTTCTCACTTCCCTGTGTACGACGTGATGTACGACCGGGGCGGGGTGGCTCGGGCGGCTGGGTCAGGGCGGGTGCCTCAGCGGATGCCTCAGCGGGCGCCCGGTCCGCCGCTGCCGAAGCCGCCGCTGCTGCCCTCGCTCCAGCGCGGACGCTCCTGCGAGGCGCTCGTCCGGTCGCTCTGGCGGCCGTTCGTCTTCAGCTCGTGCGGCGTCAGACGCTCCTCGCTTCTCGGCACCTCGTCGGGCTCGCGGCGCTCACGTGTCTCGCGGACCGGGCCGCCGGCGGGCATCCGCGGCTGTTCCTCCGGGCGGGGTGTGGGCAGTTCCCTGCGCTTGCTGCGGAAGCCGAGGACGAAGGCGCCCAGCAGCAGGCCCACGACCACCACGCCCGCCACGACCAGCCCGATGCCGAGGGCGCCACGGCCCGCGGCCAGCTCCATCCATGCGGTATTCATGGCTCGCGGGTACCCCTGGTCCTCCCCGTGAACCGGCTCACCTCGATCGCGAGGACGTGCGCGACGACGAGCCCGAGGACGACCGGGACGAGGAGCGCGAGGACGAGCCCGTGGACGACCGGGACGACGAGCCCGACGACGACCGGGACGACGAGCCCGAGGACGGCTGCGAGGACCTGGTCCGCGCGCGGTTCTCCTTGCGGACGGCGTCCAGCAGCTCCGCCTTCGACATGCGCGACCGCCCCTCGACCCCCATCCGCCTGGCGAGGTCGTAGAGGTGCTCCTTCGAGGCCTGCTCGTCGACGCCCTCGCCGCTGCGCCCGCCCTGCTGCCGGGGCCGGGCCGACCGCGGGTCGGAGGGGCCCTTGCGGCCGCCCTCCTTGCGCTCCCAGTGGTCGCCGACCTTCTCGTGGGTGTGCTTCAGCGCGCCGAACGCCGTGCGGTGCGCGCGCTCGCCCTCGCCGTACTGCTCCACGGCCGAGTCGTGCGCCTTGATCCAGGTGCGCTGCGCCTCCTTGGAGGACCGTTCCAGGGTCGACGGAAGCTCCTCTCGCCCGGGCATGTGACTCACCTCCGTGCGTGGTCGTTCCGGGGTCGGCCGGGTGCCCGGCCGTGAGGCCGGAAAACGGGGCGCAGCCCTTGGGAACACCGGGTTTGACCGGCAGGTCCGGGGGCTACCCGCGCGGTGTGACTTCGACGACATCCCAGCAGGAGCTGTTCCGGTTCCTGGAGGACCGCTTCGCCTGCGCGCAGGCGTGCACCGAGTGCGCGCGGGCCTGTGCGCTGCGCGCGAGCCTCGTGGATCCCGACGGCACCGAGAACCAGGAACTCGTACGACGCAAGGGCATCATGTGCGCGGAGGTCTGCGATGCGACCTGCCGCGTGCTGTCCGAGCAGAACCAGGTGGACGAGAGCAGCATCCGCGTCCAGGTGGAGTGGTGCCGGACCGTGTGCCTGGAGGCCGCCCACGCCTTCGACCGGCAGCCGGGGGCGGAGGACTCGGCGGAGGCCTGCCGCGCGTGCGCGCGGGCGTGCACGGACTTCCTCGCGACCCTGAACTGACCCGCACGCGCCCCCGCACCCGACAGCGGTACCCGTACCCGACACCGGCACCCGCGCCGTACGCGGGAACACGACACCGAGGAGGCATCGCCATTCCCAATTTCTGAAACACGTTCTACGGTGTGCGCCGACAGGACCGGCCTGGGGAGCCTGGAGGCGCCGTGCACCTCGAATACACGCCCGAGCAGCAGCGGCTGCGCAGCGAACTGCGCGCGTACTTCGCCGAACTGGTCCCGGACCACGCCTACGCGCGGCACGGCGACCCGGCCGACCAGAAGCGGTTCTACCGCGAGACCATCAGGCGGCTGGGCGCCGACGGCTGGCTGGGCGTGGGCTGGCCACGGGAGTACGGCGGGCGCGGTCTGACGGCGATGGAGCAGTTCATCTTCTTCGACGAGGCCGCCCAGGCCGGCGTCCCCCTGCCGCTCATGGCCCTGAACACCGTCGGCCCGACGATCATGCAGTACGGCACCGACGAGCAGAAGGCGTACTTCCTGCCCAAGATCCTCTCCGGGGAGATCGACTTCGCCATCGGCTACAGCGAGCCCGGCGCGGGCACGGACCTCGCGTCCCTGCGGACCCGCGCGGTACGGGAGGGCGACGAGTACGTCGTCGACGGCCAGAAGATCTGGACGACCAACGGCGACACCGCCGACTGGGTGTGGCTGGCCGTGCGCACCGACCCCGACGCCCCGCCGCACAAGGGCATCACCATGCTCCTGGTGCCGACCTCGGCCCCCGGCTACTCCTGCACCCTCATCAACACCCTCGCCTCGCACGACACCACGGCGAGCTACTACGAGAACGTCCGCGTCCCCGTCTCGCACCGGGTCGGCGCCGAGAACCAGGGCTGGCGGCTGATCACCAACCAGCTCAACCACGAGCGCGTCACCCTGGCCGCCCACGGCACCATGGCGATCCGCGCCCTGCACGACGTGCAGCGCTGGGCGAGGGAGACCAAGCTCGCCGACGGCCGCCGCGTCGCCGACCTGGCCTGGGTCCGCCGCCTGCTGGCCCGCACCCATGCCCGGCTGGACGCGCTGAAGCTCCTCAACTGGCGGATGGTCGGCGCCGTCCAGGACGGCACGCTCACCCCGCAGGAGGCCTCCGCCGTCAAGGTCTACGGCTCCGAGGCCCGGCGCGACGCCTACGCCTGGCTGATGGAGATCGTCGCCGCCCCGGGCGCGCTGAAGGAGGGCTCGGCGGGCGCGGTCCTGCACGGCGAACTGGAACGCGGCTACCGCTCGGCGGTCATCTTCACCTTCGGCGGCGGCAACAACGAGATCCAGCGGGAGATCATCTCGTGGATCGGGCTGGGGATGCCTCGGGTACGGCGCTGACATCGTGTGCGACGAGGCTTTTTAGTTGGCATAAAAGCGGGATAGTTGGCACTGAGCGGAGCGCTTGGCCTGACGCGCGATGGGCTTGGCTTGTTGGCGTCCTGAGCCCGCTGACCTGCTAATTCCTCAGCCGCCCAGGGCCAGCGCAACTGGGCCGTGCGGGGCTGAGGCGGCGGCCGATACTGAGGTCGCCGGCGTCCCGGATGTTGAACGGCGCCAGGCCGATCCTCTGGGCGCCCTCGCCGCCCATCTGTGTCAGGCGGCGGTGGCCGACGTCGTGAACGTGACCAACGCCGACGAGAACGTACGGACGACGGTCGCACTGCTCCTGGTCGGACTCGTCGCCGTCCTGTGGCCGGCTGAGCGGCACCCCGCCTGGCTCACCCCTCAACTGCGCACCGCCGTACCGGCATTGTGTTCCCTGCTACTCGGTGGGCACGCTGCTCGCCGGGCCGCAGGCCCTGTTCGGCCCGGGCGAGACCGCGATCCTGCTGTCCCTGCTCTTCATCGCCGTACGGCACTACAGGCCGCTGTGGGCCGTGGTGTGCGGCACGCTGAACGGCGTCGCCCTGCTGCTCACGCCGGTACGCTACTCGCACTCGCTCAAGGACGACGGCACCCTCGCACTGGCGCTAGAGACCTTCAAAGGTCGACGTTACGGCGGCTGAAGGTCCTCTGTCATTTCCGAGGATTGCGGAGCTTCGCGCCCCTGGCTTTGGCCCCGCTGCGAGCCGGAGGGGCACCCTCCTCTCGTGTCGGGGTTCCTGTCGGCGCGACTGCGCCCAACGCGCGGAGCAGACTGGTGTGGAGTGCTTCCGCTGCCTCCTCGCTGGACATCCGGCCGGCGTCTACCTCGCCGCTCGCAGCGTGGCCGAGGTTGATGGTGACAGCTACGAGCCAGTCCGGTGAGAGTCTGCCGTCGAATTCCCCGGTCTCCTGGCCGCGCTGGATCACCCGCTTCAGCCGGTCGGCGACCGGCGCGTGGCGTTCGTGGTCGGTGTGCGGATCAACGGGCAGCAGGCTGATCTTCTGGAGCAGGACGGGGTATTGCCCGGCTGTCCGGTTGCTGGCATCGAGCAGTCGCAGCAGTGCATCCGCAGCAGGCCCCGTGTCAAGGTCGGCGGCGTCCATCGCGGCGACCGCTTCCTCGGTGATCCGGTCGAGGGCTGCTGTCAGCAGTTGTTCCCGCGAGGGGAAGTGGGCGTAGACGGTCTGGCGAGTCACGCCTGCGGCGGTGGCGATGGCTTCGACGCTGGTGTCGGGATGGGTGTTCAGGAGCTGGACCGCCGCGTCCAGGATGGCGGCCCTGCTGCGCTGGGCGTCGGCACGGCGATGCGGCGCCTGGCGTGGAGTCATTTCTTACACCTTGTAAAGATTACGGGAGGGTGCATATCTTACAGACTGTAAGAGGTAGTACGCTGACCAGCAGCGTGACGGGAGCACCATGAGTCCGTTCAGCGACACCGACCCCAAGCAGTTCATCGCCGATTTCTATGCGTCCTTCCACAACGACCTCCTGGACAGCGACGAGGACCCTGGACTGATCGTCGACCGCTATCACACACCGGACATCGTCCAGATCGCCGACGGACACCGGATGGACCGGGACAAGCTCATCGCGCACACTCGCCCGGTGCGCAAGAACCGTCCCAGCGGCCGCTGGGATGTGCACGAAGCACTGGTGGACGGGGATCGGATCGCCGTCCGGTCCACCTTGTATGTACAGAACCGCAAGAGAGCCCTCGCCATCGAGACGCACATGTTCGCTCAGTTCACGGATGACGGGCGGATGCGCCAGGCACACATTCTCACCCGCACCCTCCCAGCGGACGCCGGCCCGGGACAGCCGACGCCAGAGGTGTCCGAGGGGCAGGTGCGGCCGGCGTGACCGAGAGCACCTACACCGTGAGCGGAATGGTCTGCGACCACTGCGCAGGCTTTGTCACCGAGGAGATCGAACACGTCGCCGGCGTCACCGCCGTGGCGGTGAACGTCGACAGCGGCACGGTCACGGTGACCAGCGACAGGGATCTCGACATCGCAGACGTGCGCGCTGCGGTCGAGGAAGCCGGCTACGAACTCGATGACCGGTTTGGCTAGAGACCTTCAGCTGGCGTTATGGCGGCTGCTCGAGGCCGGTCTTGGTGATGAATCCGGCGATGAGGGCGGGACGGTACTGCATCCGTTTGAGGCGGGTCTTCACGATCCTGGCGAGCTGGTCGATGGTCCGCTTGGCGAGCTTGGCCAGGGATCGCTTCAGGTGGGACCACACAGCTTCCACCGGATTGAGTTCCGGCGCATAGGAGGGCAGTTGGTAGACGACGAGCCACGGCCGGGCAGCGATCAGCTGCTGCATGGCCTTGCTGCGGTGAGTGTTCAGATTGTCCCAGATCAGGACGATCGGGCCGCCGAGCTGCTGATGGGCGGCGTCGAGTAATCGCGCGTAGTCGGTCTCGGCGAAACCCTTCTTCTCGCCCTTGCGGGCGCGGTGCAGGCGGGTGCGGTAGATGAGCCGCGGCGCCCGGGCGGGGCGAGTGGCAACCAGACCGGCCAGCGAAATGCGGCCGGAGCCAGCGGCGGAAACCCACACCAGCGGGGTGCGGCCACGCCGACCCCAGGTGCGACCCTTGGGCGGCCTCAGGCCCTGGCCTGCCTCGTCCTCGAAGCACAGCCAGGCCCCAAGGTCCGCCGCCGTCCGTTTATGACGGGCCACTGTTCGTCCCTCCAGGCGGCGGTCTTCTCCTCATCGCGTTCGGCGGCCCGCCTGGCGGGGACCTGCACGCTCCAGCCGATACGGTGCAGCAGGGCGTTCACCCCGCCGAGGGTGTAGCCGACACCGAACTTCGCCTCGATGAGCTCGGTGATCCTCGCCAGGTTCCAGCACTGGTCCTCATCCCAGCCGTGCGCGACAGGCCCGGCCTCCAGTTCCTGTTTCAGGGCCCGTAACCGGGCCTCGTCGAGCTTGCAGCGCGCGCCGCCCGGCCCCTTCGAGGCCAGCGCCTCGACGCCGCCTTCGGTGAAGGCCCGATGCCAGCGGTTCGCCGACATCCTTGAGACTCTGAACTGCCGGGCGACCTCCGGCTCGCTCGCCCCTTGGGCAAACATCTCGGCTGCTGCGAACCGCACCCGCTCCCGCCGAGCCCGTTCCGCAGCGGTCAGACCACCACCGTCGGGATACCTCATGGAACCGGCATAGCCGACGCCACGTCAGCCGTCACCACCCCGCGCTCGACATAACCCCGAAACTTGAAGGTCTCTAGATCTCGGCATGACCCTGACGTACTGGCACGACCACGGCGACACGTACCGGGAACTGATCCCCGTGGCCGTGGGAGTCACCACGCAGCGAGGCTTCCCCACCAGCCGTGAAGTGGCGGAGAAATACGCCGCGTTGACCGGCCGGGACCTGAGCCTGCTGCCTTTCTACCTGGCCTTCAGCTCGATGAAGCTCGCCGTGATCTTCGAAGGCGTCCACGCCCGCTACATCCGCGGCCAGACGGTGAGCGAAGGCTACGAAGGCGCCGGCGCGGCGGTCCCGGTCCTGGTCTCGAAGGCTCTCCGCGAACTGCGCGCGCTCGCGGGGGCATAGGCGGGGGTATGGCCGCGGGACGAACGCCTGCTCCCTGGAGCAGAAGCTCGCCGGAACCACGGCCATCCCCACCCCGTCAGCACCGGTGACGAGGCCGCAGGCCCGAGCGACGCAGAAGCGGGCCGCGACATGCGCGACGAAGTCTTCGAGCCAGGCGGGTGGGTCGGCCATCTGGTCGTGGAGGTGTTCACCGCGGATGAAAGGGCGTCCGGGGTGGCCCTGCCAGCAGGCCGAGCACAGACCCAGCCCGGCATGCCGACGCAGCTGGCCGCACTCGTGGCAGATCCGGGGCGGCTGCTTGGGCGGGCCTGGGCGGGAGCACGACCCACACCAGCCGGTGTCGTCCCGCAGATAGCCCGGCTTGCCGCAGCGAGGGCAGGGCTGCTGGACGGCGAGTCGCTCGGCTTTGCGGCGGCAGTCCCGTCAGAGTCGGTTGCCGGCCGAGCGGACCGGATGGCCGCACTGGTCGTATACGCGTGAGCAGGTGATGCACCGGCCCGTGTCCTCCTGGAGGACGCGGTCCTTGCCGCAGGACGGACACACCGTCTTCGTGGCCTGCTCCTGCATCCGGCGCCGGCATCGGCAGCAGTGCTGGCGGTCGCGATAGCCGACCGGCCCGCCGCAGGTGATGCAGTCCCGCGGAGTACATCGCCTCGTGCCGCGCTTTGCTCGACGGCGAGGAGACCACCCACCCGGCGGGCGACACCTCGCGGTGGGTGCGGATGGCGCATGCCCCCGAGGATCGTTACGTCGACAGGGACGGTGTCCCGATCTATGTCGCAGCCGACGGCCCACGGGCGCGCGGTGTGGCATACGAGCTCGGCGACGGGTGGATCATGGGACTTCAGGGCTGCAACGCGATGGTGAACGCGCCGGAGGTGCTCGGAGCGTCTCTGGCGGCGGGGCGAGCAGCAGCGGCGGCTGCGGCCGGCAAGGGTCCCGATGACTTCTACACGATGTGTTCGCTGGGGCTGTGCGTCCTCGAGGAGGGGGAATCCCCGATGTCGCCGCGCGCACTCGAACGGGTCGGCCCAGTCGCGATGCTGCCGTTCCATGCGTACGCCGACAACCCGGCTATAGGTGCACACCTTCCTTCCCCGATACGCGACCGCCTGGACATCTACGAGCGCAGGGTGCTGTCCCGCCTCGACGTCCCCCGTGACCGGCTGTACCAGGAGACGCACCGGGGTCACCTCTCGCATCTGCTCCCCGGCGAGGAGGACGTGCTGACCGAGGAGATCATCCGCATGACGACCCTGACGGGCACGGCGCGCGAGATTGCCGACGTCCTTCGAGGGCTCCAAGCAGCAGGGCTGCGGAACGTCACGCTCAACCCGCCGCCGCACCTGGCGCGTGAGGCGGTCCGGGAGTACGCCGAGAAGATCGCGCCGCTGCTCGACGCGGGAGGCCGAGTTTAGTCACACCCAAGCAGCCGCAGACGGCTGCGACGAGCGCATCCACTCGCGGCGGAGCCGTTCTTGGTGCGTCGCCACCGAGCTGCCTGGCCATGATCGGCTCGGCATGGTTCACCTCGGGGGAGGGGCAGGCGATGGCCGACATGGTGGCGGCCGGACCGCTCGACCTGAGCCCGCTGGAACACGTTGTCCATCCCCCACGCGTCAACGAGGCCATCAGCGGCACGGCGCGGCGCAGCGGCGGCTTCAGCAACTTCTTCGTGAGTCCCCTCGCGACCGCGTAGCGGCTCTGCGGAGTCCGGTAGCACAAGGAGCCTGTGGGCCCCACACAAACTACTGTGGGTTACGTCGGGCTCGCGGCCGTGCTCCTGTGCGGTCAGGGCGCGAGCCAGCTGGAGGCGATGTGTCGGCTCAATCCGCGGAGCGTGCGAGCCATGCCGGGGCGGCGGTGCCGACGCGGCTGGCGCTGCTGGCGTCGGCGGCCGCAGGACTGCCCGGCGACCGGGCCCTGCTGCTGGCCCTGCAGCAGGCGACCGCAGGTCTGGGGGGACTCGGCGGCGTGGTACACCGGCGGGACCCCGGATCCGGAGCGCTGAGGCTCATGGCGGTCAGCGGGCTCGCTCCCGCGGTCACCGAGGCATGGGCCGGTCTCCCGGAGGACGGTGACAGCGCGCCTGCCCGCGCCGTCCGGGGTGTCTCCGAGGTCTGGCTGACCGGGGATGTCGCCGGGGTCGGGGCATCAGGTACGGCATCCGTGCCGCTGCCCGGCCCCGACGGGCCGGTGGGCGCGCTGTCGGTGTTCACCGTGGCATCCGCGGCACCGGACCCCGACCAGTGGTCCCTGCTCCGGTCGGTGGCGGCATGGGCCGTCGAGCACCTGGACACACCGGCATCCGACGGCACCTACGTGCCGCACGAGCCGTTCCTCCGTACGCTGCGCGGCCTGCGTGTCGGCTTCGTGACGGTCGACGACGACTGGCGGGTCACCTTCGCCAACGAGGAGGCCGAGCGCCTGCTTGCCGTTGGACGGGTACAGCCCGGAACCGTGTTCTGGGACTTTCCCGCCACCCGTGTCCACGGCCTGGAGGCCCAGTGCCGACGGGCAGCCGCTGAGGGCCGGCCGGTCGGCTTCGACGTGCGCTGGCCGACCGACCAGCGGCTCTACCACGTCCGGCTCGACCCCGTGCCGGGCAGCGGGCTGGCGGTCTCGTTCCTCGACGTCACCGACCGTCGGCTGGGGCAGGGCGCGGGCTCGGCGGAGGAAGGGGCGATGGCCGCGCGCACCGCCCGGATGGGCGTGCTGACCGTGGCCCTCGCTGAGGCCGTGACGTCGCAGGACGTGGTCCGGGCGGTCGCGGAGCATGTGCTGCCGGCGTTCGGCGCGGACGGACTGGTGGTGGAGGCGCTGGAGGCCGGACGGGTCAGGGTGGTCGACTCCGTCGGCTACCCGCATGAGTTCCTCAGCCGGATCGACGGCATCCCTCTGGCCGCCAACACCGCGGTCACCGAGGCGCTGCGCACGCGAACCCCCGCGTTCGTCGAGTCCACGGCCGCCTTCACCGAGCGCTATCCGAATTTGAAGCGCCTGACCGCGATGTCGCCCATGAAGGCATGGGCCTTCCTCCCGCTCATCGCCTCGGGTCACGCCGTTGGCTGCTGTGTCGTCTCCTTCGCCCGGCCGCGCTCCTTCGACGAGGAGGAACGCGCCCTGCTGACCGCCCTGAGCGGCTTGGTCGCCCAGGCTCTGGAACGGGCCCGCCTGTACGACGTCGAACACACCCGGGCCCGGGGACTCCAGCGCGACCTGTTGCCCAGAACGCTGCCCTCCCTGCCCGCCGCCTCCGCCGCCGCCCGCTACCTGCCCGCGGGGCGCGGCGGGGACGAGGTCGGCGGGGACTGGTACGACGTCATCCCGCTGTCCGCCGACCGCGTGGCCATCGTGATCGGGGACGTCATGGGGCACGGCATCACCGAGGCCGCGACCATGGGCCGACTCGGCACGGCCGTCCGCACGCTCGCCGACCTGGAGCTGGAGCCGGCCGAACTCCTCGGCCACCTCAACGAACTCGTCGGCGACCTCGGCTATGACCACTACGCCACCTGCGCGTACGCCGTCTACGACCCAGTCACCCGCACCTGTTCCTTCTGCCTGGCAGGTCATCCGCCGCCACTCGTGGTGCATCCCGACGGCACGGTGCACAGTCCAGAACTGACCGTCAACCCTCCCCTCGGCGCCGCCGAACCGCCCTTCGACGTCCACGAGGTGCGCCTGCCCGACGAGAGCCTGCTGGTGTTCTGCACGGACGGTCTCGTCGAGTCCGCCACCCGGGACACGGAGGAGGGCCTCGCCCAGCTGCGCCGGACCCTGGCCGAAGAAGTGAGCCGCACCCCGTACTTCGACGTCGACCCGCCGGACGACGGAGGCGATCTCGACAGACTGTGCGACCACATCGTCTCGGCCCTGGTACCCGATCGGGAGGAAACCACCGACGACGCCGCGCTACTCGTCACCCGCATCCGCGGCACCCCCGCCGCCGACGTCGTCTCCTACGACCTGCCCCATGACCCCAGGGCCGCCGGACAGGCCCGAGCCCACGTCCGAGACCGGCTCGCCGGCTGGGACCTGGAACAACTGGCCATGACCACCGAGCTGTTGGTAAGCGAGCTGGTGGGCAACGTGGTCCGGCACGCACAGGGACCCATCCGCCTGCGCCTCCTGCGCAGCCGGTCACTCATCTGCGAGGTGTACGACCACAGCCTCACCACCCCGCGCATCCGGCGCGCCGGGTACACGGACGAGGGTGGCCGAGGCCTCCACCTGGTCGCCGCCCTCTCCCGGCGCTGGGGCACCCGCTTCCTCGGAGACGGCAAGTGCATCTGGACCGAGCAGGACCTACCGTCGGGATCCTGATCAGCCGTATTTGTGATGAACCGCACCAGAAACTGCTGGTCTTCCTCCATGCAACGCGGATGTCACGCTGAGCGGGCGTTGACGCGGCAAGGCTGTGCCGAGGCAGTCCTTCGCCCACGGCCACCCGCGTCCCTCTTTGACGCGCCCTTATGAACGTCGCACAAAAGGGTCAAAATCTGGGCGTTCCCATCGGCAACCTGCTGCCCGCCGAACGACCCAAGGTAGGGGGACGCGGATTCAGTGCCGTGAACGGGGTTGTCCAAGACGGCTCCGACGCCGAGTTGGGCACATTCTGTGACCAGCAGTTACGGGACAAGGCTTATTGGATAAGCCGTTCCAGTTGATGTAACCTCAACTGGAGTGCCATATCCATTTGGGGGATCCGGGCCGTCGCGGCCCGACGCCCACCACCGGCAGGGGACTTTGATGGACACGTCGGAAAGCACCAGGCTCCAGGTCGTCTTCGACGACCTCCAGTCGACGATCGCGGATCTGATCATCAAGCACGGAGTGACCGAGCAGGAGTTCCAGCGGGTCATCGCATGGGCCCTGGAACTCGCCGAAGCCGGCGAAATGCCCATGACGATCTACCAGTTCTTCATGCATCCGGTACTGGAGGCCAACCTGGGCGCCGCGTATGCGAATCCGGAGAAGGACGGTGCGAGCCCCTGGGTCGGCAGGGGGCCGGCCTATGTACCCGGGGCGCCGGTCCTGGAACGCCCGTACGCGCTGCCCATGCGCCCCGACGAACCCGGCGAGGTGCTCTTCGTCTCGGGACAGGTGCGCTCCACGAGCGGCGAGCCGATCGCGGGCGCGGAGCTCGACATCTGGATGACCAACGCCAAGGGCGACTACTCGAACTTGACCGCGGAGATGATCCGGCCTCTGGTCATAGACCTTGACGAGAGCCTGCCCCCGTTCAACCTGCGCGGAAAGCTGCTCACGGACGACGAGGGTCGCTTCGAGTACCGGACGGTCATGCCCGGCATCGAGGTCATGGGCATCGCCGAGAACGGCCCTTTGGGCAAGCTCATCAAGAAACTGGACCGGGTCGACATCCGCCCGCTGCACATCCACACGATCGTCACCGCCGCCGGCTTCCACACGCTGACCACGCAGTCCTACTTCGAAAGCGACCCGATCGTCTACAAGACCCTCGAACCCCGCACGACGCCCGAGTCCAGCGTGCACGCCACACAGATCCATGACGACCCGGCCGACTTCAAGGCGCGCGGCCTGGATGCGCCCTACCACACCGTGACCCACGACTACGTACTCCGCCCGGTGACCGCAGCAGTCTGAGTGAACCGGACCCAGGCAGTTCGGCGGAGTGCGGGGCGCCGTACCGCGCTCCGCCGCAGCCCAGGGATTGGCGGCGATGTCCCTACCGTGGCGCGGACATCCATCACGCCGACCTGATTTCGCAACGTCCGTGCGTCGACATCTCCCCTCCACGCCCGGACCGGACGCCATCAAGCTCACAACTCCGTGCTGCACGGAGCGATCAAGGAGTGGGTCACGATGCGTCGGCACGACGGTCTCGCGCAACCCGCGGCCGGCTTCGGCATCTCGGCCGGCACCGCGGCCCCGATCCTGCTCTCGGCGCGCGTGGCGGGGGCATCGATGTCGCAGCCCTGTCGCTGTCGGACACCATCAGGGCGAGTTCCGCCCGGGGTCGTGGAGCTCGCCGTGGAGGGGCGTGACGGGCGAGCAACTCGTCGTACTCGGCGAGCAGTGCCTCGCTCAGCGCCTTGGTGGAAACTACATCAGCGTCCTGCGTCTGCTGAGACCTCGCAGAAGAAGTTGAGTGACCGGGTTGTCCTACGTCGACCGGGCGTTGGTCAATCTCCACGCCGTAACTCTCTTCGAGGTTTTCAGGTCGATCGTCGTTTTCGAACAGGGTGCGCATGTCGCAAGATCGTGGTCGCCGACGTCCGCGACGCCGGTTCAGTAGTTCGTCAGGCTGCGGCCGGTCCAGCGGGTGGGGCGAGTTCCCTGCGGATGACGGGGGCGATCTCGGTGGCGAGAAGCTCGATCGAGTCGTGGACCATCCCGGCGGGCATACCGCCGAAATCGACCTGGCCCATGAAACGGTCGATGCCGAGCACTTCGCGTTCGGCGAGGATCTTGTCGATGATCTCCTGGGGACTGCCGACCATCAGCACGCCGAACGGTACCGCCGCGTCGTCGAACTCGGCGCGTCCGATGTGAAAGCCGCGTCCGGTGGGCGGCTTGGGGCGGACGTATTCCTTGTAGAAGGGGAAGACGTCGTCGCGTGCGCCCTGGGAGGTGCGGCCGACGTAAAAGTGGCCGGATCTGCCGAGCCGCAGCCGGTCGGCGGGGTGGCCGGCCGCTGTGCCGACCGCGCGGTAGTGCTCGACGAGGGGGCGGACACTTCGGATGTCCCCTCCGATGAGGCCGAGTGCCATGGGCAGGCCGAGGCGTCCGGCGCGTTCCACGCTGGAGGGGGTCCCGCCCACGCCGAGCCACAGCGGCAACTGCGGCTGCTGGGGCGGGGGCTGGACGGACAGGCCGTCCATGGCCGGGCGGAACCGCCCGCGCCAGGTGACGTGTTCGGGGTTCTCACGGATGGCGAGCAGCAGCCGCAGCTTCTCCGCGAACACGTCGTCGTAGTCCTCGAGGTCCACGCCGAAAAGGCGGAACGCCTCGACGAACGCACTGCGCCCCGCGATGATCTCGGTGCGGCCGTCGCTGATCAGGTCGAGGGAGGCGAAGTCCTGGTGCAGCCGGACCGGATCGGCGGTGGACAGCACCGACACGGCACTGGCCAGCCGGATGCGGCTGGTGGCCTGGGCGATCGCGGCCAGCGGGACGGCGGGGTTGGCGACTGCGAAGTCCCAGCTGTGGTGCTCGCCGAGACCGAAGACGTCCAGGCCGGCCTGGTCGGCGGCGATGGCGTAGGAGACGATCTCGCGGGTGCGGCGCCCCGGGTCGTGCCGTTTTCCTGTGGCGGGGTCGGTCTGCAGGTCGGACAGGGAGATGATGCCCAGTTCCACGGTCGTCTCCGGTAGGCGGACAGGGGTTGAGAGGGAGCGGCCCGACCGGCGTGGTCGCGGACCGGGCCGCTGCGAAGGGCCGGGGGACCGGGTGGTCAGAAGGAGTGGGGCCCGAACCGGCCCCACATGATGACCGCGGCGACGATGAGCAGGATCGCGTTGAACCCGATGGCCTGCGGCTCCTTGCGGCGGGCGTGGAGGCCCATGGCCAGGACCATGATCACAGCCAGACCGGTGGCGGCCAGCGGGGTAAGCGTGGTGGCGATGTCGAAAGCACCCGGCAGGATCAGCCCGAGGGCGCCGGCGAGTTCGGCGACGCCGATCAGACGTACCACAGGGGTCGAGACGTCACTGACCCACGGCAGCTGGGATATGAGCTTTTCGCGGGGCTGGGTGGCCTTGGTGACGCCGGCGGCCGCGAACAGCGCGGCGAGGACGCCCTGCAGGATCCACAGGAACACGTTCATCGGAGCGGAAACCTTCGTCTTCGGTCCCGCCGCGGCGGGGATCGCCGCGGCGGATAGGGATTGAGCGGATCAAGATTCAACGGGGGAGAGCTGGGAGGCGTCAGGCGGTGAAGACGCGCTCGGCTTCGTCGCGTTGGGTGTGCAGGTCCCAGTAGAGAGGGGCGATGTCCTCGGCCTCGGCGGTCGGGATTTCGGGAGGGCCGCCCGCGCCGATCCACACGCCGATGGCGACGTGCGCGGCCTGGATACCGGTGCCGGCCAGCTCCTTGTGCAGGTTGAGCACCCAGTTGCGCAGCGCCGCCTGGGCGGGGTTGACGTTGCCGAGCATGGGGATGGGGTCGACCGAGCCGGCGCCGTTGGTGAAGAGCAGGGTGCCCGCGCCGGCCTCACGCATCGCGGGCAGGACGGCCTGGGTGGCGGTGATGGCGCTGTGGAGCAGGAAGTCGATCCATCCCTGCACATCGGAGGGGCTGGTCTGGGACGGGGAGGTGAGGGCCATGGAGCTTATGGAGCCGTTGCCCGGAGAGGGGGAGTGCTCCAGGACGTCGATGCCGCCGAAGCGGGTGGCGGCGTCCTTGAGGGCCTGGGTCAGCGCGTCGTGGTCGAGCACGTCCGCCGGGAACGCCGCGGCGGTGATGCCCTCGGCGGTGAGCCGGCCGACGAGGTCGTCGAGCTTGGCGCGGTTGCGGGCGATGAGAGCGACGTCGTAGCCGCGCGAGCCGAAGGTGCGGGCGATGGCGAGGCCCATTCCGGGGCCGGCTCCGACGATGGCGATGCTGGGCATGGTGAAGTCCTTTCGTGTTGTGGGGGAAGCGTCTGGGATACGGAGTGGTCAGGCGACGGTGATCGCGATCTTGCCGACGGTGCCGGCGCCGAACGCGGCGAAGGCCTCGGGGGCACGCTCCAGGTCGAACTCGGCGGTCACCGACACCTTGAGGGCGCCGGAGGCGACCTGCCCGGCGAGGGTGGACAGGGTGTCGGCGGTCGGGTTGGACCGGAGCACGGCGGTGTGCAGCTTGCGGTCCTCCGAGGCCTCGGGGACTGGGGCGAGGGTCAGGGCGGAGGCGATGGCGCCGCCGTCGCGGGTGACCGCGGTGAGCTCGGCCACGCCGCCGGGGGCGATCGCCCGGACTGCGCGGTCACGTCCTGGGTGTAGTCGATGACGGTCACCTCGGCGGCGGTCAGCGCCGAGACGAAGCCGCTCTCGGAACCCGACTTGGCCGTGGCGATCACCCTCGCGCCCTGGGCCGCGGCCAGCTCTACGGCGATGGCACCCACGCCGCCGGTGGCACCGGAGATCAGCACCGTGCTGTCCTCCAGCGGGCCGAGCAGGGCGAGACCGTCGAAGGCGGCGGTGCCCGCCAGCCCGAGCGCGCCGGCGTCACGCACCAAGACCCCGTCGGGCCGGCGGGCGATGCCGACGGCAGCGGGAACGGCGACGTACTGGCGCCATCGAACCGGTGCCCAGGTATGCCTTGGCGTCCACGCCGAACACGGCGTCGCCGACCGCGAAACCCTCGACACCCTCACCGACCGCCTCGACGGTGCCGGCGAAGTCCTTGCCGGGGATCAGCGGGAAGCGGTGCTCCATCACGCCCTGCAGGTATCCGGCCGCCGTGGCCAGGTCGAACCCGTTCACCGAGGAGGCGGCCACCTTCACCAGCACCTCACCGGCCTCGGGGCGGGGCACCTCCACCTCGGCCACCTCGGGGCTGCCGGGTATCTGCGCCAATGTCACAGCGCGCACTGATCATCAACTCCTTGGCATCGGTTCGCCCGATTCGGAAAGGGGCATCCGATTCGTTTTCCGGAAAGGCCTGTCCGGTTCCGCGGGGTCTACGATAGCACTGAAACTGGATGGGTCATTCCGATTCGGTAGACTGAGTGTCATGAACCTTGGCGCCCAATCCAGCGATGACCCTGCCGCACAGCCTCTCCGCAGCGACGCCGAGCGCAACCGCGCACGGATACTCGCCGCCGCGCGCACGGTGTTCAGGCGTGACGGCCTGCATGCCTCCATGGCTTCCGTGGCCCGCGAGGCGGGGGTGGGCATCGCCACCCTGTTCCGCCGTTTCCCGACGAAGGAGGACCTGGTCGCCGCGGTCTTCGCCGACCGTATGGACGCCTACGTCGACGCGGTCGGCGTCGCCCTCGACGACCCCGATCCCTGGCGCGGTCTCGCGGGGTTCATCGAAACGGGCTGCGCGATGCAGGCCGGGGATTACGGCTTCGCCGACGTGCTGACCATGACCTTCCCCACAGCCAAGGCTCTGGAGGAGCGCCGAAACCAGGCGTACGAGGGCGTCGTCCAGCTCATCGGCCGCGCCAAGGCCGCAGGACGTCTGCGTGAGGACTTCACCCCCGAGGACCTGGTGCTGGCGTACATGGCCAATGCCGGCGTCGTCAACGCCACCGGCGACACTGCTCCCGACGCCTGGAAACGCGTCGTCGCCCTGATGCTCCAGTCCTTCGAGGCCCCCGCCCGAGGCCCGCTGCCCGACTCGCCCGAGCCCCGCGCCCTCTACAAGGCCATGCTCCGGGCCAGTCAGGCGTGCTCCGCCTCGCCGGAACCCGGGAGGAAGGACTGAAAGGTCACGTGCGGCCGGATGCGCATCAGTGGCTCGGTCCGGTGGCCGGCACCGTCGGACCGAGGCGCCCAGGCCGGCAGCTAAGGCATCTATGAAGCTCACGGGATGACTGGCAGCGCAGGGCGCGCGGCATCGATCAGCTACGACGCCGGCACACCCGGTCTCTCATCCCACCCACAGCCGCAGCACTCTCCTGCCTGCGGCGGAAGAAAAGAGGCAGACGGACATGGCAAGAGGCATACAAGTGGGCGACAAAGCACCCGACTTCACCCTGCTGTTGTCGAGCAGGTCTACCCGCTGAGCGCAGTCCAGGACGCCCACCACGCGGTCGAGACCGGCCACGCCCGAGGCAAGCGCGTAGTCGACCCAACTCAGTAGGTCGGCCGGCCCTGCTCACCTCGTCAAAGAGTCGTTCTTTGAAGGGCGGGTCCCTAAGACGCCGTCGGTCGCGGGCGCTGTCCCGGCGGTGGTCCGGTACACCGCCGCCACCGACGGCTCGCGCACCCAGATCTCCGCGGCCGTGCGGCCGGGGCGAGCACTCCGGCCCCCTCCCTGACCGTCAACGCCCGGGAATCTGGGGGAGTCGCGAGCTCGCCTGACGTTCATCGGCACCGTCAGTCAAGGTGGCTGACATCCGATGTATTGGGGAGCTCCACGCTGCCCTCTGCTCCTTCCGGGCGCAGTCGAGGCGCGGGCAGTTGGGTAACCATCATCCAAGAATGGCCTGTCGTGCTGCTGGTGGAGTCACATGAGTTGGTGCTGCAGCCCCCTAGACATCCGATCTATGCCGCGGCAAAGATGACGTGGCCCTCGGAGGACTCGAAGAGGTCGCACTTCCCCTCGTGTCGAACACCCATGGCTGGGAGATCTTGCCGTGACCCATGCATCCCACCCGCAGCGAAGAAGCGTCCTGAAGCTCGGCGGCGCCCTCGCCCTCGCACCCCTGATCACTCAGCTGGCCGGCGGCACCCCTGCGGGGCCGGCCTTCGCCGCGTCGGCGTCCGTCCAGTGGCCGACCCTGTCGCGCAAGGCGCTGAAGTACTCGGTCCCCGCCATGGACTGGCAGTCGCAGACCCTGCCGGTCGGCAACGGTCGTCTCGGTGCCATGTTGTTCGCCGACCCGGACGAGGAGCGCATCCAGTTCAACGAGCAGAGTCTGTGGGGCGGGGTCAACAACTACGACAACGCGCTCGCGGGCAAGCCCGACAACGCGTTCGACACCAGCATGACCGGCTTCGGCTCGTACCGGAACTTCGGCGACGTCGTCGTCACCTTCGCCGACCGTGCGAAGGTCACGGCTCCCGGCGGGCCGTACCGCACGTCCTCGTCGGAGGGCGTGGAGAAGTCGTACGACGGGAACGCGAGCACCAAGTGGTGCATCGAGGGGCCCGGTTCGAGGGTGCGGTGGCAGGTCGAGCTCCCCGAGCCCGTCGAGGTCCCCTCCTACCGTCTGACGAGTGCGAACGATGTGCCGCAGCGCGACCCGCAGGAGTGGACGCTGTCCGGTTCCGCCGACGGATCCGCCTGGACCACGCTGGACAGCCGCTCTTTGGCGGCGCCCTTCGAGAGCCGTTTCCAGACGAAGGAGTTTACCTGCGCCACTAGCGGGTCGTACCGCTTCTACCGGTTCGACTTCATCCCCAAGGCAGGGGTCAGCCACTTCCAGGTGGCCGAGATCGGTCTGTCCGGCGTCGACCTCGGCGGCGCCGCGCTGTACCTGTCGTCGCCGAGCGGGCACTCCGAGGGATCGGGTGCCGGGGCCGGGGCCATGGACATCTCGTGTTCGGTGGACCGCGATCCGGCCACCGTCTGGCGGGTCGACGACGCCGCCCCCACGGTCATCTGGCAGGCCGACCTGCCCCGCGCGGTCGCCGTCACCTCGTACACGCTGACGGCGGCCCCGGACCGTCCGCAGGACGACCCCCGGCGCTGGACGCTGGAGGCGTCGCAGGACGGGCGGGCGTGGGTGACCCTCGACACGCAGAACCCCGGTGCGCCCTTCGCCGACCGCGGTGAGACCCGGGCGTTCCGGATCACCAACAGCACCGCCTACCGCACCTACCGGCTCACGTTCACCCCCGGCGGGTCGTCCACCGGCTTCCAGATCGCCGAAGTCGCCCTGGAAGGCAGGGGGTTCGACACGCGCACGCAGCGCGCGTTCGTCGACTACCAGCGCGCCCTGGACTTCGTAGACGGTGTCCATGTCACCCGGTTCGGCGCGCCGGGGCGGCGCGTCCTGCGGGAGGCCTTCGCCAGCCGGTCGGCGGACGTCATGGTCTTCCGGTACAGGTCGGAAAGGGACCGGGGACTTTCCGGGGCGATCTCTCTGACGTCCGCGCAGCAAGGCGCCCCGACGACCGTCGACGCCGCCGCCCGGCGGATCGCCTTCGGCGGAGTCATGGGCAACGGTCTCAAGCACGCGTGCACCGTCCAGGTCGTGGACACCGACGGCGACCTCCGCGCCGACGGGTCGATGCTCCGGTTCAGCGGCTGCACAAGCCTGACCCTGCTGCTCGACGCCCGCACCGACTACAAGCTGGACGCCGCCGCCGGATGGCGCGGAGCTGATCCCGAACCGGTCATCACCAGGACACTCGACAGAGCATCCGCCCGGTCCTACAGGGAGCTGCGCGAGGAGCACACCGCCGCGACACGTGCTCTCATGAACCGCGTCTTTGTCGACTGGGGCACCTCCGACGACGCCGTCATCGCCCTGCCCAGCAACGCCCGGCTCGCACGTTACGCGGCGGGCGGAGAGGACCCGACCCTCGAACAGGCGATGTTCGACTACGGCCGCTACCTGCTGATCAGTTCCTCGCGCCCGGACGGCCTGCCCGCCAACCTCCAGGGCCTGTGGAACGACAGCAACTCACCGGCGTGGGCCTCCGACTACCACACCAACATCAACGTCCAGATGAACTACTGGGGGGCCGAGACGACGAACCTGCCGGAGTCCCACGAAGCACTCATCGAGTTCATCAGGCAGGTGGCGGTGCCCAGCCGCGTGGCGACCCGCAACGCCTTCGGAAAGGACACACGAGGCTGGACCGCCCGCACCAGCCAGAGCATCTTCGGCGGCAACGCGTGGGAGTGGAACACCGTCGCGAGCGCCTGGTACGCGCAGCACCTCTACGAACACTGGGCGTTCACCCAGGACATGAAGTACCTCCGTACCGTCGCGTACCCGATGATCAAGGAGATCTGCGAGTTCTGGGAGGACCACCTCAAGGAGCGCGAGGACGGACTCCTCGTCGCGCCGAACGGCTGGTCCCCCGAACACGGGCCGCGCGAGGACGGCGTCATGTACGACCAGCAGATCATCTGGGACCTGTTCCAGAACTACCTCGACTGCGAGGCCGCGCTGGGGGCCGATCCCGCCTACCGTGCCAAGGTCACGGAC
Organism: Streptomyces olindensis; assembly: GCA_000696115.1. Classification (GTDB taxonomy): domain Bacteria; phylum Actinomycetota; class Actinomycetes; order Streptomycetales; family Streptomycetaceae; genus Streptomyces; species Streptomyces olindensis. The sequence goes on from JJOH01000003.1 coordinate 261,370, forward strand.
ATGCAGGCACGCCTCGCGCCGAACAAGATCGGCCGGTGGGGGCAACTGCAGGAGTGGCAGGAGGACATCGACAGCCCCACCGACATCCACCGCCACACCTCACACCTCTTCGCGGTCTACCCGGGCCGCCAGATCACCCCGAAGACACCCGACTTCGCGGCCGCCGCCCTCGTCTCGCTCAAGGCGAGGTGCGGTGAGAAGGACGGCGTCCCGTTCACGGCCGCGACGGTGTCGGGCGACAGCCGCCGCTCATGGACCTGGCCCTGGCGGGCGGCCCTGTTCGCCCGCCTCGGCGACGGACACCGCGCCCAGATCATGCTGCGCGGACTGCTCACCTACAACACGCTGCCCAACCTGTTCTGCAACCACCCGCCCTTCCAGATGGACGGCAACTTCGGCATCACGGGCGCCGTCGCGGAGATGCTCCTGCAGAGCCACGACGACGTCATACACCTGCTCCCCGCCCTGCCGGACGCCTGGAAGGCCAAGGGGTCCTTCACCGGACTGCGCGCCCGCGGCGGCTACGAGGTCAGCTGTGAATGGCGGGACGGGAAGGTCACGTCCTACAAGATCGTGGCCGACCGGGCACGGAACCAGGGGAACATCACCGTACGGGTGAACGGCGCCGACAGGAAGGTGAAGCCGAGCAAGTCCTGACGGCGCCAAAGGGGAGACGGCGGCCGCGGGGCCGTGACGGCGAACACCGATCCGTTCTCGTCCCGCGCCGCCGCTGCCGTCGGCACGGCCGGTTTCGCGACCGCGTCCTGCCGACCGGTACAAGACACGTCGCGTCCGGCAATCGTGCTCGTTCTTGGCAAGGTCGGAATCAGCCAGCAGGATGCCGTGAAGCAACCGCCACAGAGCGGCCGGGTCGGACGAATCTGACGTTCGTCGGGTTGACCGAACGAGCCGCCGACCGGGTTCCTGCGCGGCGTCACGCGGTGTGTGGTTGCCGAGAGCCGTCGTTGCCGACCTCGGCCACGGCGAACCAGCCATGGTCCGCCACCGACTGATGACCTCCGTGGACGATCTCGCTGATGAACTGCCGGGTTTTGGGACATCCTGAGGTGGGGTCAGGCCTTGGTCGTGTGCTTGAGGTGGGTGTCGAAGAAGGCCTCAATGCGTAGCCATGCGTCAACAGAGGCTTCTGGGACAGGTCCGAACCCGGCGACGCGGTACAGCGGGTGCAGCAGGCGCGGGCCGAATTGTTCGTCGTTGAGGAAGGCGTGGCCTGCCTGTGGGTACTCCTTCACGTCGTGTACGACGCCGAGCCTGTCGAGGGCGGATTCGAGCTTGGCCGCCGCTCCCTTGAGCGGTCGATCGCGGCCCCCGTAGCTGGCGACGATGGGGCAGGCGTCGGCCAGGGCCTGGTCCATGTCCTTGGGGAGCTGGCCGTAGTTGGCGGACGCGGCGTCGAAGATGCCGCTGCCTGCCCCCATGAGGGCGAAGGAACCGCCCATGCAGAAACCGATGATCCCGACCGCGCCGGTGCAGTCGGGGTCATCGACGAGGTAGGTTCTCGCGGCGGCGATGTCCTGGTAGGCGCGGCCGTGGCCGGACAGCGCGGCCCGCATGGTGGGTATCAGGCAGCGGCGTGCGCCTCCGTCCGTGTACAGGTCGGGCATCAGGGTCAGATATCCGGCGCTTGCGAGCCGCCGCGCCTGTCGGAGCATCTCGTCATTGGCACCCATGACCTCGTGCGCGACCACGACACCGGGCCATGGGCCAGGTCCGTCCGGCCGGACGAGATGCCCGGTCAGCCGCTTGGAACCGCCGGCCGGGGCGCTGAGGTGGGTCAGGGTGACGGAAACGGGATCTGGCATGGCATCCTCCGGACGACGATGTGGTGTGGTGTGGTGTGGGTGAGGCCGATGGGTCAGGTGGCCGGGGAAGGAACCGTGCCAGGTTGAGTGGATCCGTCCGGGGCGCACCGCACTCTTGTGAAGAGTCCAGGACCGGGGTTCATGCCCGGGCGGTGGTGACCCAGTCGTACGATGGTCGCCGCACGGCTGGGTCACGGGAGAAGACACCCTTGACGTGTACGGCGAGCAACGTCTCGATCGAATCGGGGGTGAGCTCGGTGAAGGGGGCGTTGCGGATGTTGCCCGCGTTGTTGATCAGGATGTCCACGGTGCCGTAGGCGTCGAGCGCGGTCTGCACGATGGCCTTGCCGCCCTCGGGGGTGGCGACCGAGTCGTAGTTCGCGACGGCTTGGCCCCCCCGCGTCGATGATTTCCTTGACGACATGGTCGGCCATGGCAGTGCCGCCGCCGGTGCCCGCGATCGTGCCGCCGAGGTCGTTGACGACGACCTTGGCGCCGCGCGCGGCGAGGTCGAGGGCATGGTGCGACCCAGACCGCCGCCGGCGCCGGTCACGATGGCGACCCTGCCCTCGAACGAGATTCCGTCCACTGTCAGATCACTTCCTTACTGTCGTCTGTTGCGGCAGGCAGCCGCGGTCGCTCTGCGCCGATGACGTCGGACGAGGCGCAGCACCAGACCTCACTCACGTGTGCCGCCTGGGGTTGGGTCAGGCCGGGCGGACGCCGTCCACGGTGATCCGCAGGGCCGACGGGCCACGCAGGTCGGCCATCGGGCGGTAGGGCGGCGGGTCCTGCGACAAGCGAGGGTTGACCAGACGTCGGGTCAGCTCGCGGACCGCGATCTGGCCTTCCATGCGGCCGAGTCCGGCCCCGAAGCAGAAGTGGATGCCGGCGCCGAAGCTGAGGTGGCCGATGTCGGGACGAGTGATGTCGAAGGTGTCCGGGTCGGGGAAGCGGCGCGGATCCCGGTTGGCCGCGGCGAGGGCGAGGATGACCGTGGAACCCTTGGGAATGGTGCGGTCGCCGATGACGATGTCGTCGACTGCGACACGCGGCCGCAGATGCACGGAGGGCTCCAGGCGCAAGGTCTCCTCGATGGCACCGGCGGCGAGGGAGGGGTCGGCCTGGAGCCGGGCCAGCTGCTCGGGGTGACGCAGCAGCAGGAGCATGCTGCTGCTTATGAGGTTGACGGTGGTCTCATGGCCGCCGATGAAGAGCATGATGGCGGTGCTGAGCAGTTCCGGCAGGCTCATCGGGCTGCCCGGGCCGTCGTCGTGGATCATGCGCGACAAGATGTCCTGCCCCGGCTTCTTGCGAAGCCGCTCGATGTGGGCGAGGAAATACTCGGCCAGTTCCTGCTGGGCATGGTTCCTGGCCGCGGCGGCCTCAGGGTCGCGCGGGTCGACCAAGAACTCCGGGCTGCCGGCCCCCTCCTCAGCGAGAGGGGCCAGCGTGAAGGCGTCTTCGGGCGGGACACCCAGGAGGTGGCAGGCCACGCGGACGGGGATCGGGTGGGAGAACTCCGAAACCAGGTCGAACTCGCCGCGCCCGGTCAGGTGGTCGATGTGGTCGCGGATCAGCTCTTCCACCATCGGCCGTAGGCTCTCGACGAAGCCCGGACGTGCGGGCGGGCCGAAGTGGCGCTGGGCCAGGCCGCGCAGTTGGTCGTGGGTGGGGTTGTCCCGCACGAGGAACGACGGAGCAGTACCGGGAGCCGGAGCGTCCACGCCAACCCGGCTGTCCGGGGTGGCGTTGCCACGGTCGGCGGAGATGCGTGGGTCCCGGAGCAGCGCACTGACCTCGTCGTATCCGCTGACGACGCAGGTTCCGTCGTCCTGGACGGAGACCGCCTCTTTGCGTAGTTCGGTGTAGAGAGGCCAAGGGTGAGGGCGGCTGTCAGGGTGAAGAACCTGCCTGTACAGGGTGGACGCCATGGGGGTGCCACTCGCTTTCGTGTGGGGGAACGGGGGGGATCAGCGGCCGACCGGCCGAAGGGCGCGTGCGGTGTTCTCGTCGCAGGCGACGAACTCGGCCGGGAACGGCGCACCTTGGCGGACGAGGGATTCGTAGTAGTGCAGGTAACGCCCGTTGTCGAAGGTGACCGCGGCGACCGTGCGGTCTTCGCGTCCGTACAGCACGCTGAAGGAGCCCTGGCCGAGGGTGCCTTGGACCACCGCGATACGGTCGGCGATGCCGGGGTAGCCGACGCCCTTGATGTTCACGCCGAACTGGCTGGACCAGAAGGCCGGCAGACCGGTATGGGGGATCGGGGCCTGGCCGGGCCGACGCGTGGTGTTGTGGGCGACCGTGCGGGCCTGGGTGACGGCGTTGCCCCAGTGCTCCACCGACAGCCGGCGGTCCGGGAGGAGGGGATGCGGCGCGGCGGCGACATCACCGGCGACGTACACGTCGGGCACGGGCTGCCCGTCGTGGCCGAGAGCGCGGCACTGGTCGTCGCAGTGCACCCCGCCGCTGTCCGCCCGTACGGCGGAGTCGTCCAGCCATTCGACGTTGCGCTGGGCGCCGAGCGCGACGACGGCCAGGTCCGCGTCGACGGCGGCGCCGTCCGACAGCACGATCTGCCGCAGCGCCCCGGTCCCGTCCGCCACGAAACGCTCGACGGTGTTCCACATCCGCACGTCCACGCCCTTGTCCCGGGCCAGGTCCGCCACCACGCCACCGATCACGCTTCCCAGCGGTCCCTGCAACGGCGTGGCCTGTGCCTCGACGAGTGTGACGTCGAGGCCGAGTTCGCGGCAGCCGGAGGCTAGTTCGCTCCCGAGGAAGCCGGCGCCGATGACGACGACGCGACGCGGTGGACGGGCGAGGCGCCGCTGAAGGTCTTCGGCGTCGTCGCGGGTGCGGACGGTGAGGACACCGTCGATGTCGTCGGCGGCGCCGCCGGGGAACGGACGGGCCCGGGTACCGGTGGCGATGACCAGGCTGTCGTAGCCGACCGTGCCGCCGTCCGCCAGCCGGACCAGGCGGTGGTCCGTATCCAGGCCCGTCGCCGGGACACCCAACCGGAAGCGTGCGTCCAGGGGCCGCGTGACCGGCAGTTCGAGGCGATCGGGCGGCAGCTTCTCGCTCACGCATGCCTTGGTCAGCGGAGGGCGGTCGTACGGACGATGGGGCTCGTCGCCGATGATGGTCAGCTGTCCGGAGAAGCCGGACTCGCGCAGGGCCTCGGCGGTCTTCAGCCCGGCGAGGGAGGCGCCGACGATGACAACGTGGCGGCCGTTCTCCCCGCTGGTCGTGGCGGGTTCGTCCGCGTTGCCCGTGCCGACGGTGATGGCGCGCACGGGGCAGGCCAGTGCGGCGCGGTGTACCGCGTCCCGCATCTCGTCGGGTGGGTTCGGTACGTAGGTCAGAGCCTCAAGGCCATGCAGGGTGAAGGCGTCGGGGGCGGCGAACACGCACTGTCCGTAGCCCTCGCAGCGGTTCAGGTCGACACTTACCTTCACTGGGCATCCCCGCTCGGCCGGGACGTGAGCACCGAAAGCAGAACCCGGTCCACCAAGGACTCCACGAAGGCGGCATCGACCTGGCTGTCGGCGACCAGGACCTGGTGCAGGATCGCGGCACGCGCGAGATCCGCCAGCAGGACGGGATCCGCGTCATCCCCGACCTCGCCGCGTTCCCTGGCCCAGCTCAGGACGGTCTCCGCCAGACGGGCGTGGTGCAGGCGGACCAGTTCCTTGGTCATGCCTCCGACACTGCCGTCGTCGGAGGCGGCGACCAGGAGGCCGGAGAGGTACTTGGGTGAAGGCTGCACCTGCGCGCCGCCGGTCGGCACCAAGTTGTGCAGCAGATCGCCGCGCAACGATCCTGTGGCGGTCACGTCAGCGGTCTGGTCGACGGCCCGGCACGCGGCCCGGCGCAGCGCCGCGGCCATCCGCTCGTCCTTGTTCGCCCAACGGCGGTACATCGTTTTCGTGCTGGCCTTGGCCCGCTCGCACACAGCGGTCAGGGTCAGCCGCTCGTAGCCGACCTCGGCCAGCAGGTCCAGCGCGGCGTCCAGCAGCGCGGCCTCGCGGTGGACGTCCATCGGGCGGCCTGCTGATTCGGCTGGGGTCGGCGTGGTCATGGACGGCTCCAGAACATCAGGAAACGCCATGCGTTTCCTTCCCCACTTGCTCAGACGTAAGGCGGACAGAAAGTTGATCTTGTGGCATGAGCGTCTCTCTGGGAGTGGTGACTGTGACGACTGTCGAGGCGGATGTGCGCCTGCTGCCCAGTGGCTCAGGGTGTCCAGGCAGGGTGGGGGAGTCCCGCCCCGCCATAATCGGAAGGTGCTTTCCAGTTAACCGTACGGGACGGCCGTCCCGGATGTCGAGTCGGAAGGTGCCTCGATGCGTTCTGACGCCCAGCGCAATCGCAGGCGGGTCCTGGAGGCGGCGATGGAGACGTTTGCCGTGGAGGGCCTGTCGGTTCCGGTGGCCGATATCGCCCGGCGGGCAGGGTCGGCACCGGCACCGTCAGTCGGCATTTCCCGACGAAGGAATCCCTGTACGAAGCGATCGTGCTTCACCTGGTCGGTGGCATCGTCGACAAGGTCCGGGACCTCTCCGCACAGAATGATCCGGGCAGCGCGTTCTTCCAGTTCCTGGCCCACATGGTCGAGCAAGCGGCGGTGAACCGCGGTCTTGCCGAGGCGATGAGCGGTGCCGGTTTCGATGTCGAAGCGGTCGCCTTCCGTCCCGAGCGCAGCCTTGAAGCTGTGGAGAGCGAGCTGCTGACGAGGGCTCAGCAGGCGGGTGTGGTACGGCGGGACATCACTCGCGCCGATGTGAAAGCGCTCCTGGTCGGCTGTCTGGCCCGAGAACGTCAGGGCTGCGACCCGGAAGCCCGGCAGCGCATGATCGACGTGGTGTGCACCGGCCTGCGAGCCGAACCGAGCACACCAGTCGGCGACCGGGGGCTTGTCGGCTGAGCGGGTCCTTCAGTGACTTGTTTCTACTTCGTGGACGGCACCTTCGGCACTCCCAGGAACGGCAGCCGCAGCGCACCGAAGGCCTCCGCCGGGACCGCGGTCTCGCGGGAGGAGCCGATGGGGCAGCCGCCGAGGAAGTGAGCCGTGAGGGGAGTCCCCACCAACTCGCCGACGTGCGACCCCGTGAACCCATGGATCTCGGCCGCGATGGCCGACGCGCCCTCCGAAGCCTCCCCTGTCAGGTACGCCCAGGAGCTCGTGGCGGGCATCGCTCACGCCCCCCTGGAGATGCTCGATAAGCGCCCATCTCGCGGTCGAGGATCCACGAGCCCTGAGGGCGGTGCTCCAGGCCCGTCTGGACAGGGTCGACACCCGGGCGCTTCAGGGGTTCCGCCGCTCGACTGAGCCGGTCAGCCTGGGCTCTGGCTCGGATCGGGAAGAGTGGAACTTCAAGAGATCCGATGTGTATACATCGGAGGAATGGCTCGCACGTTCCGGTGTACAACCGGTGCGCACCGTGCGGCCGTTCGGCCTCCATGTCCGTCTGGCTGCCACTCCCTCACGCCCCCGTCTGGTGCGGTCCGCGTATGCCCTGCGCCGGATCCGCAGTCTGCCTGGCGGCGGCCTCGTCCTTCCCCCGCAGGCGAGTACGCCCCCTCCACCCTCGCCCGGCGGCTCCCCGCCCTGCCTGAAGAGAGAACACGGTTATGAAGCTCGCTCGCACCCGCTCCACCGCCGCAGGCGTCATCGCCGTCGTGGCGGCGATGACGCTCGTCACCGCGTGCAATCGCGACAGTTCCGACTCGGCCGGCTCGAGCAGTGACGCACCCGCGATCGGCATCGACCTGCCGCGCTCCGACTCCGACTTCTGGAACTCCTACGCGCAGTACCTGAAGAAGGACATCAAGTCCGATGGTGTCAACGCCCTCCCACTGAGCAACTCGCAGAACGACGTCACCAAGCTGGTCGCCAACGTCCAGGTGTTCCAGAACACCGGTGCCAAGGCCGTCGTCATGGCGCCCCAGGACACCGGCGCCATCGCCTCCACCCTCGACACCCTGTCGGCTGCGAAGATCCCGGTGGTCAGCGTCGACACCCGTCCCGACAAGGGCGACGTCTACATGGTCGTCCGCGCCGACAACAAGGCGTACGGCACCAAGGCCTGCGAGTACCTCGGCAAGCAGTTGAACGGCGAGGGCAAGGTCGCCGAGTTGCAGGGCGCCCTGGACTCCATCAACGGGCGCGACCGCTCCGAGGCCTTCGCCGCCTGCATGAAGGAGAAGTTCCCCAAGATCAAGGTGTTCGAGCTGCCCACCGACTGGAAGGGCGACGTGGCCTCCGCCAAGCTCCAGTCGCTGCTGGCCCAGCACCCGGACCTGAACGGCATCTACATGCAGGCCGGCGGTGTCTTCCTGCAGCCCACCCTGGCGCTGCTGGAACAGAAGAAGCTGCTCAAGCCGGCGGGCCAGAAGGGCCACATCACGATCATCTCCAACGACGGCATCCCGCAGGAATTCGACGCGATCCGCAAGGGCCAGATCGACGCCACCGTCTCCCAGCCCGCCGACCTCTACGCCAAGTACGCCCTCTACTACGCCCAGGCCGCGGCCGAGGGCAAGACCTTCAAGCCGGGCAAGACCGACCACGACTCCACCATCGTCAAGATCCCGGGCGGCCTGGAGGACCAGCTGCCCGCCCCGTTGGTGACCAAGGACAACGTGGACGACAAGACCCTGTGGGGCAACAACGTCGGCTGATCACCGGCAGCTCACGCCCGCGGCGGGGAGGGAACGGCACCTGCCTCCGTCCCCACCGCGCTCTTCCCCGCTCCCCAGCATCCGACGTCAAAGGACGGAATCCACCGTGGCGGATACCGCGACCGGTCCCGAGCATCCGGCCCCGGTGGCCGAGGCGACCGGCATCAGCAAACGGTTCGGCGCGACCGTCGCCCTGCGCGACGCACGTATCAGCGTCGCCGCGGGCGAGTCGCACGCCTTGGTCGGCCGCAACGGCGCCGGCAAGTCGACGCTCGTGTCCATCCTCACCGGCCTCCAGCAGCCCGACACCGGCAACCTGCGCTTCTCGGGCGAACCGGCGCCCGCCGTCGGCGACATCGACGCCTGGCGCTCCCGCGTCGCCTGCGTCTACCAGCGCTCCACCATCATCGGTGACCTGACCGTCGCCGAGAACCTCTTCCTGAACCGGCAGAGCGCCGGCGCGGTACAGCGCATCCGCTGGAAGCAACTGCGGCTGCGCGCGGAAGAGTTGCTCGGCGAGTACGGCGTGGCCGTCGACCCTGCCGCACGCGCGAAAGACCTCACCGTCGAGCAGCGGCAGTTCGTCGAGATCGCCAGGGCCCTGTCTTTCGGCGCCCGATTCATCATCCTCGACGAACCGACCGCCAAGCTCGACGCCCGCGGCATCGGCCGCCTCTTCGACAAGCTCCGCGACTTGCAGGACCAGGGCGTCGCCTTCCTCTTCATCTCCCACCACCTGCAAGAGGTGTACGACCTCTGCAGCACGGTCACCGTCTACCGCGACGCGGCCCACATCCTGACCGCGCCCGTGGCCGAGCTCGGTCACCAGGCGCTGGTGGAGGCCATGACCGGCGAGTCCGCCTCCGTCGCGGCGGTCGCCGAGAGCCGGCCCCCGGCCGCACGGGCAGGCTCCGAGGAAGTGCTGGAGATCAGCGGCCTGACGCTTCCCGGTGCCTGCGAGGAGCTGTCTCTCTCGGTCCGCGCGGGCGAGGTGATCGGGCTCGCCGGTGCCGCGGCCAGCGGCAACGTCCAGGTGGGCGAGGCCGTCGCCGGTCTCCACCGGGCCAAGGAGGGCAGGATCTCGGTCGGCGGGAGGAGCGTGCACACCGGCAGCGTGCCGTCCGCCCTGGCCGCCGGGGTCGGTCTGGTCCCCGAGGACCGCCACCTCCAGGGACTGGTCAACAATCGCAGCGTCGCGGAGAACGCCACCCTGACCGTCACCGACCAGCTCGGCCCGTTGGGCACGGTCCTGCCCGCCCGGACCAGGGCCTTCGCCCAGCGCATGATCCAGGACCTCGACATCAAGACCCCGGGAGCCGCCACCCCGGTCTCCGCCCTGTCCGGCGGCAACCAGCAGAAGGTCGTCGTCGCCCGCGCCCTGGCCACCGACCCCCATGTGCTGGTGGCCATCCGCCCCACCAACGGCGTGGACGTCAAGTCCAAGGAGTTCCTGCTCGGCAGGATCCGGCAGGTCGCCGACGGCGGCAAGGCCGCGCTGATCGTCTCCGACGAACTGGACGACCTCAAAGTGTGTGACCGGGTCGTCGTCATGTTCCACGGCCGGGTGGTCGCCGAGTTCGACCGCGGCTGGAAGGACGACCACCTCGTCGCCGCCATGGAGGGCGTCGGCACCCCCCTCGCATCCACCGTATCCGGCACCGACGAGCACGGAAGGTAGTCATGTCCGCCACCACAGAACTCACCGAGCCCGCAGCGAGCGCGGCGGAGTCGGCCACCGCGGACACCGCCCGCCGCCGGGTCGACCTCGGCCGCTTTCGTGAACTGTCCCTGGTTCCCGCCATCCTTGTCCTGATGCTGATCGGGTTCATCGTCTCGCCGGCCTTCCTCACCGCCGACAACCTCATCGGCGTCGCCCAGCAGTCCACCGAGCTGAGCCTGCTCGTCCTCGCCACCACTTTCATCCTCATCTGCGGACGGATGGACCTGTCCCTGGAGTCGACCATCGGTGTGGCTCCGGTCATCGCCGTGTGGCTCGTGCTGCCTTCCAGCGGTGGGCGGTTCATGGGCCTCGGGCTGTTTCCCGAATGGGCGGCGGTCCCGCTCTGCCTCCTGGTCGGCGCGGTGATCGGCGCCGTCAACGGCTTCCTCATCCTCAAACTGCGCCTCAACGGTTTCATCGTCACCCTCGGCGCCCTGACCATGCTGCGAGGCCTTCAGGTGGCCCTCTCCGAGGGCCAGTCCATCGTGGAGCTGCCGTCCTCGTTCACCTACCTGGGCAAGGCCTCCTGGCTGGGCGTCCCGGCCGCCATCTGGATCTGCGCGCTGCTGTTCGCGGTGGGCGGCAGCGCGCTGGCGTGGCTGCGGCACGGCCGCGCGCTGTACGCGATCGGAGGCAACGCGGAGGCCGCCCGCACCGCAGGCATCCGCGTCGACCGGATCGTCTGGGTGGTGCTGATCATCGGCAGCCTGCTCGCCGCGTTCGCCGGAATCCTCTACAGCGGGCACTACGGCTCCATCTCCGCGACCCAGGGCAGCGGCTGGATCTTCCAGGTCTTCGCCGCGACCGTCATCGGCGGAGTGAGCCTCAACGGCGGCAAGGGCTCCGTGTTTGGCGCCCTCACTGGGGTCCTCACCCTCCAGCTGGTCGTCAACGTGATGACACTGGCAGGTGTACCGCCCCTGTGGAACCAGTTCCTCAACGGCGCGATCATCATCGTCGCCCTGATCATCTCCCGCTTCGCCTCCGGCGAGAAGCAGGAGTAGAGGACGACTCCCGGCGGCTTCGCCCTCCGCCCGGACGAGGACCGGGCGGAACGCGACGGCCCTTACCCCCCACAGAGAGGCACCCCAGTGGCACTGACGGACGAGGCCATGGACAAGATCAAGGCGATGATCGTCGCCGGCGAACTCGCCCCCGGCTCCCGCCTTCCCAAGGAGGAGATCCTCGCCGCCCAGCTCGGGCTCTCCCGCAACTCGCTGCGCGAAGCCGTGCGGGCCCTGACCGCCATGCGGATCCTGGTCAGCCGACAGGGCGACGGCACCTACGTCTCCAGCCTGGAGCCCCACCTTCTCCTCGAAACGCTGTCCTTCGCAGCGGATGTGTCCCAGGGGCGTGCCGCCCTGCAGTTGCTCCAGGTACGCCGACTGCTCGAACCCCAGGCGACCGGACTGGCCGCGGCCATGCTGCAACCGCACGACCTCCAAGAACTCCGCGACATCCTCGACCGGTGCCGTTCGGCCGCAACCGTCGAGGACTTCGTCGCCCACGACATCGCCTTCCACCTGCGCATCGTCGAAGCCGTCGGCAACCCGGTTCTCTCCATGCTCCTGGAGGTGCTCTCCACCCGCACTCAGCGGGTACGCATCGTCCGAGGCAGCCGCACCCGTGATGCGCTGGACAGCGCCCACCAGGATCACGAGGAGATCCTCCGCGCGCTCCAGGCACGCGACGCGCTGCTCGCGGTCTCTGCCGCGACTGTTCACATCACTGCCGTCGAGCAGTGGCTGGTGACGAGCTGCGTGGACGACACTCTCCGCCCGATCGACGGCTGACCGCTCCCCACCGCTTTCCGGGGCCGTCCCCAGGATCGTGCTTCACCTTGAATCGACCATCGGACGTACCCAATTGGGGCTCGTGGCCAGAGAGATGTCGCTGCCCCGGTGCGGCGCCTTCGCCCGGGACTGACCGGTCCCGGTCCCGGCGGTACTCCTAGTCCGGCGCGCATCCTCGCAGGATGTACGCGATCACGTCGTCCAGACCGTGTTCGGCGGTCTCGGTCGGCAGCATGCCGCCGGCTGCCAGCCCGGCATAGCCGCGCAGGGTGGTGAAGACCGGCAGGGCCAGGCACTGCCACGGTCCTGCGAAGAAATGGTCGGTGGCGTCGGGGCGCAGCACGAAGGATCCCTCCGGCCTGCTCAGCCGCACCTGGTCTCCCACCTCGGCGGTCCGTCCCCACCGAGCCCCGCGCCCGGATGATCCAGCACGCACAGCTCGACAAGGCCTGCGGGTTCGCAGCGCCACACCGAGTACGTACGCCGGGTCAGCCCGCTGCCCACCAGCACCCGCACCTGCTGGCCGGGCCGCACCCTCAGCCCGGCGTTCCGGGAGCGGCCTGGACATGTTTGCTGCCATCGAATGTTGAGCGCACCGGCAGGCGGCAGACGCACCTCGCAACAAGGCTCCGGCCGGAGGTTACGGACGTACGGGTTCCCGAGTTCACGGAGCGCGTGAGCGCGACCGGCGGGGCCCAGGTGCCGACTGGCGCCTGGTCACCGAACCGAGCTCAGTGGCATGACCCTGTAGTACGTCGGCACTGCGATCACGGCGACCGCGACGTGCATCAGGAGCAGCGCCACCACACCGGTCACCTCGCCCTCGCCGAACAGGAAAAAATCCGGCACGCAGGACAACACGACGACCGACGGGACGAGTCGGCGGAGCAGCCGTTCGGGATCGGGGGAGAACCTGCGGACGAGGGTCCACCCGACGGAACCTCCCAGCACTCCCAGCGCAGTCAGAAAGACGTACGACGAGGGCTCCAACGGGCCGAAGTCCTCCGGTGCACCGAGCGCGTGCGCCAGTACGGCGATCAACGCGTTCACCAGCGAGGACAGCAGGAAGGCGACGAACACACCTCCCGTCACCATGATCGGACCCCGCCGGGAGGGGATCGTCTCAGAGACACGGGACATGGCAACTCCAAACGGATGCGAGGGACATTGGTCAGTTCTTGGGGCTACTTGTGGCATTCACTTGTTGAAAGAAGCGGTCGCCGTCACGCCTGCCGGCTGCGCGCCGTGTCGTAGCCACGAGGTAGTGGACGGCAACGGCGAAAACCAGCAGCGCGGTCCAGTCGTTCAGGCGCAGGCCGAGGATGTGGTGGGCCTCGTCCACCCGCAAGTACTCGATCCAGAAGCGACCTGCGGCGTACGCGGCGGCGTACAGCGCGAACGCCCGCCCCCGGTCGAGACGGAAACGGCGATCCGCCCACAGGACCAGGGCGACCACGCCGAGACACCACAACGACTCGTACAGGACCGCCGGATGATAAGTGGCCAGGTTCGGGGTGTCCTCAGGCCGGTGCGCGGGGTCGATCTCCAGGGCCCAGGGGCGGGCGGTGGCCCCGCCCGTAGAGCTCCTGGTTGAACCAGTTGCCCCAGCGGCCGATGGCCTGCCCCAGTGCGATGCCGGGAGCCACGGCGTCGGCGAACGCGGACAGCGGAACGCCGTTACGGCGGCAGCCGATCCAGGCTCCGACGGCACCGCCGGCGATGGCGCCCCAGACACCGATACCGCCGTCCCAGATGAACAGGGCCTTCGCCGGATCACCACCCTTGCCGAAGTACGGCTCGCTGGAGGTGATCACGTGGTAGAGGCGGGCGCCGACCACGCCGAAGGGGACCGCCCACAGAGCGATGTCCGCCACGACGGCCTTCTCTCCGCCGCGTGCGGCCCATCGACGGCCACCCAGCCACACGGCGGCGGCGATGCCCAGGATCAGCATCAATGAGTAACCGCGCAGCGGCAGCGGCCCCAGCTGGACCTCACCGACGGACGGGCTGGGAATGAAGGCCAAGGTCACGGGTAGTTCCTCACACGAGGCGGTGGAACAGCCGGCCATCGGCTGCGGGGCTGATCGTCGCCGCCCGCGTCCCTCCCGCACATCGACCGATCAACGCGTCCTTCGTCCACCGATCGGTGAACCCGCCCCGCTGGTCGGCTGATTCTGCCGCTACGCGGCTGCACCTACTCTGTAGGCCATGGCACTGCAACAGGCGTGGGACCGGCAGCGGTGGAAGACCATCGGACAGCACGCCTTCTTCGTCACCGTGCTCGCCCTGTCCGTGCCGGGTGCGCTGGCCGGGGCGAACATGACGACCGGCGCCGCACTGTCGCGGATCGGCCCGGCAGTGGGGCTCGCCCTTTGGTACGCGTACTGGATCGCGCTGCGCGGTGGCGCCGACCGCCCGCCGCTGCCTTACCTCGTCGGTGCCTTGTCCGCGTGGGCGGTCATGACCGTAGTGGACCCCGCGTTCCTCCCGGTGGCGATGGCGGTGCTGAGCCCGTACTTGCTGCGGTGGGCCTGGTGGTCGGCCGGCGGGGTGCTGGTGCTGGGCGCCGCCTGGTCGTGGCAGAGCCTCACCACGGACGGCTCCGTCGACGTGCGGGCGCTCACGGGATGCGTACTTGGTACCGCCGTGGCGGTCACGATCACCTGCTACGTCGCGACCCTCGATCACGAGAGTCACAAGCGGCAGCGGCTCCTCGACGAGCTCACCGCCACCCAGGCCGAACGCGCGGCAGCGGAACGCCAGGCGGGCACCCTGGCCGAACGCCAGCGCCTGGCCCGCGAGGTCCACGACACGCTCACCCAGGGGTTCGCCTCCATCGCCATGCTGCTGGACGCTGCACGCGACGACCTGCCACCCGACTCCCCTGCGGCCCGCCGCGTCGAGCATGCCATGCGCACGGCCCGGGACAACCTCGCAGAGAGCCGCCGCCTCGTGCACGCTCTTCGCCCGGCGCCACTGGACCGCACGCACCTGGCAGAGGCGGTCCGTGAACTCACCGCCCGGCTCGCGGAGGAGACCGGCACCGAGGTCTACACGATTGTCACCGGCCGCCCGGCCGCCCTGCCTCCCAGTACCGAGGGCGAGTTGCTGCGGGTCGTGCAGGAGGCACTGACCAACGCCCGGCGGCACGCCCGCGCGATGAGTGTCTCGGTCACGCTGTCGTACCTCGGCGACGTCCTGGCGATCGACATCCAGGACGACGGCACCGGGTTCGCACCGGTTGCCCGGCATACGGGCGTTGGCCTGATCACCATGCGGGAGCGGATTGCCGCTTTGCACGGCACGTTCGCGGTCGAAAGCTCCCCGGGCGAGGGTACGACCGTCGCCGTCACGGTGCCACTCCCGGTCGAGCCTTCCGCCTCCGACCCCTCAGCCGTGTCGGGCACCGAGCGTATGGCCCCGGCGTCATGAGGACGTCGGCCGGTCCCACGATCCGAGTCCTCCTCGCCGACGACCACCCCGTGGTCCGTGACGGGCTTGCCGCCATGCTCTCCACCCAGCCCGATTTCACGGTCGTCGGCGAAGCCGCCACCGGCGCCGAGGCACTGCGCCAGACCGCCTCACTCGCACCTGACGTCGTGCTGATGGACCTGCAGATGCCCGGCATGGACGGCACGACCGCGACCGCCGCCATCCGTGCCGCCCACCCCGAGGTGCGGGTACTCGTCCTGACCACCTACGACACGGACGCCGACATCACTGCCGCCGTCGACGCCGGCGCAGTCGGCTACCTGCTCAAGGACACCGGACGACACGAGCTCTGCGAGGCGGTTCGTACCGCGGCTCGGGGAGGCGCGGCACTGTCGCCCACGGTGGCCGCCAAGGTCCTCGCCCATATGCGCGGCGACCGGGGCGCCGGCTTGTCCGGCAGGGAGCTCGAAGTCCTGTCCGCCGTGGCCCGGGGGCAGAGCAACAAACAGATCGCCCGCGCCCTGCGCCTGTCGGAGGCCACTGTCAAGACCCATCTGCTGCACATCTACGCCAAGCTCGACGTCCGAGACCGGACCGCCGCCGTCACCGCCGCACTGGGCAGGGGAATCATCCGCATGGACTGAAGGCCTTGCTGAAGGCACAGGGGCATGGGGCAGTCCGGTGGGAGAGAGGCCGAGGAGGTCGCGGCGTCGCGCCGCCCGGGAACACGAAGCACCCCACAATCGTGGGCTCGGCAGCCGGGCTGGCGAGACCGAGCAGAACGCCGGAGACCAGCGGCCGTATGGTGACGATACTGTCTTCACCGACTGGTCACGGAATTACCCCAGTTGACTTCCTGCGCCCCGGTATCCCACCAACACTCAGGACAAGCACGGCGACGAACCGCTCGTCGTCGCCGGTCTGTTGGACACAGGAGTTGTACCGGTCCAGGAGCGTCCCGTTGAGCCAGGATGGTGGCGTACGGCCAGGGCAGGGCCTATACCGAGGGCTGCATGGGCCGCTTATGGCCGCTTTTTCGGGGTGAGGGCCGGGCCGTCATTGTGCTTGGGCCGCACGCGGGTGCCCGCGTGGTGCAGGATCCGATCGACGGTGCCGACGGAGTAGCTGCACTCCGCAGCGAGGTCCGGCACCGTGACGCCGGCCTCGTACCCCGCAGCACCTCACCGTCGTCTGTGGCGCCCAACGCCCCGACGCCGCGCTGGAACGCCGATTGCTCGACCAGAACCGACGGCTGGTGTCCACGAAGCCGCGCATACTGGTGCGAGTGGTACGGCTTGCCGGCCAGCACGGTTTCTCGCCTCGCAGAACTCCGCGAGGCTGCTGCGTTTCAAGGCTGTCGCCGCCGGAGATCTCTGGCCCCGCTACGGCGACACACCCCTCATGACCTGCGCTGTACCAAAGTGCCAACTATTTCGCTGATTCTGCGGCTCCGGCCGCTGAAGCTACTTGGCATCAGTGCAGGTCGTGAGCGTGGCCTGGCGCCAACTAAGGCGCCCGGTCACACCGTGTGACGAGGATTTTCATCACCT
The DNA here is from genome assembly GCA_000696115.1 of Streptomyces olindensis. Lineage (GTDB taxonomy): Bacteria > Actinomycetota > Actinomycetes > Streptomycetales > Streptomycetaceae > Streptomyces > Streptomyces olindensis. The sequence goes on from JJOH01000003.1 coordinate 278,378, forward strand.
CGATGCATGTGGATCGAGCCGCGTTCGATCGGTCCCGGGGTACGGGACTCCGAGGTTCATGCCCGCTATCGGTGGAGACCGGTGGTTGCTGCCCGTACCCCGGTGTCACCGAGGCGTTGAACCGCCTGGCCGAGGCAGTCCCGCTGGTCATCATCACCAACAGCGCCTTCGAGTGGAACATCGTCTGCTCGATCACCCACCTGCGGCGGCCAAGGCGTCCGCTGGACTCAAGCCCAAACCCGTCCGGCACCAACCGAGCACACCAAGGGAAACGACGTATGCCTCTTGGCCGAGGGTCAGCGCAGCCGGTCCTTGGCCTTGTAGTACGCCCCGGCGAAGGGCAGGAACCAGGCGGTGCCGTTGTAGAACGGCACCGGAACCTTGGGGAAGCCGAAGCCGCGCATGGGGTTGGCCTCCGGGTGACCGTCCATGACCTCGGCCATGGCGCGGCCCATGTAGGTGGCCATCTGGACGCCGTGGCCGCAGTAACCCATGGAGTAGTAGAGGCCGTTGTCCTCGCCCGCGTGCGGAACGCGGTCGTAGGAGAAGCCGACCATGCCGCCCCATACATAGTCGATCTTCACCCCGGCCATCTGCGGGAAGATCTCGGTCATCTCCCGCTTCAGGACGTCACCGCTCTTGATGTCCGAGGCGGGGTCCGAGGGGGCGAAGCGGGCCCGGCCGCCGAAGGCCAGGCGGTTGTCCGGGGTGATGCGAATGTAGTGGCCGATGTTCTTGGAGGACACGACCACGCGGTTGTTGGGAATGAGCTGCCTGGCCCGCTTCTCGCCCAGTGGCTCGGTGACGATGACGAAGCTGCCGACGTTGATCAGCCGCTTGCGGAACCAGGGCAGCGACTTGTCGGTGTAGGCGTCGGTGGCCGCCATGACCTGCGTGGCGCGGATGGTGCCGTGCAGGGTTTCCACCAGGAAGCCGCCGCCAGGGAGGCGGGTGAGGCCGGTCGCGGCGTTGCGTTCGTGGATCTGAGCCCCGGCGCGTTCGGCGGCCTCGGCCAGGCCATGGACGTATTTGCCGACGTGAAGGTGCGCGCTGAGCGGGTCGAGCAGGGCTCCGTGGTAGTAGTCGGAGCCCAGCTCGGCACGTAGATCGCTCTTGCTCAGCAGCGTGGTGTCGTGACCGAAGTTGTCGGCCAGGTCGCGCTGCTTGGCCCGCATGCTCTCGAAGTGCCGCGGCTTGAACGCGACGCCCAGACGGCCTACGCGGTGGAAGTCGCAGTCGATCTGCTCCTTGACCGTCAGCTCCTCCACCAGGTCCACCGCCTCGCGGAAGGCGTCGTACAGTTCCCGGGCCCGCGGCTGCCCGTAGCGCTTGCGCGCCTCGGCCGGGTCGATGGTGATGCCCTGGGTGCACATGCTGCCGTTGCGTCCGGAGGCGCCGGAGCCGACCTTGTCCTTCTCCACGAGGACGACGTGGGCGCCCTTGAGTGCCGCGTGGTAGGCGGTGGACAGGCCGGTGAGGCCGCCGCCGATGACCACCAGGTCCGCCTGCTCGGGCAGGGGCTTGCCGGTCCGGTCGGGGAAGGCGGGAGCTGTGTCGAGCCAGTAGGGGATCTGCTTCATGACGTACGTCCTCGGGTCTTCTGGTGGTCCAGGGGGTGTTGTCCGGGTCCCGGCTTCAGCAGCCGAGCAGGGCCGGAAGGCCGGACAGGTCGGGCAGCTCGTCGAAGGGCTGGTAGTCGGCGCTGCCGCGCGCGCCGATGGAGCCGTTGTGGCCGTAGCGGTTGATCCACACGCGGCGAGCGAGGCCGAGATCGCGGGTGGGGATGAGGTCGTACTCCCAGCCCTGGGCGACGTGGATGACCTGGGCGGGGTCGATGTCCATGGTCTGGAAGGCGTACTCGAAGGTCTGCCGGGACGGCTTGTACGCCTTGGCCTGCTGGGCGGTGATGACATGGTCGAACTCGACGCCCATGTGGGCCAGGTTCTGGGCGATGAGGTCGTCGTCCGTGTTGGAGATGATGGCGATCTCGTACCGGGACTTCAGCGCCCGCAGGGCGGCCGGGACCTCGGGGTGGGGGCCGAAGGTGGGCACGGCCGCGACCAGGGCCTCGCCGTCGGACTGCCGGTACTCCAGGCCGTGCAGACGCATCGCTATCTCCAGGCTGGCGGGCAGCAGCTCGCGGAAGGGGCGGTATGCCTCCAGGACGGCGTGGAACCGCATGATGCGGAAGTCGTCGAGGAACTCGTCGACGTTCAGACGGTCCAGGTCCAGCCGGTCGGCCAGGACCTTCAGGGCGGTGGGGCCGAGCTGGAAGTCGACCAGGGTGCCGTAGGCATCGAAGGTGACGATCTGGCGCATGGTGTTCAACCTCTTTCCTGGCATATGGGACACCGGGTTCAGGAGGCTGCCGAGGCGTTGGGGCAGCGACCTGTTTCGGGGGATGGGGGCTGAGGGGTGCCCGAGGGGCCGCCGCTGGAGGACGAGCCCCCGGGCAGGGCCGGGGACGACGCATGCTGATCAGGTGGTCGGCGGCAGCATCGTTACTGCGCCGATGCGATGAGCCTCTCTCCGGCTCGAGGTGTTGCGTCAGTGAAGCACTGTGGAGAATCCGGCAACAAGGGACGTGAGGCCGCGAGATCGACCGCGCATTTTGTGCGTGTGCACAATTTCTGAGAGGCACCGCGAGTGGCTCCGGCGCGGACTGCGGCCGCCGGCCGGTTGCCTCGCCCCGTCCGACGATCGGTGGATCAGGACATCGTCGCCCGGAAGCGGGCGCCCGCGTCCGTCTCCAGCCAAGCCAGGGCGAGGACCAGCCGGGCGGCGTCGTTCGGTCGGGACAGCTTCAGCCCGGTCGCCTCTTCCGCGGCCTGCAGGCGATTGCCCACCGTGTTCCGGTGACGGTAGGTGCGTGCGGCCACCTCCGCGACCGAGCCCAGGTCGAGGTACCAGCGCAGGGTCTCGACGATGCTGTCGCTGTCGCGCAGCTCGAGCAGTGGGCGCAGCACGCCGGTGGCCATCGCACCGGTGAGCTCCTCCTGCGCCGACATGATCGCCCCGATCCAGTGGCCCTCCACGTGCCGCACTCCGGGCTGCGCGGAGCTGCGGATCGCGGCACGTGCGAACCGGATGCCCCGCGCCGTCAGTGCCAGGCCGGGGACTTCCGCGACGCCGCAGCGCCATGGGGCGAACGGCCGCAGCATGGCCAGCACGGCCTCTTCATCGCGCCGTCCGTGACCGATGATGCCGAGGAGCTCGTCGCCCATCCATCCGAAGTGACGCAGCAGGCCGCCCCGACGCAGCGCATCGTCGACCTGGGACACGGCCGGGTCCCCGGTAGGAACGGATTCGACCACGACCACGGTCAGGGCGACGTTCTCGGAGAAGCCCAGCAACGTGGAGGCCTCGGCGACGATGGAGGGATCCTGCTCCCCTTCCAGGACCAGGCGGGTGAAGGCACGGTTGCGCACCTCCGCACGATGGCTCGCCAGGTCGCGCTCGGTGCGGCGGTAGGCGTCGACGACCTCGACGCTGTTGGCGTCCGTCGCCTCCCAGACGCGGATCAGCCCGTCGAGGAAGTCGGGATCGGCGCTGATGCCACGTGCTCGCCCCTCTGCGAGCACGGCCTCCCACAGGGTCCTGAGGTCCAGCTGGAAGGAGTGCATCAGAGCCGTCAGGGGAAACGCCTGCTCCGCTCGCTCGCGTCCCACGTCCTCGGTGGCGCGCGAGACCGTCCGGGGCACGGGACCGCCGGCCAGCCGGGTCAGGGCGAGTTCGAGGGTTCGTCGCATCCCCTCCCGTTTCTGGACCGGGTCCCAGTCCGCCGACGCGTAGGCGGGCTCCTCGGCTTCCAGTCGTTCGAGAGCACGAGAGGTCAGTTCGTCGAGTCGTTCCTCGAGGAGCCGGCGCGCGATCGCCTGCACGGCGTCGTGGCGAGCCCCGCCCTGACGGCGTCCCGAGCCGCTCATGAGGACCGCCTCTCCCTACGACAGCCGTCACCGGACGGATCCGGGGCCGTCTCCGGGTCATGCCGCTGACATGCCGCTGGGGCTCCCTGACAGAGATTGTGCACAGGCACAAAATAGGGGGTCGATGTCGCGGCCTCGCGTCCCTTGTTGCCGGATTCTCCGCGGTGTTTCATCTGACGCATCACCTCGGGCGGGAAAGAGCTTGTGACATGACCACGCACTTGGAGCAGCTAATGGCACTTCCGTTAGCCACCTGATCCCCAGTCCGTCACCTTGAGCAGGCGCGCTGCTGAGGGCGCAGCGTTCCTCGGGTCAGTGTCAGCGCTTCGCCAGGCAGAGCGGGATCGAGACCACCCAAGACTCCGGCAGAGACTACGCCGAGCTCAAGGCGAGGGTCGAGGACCATGAGGACACCGATGGACCCTGCCGAGGCGCTACGCGGGGTGCTCGCCGCCAACGTCACCTGGGAAGCCGTGACCGCCGCCGCGTGAGCTGATGACCGGTCTCGATGAGCGCTCCGCCTTTGACGGACGACCCGCCTCGGACCTGGTCGCCGACCAGGTGGTGGAGAGCGTCCTGGCCCGGGTCCCACTTGGTCGAGGTCTGCGTAGCCCCAGAAGCGATCGAGACACAGCCGCGGCAGCCCTGCCCGCCGCCCCCGGGAACCGCAATCGATCGACCTGAGCGTCGTGACACAGGCCCACGGTGAGTGATGAGCGACCTGACGACGAGAGAGAGAACGCACCGATGACCTCAGCGACCAACACCGGCCAGGACGGAACGACCATCCCCCGTCACACCGGCCCACTGCCGGGCTCGCTCCTCGATCACGTCCTGCGGCAGTCCTTCGGACTCGAGGGATATGTCCAGCACCCACTGGGCGGGGAGGTCGACCAGAACGTCCGGATCACCGGCGACGACGGCATGCGCTACTTCGTACGGGTCACCCGCGCGGAGCCGGACTCGGCCGACGTCCTCTGGCAGAACTCGCTCCTCCAGCATCTGGCCTCCACCGTTCCCGGCCTTCCGGTGCCACGGCTGGTCCCGACACGCGAGGGGAAGTTCCTCGCCGCCGTCGTCCACGAGGGCCGAACGCACGTGGTCCGCGTGATGAGCTGGCTTGAGGGCCGGGTCCTGGCTGAACTCGACGACCACCCCGCGGCGCTTCTGCGTCAGCTGGGAGAAGCCGCCGGGCGGCTGAGCCTCGGACTCTCCAGCGTGGAGCCACCGGTGGGCTTGGAACCGCACGACTGGGACATGCGCCGGGCCGCTGAGATCGTCGAGGCGTCGCTGCACGCCGTACAGGACGCGGGCCGACGGGAGTCGGTGCGCACGATCATGGGCTGGTACGACGATCTCCTGCCGGCCTGGGACCGACTGCCGCGGAGCGTCGTACACCAGGATCTCAATGATGCCAACGTCCTGGCCGACGCCGACGAGGACGGGGTGCTGCGGATCTCGGGCATCGTCGACCTGGGCGACTCGCTCTACAGTGTGCGCGCGGCGGAGGTGGCGATCGCGGCGGGCTACGCCATGGTCCGCAAGGCCGACCCGCTCGCCGCGGCGGCCGAAGTCGTGGCCGGCTTCCACTCGGTGCTCCCCCTCACGGCTGAGGAACTGGCGGCCGTCTATCCGCTGGCGGCCGCCCGGCTGTGCATGAACGCCGTGACGTGGACGCGCCGGGTCGCCGAGTGCGACACGCCGTACGGGCGGACCCGTATGCAACACACCTGGCCCGCGATCGCGCAGGTGGCCGAGGTCTGCCCCGACGTCGCCGAGGCGACGTTCCGGGTCGCGTGTGGGCTCCCCCCGACGCGGGAGCAGCGGGCTCTGGAAGAGGTCCTGGCAGAGGTGGCCCGAGACGGTGCCCCGTACGCACCGGCCCCGCAGCTGCTCGACCTGCGACCGGCGAGTGATCTCTACGACGAAGTCGACTGGCACGACGCGAGGGCGGTGCGCGCGAGCATCGACAACGTCCTCGACGGACGACGGCGACGGGGCTACGTGCCCCACCTCAGCGCATCGCTGCTCCTGGGGGACCGGCGCCGCCCGGGAGCCGACGAGCCCGCGACGGTTCAGGTCGGCGGCTCGCTGATCGTGGCCGACGCCGAGGAGATTGCCAGCCCGCTGTCCGGCGTCGTCGAAGCCCGCGGTGGCGCCGGGATGCCGTTGGTACTGCGACATGCGGTCGAGGGGCTGGAGTTCTGGACGTGCTGGTGGGGACTCGACGACACGCCGCCCGTCGCGGCGACAGTCCCGGCCGGGGCGCCGTTGGGACGCGCCGCCGCGAGCGAGGAGAAGGACCCGCTCGGATCCTGCGTCCAGGTACAGGTCCACCGCACCGCGCGGATGGCCACGTGGCCGCCGCCTCGTGTCGTGCCGCCTTCCGCACGGCAGGTGTGGAGCCACCTGTCACCCGACCCCGCCCGGCTCCTCGGGTTCACCGAATCCCCCGCCGCGGCCCCCACCATCGACGACGTCGTCTCAGTGCGCCGTCGCCATATCGCTCGCTCCCAGCGCAACTACTACCGCACCCCGATGAACCTCGTGCGTGGGCGGGACGTGTGGTTCCACGACGAGGACGGCCTGGCCTATCTGGACTCGCTGAACAACGTCACCCACGTCGGCCATGCCGAGCCACGGGTGACGGCCGCCGCCACCCGACAGATGCGCAAGCTCAACACCAACAGCCGTTTCGTCTACCCGCAGATCGCCAGTTACGTGCAGAAGCTGGTGGCCACGCTGCCCGACCCGCTCGAGGTCGTCTTCCTCGTGTGCACCGGCAGCGAGGCGAACGACCTGGCGCTGCGGATCGCCCGCCAGGTGACAGGTCGTCAGCACATCGTCAACATCGACGGCGCGTACCACGGCAACACCGGCGTGGTGACCGGGATCAGCCCGAACCGTTACAAGGGCCCCGGCGGCGCCGGTGCACCCGCGACCACCCACGAGGTCGTCATCCCGGACCGCTACCGCAGCACCTACGGGTACGACGACACGGACGCCGGAGTCAAGTACGCGCGCGACGCCGCGGCTGTCATCGAGCGGATCACGGCCGACGGCCGACCCCCGGCCGCCTTCATCGCCGAGTCCCTGATGGGATCGGGTGGGAACATCGTGTTCCCCGACGGCTACCTCGACGGCGTGTTCACCGCTGCCAGGCGGGCGGGCGCCCTGTGCATCTCCGACGAGGTCCAGGTCGGCGTCGGACGACTCGGGCCCTGGTGGGGGTTCGAGCTCCAGGGGGTGGTCCCGGACATCGTCACGATGGGCAAGCCGCTCGGGAACGGGCATCCCCTCGCGGCGGTGGTCACGACTCGGGAGATCGCCGACGCGTTCGACACGGGCATGAAGTACTTCAACACCTTCGGCGGCAACCCGGTCTCCTGCGCGATCGGCGAGGCCGTGCTCGACATCGTCGAGCAGGACGGGCTGAGGGAGAACGCCGTGAGCGTGGGCGGGTACTTCGCCCAGTCGCTGCGCGAGCTCCAGCAGCGCCAACCGCTCATCGGTGACGTACGGGCCGCAGGCCTCTACCTCGGCGTCGAACTGGTCCGCAACCGCACCACCAAGATGCCGGCCACCGAGCAGGCCTTCATGGTCACCGAGCTCATGAAGGAGCGAGGCGTCATCGTCTTCCCCAATGGCGTGCACGACAACGTACTGAAGATCAAACCGCCCATGACCTTCCGCCGCGAGCACGTGGATCTCTACGTCGACGTGCTGGACGAGGTCCTGTCCCTGCCCGAGCTGCGCTCGGCCGTTCAGTCCTGAGACGGGTAACCGTCCACTGAGGCAGGGAACGAGAGTGGCCCGCGAAAGCGAGAAGTGCCCCGCGGGCCGGCTTCTCCGGCCAGGGCTTCTAGCCCTCGCCCGCCATGGGCGGCATCGCCGCGGACCTCGCCCTGGAGCGCCGCGCCTCCCAGTCGATCGACTTCATCACACAAACGGCCGTTCCACGGCCTGAGTCAGAAAGAGAAGACACATGACCCTGACCATCGGCGCGCTGAGGGCCGAGCCCGGCCAGAAAACCCGCGGGACCCTGCCCGCCGACCTGGGCACCACGACGGTGGACGTCCCCCTGATCCTCGTCAACGGGTCCCGTCCCGGCCCGAGGGTCGTGATCACCGGTGGCGTTCACGGCGGCGAGTTCATCCCCGTCGACGCCACCACCCGTCTGGCCGGGCTGCTGGAACCGGACGAGATCGCCGGCCAGCTGGTGATCTGCCCCGTGTCCAACCCCCCGGCCGTCTACGGCGGCAGGCTCAACATCTCCCCGCTGGACGGCGTCAACATCAACCGCGTCTTCCCCGGCGACAAGGACGGCGGCCCCACCGACCGGATGGCGGCCTGGCTCTTCGAGCACCTGATCGACGGCGCCGACGCCTACATCGACCTGCACAGCGGCGGCATCGACCAGCACCTGCTCGACTTCGTCGGCTACCGCCTGACCGGGGACGCCGAGCTCGACGCGAAGAACAAGGCGATGGCCCACGCGGTCGGATACGAGCTGGTCATCTTCGGCACCAGCGCCGACGGCGGCAACAGCCACGCCGCGGCGAACCGGCAGGGCATCCCCGCGATCCTCGTCGAGACCGGCCAACTCGGCGACCGCGACCCCGCCACCGTGCGCAGGCTCCTCGACGCCCTCTACCGGATCCTGCACCACCTCGGAGCCATCGAGGCGTCGGAGCACATCAAGCAGCCGACCGTGCAGCCACGGGACTGGATCTGGACGGGCGACGTCGAGTCTCCCGTCGCAGGCCTCTGGTACCCGGACGCGGTCACCGGCGACGAGGTGACCGAGGGACAGACCATCGGCCGCATCATCGACCCGGTCGACGGCACCGAGCACAAGATCACCGCCAACGCCACCGGAAAGATCGTCTACAACATGAACGGACTCTCCGTCCGCCCCGGCACGCACCTCGCAGCCATCGCCGCCCCGCACCACTGACGGGACTCCTTCCAGGAGAATTGTCTGGAAGAGCGATCCGGTTTCTGGCCCAGCTATGGCGACGCACGCCTCATGACCTGCGCTGTACCGAAGTGCCAATGATTTCGCTGACTCTGCGGCTCCGGCTGCCGAAGCCACTTGGTATCAGTGCAGGTCGTGAACGTGGCCTGGTGCCAACTAGCGAGCCCGGTCACACCGCAACCCGCAGTCGGCGCGAGACCTGCGGCCGATGTGCCACGCCGGGCACGCGCAGGCCGAGGTGGACGGTTCCGGTCCGGATGATCCGGAACCGGGCGGCGCGCCTGCCCTCCTCGAAGAGACGCTCCCTTTCTGCATCCGGCGCGTCCGGCGGGCCCTTCGTCTCCGGCTGTTCCTCCCGGAGACGCGGCACCACGGGCCGCCCGGCCACCCTCATGGGCCGTTCGGCCTCATCGCGGACCTGGCGAGGCCTCGGCGCCCCCGCCGGGGGTGACACTGGTCGGCAGCGACCCGCACACCCGACCCTCGGAGCCGCGAAGGGGGCAGCCGCATGACGGCCTGGACGTGGGAGTACGAGGGATACGATCCCGCGCACGAGCGTGTGCGGGAGACGCTGTGCACGCTCGGCAACGGCTGCTTCGCCACGCGCGGGGCCCTGCCCGAGTGCACGGCGGACGACGTGCACTACCCGGGCACCTACGCGGCCGGCTGCTACAACCGTCTCACCTCCGTCGTCGCGGGCCGGCACGTCGAGAACGAGGACATGGTCAACCTGCCGAACTGGCTGCCGCTCCGTTTCCGGACCGCGGGCGGCGCGTGGCTCACGCCCGACACCGCACCGGTACTGAGCCACCGTCAGACCCTCGTCCTGGAGTCGGGCCTGCTGGAGCGCGTGACCCGGTACGGCCTGGACGGCGGACGGGTGCTGTCGGTACGGCAGCACCGTCTCGTGCACATGGCCGATCCGCATCTCGCCGCCCTGCGCACCGAGTTCACCGTGGAGGGTGCCACCACGGAACTGGACGTCGAGGCGGCACTCGACGGCGGGGTCACCAACGCCGGAGTGCGCCGCTACCGCAGCCTCGATGGACGCCACCTGACCCATGTGCACACCGGCACCGCCCACCCCGGCACCGTCTGGCTGCGCTGCCGTACCCGGACTTCGGACATCCGCATCGGCATGGCCGCCCGGCTGACAGCCGACGCACCGGTCGCCGACACGCACGAACCCCCGCGGGCGCTCCAGCGCGTGACCCTGGTCCTGGAGCCGGGCCGTACCGTGACCGTCGACAAGACGGTGGCCCTGCACACGTCACGCGACCCGGCGATCAGCGACCCGCTCCAGACCGCCGTCGACCGCGTGACCACCGCCCCCGGCTTCGAGGAACTGCTGGAGTCGCACGCGACCGCCTGGGGCCAGCTGTGGCGGCGGGCCGAGATCGACGTCCCCGGGGAACCGGGAGCCATCCTGCGGCTGCACCTCTTCCACGTGCTCCAGACCCTTTCCCCGCACACCGCCGACCTGGACGTGGGCGTACCGGCCCGCGGACTGCACGGAGAGGCCTACCGCGGGCACATCTTCTGGGACGAACTGTTCGTCCTGCCCTACCTCAACCTGCACTTCCCCGAGGTCTCCCGCGCCCTCCTCCACTACCGCCACCGGCGCCTGGACCGGGCCCGCGCCGCCGCGCGGGCCCTCGGTCGGCGCGGCGCGCTGTACCCGTGGCAGAGCGGCAGCGACGGACGCGAGGAGACCCAGCGCCTGCATCTCAATCCCCGCTCGGGACGCTGGCTGCCCGACCACTCCCACCTGCAGCACCACGTGGGATCGGCCATCGCGTACAACGTGTGGCAGTACTGCGAGGCCAGCGGTGACGCGGAGTTCCTGCACACCAAGGGCGCCGAGATGCTGCTGCAGATCGCGCGCTTCTGGGCCGACTCGGCCACCTGGGACGAGAGCCTTCGACGGCACCGTATCCGGGGTGTGGTCGGCCCGGACGAGTACCACGAGGCCTATCCCGACGCCGAGGCCCCCGGCCTCGACGACAACGCGTACACCAACGTCACGGCCGCATGGGTCCTCACCCGCACCCTGGAGGTGCTGCGCGACCACCTCCCCGAGCCGCGGCGGCGCGAACTCCTGGAACGGGCCGCCCTGGAGGAAGGCGAGCTGGAGCGGTGGGAGAACGTCTCCCGCACGCTGCACGTGCCCTTCCACGAGGGCGTCATCAGCCAGTTCGACGGCTACGGCGACCTCGCCGAACTCGACTGGGAGGGCTACCGGAAGCGGTACGACGACATCCGCCGGCTCGACCGGATCCTGGAGGCGGAGGGCGACACCGTCAACCGCTACAAGGCGTCGAAGCAGGCAGACGTGCTGATGCTCGGCTACCTCTTCTCACCCGGGGAACTCCAAGACCTCTTCCGCCGCTTGGGTCACCGGCTGGACGAGCGGATCTGGCGGCGCACCGTCGACCACTACATGGCCCGCACCAGCCACGGCTCCACGCTCAGCGGTCTCGTCCACGGCTGGATCCTGGCCCGGGCCCGGCGCACCGAGGCGTGGACGTTCTGCCAGGAGGCCCTCAGAGGCGATGTGGCCGACCTGCAGGGCGGAACCACCGGAGAAGGCATTCACCTGGGCGCCATGGCCGGCACCCTCGACCTGGTGCAGCGGGGTCTCACCGGGCTGGAGACCCGCGCGGGGGCGCTGTGGCTGGACCCCGTTCCGCTGCCGGAGCTGTCGTCGTACGGCTTCTCACTGCAGTACCAGGGCCACTGGGGTGTGCGGCTGCGGCTGGAGAGCGGTCTGCTGGAGGTCACCGTTCCGCCGTCCGACCTCCCGCCGATCGACGTGCGACTGCCCGACCGCACGATCGGCGTCGAGCCCGGGGAGACGAGCCGGCTGCTGCTTCCGGACTGACAGCCGCGCGACGCCGCGGACCAGGACGGATCAGGTCCCGGGGCCTCGGAGATCGCGGGCCAACCCCGGCCGCCCAGTCGCCGATCTGCTCGAGATCGCGGGCTGCCAACGGCCCGGTCTCGGGAGGACCGTCCTGAGCGCCGCACCCCGTCAGTGCCGCCCGACCCTCCCCGTGGGCCGGTCGACACTCCCCGTGGGCCGGTCGGCCCACCCCGGCGGGCGGATCTCCGGGCCCGGAAGGGGCCCACCGCCCCTCGCGGGTGGCCGTCGCCGGTGCGACGGTGGGAGTGGATGTGCAGACTGCCCCCCGTAGGCGGTGGGAACGATGACATGGGAACTGCCCTTGGTCGTGGGAGTCGACGGGTCGGACGGCAGCCTGACGGCGGTCGACTGGGCGGTGGACGAGGCGGCCCGGCACGGATGCCCGCTGCGGCTGGTCCACGGCTCCCTCTGGGAGCGGTACGAGGGCCGCACCCCGTCGGTCGGTGCGGGACGTCCGGCGGGGCGGGTGACGGCCGACCGCATCGTGGCCTCCGCGGCGGAGCGGGCCGGGCGGCGCCACCGCGACGTGAAGGTGTCCACCGACGTCCTCCTCGCCGATGCGGCGGACGCCCTCCTGCACGAGGGCAACAACGCCACCGCCCTGATCACGGGGTCGCGGGGGCGCGGCGAGCTGAAGGGACTGCTGCTCGGCTCCGTCGGGCTCGCCGTCGCGGCCCGTGCCCACTGCCCGGTGATCGTCGTGCGCGGCGACCGGACCGGTCTGGCCGGTGCTCATGAGCGCATCCTGCTCGGTGCCGGTGACGCCGAGACCGGTGGGGAGGCGACGCGCTTCGCCTTCCGGGAGGCAGAGGCCCGCGGGTGCGTCCTGGACGTGATCCGGGCCTGGCGCTGCCCCGCGTTCGAGACCGCCGACGACGCCGCGCTCGCCGAAGCGGCCGACCGTGCCGAGGAGGAGCGGGCACGCGGGGAACTCGACGAGCTGCTCCGCGAGGCCGTGACCGACCACCCGGCCGTACGAGTGCGTCGCACGACGGTCGAGGGCCCGGCCCGCAGGGTGCTCGTGCACCGTTCCGCGGCGGCCGACCTCGTGATCGTCGGCGCACGGCGCCGGCACGGCCACGTCGGGCTCCAGCTCGGCAGGGTGGCCCACACCCTGCTGCACCACGCCGAATGCCCCGTGGCCGTCGTACCGCAGCGCGACTAGGGGGCAAGGGCCCGCGCCGATGTACACCGGATTCGCCGTGTACACCGGATTCACAGAGACCGCGTGAGGCGTTCGACCCGGTCGTGGAGGCGCTCCACGTAGTGCTCCGACTCCGGCTTCATCAGGACACTGCGCAGGATGCGCGCACCGTCGGCGTCCGCGTCGATCTTCGGGTGGCGTGCGGTGAACGCCTCGCGGTCGGCCCTGAGGGTGCTGAGGAACACCGGATCGGGGTCCGCCATGCCGTCCGCCAGGACCCGAGCCGACGCCGCGTCGACGGCGGTGAGAGTGCCGGGTTCCACCACCGGGAAGCAGCCGACGATGTCCAGCTCGGGCTCCTGGTACAGCTCGAGCGCGTCCGAGGCGCTGATCAGCTCGGACCACCGCAGGGCGGCCCGGCGGCCGGCCCCGAGGACGCGGCCGAGGCCGTCGGGCGTGGGCGGGAGGAGCTGGAAGGTGAGCCACAGGGCGGCGGCCGAGGCCCCGGCACGCGAGCACTCCAGGCTGATCTCCCCGAGGTGGAGCTCGCTGGAGGTGAAGTAGGTGTACGGCGAGTCGTGGAGGTAGAAACGGCCGACCTCGGGGTCGCGGAAGAGGACGGCGCCGCAGCCGTAGGGCTGGAGTCCGTGCTTGTGCGGATCGACGACGATCGAGTCGCACCGGGCGATCGCCCGCCAGGGCTCCGGGGGGAGTCCTTCGGGCCCGTCGGCGCCGGCCAGCAGGGTGAAGAAACCGCCGTAGGCGGCGTCGATGTGGAGCCGGACGCCGTAGCGGTCCCTGAGGGCCAGGGCGTCGTGGATGGGGTCGACGGCCCCGAGGCCGGTGGTGCCGGCGGTGAGGACGACCGTGCCCACCTCTCCCGTCCGCAGGACGTCCTCGAGGGCGTCGAGGCTGATGCGCCCCCGGTCGTCGGTGGGGATCGGATGGCCCTTCACGCCCAGGACGTGGCACATGCGGCCGTGCGTGTAGTGCGCGTCGGCGCTGTAGGCGACGCCCCGGCCGGGGTGGAGCTCCCGGGCGACGAAGAGGGCTTCGAGGTTGGCGATCGTGCCGCTGGTGGTGAGGTGGCCGAGGTGGGTGTCGTAGCCGAACATCGTGGCGAGCCGGGCGACGGCCTCGCGTTCCATACGGGCGGTGGCCGGACCGCCGTCCAGGGCGTGGTTGTTCGGGTTGATCAGCATGGTGGTGAGGTAGCCGACCACGGCCGCCGGGTGCGGGGGCTTGAGCATCTGGCCCGCGTAGTGCGGGTGGAAGAAGGGGTAGTTGTCCTTCAGCCGCCCGGTGAACTCCTCGAAGGCGGCGGCGAAGCGGTCGTCCTCGACGAGGAGGGACGGGTGCCGCTCGTAGGGCCCGAAGGTGTCGGCCCATTCCTGTATCGCGTCGTTGGCCCGGCCGAGCCAGTGCTGGAGGTTCACGGATCTCCCTTTCTGCCGCGTGCTGAGGGGATGGATGCTCACCATAGAGGTTTCATTGACTGCTCAGCAATTGATAGGTCAGCAATTGATACGTCAGTAGTTGAGGTGGCAGTAGGTGACGTGGCAGTAAAGTCGGTCGGGTGGAGACATGGAACCGAGACGACGACGAAGCCGCCCGCGCCGCCCACAGCCCGCTCGTGCACGACTTCGGGCTGCTGATCAAGGCCGCGACTCGCCTGGAGCAGCGCATCGACACGGTCCTGCGGCGGGAGTGCGCGATCAGCCACACCATGTTCGAGGTCCTCATCAGGCTCTGCCGGGACCCGGGCGAAGAGGTCTCACAGCGCCGCCTCGCCGATGACCTCACCCTCACCAGCAGCGGCATCACCCGTCTGATCGACCGCATGGAGACAGTCGGGCTGGTGCGCCGCGTGCCCGCCCCCGAGGACCGCCGGAGCGTCCTGGTCGAGGCGACCGACCGAGGGCGGACGGTGTTCCTGCGGGCCGCCGCCGTCCACGCGGAGGTCGTCGAGAAGTACTTCGTCGCGCCGGTGGCCCCCGGCGACTACCGACGGATGACCGGCGCACTGGGCGAGATCTGGAAGGCCCTGAGCGACACCTGACCGGCACGCCCGCACCCCGGAAGGCCGTGCGGGCACCGCGCCGCCCACGGACACGTCACCGTCATCCCGGAGATGCCGTGGAGGACGGACACCACCTCCGTTCGAGGGGCACGCGCGGCGCTCGCCGTCCGGGTCCTCGCCGTGCTCACCGGCGTGGCAGCCGCCCCCGCGCCCGGCACCGGCGCCCGAAGCCCGGGTAGGGCGGGGCGCTCGGCGGCACGCGCCGCACCGACCTGCGCAACGGGGGAGTCGCGGCCCTCCGGGCGCGCTAGGGGGTGTCCGCAAAGTCCCGCCTCGCCCCGCGACGCCCGGCACGCCGAGAGCACGCACCGAACGCCGCGGGGCCCGCCCGTCCGGGCGGACGACGCGTACTTTGCGGACCACCCCTAGGCGCCCTTCCCGCGTCCTTGCACGCTGCCCGTCACCGCCAGCACGGAGAGCACCACCAGCGCGGCGGCCGGGCCGAGGACCACCCAGGGGGCCAGTTCGGCGTAGGGCTGGTTCTCCGACAGCAGGCGGCCCCACTCGGGGGTGGGCGGCTGTTCGCCCAGGCCCAGGAAGCCGAGTGAGGCCAGGACCAGGACCGTCGTGGGCAGCCGGAGCAGGGCGTTGCGCACCAGGGGCGGAACCACCGCGGGGAGCAGATGGCGGCGCACCAGGTGCAGCCGTCCCGCACCGAGGGACACGGACGCGGCGATGTGGCCGCTCGCGCGTTCCTGTTCCAGCAGCGCCGCGGTCTGGGCGGCGTACGGGCTCCAGCCGACCACGCACACCGCGCAGGCCGCCCCCCACACCGACGGCCCGGTCACACCCGCGATGAGCAGCCCCGCGAGCACGGCGGGCAGGGTCGACACCACCTCGGTGGGGCCGGCGCTCGCCCGCGGTGCCATGCCCAGCAGGAGTCCGGTGAGCGCGCTGACGGCCGTCACGGCGAGGGCGACACCGGCGGTGCGCAGGGCACCGTGCCCCAGCCGGGCCAGCAGGTCCCGGCCCAGGGCGTCCGTGCCCAGGGGGTGTTCGAGGGAGGGGGGCAGCAGCCGCGCCGCCGTGTCGACCTGGAGGGGGTCGCGCAGGAGGCCCGCCGTGACCAGCGCGAGCAGGGCGAGGGCACAGGCCGCGGTGATCCAGCGCAGGGAGCGCGGCACGGTCAGCGGCGGCCGGTGCAGGGCCGGCAGCGCGCCGTCGCGCAGGGGCCGGCCGAGGAGCGCGTGGCGCAGGGCCCGGATGAGGACGCCGGCGCTCACCCCGAGCAGGACCAGGGCCAGAGTCGCCGTCTGCAGCACGGGGAGGTCCTGCGCGACGGCGGCGTCCAGGGCGAGTCGGCCGAGGCCCGGGATGTTGAAGATCTTCTCCACCGCGACCGCACCGCCGACCAGGGCCACGACGGTCGGCAGCAGCTGCGGCAGCATGCCGGGCAGGGTGCGGCGCAGGGCGTTGCGGGCGATGTGGCCGGGCGGGAGTCCGACGGCGTAGGCCGTACGCGCCCACGGTTCGTGGAACGCCGCGGGCAGCGCCTGGTCGAGCAACCCGCCGAGCATCGCCCCCGAGGGGATGCCGAGGGCGAGCGAGGGCAGCACCATCGACTGCGGCCCCTCCCACCCGCTGGACGGGAACCACCCCCACCACACCCCGCACACCGTCGCCAGCACCGAGGCGAGGAGGAACTTCGGCAGCGCGGCCAGTACGGCGGCCGTGCCGCCCGCCCGGTCCCGCCGCAGCCGGCGCCGGGAGCCGAGGAAGACCGTGCGGGCGCAGAGCAGTCCGGCCACCAGGACCGTGACCGCGAACGCCCCCAGCATCAGCGTCAGGGAGACCGACAGGGCGGTGGCCACCTGAGGCATGACCGGCTCCCCGGACACCCAGGAGACGCCCGCGTCCCCGCCCGGCAGGCCGCGCAGCCAGTGCGCGAGATGCGTGAGCGGACCCTCGTCCAGCCCCAACTGCCTGCGTACGGCGTCGAGTTCCGCCGGGGTGGGGTTCTGGTCGGCGGAGCGGGCGCGCAGCACGGTGCGGGCCGGGTCGGCCCCGGACAACCACGGCAGCGCGGCCACCGCGCCGAGCAGCGCGGCCCCGGCGAGCAGACGGCCGGCCGCCGTGGGCCAGAGCAGGGGACGGGCGGAGGTGTGGGCGACGCTCACGGGGCCGGGGCCTACTTGAGGTGGGTGTCGACGTCGATCAGGGAGCGCTCGCGCGGGTCGAGGATCACGCCCTCGACGTCCGGCGCGATGCCCTGCAGGGCCTGCTCGTGGACGAGCGGCACCACCGCGTCGGTGCGCAGGATCTCCGCCTCCGCCTTCATGATCTTCTCCTGGCGGCGCTCGGTGTCGCGTTCCCCGGCGGCGGCCCGGATGGCCTTGTCCACCGCGGGGTCCTTCAGGCCGGCGATGTTGTAGACGCCCTCGCTGGTGAAATCGCTGGCGAGGTAGTCGACCGCGTCGCCGGTGTCCAGGAGGGTCACCCGGGAGAAGACGAGGGCGTCGTACTTCCCGGCGAGGAGGTCGGACTCCATCTGCGTGTACTCGCGCACGTCCTGCTTCACGGTGAACCCGGCCTTCTCCAGCTGCTGCTGGAGCACGGTGGCGGCCTCGGGCAGCTCGGCCCGGTTGGTGTAGGTGGCCAGCCGCAGCGTCCTGCCCTTGGTCTCGCTCTTCACCCGGGCGGCGGGCGTGGCCGCGGCGCGGCCGGTCACCTTCACCCGCTTGTCGGCGGCCCAGGGGACGGCGGGCCCGAACAGGCCCTGGGCGGGGTCGGCGTGACCGCCGAAGACGGAGTCGACCAGCGCGGAGCCGTCGACGGCCGCGCGGGCGGCGGCGCGCAGCCCGGCGTCGGCGAACAGGCCGCCGCGGGTGTTGAGGATCAGGCTGTCGGTGCGCACCGACGGGACCTCGTGCCGGGTCGCCTTGTCGAGCAGCTTCGCCTGGGCGGTGGGGATCCACTCGGCGATGTCGGTCTCGCCGCCGCGCAGCGCGTTGGCGCGGGCCGTGCCGTCCGCGATCCAGCTCACGTCGATGCCCGGGGCCTTCGCCTTGCCGCCCCAGTATCCGTCGTAGCGGTTCAGCGTCGCCTTGGTCTTGCCGCTGAGCCGGGTGATCTCGAAGGGGCCGGTGCCGGTGCCGACCGGGCTGACGGCGCCGTCCTTCGCGTACGCCTTCGCCGACAGGATCGCCAGGGCGGGGCTGGCCAGTCGCAGCGGCAGCACCGGGTCGGGCGACTTGGTGGTGAGGGTGACGGTGTCGGCGTCCTCGGCCTTGGCGGTGAGGGTCACGTCGCTGAGGACCCGGGGCTTGGGCTTGGCCGCGCTCGCGTGGTCGAGCGCGTTGACGACGGACTCGGCGGTGACCTTGGTGCCGTCCTGGAACTCGGCGTCGCGCAGCTCGAAGGTCCAGGTGGTGTCGCCGTCCTGCTTCCAGGACTTGGCCAGGGCGGGCTTGGCCGTGCCGTTCCGGTCCAGGGCGGTGAGGCCCTCGGCGACGGACAGCTTGCTCAGCACGGTGGCGTCGTTGCTGTAGGGGGAGAGCGCCTGGACGGGCGGCACGGCCAGCGCGACGCGCAGCCGCCCGCCCGATCCCGCCCCGGCACCCGTGCCGTCGTCGCTGTCGCCCGGTGCGAAGCAGCCGGCCAGCAGGGGGGTGAGGGCGAGCGCCGCTATGAGGCCGCGGGAGGTGGTGCGCATGTCGTCGGGTCCTGTCGTGCGGGAGGTCGGGCATGCCGCTGGAGCTTGATCGGCGGCGCCAGCATATAAGGGCAGCCTTACCGAACTCGTCGCCGGGTGGATGAATTCTCAACGACTGGACGGTCCCACGAGCGAACCCGGCGCTATCGACCGGCTGTTCGAGGTGTGCCATCGTGGGCGCCGGGCGGAGGTGAGGCGCATGACCGGCGCGGACCCGGGGCTGTTCGGCCCGAACTCGGTGACCTGGCAGACGCACGGCGACCCGATGATGTGGATCGCCGGCGTCCGGGCGCTCTACCTCCAGGCCCTGCACCCGCGCGCGGTGCGCGGCGTCCTGCAGAACTCCGACTTCCGCCGGGACGCCTGGGGCCGGCTGCTGCGCACCGCGAACTTCGTCGGCACGACGACGTACGGCACCACCGAGGCCGCCGAGCGGGCCGGCGCCCGCGTCCGGAAGATCCACAGCATGCTGTCGGCGACCGACCCGGACACCGGCGAGCGCTACCGCGTCGACGAACCCGGCCTGTTGCTGTGGGTGCACTGCGCCGAGATCGACTCGTATCTGCACGTCCTGCGCCGGTCCGGGTTCCGCCTCACCGACGCCGAGGCCGACCGCTACATCGACGAACACCGGCAGAGCGCACGCCTGGTGGGCCTCGACCCGGCCGCCGTACCCGCCGACCGGGCCGAACTCGCGGAGTACTTCGAGAAGGTGCGACCCGACCTGGCCGCCGGGCCCGAGGCACGCGAGGTGGACGACTTCCTCCTCCGCCCGCCGACGCACCCGCTCCTCATACCGGCGCGCGAAGTGCTGTGGCGGCGCGTGGCACAACTGGCGTACGCCTCCCTGCCACCGTACGCCCACGAGCTGTACGGCAGACCGGCCCCCGCACCCGCCACCGTCACCCGGCAGCTGCGCCTCACGGGCCTCCTGCTGCGCCGCGTTCCCGCACGTCTGCGGTGGCAACTCCCGCCCAAACACATCCTGCGCGCCATGGCGAGGCTCGGCCCGCACGCGCGTCCGGCCCCGTACAAACTCGGACGGTAGGCCGCCATACTGAGGGGCCAAGGGGAGGGGCGGGCGAACGGCTACCGGGGGGAGCGTCGCGCGAGATGGGGGACAACAGGCTCATTCACGGCCGGTACCGGCTGCTCGACCTGATCGGGCGCGGCGGCATGGGCGAGGTGTGGCGGGCCCGGGACGAGTCCCTGGGCCGGCTCGTCGCCGTCAAGTGCCTCAAACCGCTGGGCCCCAACCACGACCACGCCTTCACGCGCGTGCTGCGGGAGCGGTTCCGCCGCGAGGCCCGGGTGGCGGCGGCGCTCCAGCACCGGGGCATCACCGTCGTGCACGACTTCGGCGAGTCCGACGGCGTCCTCTACCTCGTCATGGAACTGCTGGACGGCCGCAACCTCAGCCAGCTCCTGGAGGACAACAAGCAGCACCCGCTGCCGGTCGCCGACGTCCTGGAGATCGCCGAGCAGGTCGCCGCCGCCCTCGCGTACTGCCACGAACAGGGCATCGTCCACCGGGACCTGAAGCCCGCCAACATCGTGCGGCTCGGCGACGGCACGGTGAAGATCTGCGACTTCGGCATCGCCCGGCTCGGCCACGACATCGGCTTCACGTCCCGGCTGACCGGCACCGGCATCGCCATGGGCACCCCGCACTACATGTCCCCGGAGCAGATCAGCGGCACCGAGGTCGACCAGCGCAGCGACCTGTACTCGTTCGGGTGCGTGCTCTACGAGATCGCCACCGGCGTCCCGCCGTTCGACCTCGACGACGCCTGGGCGATCCTCGTCGGTCACCGCGACACCCCGCCCCGCCCTCCGCGCGAGCACCGCCCCGAACTGCCCGAGTACCTGGAGCGGGTCGTCCTCGACCTGCTTGCCAAGGAACCCGCGGAACGCCCCGGTGACGCCCGCGAGCTGGCGCGGAGGATCAGCGGGCACCGGGCCGCCCCGGCGTACGTGCCGACCGTCGTGGCGGCCGGGCCCGTTCCCGGGGCACCGGCGCGCGCGAGGCGGCTGCCGTCCTGGACCCGCGGCATGACCACCGGACACAAGGCGGCGGGCACCGGGCTGCGCACCACACCTCCCGACCCGGCGGCCGGACTGTCCGGCGAGTGGATCGCGCGGCCCGCCACCGGCCCCGTCGAGGAACCCGTCCCCGAGGAACGGCCCACCCCGTCGCCGGAGGTCCTGACCGCCCTGGCCGGCCGGCACAACGCGGGCCTGAGCCTCGGCCGGCTCGGCCGCTGGGCGGAGGCGGGCGAGGTGCACCGGGCGGTCGCCGCCGAACGCGAGCACCTCCTCGGCCCCGACCACCCCGACACCCTCGCCAGCCGCTACGAGGTCGCCTTCACCCTCAGCCGCACCGGCCGCGCCCCGGACGCCCTGCGCGAGTACAAGCACGTCGCCGAGGCCAGGATCCGCACCCTCGGCGCCGACCACCCCGACACCCTCGCCGCCCGCCAGGAGATGGCCTATGTCCTGGGCCAGCTGAACCGGCCCTTCGACGCGCACCGCGTCTACACGTCCGTGCTCGCAGCCCGGGAGCGCACGATGGGCCCCGACCACCCCGACACCCTGCGATGCCAGCACAACCTGGCCTTCAACCTCAGCCGCCTCGGACGCCTGGAGGACTCCTACCGCATGGCCCGCGAGGTGGCCGCCGCGCGTGCCCGGGTGCTCGGCCCGGACCACCCCGACACCCTGGTCACCCGCTACGAGGTCGCCTACGCCCTGGGCCAGCTGGGCCGCTGGTCCGAGGCCCTGGAGACCTACCGCGAGGTCGCCGAGGCCCGCGCCCGCGCCCTCGGCCCCGACCACCCGGACACCCTCGCCGCCCGCCACGAGATCGGCATCAGCCTGGGCCGCCTCGGCCGCAGCGCGGAGGCCCTGGACCTCTACGACGCCCTGGCCGAGGACCGCACCCGGATCCAGGGCCCCACCCACCCCGAGACCCTGCGCGCCCGGCACGGCCGCTGCGTCAACCTCGGACGCCTCGGCCGCTGGGAGGAGGCCCTCGCCGAGTCCCGGGACGTCAGCGCCCTGCGGGAGCGGGCCCTCGGTCCCGACCACCCGGACACCCTGATCAGCCGCCGCGAGGTCGCCGTGGGCCTGGGCTGGCTGGGCCGCTGGGCCGACGCGCTCACCGAGTACCGCCGGGTGGCCGCCGCCCGCGAACGCGTCCTCGGCGCCGACCACCCCGACACGCTCGCCGGCCGCAACGACGAGGCGCACTGCCTCCAGCAGCTGGGCCGCGGCGCCGAGGCCGTGGCGCTGTACCGCAGGGTGGCGGCCCTGCGCCAGGAGCGGGCCTCCGGCGGGCAGTGAGGCTTCCGCCGGGCAGTGAGGCCTTCCGGCGGACAGCGCCTGTGGCCGACCCGGATCACCCCGTGTTACGAAGAACCATGACCGCACCCCTGGGATCCCGCGCACACCGGACGTACGACGCCGTCATCGTCGGCGGCGGCCACAACGGCCTCGTCGCCGCCGCCTACCTGGCCCGGGCGGGCCGCTCCGTGCTGGTGCTGGAGCGGCTGGACCACACCGGCGGCGCGGCCGTGTCCACCCGGCCCTTCCCCGGGGTCGACGCCCGGCTGTCCCGCTACTCCTACCTGGTCAGTCTCCTGCCGAAGAAGATCGTCCGGGACCTCCGCCTCGACTTCCGGGTGCGCACCCGCACCGTCTCCTCCTACACACCCGCCGAACGCGACGGCCGCCCCACCGGGCTCCTCGTCGGCGGCGGCGAACGGCGGACCAGGGAGGCCTTCGCCCGGCTCACCGGCTCCGACGGCGAGTACCGGTCCTGGCAGGAGTTCTACGGCATGACCGGCCGCGCCGCCCAGCGGATCTTCCCCACCCTCACGGAGCCGCTGCCCACCCGCGCGGAGCTGCGCCGCCGCCTCGACGACGAGGAGGCCTGGAGGACGCTGTTCGAGGAGCCGATCGGGGCCGCCGTCGAGCGGCACTTCGCCGACGACCTGGTGCGCGGCGTGGTCCTCACCGACGCCCTGATCGGCACCTTCGCCGACGCCCACGACCCCTCGCTGAAGCAGAACCGCTGCTTCCTCTACCACGTGATCGGCGGCGGCACCGGCGCCTGGGACGTGCCGGTCGGCGGCATGGGTGCCCTCACCGACGCGCTGGCCGACGCCGCACGCGCCGCAGGGGCCGTCCTCGCCACCGGCCACGAGGCGCTGCGCATCGCCACGGACGGCCGGACGGCCGAGGTCACCTACCGCACGGCCGACGGCGAGGGCACCGTCGCCGCCCGGCACGTCCTGGTCAACGCCTCCCCGCAGGCCCTGGCCGACCTGACCGGCGACCCTTCGCCCAGCCCCGCCGAGGGCGCCCAGCTGAAGGTGAACATGCTGCTCAAGCGGCTGCCGCGGCTGCGGGACAGCGCCGTCGACCCGCACGAGGCGTTCGCCGGCACCTTCCACATCGCCGAGGGCTACGAGCAGCTGGCCACCGCCCACGCCCAGGCCGCCGCCGGTGACCTGCCCGCCGCGCCGCCCTCCGAGATCTACTGCCACTCCCTCACCGACCCGAGCATCCTGGGGCCGGGCCTGGCCGAGCAGGGCTACCAGACCCTCACCCTGTTCGGTCTGCACACCCCGGCCCGGCTCTTCGAGCGGGACAACGACGGCGTCCGCGAGGAACTCCTCAAGTCCACGCTCGCCCAGCTCGACGCCCACCTGGCCGAGCCCCTCGCCGACTGCCTGGCCACCGACGCGGACGGACGGCCCTGCATCGAGGCCAGGACCCCGCTCGACCTGGAACGGGACCTCGGGCTGCCCGGCGGCAACATCTTCCACCGCGAGCTGAGCTGGCCCCACGCCCAGGACGGCACCGGCCGCTGGGGCGTGGAGACGCGGCACGCGAACGTGCTGCTGTGCGGGGCCGGCGCCGTGCGCGGGGGCGGAGTGAGCGGGGTGCCCGGGCACAACGCGGCCATGGCGGTCCTGGAGGGCGGGCCGACTGAATCACTGCCCTCCTGAGGGGCACTCCGGCAGGGAAGGTATCCATAACCGGCCGGCCGCCCCACGCGGACGGTCGTACCCCCCACGGGAGGCTCCCATGGCCGAGCTCAGCCCGACCGACCTCCAGAAGGCGCTCAAGGGCATGGACTACCCCACGGACAAGAAGCACCTGGTGGAGCGTGCCCGCAGCAACCACGCCGACGACAAGGTCGTCCGCACCCTCGACGGCCTGAAGGAGGACCGCTTCGACGGCCCGAACGAGGTGCAGAAGGCCGTCTTCAACCAGTGAGGAAACCGCTGAGGAAACCGCCTCAGTCGGCCGACGGCGCCCAGCCCGCCGCTTCGACGCGCGACGCGTCCGCCGGGCGCGCCTCGTCGAACAGGACGCCGTCGGCCGCCTCCACCCGCAGCCCGTCCACGTAGACCCCGCGACCGACGTACAGCCGGTCCGTCGCGTACCGCCAGCGCACGGCCAGCGCCCGCGCGGCGGGCAGCTCGGCGGTGAGCCGGTGCCAGACGCGGCCCGACCAGCCGCTGACCGAGCCCGACGGGTGCTGCCGGGGATCCTCGCCCCGGCGGGACGTCGTGAAGGGCACCGGCCGCCAGGACGTACCGCCGTCGGTCGTGGCCTCCAGGACCAGGACGTCGGCCTTCGGCTCGGTGTCCCACCACAGCGCGCAGCGCAGCCGCGCCCCGCCGGACGACGTGTCGAGCGCGGGCAGGGCCAGCGTCGCCGTGGCGGAGACCGCCATCCCGGAGAACCAGGCCGTGCGTCCCCGCGCGGGCCGGACCGGCACGGCGCGCGCCAGGTTGTTCGCGGCGGCCACCCGGGGAGCGGAACCGGACCGCCAGCTCCGCACCGGATGGACGGAGTTGCCGAGGACGACGAGGAACGAGTCGGTCGACGGGTCGAGCACCAGCGAGGTACCGGTGAAGCCGGTGTGCCCGGCACTGCGCGGCGTGGCCATCGCGCCCATGTACCAGTGCTGGTGGAGCTCGAAGCCGAGTCCGTGCTCGTCCCCGGGGAACGCCGTGTTGAAGTCGGTGAACATCAGCTCCACCGACTCCGGTTCCAGGATCCGGGCACGCCCGTAGACACCCCCGTTGAGCAGTGTGCGGGCGAGGACCGCGAGGTCCCAGGCGTCGGAGAACACGCCCGCGTGGCCCGCGACGCCGCCCAGGCCGAAGGCGTTCTCGTCGTGCACCTCGCCCCACACCAGGCCGCGGTCCAGCCCGGACCACGGCTTGCGCGCGTCCTCGGTGGCCGCGATCTTCGGCCGCCAGGAGGCCGGCGGGTTGTAGCGGGTGCGGCGCAGGCCCAGCGGGGCGGTGATCTCCTCGCGCAGGAGGGTGTCCAGGGGGCGGCCCGTGATCCGTTCCAGCACGAGCTGGAGCGAGATGAGGTTGAGGTCCGAGTACAGGTACGCCGTGCCCGGGGCGCTGACCGGCGCCTCGTCCCAGATGCGCTGGAGCTTCTCCTCGTACGTGGGCGCGCTGTACAGCGGGATCCAGGCGCGGAAGCCCGAGGTGTGCGTGAGCAGCTGACGGATCGTGATGTCCTGCTTGCCCGCACGGCCGAAGTCGGGCAGGTACGCGGCGACCTTCGCCTCCAGCTCCAGTTTCCCCCGCTCCATCTGCTGCACGGCGAGGAGCGAGGTGAACAGCTTCGACACCGACGCCAGGTCGAAGACGGTGTCCTCGGCCATCGGGATCTGCTCGCCGGGCGGGAACTCGATCCCGGTGTCGGTCTTCTCGTCGTAGGCCCGGTAGCGCACCGCCATGCCGATGGGCCGGTGCAGCGCGACCGTGCCGCCGCGTCCGGCGAGCAGGACGGCGCCCGCGTACCAGGGGTGCTTCGGGGAGGGGCGCAGGAACGCCTCGGCGTCGGTGACCAGTTGCCGCAGAGGGGCGGGGAGCAGCCCGGCGCGGGCGGCGGAGCCGTGCCGCAGCGTGTGACGCCCCGGGACCGGGGCGGCCTCGGCGGGTAAGGGAGCGAGGGCCAGGGCACCACCCAGGATCAGGGCGCGTCTGCGCGTCGGCCCGCCGGTCGTCGTCGCTCTGTCTGCCGTGCCTTCGGTCACCGCGCATCCTTCCGCCGAACCGCCCTGGACGTCCCGCACAGTATGTCCTCCCGACCCGACCCCGCCGATAAATCTGACGGTGTATCAGAAAAGCCCTTCCGTCCTCCGGAGGACTCCGGCATCCTGCGCCCATGCAGACGGAGCTGAGCAAGCAACTGGGAGTCGAGCACGCCGTCTTCGGCTTCACGCCGTTCCCCGCCGTCGCCGCGGCCATCAGCCGGGCCGGCGGCTTCGGGGTGCTCGGCGCGGTCCGCTACACCGCCCCCGACGACCTCAAACGCGACCTGGACTGGATCGAGGCGCACGCCGAGGGCAGGCCGTACGGCCTGGACGTCGTCATGCCCGCGAAGAAGGTGGAGGGCGTCACGGAGGCCGACGTCGAGGCGATGATCCCCGAGGGGCACCGGCGGTTCGTCGAGGACACCCTCGCCAAGTACGGCGTGCCGGACCTCCCCGAGGGTGAGGCGTCCGGGTGGCGCATCACGGGCTGGATGGAACAGGTCGCCCGCACCCAGCTCGACGTCGCCTTCGACTACCCGATCAAGCTGCTCGCCAACGCGCTCGGCTCCCCGCCCGCCGACGTCATCGCCCGGGCCCACGATCAGGGCGTCCTCGTGGCGGCCCTCGCGGGCAGCGCCCGGCACGCCCGCAAGCACAAGGACGCCGGGATCGACATCGTCGTGGCACAGGGCTACGAGGCGGGCGGCCACACCGGCGAGATCGCGTCCATGGTGCTCACTCCCGAGGTCGTCGACGCCGTCGCCCCGCTGCCCGTCCTGGCCGCCGGCGGCATCGGCAGCGGACCGCAGGTGGCTGCCGCACTCGCCCTCGGCGCCCAGGGTGTGTGGCTGGGCTCCCTGTGGCTGACCACCACAGAAGCGGACCTCCACTCGCCCGCCCTGACCCGCAAGCTCCTCGCGGCCGGCTCCGGCGACACCGTGCGCTCCCGCGCCCTCACGGGCAAGCCCGCACGCCAGCTGCGCACCGAGTGGACCGACGCCTGGGAGGACCGGGACGGACCCGGCCCGCTGCCCATGCCGTTGCAGGGCCTGCTGGTCGCCGAGGCCGTCTCCCGCATCCAGAAGTACGAGGTGGAACCACTGCTCGGCACGCCGGTCGGGCAGATCGTCGGGCGGATGAACAGCGAACGCAGCGTCCGGGCCGTCTTCGACGACCTCACCCGCGGCTTCGAGGAGGCCGTGGACCGCGTCAACCGCATCGCCGGAAGGAGCGGCCAGTGAACAGCGGTGTTCCCCAGGGCTTCTGGGCCCAGGCGGCACGGGACCCCGGCCGCGAGGTGCTCGTCGCACCCGACGGCGAGGAATGGACCGCCGGACGCCTGCACGCCGCCGCCAACCGGCTCGTGCACGGCCTGCGCGCGGCCGGGCTGGCACGCGGCGACACCTTCGCGGTCGTCCTCCCCAACGGCGTCGAGTTCCTCACCGCGTACCTCGCCGCCAGCCAGGCCGGGTTCTACCTCGTGCCCGTCAACCACCACCTGGTCGGGCCGGAGATCGCCTGGATCGTCTCCGACTCCGGCGCCAAGGTCCTCCTCGCCCACGAGCGTTACGGTGACGCGGCCCGCCACGCCGCCGACGAGGCCGGCCTCCCCGGCACCCACCGGTACGCCGTCGGCACGGTCGAGGGCTTCCGGCCGTACGCCGAACTCCTCGACGGCCGCCCCGAGTCGCCGCCCGCGGACCGCACCCTCGGCTGGGTCATGAACTACACCTCGGGCACCACCGGCCGCCCCCGCGGCATCCGCCGCCCGCTGCCCGGCAAACCGCCGGAGGAGGCCTACCTCGGCGGCTTCCTCGGCATCTTCGGCATCCGGCCCTTCGACGACAACGTGCACCTGGTGTGCTCGCCGCTCTACCACACGGCCGTTCTCCAGTTCGCCGGGGCGTCCCTGCACATCGGCCACCGGCTGGTCCTGATGGACAAGTGGACACCCGAGGAGATGCTCCGCCTCATCGACCGCCACCGCTGCACCCACACCCACATGGTCCCCACCCAGTTCCACCGCCTGCTGGCCCTGCCCGACGAGGTGAAGGACCGCTACGACGTCTCCTCCATGCGGCACGCCATCCACGGCGCCGCCCCCTGCCCCGACCACGTCAAACGGGCCATGCTCGACTGGTGGGGCCCCTGCGTGGAGGAGTACTACGCGGCCAGCGAGGGCGGCGGCGCCTTCGCCACCGCCGAGGACTGGCTGAAGAAGCCCGGCACCGTCGGCAAGGCCTGGCCCATCAGCGAACTCGCGATCTTCGACGACGACGGCAACCGGCTGCCGCCGGGCGAACTCGGCACCGTCTACATGAAGATGAACACCGGCGGCTTCTCGTACCACAAGGACGAGGCCAAGACCCGCAAGAACCGCATCGGCGACTTCTTCACCGTCGGCGACCTGGGCCACCTCGACGAGGACGGCTACCTCTTCCTGCGCGACCGCAAGATCGACCTGATCATCTCCGGCGGCGTCAACATCTACCCGGCCGAGATCGAGTCGGCCCTGCTCGCCCACCCCGCCGTCGCGGACGCCGCCGTCTTCGGCATCCCGCACGACGACTGGGGCGAGGAGGTCAAGGCGGTCGTCGAACCGGCCCCCGGACACCGGCCCGGGTCCGCCCTCGCGGCCGACCTCCTCGACCACTGCGCCCACCGGCTCGCCGGGTACAAGCGGCCCCGCAGCGTCGACTTCATCACCGAGATGCCCCGCGACCCCAACGGCAAGCTGTACAAGCGGCGGCTGCGCGAGCCGTACTGGGAGGGCCGGACCCGACCGGTGTGAGGCGACGCGGC
Source organism: Streptomyces olindensis (assembly GCA_000696115.1). Lineage (GTDB taxonomy): Bacteria > Actinomycetota > Actinomycetes > Streptomycetales > Streptomycetaceae > Streptomyces > Streptomyces olindensis. The sequence continues at coordinate 306,958 of JJOH01000003.1, forward strand.
GACTCAGGTATGGGGAGCGGGGGCCGGCGTCATCCTTTGGTCGGCCCCCGCTCGCCCTCCGGCCGATGTCCGGCCGGGCCCCGCCTCCCTAGCGTCGGACCATGACCATCGCGACCACCGAGGGACCGCTGAAGCGGGGGGCCGTACGGCCGGGCGAGCGGGCCCTCGCCCCCGATCTCGCACGCGGGATCATGCTGCTGGGCATCGTGCTGTCCAACACCGCCTTCCACCTGTGGGCCGCCCGGCGCGGACCGTCCGGATGGCAGCCCGTGGACGGCCCTTGGCTCGACCACGCCGTGCAGTTCACCATGATCACGGCCCTGGACCTGCGGATCTACCCGCTCTTCGCCTTCCTCTTCGGCTACGGCATGATGCAGCTCTACCTCCGGCAGACCGCCGCCGGCACCGACGGGCGCGACGCCGCGAGGATCCTGCGCCGGCGCAGCCTCTGGCTGATCGTCATCGGCCTGACGCACGCCGCCCTGCTCATGTCGGGCGACATCATCGGCTTCTACGGAGTCCTGAGCCTCATCCTCGGCCTGGCCTTCCTGCGGCGCGGCGAACGGGCCCTGACGTGGTGGATCCGGATCGGTGTCGCCCTGCTCCTGCTCGTCTCGGCCGGGCCCGTCGTCTCGGCGCTGCTCCGGGGCGAACTGGGCGCGCTCGGCGACGCCGGTGCCGAACCGGGCTTCACGGCGTACGCACCGGACGAGGAGAACTGGCTCACCGCCGCCGGAATCCGGCTCCGGACGGGCCTGTTCGTCACCTTCGCCGCCGCCCCGCTGACCCTCGTCGGCGGCGGGTACGTCCTCTTCCTGCTCGGCTTCCGGGCCGCGCGGCGCCGCGTCCTGGAGGAACCCGGCCGTCACCGCACGCTGCTGCGGCTGACGGCCGTGCTCGGCATCGCCATCGGCTGGCTCGGCGCGCTGCCCGCCGCGCTCGCCCACACCGGCGTCCTGCACGTGCCGGACGACATGCAGAGCGAATCCGGCGCGCTCACGGTCCTGCGCGACGTGACCGGCAACGCCGCCGGCCTCGGCTATGTGGCCGCCGTCGCCCTCTTCGCGCACTGGTGGACCACCCGCCGGCCCCGGCGCGGTGCGACGGCGGTGGCGGCGGTGACCGCCGTCGGCAAGCGGTCCCTGTGCTGCTACCTCGCCCACTCGCTGCTCTTCGCCCCGGTGCTGGCCGCCTGGGGACTCGGCCTCGGCGCGCACCTGGGCAGCGCCACCATGGCGCTCTTCGCCCTGGCCGTCTGGCTGGTCACGGTCGCGGGAGCGTACGCCCTGGAGCGGGCCGGCCGCCGGGGCCCGGCCGAAGTCCTGCTACGGCGCCTGATGTACGGCTCCCGCCGGACCTGAACAGGGGTGCCGCCCCCACGGGAGCGGCACCCCTCACTCGGTCAGCGGCGCTCGTGCACCCGCACCACCTTCAGCTCCGGCGAGGACCGGATGTCCTTCTCGCAGAAGCGCGAGGTCACCCACTTCTCACCGGAGAACAGCCGGGTCTGGTCGGCGAAGTGCGGCGAGTCCGGGTTGGACGACTGGGAGTACGCCAGCAGGGTGCGGGCCACGGGGCAGCTCCCGCCGTCCCAGCCCACCGCCTGGAGATGGCTCGACCCGAACGGCACCTCCGTGTAGCCGCCCGCGGCCGCGTCCCACCTCGGCTCCAGCACGTTCCACACGCCGAGCCGGCCCGAACCGCCCGGCACCGCAAGACGCTCCCCGCCGCGGACCACGAACTGGTGCGCGCCGAGCGGCGCGTCGAGCGCGATTCCCGCGGCGCGCAGCTCCGTCACCGCGTCGGCGAGGGCGGCGGCGACGCCGGGATCGTCCGTGTTGAGCGTGTTCGGGGTGCGCACCGGGTCGGCCGCCGAGAACGGCACCTTCCACAACCGGGCCTGCGGCACCGTCTGTTCGAGCCTCCGCCAGAACCGGTCGAAGAGCAGCGCTCCCCGGCTGCCGGTGTCCATGGTGCGGTCCCACGCCCTGAGCACCCCGCAGGCCGCCGACACGTCGACGGCCCTGCCGTCGCTGCTCGTCGCGCTGCCACCGGGCAGTGCCGCGCACGCCCGTGCGACGTCCGCCGCGGCGAGGTCACCCGCGGGAACCCGGTTGGCGAACTGCTGCCGCTGCAGGTCGCGTACGGTCAGACCGCCCCGCTCCGCCATCGCGGCCACGTCCTCGATCCCGCCCCGGGTGCGCAGGCCGAGCTCGGTGCCGACCGTGCCGAAGACCCGCTCGTACCCGGTGATCGGCCGGTCGGCGTTGGTCATCCACGCGGTGCCGTTGGAGTTCTCGACGTACGGGGCGTCCCGCAGCGTCGGCATCCTGGCCGGGCCGAGGATCCCCGGCCGGACCGCGTCGGGGTCCCTGCCGAGGGCGCAGTCGCCGCGCGAGCCGTCGAGGATCGCGATCCCGGACGCCGGATAGGTGGTCCGGCCGAGCTCCGTCGAGCAGCGCTCCGCCAACTCGTCGGTGATGCGGGGGAGCACCTGCGCCTGGGTGAAGAGGGAGTGCCCCGCGCGGTCGGCGGCGATCGTGTTCACCCACGGGATGCCCTGGTGCCGGGCGAGGGAGGCGCGGACCTCGTCCGTGCTGCGCGCCTTGCCGAAGCCGAGCGAGGTGTCGGCGAAGCGGAGGTTCGCGGCGTTCGGGTCGTGCAGGGCGTACGCCGTCGTGCTGGTCCACGGCAGCGGCACCTGGGGGTTGAGGGAGGTGACGACGGGTCCGTAGCGGGTCCACCACTGGGTGCGGGTCACCGGTGCGCCGTCCTTCACCGCGACCGTCACGGTCCGCTTCGTCATGCGTTCCGGCCTGCCGTCCACGAGGTAGGCCGTGGGGTCGGCCGGATCCAGCGTCAGCCGGTGGAAGTTGGCCGGTATGCCGGTCGAGACGGTGTGGCTCCAGGCCACATGTGCGTTGAAGCCGATGGAGATCGCGGGAGTGCCCAGCAGTGAGCCGCCGGAGACGTTCAGCTCGCCGGGGATCGTCTGCTGCGACTGCCAGAACCGCCGCCCGCCCTGCCACGGGTAGTGCGGGTTGCCGAGCAGCAGGCCGCGGCCGTTCGCCGTCGTGTCGCCGCGGAAGGCGACCGCGTTGGAGCCCATGCCGGGGTCGCCCCACAGCTCGTCCGCCGCCTTCGCCACGGCCTTCGCGTCCGGCGTGCGCGCGGACCGGGCGGACGGGCCGGAAGGGGCGGACGCGGTGGCCGGGGCGGACGGGCCGTCGGAGGCCTCGGCCGGTCCGGCCGGCGGCTGCGCGGCGGTGATCGTCTCGACGAAGCGCCCCTCACCGGAGATCGAGGCGATGGCGAGGCCGCGGGCCGCCACGTCGAGTTCGGTGACCGGCCGGACCCAGGCGGCGCCCGCGCAGCCGGGATCCGTGATCTTCCGCTGCTTCAGCCAGGCGTTGTAACCGGCCGCCCAGCCGCGCATCATGTCCCGGACCGCACGGCTCGGGCCCGCGGGAGCGGGTTCGGCGAGCAGCTTCTCCACCGTGCCGCTCCGGCGGACCCCGCGGAAGTACAGGTCGCTGGCGAGGTTCGTGCGGGCCGCCGAGAGTTCGCCGCCGGCGGCCGCCTCGGCGCCGAAGTACCGGGACCGCTCGCCCCGCAGGGTCACGAACCCCTCGGCGAGCGTGCAGACCTCGTCGGCGGCCTGCGCCCACCCCGTGCCGAAGCCCAGGTCGGCGTAGTCCCCGGCGAGGATGTGCGGGATGCCGTACTCGGTGTAGCGGATGACGGCGGACAGGCCGTCGCCGGACGGGTGGTGCTCCTCCCGTCCCTGGCTGGGGGCGGCGGCCGCGGGTAACGCGGACGCGGCCGTGAACAGGGCCGTGGCCCCGAGAACGAGTCGTCTCCAGCGGGTGCGCATCGTGCCTCCCGGCCTCGTCGAGCAGAAGGGTGGCCGAGCGCGCGCATCGGTCACCCGGCTGTCAGTTCCATGACATGTGACGCGCGTGACAGGGGTGAGGTTGATCGCGGGGTGACTTGACCTGCCCCGGGCGTCCACCGAGGATCGACTCCCATGACGACGCCCGGACACGGCAGCACGGTCGACGGAGTCCTGCGACGCAGCGCCCGGCGCACCCCGGCGCGCGTCGCGGTGGAGTACGGCGAACGCACCTGGACCTACGACGAACTCGACACCGCCGTCTCCCGCGCGGCCAGCGTCCTCCTCGCCCAGGGACTGGCCCCGGGCGACCGGGTCGGCGCCTACGGCCACAACTCCGACGCCTACCTCATCGCCTTCCTGGCCTGCGCCCGGGCGGGCCTGGTCCACGTCCCGGTCAACCAGCACCTGACCGGCGACGACCTCGCCTACATCGTCGGCCAGTCGGGCAGCTCTTTGGTCCTCACCGACCCGGACCTCGCCTCCCGACTCCCCGGTGGCGTACGGACGTTGCCTTTGCGCGACGCCGACGACTCGCTGCTCGCGCGGCTGGCCGGGGCACCCGCCCACGACGGCCCCGAGCCGCGCGGCGAGGACCTGGTGCAGCTCCTGTACACCTCCGGGACGACCGCCCTGCCCAAGGGCGCGATGATGACGCACCGGGCCCTGGTGCACGCGTACCTGAGCGCGATCACCGCCCTCGACCTCAGTGCGGGCGACCGCCCCGCGCACGCGCTGCCGCTGTACCACTCGGCGCAGATGCACGTCTTCCTGCTGCCCTGCCTCGCCGTCGGCGCGACGAACCTCATCCTCGACGCCCCCGACGGCGACCGGCTCTTCGACCTGATCGAGACGGGCCGAGTGGACAGCCTGTTCGCCCCGCCCACCGTCTGGATCGCGCTGTCGCACCGCCCCGACTTCGCGACCCGCGACCTGAGCGGCCTGCGCAAGGCCTACTACGGAGCGTCGATCATGCCGGTCCCCGTACTCGAACGGCTCAAGGAGCGCCTGCCGGACCTGGCCTTCTACAACTGCTTCGGCCAGAGCGAGATCGGCCCCCTCGCCATGGTGCTCGCCCCCGACGAACACAAGGGCCGCATGGACTCCTGCGGCCGTCCCGTCCTGTTCGTCGACGCGCGCGTGGTCGACGAGAACGGCGACGACGTCCCCGACGGCACCCCCGGCGAGATCGTCTACCGCTCCCCGCAACTGTGCGAGGGCTACTGGGACAAGCCGGAGGAGACCGCCGAGGCCTTCCGCGACGGCTGGTTCCGCTCCGGCGACCTCGCCGTACGCGACGCGCACGGCTACTACACGATCGTCGACCGGGTGAAGGACGTCATCAACTCCGGTGGCGTCCTGGTCGCCTCACGCCAGGTCGAGGACGCCCTGTACACCCACCCCCGGGTCGCCGAGGCGGCGGTCGTGGGCCTGCCCGACGAACGCTGGATCGAGGCGGTCACGGCCGTCGTCGTCCCCCAGGGAGAGGTCACCGAGGCGGAACTCGTCGACCACGTCCGCGAGAAGCTCACCCCCTTCAAGGCACCGAAGCGGGTGGTGTTCGTGGAGGAACTGCCGAGGAACGCCAGCGGGAAGATCCTGAAGCGGCAGCTGAGGAGCGACCTCGCCTGAACGGCACGTGCGCGGACGCGCGGCACCCGCCCGTCGCCCCGGAACCCCGTTGCGTCCGGCTGCCGCGGGACACGAAGATCTGCGGCATGCCCGACTTCAGCGCCCCGGACGGAACCCGGCTCGCCCACCACCTGCGCGGTTCCGGCGAGCCGCTCGTCGTGCTCCCGGGCGGGCCCATGCGGGCCTCCGGCTACCTCGGGGACCTGGGTGGGCTCGACGCCCACCGGCAGTTGGTGCTCCTCGACCTGCGCGGCACCGGGCAGTCCGCGGTGCCGGCGGACCCGGCGACGTACCGCTGCGACCGTCTGGTGGACGACGTCGAGGCGCTGCGGCTCCACCTGGGCCTGGAGCGGATGGACCTGCTGGCGCACTCGGCGGGCGGCAGTCTCGCCATGCTGTACGCGGCCCGGTACCCGGAGCGGCTGTCGCGGCTGGCACTCATCACGGCCACCCCGTGGGCACTGGGCCTGCCGGCGACGGCGGAGCAGCGACGCGCGGCGGCACGGCTACGGGCGTCGGAGCCCTGGTTCCCCCAGGCGTTCCCGGCGTTCGAGGCCTGGCTGTCCGGCAGCGGTGACTTCGATCCCGTGTTCCTCCCGTTCTTCTACGGCCGTTGGGACGACACCGCGCGGGCCCACGCCGATCGGGAGGAGGACGAGACGAACGACGACGCGGCGGACGTCTACGGCGCGGACGGCGCCTACGACCCGGCCGCGACGCGGGCCGCGCTCGCTCGTGTCGCGGCCCCGGTGCTCGTCCTGGCCGGGGAAGCCGACGGCGGCCCCAGCCCGGCTCTCGCCCGCCGGACCGCCGAAGCCTTCCCGAAGGCCGAACTCGCGGTGCAGCCGGGCGCGGGGCACTATCCGTGGCTGGACGACGCCGAGTGGTTCACACGGCGCGTGACCGCCTTCTTCTCCGGACAGGGCCAGGGCCAGGGCTCGGACGACTGACGGCCTCTGCCGTCGGCAGAGCGAGCGGCGCCCGCGACGGTCGCCTCACTACCGTTCCCCGCATGGACACCCCACCGCGAACGATACGGGCGAACGGCATCGGTCTGGCCTACCGGGTCTGGGGACCGCGGGAGGCACCGCCCGTCCTGCTCCTCCACGCCCGCGGCGCCGACGGTGCCGACTGGGCGGAGACCGCCCCGGCACTGGCCGCCGGGCCACGCCGGGTGTACGCCGTCGACCTGCGCGGGCACGGCCGCAGCGACTGGCCCGGCGACTACGCCTACGAGACCATGCGCGACGACGTCCACGCCTTCCTCGGCGCGCTCGGCATCCGCAGCGCCGACGTCGTGGGCCACTCGCTCGGCGGCGCCGTCGCCTACCTGCTGGCCCAGCACCATCCGCGTCTGGTACGGAGGCTCGTCCTGGAGGACGTGCCCGCGCCCGTCCCGCTCGATCCGCCGCGGCCGCCGGCCCGACGTCCCGACGGGGACCTGCCGTACGACTGGGCGATGATCCTCGCCACCGACGAACAGCGCAACACCCCAAACCCTGTGTGGTGGGACCACATGGGTCGGATCACCATGCCCACGCTGCTGATCGGCGGTGGCCCGACCAGCCTGATCCCGCAGGACCAGATCGCCGCCCTCGCCGGACTGCTGCCCGACGCCCGGCACGTCACCATCGACGCGGGGCACCTCGTCCACGAGACCCGGCCGAAGGAGTTCCTGGCGGCCGTGGAGGACTTCCTCGGTGCCGGTTCCTGAGCCGGCCGGACCGACGGCGACTCAGCCCTGTGGACCGTACGCCGTCATGAACCGGTCGCGGAACTCGTCCATGCCCCAACGGGGCGCGTCCGGCGCGGGCTTGAGGCCGTCGGTCCAGTTCCAGTCGGCGACCCGGTCCAGGACCTTCTTGTCCCGGGCGACGATCGTGACCGGCACGTCCTTGCCGGTGTCGCCGGCGGTGACCGTCGGCACCGGCTGGTGGTCGCCGAGGAAGACGAGCACCGTGTCCTCGTCGCCGTAGCGCTCGACCCACTCGGTGAGGCTGCGGATCGAGTACTCGACGGCCTTCCGGTACTCGGTGCGGACCTTCTCCGGGTCCTTCCACACCTCCGTGGGGTTGGTGCCCTCCTTCTTGATCCGGTGGAACACCGAGCCGTCGCCGAGGTCCTCCCAGTCGATCATCCGCGCGATGGGGGACCAGGGGTTGTGACTGGAGGCCAGGATGATCTCCGCCATGATCGGCTCACGGTCCTTCTTACCGTGCTCCAGGCGCTGGAACGCCTCCATGCTGAACTGGTCGGGCACCGGCGTCCAGCTGAAGTACGGGCCGTGGTAGCCGAGGTGCTCGGAGTCGTAGATGTGGTCCAGGCCGAAGAACTTCCCCTCCGGCCAGGCCCGGCGCACACCGGGCACGATGCCGACGGTCCGCCAGGCGCCGGTCTTGCGGAAGTAGTTGGTCAGCGTCATGCGGTCGCTGGTGGTCAGGCTGCGGTACCGCTGCTGGTTCTTGATCCACAGACCGGACAGGAAGGTCGAGTGGGCGAGCCAGCTGCCCGCGCCGGTCACCGGCGACTGCAGCCAGCCGCTGCGCGACTCGAACCCGGCGGCCTTCAGCGAGTTCGTTCCCTCCTTCAGCACCGTGTCCATCCGGGGCGCCATCGCCGGGTCGTCGATCGCGACCCGGCCGTAGCTCTCGATGAAGGTGAACAGGACGTCCTTGCCGCGCAGACCCGTCAGCAACTGGTCCGGAGGCGTCTTCGCGAAGGCGTCCATGGCGGCCTGCTTCTCGAAGACCCGTGCGTCCCGCAGCCCCGCGCGCACCTGTTCCACCCGGTTTCCGAGGAACTCGGCGTTGCCCTTCGTGGCGACCGGCACGCCGCCGATCTGCACGCCCAGCGTCATGCAGGTGATCCACGCCGTACCGAGGATCAGCGTCGTACGGGACGCGACGGGACGGTGACCGACCATCAGGTTCGTCAGCCGCACCACCGCGAGCGTCGTGAGCACGAGCACCGCGACGAACAGCACGATCACCCCGATCACGGCCAGCACCTGGCCGGTACGGCCGAACGTCTCCCTCAGGAAGTCCGTGGCGTTCTCGATGAGAATCCAGTCGAGGACCAGGTCGAAGGGCCGGGCCAGGATCTGGTAGAAGCCCATGTCGACGAATTTCAGGACGGTGGTCAGCCCGAGGAACACGCCCGTGACGACCGCCATGATCCGCCGGGGCCTCGGCGGCAGCGCGAGCAGCAGGCCCGCGAGGAGCACGCCCTCGGCCGGGATGCGGACGAACGAGGCGAACTCCACCCGTTCGACGCGGTTCGGTACGAGCAGCGCGAACAGCACGAGCAGACCCGCCAGCACGGTCGTCCCGATCGAGACGCCGCGTGCGGTGCGGGGGTGGCGCCGCCGCCAGCCGAACCAGCCGGGCCTCGACGCGCCCGATGCGGCGTCCGGTGTGTGGTCCTGGTCCGCGGCTGCTTCGCGCGCGGCCCCGGCGTCGTCGCCTTCTCGACGTGCGGTGGTGTCGCCGTCCGGGCTGGGTGCGGTGGTGTCGCCGTCCGGGGTGGGCATGCCGGTGTCGCCGTCCGGGCCGGGTGCGGTGGTGTCGCCGTTGCCGTCGCCCTCGGTGTCCGCGCCGGCGTCATCGCCCGACGCTGCCGCTTCCTTCCCGCCGTCCGGATCCTCCGTACCGGATCCCCCGCCCGGTGCCACCGCCCCCGCGTCGTCAGCCGGTTCCGCCCCGCCCTCGGTCGTGTCCGACTGCTGGTGGGAGCGAGTGAAGAGCGACACCCGGGGGGTCCTTCCGTGCGGTCTTGCGATGGCATGGCAAACACAGCCCAGTGACCGAGCCTGCCACCACCAGTACGTCCGCACGTCACCTCGGGTTCAATCGGCGGGCCGGAGATTCACCCGTCCGCCGCCACCGCCACCTCGCGCGCCCAGCGGTAGTCCGCCTTGCCGCTCGGCGACCGCTGGACGGCCTCCGTGATCACCAGCTGCCGCGGGAGCTTGTAGCCGGCCAGCCGGTCACGGCAGTGCGCCCGGATGTCCTCCAGCGACAGGCGCGCGGCGCCCTCCCGCAGCTGCACCACGGCCGCCACATGGTGTCCCCACCGGGGATCCGGCACCCCGGCCACCAGCGCGTCGTAGACGTCCGGGTGGGACTTGAGCGCCTGCTCGACCTCCTCGGGGTACACCTTCTCGCCGCCGGTGTTGATGCACTGCGAGCCACGGCCCAGGACGGTCACCACACCCTCCGCGTCGACGGTGGCCATGTCGCCGAGCAGCACCCACCGCTCGCCGTCCTTCTCGAAGAAGGTCGCGGCGGTCTTGGCCGGGTCGTTGTAGTAGCCGAGCGGCACATGTCCGCACTGGGCGACCCGCCCCACCTCGCCGACGGCGACCGGCTCGTGCGTGACGGGATCCACCACCTGTGTGCGGGCGTTGACGCGGACCCGGAAGCCGCGCTCCGGGCCCGAGTCCTCGGTCGCCGTCCCGTTGAACCCGGACTCCGAGGAGCCGAAGTTGTTCAGCACCATGGCGTTCGGCACCAGCTCCTGGAACTGCCGGCGGACCGTGTCCGACATGATCGCGCCGGACGACGACACGCTGAACAGCGAGGAACGGTCGATGTGCCGCAGCGGGCCGCGCAAGGCGTCGACCAGCGGCCGCAGCATCGCGTCGCCCACCAGCGAGATGCTGCTGACCTTCTCCTTCTCCACGGTCCGCAGCACCTCCTCGGGCACGAACTTGCGGTGGATCACCACCCGCTGCCCGAAGTTGAAGCCGATGAACGCCGTGAGCGTGGAGGTGCCGTGCATCAGCGGTGCCGTGGGGAAGAAGGTGATGCCCTCGCCGCCCGCCGCGACCCGCTCGGCCAGCTCCTCCGGTTTCTTCACCGGCTCACCGGTCGGCGCGCCCCCGCCGAGACCGGCGAAGAACAGGTCCTCCTGCCGCCACATCACACCCTTGGGCATCCCGGTCGTACCGCCGGTGTAGATGATGAACTGGTCATCGCCGGACCGCGCCGGGAAGCCCCGCTCGGGGGACCCGGTGGCCTCCACATGGGCGAACTCCACACAGGGCAGCGCAGCGGCTCCCGGCGCCGGCGCCCCGACCCGGATCAGATGCCGCAGCTTCTCCGTGCGTGGCCGTGCCGCCGTCACCCGGTCCGTGAACTCCGCGTCGAAGACCAGCGCCGCCAGATCCGCGTCCCGGTAGAGGTACACCAACTCCTCCTCCACATAGCGGTAGTTGACGTTGACCGGGACGATCCGCGCCTTCAGGCAGCCCAGCACCGTCTGGAGGTACTCCACGCCGTTGTAGAGGTGGAGCCCGAGGTGCTCCCCGGGCCGTATCCCGCTGTCGAGCAGATGGTGGCCGACGCGGTTGGCCGCCGCGTCCAGCTCCGCGTACGTCAGCCGGCGCTCCGCGCCCGTACCGGGATGGTCGACGTGGACGAGCGCCTCACGGCCGGGAACGACGTCGACGACCGACTCGAACAGGTCGGCAAGGTTGTACTCCACCGCTCCTCCTGACCCCGGGACGTGCCTGGCATCGGACGGTTCGCCGGTCATCAGAGCAAAGGGCGCTCCAACTGTGAAGGGTCCGCGCGAGAAAATCTGACTGTCTGTCAGAAAACCCTTGAAGTGCCTCACCGCCTACTGCAACCTGTTCTCGTTCCAGGAGAGGGGAGTTCGCCATGGGCGGGACGGAACACCTCACCGTGCAGCGCGAAGGCGCCACACTGGTGCTCACGCTCAACAGGCCGCAGGCCAGGAACGCGCTCTCGCTGCCGATGCTCGTCGGCCTGTACGACGGCTGGCTGGAAGCCGACGCGGACGACTCCGTCCGCTCGATCGTCCTCACGGGCGCGGGCGGTTCGTTCTGCTCCGGCATGGACCTCAAGGCCCTCGCCGGGAACGGCATGGCGGGGGAGGAGTACCGGGACCGGCTCAAGGCCGACCCGGACCTGCACTGGAAGGCGATGCTGCGCCACCACCGCCCGCGCAAGCCGGTGATCGCCGCCGTCGAGGGGTACTGCGTCGCGGGCGGGACGGAGATGCTCCAGGGCACCGACATCCGCGTCGCCGGCGAGTCCGCCACCTTCGGCCTGTTCGAGGTGCGGCGCGGGCTGTTCCCCATCGGCGGCTCCACGGTCCGCCTGCCCCGCCAGATCCCGCGCACCCACGCCCTGGAGATGCTGCTCACCGGCCGCCCCTACAGCGCCCGGGAGGCCGCCGCCATCGGCCTGATCGGCCACGTCGTCCCCGACGGCACCGCGCTCGACCGGGCCCTGGAGATCGCCGAACGGATCAACGCCTGCGGTCCGCTGGCCGTCGAGGCCGTCAAGGCCTCCGTCTACGAGACCGCCGAGATGACCGAGTCCGACGGCCTCGCGGCCGAACTGACGCGTGGCTGGCCCGTCTTCGACACCGCCGACGCCAAGGAGGGCGCCCGCGCCTTCGCGGAGAAACGACCGCCCGTCTACAAGCGCGCCTGACCGAAGGAGCCCCGCTCCATGCCCGAAGTCCTCAAAGCCCCCCTCGTCGTCGAGTTCCCCTTCACCCGCTCCCTCGGACCCGTCCAGAGCGCCTTCCTGACGGGCCTGCGCGAACGCGTCGTCCTCGGCGTGCGCACCGGCGACGGCCGCGTCCTCGTCCCGCCCGTCGAGTACGACCCCGTCACCGCCGAGGAGATCCGCGACCTGGTCGAGGTCGCCCCCACCGGCACGGTCACCACCTGGGCCTGGAACCACGCCCCCCGCCGCGGCCAGCCCCTCACCACGCCCTTCGCCTGGGCCCTGGTCCGCCTCGACGGCGCCGACACCGCCCTCCTGCACGCCCTCGACGCCCCCGGCCCCGACGCCGTGCGCACCGGCATGCGCGTCCGCGTCCGCTGGGCGGCGGAACGCACCGGCGCCATCACGGACATCGCCTGCTTCGAGCCGTACGACGGAGCCCGGCGCGAACCGTCCGGGCACACCGGCGTGTTCGAGGACCCGGTCACCGGCATCGTCGCCGCCGCACGCCTCGACTACACCTACTCACCCGGCCGCGCCCAGACCGCCTACATCGACGCCCTCTCCGGCCGCCGCACCGTCGGCGAACGCTGCCCGGCCTGCCGCAAGGTGTACGTCCCGCCGAGGGGTGCGTGCCCCACATGTGGGGTGGCCACATCCGACCAGGTCGAGGTCGGGCCGCGCGGCACCGTCACCACGTTCTGCATCGTCAACATCAAGGCGAAGAACCTCGACATCGAGGTGCCGTACGTCTACGCCCACATCGCCCTCGACGGCGCCGACCTCCCGCTGCACGGCCGGATCGGCGGCATCCCGTACGACGAGGTCCGCATGGGGCTGCGCGTCGAACCCGTATGGACCGAAGGCGCCCGCTACCCCGACCACTACCGGCCCACGGGCGAACCCGACGCGGACTACGACACCTACAAGGAGCTGCTGTGACGAGCGCACCGAGGGGCCGCGAGATCGCCGTCGTCGCCTTCGCCCAGACCGATCACCGGCGCGCCCGGGACGAGCTCTCCGAGGTGGAGATGCTCATGCCGGTGCTGCACGAGGTCCTCGACCGGACCGGCCTGAAGACCGCCGACATCGACTTCACCTGCTCCGGCTCCAGCGACTACCTCGCCGGCCGCGCCTTCTCCTTCACCCTCGCCCTCGACGGCGTCGGGGCCTGGCCGCCGATCTCCGAGTCGCACGTCGAGATGGACGGCGCCTGGGCCCTGTACGAGGCCTGGACCAAACTCCTGACCGGCGACGCCGACACCGCCCTCGTCTACGCCTACGGCAAGTCCTCGCCCGGCTCGGTCCGCGACGTCCTTACCCGCCAGCTCGACCCGTACTACGTGGCACCCCTGTGGCCCGACTCCGTGGCCCTCGCCGCCCTCCAGGCGCAGGCCCTCATCGACGCCGGTGACACCGACGAACCGGCGCTCGCCGCCGTCGCCGCCCGCAACCGCGAGGCGGCGGCCGCCAACCCCCACGCCCAGCTGCGAGGGGTCGTGCCGCAGGGCGACCACCTCGTGCGGCCCCTGCGCACGGGCGACTGCCCGCCCATCGGCGACGGGGCCGCCGCCGTGATCCTCGCTGCGGGCGACCGGGCCCGGGAGCTGTGCGCACGCCCCGCCTGGATCCGCGGCATCGACCACCGCACGGAGGCCCACGGTCTCGGCGTGCGCGACCTGACCGACTCGCCCTCCACCCGCCTGGCCGCCGAGCGGGCCGGCGCCTTCGACCGGCCCGTCGACACCGCCGAGCTGCACGCGCCCTTCACCGCCCAGGAGATCGTCCTGCGCAAGGCGCTCCGCCTCGGCGACGACGTGACCGTCAACCCCTCCGGTGGCGCCCTCGCCGCCAATCCGATCATGGCCGCCGGCCTCATCCGCGTCGGCGAGGCCGCCGCCCGCGTCCACCGCGGTGTGTCCGACCGCGCCCTCGCCCACGCCACGTCCGGCCCCTGCCTCCAGCAGAACCTGGTCGCCGTCCTCGAAGGGGAGCCCCGATGAGCAAGGAGCCCGTCGCCGTCGTCGGCATCGGCCAGACCAAGCACGTCGCGGCCCGCCGGGACGTCTCGATCGCGGGACTGGTCCGCGAAGCGGCCCGCCGGGCCCTGGACGACGCCGCGCTGACGTGGGCCGACATCGACGCCGTCGTGATCGGCAAGGCGCCCGACTTCTTCGAGGGCGTCATGATGCCGGAGCTCTACCTCGCCGACGCCCTCGGCGCCGTCGGCAAACCCATGCTCCGCGTGCACACCGCGGGCTCCGTCGGCGGATCCACCGCGCTCGTCGCCGCGAACCTCGTCGCCGCCGGCGTCCACGGCACCGTCCTCACCCTCGCCTTCGAGAAACAGTCCGAGTCGAACGCCATGTGGGGCCTGTCCCTGCCCATCCCCTTCCAGCAGCCCCTGCTCGCCGGGGCCGGCGGGTTCTTCGCCCCGCACATCCGCGCCTACATGCGGCGCAGCGGCGCACCCGAGACGATCGGCGCCCTCGTCGCCTACAAGGACCGCCGCAACGCCCTGAAGAACCCCTACGCCCACTTGCACGAGCACGACATCACCCTGGAGAAGGTGATGGCCTCGCCCATGCTGTGGGACCCCGTCCGCTACTCGGAGACCTGTCCTTCCTCCGACGGCGCCTGCGCCATGATCCTCACCGACCGGACCGGGGCCGCCCGGGCACCGCGCCCGCCCGCCTGGATGCTCGGCGGCGCCATGCGCAGCGAACCCACCCTCTTCGCGGGCAAGGACTTCGTCTCCCCGCAGGCCGGCCGGGACTGCGCGGCCGACGTCTACCGGCAGGCCGGGATCACCGACCCCCGCCGCGAGATCGACGGCGCCGAGATCTACGTGCCGTTCTCCTGGTACGAGCCCATGTGGCTGGAGAACCTCGGCTTCGCCGACGAGGGCGAGGGCTGGAAGCTCACCGAGGCGGGCGTCACCGAGCTGGACGGGGACCTGCCCGTCAACATGTCGGGCGGTGTGCTGTCCACCAACCCCATCGGCGCCTCCGGCATGATCCGCTTCGCCGAGGCGGCGCTCCAGGTGCGGGGACAGGCCGGAGAACACCAGGTGGAGGGCGCCCGCAGGGTTCTCGGACACGCCTACGGCGGCGGATCGCAGTTCTTCTCCATGTGGCTCGTGGGAGACCGGCCCCCGGACTCGTGAAAGGTCCCCCTCACGTGCCCTGTTGGCCATGGGACGCGATCGCTAGGCTGGCCGCGGACGACGCAATCGGGAGGAGCACGGACGTGGCCGAGACCACCACCCAGCAGCGCCCGCTCACGGGCTGGGACAAGCCGGACCTGGACCTCACCAATGCACAGTGGCAGTCCAGCAGCCGTGGCCTGGGGGATGTGCAGATCGCCTTCGTGGAAGGCTTCATCGCCATGCGGAACAGTGGCCGCCCCGAGAGCCCTTCCCTGATCTTCACGCCCGCCGAGTGGGGCGCGTTCGTCTCGGGAGCGCGGGAAGGGGAGTTCGATCTCACCTGAGAGGTTCGACGTCGGCCGCGTCGGTCGATCTCACCCGAGCCGGCGGTGAACCATCCCGGGCGGCCGTGATCCGACGGCCGATCCGGGGGTGTTCCGCCCGCATTTCCGGACACGCGACCAGAGGCACCGCCCGGGGACCGGCACCTGAGCCAGGCTGGCCCCGGGAGACAACGGTCGTGTCCCGGAGGTGAGGACCCATGAGCACCCTGCCGGTCGTCGTGGCGGTCGACGGTTCGGACGACAGCCTGCGCGCCCTGGAGTGGGCCGTCGACGCCGCTCGCCGACGCTCGGCGCCCCTGCGCGTGGCGCACGTCCGCCAGTACGCCCACTGGGCACAGCCCGAGTTCCTCGCCGCCGGGCCGGCGGACCCGCAGGACGACCCCGTCCTCGAGCGGGTCCGCGCCCACCTGGAGGGCCGCGCCGGGCTGCCGGCCACCGAGTACCTCGGCCTGGAGGGCGCGACCTCCGCGCTGCTGCCCGAACTGGGCGCCACCGCCCAGCTGCTGGTCCTCGGCTCCCGGGGCCGCGGCGGCTTCGCCGGTCTGCTGCTCGGCTCGAACAGCATGACCGCCGCCCGCGACGCCGAGTGCCCCGTCGTCGTGGTGCCCCGGCCCGGACGCGAGGTCCACGGCGAGGCACCGGCCGGTCCCGGCCCGCGGGTGGTCGTCGGCCTGAAGGTGGACGGGCCCGACGAGGCCACCCTCGAGTTCGCCTTCGCCGAGGCCGCCCGGCGCGGCGCCCGGCTCCAGGCGATCGCCGCCTATCCCTGGCCCGCGCAGCCCTGGATGCTGCCCGGGGAACTGCCGCCGCCGATCGTCGACCAGGACGTGATCGCGGACGAGGCCCGGGTCCTCGCCGAGGGCTTCCTCGCCCCGCACCGCGAACGGCACCCCGACGTGCCGACCGAGCCGGTCCCGGCCCCGGGCGACGCGGCCGGACACCTCGTGGCGGCCTCCCGGGGCGCCGACCTCGTCGTTGTGGGCCGCCACCGGCGGCACCTGCTGGCCCCCGCCCGCATGATGGGCTCGGTCGCCCACGCCGTCCTGCTGCACTCGGCCGCCCCCGTCGCCGTGGTCCCGCCCGCGCCGCCGGAGGACTGACCCCGCGGTGCGCGATCCGGGTCGGCCTATCATCGGCCCCATGCGGGAACCGATGAGCAGGGACGCCCGGCTCGCCCTGGACCTGGCCCTCACCATCCGGCACGACGGGAGCGGCGGCGTCACCGACGACCTGACCGAACCGGCCGACCTGACCGCCTGGGTCCGGGCCCACCCCGAGGTCCTGCCGGACACCGGCCGCTTCACCGCGAGCCCCGAGCAGCTCGCCGCCGTCCGCGAGCTACGGGCCGCCGTCCGCGCGCTCTTCGCCCGTGCCGTGCGCCCCGGCGCACCGAGCCCCGCCGACGCGGCCCGCCTGCTGCCCGTGCCGGAGGCCGTACGCCTCCTGAACGAGGCGGCCGCCCGCACCCCCACCGTGCCCGTCCTGGACTGGCCCGACGAGGCCGCCCCCGTCGCGCACCGGCGGCCCGTCCGCCCCGACGACGAACTCACCTCGTCCCTCGCGCACGCGGTGATCGCCTTCCTCGCGAGCCCGGAACGCGAGCGGCTGCGGGCCTGCCACGCACCACGTTGCGTGCGGTACTTCCTCAAGGAGCACGCGCGCCAGGAGTGGTGCAAGCCGTCCTGCGGCAACCGCGCCCGGGTGGCCCGCCACCACCAGCGCCACAAGGCGACGGCCTAGCCCGTACCGGTGCCGCCCGGGCCCGCCCCGCCCACGGTGCCGGTGGTGATCCGGCCCGACCGGTACGCCGCCCGCCCGGCACTTCGCAGGCCCGGGCACGTACCATGGCGACATGTCGTTCCTCCGCCGCCGCAGCGCCACTCCCGCCGGGCCCGACTTCGACGTACTGGCCATGGACCCGGGCGACTGGCCCGGCAACCTCGGTGCGGGCCTGCTGCCCGCCCCCGACGGCACCTGCCAGGGCGTCTTCCTGCGCTACGACCTGTTCGGCGGCCGCGGTCCCGCCATGATCATCGGCAATCTGCCGGAGGGCTCCCCAGCCCGCGAGGTCCCCGAGGGCGAGGTCCCCTTCGAGGTGGCCCAGCTGCTCCTGGCGCTGGAGAACGACGAGGAGGTCACCGTCGTCGGCACCGAGGACGTCCCGGTGATGCAGGGCGACAACCTCCTGATCGTGCGGCGCGTCAAGCTCTCCGAGGGCCGTATCTCCTGCGTCCAGTTCGACCGCAGCGACAACGTCCTGGTGACCATCGCCGCCTGGGACCGCCCCATCACGGACGACCTGTACGCCCTCCTCAAGCCCCTGCCCGCGGAGCTCTTCCAGCAGGGCTGAGCCCGGCGGCGGCCAGCACACGAAAGGGCCGCTGTGCGCCTGGTCAGGCGCACAGCGGCCGCTTCGTCCCCGTCAGCGAGTGCCGACCGCCGCGCGCACGGCCCGCCGGGCCAGCTGGCAGTCGTCGTGCAGCCGCCGCAGCAGCAGCCGCTGTTCCTCGCCGGACGGCGCAGCACCAGGGTGGGCCGTGCCCGATGCCGCCGGGGTCGCGTCGTGCATCGAACGCTGCACGGCCGTCTCATACGTCCGGATCTCACGGGTCAGCACCAGCATCAGGTTCACCAGGAAGGCATCCCTGGACGCCGGGCCCGCCGACTGCGCGATCTGGCTGATCTGGCGACGAGCCACCGGTGCGTCCCCGAGCACCGACCACAGCGTCGCCAGGTCGTAACCCGGCAGGTACCAGCCCGCGTGCTCCCAGTCCACCAGCACTGGACCGGCCGGTGACAGGAGGATGTTCGACAGCAGTGCGTCGCCGTGGCAGAACTGGCCCATGCCCTGACGCCCGGCCGCCTGGGCGATGCCGTGCAGCAGCTTCTGCAGGTCGCCCAGGTCCCGGTCGGTGAGCAGTCCCAGCTCGTGGTACCGCGAGATCCGGGCCGCGTAGTCCAGCGGGGCGTCGAACGTGCCCGCCGGGGGCCGCCAGGCGTTCAGCCGGCAGATCGCGCCGAGCGCCGCCCGGATGTCGGCCCGGGGCGGTGCCTCGGCCGGATGCCGCTGGAGGGCCGCCACCCGCCCGGGCATCCGCTCGATCACCAGGGTGCAGTTGTCCGGGTCCGCCGCGATCAGTCTCGGCACGCGCACCGGAGGGCGGTGCCGGACGAACGAGCGGTACGCCGCTATCTCGTGGCGGATCCGCTCGGACCAGGCGGGGGAGTGGTCCAGTAAACACTTGGCGACGGCCGAGCTGCGACCGGTCGTACCGACCAGCAGCACGGACCGGCCGCTGCGGCGCAGGACCTGCACCGGGGAGAACTCCGGGCAGATGCGGTGCACCGACGCGATGGCCGTGCGCAGCTGCGCGCCCTGGGGGCCGGACAAGTCGAGTCTCCCGCTGAGCGGTTGCGCGCCGAGCACCGCGCCGCGCCGGGCCCTGCCCGCTCCGAGCACGGGGGCCGCCGGCCGCGCGGGGGCGAGGTAGGGGCCGCTGTCCGTGGGACGCGGGTGGAGCGACCGGGGCGGTGCGGACACGGAGGACGATGCTGCGTACATGGGCGAGACAGATCCCTTCGTGTGCCTGCGACGACAGCGCACCACCCGGCCCGGACGCCCGGGATCACCCTGGGGAATGTCCCTGGGGCGACCGGGTCGGGGTGGCGCGTTCCTACCTGACACCGGATGCCCGGTGGCACACCATCTGGCGCACCCTGGCGAACCCTGGCGAATAGTCGCCCGGCAAGTCTCCCCGGGCTACTGTCAACTCAGCCGAGAACCTGGGGGCTTGACGTGAGCGGACAACCCAACACCCGGCTCGCGGACCTGTTCGGCCTGGCCGGCTGGTCCAAGGGCGAACTCGCGAGGCTGGTCAACCGGCAGGCGGCGGCCATGGGCCATCCCCAGCTGTCGACCGACACCTCCCGGGTGCGGCGGTGGATCGACATGGGAGAGATCCCGCGCGATCCGGTGCCGCGGGTGCTGGCGGCTCTGTTCACCGAGCGTCTCGGCCGTGTCGTGACCATCGAGGACCTCGGTCTGGTCCGGCACGGGCGTGCGGGGAAACGGCAGGGCGTCGGGAGCCCGGAGGCTCCCGACGGTGTGCCGTGGGCGCCCGAGCGGACCGCCGCGGTCCTCACCGAATTCACGGGAATGGACCTCATGCTCAACCGACGCGGCTTGGTGGGCGCGGGCGCCGCGCTCGCCGCGGGATCCGCACTCAGCAGCGCCATGTACGACTGGCTGCACACCGACCCTGTCCTGACGGCCGACGCCCCCGACCTCGACCATCCCCTGCACGCCGACCCCGCTGGGTTCGACCGCTACGAGGCCGCCCCCATCGGGTCGCAGGAGATCGAGGAACTGGAGCGCTCGGTCGAGGTGTTCCGCGCCTGGGACGCGGCCCGCGGCGGCGGGCTCCAGCGCAAGGCCGTGGTGGGCCAGCTCAACGAGGTGGGCGGCATGCTCGCCTACCGTCACCCACCCCACCTCCAGCGGCGCCTGTGGGGCGTCGCCGCCAACCTGGCCGTCCTCGCGGGCTGGATGTCGCACGACGTCGGCCTGGAGCCCACGGCCCAGAAGTACTTCGTCATCGCCGCGCACGCGGCCAGAGAGGGCGGGGACCGGCCCCGCGCGGGTGAGGCGCTCTCCCGCGCGGCCCGCCAGATGGTGCACCTGGGCCGGCCGGACGACGCCCTGGACCTGATGAAGCTCGCCACGTCCGGCTCGGGCGAGGAGGTGCTGCCCCGCACCCGGGCGATGCTCTACACCATCGAGGCCTGGGCACAGGCCTCCATGGGCAAGGGCCAGGCCATGCGCCGCACGCTCGGGCAGGCGGAGGACCTCTTCGTCTCCGACAAGGCGGACGTCCCCCCGCCGGACTGGATGCAGACCTTCAAGGAGGAGGACCTCTACGGCATGCAGGCCCTGGCCTACCGCACGCTCGCCGAGTTCGAGCCGGGCGCGGCCGCGCACGCCCAGCACTACGCGGAGAAGGCGCTCGCCCTGCGGGTCGACGGGCGGCAGCGCTCGAAGATCTTCGACTACCTGTCGATGGCCTCGGCCTGCTTCATCGCCGACGACCCCGAACAGGCCGACCGCTACGCCCGCCTGGCCCTGGTGTCGATGGGCTCGAACTCCTCCCACCGCACCTGGGACCGGCTGCGCCAGATGTACCGGCTCACCGCCGAGTACGCCGGATACCCGAGGATCCAGGAGCTGCGGGAGGAGATCAAGCTCGCCCTGCCGAAGACGAAGGGCAGGGGCCACAACAGCGCACGGGCCTGATGTTCCTATGACGTGACCTTGACGGCGAGCAGACAGGCGTTGTCCTCGCGCTCGCCGGCGCCGAACTCCTCGACGACCGTCCGTACGCAGTCCTCCGCGGTGCGGTCGCCGGTGAGGCGTGGGGCCAGGTCGAGGAGGAGGTTCGCGGCCGCCGTTCCCGTGTGCCCGGGCACCAGCCCGTCGGTGTGCAGGAGCAGCAGGTCGCCCACCTGGAGGGTTTCCTCGGCCTGCCCGTAGACCGGCCCCGAGGTGGCGCCCAGCAGGACGCCGTCCGGTGCGCTCAGCGCGCGCCCCGTCCCGTCGCGGAACAGCAGCGGGGCGGGGTGTCCGGCCTGCGCCCACACCAGGGTGCGGGTGCCGGGCCGGTAGCGGCAGCAGATGGCGCTGCCGAGGGCGGGTTGCACGGTGGCGTCGAGTAACTGGTTCAGCCAGGCCATCAGTTGTCCGGGCTGCGCGCCGGCCATCGCCATGCCGCGTACGGCACCGAGCAGCATGGTCATGTTCGATGTGACGCCGACCCCCTGCCCGGTGAGGTCGCCGACGCTGAGGAGTGTCTCGCCGCCGGTCAGTTCGAGCGCGTCGTACCAGTCGCCGCCGATGAGGGTGGTCGTGGACGCCTGCAAGCGCCGGGCCGCGAGGTCCAGGGTCCGCGGGCCCCGGTGCGGGAGCCGCAGGGAGCCGCGCCATGGCGGCAGCACGGCCTCCTGCAGCTCGACCGCGAGCCGGTGCTCGGTCCGCGCGGCCTCCCGCTGGTGGTGCAGCGAGTCACGGGTCTCGCTCACCACCCGCTGGCTGCGGCGCAGTTCACTGACGTCGCGCAGCACGGCCCACATCGAGGCGGTGCTGCCGTCGGTGTCGAGCACCGGTTCGCCCATCATGTGCACGGTCCGGACGTCACCGTCCCGGCGTGCGATGCGGAACTCGCCGTCGATGGGCCGGGCGTCGACGAGGCAGTTCGTGACCATCGCCGTCAGCTTCGGCCGGTCCTCGTCGAGCACCAGGGACGGCAGCTCGTCGAGGGTGAGCGGGGGAGCGGCGGGGTCGCGGCCGAGGATCCGGTAGAGCTCCCCGGACCAACTGGCCTCGTCCGTCAGCAGGTTCCATTCGGCGCTGCCGACCCGGCTGAGCAGCGAGCCCTGCGGGGGCGTGGCCGGGTCCGGCGTCGGCGCCGTGGGCAGAGGGCCGTCCCGCAGCTGGGCCAGATGCTCGTCGAGGTCGTTGAGCTGGTGCAGGGCCAGGTCGCAGAGGGCGCGTTGCCAGCGTCCCCGCGGGTGGTCCGGTCCGTCGTCCTCCTCGGCGCCCCGGCGCACGGCGTCCACGTCGCCCTTGAGCCGCCGCGTCTGCGATATGAGCGCGTCGACCGAGCCGCGTCCGGGCGGCTGGGCGGCTGGGCGGTCCGCGGAGAGGTGGGACGGCATGACGCACTCCGATGCGGGGACGGTACGGCCAAGGCGGACGGAGGGACCGGTTACGACTGTGGCACAGCCCGCGACGCCCTGTAAGGGATTTGGCACCACACGATACGGTGGTGCTTCTGGCATATGCCACAGTCTCACGGAGTTACTCCGAGGTAGGTGCGAGACGTGTCCCCCGGGGGCTCAAGTCGTAGATTACACAGGGTATTTGACGCCCTGTCGGGATGCCGACGTCGACTCCCGCGCATGTTCGACGACCCTGTGTTCGATGCCTGGGTCAGTACCTCAGGACCCCGGCGATACCGTCCGCCTCACCGAGGGTGCCGTCGGGTACGAAGCGCACGTCGGCTCCCGTCTCCAGGCACTGCTCGACGATCTCGTCCACGATGTCCTCGCGGGAGTCGAGGTCGCCGCTCCCGGCGAGGACCAGATGGTCCCCGGCGTCCTGCACCGTCACGCGGTAGTTCTCCTCGACGGCCAGCAGCCGGACGCGACCGTCCCGGGCGCTCTGCCACAGCTCGTCGACCCCGGCGGCGAACGCCCGTCGCCCCCGGGCCGTTTCGAGCGCGCGGGTCACGGCGTCCGTGCTGCTGCGGACCTCCTCCTCGAGCACCGGACGCAGGGCCTGCCACACCGCCTCGGGGGTTCCGTGCGCGAGTCCGCCGTGCGGGACGTGCACCGCGCCCTTGGCGGCGCTGCCGACCTCGTCCAGCAGGGAGAGGGCGGCCGGCTCGCCGGTGACGTACAGCCGCCGCGGGTGGTCGCGCAGGACGGCGCCCAGCGCGGTGTCGGTCTCGCGCAGGAACTGCCGGGTGCGTTCCTCGCGGAACGCGCTCGGCTGGTCCCCGACCCGCTGCTGCCGTTCCGGGTCGAAGTTCTCCACGCGCCGGGTCAGCGGGAAACCGCCGAGGCGGGCCTCGGTGACGCGGTCGACGCCGCCGTTCCAGAGCGTGACGCGGTCGGCGGCGAGCGACAGCACCCAGAACGGCCGCTCGGCCGTCTGCGCGGAGACGAGGTTGCGGGTGAGGAAGGTGTCCGAGAGCACCACGCGTTCGGGCACCGGCCGGGCCAGCGACCACACCTGGTGCTCGCCCGGGGCGGCGAAGATAACCAGGCCGTCCTCGGCGTGCGTCAGATCGACCTCGGAGAGGGCGCGGTCGAGGTGCCGGCAGACCTCGGCGCGTCGCTCGCGGCTGACGGCCGGATCCGCCTCCAGTTGCCTCTTGGCCTCGGCCACCACGTTGCGGAGCCGGACCTGGTCCTGGGCGTTGTCGGGTTCGCGCCGGTGCGTCGGCGTCAGCACGGAGACCGCGGGGTAGGGGCGCGGGCGCCGCAGTTCGGCAAGGGTCGCGGGACTCAGAACGTGCTCCATGACAGCACGATAGAGCGGATTCACCTTTAGGGCATTTGGGGCAATCGACCTGACGGCCCGGGTGCTCGTGGGTGCCTTCGCGGGTGCAGGCTGGGGGGAGGAGGTGGCTGCCGATGGCGCGCCTGGTGGTGGACGGCGGGGAGGTCGTGGTCCGGCTCGCGCCACGGGAGGCGCTGCCGGCCCGGCGCCGCGAGGTGCGGGTGCGGTCCGCGGACGTGCGGGAGGTGCGCGTCGAGCCGGAATGGTGGCGGGCCCTGCGCGGCACGCCGCTCGGCGGACGCTGCCGCCCCGGCCGGTGGTGCGTCGGGGAGCGGCTCCATGCCCTGGGCCGCGATTTCGTCGCCGTCCGGGCGGGGGTGCCCGTAGTGGTCCTGGATCTGCGGCGGCCGGTGCCGTTCACCCGCCTCGCCGTCTCCGTCCCGGACGCCGAACAGGTCGCCGACCTCCTCCGGCGGCGCGTGCGGGCCTGAGGGCGGGGGCGCCGCCGCGGAAGTTGGGGAAGTCTTTGCCGCTGGCCGAAACGCGACCAGGGGTGCCCCGTCGCTGAGTGGCTCATCGAATATTGCGCGCCGGAGTCGGACGCTGTCACACGCTCGAAATATAGATGGCCTCTACAGCTGATTTGCGGGAAGTCCTTCGACGGGCGCGAGAAGAGCCTGCTCCGGGAAGCCACCGCGGACCTGATCCCCCGGTCCGTGAAAGGACCTCCTCGCCCGGCCGGACCACCCGGTCTTCGACCTCGTCGACCCCGAACGGCTCCGGCAGGCCGCACACCGCGACACACCCGTGAGCAGCCAGGCGGCGCGGCGCGGCCTCGAACGGACCCTCGACCTGGCGACGTGGTTCGACGTCCACGCCCCCGAGGTCTCACTCGGCTGAGAGCACGGGCCGCTGCCGCACCGGCTCACTCGCTGTCGTGGTCCGAGCCGCAGGAACTGCCGTCCGGCGGGAGCGTGCCGTACAGCAGGAAGGCGTCGACCTTGCGGTGCACACACGGGGAGGAGCCGTAGCCGGTGTGGCCCTCGCCCCGGTTGTCGAGCACCACGGCCGACGACCCTAGCCGCTCGGCCGTCTCCATCGTCCACCGGTACGGCGTGGCGGGGTCGCCCCGGGTGCCGACGAGC
Organism: Streptomyces olindensis; assembly: GCA_000696115.1. GTDB lineage: Bacteria > Actinomycetota > Actinomycetes > Streptomycetales > Streptomycetaceae > Streptomyces > Streptomyces olindensis. The sequence continues at coordinate 331,654 of JJOH01000003.1, forward strand.
AGCATCCTCGGCGTGTCGACGTTCTTGACCTCGTCGCGGATGAAGTCGGTGCCCCTGGGGCGGCCGTAGCACATCAGGACCTGGGTGAGCCGGTAGCGGCCGAAGACCGGTGACGCGTGCTCGTAGCGGGCCCGCAGCCGGCCGAGCTCCCGGCCGACCTGCGCGGCGGCGGGGCGGTCGGGGTCGTCGGCGCAGTTGACCGCCATCAGGGCCGCCGGCAGGTTGTCCAGGGGCACGTCCTCCGGGTCGGTGAGACCGGCGTGCGGGGCCCGCAGCGGCGGGTGGAGGAAGCCGCCGGACAGGAAGGCCTCCAGTCCGCGCGTGTCCCCGTCCTCGAGGAGCTGCGCGATGGCCCGCTGCAGCGAGGGCCACAGCTCCCGGCTGTACAGCCCCTGCGCCAGTGCGCCCGCGAAGTCCTGACCCGAGAACTCCTCACCGAAGTCCGTCGGCACCGGTTCCTCGTCGAGCGACTCGACCACCTGTACGACGTGTTCCCCCGCCTCGCGGGGGTTCCGGCCGAACGGGCAGGCGATGTCCTCCGTGCACCAGGTGAGGAAGTTCTCCAGCGCGGTCTGCTGTCCCTGCGCGCTCACCACACCCTGTTCGGCCAGCGGCTCGGTCAGCGTGTCGACGCCGTCCAGCACCATCCTGCCGACCTTGCCGGGGAACTGCGCCGCGTACACCGCGCCGAGCCGGCTTCCGTAGGAGAAGCCCAGGTAGTTGAGCTTGTCGTCGCCGAGCGCGTCCCGCATGACGTCCAGGTCGCGGGCGGCGTTCACGGTGCCGATGTGGGGCAGGACGGGGCCCGAGTGCTCGGCGCACTCGGCCGCCGCGTCGCGCAGCGTGCCGAGCACGGCCTGCGGGTCGGCCGCGTCGGCGTTGCCGTCGGTCGCGTCCAGGGCGTCGCCGGAGGCGTTGCCGCAGCTGACCGGTGAGGAGCGGCCGACGCCGCGGGGGTCGAAGGAGACCACGTCATAGCCGTCCGTCAGGCCCATGAAGTCCTTGCCGCCCATGGCGAGTTGGGCCACGCCTTGGCCGCCCGGGCCACCGAAGTTCAGCAGCACCGAGCCCCGGGACTTGCCCGTGGCCCGGTAGCGGGCCACGGCGAGATCGAGGGTGCCCTTCTCCGGCCGGGAGTAGTCGAGCGGCACGGTGACCTTGCCGCACTGCAGGTCCTTCGGCATCTCCGCGCCCGCGCAGGCCGACCAGCGGACCTTCTGGTCGTAGAAGCGCGTCAGGCCGGGCCGGGGGTCGTCGGCGGCCGGCAGCCCCGTACCCAGCAGGGCCAGCCCGGCCGTGCCGGTGACCGCGCAGCGCCGGAGCGAGGGGTGCGTGGACAGCTTGGCCAGCATCGATGCCTCCCAGGGCGCCCCACGGCGCCCTCGCCCACGATAAGCGGGCCCTGGAAGCCGCGCCTCCGGGCGAGCGGGGCCGGGCGGGGTGTCTTATCCTGCGCCGCCGCAACGCCGCATACGAAGGGCTTTACCGCTAGTTCGACAACCGGGCCGCTCGATGGAGTGAAAGGGCGATAAGCCATAACTCGGACCGGGTGCCGCGCGTTTTGTCTCGTGCGGGTGAGTGCCCGCGACGATGTCTGGAAGGCAGGGAACCTATGAGACGGGTTACCCGAAACGGTGTGATCGCCGTCGCCGCCGCCTCGGGCGCGATGGCCCTGACCGTCCCCGCGCACGCCGGTTCCGGGCCGGACGGCTCCGCGGCCGGTTCGCCCGGGGTGGTCTCCGGCAACACCGTCCAGCTGCCGGTGCACGTCCCGGTGAACGTGTGCGGGAACACCGTGAGCGTGGTGGGGCTCCTGAACCCCGCCGCGGGCAACAGCTGTGCGAACAAGAGCGGGCCCGCGGACCGGCCCGGCAAGTCCGGCGGCGCGGCCGCCGAGGGCAGCGGAAAGGATTCGCGGGGCGTGGTCTCCGGAAACGGCGTCCAGCTGCCGGTCGACCTGCCGGTCAACGTCACCGGCAACTCGGTGAACGTGGTCGGCATCGGCAACGCGTCGACGGGCAACGAGTCCTCGAACACCCCCGGCGAACGCCCGGTCCGACCCCACCACCCACCGGAGCCGGCCCCGAAGCCGTCCACCCCACCGAGGGCCCACCCCGCACCGGAGCCGGCCGCCCCGCACACCCCGCGGCAGGCCCAGGGCGCCCTCGCCCACACGGGCACCGACCACACCCTCCCGGCCGTCGCGGTGAGCGCGGCGCTCCTGGCCGGGGGAGTGGTCCTGCGCCGTCGGTTCCGCCCGGGGGCGGACGGCTGAACGGCCACCCGGCACGGTCCGCGGCGGGCGGTCGCGCACCCGGTGTCCTCAGAGCGCCTCCGCGACCCCCGTGAGCAGCACCATCCCCGAGTCGCCGTAGTCCGGCAGGGTCGGGTCGGTGTCGATGTGGGTGACGTCCAGGTCCCGGGTCAGCGGGGTGAAGACCTCGGTGACCGTCGTCGGGTTCACCGGGCAGCCGGGCCAGCGGGAGGCCGGGCCGATGCGGTAGGTCGGCATGTTCTCCATGAACGCGGCGACCAGGTGGCCGCCCGGCGCGACCGCGCGGACGAAGGTGCGGCAGAAGTCGGCGAACTCGGCGAAGTCCTCCGTGGCGCCCTCGGCGACGAAGTGCATGGAGCCGAGTCCGTACGTGCCCGGCCGCAGCGTCCGCACATCGGCGTGGACGACGTTCACCGGGGCCAGCGCCCCGGCCAGGGTCGCGGGCACGGCGGGGTTGAGCCGCCGGCACAGCGCGTGAAAGGGGAGCCAGCTCGCGTCGGGGCGGTGACAGATCTGCTCCTGGAGGTAGGCGACGTTGCTCGACCCCGCCTCCACCGCGTCGATCCTGCGGCTCACGGCGGACGCGAGGATGAGCGGGTAGAGGTTGGGGCCCGCCCCGAACTCCACCGAGCGGTCGATGCTCCCGGGCGGCAGGCGCCGGTAGTAGGCGGAGTGGTGCGCGATGATCGCCGCGTCCGAGGGATGCACCTCGCGGTAGTTCTCCGCGAGGTAGTCGGCGACCGGCCAGCGGTCCCAGTCCACGTCGTCGTTGTGCGTCGTCATGGCCGTCTAGTCCTTCAGCCGCAGCGGGAAACGTTCGGACAGCCGGGTCAGCGTGCCGTTCAGGTGGTCGATGTCGTCGTCCGAGTTGAGAGCGGTGAGCTGGATGCGGAAGCCCACCCGGTCGCGCGGGACGAGGGGGTAGGCGGCCAGCGTCACGTAGATGCCCTCCTCCCACAGGAACGCGGCGACCGCGTCCAGGTCCGCGGGGTTCACCAGCGGCACCTCCACGATGGGCAGCCGGTCCGTGTTGAGGGTGCTCACCCCCAGCTCGTCCAATTGGTCGAGCACCCGCACCGTCTTGCGGTACAGGTCGGCCCGGATGGGGTCGCCCCGGCGCTCGTTGACGTCCAGCCCGGCCAGCGCGGTGGCCAGGGACGCCGTCGGGGACGGCCCCGAGTACAGGTAGGGAGCGGCCGCGGTCTTCAGCCGGTTCTTGAGCTCCGGCGGCAGCGCCAGGAACGCCAGCAGCGACGAGTACGCCTTGGAGAAGCCGCCGACGAGCACGATCCCGTCGTACGACTCCCCAGTGTGCCGCACCACGCAGTTGCCGCGCATGCCGTACGGGCACGGCTCGCCCGGCGCGCGTTCCCCGATCACGCCGAAGCCGTGCGAGTCGTCGACGTACAGCGTCGCGCCCTCGGCGCGGCACACCGCCGCCAGCGCGGGCAGGTCGGGGATGTTGCCGCTCATGCTGTTGACGCCGTCCAGACAGACCAGCCGGGGCGTACCGGGCGGCACCCGGCGCAGCAGGGCCCGCAGTTCGTCGAGGCGGTCGCCGTGGAAGCGGTGCAGGGCGGCACCCCGCGCACGGGCCACCACGCAGCCGTCGTAGACGGTCCGGTGGGCGGTCGCCTCGACGAACACGTGCCCGTCCTCGGCGAGCGCCGGGATCACCGAGGCGTGCACCAGCGTCAGCGTGGGCAGCAGCAGCGTGTCCGGTGCGCCCAGCAGCGCGGCCAGCCGCTCCTCGATGTCCGGGTACAGCCGCGGACTGCCCAGCAGGCGCGACCAGCTGGGGTGCGTGCCCCACTGGCGCACCGCGGGATCGACCGCGTCCATGACCTCCGGGTCCCAGTCGAGCCCGAGGTAGTTGCACGACGCGAAGTCGATCAGCCAGTGGTCGCCGCTGCGGATGTGCCGGCCGCGCACCTCGTCCAGGACCGCGTCGCTCATGGGACTCGTGCGCCGCAGGTGCTCCAGGTCCGCCCAGCGTGCCTCCCGGCGTCCCCGGGCGGCGTTCACGCGTGGGCGTCGCGTACGGGGCGGCGCGAAGGGGCGGGTGCTCGGCTCCCGCAGCACGTGGGCGCTCTGCTCCACCGTCAGGGGCCGGGCGAACAGGTAGCCCTGCCCGAACCGGCACCCCATCCCCGCCAGCAGGTCCCGCTGCGCGGGGTCCTCGATGCCCTCCGCGATGACCTGCAGACCCAGGGTGTCGGCGATGCGCACGATGCCCTCGACCAGGGCGACCTGCTGGGCGTCGCGCGCGATGTCGTCGATGAAGGACTTGTCGATCTTCAGCACGTCGATGGGGAAGTCCCGCAGATAGCGCAGCGAGGAGAAGCCGGTGCCGAAGTCGTCGACCGCGATGTGCACCCCGAGTTCCTTGAGCGTGTGCAGCACCGTCTGGAGCCGGTCGTCCCGGTGCAGCAGCACCGTCTCCGTCAGCTCCAGCTGCAGCGACCCGGGCTCCAGCCCCGGCGTGCTGAGCGCCTGGCCGACCTGCTCGACGAACCCCGCGTCGCGGAACTGGCGGGCGGAGACGTTCACGCTCACGTACGGGGGACGGGAAGGCCCCGGCAGCCGTTGCAGGGCCGCGATGTCGCTGACCGCGTTCTCCAGCACCCACGACCCCAGCGGGCCGATGTGCCCGGTCTCCTCGGCCAGGCCGATGAGCTGGTCCGGCGTGACGGGCGGCCGCTCCTCGGTCGGCCAGCGGACCAGCGCCTCGAACCCCACGACCTCCCCCGCCGTGATGTCCACGACGGGCTGGTAATGCAGCGCGAACGCCTTGTCGGCGACCGCCCGGGCCAGCTGCGACTGCAGATCGTGCCGCTCGACCATGCGGCTGCGCAGCAGCGGCCGGAAACGGCGCCACTGCCGCTTGCCCGCCGCCTTCGCCGCGTAGAGCGCGAGGTCGGCGTGGCCCAGCAGCTCCTCCGCGTCCGTGCTGTCGCGCGCGGTGGCCACGCCCACGCTGGCGGACACCGTCACCGACTCGTCGTCCAGGTCGAACGGCCGACCCAGCGTCTGGATCACCTGGGCCGCCAGCAGCTCGGCGTCGAGGGGCTGCTTGGCGTCCTCCATCAGCACCGCGAACTCGTCGCCGCCGAGCCGGGCCGCGGTGTCGGTGCGCCGCAGGGTCCGGGACAGCCGGTTGCCGACGGCGATCAGCAGATGGTCGCCCGCCCGGTGCCCCATCGTGTCGTTGACCAGTTTGAAGTCGTCGAGGTCGATGAAGAGCAGACAGGTCAGGGAGGACTCGCGGCGACCGCGCAGCAGGGCGCGTTCGATCCGCTCCAGCAGCAGCGTCCGGTTGGGCAGACCGGTCAGCGAGTCGTGGAAGGCCCGCTGGGTCAGCTCCTGTTCCAGCCGCCGCTGCTCGGTCACGTCCCGCAGGGTCACCACCAGTCCGGACACGGTCCGCTCGTCCCGGAAGTCGCTGAACCGCACCTCCACCTCGACGCGCCCGTCGCCGCGCCGCACCCACCAGTGGTCGTGCCCCGCCGGTGAGCCCCGCTCCCGTACGGCGGTCAGCTCCCGGGTGGCCCGCTCCCGGTCCCCGGGGTCGACCAGCTCCGGCAGGGATACGCCGACGAGATCGTCGGTGCCGAACACGGACCGCGCGGACGGGCTGGCGTACCGGATGGTGTCGTCGTCCTCCAGGATCAGGATGACGTCGGAGGCGTTGCGGACCAGGGTGCGGAAGTACGCCTCCTTCTCCCGGCGGACCACTTCCTTCCGCAGCTTGACCCGCTCCATGGCCAGGCCCGCGTGCGACGCCAGGATCTCCATGGAGCCCCAGGTCTCGTTGAGCTGCCGTTCCGGGCCGGCGACCAGGAGGACGCCCGGGATCGCTCCGGCCGGGCGGTCCGGCTGGGTCATGGGGCACACCAGGACGGACGGCAGGGCGTCCAGCTCGGCGCCGACGCTGCCGTCGAGGGCGGCCGGGCTGACCAGGCGGGTGCCGCGCGCGCCGAGGTCCGCGACCCGCTCCGACGGCAGCAGCACCGTCCGGTGCGGGACGTCCGGCCCGAGCAGCCGGTCGACCGCCGTACGGCAGGACGCGTCGACCTCCTCCTGCCGGAAGGCCGAGACCAGCGAGGCGGCGGCCCCGCGCAGGGCCAGCTCCCGGGTCACGGCGTGCCGATGGGCCACCACCATCCCGGCCAGCCGGAGTATCACCAGCAGGAACAGCACCCCGGAGAAGGCCGCGATCACGGCGGCGTCCCGGGTCTGCTTGCTCAAGCCCTCGTACAGCAGGATCCCCGGCGCGATGAGCGTGGCCACGGCCAGCATGACCAGCCGGCGCGGCGGCGGGAGCAGGGACGCGCGCTGCGGCACGGAGGCGGTCAGTTCGACCATCGAGGGGTGCAGGGCGGCCAGGCCCCAGGCGGTGTAGAAGGCGATCCACCCGGTGTCGAGCAGGGTGCCCGTCTGCCACAGGCCGTTCAGTTGCAGGATCCCGTAGGCGATGTCGAAGCCGAGCAGCGTCACGGTGCCGACGACCAGCAGACCCACGGCACGGTTGTGGCCGGTGACCGGGCTCGGGGTCAGCAGCCGGGCCAGCAGGGCCAGCACGAGGACGTCGCCGAGGTGGTAGGCGATGCTGATCGCGCGCTGCTGCCAGGTCATCCCCTCCGCCACCGTCAGCGGCTGCACCAGGTACACCCACACGGGCAGCGCGAGGCCCGCCGTGACGATCAGCGCGTCGAGCAGGCTCGGCAGATCGCGGTCGGCCCAGCGGTGGCGCACCAGTCCGGACAGGCCGATCGCGAAGAGCGGATAGGTGGCGAGGTAGCAGGCGTCGGCGGGGGAGGGGAACGGATTGGAGGCGTCGAAGTACTCCTCCATCACGTTGTGGTAGGTGTCTCCCGTGATGAAGGTGAGAAGCCCGCCGGCCAGGAACCACCAGGGCCACTGGTGGGCGGGCCGGTGCAGGCGCACGCCGACCAGTACCGCGGTGACTCCGGCCAGCCCGATGACGGCCCACAGCGCGGGAGCCACCACCGGGATGGTCATGTACACGATTGTGACGGCCGTGACCAGGGCGATGTAGGCGGCCATCAGCCGCCGCGCCGGCAGCAAGGACATGCGCCTCCCCCCGTCGGGGAGACCGGGGTGTACACCTGGTCCTGTTGAATTCGATAGTAAGTTCGCCCGGGTGGCCCTGCATCTCGGGGACCGGTCACGGAGCCCGGGGGAGCGGACCCGGCCCTCGCGGCTCGGGTGTCAGCCGCGTCCCTGATGAAACCGGACGTGCAACTCCCGCACACTCTCCGTGAGTTCGGGTGCCGGGCCGTCCACGACTACACCGGGTGCGACCTCGTGGACGGGGAGTGTCCGGACCGGTGGCGCGGGGACCTGCAACTCGCTCAGCCAGGATGAGAGTTGCTCGGATGAGGCGACGTAGACGATGCGTCCCAGGCCGACCCAGGCGTGCGCGGCCGCGCACATCGGGCAGTGCTCGCCGGAGGTGTAGACGGTGGCGGCCACCCGCTCCTCGGGTGAGAGGCGGGCCGCCGACCAGCGCGCCAGTTCGAACTCGGGGTGCCGGGTGCGATCGCCGGAGGCCACCCGGTTGTGGTCCTCGGCGAGGACCGTGCCGTCCCCACCGACCAGGACCGATCCGAACGGCTCGTCCCCGGCCTGCAGCGCCTCGGCGGCGAGCTCCACGCAGCGGCGCAGGTACGGCAGGTCCGTGTCCTTCACGACCATGGTGCGGCCCTTCCCCGTGATGATGTGATCAACAGGACCTTATGGCGTCGGCCCACATGGGGAAAGGAACGGTGGGGGACGCGATGGGGTGTTGCCGTACCGGAAAAGGCGTTGCCGCACCGGCCGGCCGGTGCTGGAGTGCACCCATGGACCACATCGATCACACCGCGCTGCTCGCCCTGTTCGACCGGGACCTGCGGGAGGGGGCCCGGCCGGACGGCCCCGACGCCCGCGTCGAGCGAACCGGCGGCGTCGTGCGCCAGGTCGCCGATGCGCAGGGCTGGAACGGCGTCCTGTGGTCCGCCCTGGACGAGGCCGGAGCGGAGGCGGCGATCGCCGAGCAGATCCGCGCCTACACCGGGCTCGGCCTGGACTTCGAGTGGAAGCTGTACGGACACGACCGGCCCGCGGACCTCGGGCAGCGGCTGCGCGCGGCGGGTTTCACGCCCGGGCCGCAGGAGACGCTGATGATCGGCGAGGCCGGAGGTCCGGTCCTCGACGCCGAACCGCCCAAGGGCGTCCGCGTCCTGCCGGTCACCGACGCGCCGGGCGTGGATCTCGTCGCCGAGGTCCACGAGCAGGCCTTCGGCGCGGACAGCACCTGGCTGCGGCGCCGACTGCGCGCGCAGTTGGCGACGGACCCGGACACCGTCGTCGCCGTCGTGGCGATGGCCGGGGACGAGCCGGTGAGCGCGGCCCGGATGGAACTCGTGCCGGGCATGCGGTTCGCCGGCCTGTGGGGCGGCGGCACCGTCGAGGGCTGGCGCGGCCGCGGCATCTACCGCGCCCTGGTCGCCCACCGCGCCCGCGTCGCCGCGGCCCGCGGCTACCGCTACCTCCAGGTCGACGCCTCCGACCAGAGCCGACCCATCCTGGAACGCCTCGGCTTCATGCCGCTGACGACGACGACGCCGTACGTCTACGAGCTGGGACGGGCCGCGGCGCGGTCATGACCGGCCCGACACGCCCGACGCGCCGACGCGCCGACGCGCCCGCGCGGCCGGCCGGCCGCGCGGGCGGGTTGTGTCGTGCGTACGGTTGTTTCGCGCCGTGCGTCGGTACGTCGTCAGCGGCGTGCCTTCGAGCGGTCCAGTGCGGTCACGCCGAGCGCGGCGAGACCGATCTGGATGAGCCACTCGACCCAGTCGACGCCCTTGGTGTCGGCCACGCCGAACGCGGCGGCGAGCGCGGAGCCGATCAGCGCGGCAATGATGCCGACGACGATCGTCCACAGGATGCCGATCCGCTGACGGCCCGGGACCACGAGTCGGCCCAGGACGCCGATGACGATGCCGATCACGATGGCACTGATGATGCCGTCGATCTCCATCTCCGCCCCTTCTCCTCAGGACCCCCGCTGTAGTGCGTGTGCCCCATGCCGGCCGGGACACTCCGGCTCTGCGGCTCTGCGGCTCTGCGGCCCGCGCCGCTCGCGACCGGGTGCGGGTGTGAAAGGGCCGGCCCGGGGTGCGGACCGGCCTTCGGTTCTCCTCCGGCGGGGCTACGGCCTCGGGGAGGCCTTCGCCGCCGTGCCGGCGCACACCAGCCCCAGGATCACGGCCAGTGCGCCGATGATGATGTTGTTCCACACGACGCCGGCGTCCGGGCTGTCGCCGACGATCCACGGCGAGATGATCATCCACACCCCGAGGGCGCACATGGCCCAGCTCAGGCCGTACATGCGCTCCGGAGCGCGAGTGAACCCGAGCGCCAGCAGGCCGATCGCGACGCCCATGATCAGGTTGTGGGTAACGAGCGGCGGCTGGCTGGTCGTGTAGTGGACTATCCACGGGGAGGCGGCGCAGTACAGACCGAGCAGGAACACCGGTCCGTCCACGAGCGCCACATCACGGCCACCGAGCACCCGGGCGTAACGGGTCCGCATTTCGGAGGCATCAGGATGGCTGGTTATGTCACCTCTTGTGGGCGAGACGTTGGCCATGAGTCGTCTCCTTCGTCTTGCAGGGCGACCGCGTATGCGGTAAACGCCGCGTAAGCCTCATTCTGCACTTATTTACCCTTTATGTGTAGAGGTCGGGGCGGTGTGCTGGTTCGTCCCGCGGTACATGTCCGGGCGGATCGGGGGCAACCGGATGGGTACGACAACGACCGATCGACGCCGCCCGGCAGGCGGCTCGGGACAGGGGAGGGCAGCGGGCATGTCAGCGGCCATGAGTGCGAAGGTGTTGGAGCGGTTCCCGGCGGGAGCTCCGCGCGGATCGTGGCCGGCGGAGGAGTACGCGGCCCGCCGCCGCGCCGAGGGCGAGCCCGCCACCGTCGTGATGGATCTGGAGTCGGACGCCTTCCTCGTCGTGGTTCCGTCCGACGAGGACTGAACCGGCCGCACGGGCCGTCCGGGAAACCGTTGCCGTCCAGGCCCCTCATGCTCGAAATCCGTGGTCCGGGATACGAGATGAGCCGCGATTTCCTTGACGGCCCTCGTTCCGCGCTGACGCGATCCACGGCATGACCATGCGACTGGACCTCACGCGGCGACGCCACGTCGACCTCGCACGCGTCTCCAGCGCTTCCTGTCGCAGCGCAGCCTGAGCCCGCAGCGCAGCCTGAGCCCGTCGGCTCGCCGCTTCCCGCACCGCCGTACCCGCCTTCGGCAGCATCCTGCCGAGCCCGCGCCCTGTCGAGCGGTGGCCCGTCCGGGGTCAGTGGTGGCGATTCCCGCGGTGAAGGCCTGCGGCGCGCTCCAAGCGACAGGCCCTGGAGCCGCTCCGAGCTCAACGATCAACCTCCCGGCCCGAGTTCGGCGTCATCCGCACCAAGGGGCAACCCGGCCCCTTGGTGAACGGGAGGCACAGACCCCATGAAGCAGCGGGCCGCACGGACCGTCTCGTACGCACTGGCAGTGGCGTTGTCGACCGGGGCCGTGGCCGTCGCCCCCTCCGCACACGCGGCGCCGCCGGAGCACGGCCATGAGGCGACCCGGGCCGCCCTGCGTGATCTGGTCGAGAAGGGCGGCCTGCCCGGAGTGGCCGCCAAGGTCCGCGACCGTGAGGGGAGTTGGTTCGCGCAGGCCGGACACGCGGACACCGCCACCGGCCGCGAGCGCTCCCCGGGCGACCACTTCCGCGGCGCCAGCATCACCAAGACGTTCATCGCCACCGTCCTGCTCCAGCTGGAGGCGGAGCGGAGACTGAGCCTGGACGACACGGTCGAGCGCCGGCTGCCCGGCCTGGTGCGGGGCAACGGCTACGACGCGGACCGCATCACGCTGCGCCACCTCCTGAACCACACCAGCGGCATCGCCAACTACACCGACGACCCCGCGTTCCTCCACGACGCCGCCGGTCCCGGATTCCCCGAGCACCGGTACGACACCCACACGCCCGAGGACCTCGTCGCGGTCGCGCTGAAGCACCCGCCCGTCAACGAGCCGGGGACGGCACCCGCGTACTCCAACACCAACTACGTGATCGCCGGGATGGTCATCGAGAAGGCGACGGGCCGCTCCTACGCGCAGGAGATCACCCGGCGCATCGTCCGCCCGCTGAAGTTGCGCGGGACCTCGTTCCCCGGTACGTCACCCCACCTGCCGAAGCCGCACCCCGTCGGCTACTCGCGGCTCCACCAGGACGCCCCGGACGCCCCCGTCCACGACGCCACCGAACAGAACATGACCTGGCTGGGCGCGGCCGGTGACGTCATCTCCACCGGGGGCGACCTCAACCGCTTCCAAAGGGCGCTGATCAAGGGCGAGTTGCTGCCCCGGAAGCAGCTGAAGGAGATGCTCGACGAGGTCCCGACGGGGGACGGGCTCGGGTTCGGACTCGGCGTCGAGTTCGCGACGCTGTCCTGCGGTGTGAAGGTGGTGGGCAAGACCGGGCGGACCAACGGCTCCCTGTCCGCCATGGTCGGCACCCGGGACGGCGAGCACCAGCTGACCTTCCACATCAACGGGGACTGGCTGCCGGACCCGTCGCTCTACACCGACGTGATCGAGGCGGAGTTCTGCGGCGAGGTTCCCTCCCGGACCGGCGATCCGGCCCTGCCCCGGCTCGGTTAGCCGGACGCCAGCGAGCCGAGGTGCGTCCGGCGCGCCTCGGCCGTCTGGCCCTGCACCAGCAGGAACATCCCCTCGCGCGCCAGCCGCTGCGCCCGGCTGCCCAGGTCCATGGACCGGCCGCCCCCGGCCACGATCGCCGCGGTCGTGGCCGCGCGCAGCACGTCGTACGCCCGGGTCTTCACCGCCAGCCGATCCGGGACGCACGCGTGCGGGACGGGGTGGTCGGCCAACGCGTAGGCCTCCCGCCGGACCTCGTCGAGCCGGGCCCGCAGCGACCGCGCCGTCTCCTCGCCGTCCGGGGCCCGCGCCACCAGGTGCAGCGCCGCGGACGCCACCCCGAACACGGCCGGACTGGCGTTGGCGGCCCTGGGCAGGTCGACCAGGGCGAACTCCTCCTGCGAGGTGCGCAGCACGACGGACTCCTCCGGCACCCACAGGCCGTCCAGCTGCAGGGAGACGGTACGGGCGGCGGTGAGCGCCGCGAGCCGCATCGGCGCCGACGCGGACAGCCCCGACTGCTCCCGGGCCCCGGCGACGACGAAGACCACCTCTGCGGTGTCCGTCACCCCGGCCAGCAGCATCACGTCGTTCAGACCCCAGCCCGTGTACCAGGGGACCGTGCCCTCGAAGCGCCAGCCGCCCCGCTCGGGCACGGCCCGCACCGGGACCCGGGGAAAGGCCCGGACGTGCGCGAACGCGATGCCGGCCAACAGCTCTCCGGTCGCCAGCGGACGCAGCAGCTGCTCCCGGACGGGCGAGTCGTATGTGGCGAGCAGCTTCACCGGCGTGTGGTGCTGTGTCTGCACGAACCATGTGGAGCAGCACGCCCCGGCGAGGATCTCCGCGGTCTCCCGCGCCACCGCCACGGGCGCGTCCGCCCCGCCGTACTCCTTCGGCCCCACCACCCCGAGCAGCCCCGCCCGCTTCACCGCCTCGACATGGCTCGCGGGCACACCCTCCTGGTCGACGCGCTCAGCGTGCGGGACGAGGAGGTCGTGCGCCAGTCGCCGGGCGCGGGTGACGAGAGGATGGGGTGTGGTGGTCATGGGGGAATTCTCCCGGTCGGCCGGCGCGGGGTGTCGATCCGGGGGTGTGTCGTCCGTGTGGGAGGTGCAAGGACACCCGGACACTCAGAGAGAACGGGCGTTCAGTTCCGTGAGCACGTCGAAGTCGAGCCCGTCGGCCCGCGCCAGATAGATCCGCTGCCGCACATGGGCGTCCCGCAGGTGCAGCAGGCCGCGCGGACCCTCGTACGACACCGCGCCCGCCGCCGCGCCGATCGCCGTCACGTCCAACGTCCCGGCACGCCTCAGCAACGCGGCCAGCAGCAGCACCCCCTCGTAGCAGGACTCGCCGAGGCTGCCGAGGGCGGGCGCCTCGACGCCGTAGCGGGCCGCGTACTGCCCGTGGAAGTCGAGGGTGTCCCGGTTGGCCAGCGACGCGAAGAACCCGGCCGTGCTGTAGAGGTCCTCGGTGGCCGCGGGGCCGCTCGCCATCACCATGTTCTCGTCCATCAGCGTGCTCAGCCGCAGACAGCGCGCGTGCAGGCCGTACGCCGCGAACGCCCGGTTGAAGCGCACCGCGTCGCTGCCGACCAGCAGCATCAGCACCGCGTCCGCGTCCGAGCGCTCGATCCGGCGCAGCACCGGTTCGAAGTCGTGGGTGCCGAGCGGGAGATAGGCCTCGCCGACGACACGACCGTCGGACGCGCGGGCGTACGCACGGGCCGAGCGAGCCGTGTGCCGCGGCCATATGTAGTCGTTGCCCACCACGAACCACCGCCGCACCCCGCGCTCGTGCGCCAGCAGGTCCATCGCGGGCCGCAGTTGGTCACGCGGGGTCTCACTGGTCAGGAAGACGCCCGCCGTGTCCTCGCCGCCCTCGTACAGCGCGGTGTACACGTACGGGACGCGGTGCGCGATACGCGGTGCCAGTGCCTGGCGCACCGAGGAGATGTGCCAGCCCGTGACGCCCTGCACGACACCGAGGTCCACCAGCGCCTCGACCTGGCCGGCGACCTCGCACGGCGCGCCCGAGCCGTCGACCGGCACCAGCCGCAGCTCCCTGCCCAGCACACCGCCGTCCCGGTTGACCTCCTCGGCGGCCAGTCGCGCGCAGAGCTCGCAGGTCGGCCCGAAGATCCCGGCCGGCCCCTGGAGCGGGAAGACGAGGGCCACGCCGAGGACGGAGTCGTCGGCCGTGAACCACTCGGGCGCGGGGAGGTCGTGCCGGAACATGGCGTCATGATTCCGGCTCGGCCGGACGAACTCCAGTGCGTCTCCTACGATGGACACCCCTCGTAGCCAAGGAGCAGGATGCCCACCCCACCCCCGCGTCGGCCCGACGACCTGGTGCAGCTGCTGACGCGGGCCGAGCGGCTCGCAGCCCGCCGGCTGCAGGCCGTGCTGGCGGAAGAGGGCTGCTCGCTGGACGCCTGGCGGGTGCTGGCGCTGCTGTCCGACGGCGAGGGGCACCACATGACGGCGATCGCGGAGGCCGCCTTCCTGCCGCCTCCGACCCTGACCAAGCTGGTCGACCAACTCGTCGACCAGAACCTCGTGCACCGCCGGGTCGACCCGTTCGACCGCCGCCGCGTCCTCGCCCGTCTCACCCCGCGCGGCCAGGAGTACTGGCAGCGCGTCGACCGCGCGGTCCGCGCCGGCTGGCCTCCGCTCGGCGAGGGCGACGACGACCTGCTGCGGTCCCTGCTGGACCGGCTCGCGGCGGCGCTGGAGCAGCAGGCAACCGTGTGAGCCCCGAGCGGCCGTGTGAGCCCCGAGGCGGGCAGCCGTGCGAGCCCCGACGCGGAACCGGCGCGCGGATGACTGGTCTACACCCTTGACTGGTACAGACCAACGCGGTTGAGTGTGCCTCCACAACCCCCCACCACGGCCGCGCCCACGCCGTGACCGGTCCACCGGTGCGTGCGGTGAAGGCTCTGCTCCATCCTGCTCTCGCCCGGGAACGGCCGTGCCCCACAAAGGAGTTGATCCCGTGTCGAGACGCCGTGTCTCCGCCGTCCTGGCCGTCCTCGCCCTCGCCGGCACCGCGCCGGTGCTGCTGCCCGCCTCGAACGCCTCCGCCGCCGCGTGCTCCAGCTACCCGAACTGGGTGGCGGGGAGGTCGTACGCCGCCGGCGACATCGTCCGCTACACCGACGGCAAGGCGTACATCGCCGAGCACGCCAACCCGGGCTACGACCCCACCATCAGCACCTGGTACTGGGAGCCGTACGCCTGCGACAGCGGTCCGGGCACCCCCGACGCGCGCTTCGTCGTCTCCGAGGCGCAGTTCAACCAGATGTTCCCGAACCGGAATCCGTTCTACACGTACAGCGGCCTCACCGCGGCCCTGAACGCCTACCCCGGCTTCGCCAACACCGGCAGCGACACGGTGAAGAAGCAGGAGGCCGCCGCCTTCCTCGCCAACGTCGGCCACGAGACCGGCGGTCTGGTGCACGTGGTGGAGCAGAACACCGCCAACTACCCGCACTACTGCGACTGGAGCCGTCCCTACGGCTGTCCGGCCGGGCAGGCCGCCTACTACGGGCGCGGCCCCATCCAGCTGAGCTGGAACTTCAACTACAAGGCCGCGGGCGACGCGCTCGGCATCGACCTGCTGAACAACCCCTGGCTGGTGCAGAACGACTCGGCCGTCGCCTGGAAGACGGCCCTGTGGTACTGGAACACCCAGACCGGCCCCGGCACCATGACCCCGCACCACGCCATGGTGAACGGCGCCGGCTTCGGCCAGACCATCCGCAGCATCAACGGCTCCCTGGAGTGCGACGGCAAGAACCCGGCGCAGGTGCAGAGCCGCGTGAACAACTACCAGCGGTTCACGCAGATCCTCGGGACGTCACCCGGCGGCAACCTCTCCTGCTGACGCCGGACCACAGGACGTGGTGTCATGCGGGATGTCATGAACCTGACCAGCTGGCCCCGGCCAGTCGGACGAAGGGCATCCCGCATGCGCAGACGCACCCCCCACGCCCTGCTCGCCACGACCGCGGCCCTGGCAGCCGCGATCGTGGCCCCGCAGCCTGCCGCCGCCGCTGTCCCGGCTCCCGGCACCTACTACGTGCAGAGCGCCACGACCGGGCTCAACGCGGCCGACAGCGGCGGCGCGGTCGAGCAGCACCGGCCCCGCGGCGACGAGGACCGCCAGCAGTGGCGGCTGAAGCCCAGCGGGTCCTCGTACCTCCTGGAGAACACCGACGCGCCCGGCAGCTGCCTCGGTCGCGACGGTGACCAGGCCGCGACCGTCGCCTGCACCGGCGGCGACGCCTTCTGGGAGATCACCCCGCTCGGAGCCGACCGCCACACCCTGAAGGCCCCGGGCACCACGCGGTACCTCACCGTGGCCCCCAAACCGTCCGGTGCCAACTACCCGGCGCGGCTGGCCCTCGGCGGTGCGGGCGACCTCGCCGCCTGGTACCTCACCCCGGTCAGTCCCGTCACCTCCCCCATGCCACCGCAGGACCGGCGCACCCTGGACCAGGTCACGTTCCTCACCGCGCACAACGCCTACGCCAACGGCGTCGACGGCGGTTTCGCCCCGCCCTTCGTCAACCTGGTGCCCAACCAGAGCCGTGGCATCGCGCGGCAACTCGCCGACGGAGTCCGCGGATTCATGCTGGACATCCACCAGACCCCGGACGGCGCGATCCTCTGCCACAACAGCTGCACCCTCGTCAGCCGGCCGGTCGCCCTGTGGGTCGACCTCCAGCGCATCGTCGACTTCCTGGAGGCCCGCCCCGACCAGTTCGTCACCGTCTTCCTGGAGGACTACGTCGACCCCGGCGTTCTGCGCGCCGAACTCGCCCGGGTCGACGGCCTGGCGGACGTGCTCCACCGGCCCGACCGCACCGGCGTACGGCAGAACGGCTGGCCGGCGATGGCGGACCTGATCGCCGCGAACGACCGGCTGCTGATCTTCACCGACCACAGCCGCTCCGCCGACCAGGCCGCGGGCCTGACCCGGGACGCCTTCGGCGTCATGTACCAACGCGAATGGACCGTCGAGAACCACTGGTCCATGGGCCCGGGGATCGGCGCCTCCGACTGGTCCTGCTACAGCCGCTGGTACGACGCCGGCACGAACCTCCCGCTGACCCGCACCGAACCGGGCTTCCGCCCGCTGTTCGTCATGAACCACTTCCGCGACGCCGGGATCACCGCCACGGCCGCCACGGACAACGCCAAACTCGCCGACCGCGCCCGGCGCTTCTGCCAGCCCGCCGCCCGCAAGAAGCCCACCTTCCTCGCCGTCGACCACTACGACCTCGGCGACCCGGCCGCCGCCGTCGCCGCCCTCAACGCGTACACGTATCCGTAAAACCGCCGTACCGGCCCGCGCGGCGTGTGTGACACTCCGCCGATGGACTCACAGACGATCACCGCGGACGCCGCGGGCACCTGGAAACTCGGCGACCTGCCCGTCCACCGCCTCGGCCTCGGCGCGATGCGGCTGACGGGCAGCGGCGCCTTCCACCACGGCACGCCCAGCGACCGCGCACGGTCGATCGCCGTCCTGCGCAGGGCGATCGACCTCGGCGTCAACCACATCGACACGGCCGCCTTCTACTTCTCGTCGCTGCGCTCCGCCAACGAACTCATCAACAGCGCGCTCGCGCCGTACCGCGACGACCTGGTGATTGTCACCAAGGTGGGCCCGTACCGGACGTACACGGGGGAGTGGGGCACCTCGGCGCGCCCCGACGAACTGCGCGGCCACGTCGAGGAGAACCTCCGCCAGCTCGGCCGCGACCACCTGGACGTCGTCAACCTGCGCCGGATGCCGACGTACGACTCGATCGCCGAACACTTCGGCGCCCTCGCCGAACTGCGCGAGGCGGGCCTGATCCGGCACCTCGGCATCTCCAACGTCACGCCCCGCCATCTGGCCGAGGCACAGGCCATCGCGCCGGTGGTCTGCGTGCAGAACCGGTACGCCCTCGACCGGCCCGACCCCGTCTCGGACGAACTCCTCCGCGTCTGCGGCGAGCAGGGCATCGCCTTCGTGCCGTTCTACGCCGTCGCCGGCGACGCCGGTGAGCACGGCGCGACCACCGCCCACGACGAGGAACTCCAAGCCGTGGCCCGGGCCCACGGCGCGAGCCCCGCGCAGATCCGCATCGCCTGGACGCTGCACCGGGGACCTCACGTCCTCGCCATCCCCGGCACCGGCAACCCCGACCACCTCACGGAGAACGTGGCAGCGGGCGCGATCCGCCTCACCGGCGAGGAACTGCAGCGGCTCGACGGACTGCGGAGGAAGGCCGGCCGAGCGGACACCCCCTAGGCCGCCCAGACCCCCTCCCGCATGAGATGCCTGCGCGGCAGCTCGTGCACCTCGCACCACGCCTGGACCGCGCGCGGCCGGACCCGGAAGAAGGCGTACGACGCGTGGTCCTCGCGCGGGTCCCAGCCGGTCTTCGCCCGGAACGCCTCGGCCGCCGCCGACGGCACCCGCCGGGCCGTGAAGGTCTCCGCGTGACCGTCGACGAGCACGACGTCCCGGGTGTCCCCGAGGGCCAGCCGGGCCCGGCGGCCGTCCCGCAGGTTCCGGCCGGTGGGGTTGGTCAGCCGGGTGCACAGCCAGACGGCCTCCTCGTGCCAGACGAACCACAGCGGGACCAGGCACGGCACGCCGTCGGCGTCCGCCGTGGCGACCCAGATGTCCATCTCCCGCTCCAGCCGGTCCAGCACGTCGGCCTTGCGCTGCGCGGGGGTGCGAGGTGGCTCGGTGATCT
This sequence comes from Streptomyces olindensis, assembly GCA_000696115.1. Lineage (GTDB taxonomy): Bacteria > Actinomycetota > Actinomycetes > Streptomycetales > Streptomycetaceae > Streptomyces > Streptomyces olindensis. The sequence continues at coordinate 350,419 of JJOH01000003.1, forward strand.
CCATGGGAGGGACGCTAACGCGCGCCGGGGCCTCGCACCTCGGGCCTCGGACGTAGGCCCGGGGCCTAGGCCGTGTCCGCGCCGTGGCTGGTGATCAGGGCTCCTTGTCGGCCAACAGCTGGGAGCCGAGGGTGTCGTACGCCCATCGTTCCCACTTGGCCGGTGGCCACGCGCGGTCGCGGGTGAGGACGAGGAAGAGCTCCGGGCTGAGGACGGCGTACAGGACGTCCGCCGCTTCTTCGAGGGGGACGGCCGGGCGGGCGCCCGGCTTCCGGGTCAGGGACCTCGCCGCTGTCGAGAGCACGGTGTACCGGGGGTCCGCCTGATCCGGCCACAACTCCCGGATCTCCGGGTTGGTCGCGGTCGCGGCGCGGACCATCTCGTTGAGGGCCGCGACGCGTTCGAGGGTCCTCCTCGTGCCGGCGACCAGTGCGGCCAGCGCGGACCGGGCGGTGGGCGCGGCCATGACCTCTGCGAACCAGGGCCGCTCCATCGTCGGGACGGGTTCGTCGTCGCCCGCGATCGCGACATCGACAAGCTCCTTCAGCAGCGAGGGCTTGTTCCGGAAGACGAAGTAGATCGTCTGGACCGCCACGCCCGCCCGGTCGGCGATCTCCTGCAGCCTGGTCGCCCCGTAGCCCTGCTCCATGAAGAGTGCGCCGGCCGCCTCGATGATGCGTCGCCGTGTCTCCTGGGCCTTGTTGGCCTGTTTTCCCCTGCCTTCACCCATGGCTGGAGTCTATATCTAGAGTCGAACTCTAGAGATGAGCTCTAGTCATAGGAGGGCAAGCCGTGAACACGATCGCCAACCGTCAGCAGGCAGAGGCGTGGAACGACTGGGAGGGCGTCCTCTGGGCCGAACAGCCCGAGCGGTACAACGGGATGATGGGCGCATTCAACGCACCCCTGTTCGCCGCCGCGGGTATCGCGGCCGCGAACCGGGTCCTCGACGTCGGCTGCGGCACCGGTCAGACGACACGCCTTGCGGCGCGACAGGCGCGCGACGGACACGTCGTGGGAATCGACCTGTCCGCGCCGATGCTGGAACGCGCCCGCCGTGACGCCGCCACGGAAGGCCTCGACAACGTCACCTTCGAGCAGGGCGACGCCCAGGTGCATCCGTTCCCCGACGGCGGGTTCGACGTCCTCATCAGCCGCGGCGGTGTCATGTTCTTCGCCGACCACATCGCGGCTTTCACCCATCTGCGGCACGCTCTCGTGCCGGACGGCCGCCTCGCGTTCCTCGGCCCGCAGCCCGCCGGCCCGGACAGTGCCTACGCCCGGGCGACCGCCGCGTTGACGCCGTTCCTTCGCGAGGCATCCCCCGCGTCCCGGGGTATGGGATCGCTCCTCGACCCCGGCCGCATCCGCCACGTGCTCGCCGCCGGCGGGTTCACCGACATCGAGGTGGTCCCATGCGAGGCGCCCATGACCTTGGGCGCCGACGCCGCCGACGCCGCGAACTTCCTCTTCTCCATGGGGCCGACGCGCTACAACCTGCGCGATGTCGCCCCGGCGACCGTCGCCCGTGTCCGTGCCGAAGTGCGCGACGCACTCGTGGAGTTCGAGACCGCGGACGGTGTCCGCGTCCCAGGGGGAGTCTGGATCGTCACGGCGGCGCGCGAAAGCCGCAAGGGCGCGTCCGGACGCGGGTCGCACCTCCCCCTGAGCGCGTAGGACCGCCGCCCTCGGCGCTTCCGACTCGCCCCGGCGTCACGGTCCTTCGAGGTACTGCGCCACGCCCTCCCCGAGGGACCAGTCGGCCGATGCGTTCTCGGTCAGGACGACGAACACGTTCCGCGGCTCGGTGCCCGCGTACGCCTGGGCGAGTTCGGCGATCCTGCGGTACAGCGCCTGCTTCTGCGCGGGCGTGCGACCGGAGCGCAGGGTGATCGCCACGTAGGCGATGCCGTCGTCGCGACGCACGCCGAGGTAGTCGTCGTACCGCAGGGTGCCGCTGGTGCCGTCGTGGTCCACGAGGACCTGGAACCGGTCGTCGGGCGGGATGCCGATCGTCTCGGTCAGGGCGTCGTGGACCGCACGGCCGAGCGCGGCGAGGCGCTCCGGTCCGGCGCGCAGCGTGTCGATGCGGATGAAGGGCACGGGGGCCTCCCGGGAGGTCGTCGAGCAGGGCTGTACATACTAGTAGTTACAGAAGGCGGCGACCTGGTTGGCATCCGGGGCGTTTTACGTATAACCTCTCGCGCTAACCCCGCGCTCCGAGAGGCCCCGATGAGACGTATCGCCCTGGTCACCCTCGTCGTCGACGACTACGACGAGGCGATCCGCTTCTACACCGAGGCCCTCGGATTCCGGCTCGTCGAGGACGCGCCCCGGCCCGACGGATCCCGCTGGGTCGTCGTCGAACCCGGCGCCCCGGGGGCGGGCACCGGCCTGCTGCTCGCCCGCGCCAAGGGAGAGGCCCAGCAGGCCCGGGTCGGGGACCAGACCGGCGGGCGCGTCGGGTTCTTCCTGCACACCGACGACTTCGCCCGCGACCACGCCCGGATGACGGCCGCGGGCGTGACCTTCCTGGAGGAGCCGCGGTACGAGCCGTACGGCACCGTCGCCGTCTTCCAGGACCTGTACGGCAACCGCTGGGATCTGCTCCAGCCCGCCGCCTGACCTCTCTCGCCGCTGAGGACCACTCCGCTCAAGGAAAGACCCGCCATGACCGCTACGCGTGTAGACACCGAAGTGATCCGTCGCCTCCCCAAGGCCGTCCTGCACGACCACCTCGACGGCGGCCTGCGCCCCGCCACCGTCGTGGAACTCGCGGACGCGATCGGCCACACCCTGCCCACCGCCGACCCCGACGAGCTCGCCGCCTGGTACTACGAGGCCGCCAACTCCGGTGACCTGGTGCGTTACATAGCCACCTTCGAGCACACCCTCGCCGTCATGCAGACCCGCGAGGGCCTGCTGCGCACCGCCGAGGAGTACGTGCTCGACCTCGCCGCGGACGGCGTCGTCTACGGCGAGGTGCGCTACGCCCCCGAGCTGAACACCCGGGGCGGGCTGACCATGGCCGAGGTCGTGGAGACCGTCCAGGAGGGCCTGGCGGCGGGCATGGCCAAGGCGGCTGCCGCGGGGACGCCGGTGCGGGTCGGCACCCTGCTGTGCGGGATGCGGATGTTCGACCGGGTGCGTGAGGCCGCCGACCTGGCCGTGGCGTTCCGGGACGCGGGTGTCGTCGGCTTCGACATCGCCGGCGCCGAGGACGGCTTCCCGCCCGCCGACCACCTCGCGGCCTTCGAGCACCTGCGCCGCGAGAACGTACCGTTCACCATCCACGCGGGCGAGGCCCACGGCCTGCCCAGCATCCACCAGGCGCTCCAGGTGTGCGGCGCCCAGCGCATCGGGCACGGCGTGCGGATCACCGACGACATCCCCGACCTCGCGGCGGGCAAGCTCGGCCGGCTCGCGGGCTGGGTGCGCGACCGGCGCATCGCCCTGGAGATGTGCCCCACGTCCAACCTCCAGACGGGCGCCGCGACCTCCATCGCCGAGCACCCGATCACCGCGCTGAAGGACCTCGGCTTCCGGGTCACGGTGAACACCGACAACCGGCTGGTGTCGGGCACGACGATGACCCGCGAGATGACCCTGCTGGTCCAGGAGGCGGGCTGGAGCGTGGAGGACCTGCGCACGGTCACGGTGAACGCCCTGAAGAGCGCGTTCCTCCCGTTCGACGAGCGGAACGCACTCATCCGCGACGTGGTCCTGCCCGGCTACGCGGCCGCGCTCTGAAGCAGCCCCTTGAGGTAGGCGGCCTGTCCGACGTGCTGGAGATCGTCGGACAGGACGCTGACCAGCCGTACGCCCAGGCTGACCGGCGGGTCCCAGCGCTCGTCGACGATGCGCTCCAGGTCCTTGGCGGTGAGGCCGCGCAGGGCGTCCAGGCTCTGCGCGTGCACCGCGTCGTAGTAGCCGGTCAGCAGGTCGCCGGAGTCGACCCTGACCTTGGCGACCTTGGCGGGGCTGTGGCCGTAGCCCGTGTCGTGGCGCGGCAGGCCCAGCCCGAAGCGCTTCTCCCAGTCCTGGGAGAGCCACACCTGGTCGAGGTCGAAGGCGTCGGCGATGTGGTCGTCCTGGACGCGGGTGAGGTGCCAGACCAGCCACGCGATGGAGTTGGTGTCGGGGGAGGGGCGGGCGGCCAGTTCGTCGGGCCCGAGCCCCTCGACGGTGGCGTGGACTTCTTCCCGGATGCGGTTGTAGCCGTCGATGAGGATGTCCTTCGCATGCATGGCTCCACCATCGCGCATCGGCGCGCCGCGTGCGCCCCCGGTCACGCGCCGGCGGTCTCCAGCAGCCCCATCAGCGCTCGGGCCGCCGGGCTGGTGGCCTGCCGGGGCGGCAGCAGCGCCACCGTCTCGTAGACGGCCTCGCCGGTGCCCTTCACGGGCAGCGCGGTCAGGGAGGCGCGCTTGTGCGCGAAGTGCCGGGGCACGACGGCCACGCCCAGGTTCTCGTCGACCAGGTCGAGCAGCGTGTGCACGTCGTTCACCTCCAGGGCCACGGCCCGCCGGACGCCCGCGGCGGCGAACACCGTGTCGGTGGTGCGGCGCGGCCCCCAGTCCGGATGGAAGTCGACGAACACCTCCCCGCCCAGGTCCTGAGGCGTCACGGCCGCGCCCGCGGCGGCGAGCCGGTGGCTGGAGTGGCACAGCAGCGTCATCGGCTCGCTGGTCAGCGGCACCGACCGCAGCTGGTCGCTGTCCTCCTGCGTCCGCACGGCGAACGCCAGGTCGAGCCGCCCGGCCGCGACCTCCTCCGCGAGCGCGCCCGACCCGGCCTGCCGGAGGCAGATCTCCACATCCGGGTGACGGTGCCGGAACGCGGCGAGCAGCCTCGCCACGTGTACCCCGGCGATGCACTGCTCGCTGCCCAGCGCGAGCATGCCGCGCAGCACGCCCTGCACCGCCGCCACCGCCTCGTGGGCCGAGCGCACCTGCGCCAGGATCCGCTCCGCCTCGCCGAGCAGGGCCCGCCCGGCCGGGGTGAGCGTCACCCGGCGGGTCGTGCGCACGAACAGCGGCGTCTGCAGCTCACGCTCCAGCGCCCGGATCGAGGCCGACAGGCCCGACTGGGACACCAGGAGGCGCTCGGCCGCCCGGGTGAAGTGCTGGTCCTCGGCGACCGCGACGAAATGCTGCAAGTGGCGCAGTTCCATGACTGAGAAGCGTAGCCGCTGAATTCCATCGGATTCTTCTGTTGGACGCATGGGCGCAGGTCACGCCAGAGTGGACACCGGTTTCCTCCCGTCCGAGCCAACCCCTCTGGAGTCGCGTTGTACACCGCACACCCCGACCGCTACGCGGACATGCCCTACCGGCGCACCGGACGCAGCGGCCTGAAGCTCCCCGCGCTCTCGCTCGGCCTGTGGCACAACTTCGGCCCGGACCGTCCCGTCGAGACCCAGCGCGCCATCCTGCGCCGCGCCTTCGACCTCGGCGTCACCCACTTCGACCTCGCCAACAACTACGGCCCGCCGCCCGGCGCCGCCGAGTCCGCCTTCGGCGAGTTCCTGAAGTCGGACTTCGCGCGCCACCGCGACGAGCTGGTCATCTCCACCAAGGCCGGCTACCTGATGTGGCCCGGCCCGTACGGCGAGTGGGGCTCGCGCAAGTACCTGCTCTCCTCGCTGGACCAGAGCCTGAGCCGGATGGGCCTGGACTACGTCGACATCTTCTACTCGCACCGCCCCGACCCGGACACTCCGCTGGAGGAGACCATGGGCGCCCTGCACTCGGCGGTGCAGCAGGGCAAGGCGCTGTACGTCGGTGTCTCCAACTACTCCGCGGAGCAGACCCGCGAGGCCGCCCGCATCCTGGGCGAGCTGGGCACTCCGCTCCTCATCCACCAGCCGCGCTACTCGATGCTGGACCGCCGCCCCGAGGACGAGGGCCTGCTGGACGCCCTCGACGAGCTCCAGGTCGGCTCCATCGTCTTCTCCCCGCTGGAGCAGGGCCTGCTCTCCGCCCGCTACCTCGACGGCATCCCCGAGGACTCCCGGGCGGCGAGCGACAGCCCGTTCCTCCAGTCCGACGCCGTCACCGAGGAGCTGGTGGGCCGGCTGCGCGACCTGAACGACATCGCGAAGACGCGCGGTCAGACCCTCGCCCAGATGGCGCTGGCCTGGGTCCTGCGCGGCGGCCGGGTGACCTCGGCGCTGGTCGGTGCGAGCAGCCCGCAGCAGGTGGAGGACAGCGTCGGAGCCATCGCCCACCTGGACTTCGACGCGGACGAGCTGGCCCGCATCGACGCCATCGTCCGGCAGTAGCCGCCGCGCTGCCCGGGGGAGCGCGCCCCCGGGCACACGGGAATGGGACGACAGGCCTAGGAACCGATCCGTTCCTCCAGGCGCACGGTCACCGTGTCGCCCTCTTCCTTGCCGATGGCCTTGCGGACGTCGGCCTTCACGGGCAGCTTGTGCGTGCCGTCGCCGAGGGCCATGAACGAGCTGCGGAACGGATGCCCGTCGATCGTCCCGCGGACCTTGACCAGGCCGCGGGTGCCGAAGAACGCGACGGACTCGGGCCAGACCAGATAGGTCCAGCCGCCCTCGGCGGGGCTCTTCTGCAGGACGGCGGTGAACTCGGCGTCCAGTTCTCCGGTCGGGGCCATGACGTCCTCCCGTGCTCGGCGGTCTCCCACACGGCAGACCGCCGGGCACCGGAAAACTCATCGCGGACCCCGGCTCACGCCCCGGGGGGCACCCGGTCCAGGAACCCCAGCACGGCCCTGATCCGGCCCTGCTCGTCCAGCGTGATCACATCCGACCCGGCCACCGGCGCCGAACCGTCGGCCTCGCTCACCAGCTCCCACGAGAAACGCGCGGTGTCGTGGTGCCCGTCGACCGCGCCGGCGAGCCGGAAGACGAACCCCGGGAACTGCTCCCGCGCCGCGGCGATCACCGCGGCGATCTGCTCATGGCCGCTGACGTCGGCCAGGGGGTCGGTGTAACCGCCGTCCGGGGTCCAGGCGGCGGCGACCGCCTTCTGCCGCGCCACCGGGTCCGGGGCGTTCCAGGCCTCGAAGTAGCGGGCGACGGCGTCCTCGTGACGACGGTCGGGTGCGGACATGGGCGATCAGCCTCCAGGAAGGGTCATACCTGCTGGTCGGAGCCCGGATCACCCAGTGCGGCGAACCCGGCGTGAACCACCCTGCCCGGGCCCGCCGGAACCGTCGATTACCTCCCGGGTCATGCCCCTCGGAGACCGCCGCCACGTTTCGGCCAACTCCGGGGGTGAATTGCCAGGAGAGTGGCCGGAAAGTCGTGGTGACAGTGTTTCAGTAGTGAACATACTGACCTGCGAGAGCGCTTTCACGTCCAGCGACGGCGCCCTCACGCACAGCACGCGAGCCGCGGGAGCAGCGAGGCCGGGCCGGCAGACGGGCAGGGCGACGGGGGAGGGTCACGTGCACGACGAGTTTCTGTGCCACGTCACGGCGTACGGAGTCTGCGACGGCCGCCGCATCGGAGTACCCCTGGGCACCTACCGGGCCCCCACCCTCGCCCTCGCCCTGTGGTGGCTGCGCGACCGCGCCTCCTGGATCGCCCAACGCCTCGACCCCCAGCCGGACGCCGAGCACTTACCGCCGGGCGCGCTCGTGCCGGTCGCCGACACCGTGCCCGACGTGCCCATGCTGCTGCGCGCCTGGTGCGCCGACCCCGCCCAGCAGGAGCGGGTCGCCGAGGAGCTGGCGGCCGGCCGGCTGGTGCGCATCGCCACCAGCGACGAGACGACCGAGTACGAACTGCTCGCCGAGTCGGTGGACGCCCTGCGGATGCAGCGCACGGCTCCCGTCCTCGGTATCCCCGTGGCCTGACCGGCCCTCACCTGCTCCCGCGCTCACGGAGGCACACACCAGGGCAAATCGGTAGAATCTTGGCCATGGCGCAGCCGTCGGTAGCACCAGAACTCGTCCTGGAGACCGAGACGGGCTCCACCGTGATGATCCCGGGCCGCGACTACCACGTAGGACGCGACCCGATGAGCGACATCGTCATCGACGACGACCGCGTCTCCTGGCACCACGCGGTACTGCGGCCCGACGACGGCCACTGGACCATCGAGGACGAGAACAGCACCAACGGCACCTACGCGGACGGCCGGCGCATCCACGAGTGGGACGTCGGACCCGGCAGCGTCATCCGCTTCGGCAACCCCGCCGACGGACCCCGCGTGGTCCTCCTGGGCCGCCCCGCACCCACCCCGGAACGCCCCTCCGCCGTCTCCATGCCGGCCCTGACCGGCACCTACCGGCAGCCCACGACCGTACGGCCGCTGCCCACCCGCACCGTCCGCATCGGCCGCGCCGGCGACAACGACCTCGTCATCGACGACCTCGTGGTCTCCCGCCGGCACGCCGAACTGCGCGCCCTGCCCGACGGCACCTACGAGATCACCGACCTCGGCAGCCACAACGGCACGTACCTCAACGGCCGCCCCGTCACCACCGCACCGGTCGCCCAGGGCGACATCGTCGGCATCGGCCACTCGGCGTTCTGCCTCGTCGGCGACGAACTCCAGGAGTACGTCGACACCGGCGAGGTCTCCCTCGACGTGCAGGACCTCGCCGTCGCCGTCGACCGCGGCCGCAAGACCCTGCTCGACCACGTGTCCTTCCCGGTGGGGGAGAAGTGCCTGCTCGCCGTCGTCGGCCCGAGCGGCGCCGGGAAGTCCACCCTCCTCAACGCCCTCACCGGCCAGCGCCCCGCCGACCACGGCACCGTCCTCTACGACGGCCGGGACCTCTACCGCGACTACGCCGAGCTGCGCCAGCGCATCGGCCTCGTCCCGCAGGACGACATCCTGCACGCCCAGCTGACGGTCCGCAAAGCCCTCTCCTACGCCGCCGAACTGCGCTTCCCGCAGGACACCGCCAAGGCCGAACGGCGCGCCCGGGTCGACGAGGTCATCCGCGAACTCGGCCTGGAACAGCGCGCCGACCAGCCCGTGCACAGCCTCTCCGGCGGCCAGCGCAAGCGCGTCAGCGTGGCCCTGGAGCTGCTGACCAAGCCGTCGCTGCTCTTCCTCGACGAACCGACCTCCGGACTCGACCCCGGCATGGACCGCTCGGTGATGCACATGCTGCGCGGCCTCGCCGACGACGGCCGGACCGTCATCGTCGTCACCCACAGCGTGCTCAGCCTGGACGTCTGCGACCGGCTCCTCGTGCTCGCGCCCGGCGGCAGGATCGCCTACTACGGGCCGCCCGAGGACGCCCTGCCGTTCTTCGGCTTCGAGCAGTGGCCGGAGGCCTTCGAGGCCTTCGACCGGGACACGGACCGGGACTGGGCCGAGGAGTACAGCACCTCACCCTTCCACGGCCGGTACGTCGCCGACGCCTCCGCCCAGCCCCAGCTGCCCCGGTCCGAGCCCGTCGTCATCACCGCGCCGCCCCGGCCGCGCAGCCGGGCCGCGCAGCTCGGCACGCTGGTACGCCGCTACGCCTCCGCGCTGAGCGCCGACCGCACCTTCCTGATCATCATGATCGCGCTGCCCTTCGTGATGGGCGTGATGGCGCGGGCCCTGGCGGCCGGCAAGCTGACCTTCGACACGGCGATGAACACGCTGCTCATCCTGTGTGTCGGCGCGGTGCTCACCGGCGCCGCCAACGCCGTCCGCGAGCTCGTCAAGGAACGCGTGATCTACCAGCGGGAACGCGCGGTGGGCCTGTCCAGATCGGCGTACCTGATGTCCAAGGTCGTCGTCCTGGGCGTCGTCACCGTGCTCCAGGCGGTGGTGCTGACGCTGGTCGCCCTGCTCGGCGTGGACCTGAACGCGCCCGGCGGCGAGGGCGTGCTGATGCCGCCCCTGGTGGAGATCACCGTCGCGGTCGCCCTGCTGGCGTTCACGGCGATGATGCTCGGGCTGCTCGTCTCCGCGCTGGTGCGCAAGGAAGAGGTGACGATGCCGCTGCTCGTGCTCATCGCCATCGTCCAGGTCGTCTTCTGCGGGGCCCTGCTGAAGCTGGACGGCGTGCCCGGGCTGGAGCAGCTGGGCTGGCTGGTGCCGGCCCGCTGGGCGCTGGCGGCGATGGCCGGCACCGTCGGGCTGGCCAGGATCGTGCCGGACGACCTGACCAAGGACCCCCTGTTCGAGCACTCGGCGGGCACCTGGCTGCTGGACGTCGGGATGCTGCTCGTGCTGTCGGTGCTGTTCGGCTTCCTCGTGTCCCGGCTGCTGCGCCGGCACGAACCGGCCGTGATGCGGAAGTAGGGAGCCGCCATGACGACTCCCGGCTTCCGGCCCACCCACGTCGTGCCCCAGCACGGGATGCCCGCCTGGGAGGCGCCCGACCCGGCCCGGCCCACCGTCGACCTCGACCCGCTGCTGCCGGTGCAGCTGCTGGAGCGGCAGGGCGACTGGGGGCACGTGCTGTGCTTCAACGGCTGGTCGGCCTGGGTCGACGGCCGCCGCCTGGTCGCCGTGCCGCAGGACCCGCCCGCCGCGGACGGGCCGCTCACCCGCGCCGCGGATCCGCGTCCGCTGCTGAGCCGGGCGCAGGAGGCTCTGGCGCGTTACCGGTCGGCCGTCGAGGACCTCGCGGGCGGCCTGGACCGGGAGTCCTTCCGCGCCCGCACCCGTGGGCTGCGGATCGGCGTGGTCGTCGACGGGGAGTCCGTGTGGCTCTACGACGCCGCGCACGGGCACTGGGTGTACGCCGACGGCACCCGCCTGACCACGTACGCGACGGACGAGACCCCCCGCTCCGACCCGGAGCCGTCCCGCCCGGCCGAGACGCCCGCGCATCCCCCGACACGGGTGGTCCCCGAGGAACCGCCCCGCTCGCAGCCGGCGCCGGCACCCCCACCTGTGCAGGGGGCACCCCCGGGACCGACGCGGGTTGCGTCGCCCGAGGCCCCCGAGCCGACGCGGGTGGTCTCGCCCGAGGCGCCGGGGCCGTCGGGGGCTGCGTCATCCGACTGGCCGGAGCCGATGCCGGTCGTCGTGACTCCAAGTGCTCCCGAGCCGACCCGGGTGGTGCCGTCCGAGGCTCCCCAGCCCACACGGGCGGTATCTCCCGAGGCTCCGGGGGCGTCGAAGTCCGCGCCTGCCGAGGCCCCCGAGCCGACGCGCGTGGTCTCGCCGGAGGTACCGGAACCGGTGGAGGCCGGGCCGCCCGAGGCTGCCGAGCCGACGCGGGCCGTGTCTTCCGAGCCGCCCGAGCCGACGCGAGTCGTGTCCTCCGAGCCCCCCGAGCCGACCCGGGTCGTATCGACCGAGGCTCCGGGACCTCCCGAACCCACGCGGCTCGTCACGCCGGAGGACGTCGAGGAGGCGGGGCGTCCGGGGGAGGCGGCGCCCACGCGGGTCGTGTCGCCCGGGGGTGACGTCCGTTGAGCCGCGAGACGAGCGTGTTCTCGGGGCGGCCCTCCGAGCTGATCGGGCAGCAGATCGCCGGGTACCGGATCGAGCAGGAGATCGGGCGCGGCGGCATGGCCGTCGTCTACCGGGCCCGCGACCTGCGTCTGGAACGCACCGTCGCCCTCAAGCTGCTCGCCCCGGAACTCGCCCGCAACGACACCTTCCGGCGCCGCTTCACCCACGAGTCCCGCGCCGCCGCCGCGATCGACCACCCCCACATCGTGCCGGTGTTCGAGGCGGGCGAGACGGACGGCGTCCTCTACATCGCCATGCGCTACGTCGCCGGCAGCGACCTGCGGCACGTCCTCGACCGGGAGGGCCCGCTGCCGCCCGCCACCGCCGTGCGCGTCGCCGCCCAGGTCGCCTCCGCGCTCGACGCCGCCCACGAGCACGGCCTGGTGCACCGCGACGTCAAGCCCGGCAACATCCTGGTGGCCCGCGGCACCGACAGCGACCACCCCGAGCACGTCTACCTCACCGACTTCGGCCTGACCAAGAAGTCGCTGTCGCTGACCGGGTTCACCACGGTCGGCCAGTTCGTCGGCACGCTCGACTACGTCGCCCCCGAGCAGATCTCCGGCAAGCCGGTCGACGCCCGCTGCGACGTGTACGGCTTCGCCTGCGTCGTCTACGAGACCCTGGCCGGTCACCCGCCCTTCCGCCGCGACGACGACATGGCCCTGCTGTGGGCCCACCAGTACGACGCCCCGCCGCCGCTGACCGAGGCCCGGCCCGACATCCCCGCCCAGGCCGACCCCGTCTTCGCCAAGGCCCTGGCCAAGAGCCCCGACGGCCGGTACCCGTCCTGCCTCGACTTCGTGGCCGCCCTGCGCGCCGCGACGACCGGCGGCGTGGCCGGGACGGCCCCGACGCCCCCACCGGGGGACCGGCAGCGGCAGGGCATGGGGGAGGAGCGGCCCAAGCCGCCCCCGCGCTGGGCCGAACCGGTCTTCCTGCCGAGGCCGTAGCGTCCGCGGTCAGTGCTCCCGGACCGGGCCCGCCTCGCCCCGCCGCCGCACGCGCCGGGCCAGCAGCGCCCCGGCGAACCCGGTCACCAGCCCCCACGGGACGGCCAGCCCCACCGCACCCCAGAGCCGGGGTCTGAGGAACAGCTCGCCCGCGAGACCGCCGCCCAGGTCGCCGATGCCGAGCACGGACAGGCCGTAATGTGCGGAGATCCGCCCCACGAGGCAGATCATGAACACCGTCAGCACCAGCGCGACGGCCATGTGCACCGCGTGCTGCCAGGCCCGGACCCGGGCCGGGGACCGGGCCGCCATCACGAACGCCGCGGCCAGCAGCAGCACGGCGTCGACGACCAGCAGCCACCACACCCGGCCGTCGTGCTCCGCCAGCGTCCGCAGGTTCAGCTCGGAGATGTCCGGGGTGCGCAGCACCTCGTCGAGCACCCGCGGCATGGGCAGCCCGAACGGTCCCTCCACCCTGCCGTTCCAGGTGGCGCCGAGGCCGATCGTCAGCGCCAGCCACACCAGGTTGGGCATGCCCAGCAGGATCACCGCGAACGTCTCGGGGACGTGCCCTCGCGTCACCGCGACGACGAGCGCGACGACCACACCGATGGCGACGCAGGCGAGCAGCAGCGCGACCATCGCGTACGCGGCCGGCCGTACGGAGGCCTGGAACCGCAGCAGCCCGCCCGGCAGCGGAGCCCCGCGCGACACCAGCACCGCCAGCACCAGCACACCGGCCAGCCACACCACGCCGACGAACACGGACAGCGGGACGTCGGTGGTGAAACCGATCCTCGGCGAGGCGCCGAACAGGTCGCCGAGTTCGCCCAGCGCGTCGTTCCCGAGGGAGATGTCGAAGGTGTGCCGGGCGGCGAGCGCCAGGCCGATCAGCGCGAGCAGCCACAGCGCCGCGATGCGCGCGGCCCACCCGGCCAGCTCGCGGGCACCGGCGACCGCGCGGTGCCGCAGCGGCCGCAGGAAGCCCCAGGCGATCACCAGCGCCCCGGTGAGCGTCACCGACAAGGGGATCACCGTCAGGCCGGCCTGGGTGTCGGCGAGGTCGCCGGCGCTCCCGGAGAGCTCCACGGTGCCCCCGACGGCGGTGACCACGGTCGCCGCGACGACCGGGGCGAACGCGCCGTCCGGCAGGTCGGCGGCTCCGGCCGCCCACAGGCCGAGCGCGGCCACCACCGCCATGGCGAGCAGCCCGCCGAGCACCGTGACGAGGGCATGCGTCCAGCCGTGACGGGCGACGGCCCGCTCGTCTGCGGTACGGACCTGGCCGGAGGGGGTGCGCGAACTCACGCTGCCACGCTAAGCAGCGCCCGCGCCGCCCGCCCGCCGGGAGGTCCGTCCGCGTCGGCTTGCGGTGTGTACCGGACCGGAGCACACAATGAACTCGTAGTGGAAAAATCTGCCTACACCGGGATCAATGCCTCGGCTGTGCGCAGGCCGCAGAGAACCCACGCGGGAAGAAGAGCTCGTGAGCGTCGAACCGCCGTCGTCCGGCCGCCCCACAGGACCTCCCTCGGGCCCGCTGTCCGGCCCCTCCCAGCCGCCACCGGGAGGCGGCCCGCCCCCCGAGCCGCCGAGCGGGGGCGGCGAGCCGCCGGAGCCCCGCCGCCCGTGGTGGGGATCCGTCCCCCGCGTCGCGCTGATCGCCACCGCCCTCGTGGCCGCCGTCGTCCTGGTCGTGGTGTTCACCCGCCCCGACGGCGGCGGCACCGGCGCGTCCGACAGTGGCACCAGGACGTCCGAGGGTGAGGTCTTCCTCCAGCCCGCGGCGGACACCGGCCCGGACCCGTTCACCGAGTCCACGGCGAAGGAGAGCTCCGCCGCGCCGGTCTCGCCCTCGCCCACCGAGCTGGCCCCGCAGAACACCGTCCAGGGCGTGCAGGGCGGCGCGCCGGGTCTGTACGGCGGCACCCGCAACGTGTCCAGCTGCGACGTGGAGAAGCAGATCACGTACCTCAAGGGCGCCCCGGACAAGCAGCGGGCGTTCGCCTCCGTCGCCCGCGTGGACCCGTCCGACGTGCCTGCCTACCTGCGCTCGCTCACCCCGGTGCAGCTGCGCATGGACACGCGCGTCACCAACCACGGCTACAAGGACGGCGCCGCCACCAGCTACCAGGCCGTCCTCCAGGCCGGCACGGCCGTCCTCGTCGACGACCGCGGCGTGCCCCGGGTGCGCTGCGCGTGCGGCAACCCGCTGACCCCGCCGGTCGCCCAGCAGACCGCGCCGAAGGCCTCCGGCGACGCGTGGCCGTCGTACAAGTCGTCGAACGTCGTCGTGGTCACGCCCGCGCCGGAGCCGGTCGACGTCTTCGTCATGTGCGAACGCGACGGCGAGTGGTTCGAGCGCCACAAGGGCGACACGGGCACGAAGGACCGCAAGACGGAGAAGCCGGACAAGCCCTCCCCGTCGGTGAGCGTGACCACGCCGACGTCGCCGACCGACACGACCTCGTCGGAGCCGCCCACGAGCGAGCCGCCGACCTCGGAGCAGGAGACGTCGCCGGAGCCGCCGACGAGCGAGCCGCCGACGAGCGAGCCGCCGACGTCCGAGCCCCAGCCGCCGCCCGGGAGCGACACCGGGAACGGCACCGGGAACGGCACGACGGACCAGGCCCCGGCGTCCTGACCCACCCGGCACGGACTCACCCGGCACGGACCACCAGGGCGTAGTCGCCGAGCCCCAGCAGGCGATCGGCCGGCACCTCGCCCCGGGCGCCGACGACCGCCTCGACGCGGCCCGTCTCCGGCTCGAACGCGACGTCCTGGACCGTGCCGAGTTCGTCACCCGTCTCGGCGAGGATCCGCAGGCCCTGCAGCTCGTGGTGCGGCGGCACCTCGGCGGGGGCGGCGACCGAGCGCACCAGCACGGCGTCCGGGCCGATGGCGTGCAGGGCGCCCCAGGGCAGCACCGTCTCCTTGCGGGAGTGCCTGCCTCGCACCCGGACGTGGGTGACCACACCGGACGCGGCGTCGACCGTCAGCGACCTCACGACGCCGATCTCCTCCGCCTCGGTCAGCGTCAGCACCGGCAGGCCCCGCGCCTGCGAGAACAGCATCACGACGGCGTCCCCTTCCGCTCCTCGCGGAAGGCACCGACCCGGGCGACGAAGGCCGTCAGGTCGTCGGCGACGTAACGGGTGGCGTCCGCGGGGATGACCAGCGCCCGCCCCGAGACGGCGAGCGTCTCCCCGCGCGGCACGTACACCCGGTGCCGACGGCGCCTGGAGCCCTGCACGAGCGCCTTGCCCGCGGCGATCCGGAAGCCCACGACCCGGCCGCTGGTGCCGCCCTCGACGACCACGTCGAGCACCGTGCCGACCTCCGCGCCCTCGTCGGTCAGCACCTTCGCGTGCAGCACCCGGCCCTGCTGGGCCTCGCGCCGCGCCACCACGACCGACGTGTCCTGCAGGGCAAGGGCGTCACGGATCATCACCGCGTCGTGGCCCAGCGAGTGCACCGCCGCCCAGGGCAGACTCTGCTTCAGCGGGCCGGACAGCAGGCCGCGGCCGCTGAGCGTGAAGCCGGTGACGCGCCCCGCCGCGGCGTCGAACACCGTGTCCTTGACCTGCGCGACGGCGTCTCCGCCCAGAGTGACCACCGGCAGGGTCGTCAGGCTCCGCGCCGCCATCAGCTCGTTCATCGCACGCCCTTCCCGCCGGGCCTGCGCCGCACCGCGATGACCGTCCCCGACCGCCGTCCGGCCTGCACGGCGAGCGTCACCGCGGCGACCGCGGCGAGCGCCGCGACCACCACGACCAGCCATATCCACCAGGCCACCGCACACCTCCGGCGATCCGCCCGGCCGCCCTCGGCCGGTCCTGGTTCCTTCCGGGTGCCCCGCGGACGGGGGACAATGCCCAGGGCACGGGATGGACGGACACCTGTCAGGACTGCACCGCGCGGCTCGGGGTACGAGCACTGGTGCAGAGCGTCCGGCCAGTCCGGCTTCCCAGAGAGAAACGAATGATCGACCACCTGGACGGGGCAGTGATACCGACTGGTTTCGACGTGCCCGTGGAACCGCTGCGGCGGGCGGCACACTATTCGGGCGAGCAGGGATGCATCGCCGAGGCGCGGTCCTTCGCCGCGCTCTTCCTCGACCAGCTCAGGACCGAGTGGTGCGCGCGCATCGACGACCGCGTCGACGGCGCCGTGCTGCTGGTGGTGAGCGAGCTGGTCACCA
This sequence comes from Streptomyces olindensis, assembly GCA_000696115.1. Classification (GTDB taxonomy): domain Bacteria; phylum Actinomycetota; class Actinomycetes; order Streptomycetales; family Streptomycetaceae; genus Streptomyces; species Streptomyces olindensis. The sequence goes on from JJOH01000003.1 coordinate 366,966, forward strand.
ACGCCGACCGGCACAGCAACGGGCCGTACATCCTGGAGCTCGTGGGCACGGACACCGCCGTGACGGTGTCGGTCTACGACAGCAGCTCCGCCCTGCCCCGCATCTTCCCGCGCAACCCCGAACGCGTCGGCCGGCACGGCCTGGAGATCGTCCACGCGCTCGCCGAGCAGGTCAGCGTGGAACGGGTGCCGGTGGGCAAGCGCGTACGCGCTGTGCTGCCCCTCGCCGACGAAACCGGCGGGTGAGCCGACCCGGACAGCTCCTGGTCCTGAGGCTCGACGGGACGCTCCGCGCGCCATGGCCCCCGGGAGGCGGCCCTTCCGGCCCGGACGCCGTCCCCCGGACGCCGTCACGGGTGCCGTCCCTTCCCGCCATGGGGGACGGCACCCGTGACGGCGTCCGCTGCGTCAGGCGCAGCCCAGCTCGCCCAGCATGCCCTCGCGCAGCCGGGTGATGATCCGCTTGATCAGCCGGGAGACGTGCATCTGGGAGCAGCCGAGCCGCTCGCCGATCTCCGCCTGGGTGGCCTCCTCCACGAACCGCATGTGGATGATCTGCCGGTCCCGCTCGCTGAGCTCCGCCATGAGCGGGGCGAGCGAGTGGAAGTCCTCGACGAGCCGCAGCCCGTCCTCCTCCACACCGATGAAGTCGGCCAGGACGGCCTCGCCGCTCTCCGGCCCGTCGCCCGTGAGCGCGGCGTCCAGCGAAGACGAGTTGTACCCGTTCGCGGCGATCTGCCCCTCGACGACCTGGCTCTCGGAGATGTTCATCAGCGTGGCCAGCTCCGCCACCGTCGGCTCGCGGTCGAGCCGGCTCGCGAGCTCCTCACGGGCCTTGGCCAGCTCCACGCGCAGCTCCTGCAGCCGCCGCGGCACGTGCACCGCCCACGTCGTGTCCCGGAAGAACCGCTTGATCTCGCCCACGATGTACGGCAGCGCGAAAGAGGTGAACTCCACCTCGCGGCTCAGCTCGAACCGGTCGATGGCCTTGATCAGGCCGATCATGCCGGTCTGGACGATGTCCTCCATGTCGTCGCCGCGGCCCCGGAACCGGCCCGCCGCGAACCGCACGAGCGACATGTTCATCTCGATCAGCGTGTTGCGCGCGTACTGGTACTCGTGCGTGCCCTCTTCGAGTTCCGTCAGGCGCTGGAAGAACTGGCGGGACAGCTCCCTCGCGTCCCGCGGGGCCACGGACCGCGGGTCCGCGACGCCCGGCAGTGCTCCGTCACCCGTGCTGGCCTCGGCGTTCTCCTCGACGACCTGTGCCTTCGACCGGATCACGGCGGTCTCCATTACCTCTCCCCGAACGTCATGGCGGACATCTGCCTAGGTCCTTCCGGATTGCGGGTACCCGGACAGACGCCACACATGCCCGCGAAGGCCCGGCCGGTGGAGAACCGGCTGCCGGAACCCTCCGCCGGGGACACCCGGGCCGGGTCCCGGCACTCCCAAACCCGTTGTCCGGCCCCGGTGTTGGGGCGATTCCACCCAGGGCGGAACGCCGGGCCCTTCCCCCGGCGAGCAGGACTCCTAGGCTGGAGCAGTGAGCAACCACGTGCCGAACGAAGCCCGCGTCATCCCTCTGCGTCCGCACGGCGCGCGCCCCCAGGCGGCCCGCCCCACCGCCGCTCCGCCGCGCCCGGGACCCCCGGCCCCCGCCCCGAAGGAGCCCCTGTGGCGCGACCTCGTGGGCGACGTCCTGCGCCGTGAACGCCTCGCGCAGGAGCGCACCCTGAAGGACGTCGCCGACGAGGCGCGGATCTCGATGCCCTACCTGTCGGAGGTGGAGCGCGGCCGCAAGGAGGCCTCTTCCGAGGTCCTCGCGGCCGCCGCCCACGCCCTCGGACTGGGCCTGGGCGACCTGCTGTCGAGGGCGCAGGGCGAGCTGACCCGCGTCACCTCCCGCTCCGCGGGCGGCAGTCGCCCCGGGGCGTCCACCTCGTCGTACGACGGGATGTGCCTGGCCGCCTGAGCCCGGCCGGCCGGCGCCTCAGACCTGCACGGGGCGCCGGCTCAACACCTCGTCGGCCAGGCCGTAGGCCACCGCCTCCCGCGCGGTGAACACCTTGTCGCGGTCCATGTCGGCCCGCAGGCTCGCCACGTCGTGGTGCGTGTGCCGCGCCAGCACCTCCTCCACCTGGGAGCGGATGCGCACCATCTCCTTGGCCTGGAGCGCCAGATCGGACACCATGCCGCGCTGCCCTCCGGCGGCGGGCTGGCCGAGCAGCACGCGGGCGTGTTCCAGCACGAACCGCCGCCCGGGGTCCCCGCCGGCCAGCAGCACGGCCGCCGTGGAGGCCGCCTGCCCGACGCAGACCGTCGAGATCGGCGCCCGCACGAACGTCATGGTGTCGTAGATCGCCATGAGTGAAGTGAACGAGCCGCCGGGGGAGTTGATGTAGACGGCGATCTCGCTCTCCGGGGACGACGCCTCCAGATGGAGGAGCTGGGCGATGACGACGTTGGCGACGCCGTCGTCGATCTCGGTGCCGAGGAAGATGATCCGCTCCGACAGCAGCCGGCTGAACACGTCGTAGGACCGCTCGCCCTGCGGGGTGCGCTCGACGACGTTGGGAATCGTGTAGGTACCCATCACTGCAGTCCCATCCGTCGCCGGGAGGCGGCCGGGCGGACGTCCGCGAGGGACTCCACGACCCGGTCCACCATGCCGTACTCCCTGGCCTCCTCGGCCGTGAACCAGCGGTCCCGGTCGCCGTCCCGGGAGATCGTCTCCGGGCTCTGGCCGGTGTGCTCGGCGGTGATCCGCTCGATGGTCCGCTTGGTGAACTCCAGGTTCTCCGCCTGGATCTCGATGTCGGCGGTGGTGCCGCCGATGCCCGCCGACGGCTGGTGCATCATGATCCGCGCGTTGGGCAGGGCGTAGCGCTTGCCGGGCGCGCCGACGCTCAGCAGGAACTGGCCCATGCTGGCCGCGAATCCCATGGCCAGGGTCGAGACGTCGTTGGGGACGAGCCGCATCGTGTCGTAGATCGCGAGGCCCGCGTGCACCGCCCCGCCGGGGCTGTTGATGTACAGGCTGATGTCGGTGCGCGGGTCCTCCGCGGACAGGATGAGCAGTTGGGCGCAGACCCGGTTCGCGGAGACCTCGTCGACCTGCGTGCCCAGCAGCACGATGCGCTGCGCGAGCAGTTGCGCGGCCAGATGGTCGTCGAACCGGGTCGGAGGGGTGTCGCCCTCCTCCGCCCGCGGGGCGAGTGTCGCCAGGGGAGTCATCGGTTCTCCTCGTGGTGGCAGAAGTGCCGTGGACGTTGCGTCGACTCCACTGTCGGCCTCGGGTGAGGCAAGGACGAGGTTTCTCTGCCCTGGGCAGATCCGCCACCGGCAGAGCGCAGCGGTCTGCGGTGCGCGCCGATCATCCGGTCCGAAAGAGTTTTCCGCTCCGACCGATGAGTTCCGGGCCGTCGGCCGGTCGACACAGATGACAGCGACCACGTCCCGGGAGGAACTCATGGCGACCGACGGTTTCACCACCTGCCTCTGGTTCGACGGCCAGGCCGAAGAGGCGGCCCACCACTACGTCTCGATCTTCAAGAACTCCAGCATCGGCAAGATCGCCCGCTACCCCGAGGGCGCGCTCCAGCCCGCCGGCAGCGTGATGACCGTCGAGTTCACGGCGAACGGTCACAAGTTCCTCGGGCTCAACGGCGGACCCCAGTTCAAGTTCACCGAGGCGGTCTCCTTCATGATCTTCTGCGCGGACCAGGAGGAGATCGACTACTACTGGACCAGGCTCACCGACGGCGGCGAGCCGGGCCCGTGCGGCTGGCTCAAGGACAAGTACGGCGTGTCCTGGCAGGTCGTCCCCGAGCGACTCGACGAGATGGTCACCGACCCGGATCCGGCGAAGGCGGCCCGGGTGACCGAGGCGTTCATGGCGATGGGCAAGTTCGACATCGCCGCCCTGGAGAAGGCGTACGCGGGCGAGTGACCCACCGGCGCCCGTGGGGCAGGAGCCCGCGCCCGTGGGGGCGGGGCCCCGCCCCTACGCCGTCTCGGCCAGGATCTCCCCGATCGCGAGCCGGGAGTTCTCCGCGACCGGTGGGTTCGTCTCCCAGTAGTACGGCAGCGCGATGACCGCGATCGACAGGGCCCAGCCACGGCCCCGGGCCCACTCGGCGTCGTCGGCGCCCACGGCCGCGCGGAAGGCGCCGCGGACCTCGGCGGGCAGCACGCACCAGGCGCTGATCAGGTCGACAGCCGGGTCGCCCACGCCGACCGTCCCGAAGTCGATCACGGCGCTCAGCCGTCCGCCGGTGACCAGCAGGTTCCCGGCCATCAGGTCGCCGTGCGCCCACAGCGGCGGCCCGGCGTACGCGGGGGCGCGCAGGGCCTCCTCCCACGCGGCCGTCACCGCCGCGGTGTCGACCCGGCCCGCCAACTGCGCGAGCGCCTCCCGCACGAAGGGGTCCCGGGCCGCGAGCGGCACGCCCCGGTAGCCGAGGGGTCCCGCCGAGGCGTCCTTGCGGCGCAGGGCCCTGACGTACGCCGCCAGGTCCTCGGCGAGCAGACCGGGTTCCTCAAGGGCCCCGGGCACCGGATTGCTCCCGTCGAGCCAGCCGTACACCGACCACGGCCACGGGAAGTCCTCCCCGGGCTCGCCCTGCCCGAGGGGTTCGGGCGAGGCGGCGGGCAGCCCGGGCGCCAGCCGGGGCAGCCAGCGCAGTTCGTGCGTGATGGCGTCGACGGCGCGGGGATGCCGGGGGAGCCGCACGACCTTGTCCGCGCCGAGGCGGAACATGGCGTTCTCCGTTCCGGAGGACTCCAGGCGGCGCAGCGGCAGCCCCGCCCACCGCGGGAACCGGTCCGCGATCAGCCGGCCGACGAGCGGGGCGTCGACGGTGACTTCGTCCTCATGCATTCGCAGCGCGCACATGGCGCCCATTCGAGCGGTCAACCCGCCGACTGTCGAATGGTTTTGGCGATCTCCCGGGCGATCCGCAGGATCCCCGGGGAGCGGACCGGGCAGGGCTTCGGCGTGGACGTCGTGGGCGCCAGACAGAAGTGCAGGTAGTCGTCGTCGCGGTGCAGGGCCGTACGGTCCCGGGACGGCTGGGTGCAGTAGTCCCGGTGGGCGCGCTCGTGGGCCGTGCACGGCAGGTACTGCGCCCAGGTGTAGCGGCCGCCGGCCGGGCTCACCGCCTTCCCGGCGTCCGACACCAGGTCGCCCGTGGCGGCGGCCTGCTTCTCGTAGAGGGCGTTGACGCGCCGGACCCGGTCGGGGGTGGCCGGGTCCGGGCCCTGGGACACCCAGACGATCCTCGGGCCGTCGCCGCCCCCGGCCGCGGCGATCTGCTCGGCGAGCCGGCGCGCGTCGGCGGCGTACCGGGTGAAGTACCGGGCCGGGGACTTGTCGTAGGTGATGCCGTCCATGCACGGCGTGTATCCCCAGGAGTTCCCCCAGAACTGCAGCACCACGAAGTCGGGCCGCAGCCTGCGCACCAGCGCGGCGGCCTTGTCGGCGGCCGGTACGAGGGACCGGTCGGCCGTGCCCTCTAGGTAGTCGCAGAGCGTGGTGCCGGAGTACGGGGCACTGGTGTACTCCGCCTCGACGTCCCGGCGTAACTCCTGCCCGAGGACCTTCTGGGCCTCCATCGCCAGCGAGTCGCCGAGGTACAGCACCCTGGGCGCCTTCCTCGGTACCGCGCCGGGGGAGACGGGGACGCGCCCGCGGGGTGGGGGCGCGCCCTGCTCACGCGGAGCCGGGAGCCCGGGGGAGGCCGACGTGCGCGGTGCGTCCGGTGGCGGCCCCTCGGGCGCGGACGCCGGATCCCCGCACGCGCCGAGCAGCACCCCGGCCAGCAACACCCCCACGACCCACGGCTTGCGCATACGGCAACTCCCACCCCGGCCACCGAAACGGCACTCAGGCAAGCACAGCCGGGCGCCGGGGGGAAGACGTACGCCGGACGCGGTGGGTCAGACGCGGTCGGCGGCGATCAGCAGGTACTGGAAACTGCCGTTCCGGTAGGCGGTGAGGAACGTGTCCTCGATGCCCGTGACCAGGTGCTCGGCCTGCCGGCGCAACTCCCAGTACGGGATGGTCGCGGCCGTCAGGTCCTGCACGTGCACCGGGACCAGCCGGTTCCGGGCCATGGCCCGGAAGTACTCCGACCGCGGGTGGATGTCGCAGATGTAATGGGCGTTGATCAGGGAGACCTCGCGCGAGGCCCGACCGTAGGTGTCGTTGTAGCAGCCGGTGATCACCACGTAGCGGCCGCCGCGGCGCAGCAGCCGGGCGTGCTCGGCGAACAGCAGGTCCAGCTCCCGCCCAGGCGGCCTCGGTGACGTACCCCAGGTGCAGCCGGGCGATGTCGTGCACGAACCGCGCGGTCTGGCTGGGTGTGGCGAAAGCGGCGTAGTCCCTCAGCGCGCGGTGGTACGAGCGCAGCGGCCCGTCGGCCGTCAGGCCCCGGCGCCACTCCGCTTCCCGGTCGGGCGGGCCGTGGTAGGTGTCGAGGGCCGACCGGGCGATGATCAGCCGCCCGCCGAGTCCGCGGGAGGACCCGCCCCGGTCCTCGTCCTCGGAGCAGTAGCAGCTGTCGACGAGGTTCTCGGCCAGCAGCAGCTCGCCGGCGACGGTGAGGCGGTCCAGGTCGGTGGCGCCAGGATGCTGCAGCACGACGGCCCGGCCGAACTGGAACCCCGAGCGGTCGGCAGGGGTGGATGGAGTGGTCGGCGAAGACGGCGGGACGGCCGGCGAGGCCGGCGGCCTCGTGCGCCGGTGAGCCGGGCGGGCCTCGAGTACCAGCCAAACAGCGGCAGAGATGGCCGGATAACCGCGTGAAGGGGGCGGCTTCTCGCTCCGGCGGTGGCAAACCCCCGATCGGGGCTGAGGATGAACGGCCCGGTGACCCCACGCCGGTCCCCCGCCCGTCGCCGCCGGCGCACAGGGCGCACAGGGCGCGCGAACGCCGCCGACACGGTCGTGCACCCGCCGTAGCCACCGCCCGCGCACGGTCCGGAAGCGGCTCGCGCTCGGCGCGCGGGCCGGCCCACAGGTGACTAGCGTGAGGAAACGGACCATCCACCCGTCCGGAGAGGGCCGCAGCCATGGCCGTGCAACCCGAAGGGGCCCCTTGCTGGGCCGACGCGATGTTCAGCGACCTCGAAGGGGCCAAGAGCTTCTACGGGGACGTCCTCGGCTGGACCTTCGCCGAGGCGTCGGCCGAGTTCGGCAACTACACCGAGGCCTACGCGAACGGCAAGGCGGCCGCCGCCGTCGTCCCGCCCATGCCCGGCCAGGAAGGCATGTCGCAGTGGTGCCTGTACTTCGCGGCCCGGGACGCCGCCGCCACCGCGCGGAAGATCCGCGAGAACGGCGGCGAGGTGGTGATGGAGCCGATGCAGGTCGCCGACCTCGGCACCATGTGCCTGGCCCGCGACCCCGGTGGCGTGATGTTCGGCCTGTGGCAGGCCGGCACCCACGAGGGGTTCGCTGCGGAGATGGGCGAGCCGGGGGCGTTCTGCTGGGCGGAGGTCTTCACCCGCGAGCCGCAGAAGTCCGACGCGTTTTTCCCCGCGGTTTTCGGCTACAGCGCCCAGCAGATGCAGGACCACACGATGGACTTCCGGGTCTACAACCTCGGTGAGCGACCCGCCCTGGGCCGCATGGAGATGACGGACGACTTCCCGCCCGAGGTGCCGCCGTACATCAACGTCTACTTCGGCGTGGCCGACTGCGACGAGGCGGTCTCGAAGGCCACGAAGCTCGGCGCGACGCTGCAGTTCGGCCCGATGGACACCCCCTTCGGGCGGTTCGCGGCGCTGACCGACCCGCAGGGTGCGAACTTCTCCGTGATCGACACCACGAGGACCGAGGGTGAGATGCCGGCCATGACCGACGTCTCCTGAACGGGCTCCGCGCCGGGCACCCGGCACGCCCATGGCATGATCGTGCCCATGGGTGAACGTGTTGTGGCCGCATGCGACGGGGCTTCGAAGGGAAACCCCGGGCCCGCGGGCTGGGCCTGGGTCGTCGCCGACGCTTCCGAGACGCCGGAGCGGTGGGAGGCGGGGCCGCTAGGCAGGGCCACCAACAACGTCGCCGAACTGACCGCGCTGGAGCGCCTGCTGGCGGCGACCGACCCGGACGTACCGCTCGAGATCCGCATGGACTCGCAGTACGCGATGAAGGCCGTCACCACCTGGCTGCCGGGCTGGAAGCGCAACGGCTGGAAGACGGCTGCCGGCAAGCCGGTCGCCAACCAGGACCTCGTCGTGCGCATCGACGAACTGCTGGACGGCCGCTCGGTCGAGTTCCGCTACGTCCCCGCCCACCAAGTCGACGGGGACCGGCTCAACGACTTCGCCGACCGCGCCGCCAGCCAGGCCGCGACCGTCCAGGAGCCCGCGGGCAGCGGCCTCGGCTCCCCCGAGCCGCCGCCCGCCCCGGACACCCCGGCCAAGGCCCCGCGCTCCCGCTCCCGCGGCGGCGCCGCCCGCACCGCGCGGACCTCCGCGGCGAAGGGCTCCTCGCGCACGATCAAGGCGAAGTTCCCCGGCCGCTGCCAGTGCGGCCGCTCCTACGCGGCCGGCGAGCCCATCGCCAAGAACGACAGCGGCTGGGGCCACCCCGAGTGCCGCACCGGTGCCGCCGTCTGATCAGTGGCCTCTAGGCGTCGAACGTGTAGTGCGGCGTGTGGTCCAGCAGGTCCGCCGGGCTCATGTCGTGCCACGGCCGCATCGTCTCGCGCAGGTCGATCACGTTCGGCGTGCCCGCGGCCGGCAGGTAGCCGGAGCGGGGGTGGCGCCGCTGCCAGTCCGCCCACAGCTTGTCTATGTAGGCGTGGTGCAGCCAGAACACCGGGTCGTTGGGGGAGACCCCGGTGGCCATCTGCCCGCCGACCCAGACGTGGACGCGGTTGTGCAGGTTGACGCCCCGCCACCCTTCGAGGTGGTTGCGGAAACCGTCCGAGCCGCTGTTCCAGGGCGCCATGTCGTACGTCGGCATCGCCAGCACCGAGTCGACCTCGGCGCGCGTCGGCAGCTCGCGTCCCCCGGACCCCAGGGAGCGGCGCAGAAACGTACGGCCGTCGACCCGCACGTTGATCGGCCAGTTCCCGCTCGACGCGGCGAACGGCCCGTCCGTCACCCGGCCGTCCCGCTCGCGCCCGGTGCCCCCGAGGAAGTCGGGCGCCCACAGCGAGGCACGCGGCGTACGGTCGACGGTCCAGTCCCAGTACGGCAGGCTCACCGACGCGTCCACCGACTGCAGCGCCCGCTCGAACTCCAGGAGGAATCTTCGGTGCCAGGGCAGGAAGGACGGGGAGCGGTGGCCCGTGCGCTCGCCGTCGTCGGTGTCGGAGACGATGAACGCGTTGTGGGTGGTGACGAACTCGTCGTAGCGGCCGGTGCGCTTGAGCTCGATCAGCGCGGCGACGAAACGCCGCTTCTCGTCGGCAGTCAGGGCGGACTGGTTCTTGCGGACAGCCATGTGCGGGTGCTCCAGGTGCGGTGCGGTACGGGTCAGTTGGCGGGGAAGGGCAGCAGGGGCGCGCCCTGCAGCTCGTCCACCGCGGCACGGGCGGCGGCGCGCGGCGTGGCCACCGGGTCGTAGTGGCTGACGACGCTGATCCAGCTGCCGTCGGCGTTGCGCATCACGTGCAGCTCCACGCCGTCGACGAACACGGCGTAGCCCGCGCCGTGGTGGTGGTGACCGGACCCGGAGGCCGGCCGGCCCTGTATCCGGCGGCCCTTGTAGACCTCGTCGAAGGACGCGGGGGAGCCGTGGTGTCCGGCGGCGGTCGCGGCCGGGGCCAGGGCGGGCACCGTTCCGGCGGCGGTGGCGAGGGCGGCCGCGGCGGTGAGCGCGCGACGACGGCTGAGTTCCGGCATACGGACCTCCTGGGGTCGTTCGGGTGATGACGCCGTATGCCTATCGGCCCGTGCGGTAACGGGAGAAATCCCCTCGAGCCGGTTGGCTGCGATCCGGGCAATTCCCCTTATGTCGTGCAAGGTTGAACCAGGATGATCTTGCTGTGGCGGCCGCGTGTGCCGGTCGGGAGGGGGAAATTCCGCCCGCTTCGGGCGCTGTGGCGGATGTTTCTCCCCGGGCGGTCCGCGGCTCGTGGTGCGCGTCACGCCGCGAAACTGACGCGAAACGGCGGTTCGATCGATGATGCTTTTGTCCTGCTACTCGTCCGCGATCGACAGCTCTCGGTCGCCGCCACCTGGACCGGGCTCGGGCTCGACCGCGCCGGCGAGGCCGACGGGCGGGCCCTGCTGGAGACCTCTTCGCCGACGTCCTGGACGGCCACCCCCTGCTGGGACGCCCCGGCGGCACCCCGTGGGGGACCTTCCGCACCCTGACGAACCGCACCTGGCACCACGGCACCCTCGTCCTGCTCGGCGACGCCGCCCACACCACGCACTACTCCATCGGCGCCGGCACCACCCTCGCCCTGGAGGACGCGATCGCCCTGGCCTCCGCCCAGCGCGAGCACGCCGCACTCCCGCGGGCCCTCGCCCGCTACGAACACGAACGCAGGCGTGCCCTCCTGCCCCTGCAGAGCGCGGCCCGCTACGGTGCTGCGCCGGTTCAAGCGCTGGCTGGGCCCGAAGGTCGCACGGACCGTACAGGCCAGGGAGCTGACCGCTCGCCCCTAGGGGTGTCCCCCTAGGCGCCCTGGGAGGTGTCCGCGAACAGCCGGTCCAGGAACGCGTTGCCGTAGACCCGGTGCGGATCGAGGCGGTCCAGGATCGCGGTCGCCTCGGCCCACTCGGCGGGCCCGACCGCCGCCGGCACCACCGAGCCCAGCACCTCCCCGTCGCTCCACACGCCGTCGTCCGTGTAGGCCCACCCCTTGGACCACTCGACCCGGGTCAGGGCGAAGCCGCCGTCGAAGGTGCGCAGCAGGAACCGCTCGATCTCGCGCAGGAACGCCGCCGCGTCCGGCGTGCCCGGCAGGGTCAGGACGTCCAGCCACACCGCGGTGTCCCACTCGGGGTGGTCCGCGCGCGGCCGGAGCGCGGACAGCAGCGGCGGGCGGGCCCCGGCCGCCTCGGCGTCGCCCGGGTCGTCCAGGCCGGTCACCCGGATCTCCACCGAGCCGTTGACCGGGAAGCTGCCCCGGGCGGCGTACGCCGTCAGCCGCTCCCGGTAGAACGCGGCGAACTCGGCGACGACCCGCTGCACCCTCTCCCGCGAGGTGAGGACCGCGTAACCGTCGGCATGGACCTTCAGAGTGGTCGGCTTCAGGTACAGCAGCGTGTTCTTGGACGGCCCCCAGAGGTCGCCCGACAGCGTCGCCACCAGCCCGAGCGCCGCCGCGTCGTACTGCGCGTTGCCCAGCACCGGAGCGAGGTACCAGGCCGCCTCCGACGTCATACGGCCCACCAGCTCGGCCACCGGGGCCGGGACGTTGTCGGAGAACGGGTAGTTGTACGGCCGCGTCACCGTCCGCGAGGTCAGCGGGCGGGTGGGGGAGACGCTCCACACCTTCAGCCAGGGGTGCTCGGTGAAGGCGAACCAGATCGCCTCGACCCGGCCGGCCTCGTCCAGGAAGCTCGCGAACGTCCGCCCGTCGGAGCCGGGCGCGGCGAACAGCTCCCCGGCCGGGATGTCCGTGCGGCTCACGCACCGCAGATGCGTGTCGGCCCCGACCCGCAGCACCACCTCCGTCACCAGCGACCGCCCCAGGTGGGTCAGCAGCGCGGCACCGTCCGCCTCGTCGCGGTGGAAGGTGCGCAGCACGTACGCGCCGGACCGCGCGTCCCACACGACCGCCGTCAGGGACAGGACCAGATTGCTGAGCGAGCCGTACGTGTGCCCGGGGAGCCGTCGCTCGCCCCGCGCGGGGACGCCGGTGCCGTGCCCGTCGACCGCCAGGACCCCGCCGAGGGTGAGGACACCGGGTGCCGGTGCGGCCGTGACGCCGAGGCCGTGCTCCTCCAGGAAGCCGAGCAGGGCCTCCATGGTCACGCCGGTCCCGGCGCGCACGGCCGTGGGGGAGTCCAGCGCGAGACCGGTGAGGTGCGGCGCGGTGTCGACGAGGAGGACGGGCGCACCGGACGCCGTCCCCTCCGTCACCGTCAGGGGCGACCAGCCGTGCGAGGCGCCCCGCGCGCGCACCCGCCACCCGTGCCGCCACGCCCAGTTCACGACGTCGACCACCTGGTCCGGGCCGTCCGGCGCGCACGCCCACAGGCCGTCGGCGGTGATCTCGCCGACCCAGTTCCGGTACGCCGAGCGGTACAGCGCGACGTCCGCCGGGAAGTCCGGCAGCTCCGCGGCGGCCACCGCCGGATCCGCCGGCAGACCCGGCACGGCGGCCAGCGCGGCCGCGGTGAGAAGGAAGCCCCGGCGCGTCCACCGCGGGTCGGCCGACGGGAAGTTGCTCTCTGCACCAGTTGTCACGTGCAGTCACGCTAGAGGCCGGTTGACACGTGCCATGTCCCTGCCCCCTCTATTCACTCGTGTGAGTGAATTCGGTGGGGTCGGCGGGCCGGAGCAGTACCCTCCGCGCGGGGCTGTGACGGATGACAGACTGACGCCCATGGACGAGCGCACATTCGACAGGTCGGGTCAGCACGCTTCCGTCGTCGGTCTCGGTACGTGGCAGCTGGGGGCCGACTGGGGAGACGTCGACGACAAGGAAGCCCTCGCGGTACTGGAGGCGGCGGCCGAGGCCGGGGTGACCTTCTTCGACACCGCCGACGTCTACGGCGACGGCCGCAGCGAGCAGACCATCGCCGCGTTCCTCGCCGGCCGGCCGGACCTGCACGTCCTGGTCGCCACCAAGATGGGCCGCCGGGTCGAGCAGATCCCCGAGAACTACGTGCTGGAGAACTTCCGCGCCTGGAACGACCGCTCCAGGCGCAACCTCGGCGTCGACCGCGTCGACCTGGTGCAGCTGCACTGCCCGCCGACGCCCGTCTACTCCACGGACGAGGTGTTCGACGCCCTCGACACCCTGGTCGAGGAGGAGCGGATCGCCGCGTACGGCGTCAGCGTCGAGACCTGCCAGGAGGCGCTGACCGCGATCGCCCGGCCGGGCGTGGCGAGCGTGCAGATCATCCTCAACCCGTTCCGCATGAAGCCCCTGCGCGAGGTGCTCCCGGCCGCCCGTGAGGCCGGCGTGGGCATCATCGCCCGCGTCCCGCTCGCCTCCGGCCTGCTGTCGGGCAAGTACACGCGGGACACGGTCTTCCCGGAGAACGACCACCGCACCTACAACCGGCACGGCGAGTCCTTCGACGTGGGCGAGACCTTCTCCGGCGTCGACTACGCCACCGGCGTCGAGGCGGCCGCCGAGTTCGCCGCGCTGGCTCCCGAGGGATACACCCCGGCCCAGCTGGCGCTGCGCTGGATCATCGAGCAGCCCGGCGTGACGACCGTGATCCCGGGGGCCCGCTCGCCCGAGCAGGCCCGCGCCAACGCGGCCGCCGCCCGGCTGCCGGAGCTGCCCGCCGAGACGCTCGCGGCGATCCGCGACCTGTACGAGCGGCGGATCCGTGAGCAGGTGGAGAACCGCTGGTAGGGCTCGCCCTCAGGGCACCAGGAGCAGCTGCCTCTCCTGCTCCTGGTCGCCGGAGGCGGCACCGTCGTCGCGTGCCGTGAACGCCCGGGTGAGCGTGTCACTCGCCCGCCGCACCGCCTCCGGAGCGCCCTGCACCGTGACGGTCACGGGCGCGGACAGCCGCCCGCCACCCTCCTCGGGGGCGCTCCCGTCGGCACCGGCCTGCGCACCGCCGTCGAAGGTCGCCATGTGCACCGTCGCGTTCTCGTCGGAGGGAAGCTCGTCCGGCGCCCCGAACGTCCCTTCCAGGGCCCGGACGACCGCTCGCGCGTCGTCGGCGCCTCCGCCGCTGAGCGTCACGGTGAGCTGCGTACCGGACATGCGTCCACGACCTCCTCGGGCTCTGCGTCATTCGCGCCGTCCGTGTAACCGCCCCCTGATCGCTCAAACCGCGCGGGGGCCCGGGACGACGGTGCTTTCCGGGGAACCCGCGAAGAGTAAAGACGCGCGAGTTCTCACACCGGGAGGACCAGTGACCGACACGGCAGAGGGCGGGGCCAGGCGCCGGGGGCGCAACGAGACCGAGGAGGAGAGAGCGGACCGGATGTGGCAGGAGCTCATCCAGGAGGTCCGCGTGGCGCAGATGGGCGTGCAGATCCTGTTCGGCTTTCTGCTCACCGTGGTGTTCACCGAGAAGTACGACGACCTGACCGACACGGACCAGGCGATCTACCTGGTGACGGTCGTGCTCGGCGCGTGCGCGACCGGGGCGCTGATCGGGCCGGTGTCCCTGCACCGCCTCGTCTCCGGGCGGCGCGTCAAGCCGCAGGCGGTGCAGCTGGCGTCCCGGCTGACGCTGCTCGGCCTCCTGCTGCTGCTGGCCACGATGACCGCCTCACTGCTGCTGATCCTGCGCGTGGCGACCCACGACGGCTTCGTGCCCTACCTGGTGGCCGGCGTCGTCGGCTGGTACCTGCTGTGCTGGTTCGCCCTGCCGCTGTGGACCCGGCACCGCCACACCTCCAGGTGACCGGGAGGTTTCGCCGGCGGCGTGGGCGGGCTGGTCACTAGGGGAGCCCGCCCTGACCGCCGCGGTTCAGCCTCCGGCGAGGACGCCCGCCAGGAAGTCGTCGACGTGGACCTCCTCGCGGCCCGGCGGGACCATCTCGTGGGTCTCCCGCAGGAACGCCGCGAACGCCGGGGCCCACGCGAACACCACCGCGTGGTGGCGGCCCCCGTCGGGGCGGGCGTCGCCGAGGAACTCCATGCGCAGCTCCTGCCACACGCCCCGCGACTCGGGACGCATCCGCACGTCCCCCACCCCGACCGGACGCCGCAGACCGTCCGCGAGCATCTCCCGGTCCAGCTGCCACCGGGCGAGGACGCGGCCGTCGTGGCTGAAGACGACGGTGACGGCGAACGGGTCGGCGGCGTCGTAGCTCAGGTGGGCGAGCACGGAGAAGCGGTCCGTGTCACCCGCCTGGAGCTGCACCACCAGGGTCTTGTGCACGAAGGAGTTCACGAGAGGGCCTCCGGGAAGAACCGACGTAGAGCCCTCTAGTACCCCCTGCACGCACAAGATGCTCAGCCCTCCGGGTGATTCCCGCGGGCTCCGCGCAGGGACTCGATGCACACGGCCACGGCCCGCTGGAGCTCCTCCAGCCGCGTGACCATGTCGTCCTCGTAGAACTCCGGGACATCGTCGAAGGTCAGTTCCTCGAACACCTTGGTCGCCTTCTGCAGGCTGCTGTAGAACTTCGTGCGCCGCTCCTGCACGCGCAGCCCAGGGTCGGCCTCCACGGTCTCCACCACGAGGGACTTCATGGTGTCGTACGCCTCGGCGGCCCACTCGCCGGCGTCCTCGCCCTCGTCCAGCTCGTCGATGAGGGACAGGTGCCGCTCGGCCTCCTGACGGAGGTCGGCGGGCGCCTCGACGGTCTGCCCGGCCGGCGTCCTGATCTGCCCCGACTCGGCGATCTGGCGCACGTAGCCGATGCGGTCCGCGGCCCTGCTCTCACCGGCGACGGCCTTCTTCAGTTCGTCGGTGCGCACGACGTCGCGCGCCAGCTCCGACTGGAGACCGGGGTCCTCGCGGACGCGGTCGAGCAGGGCCTGGCGGGCCGCGCGGGCGGTGGAGGGGTCGGCGAGGATCGCGGCGCGCAGGGCGGTGGGGTTCTCCGCGACCTCCAGCGCCTTGGTGGGCCGGATGCCCTCCGCCTCGGCGGCCTCGGCGATGGCGGTGCCGCGTTCCGACGTGGCGCTGTTGCGGGAGACGTAGTAGCTCAGCCACACGTCGGCGTCCGGCAGTTCGACGTCCTGACCCGGGGTCAGGGCCTCGAAGTGCGGGACCATGCCGTCGTCGGCCGCCCGGTCCCACGCCTTGTAGTAGCGCATGACCCGCTCCGGGGAGCAGCCGGCGAGTTCCGCGAACTCCTTCGCGGACACCTTCGGCGTCTCGTCCGCGCCCTGCCCGCCGGGCCGCACGCTGCGCGCGACCTTCAGCCCGAAGGCCCATCCTCCGGTCCGGGCGTACGCCCCGAACTCCCGCGCGTCACGCGCGACGACGTCGGAAAGGGGCTCCGGGGACGCGGGGGACGTCTCGGGCGGGGTGAGGGCTACGGTCACGGACGACTCTCCTGGGCGGGGCGGATCGGGACTGCACGAAGTGCGCACGGCAGCCTACCGGCAGCCGCTGACCTCGTCGTTCACCGTCGGTGAGGTCGGGGCCGGGGTCGTCTCGCGTGCACCGCCCGCGCGTTCCGCGGGTGCCGTCCCGCCTGGAATTCGTTTCGCCCGCCCGGCCCGCGTGGGCGAGGATGCCGGGCATGGTGCGACCCGAGATCGGCGCCGTCCCGCGCCGCTGCGCGGAGTGCGGTGGGTACGAGTACGGCGGTGCTCCCGGCTGCGACGCGTGTCGCGTCCTCGTCGACGGCATCGTGGAGGAGGCGTGGGCCGCCTTCCTGCGGCGGTGGGACGTCACCGGGGCTGAGGAGGAGAAGGCGCTGGCCGAGATGGTCGCGGCCGAACCCGACCGGCACGACTGGCGGGTGGTGGACGCCGCCCTCGACCGGCTGACGTGCCCCGACTGCGACGGCCGGCTCGCCCGGGGCCCGGTCGGCTGCCCGCCCTGCGACCAGGCGCACGGCTTCCGCTACGCCGCGATCGAGACGGACCGGCCGGGCGTCCCGCCGGGCAACGAGCACGCGGTCCGCGTGAACGTCTCGGTGGTGCGCCGACCGCAGGTCACCTCGGAGAGCGAGCTGCTCGTCCGACGCCTGTTGCTGCCCCTGCTCCTGGCCGGGGCGCTGCCCACCACCGAGGAGGCGCAGCGGGTCGGCGCGCTCGTGAAGAAGAGCCCTCCGGGCCGGAGGGCTCAGCTGGTCGGTCAGGTCGTCGAGGCACTGGCGGAGGACCTCAGCCGAACGCGTCGCGCAGGGCGGGCAGCAGGGTCTTCTCCGACCAGTCCAGATACGCCGGCTGGGACTCGCCGCCGATCTGCACCAGGGCGATCTCGGTGAACCCGGCCTCGGCGTAGGGGCGTACGGCCTCCACGAACGCGTCCGGGTCGTCGCCGCACGGGATGGAGTCGGCGACGTCGTCCCGCGTGACGAACTGGGTCGCCGCCTCGAAGGAGTCCGGGTGCGGCAGCTCCGAGTTGACCTTCCAGCCGCTGCCGAACCAGCGGAACTGGGCGTGCGCCCGCTTGATCGCCGTGTCCCGGTCGGGGTCGTAGCACACGGGCAACTGGCCCACGCGGGGCTTGCCCTCGCCGCCGTGCCGGTCGAACGCCTCCAGCAGGCCCGCCTTGGGCTCGGTCGCGATCACCAGATCGCCGAGCCGGCCCGCGAGTTCGCAGGACCGCTCGCCGGAGACGGCGACGCCGATGGGCGGGGCCTGTTCCGGCAGGTCCCACAGCCGGGCCGACTCCACGTCGAAGTGCGTGCCGCGGTGGTTGACGTGGCCGCCCTTGAAGAGGGCGCGGATGATCTCCACGGCCTCCTCGAACATCTCGTGCCGGACGTCGACGGACGGCCAGCCGCCGCCCACCACGTGCTCGTTGAGGTTCTCGCCCGAGCCCAGCCCCAGCCGGAACCGGCCCTCGGAGAGCAGCTGCACCGTCGCCGCCTTCTGCGCCACCACCGCCGGGTGGTAGCGGAACGTCGGACACGTCACGTACGTCATCAGCGGGATACGCGACGTGGCCTGGGCGGCCGCGCCGAGCACCGCCCAGGCGTACGGCGAATGGCCCTGCGACCGCAGCCACGGGAAGTAGTGGTCGGAGGTCACCGAGAAGTCGAAGCCCGCCTCCTCGGCCCGCACCACGTGGTCGACGAGGTCTCGGGGGCCGGCCTGCTCGGTCATCATCGTGTATCCGATTTGCACCATAACCGCCGAGTCCCCTGACGTCCGACGGGAAAACGACTCGATCAAGGTCCGTCGGCGGGGAAGGATGCCGACATGAATGCCACGGTGCTCTCGCCCTCCGACCCCGCCGCCCAGGGCGTCGACGCGTCCGGCGTCCTCGCCTTCCTCGACGCCCTCGAAGCCGCCCCCGGCATCGAGCCGCACAGCCTGATGATCGTGCGGCACGGCCGGCTGGTCGCCTCCGGCTGGTGGGCGCCGTACACCCCCGACCGCCCCCAGCTGCTGTACTCGCTCAGCAAGAGCTTCACCGGCACCGCCGCCGCGCTGGCCGAGGCCGAGGGACTGCTCGACTTCGACGCGCCGGTGGTCTCGTACTTCCCGGAGTTCGAGGCCGACATCACCGACCCGCGCAGCCGGGCCATGCTGGTGCGGCACGTGGCGTCCATGGCGAGCGGCCACGAGCGGGAGACCGTCGACGAGGTCTTCGCGCTGGACCGGGAGGAGCCCGTGCGCGGGTTCCTGCTGCTGCCGCCGGATCGCGACCCCGGCACCGTCTTCGCCTACAACCAGCCCACCACCTACACCCTCGCCGCGATCGTCCAGCGGGTGACCGGGCAGTCGCTCACCGCGTACCTGCGCCCGCGGCTGCTGGATCCGCTGGGCATCGGCGAGGTGTTCTGGCAGCAGGGCAGCACCGGCCGTGAACTCGGCTTCAGCGGTCTGCACGCCACCACCGACGCCGTCGCCCGGCTCGGTGAGCTGTACCTGCGCGACGGTGTCTGGGAGGGCGAGCGGCTGCTGCCCGAGGGATGGGCGGCCCGCGCCTCGCACCCGCACATACCGACCGCCGGTGCCATGGGAGACGCGGACCGGCAGGACTGGGACCTGGGCTACGGCTACCAGTTCTGGAGGTCCCGGCACGGCTACCGGGGCGACGGGGCGTACGGGCAGTTCTGCCTGGTGCTGCCCGAGCAGGACGCGGTGATCGCGACGACCGCGGCGACCGAGGAGATGCAGACGCTGCTGAACCTCGTCTGGGAGCACCTGCTGCCCGCCTTCGGGCCCGAGCCGCTGTCCGGGCGGGAGGCCGTCGACGCCGAGCTGCGGGAACGCCTCGCCCGGCTCGCCCTGCCGACCGCCCCCGGCAAGCCCGCACCGCCGGAGCGGGCCGAGGAGTGGGCCGCCGCCGAGTTCACGCCCTCCGGCGGGGCGGGACCGGTGCGGACGGCCGGGCTCGCCCGGGACGCGGACGGCTGGACGCTGACGCTCACCGAGGAACGCGGCGGGGGCCGCCTGGACCTGCGGCTCGGCGGCGGGCCGGGCTGGACGGTTGCCGAGGAACCCTTCCCGACCGCGGTCGGCGGCGGCTGGACCGATCCCGGCACGCTCGCCGTGGACGTGGTGTTCGTGGAGACCCCGCACCGGCTGGAGCTGACCTGCTCCCTCGCGGACCGGACGCTCACGACGCGCTGGGCCACCGAGCCGCTCCAGAGCCGTCGGCTGACCGGCCAGCGAGCGCCGCGCGGCTCAGTCTGAGCCCGGCCGGAACGTCTTCAGGAACGTGCGCAGCGCCTCCTGGTTCGCGTCGTCCTCCCAGTCGGCGTCCGAGGTGGTCCAGCGCAGCGAGAAGCTCCGGCCCTCGCCCAGCAGGAAGCCCCGGCCGAACGTGTGCACGCGGGTACCGTCGGCCTGCGCCGTCCACTCCATGTCGGCGGCCTCGCGGCCCTGGTACGTCGTCGCGCGGATCTCGCCGATCCGCTCGTAGCCGCCCGACCGCTTCAGGTTCGGTTCGACGTCGTCCCGCCACACGGCGACGGGGTCCGGGCCCAC
The DNA here is from genome assembly GCA_000696115.1 of Streptomyces olindensis. Taxonomy (GTDB): domain Bacteria; phylum Actinomycetota; class Actinomycetes; order Streptomycetales; family Streptomycetaceae; genus Streptomyces; species Streptomyces olindensis. The sequence goes on from JJOH01000003.1 coordinate 386,641, forward strand.
GCGTGCGCTGTAGGTGACGGCCAGCGTGCGGTCGTCACCGTCGGCACCGAAGACGATCCGGTACGCCAGGTCGCCCTGGCGGTCGGTGTCCAGCCGCCCCCAGCCCTCGGGGAGCGCGACGGAGAAGCCCTCCGGCGCGTGGTAGCGGTGGAAGCCGGGCGGCAGGGCCGTGGCCGGGGTGGACGGAGTCGGTGTGGGGGACGGGGTGGTGGGCGTGGGGGAGGGGGACGCGGACTTCGTCGGACCGGGTGTCCCGGTCGGCTCGGGGCTGCCGCTGTCGCCACCGGTGTCGCCGCCGGTGCTCTCGCCCGGCGACGCGGCGGAGGCCGGTGGCCGGGCCGGGGACTCGGCCGCGTCGCTGCCCGAGTCGCCGCCCGGCAGCCCCTGGGTCGCGGCGAGCACGGCGACCGCGACGGTGACGACGGCCAGGGCGGTCCCCGCCACCATGGTCCGTCTGCTCCAGGCCGGGCTCCACGGGCGCACGGCGGCGTACGTGCCGCGCAGCCGCGGGGCGGGCACGGAGGCCAGGCCCGCTTCGGGGTCCTCGCTGAGCGCGCGGGTCAGCGCCTCCCGGACCACCGGGCGGGTGAGCCGTTCCCGCGAGTCCTTCCGGAGCAGCCCCTGCACGACCTGCGCCAGCGGCCCGGCGCGCATCGGCGTGCGCAGCGGCAGCCGGTCCACACCCTTCAGGGTGTTCTCCGGTCGGCCCCGGTCACGGAAGGGCGGGCGCCCCTCGACCGTCGTGTAGAGGATCGCGCCCAGCGCCCACAGGTCGGCCGCCGGGCCGATGCGCTGGTCGCGGGCCTGTTCCGGGGAGGCGTACGCGGGTGCCGTCAGGCGCGGTGCGAGGGTCGCGCCGGCCAGGCCGAAGCCGGTGACGACGATCGACTGGTCCTCGCGCACGAACACCTGGCCCGGGCTGAGTTCGCCGTGCGTGATGCCCTCGGCGTGCGCCGCGTCCAGCACGTCGAGCAGCTCCAGGCCGAGGCGCGCGGCCCGCACGTAGTTGAACGTGCCCTGCTCGGAGAGGAGTTCGCCGAGGGGGGTGCCGTCGATCCACTCGGTGACGGTCCACAGGGTGCCCGCCTCCTCGACGGCGTCCACGACCGTGGCGATGCGGCCCGGGCACAGCAGCGCCATGCTCTCGGACGTGCGCAGCAGGCGGGCCGCGGTCCGGCGCTCGGTCGCGCGCGGGTCGTCCGGAAGCCCGATCTGGGTGACGAGACACGGGCGTGAGACGTCACCGGCGCCGATGTCCTCGGCGTACCAGCAGATGCGGTTGGTCTCGCGCTGGATGATCTCGAGCAGCCGGTACCGGCCGGCGACCAACTGGTGTGTGGAGACGTGCGCCCTGCCCATGGCCATCCCTCGCTGGAAACCTGGCTCTCACCTTTTCCAGAGGTACGGGGAGTGAGGCCGCCCGCGTTCAATCGGATCGCAACTCCGCGCGCAATCTTGTCTTTTATTCAAAAGATGGGAGCAAGTGTGCGAGAGAAAAACGGTCTTTCGCGGGTTCGGGGGCGGCTCACCTCGGCCACCCGGGCCCTCGCGGGCGCGGGGAATTCGTCCGCCGTGGCCCGTGGAATCGTTAATCGCCGCCCGGCCAGGTGGTAACCGGCGGTAAATGTGAAGGTGTCCGACCGCTGAACTCGACAGCCCTCCGACGAATTCCCGGCGACGGTTTCCGGAGGGCGGCCGGATCCTCAGCGCAGACCGAACCGCTGCGACCAGGCGATCATGTCGCCGGTGGTGGCGTTGCCCCCGCACACCACAAGGCCGAGCCGGGCCCCGTCACCGACCCGCTCCAGGACCCGCCGGGCGGCGGGCAGCAGGCACCCGGCGGCCGGTTCGGCCCACACCTTGGCGTGGTCGGCGAGGTCCAGCGACCCCTGCACGGCTTCCCGGTCCGGGACCACGAGCACCTCGGTGACCAGGGCGGAGGCATGGTCGTACGTCAGTTGCGACACGGCCGGGGCGCTGAGCGTGGAGACGATCGACGTCAGGGCGACCGGCCGCGGGCCGCCCGCCGCGAGCGCCTCGGACATGGCCTGCGCGCCCTCGGTCTCCACACCCCACACCCGCACACCGGGCCGGAGCGCCCGCAGCGCGGCGGCGACACCGGAGATCAGGGCGCCGCCCCCGATGCTGACGAGCACGTCGGTGAGGTCCCCGGCGTCCTCGGCGAACTCCAGTCCGACCGTGCCCTGCCCGGCGACCACCACCGGATCGTCGAAGGGATGGACCAGCGTCAGCCCTTCCTCCTGCAGCCGCGTCATCAGCGCGAAGGCCCCGGCCATGTCGTCGGTCAGCCGCACCGAGGCGCCGGACGACTCCGCGATCTCCACGGCCCGGGCGGGCGCCGACCGGGGCATCACCACCGTCGCCCGCACGCCCAGGGCGGCCGCCATGACCGCGAGGGCGATCCCGTGGTTGCCGCCGCTGACCGCCACGACTCCGGCCGCCCGCTCGGCCCGGCCCAGCGACAGCAGCTTCGCCGCCGCCCCGCGCGCCTTGAACGAGCCGGTGCGCTGCAGCACTTCCAGTTTCGCGGTGACCGGGACACCGAGCAGCGCCGACAGCCCCGGGCTTTCCACGGTCGGGGTGCGTACGACGTGCCCGGCGATCCGCTCGGCCGTGGCTTCGATCTCCGAGATGCCGATCACGGCAGCAGTCCTTCCGGCGCGGGTTGCGGAACGCGCCGGACGCACCCTGACCCGTGGAGGGGGTCCGGGTCAACGCGCCCCCCGGCCCGCGCGGCGGGCCGGGCACCGCGGCCTCAGGCGTCGCGCCGCACCAGGTGGGCCAGCAGTGACCGCAGGTCGCGGGCTGCCCCCGCCGCCAACGGCACGCCGCCGAGCGCCGTCTCGACGGCGGCGAGGTGCCGCCGGGCCTCCGCCAGGGCCGCCGCACGGCCGCCCGACTCCTCGATCAACGCGGCCGCCCCGCCCGGATCGTCCCCGGCCTCCAGGAGTGCGGCGATCCGGTCGCCCTGCGGGGAACCGAGCGCCACCAGCACCGGGAACGTCTTCTTCCGTTCCCGCAGATCGCCGTGGACGGGCTTGCCGGTGACCTGCGGGTCGCCCCAGATGCCCAGCACGTCGTCGACGATCTGGAAGGCGACGCCGAGGTGCCGGCCCGCCCGGTCGAGTGCGGTGGCCGTCCCGGGCGCGGCACCGCCGAGCACGGCACCGAGCGCGGCCGCGCAGCCCAACAGCGCGCCCGTCTTGTGCTCGGCCATCGCCCGGTACTCGTCCGGCCGTACGCGGCGCGGACCGGTCCAGGGGCGGTCGGCGAACAGCAGGTCGTCCGCCTGGCCGCGCACCAGGTCGCCCAGCGCCACGGACAGCGTCCGCACGGCGGCGGCGCCGCCCGGCCCCGCGGCGAGCGTCCCGACGGCCAGGGCGAACAGGGCGTCGCCGGCCAGGACGGCGGGGCCGGTGCCGTAGGCCTTCCACACGGTGGGACGACGGCGCCGGGCCGCGTCGCCGTCCATGATGTCGTCGTGCAGCAGGGAGAAGGTGTGCACCAGCTCCACCGCGACGGCCGCGGCCACTCCGTCCCGCCCGGGTGCCCCGGCCGCCTCGGCCCCCAGCACCGCGAGCGCCTGCCGCACACCCTTGCCGCCCGGGGCGACGGCCGGGGCACCACCGACCTCGCACCAGCCGAAGGAGTAGGCGGCCATCTCGGCCACCCAGGGGTGCAGCTGCCCGACGGCTTCGACGAGCGCGGGCCGCACCAGCGCGCGGCAGCGCTCGAGGACCTGAAGGGCATCGGTCGCGGGTCCACTGGTGGTGCCCGGGCGGGGCGGCTCGGCGGTGTTGGGGTGGTCGGTGGTGTCGGGGAGTGGGCGCTCGCCGGTGGTCGGTCCGGCGGTGGTCGGTCCGGTGGTGGTGCCGGGGCGCTGGTGCCCGGCTGCGGTGGTGGGTCCGCCCGTGGTGCCGGGTCGGGCCGACCGGTCGGCCGTGGGGGCCGTGAGGGCCGGCGGCGCCGTGACCTGTCCGGTCGTCCGTACTCCCGTACCGGCCGCCGTACCCCGCCGCACCGGCCCCGCCGCCTTCGGCAGCGCCGTCATCGTGCCGTCTCCGTGGCCCGCGCGGCGGCCGGTATGCCGAGTTCCTCGTGGGCGCGGGCCACCATCTCGCGGGCGTGCTGGAGGCCGATCCGCTCCAGCACGCCCGCGAGGTCGGCCAGTTCGGCCGCCGTCCCGCCCGGGTCGTGGCCCAGCCGGGCCAGGGCCTTGGCCAGCCCCAGCCGCGACAGCGCCTCCCCGCGCGGCTCGCTCATCTCGCGGAACTCCGCGAGCGCCTGCTCGTACCACGCCCGGGCCTCGGCGTAACGCCCCGCCCGGTACAGCACGTTTCCGCGCATCTTGTGGTTGTAGGCCAGCGCGCTGGACAGCCGCATCGCGCGGCACGTCGTCTCCGCCTCGGTCAGCAGTTCCAACGCCCGCTGGGTGTCCCCGTCCCGCACCGAGACGACATCGGCCAGGCCGCGCAACGCCCAGGCGTGGCCCCGCCGGTCGTCGGCGCGCGCGGCGATCTCGGCGGCCTCCTCGAACAGGGCGTGGGCGGTGTCGTACTTGCCGGTGTTGCGGTGCATCTGCGCGATGCCCTCCAGCGCCCACACCGTGTGCCGCGCCTCCCCGCGCCGCCGGGCCTCGGCGAGCAACTGCTCGTGCAACCGGCCGACGGCCTCGTAGTCGCCCTGGATACGGCCGGTCTCGGCCAGACCCGCCAGCGAGTAGCCGCGTACGACGATGTCCCCGCCGCGCTCGCCCAGGTCGGCCGCGAGCCCGAGCAGCCGCCGGGCCAGCCGGAACGCGCCGCGCTGCCGGGCCAGCGTGCCGCCGCTCCACAGCGCCCAGGCCATCGCCGCGACGTCCCCGGCCCGGCGGGCGGCACGGTAACTCGCCTTCCAGGCCCGGTCCGCCTCCTCGACCCGGCCCAGTCGGCGCTGCGCCTCGGCCACCGCGAGCCCGGAACGCGCCGCCTCCCCGGGCCGCCCGGCACGCTCGGCAGCCTCCAACTGCTCGGTGCCGGCGGCCAGGACGTCGGTCAGGGAGGAGTTGACGGACAGGGTGGTCAGCGCGCCCTGGTACTCCGGGGCGAATGCCTTGCCGTACATCGATGCCTTTCGGTCCGTATACACATCATCTCTACACAGCGCGTATACATGGTGTGTATAGAAGGGTGGAAACCGGCCCTGGCCACGAGGCCAGGGCCTCACCTGTTGCCGATCAAGACGTCGGCGGCACGGACCGGGTTGCCTGTGAGGCGCAGATCACCTGACAGGGGCTCAGCGGAGGCCCGGGGGCGTGTCAGTGCTGGCCGGGTTTCTGCGGGGTCGCCTCGCTCGGCCGTACGACGACGTATCCCTCGCCCTGGAGCATCAGCTGCACGGCCTCGCCGGAGCCGCCGCGCAGCATGGAGCCGAGGGACTGGGAGCGGTGGAGGGAGGTCTGCAGGCCCGCGGTCCAGCCGACGATGGCGTCGGTGTCGACGTACACCGGGTACTGCGGGGAGACCGGGATGACCAGCGGATTGCCCTCGCACACCAGGCCCAGCCTGCCGTGCCCGGTGAAGACGCTGTTGAACAGGCCGCCGCCGGTGATGCCGGCGCCCTTCACGGTCGCGATGCGGTACGCCAACGTGGCGTCGAAGCACAGGACGTTGCGGCCGTTGACGGTGAACTCGTCACCCGGTTCGACGTCGACGATGAAGCAGTTCTGCGCCTCGTGGGCGAACCAGGCCTCGCCCTGCCCGCGCACCGCCATCAGGGGAAGCCCCTCCCCGGTGACCGCGCGCTTGAGCATGCCGCCCACGCCCTGGCCCTTGCGTTCGAACTGGAGGCTGCCGCGGTAGGCGATCATCGCGCCCTGGCGCGCGAGCATCTCGCCGTTCACCGTGTACCGGATGCACTTGGCGTTCTCGACCGCCATGCCCGGCGCGACGGCGGGCTGCACCATGTGCTCGCTGGAAAAGAGGTCACCCTTCATACCGGCATCCTCGCCCGGAGCCTCTCCCTCCGCCAAGATCGCGGCGATCGTCGGGGGGCGGACGGACCACACGGCCGGGTGAGGCGGTCTCAACCGCCGAAGACCTGTGTCCAGTAGGTGCCCGCCCGGCCGCCGCCGGCGAAGCCGATCCCGATGTGGGTGAAGCCGGGCTTGAGGATGTTGGCCCGGTGGCCGGGGCTGTTCATCCAGCCCTCCACCACGTCGGCGGGGGAGCGCTGGCCGCAGGCTATGTTCTCGCCGATGGAACGCCGGGTGGACCCCGCGGCGGCGGCCCGGTCCCAGGGGCGGCTGCCGTCGGGCGCGGTGTGCGAGTAGAAGGCGCGGGCCACCATGTCCGCGCTGTGCGCCTGCGCCGCGGCGGTGAGCAGCGGGTCGACGGCCAGGGGAGGCAGTCCGGCCCGGGCCCGCTCGCGGTTGGTGAGGTCGGTGACGGCGGCTGCCGTGTCGGCCAGCCCACGGGGCGTGAACGGCCGGGCCCACAGGGCAGTCCAGTAGGTGTCGCCGGACGGGCCGTCCTGGACCCGGGCCAGGGCTCCGTGGGTGAACGCCGGGTCGACCAGGGTGCGGCGGGGCGAGTCCGCGCGCAGGCAGTACGCGACGAACTCGGCGGTCGTGCGCGGGCCGGACACCAGATGCTCGCCGACGGTGAGATACGCGTACCCGGCGCCGGTGACACGCTGGTAGACGGAGACGCCGTCGCGGCTCTCGACGCCGAGCCGCCCGGCGGCGGCCATGGCGGCGGCGTGTTCACGGGCCGCGGACACCAGACGGGCGTCGAGGGAGACCGGCGGTGAACCGGCGGCGGACCGCGCGGAGTTGACCAGGTCAAGGAAGGGGTCGTCCGGGGGTGCGTGACCGGGTGCCCCCGGAGAGGGAACGACGGCGGTCGGCGGCCCGGTCCGGTGGGAGCCCGCCGGGACGGCGGCCGGTCCGGCGAGGGGACCCACCCGCCGCGCCTCGCCGCCGAGCGGAGCCGGCCGGGTGCCCGGCCCGCCGGCCGCTGCCGGGCCCGGCCCGGACACCGGCGGGTCGTCCACGACGTCGACGCCGAAATCCCGCGCGAGCCCCGCCAGTCCGTCGGCGTACCCCTGGCCCAGGGCCCGCAGCTTCCAGCGGTCGCCACGCCGGTAGAACTCGGCGAGCAGCAGCACCGTCTCCCGCTGGGACCGCGGCGGTGTGAACCGGGCGAGCGGGCGGCCGGCCGCGTCGGTGACGTGGAGCGTCGGGGAGGGCAGGCGGTTGAGGGGAGTCCCGGGGTCGGCGGGGCTGACGGCGACGGTGACCCGGGTGGCGCCCGGACGCAGCCTCGGCGGGTCCACGGTGAGCGTGTCGCCCCGCAGGCGGGCGCCGGGCGCGGCCGGCTGGTTGTAAAAGACGAAGTCCTCGTCGCCCCGGACCTTTCCGCCGTCGTCCGTGACGAGCGCCGACACGTCGAACGGCCCGGGCACCCGGACGCTCACCGCACCGCCCGGCAACGGCACATTGCCCCCGGGGACCAACTCGCTCATCGCGCCGCCCTGTCGTTCCGCCCTGTCCGCGCCGTATGGCGGCGGATGCCCGGACAACGGCCGGGAAGTGTGCGGGAGTTCCCGTACGAACCAGGGCAATGCGACTGCCGCCGGGAGCGATCCCCGCTTCTTTTGTCGACAGCGGAAAATAACCCTCCTACGTTCCGGTCATGCACCCGACACGTCGCGGGGAGACGTTCGAGACGTTCCCGGCGAACACCCCGGCCGCTTCCCAGGTCTTCACCACCGTCCTCTCCCACGGCCCGCTCACCCGGCTGGCGGCCGCCCGGCCGGCCGGGCTCTCCCCGGCCGCCGTCACCGAGGCGGTCCGGCCCCTGATCGAGGCCGGCTACCTGGCGGAGGACGTCGACGGGGAGGCGCGGCCGACGCTTGGGCGGCCCGCCAACCCGCTGCGGGTGAACGGCGATCGGGCGCTGTTCATCGGGGCCAAGGCGACCGGAGACGGCGATGCCCAGGCCCAGCACGCCCGCGCCGAGGCCGTCCGCCTCGGTCAGCAGGTCCTGCACCAGCGCCGTGATCCCGGCCAGCGGCGGCGGCGCCACCTCCCACACGTTCGCCTCCACGGGCGACTGGGGGACCGCCGAGACCGTCAGCGTCCCCGTGACGCTCAAAGCCGGCGCCAACACGATCACCTTCGACAGCGGCTCCAGCTACGCACCGGACATCGACCGGATCGACGTACCGACCTCGTCCTGACCCGGCAACCGGAGGCCCTCGCGTGGACACCCACCCGCCCAGACGCAGCCTGCTCGCCCTGGCCGCGGCGACCGGCTCCCTCGCCGCCCTGCCCGCCTTCACCGCCACGGCCGCACCGCGGCGCCCCGCCGGCGCGTCCGTCCCCGCCGGCGACCCACGCCACGCACCGTGGTGGCGCGCACCCGCCGACGAGAAGTCGATGATCGAGCAGGGCCTGCCCGTCGGCAACGGCCGCCTCGGCGCCCTCACGGGCAACGACCCCGGCCGTGAACTCCTGCTGATCACCGACGCCACGATGTGGACCGGCGGCCTCAACGACACCCTCGACGCGGACGGCCAGTTCCCCTACGGCCGCGACGACTTCGGGTCCTTCACACTCCTCGCCCGCCTCACCGTCGACCTGCCGGACCACGACCTGTCGGCCGTCTCCACCCCTCCACCGGTGGCGCCAACGGCACCGCCTTCAACCTGTTCGACATCTACGAAGTGGAGCGCGGCCGGGGCATCTTCCAGATCGACGCCAACCTGGGTACTCCCACCGCCATGATCGAAATGCTCGTACAGTCGCGGCCGGGGCACGTGGAACTGCTGCCCGCCCTCCCCGCGGCCTGGGCGGACGACGGCAGCATCCGGGGAGCCGGTGTGCGGGGCGGGTTCGTCCTCGACCTGCGCTGGCGCCACGGCAGGCCCACCGAGGCCACCCCGCACAGCGTCGGAGGCCGCACCACTACCGTGTCGTACGCCGGGGCGACCCGCAGGATCCACCTCGCGCCCGGCGGCTCCGTGACCCTGCGGAACCTCGCACCGTGACACCGCCCGCACGCGACCGACCGGCCGAAGGAGCGCCGACGATGCCCCGCACCGCACGCCCTCGCTGTCGCGCCGCCCTGGCCGCCCTCTCCTCCTGCGTCGTGCTGGGCTGCGGGACCGGCGCGACACCCCAGGGGGACCAGCCGGCCCCGCCGTCCAGTGCCCCCACGGGAGCGGAGTACGGCGTGGTCACCTGGGCCTCGTCCGCCGACCGCATCGGCGAGGCCGTCGACGGCCGCGGCTACCGGCTGCTGGTGCACACCAGCGTCGGCGGCAGCGGCCTCAGGGTGCGGCTGTCCAACGCCTTCGGCGACCAGCCCGTGACGTTCGGCAACGTCCACGTCGGCCTGCGACGGGACGGGGCCGCGCTCGTCCCCGGCAGCAACCGGCGCCTGACCTTCGGCGGCGCGCGCACCGTCACCGTCCCCGCCGGCGGCATCGTCTACAGCGACCCGCTGCCCGGCCACGTCCCCGCCGCGAGCACCCTCGCCGTCAGCCTCTACGTCGCCCGGGCGGGCGGTTCGCTCACCGGGCACTGGATGGCGATGCAGACGTCGTACACCACCGAGGGTGACCACACCGCGGAGGAGAGCGCGGCCAACTGGAAGCAGCGGACCGGATCCTGGTTCTACCTCGACGCCGTCACCGTACGGCCCCGCGAGGGGACGGGCGCGGTCGCCGCGCTCGGCGACTCCATCACCGACGGCTGGCAGTCCACGACCGACCGCGACCGCCGCTGGCCCGACTACCTCGCCCGCCGACTGGCCAGGTCCGCCACCGGCACGGTCGAAGGCGTGGCCAACGAAGGCATCGCCGGCAACAGGGTCCTCACCGACGTCCCGGGGCAGAGCGCCCTGAACCGCCTGAGCCGGGACGTGCTCTCGCTGCCCGGAGTGCGGACGGTGTTCCTCTTCCAGGGCGTCAACGACATCAAGGCCGAACCGGGCGCCACGGCCGACGAGCTGATCGCCGGGTACCGCACGCTGATCGACCGGGCCCACGCGGCCGGGAAGTGCGTCGTCGGCGCCACGATCGCCCCCTACAAGGGTTGGCAGGAATGGGACCCGGCCGGGGAAGCGGTACGGCGGAAGGTCAACGCCTTCGTCCGGCACAGCGGCGCGTTCGACGCCGTCACCGACTTCGACCGCGTCCTGCGCAGCCCCTACGACCCCGAGCGGATCCTGCCCGCCTTCGACGGCGGCGACCATCTGCACCCCAACGACAAGGGAATGCAGGCGATGGCCGACGCCGTCGATCTGCGGAGCCTGGACTGCCGGAACGCACTGTCCTCGACACGGGAGATTCTGTAGCTGCGTCAACTAACCGCACACGGTGGCGAGACCAGCTCACATGGGTGAGACTGTCCATGAGGCTCAACTTCCGGGTACGAGGTGGGCCTATGGTTGTCGAACACTCGTCACCACCCGGAAACGCGCAGGACATCGCACTCGTCGGCCCTGCCTGCGGCGGATTCAACCCTCTCGGCGCCCCAGCCGGTTCACCATCTCGGGCCCCAGAAGTTTGCAATTCAAAAGACTGGCTTTCGTGCCGATCTTCATGATCAAGGTGCACATTCAGGCAGCCTTGCTCCAGGACTTCACCGGAGCACGCCGACGCCTGATGGGCCGTACCCGACCCGGTCGGTGGTCATTGTGTCGAATTTCCTCCTCGTCCGGTCCTCGGACCATCTGCTTCTCGGGGTTTCGTGGTCCGGTCTGACCGTGGCCGAAACCAGCCCCGACGGGATGCCGATCCTCGAGGCCACCGCCGACGACGCCCGGCTCGTGGTCTCCTTCCCTCCCCAGCACGTGGCCGAGGAGACCTCCCTGCCAGGGCAGCCGCAGCCGGCCCCGAAGACCCTGCCGGCGGCCTCGGGCACCCTCGTACCGGTCTGGAGCGGCATGCTGTCCGGGCCGAGCCGGATCTCCTTCGCCCTGCCGCGCGGCACGACCCTCGTCCCCACCGTGGACGGCATACTCCGGGCCATGGGCCGGGGCCGGCCGATCGCCCCGGACACCGCCGTCGAACTGCCCTGGCGGATGGTCTTCGCCGTGCAGGACCGCCAGGGCGGCCAGGACATCGCCTCCGACCACCCCGTGCTCCCCCTGACGGTCGCCGGGGTCTCGGGCCTGTGGCGCGCCCGTCTCCGCTCCTTGCGGCAGGAGCCGGGAACCCCGGCCCAGGACGCCTCCCTCGCGCTGCACGCCGTCGACCCGGCGACCGCGAAGTCCCCGGATCCCGGGTTCTCCGTCCCGCTGGGCCAGGTGGGCCGGGACCGGCTCGCCGGCAAGGCCACGGCGGCGCAGCCCGCACACGCCACGCGGCTGGAGTTGAGCGCTCTGGGCGGCACCCTGACGGCCGCCGGCCTGTGGGACACCTTCCAGTGGGAGCACGACGCGGTGCTCGGCCGGGACGTCCGGGTCCGGACGGAGACTTCCGGCGTGCTGTACCCGCTCGGCCACCGGGCCCGGTACGTGGAGTTCAGCGAACGCGTCTTCGACCCGACGGCCGGACATGCCGCCGTACTGCGCAGCGTGTTCGTCCTCACCGTCACCGAACCCGTCCGGCGTCCGCCGCCGGACGGACCGGTGGCCCGCGCCTTCCCGTTCGGGGACGTCGAGATCACCACCCCCGCCTACGGGGGTCTCGCCGGTGCCAAGTGGCAGAGCTTCGAGGACCCGGTCACCGAACAGACGCACCTCGGGGTCTACTTCCAGCCGACGTTCGCCGACGGCGGCCGGACGGTCGAATTCCCCGTGCGCTGTACGGCGCCCAGGGGCGACGTCCGATTCGCCATGCCGCTGCTCTTCGTCGCCGACATCACCAAACCCGGCTTCGCCTCCCTCACCAACCCCGACCTGGCCCAGCACCTCGCGAACGTCCTGCCCCCGCGGTTCGTCCCCCTCCCCGGCATCCCCATCGACCTGGTCCGGTCGGCCGAGCCCCGCGACGGCGACGTCCACGAGGTCCACGGCATGACCGTCGGGGGCACCCTGCACGCCACCGGATACCGTCCGGTGCTCACCGGCCTCGAAGTACGTCTGCCCGCACTGCGGACGCTGCTAGGCGAAGACGAACCGTACGGGGTCGAGTTCACGTCCCAGTACCTGAGCCGGGGCGCCTCGCACGACCTGGTGCTGAAGCTGGACCCTCCGGTCGACTTCGACTTCGTCGGCCGGAGCGACCGGTCGGGCGGTCTGGTGGCCCCGAGCTTCACAACGGACACGGTGTCCCGGGACCTCGGCCCGGTGAACTCCGCGGCGCGGCCCGCCCCGGGCACGGACGAGATCGACCCGGCGCGGCTCTTCGCTCCGGAGGCCACCCTGCTGGGCTTCGCGCTGATGGACCTCGTCACCGATCTCAAGAAGCCGCCGACCGTCACCTCTGTGCTCACGCCGGGCCGCGCACCGGCTGCGAGGATGGCGTGGAACGACGTACGGCTCAAGGCGAACGGCCCGTTCCAGCCGACCGGCGAGAGCAGGCTCGACCTGACCGTGACGGCGTCGGCCGACGGCACCGACACCCACTGCAAGGTCACCGAGTTCGCCCTCGTGCTGCCGACACCGTCCGCTCCGCTGCTCAAGGTGCAGTTCGCCGCCATGACCTTCACTCAGAAGAGCGGCGGACCGCCCTCGATCGCCCTGGAGGACGTCGAGGTGGAGTTCCTCGGCGCGCTGCAACTCCTCCAGGAGCTGGGAGAGGCCGTCGACCTGGCCGACCTCGCGCCGCAGGTCGACGTGAACCCTGACGAACTCGTGGCGAGCTACTCGCTGCCGCTGCCTTCGGTCACCGCCGGCGCGTTCCTCATGACCGACCTGGAGGTGAGCACCGAGATCACCGTCCCGTTCGACGGGGAGCCGGTGTCCGTCACCTTCGGCTTCGCCAGCCGGGACAACCCGTTCACGCTGACCGTGCTGATGTTCGGCGGCGGCGGATACCTGGAGGTGGAACTCGACTACCGCGGACTGCAGCGCCTGGAGGCCGCGCTGGAGTTCGGCGCGATGCTCGCCGTCGACTTCGTGGTGGCCCGCGGAGAGGTCCACGCCTTCGGCGGGATCCGGTTCGAGCTGGCCGACGGCGAGGTCTCCCTCACCGGCTACCTGCGGATCGGCGGGTGCGTCGAAGTCCTGGGCCTGGTCTCGGTGTCGGTTGAGCTGTGCCTTTCGCTGGCCTACCAGTCGGCGACCAAAGCCCTGGTGGGCCGGGCCACCCTGGTCGTCGAGGTCGACCTCACCCTGTGCTCGGCCAGCGTGGAACTCGACAGCGGTACCTGGGTACTGGCGGGCGGCGGCGCCGACCGCAGGCTGCTCGCCGTGCGCGAGACCGACGAAGGGCTGGCGCGCTGGCGGGCCTACCAGGCGGCCTTCGCACCGCTGTGACCGGAACGCCGCGACAGGAGTGCAGTCATGAGTGAGATCGGTGAGCTGCTGGCGAACGCGAAGCTGGACTTCGCTCCGTCCGAGATCGCCTGGGGCGACGACGGGCTGCGCCTGGTCGCGTTCGGGCTTCACCGCACGCACGCCCCCTTCAAGACCCAGAAACTGTCCGTCCTGAACACCGATTCGGGCGAGATCCGCTGGTCGGCGGAGGCCCTGGACACCACGTCCGTCGTGATCAGCTCGGACGGGCAGTTCGTGGCCGGGGCCGGCGGGGACGGGGCGGTGGTGCCCATCGAGGAGTTCGTCCCCTTCCTCGACTGCAACGAAGTCCCCCGCGACGAGCTGGAGGAATGCGAGCGGTTCAACCAGGAGGAAGCCGGCGTCCACATCGTCGGCTGGACCCCGCCGCCCCGCCGGATCTGGGTACGGGCGATGGATTCCGCCATCGTGCGGTGGCGCCTGGACGACCCGGACGGGGACGTACGGCACCTCGTCCACAGCCCCGACGGCAGACTGCTGGCGGGCTCGGGCAAGGCCCTCCGCATACTCGACGCGGTCGACGGCAGCCTCAAGAGCGGGTTCCCGGCCGTCGTCCCGCAGCTGCCCCCCGTGTACACCCGCGACTCCCAGCGGCTGGCGGTGGCCGACGCGACCCGCGTGGTGCTCGTCGACGTGACCGCAGGGGCCATCCGCTGGATGACCGGGATGCCCGCCGCCATCACGGCGTTCGCCTTCACCGCCGACGAGACGGCGCTGGTCGTCACGACCGAACGCGAGGCGTTCACCCTCAGGGCCGCGGACGGGGACATCCGCGAAACGGTCGCCCTCGAGGACCCGCTGCCGGGCACGGTGGTGACGGCCCTCAGCAGCGGCGGCCGGCGGCTGCTCCGAGTCGGTTCCCAGACCATGGTCCTGTGGGACCTGTCCGACGGCGGGCGGCGCTTCTCGGTCCCGGTCAGTGGCGCGGCCCGGGTCAGGTTCAATCCGGTCCTCCCGGAGATCGCGATCGCCTCGGCCGGCGGTGTGAAGGTGGTGAACTCTCTGCTCGGCACCACCGTGTGGGAGACGGCGACGGACCCGCTGACCGGCCTCGCGTTCTCCCGCGACGGACAACGGCTCGCGCTCGGCGGGCAGGGCCGCCAGGGCTCAGGCTTCCTCCGCATCCACAGCATGGCCCCGACGAGCGTGTCGAGCCTGACCTTCGAGGGCCCCGTGAAGAAGATCGCCCTCACTTCGGCTGCCGCGCCGCTGGCCGTCGCGGCCGGCCACGAACCGGAAGCCAAGGCCTCGTTGTTCCGCGCCGACACAGGCGAGCCGGTCCTGGAGAAGAAACTGCCCGGGGAGATCAACACCTTGGAGTTCAGTCCGGACGGCCACCACTTCGCCACCGGCAACACGGACGGCGGCGTCCGGCTGTTCCGCACCGACACGGGTGAGCGGCGGTGGATCGTCGCCCACACCGCGCCCGTGGAAGCCGTCGCCTTCCTCCCCTCCTCCGGCGGGAACGACGACCTGGTCACGGCCTGCCGTGACAAAACGACACGCAGGCTCGCCCGCGAAGAAGGGGACGAGGTCTGGAGGTTCCATCACCCGCAGCCGGTGACCCGGGTCGCCACCAGTGCCGACGGCCGGTTCGTCGCAACCGCCTGCGCGGATCGCTCGACCCGCATCCTGGCACCGGACACGGGCGCCGAGCTCGCCGTCTTCTCCCACGACGGCAAGCTCAGGGCGATCGCCTTCAACCCACAGGGCTCGGTCCTGGCCACCGGCGGGGACGACGGCGCGGTGCTGATCATCTCCACCGCCACCCGCAAGGAGATCGGGCGCTCCCAGCACACCAGAGATGTCACCGCCGTCGCCTTCAGCGGGGACGGCAAGCTCCTGGCGACCGCCGGCAAGGACGAGGCCGTCCATCTGTGGGACGTCGCGGCCGCCCCGCCGAAGAAGGTCCGGACCCTGACCTTCCCGCAGACGGTCACCCGGCTCCGCTTCCACCCGAGCGACCCGCAGCTGGCGCTCGTCAACGACGAGCCCGGACCGACGGTGGTCATCGTCGACCCGACCACCGACACCGAACTCGCCCGGCTCGCCCACCCGGCCACCGTCAACGACCTGGCCTTCAGCCCCGACGGGAAGCTGCTGGCCACGGCCTGCGCGGACGGTCTGGCCCGCATCTACCCGGGACGGCGGTAGCGATGAGCACATTCGTCTGGGCGGCGGTGCCCGCCGGGCTGACCGGGGGTCCGGAGCCGGCCGCCCGGATCCGTGTCCTCGTCGTGCCCCGTCTGTCGGAGGGCTCCCTCGGCGACTTCGGCCTCCAGGACTGGCCCGCCCTGCTCGCCGACGCCACCTTCGACCTGGAGGTCCGGAGCGAGGAGGGCGTCCACGAGGCCGACCACGACGTGCGGTACGACCCGGTCGCCGACAGCGACGCCTGGCACGCCTTCTTCGACGGCGACGCCGCGAGGATCGACGAGTGGACGCCGACGCAGCAGCCCGCTCCGCACGTCGGTACGACGTATACCGACGCCCGTGCCGTCGTGATGTCGTACCGGGAGTGCACGAGCATCCTCACCCGCGAGCCGGTCGACGGCGCAGATGCCGTACGCCGGCGGATCGAGCGGTGGAACACCCCCCTGGCCCCGACCTCGGAGTCCGAGCCGCCGCTGCCGCCGCTGCCGCCCGCCCTCGACTTCCACCGGACCGTGGCCACCCTGCGCGAACACCCCGCGGTCCTCGAAGCCCTCGGGCTCGTGTTCGAGCTGCGCGCCGACCGGGCCGACCTGGCCATCGGCACCGGCCCGCGATTCCTGCGGATCCGCGGCAGGGACCTGCCGATCGACATCAGCTCGCCCTGGACCAAGTACGACCTCACCGGTACGGGCTTCTGGCCGGCGCCGGCCAACAGCTCCAGCGGCATCCGCAACGGTCTCCTCGACCTGGCCGGCGTCGGCCTCCTCGACTGGGCGGAAGGCACCACCCCACCCTGGGCCCTCAGTCTGATCGACGTCGACGGAGCGGTGCGCGCCCTGCGCACCGAGGCCAGGGCCCTGGACGCCGACAGCGGACGCCGGCCCACGCTGCCGGACCTGCGCACGGCCGGGCTCATGCTCATCCGTCCGGACCGCCAGTCGGACTTCACCGCCCGCGCCGCGGTCGCCGCGGGCCGGCTCGGGGCCGGCCTGCACGGCGCCGAACTCACCGCCGAGGACCTGGTACTCGGCTACCGGGTCGACATCCGGACCGGCGACGACGAGCAGTGGCACCCGCTGTGCCTGCGCCGGGCGTCCTACACCGTCGAGGGCGCCGACGGCCGGCTGATCACGCTGGGCGACCCCGCTCTGCCCGAGGAGGGGCACATCAAGCCCTACGCGGCGGTGCAGACTCCCGACGGGCGGCTGCACGCGGACGAGGTCGTCGTCCGCTGGGACGGCTGGAGCCTGGCGGTGCCCTTCGTGAACCTGCTGGGCCCCTCGCCCCAGCCGGAGCCCGACCCGGCGACCACGCCACCGTACGTCTTCCGATGGGACTTCAGCCCCGTCGACGGCACCCTGCCCC
Organism: Streptomyces olindensis; assembly: GCA_000696115.1. Classification (GTDB taxonomy): domain Bacteria; phylum Actinomycetota; class Actinomycetes; order Streptomycetales; family Streptomycetaceae; genus Streptomyces; species Streptomyces olindensis. The sequence continues at coordinate 403,629 of JJOH01000003.1, forward strand.
GCCTGCGGTTCGTCGTCCGGTACGCGATGCGGGTCCGCGTCGCCGACGTCACCGGCGGCGGCCCGGGCCTCGATGAACCGACGGGTCCCACGGCCGCCACCGACACGGTCAAGTACGCCCGCAGCGACCCCATCAGGCCGCCCTGGCTGAGCCATGACGGCACGTTCGGGGCCGGTGCGGCCCTGGACCGGTTGGTGGTGCGCAGCGACCTCGGCATGAACGCCGCCCAGTTCAGCGCGGCCCACCCCCAGTACCCGCCGGTCGAGCGGCGCACCCTGCGCCGGCCGACCGTCAGCTTCGCCATCGCGGAGCAGCACGGGGTGTTCGACCCCCGACAGGGGAACCCGGACGACGTCGGCCCCGCGTTTACCGAGCGCACCTGGAAACTGGCGCTGCGCGCGCTGCGCGCCGATGCCGCCGACGACCCGGACGGCGCCCTTCCGGACCCGGCGACCAGCGGCGTCAACGCCTATGTCGCCGCCGCGCCGGGCGGGCTGAACGAGCCGGTCACCGACCGGTCCGCCTGGGACGACTGGCCCTCGGCGGACCCCAAGCGGATCACCCTCTCCGAGCAGCCGGCCCCCACGCCTCCCATCGCCCTCAGCTGGGTGAACGGCGACCTGGACCTGAAGCTCGCCAAGGCCGAGGAAGCGGTCCTCGAACTCTCCTCCACCGTCACCGACGGGCTCCTCGACCACTTCTCCGTGAAGCAGTGGCTGGACCGGCCCGTCAGCGCTTCCGACGTGCCCCTGCCGGCGAGCGAGTGGGAGGTCACCGTCCTCAACGGCCGGCATCCGGTCCTCTGTCCCGTACGACGGATCCACCTGGTGCATGCCGTCCGACGGCCGCTGACGGAGCCCCGCTGGCAGAGCCGACCGCCGGTCACACGCGGTGAGGGGGAGACGTTCGCCGTGCTGCGGCCCGTCTTCCCGCCCAGCGGCCTGAACACCGACAGCACCGGACGGCTGGAGATCTCCGCGGCCTGGCGGGAGTGGACGAACGACGGCGACCGGGACGACGGCGTCGCGCACGTGTACGGGCAGACCGTCGCGCGTGGTGACCCGCCGGCGCCGGTGATCCGCCACGGGTTCGGCGACACCAAGCACCGCAAGGTCACCTACACGCTCAAGGCGATCAGCCGCTTCCGTGCGTACTTCGACGAGGACGACCCGGACGACGCCTTCCAGCTGAGCCGCCCCCAGGACACCGTCACCATCCCCTCCAGCGCCCGCCCGCCGGACCTGATGCTGCTGTCGGCCACACCTTCCTTCCGCTGGGAGACCCAGGCGGCCGCTTCACGGATCGAGCGCGTCCGCGCGTCCCGACGGCTGCGCGTGGAGCTCGCCGGCCCGTGGTACGCGACCGGGGAAGGGGAACGGGTCGCCGTCCTGTGCGCCGCGCCCGGCGCGACCCCCGGGGTCCCGGTGACCAGGGTCGGCCGGGATCCGCTGTTCGCGTCCGAGCCACTCCCGCCACTGGCCGGGAAGGAATGGTTCACGGGATTCAGCGAACCCCCCGACACCTCCGCCGACCTGGGCGCGTCGGTGCTGCTGGTCCCTTACGCCGTCACCCGCGACGGTGACCGCTGGTACGCGGACATCGAGATCACCCCGCCCGCGGCGGCCGCCTCGTACGCGCCGTTCGTCCGGCTGGCCCTGGCCCGTTTCCAGCGCGACAGTGTGCCCCGGATGTCGCTGTCCCCGGTGGCGGTGGCGGACCCCGTGCGGCTGCTGCCCGACCGCCGGCTGGTCGTCGAGCGGATCGGCCCCGACCTGCGCGTCTCCCTGCTGGGGACGGGTCCCCGGCCGCCCAACCAACTGGAGGCCGTCCTGGAGGAGGCGCACGGCCCGGCCGGCACCGTCCCGGGCGCCACGGACCTCGTCGACCTCGGCTCGCCGGCCACGGCCGCCGTGCCGACCTGGCGTCCGCTGTCCGTCAGGGCGACGAGCGACAGCCCCGAGACCCCCTCGGTCCTGCGCATGCCGTCCGGCACCGCACCACTGCGGCTCCGGGTCCGCGAGAGGGAACGGATCCCCGCCCTGCCGCCCTCCTCTTCCGAGCCCGCCGAACTCCAGGACCGGACCCTCTTCGTCGACGTCGTGCCCCTCCCCGCGGGCTGGAGGCCGGGCTGACCCCGGTCCCCGGACAGCGGGCCGCCTGGTGACGGACCGCAGGTGGTCCCGCGGAGCGGCGGCTCAAGCCGGGCCCACCGCCCATGCGTCAGATCCCCTGTCGGCCGCAGCAGACGCGTCAAGGTGGGAGACAAGGTCCGATGTCACTGGCCGCGCCCGGGCCAGGACCCGTCGGCCGGTCAGGCGGACGCCGACGGCTCCGGGGCGATCAGACCCTCCCGGTAGGCGATCGCCACCGCCTCACCCCGGCTCGACGCGCCCAGCTTGGCGAGGATGTTGGAGACGTGGACGCTCGCCGTCTTGCCGCTGATGAACAGTTCCTCGCCGATCTGCCGGTTGCTGCGGCCGAGCGCGAGCAGCCGCAGCACGTCCTGCTCGCGCGCGGTGAGCACACCGGCCCGGTCTCCGGTGGCCGGTGCGTCCGACAGCCGGCCGCGCCGGACCAGAGCCTCCACCTGCTCCCGCAGCGGCACGGCACCCAGCCGGTCGGCGGTCTCCCGGACCGCCCGGGCCTGAGCCGCCGCCTCCTCGCGGCGCCCGGCCGCCACCAGGGCCTCGGCGTACCGCAGCCGGCACCGCGCCCGCTCGTGGACGTCGCCGTAGCCGAACGCCGTCACCGCCTCCGACCAGGCCGCCGCGTCCGGCCCCGACACGGCCCGCAGCCACTCCGCCTCGGCCCGGGCCAGCCACGCCTGTCCCTCGGGGCCCTGCGGAGTGTCGTCCTCACCGCGGCGGGCGACGGCCCGCGCCACGTCCACGAGCTCCGTCGCCGTGTCCGTCCAGTGGCGCGCCCCGTCCTCGTCGCCGGTCAGCCGCAGTTCGACGGCCGCGTCGGCCACGGCCGACAGCGCCAGGGCGGCGAGCCGGACCGTCACGTCCGGGCGGGTGCCCGCCTCGTCGGTGAGGGCCGCGACCGTGGAGCGCATCCGGCGCACCGCCTCCGCCGGGTCCCGGCGCAGCGCCGCGGCGTCGGTGAGCACGATGCCCGCCACCAGGGTGGCCATCCAGTCGAAGGGCCCGTCCAGCAGGGCACGGGCCCGGTCCGCCGCCGCGAGATCGCCGCGGGCCAGCGCCACGTACAGCGCAGGACCGACCGTGTACCCGCCGGCGGCCGGCAGCACGTCGGCGTCGGCCTCCGCCGCGCGCACGCACTCGTCCCAGCGGCCCAGCGCGTGCAGCACCAGCAGCCGCAGGTACCGCATCTCCAGCGGGTACGGGGAGGACAGCAGCCCGGCGCGCCGGGCCCGGTCCAGGCCCTCCGTCAGCCAGGGCAGGCACTCGGCAGGCTTCCCGTTCTCGTGGCAGCCCATGGCCAGGTTGAACAGGGCCCGCAGCTCCACGGCCGCGTTGCCGGAACTCCGGGCCAGCTCCCGGGCCCGCAGCAGCCGCTCCCGGCCCTCGGGGCCGCGCCGCCCGCCCGCGCCGAAGACCGCCAGGGAGATCAACAGGTCCGCCTGGGCGTCGGTCACCCTCAGTTCCTCGGCCACGCTCAGGGCCCGCCGGGCGACGCGCAGCGCGGTCTCGTTCTCCCCGATGTGACGCGCGGCCATGGCATGCGTGGCCGCCGCCCACACCCACGTGACCGACGCGGGCTCCTCGGGGATCATCGCCAGCGCCTCGCTGCTGTAGGCGAACGCCGCCGTCAGACTGTCCACGCTCAGCAGGTTCCCGGCGAGCGTGTAGCGGACCCGGGCGGCGAGTTCGGAGTCGGCGTCCTGCCCGAGCTCCGCCAGCGCGGACCGGGTGAGGGAGACGGCCCGGTGCAACTCGCCGGCGTGCGCGGCGGCCGCCGAGGCGCGCAGCGTCAGCGTCACACGGTCGACGCCCCCTCCGGAGGGCCGGGCCTCCGCGCCGACGGCCGGCCACAGGTCCAGGGCAGCCTCCAGATGGCGCTGCTCCTCGGCCGGCGCGCCGACCCGCTGGGCGTGGTCGGCCGCCTCCAGCGAAGCGGCCAGCGCCTCGGCGAGGTCATGGCTCTCCCGGTAGTGATGGGCGCGCTCGGCGGCACTCTCGGCACGGCCCCCGCGCCCGGCGAGCAGCCGCGCGAACGCGCCGTGCAGCCTCGCACGCTCCCCGGGCAGCAGATCGGCGTAGACGGCCTCCCGGGCGAGGGCGTGCCGGAAGGAGTATGTGCCGTCGTCCCCGGTGACGAGGAGCTGCCGCCCCACCGCCTCGCGCAGCGCCGACTCCAGCTCCTCCTCGGGCAGACCCACCGCCTCCCGCAGCAGGTCGTGCCCCACCCGGCGTCCGGCGACGGCGGCGGTCCGCAGCACCTGCTGGGCGGTGCCGGAGAGCTGCTCGAAACGGATCAGCAGCACATCGGCGAGTCCGCTGGGCACCCCGCCGGCCTCGGAGTCGGTGGCCGCGAGGAGTTCCTCCGCGTAGAAGGCGTTGCCCTCGGCCCGCTCCACGATCCGCCGTACGGTGGCGTCCGGCAGCGGACGGTGTTCGAGGGACCGCACCAGCCGGTCCACATCGGAATCGGGCAGCGGCCGCAGCTCCAGCCGCTCCACGGCGGGCAGCCGCACGAGTTCCGCCAGCAGCGGCCGCAGGGGATGCCGGCGGTGCAGATCGTCCGCCCGGTACGAGGCGAACACCGCCAGCCGGTGCCGCAGGACGCCCCGGCCGAGCAGGAACCGCAGCAGGTCCCGCGACGACTGGTCGGCCCAGTGCAGGTCCTCCAGCACGAGCAGCAGCGGGGCGGCCTCGGCCACGTCGGCCAGCAGCCCGGCGATTCCTTCGAAGAGCCGCAGCCGCCCGTCCACGTCCCGCACGGCGTCGGTCCCAGCACCCAGCAGCCGCTCGACCACAGGATGAGCGGCCAGGGCGGCGGAGAACCGCTCGTCGGCGGCGAGCACCCCCAGGATCTCCGTGAACGGCAGATAGGGCAGCCCGACGTCCCCGAGATCCACGCAGTGCCCGGCGACCACCGTCATTCCGGCGTCAGCGGCCACCCCACCGGCCTCGTCCAGCAGCCGGGTCTTGCCCACCCCGGCGTCCCCGGCGACCAGCACGGCCCGGGCCTCGCCTCCGCGGGCACGCTCCAGCACACCGAAGAGCCGGGCGAGTTCGGCGTCCCGCCCGACAACCGGCGTGACAAATGAAGCGTGCTGCACAGGACCAACCTTCTTCTTCAGGGGCGCGGGGCTGTGACATGGTGCGGCTCCGCCGCGCGGGCGCGATCAACCACACACGACTCGCAGCCGCCACGAGACCATGAGACCCGAGCTCTCAGGTCCGCAGAACCCTGGCCCAGTCATCGGGCACCCGCCCCGCAGGCCCCGGCGCCGGCTGATCCGCGGGATGACTCACCGGCGGAGCCAGCTCCGGCCCCGACTCGTACAACTCGTTCGTCGAGTAGTCCCAGTACCAGCCCTCACCCGGCTCGAAGCTCTGCACCAGGGGATGCCCCGACTCCCTGAAGTGAGCCGTCGCGTGCTTCGCGGGCGAACTGTCACAACACCCCACGTGCCCGCACTGCGCACACCGCCGCAGATGGAACCACCACCCCCCGGCCGCGTCGCACTCCACGCACCCGCTGCCGCTCGGCGGCACACTCGGATCGATCCCGTTCCCACCACTCATGCCGACTCCTCCTCGGCCGCCGTAAGCGGCAGCAGCACCTGGAACCGCGTGTCTCCCGGTTCCGACTCCACCTGGATGCTCCCGTGGTGCTTGTTGACCACGATCCGCCAGGAGATGTCGAGCCCGAGCCCGGTCCCCTCACCCACCGGCTTCGTCGTGAAGAACGGGTCGAAGATCCGCCCCCGGTCCTCCGCCGGGATACCGACGCCGGTGTCCCGGAACTCCACCAGCAGCCGGTCGTGGTCCCGCGCCGTGCGCACGGTCAACGTCCCCTCGCCGCCCGCGCTGTTCATCGCCGAGACCGCGTTGTCGATCAGGTTCGTCCACACCTGGTTGAGCTCCGCCGGGTACGCCGGGATGTTCGGCAGCGTCCGGTCGTACTCCTTGACGACCTTGATCTGCCTTCCGATCTTGCCCGACAGCATCAGCAGGGTGGAGTCGAGGAGTTCGTGCACGTCGGCGTTCTGGAACGGCGCCCGGTCGAGCTGCGAGTACTGCTTCGCCGCGTCGACGAGGTGCGAGATGCGGGTGGTCGAGTCGTTGATCTCGTCCATCAGCAGCTCGGTCTCGACCGTGTAGTTCAGCCAGCCGATCGCGCTCGGCAGCATCTCCTCGTCCACGGCGGCCGCGACCTGGTCCAGCCAGTCCACGTCGAGACCCGCCTGCACGAACGTGGGCGCGATCCGCCAGCCGTCCGCGATGCCCTGGTCGTCGAGCCAGTCGGTGAGCACGTCCTCCCGGTCGGAGGCCTCCAGCGGGCTCAACACGGGGGCCTTGGCGACCCGTTCGGCGGTGCGTTCCTGGATGTCGATGAGCCTCGCCATCACCTCGGGGGAGTACGAACCCTGTGCGATGACCGCCAACTTGTGCCGCATCTTGCCGACCCGCTCCCGCAGCGTCGCGGTCGCCCGCACGGCCGCCGCGGCCGGGTTGTTGAGTTCGTGCGTGAGACCGGCGGACAAGGACCCCAGCGCCAGCAGCCGTTCGCGCTGCCCGATGGCCCGCTGGGTGTTCTTCGAGCCGAAGAAGAGCCCCTCCAGCAGATGCACCGCCATCGGGAACCACTCCTGCATGATCTCCGCGAACGTGTCGGCGGGCAGCACGAAGAAGCGCGTCGGCTCGGTGACGCGCATGGAGTTGTTGTAGACCTGCCGCACCCGGTCGCCCAGGTACGCCTGCATGGATCCCGCGTACACCCCGCGCTGCGAGGTCCGGGTCACCTCCACGTCGTCCCCGCCGACCCGGCGGTACAGCACGACCGTGCCGTCCAGCATCACGTAGAAGCAGGTGGCGGGGTCGCCCTCGGTGTACACCGGCCCGGGCTCGTACCGCTCCACCCGCCCCTCGGCGCAGAGCCGCCCGAGCTGTTCGGGCGTCAGTTTCTCGAACAGGAACAGGGAGCCGATCTCCTGCGGGCTGCAGGGCACGGCCCGCCCGCTCACGACTGCTCCAGATACCGGTGGACGAGCATCACGGCCATGGCTCCCTCTCCGACGGCGGACGCGACCCGCTTGGCGGACTCGGAGCGGGCGTCACCCGCCACGAACACGCCGGGCACGCTGGTCTCCAGGTGGTACGGCGGCCGGTCCAGCTCCCAGCCCTCGGGCGGACGGCCGTCCGCGGTCAGGTCGGGCCCGGCGAGGATGAACCCGCGCTCGTCGCGCAGCACGGTGCCGTCCAGCCAGTCGGTGAGCGGGGCCGCGCCGATGAACACGAACATCCACTGCGCGTCGACCTGTTCGGTCTCCCCGCTGTCCACGTCCCGCAGGGTCAGCCGCTCCAGCCGGCCGTCGCCGTGCGCCTCCTCGACGACCGTGCGGGCGCGCACCCGGATGTTGGGGGACTCCTCGATCTGCTGGATCAGGTAGTGCGACATCGACGCCGTCAGCGACTCGCCGCGCACCAGCAGCGTCACCGACTTGGCGCCCCGGGACAGGTACATCGCCGCCTGCCCCGCGGAGTTGGCGCCGCCGACGATGTACACGTCCTGCCCCTGGCAGGAGGGGGCCTCCGTCAGGGCCGAGCCGTAGAAGACCCCGCAGCCGGTCAGGTCGTCGCAGCCGGGCGCCGACAGCTGCCGGTAGCTCACGCCGGTCGCCAGGATCACGCTGTGCGCGGCGACCGCCGAGCCGTCCGAGAACCGCACCACCCGCGCGGCGCCGTTGACCTCCAGGGCCGTCACCTCGCGCGCGGTGAGGATCTCGGCGCCGAACTTGGCGGCCTGCCGCCGGGCGCGGTCGGTGAGCTGCGCCCCCGAGACGCCGTCGGGGAAGCCCAGGTAGTTCTCGATGCGGGAGCTCTGCCCGGCCTGCCCGCCGGTCGCCGACCGCTCCACCAGCACGGTCCGCAGCCCCTCGGAGGCGCCGTAGACGGCCGCGCCGAGCCCGGCCGGGCCGCCGCCGATGACGACCAGGTCGTAGAAGTCGGCCGTCGGGGTTGTAGCCAGCCCGACCCGGGCGGCGAGATCGACGGCCTCCGGCTCGACCAGTGGTGTCCCGTCCGGCGTGATGACCACCGGCAGCCGCATCCCGTCCTCGCCGGCCGCGGCCAGCAGCCGGCGTCCCTCCGGCTCGTCGGAGGAGTACCAGCGGTAGGGCACCTGGTTGCGGGCCAGGAACTCCCGCACGTCGGAGGAGCGGGACGACCAGCGGTGCCCGACCACCTTCGTGGCGGGCACGGGCCGGAAGTCGCTGGACCGCCAGGCCTGGAGCAGGTCGTCCAGGACCGGGTACAGCTTCTCCTCCGGCGGGTCCCACGGCTTGAGGAGGTAGTGGTCGAGGTCGACGACGTTGATCGCGTCGATCGCCGCGTTCGTGTCCGCGTACGCCGTCAGCAGCACGCGCCGCGCGCCCGGGTAGACGTCAAGGGCCTGTTCCAGGAACTCGATGCCGTTCATCTGCGGCATCCGGTAGTCGGCCAGGATCACCGCCACGAGGTCGCCGCGCAGCTTCAGTTCCCGCAGCGCGTCCAGCGCCGACGCGCCGGACTCCGCGCGCACGATCCGGTACGACGCGCCGTACCGCCGCCTCAGGTCCCGGGCCACGGCCCGGGAGACCCCCGGATCGTCGTCCACGGTCATGATGACGGTCCGCGCCGTATCGGCGGCCTGTGCCATACGTCCCCCACACCGGGCGGTCGACTCACGGCGCGGCGTCCCGGGGGCGCCGCGCCGACCTCCGCCCATCGTATGTTCGATCGCCGGGGAACGCCCGGATACGGAGATCATCGCCAAGTGTCGCCCGGCAGACGCTGAGGTTGGGGAAGACTGATCACCATCGCCAGTGACCCACACAAGGAGGCAACCGGATGACACGCCCGATCACCGCAGGGGTCGACGGATCGCAGGAGAGCCTCGCGGCCCTCGGCTGGGCGGCCCGCGAGGCGGTGCGCCGCGCACGGCCGCTGCGCGTGGTGCACGCCTGGCGGTTCCAGCCGCAGGAGGCGCTCGAAGCGGGGATCGAGGGCGACGCGGACAGCCAGGCCGAGTGGGTGCACAGCGCGGTGACCGAGGCCGTCACGACCGTCACCGAACGGCACCCGGACCTCGACGTGACCACCGACGTCGTGGAGGGCCCGGTTGTCGACACCCTGGTCGCCGCCGCTGCCGACGCCGAGCTGCTGGTGCTCGGCTCGCGCGGGCACGGGCCGATCGTCGGCTTCCTGCTCGGCTCGGTCGGCCAGCAGGTCATCGCCGGGACCACCCGGCCCGTGGTGCTCGTCCGGGCCGGCGACCAGCCCTCGGGCGAAGCCGCCGGGCGGGAGGTCGTCGTGGGCCAGCAGGGCGCCCCGGAGGACAGCGCCGACACGCTCCGCTTCGCGTTCGAGACGGCCGCCGCGCGCGGGGCGACGGTGCGGGTCGTGCGGGCCTGGACGCTGCCGCCCGTGTTCGCCTACAGCCCGGGTTCGCTGAAGCTCCTCGACGAGGCCGGGGGACTGGAGCCCTACGAGAAGAAGGCCCTGGCCGCCGCGGTCCGGCCGTGGCGGGAGCGGTTCCCCGACGTGCCGGTGGAGGAGCACGTGGAGATGGGCAGCGCCGGCCAGGTCCTGCTGTCGGTGGCCGGCACGGCCCAGCTGATGGTCGTCGGCCGCCGCGCCCACCGCACGGCCGTCGGCGCCCGCATCGGCTCGGTGGCCCACGGCGTGCTGCACCACGCGGACTGCCCGGTGGCGGTCGTGCCGCACGCCGCGCGGGAGCGGTAGCTCAGTCCGTGGTCGGCAGCAGCGTCTCGCCGGCCTTGGGCAGGATGTTCTTGATGTAGTCCTCGACCGCCGTGTCGAGGCCTATGTCGTGCTGGGCGCGCTCGGACAGGTACCAGCGGTGTTCGAGGAGCTGGTGGTAGATCTCCGCCGGGTCCATGGCGCCGCGCAGTTCGGGCGGGACGGCCCGCACGGTCGGGCGGAACACCTCGCGCACCCAGCGGTGGGCGAGGACCTCCGGGCGGGCTCCCAGGGGGTCGCCCGGGGCGTAGTCCTCCTGGGTCGCCATCCAGCTCTCCAGGTCGTTCAGCAGCCGCCGGGCCTGGTTCTCCTCCGTGTCCAGCCCGGTCAGGCGCAGCAACTGCCGCTGGTGGTGGCCCGCGTCGACGACCTTCGGCACGAAACTGACCGTGTCACCGTTCGACGCGTGCTCGATCTGCATCTCCGCCACGTCGAAACCGAGGTCGTTCAGGCGCCGGATCCGGCGTTCGATGTAGTGGTACTTGCCCGCCGGGTAGACGGACGTCCGCGTCAGCTCGTCCCACAGGCCGCGATACCGCGCGCAGATCTCCATGCCGAACTCGATCGGGTCGACGGACGGGTGCAGCGCCCCGGACGCCTCCAGGTCCAGCAGCTCCCCGCTGATGTTCACCCGGGCGAGATCGAGGTCGTACTCGCGCTGCCCCTGGCTGAGCTGCGGGTGCAGGTCACCGGTCTCCGCGTCCACCAGGTAGGCCGCGTACGCGCCCGCGTCCCGCCGGAACAGGGTGTTGGACAGGGAGCAGTCGCCCCACGCGAACCCGGCCAGGTGCAGCCGCACCAGGAGCACGGCGAGCGCGTCCATCAGGCGGTGCATGGTGGCCGGGCGCATGGTCGTCTCGAACATCGAGCGGTACGGCATCGATCCGCCCAGGTGCCGGGTGACCAGCACGCTCTCCAGCGGGGCGCCGTCCGCGTCGGTGCGGCCGGTGACCACGGCCAGCGGGTCCACCGCCGGGATGCCGATCCGGTCCAGGTCGCGCAGCAGTTCGTACTCGCGCAGCGCGGGCCGCTCGGCCAGCTCCTTGACGGCGATCACCTCGTCGCCGGCGCGGGAGTAGCGCACCACGTGCCGGGAGATGCCGCGCGGCAGCGGCACCAGGTACTCCTCCGGCCACTCCTCCAGGGGCACGTCCCACGGCAGTTCCAGCAGGAGCGCGGGATGCTCCGGGTTCGTCGCGCTGATCTGCAGTGCCATGCGCCGGGTGTCCTTGTCTCGCCGCCGATCGTCGCCTCACTTTAGAGGGCGCGTTCCCGGGCCCGGTGCGCGGCGTCCCCGACCGGGCCGCGGTGGACCGGGCCGTGGCCGGGCAGCAGCAGCTCGCCCTCCAGTCGGGCGAGCACGTCCAGGGAGGCCACGGCCCGGGACCGCTCGCGGTGGAACATGTCCGGCAGCAGCTGCGGCCCCACGACGCGGGAGGTGGGGTGGCCGCTGACCAGGGCGTCGCCGGATATCAGCACGCCGGTGCCCGGCAGGTGGTAGGCGCAGTGCCCGTCGGTGTGGCCCGGGGTGTGCACCGGCACCGGCCGCCCGGGCAGGTCCAGGGCGCCCTCGGCGGGGAACGCCTGCGGGGCGGTGACGGGGATGTGGGCCGTGCCGCCCGAGCGGAGCGCGTGCACCGCCCACGGCAGCACTCCCGGCCGCCAGCCGTTCCCCAGCACCGTGCCCACGGACACCTGATGCAGGAACTCCCGCCGCGCGTGGGGCACTTCGGCCTCGTGCAGGTACACGGGCGTGCCGTACGTGGCACGCAGGTACTCGGCGGAACCCAGGTGGTCGTTGTGCGCGTGTGTGATCAGCACCGCGGCGACGGCCTCCGGAGCGCTCCCCACCTCCGCGAGCGAGGCGAGGAGCTGCTCCCGGTCGCCGGGATACCCGGTGTCGACCAGCGTGACGGCGTCCCCCTCCGTGAGGATCACCCAGTTGGTGTTGGATCCGTGCACCAGGTAGGTGCCGTCCACGACGTGGTGTACGTCTGCCCGCATGATCGCCCCGCGTGATGTGGTCCCGGTCCCGGTTCGACGAGACAAGAAAACTCGACGGCACAAGAAAAGCAGACCCCGCGCGCGGCGGAATCGCCGGGTCCGAGCCAACGGCCCCGCGCGGCCCGGCCGTTGGACGGGCTCAGTGCACGCCGTGCGGGCGGAACTGGATGCTGATGCGGGGCTCCGTCGCGCGGGTGCTCTTCGGGATCGAGTGCTCCCAGGTGCGCTGGCAGGAACCGCCCATCACGATCAGGTCGCCGTGGCCCAGGGGCCTGCGCACGGTGGCGCGGCCGCCCCGCATCGGGCGCAGCAGCAGGTCCCGGGGCGCTCCCACGGACAGGATGGCGACCATGGTGTCCTCGCGCGCGCCCCGCCCGATCCGGTCGCCGTGCCAGGCCACGCTGTCCCGGCCGTCGCGGTAGTAGCACAGCCCGGCCGTGGTGAACGGCTCGCCCAGCTCCTCGGCGTAGTGGGCGCTCAGCGCGTCCCGAGCCTCGGCGAGGACCGGGTGCGGCAGCGGGTCGTCGGCGCCGTAGAAGGCGAGCAGGCGCGGCACGTCGACGACGTGGTCGTACATCTGGCGGCGCTCCGCCCGCCACGGCACCTCGGCGGCCAGCTGTTCGAACAGCTCGTCGGAGCCGCTGAGCCACCCGGGCAGCACGTCGAGCCAGGCGCCGAAGCCGAGGTCGGTGCGGCGGAGCCCGTCGAGCGTGCCGAGGCGCAGCTCGTCGGCCTGGTCGAAGAGCGAGCCCTGGAGGTGATGCCTGGCCATGCGCCCAGCGTACCTCTTAATCGAAACTGTGTTCTATCTGGGTCCGGACGCTGTCGATACATCGGTGTATCGAATACGGTGATGCATCGAAAGGGAGGGACCGCCGTGCAGGGAACCACCGGGCGCGTGACCAGGCGCCGTGTCCGCACCCGCGCCAACCTGCTGCGGGCGGCGTTCGACGTGTTCGCGGCGAAGGGCTTCGGGCACGTCTCGATCGAGGAGGTGTGCGAGGCCGCCGGCTACAGCCGGGGCGCCTTCTACTCCAACTTCTCCAGCCTCGACGAGCTGTTCTTCGCCCTCTACCAGGAGCGGGCCGAGCTGATCGCGGAGCAGGTGTCCGGGGCGCTCGCCGTCGACGGGCCCGACCTCGACGTGCCGGCCGCCGTGGACCGGGTCACCGAGGTGCTGCTCCTCGACCGGGACTGGCTGCTGGTGAAGACGGACTTCCTGGTGCACGCCGCCCGCGACCCCGAGGTGGCGCGGAGCCTGCTGGAACACCGCGCCCGGCTGCGGCAGGCCATCGCCGACCGGCTCGCCCGCGCCCGCGGGCACACCGCACTTCCCCCCGTGCTCGGCGACACCGACGGCGCCGCCCACGCTGTGGTCGCGGCGTACGACGGCGTCACCACGCAACTGCTGCTGGACCGCGACGTGGCGCACGCCCGCGCCTGGCTGAAGCAACTGCTCACGGCCCTGCTGACCGACGGCAGCGGCACCCCCGATCACGCGAAGAACTGAAGAAGGGAACGGTCGCCATGGATGCCGATGCCATCGTCGTCGGAGCGGGCCTCGCCGGCCTCGTCGCCGCGCACGAACTGACCAGCAGGGGCAGGAGGGTCGCCCTCGTCGACCAGGAGAACGCCGCCAACCTCGGCGGACAGGCCTTCTGGTCCTTCGGCGGACTGTTCCTCGTCGGCTCGCCGGAGCAGCGGCGCCTCGGCATCAAGGACTCCTTCGACCTCGCCTGGAGCGACTGGCGGGGCAGCGCCGGCTTCGACCGGCTCGACGACGAGGACTCCTGGGCCGTGCGCTGGGCGCGCGCCTACGTCGAGTTCGCGGCGGGGGAGAAGCGGTCCTGGCTCGACGGGCACGGCATCACCTTCCTGCCCACCGTCGGCTGGGCCGAGCGCGGCGACCTCACCGCGCACGGGCACGGCAACACCGTGCCCCGCTTCCACATCGCCTGGGGCACCGGCACCGGCGTCGTCGAACCGTTCGTCCGGTACGCCCGGCAGGCCGCCCGCGACGGCCTGCTCACCTTCCACCACCGCCACCGCGTCGACCACCTGGTCATCGAGGACGGCGCCGCCCGCGGCGTGCGCGGCACGGTCCTGGCCGAGGACACCTCGCCCCGCGGCGTCGCCTCCAACCGCGACGCCGTCGGCGAGTTCGAGCTCACCGCCCAGGCCGTCATCGTCACCAGCGGCGGCATCGGCGCGAACCACGACATCGTCCGCCGCCACTGGCCCGAGCGCCTCGGCACGCCGCCGAACGAGATGGTGACCGGCGTACCGGCCTACGTCGACGGCCGGATGCTCGACATCAGCGCCGAGGCCGGCGTCCGGCTGGTCAACCGGGACCGCATGTGGCACTACACCGAGGGCCTGCGGAACTGGGACCCGATCTGGCCCGGCCACGGCATCCGCATCCTGCCCGGACCGTCCTCGATGTGGTTCGACGCCCTCGGCCGCCGTCTGCCCGGGCCGTACCTCCCCGGCTACGACACCCTCGGCACCCTGAAGCACCTGCGCACCACCGAGGACATCGCCGGGTACGACCACTCCTGGTTCATCCTCACCCAGAAGATCATCGAGAAGGAGTTCGCGCTGTCGGGCTCCGAGCAGAACCCCGACATCACCGCCAAGGACCGCGCCGGGTTCCTCAAGGAACGCATCCTCGGCAAGGGCGCGCCCGGACCGGTCGACGCGTTCCTGCGCAAGGGCGCCGACTTCGTGACGGCGCCCAGTGTCGAACAGCTCGTCGAGAAGATGAACGCGCTGACCGACAAGCCGCTCCTCGACGCGGCCCGGATCAGGCGCCAGATCGAGGCCCGCGACCTGCAGATCGCCAACCCCTACGCCAAGGACGCCCAGGTGCAGGGCATCCGCAACGCCCGCCGCTACATCGGCGACCGCCTGGGCCGGGTCGCCACCCCGCACCGCATCCTCGACCCGGCGGCCGGCCCCCTCATCGGCGTCAAGCTGCACATCCTCACCCGCAAGACGCTCGGCGGCATCCAGACCGACCTCGACTCGCGGGCCCTCGGCACCGACGGCACCCCGATCGACGGCCTCTACGCGGCCGGCGAGGTCGCCGGATTCGGCGGCGGCGGTGTCCACGGCTACAACGCCCTGGAGGGCACCTTCCTCGGCGGCTGCCTCTTCTCCGGGCGGGCGGCCGGCCGGGCGGCGGCCCGGCAGACCGCCTGACGGGACGGAGCGGCCCGTCCCCTCACGCTTCGAGGAGGCGGGCCAGCACCGCGGCGTGACTCCGCTCCGGCGTCTTCGACGCGGTCAGCAGGGTCACGTCGCCCGCGCGGGCCAGCTCCCGCAGCCGGTCGAGGGCCTCGGCCGCCTCACCGTCGGCGAGCTCCGCCTCGTACCGCCCGGCGAACTCCTCGTACGAGCCCTCGCCGGCGTGGTACCAGCGGCGCAGCTCCGTCGACGGGGTGAGGGCCTTCGGCCACTCGTCCACCCGCGCCGCGGCCTTCGCCAGCCCCCGCGGCCACAACCGGTCGACCAGGACCCGCGCCCCGTCCCGCCGCTCGGGCGGATCGTAGACACGGCGGACGCGGACGCTCATGGTCGGTCCCTTCGGCGGCGGACGGGTGTGCCGCGAGCCTAACCCCGGCCGGTGCGGGCTGCGCGGCGTGCCGAACGACCGATTCCGCTCGCGCCGGGCGGGTACTCCGTCCGCCTGACGGCGTCGAGGGAGGAGGTCACGACATGAGTGGATCGGACGACCTGCCGGTCGTGCGCACACTCGCCGAACTCACCGAGATGGTCGAGCGGCACCAGGGCCTGTACGTCCGCTGGTCGCGCGGCCCGGGGACCGATCTCCGCGACGTGTCCAGCACCGACGACCTGACGGGCGTGTCCATGCCGGGCCTGTCCGCCAACCCGCTCGATGTCGAGGAGTGGTGGGAGGACCGGCCCGTCCGCGTGTGGGTGGCACGGCGCCTGCACGACTACGCCCACCTGCCGCACGAGAAGGGGCCCGGTGTCCACCCCTGGGTGCTGTCGGGCAAGGAGACCGCACGCGGCCCCGACAACGAACCGCTGGTCGCCGACGTCCGGCCGATGTGCCGGCTCGACCAGCAGGTGATCGACGAGGCGAAGGCGGAGGTGGGCCGACAGGAGAACCCCTGGGGGACGCTGCGCCGCAGCTGACCCCCAGGGGTTCGGCAGGCGGAGCGCCGCCCACGGGGCGGGCGTCAGCCGGAGCGGCGGCGGGCGGCCGCGCGGCGCTTCAGCGCACGCCGTTCCATCTCGCTGGTGCCGCCCCACACGCCGATGGACTGCCCCGTGTCCAGCGCCCACTGCAGGCACTCCTCCTGGACGGGGCAGCGCCGGCACACGGCCTTGGCCTGTTCCGTCTGCAGCAGGGCCGGGCCGGAGGTGCCGATCGGGAAGAAGAGTTCGGGGTCCTCGTGCCGGCAGGCAGCGTGGTCTCGCCAGTTGTCCATCGAAGTCACCTGCATCGCAGTAGAAACGTGCTCTTTCGGATGCTTACTCCTTTTCGGGTCACCTGTCGATGCCCGGTGAAACAGCGCCTTCCCGGACAACCGCTCACTGCTCGCGCAGGCCCCAGGGCGAGCCGTACGCCGTCAGCAGGTTCAGGAACGGGCGGGCCGGGAACGCCTCCGGGCCGAGCACGCCCGCTCCCGACCAGGCGCCCGAAGCCAGGAGTTCGAGCGCGACCACGGGGTTGACGGCGGTCTGCCAGACGACGGCCTGGGAGCCGTACTCGGCCATGGACCACTGGTTGTCGACCACGTGGTACAGGTACACCTCGCGCGGCCGCCCGTCCTTCACCCCCCGCACCCACGTGCCGGCGCAGGTCTTGCCGTGCATCCGTGCGCCGAGGGTCGCCGGGTCGGGCAGGCACGCGGCGACCACGTCCCGGGGCGAGACGGGCACCGGCCCGTCCGGCCCCGGCACGGTGACCGGGTCGGTGCGGTCCAGGCCCAGCACGTGCAGCGTCCTCAGCGTCTCGACGAACTCCCGGCCCAGGCCGTACTTGAAGGTGACGCGGCGGGCGTCGACCCAGCGCGGCACGAGCAGCACCTCCTCGTGCTCCACGTTCACGCACTCGACGGGGCCGATGCCCTCCGGGAAGTCGAACACCTCGGGTTCGCTGAACGGCTCGGTGGTGAACCAGCCCCGGCCGGCCTCGTAGACGACCGGTGGGTTGAGGCACTCCTCGATGGTGGTCCAGATGCTGAAGGAGGGGGCGAAGGCATGGCCGTCGACGGTCAGGTTCGCGCCGTCGCGGACGCCGATCTCCTCGATCTCGTCGAATATTTCGTCGGCGGCGTACCGCGCGAACACGTCCGACAGGCCCGGTTCCACGCCCATGCCGACGAGGGCCAGGAGGCCCTCCCGCTCCCACCGCGCCGCCTGCGCGAACTGCTCGTCGCCGAGCTTGACCCCGCACTGCGCGTACGGCCGCTCGGCATGCGGTCGGGACAGCGACATCGCCATGTCCAGGTAGGTGACTCCCGCGGCGCGGGCCGCACGGAACAGCGGCATCACGAAGCGGGGGTCGGTGGCGTTGAGGAGGACGTCGCAGCGGTGCCGCGCGAGCAGCCGGGCCACGGCCGCCTCGTCGCCCGCGTCGACCTCCTCCGCCGTGAAACGGGCGTCGCCGCCCAGCGCCGCGACCGCCGCCCCGGCCCGTGCCGGGTCGTGGTCGGCCACCACCATCGCCTCGAAGAACGGCCGCCGCGCCGCGATCCGGGTGATCGCGCCCCCCACGCCCCCGGCGCCCACGAGCAGTACACGCATGACAAAAACTCCCTCTTTGCGAAGAACGTGGCGCGCCCTTGGGGGAGATACAACGCCGCCCTCCGACATAAGGTCAATGGCGTTGGCATAAGGAGGGAGACGTCGTGCCCAAGCCCGTCGTGCCCGAGGAGAAACGCCGCCGGCGCAGGCCCACCCGGAGCGGCACCGTGCTGTCCGAGCGGCTGATCGTCGAGACCGCGCTGCGCATGCTGCGCGAGCACGGCAGCGCCGGACTGACCGCCCGCCGGCTCGGCCTGGCCCTGGACGCCGACCCGAGCACGCTGTACCGGTACTTCCGGGGCATGGACGACCTGACGCTCGCCATCGGCGACGCCCTCATCGGCCAGGCCCTCGACGGCTGGCGGCGCACGGGGGAGTGGCGGACGGACCTGCGGGCCCTCGGGCTGCGGATCCACGCCGCGTACGTGGAACATCCGCAGGCCGCGGTGCTCACCGCGAGCCGGGTCTCGGGCCGCGCCAACGAACTCGCCGCCGACGAGGCGGTCCTGGACGTCCTGCGCACCGCGGGGTTCCCGCTGCCGGAGGCGGTGCGGGTGTATCACGTCTTCATCGACACCACCCTGGCCTTCGCCGCGCTCGACGCCGCCTCGCTGGCCCTGCCGAGCGCCTCGCTCCGGGCCGACGAGGAGATGTGGCGCTCGACCTACGCCCGCCTGCCCGCCGCCACCCACCCCCGCATCGCCGAGGCGGCGCCGCTGCTCGCCACCCGCATGCTCACCAGCGCCTATCCGACGGCCCTGGAGATGCTGCTGGACAGCGCGGCGGCCCGGCTGGACGACAGTCCCGGGGAGTCAGGGCCGTAGCGCCTCCGCGGCGGTCGCCGTCACCGCCCGGGCCACCTGCTGGAGGGCGGGCGAGTCGAGCTTCCACTGCTGCCAGTACAGCGGGACGTCGGTCGCCCGGCCCCCGGCGAACGGCACGAGCCGGCCGCCGCGCAGCAGGGGTTCCGCCTGCGCCTCGGGTACCAGGCCCCAGCCCAGCCCGGCGGCGACGGCCTCGGCGAAGCCCTCGGAGGTCGGCACGTAGTGCCGCAGCGCGCTCGCGTTGCTCCGTCCCCGGGTGAGCCGGCGCACGAAGTCGTCCTGGAAGTCGTCCCGCCGGTCGAAGGCCACCACGGGCGCGCCGGGCAGCACCTCCTCCAGGGGGCCGCCGAGCCGGCGCGCGGCGAAGTCCGGCGCGGCAACCGGGAGATAGCGCATCCGTCCGAGAGCCCGCACCGAACAGCCCGGCACCGGATCCGGTGACGAGGTCACCGCCGCCATCACCACCCCCTCCCGCAGCAGCGCGGCCGTGTGGTCCTCGTCCTCCCGGCGCAGCTCGAAGCAGAGCCGTGATTCCGCCGGCACGCGGCTGAGCACGGGGAGGAACCAGGTGGCCAGCGAGTCCGCGTTCACCGCAACCGACACCCGCGTCGGCTCCCCGGTGCCGCTCAGCCCGAGCTCCGCGTACGCGTCGTGCTCCAGCCGCGCCACCTGGCGGGCGAGCCGCACCAGCACCTCGCCCGACTCCGTCGGCCGCACCGGCTTGGTCCGCAGCAGCAGGACCCGTCCGGTGCGCTGCTCCAGGGCCTTCACGCGCTGGCTGACCGCCGACGGCGTCACGTGCAGCGCGGCCGCCGCCGCGTCGAACGTCCCCTCGTCGACGACCGCGAGCAGGGTCCGCACCTGGTCCAGCGGCAGATCCGTCATCATCACGTGCGCTAATGATACGTAAGAATCTTTAGCTGTACGCGAGAGATCTCTGTCCGTAGCGTCGACGCCATGACCAGCACCCTCACCGCCGGCGCCGCGGGTTTCGGCACCGGCCTGTCCCTCATCGTCGCCATCGGCGCCCAGAACGCGTTCGTCCTGCGCCAGGGGATCCGCCGCCAGGCCGTCCTCGCCGTCGTCGGCATCTGCGCCCTGTCCGACGCCCTGCTCATCGCGCTCGGGGTCGGCGGGGTCGGAGCGGTGGTGGTCACCTGGCCGGGCGCCCTGACGGCGGTCGGGTGGATCGGCGGCGCGTTCCTGCTCGGCTACGGCGCGCTGGCCGCCCGCCGGGTGTTCCGGCCGGACGGCGGCGCGCTGCGCACGGAGGGGGAGGCGGCCGGATCGGCGCGCCGGGCCGTGCTGACCTGCCTGGCGATGACCTGGCTCAACCCGCACGTCTACCTCGACACCGTGTTCCTGCTCGGGTCCGTCGCCGCCGACCACGGCCCGCTGCGCTGGACGTTCGGTCTCGGCGCCGTTCTGGCGAGCCTGTGCTGGTTCACCGCCCTCGGCTTCGGCGCGCGGATGCTCGGCCGCTTCCTCGCCAAGCCCGCCGCCTGGCGCGTCCTGGACGGTCTGGTCGCCGCCACCATGATCGTGCTCGGTGCGCTGCTGATCGCCGGAACCTGAAAACGGTCGCCCGGCGCGGGGCGGTTGGTGCGATAGTGATTCCCGCCTGAAAGGTGTAGCGGGCATCGAGAATGGCGGCGCGTGGACACGAGTGAGAGCACGACCGGAGAGCGGGATCCCGAGGCGGGGACGTCCCGGCGGCGCGGCTGGCGCCGCTGGGCCATGGACACCCGGCCGTTGCGCCGCCCCGCCTACCGCAGGCTCTGGGTCTCCACCATCGTCACGGCCGTCGGCAGCCAGCTCACCGCCGTCGCCGTGCCCAAGCAGATCTACGACATCACCGGCTCCTCGGCGTGGGTGGGCGCGGCGAGCATGGCGGGCCTCGTACCCCTGATCGTGTTCGCGCTGTGGGGCGGTGCCATCGCCGACACCATGGACCGGCGCAAGCTGGTGCTGATCACCAACAGCGGCATCGCCGTCACCTCGCTGCTGTTCTGGCTCCAGGCCTTCGCCGGCCTGGAGTCGGTGGCCGCGCTCATGGTGCTGCTCGCGCTGCAGCAGGCCTTCTGGGGCCTGAACGCACCGGCCCGCAACGCCTCCATCGCCCGGCTGGTCCCCGAGGACGAACTCCCCGCGGCCAGCGCCCTCGGCTCGACCGTCATGCAGACCGGCCAGGTGGCCGGCCCCCTGCTCGCCGGCGCCCTCATCCCCGTCGTCGGCCTGCCCGAGCTGTACCTCATCGACGCCCTGGCGCTGTGCGTCACAGTGTGGGCGGTGTACCGGCTGCCCTCGCTGCCGCCCCTGGCCGGCACGGCGATCCGCCGCGCGGGCCTGAAGGAGATCGCGGCCGGTTTCCGCTACATCTCCGGGCACACCGTGCTGCTGCTGTCGTTCCTCGCCGACATCGTCGCCATGGTCCTCGGGATGCCCCGCGCCCTGTTCCCGCAGCTCGCCGCCCAGACCTACGCCCCGTACGGCGAGGGGCTCGCGCTGGGCCTGCTGTTCGCGGCGATCCCCATCGGCGCGGTGCTCGGCGGACTGTTCTCCGGCACCTTCTCCGTGGCCCGGCGGCACGGCTGGATGGTCATCGGGGCGGTCGTCGTCTGGGGCGTGGCCATCACCGGCTTCGGACTGAGCGGCAGCCTGTGGGTCGCGGTGGCGTTCCTCGTCGTCGCCGGCGTGGCCGACATGGTCTCGATGGTCTTCCGCGGGGCGATCCTCCTGTCCGCCGCCACCGACGAGATGCGCGGGCGCATGCAGGGCGTGTTCACCGTCGTCGTGGCGGGCGGCCCGCGCCTCGCCGACGTGCTGCACGGCACCGCGGGCTCCGCCTTCGGCCCCCGCACCGCCGTCGCGGGCGGCGGACTCCTCGTCGTCCTCGTGATGCTGGCCCTGGCCGCCGCCGTACCGGCGCTGCGCCGCTACCGCGTCTGAGACCTCACAGCGCCCCGCGCCGGTGCAGCGTGTACTGCTCCATCAGCTTGCCCCGGGTCATCTCCAGCCGGTGCGCGAGCACCTCGGCGACGTTGCGCACCAGCATCAGCCCCAGCCGCGGATCCTCCTCGCACAGCCCCAGCACGGCCCCCGCGTCGAACTCGTAGGCCCGCACCGGGCTGAACGCCACCGCGCCGAAGTCCCAGGTATGGGGCGGGAACAGCCAGGACCAGCCCAGCAGGTCGCCGGCGCCCAGGTTGGCCACGGTCACCCGTTGCAGCGAGTTGACCTGCTGGTCCAGGGAGACGGCGCCGGAGCGGATGACCCAGAAGCGGTCGGCCGTGCCGCCCGCCTCGAAGATCCGGGCGTCCTCGGCGAAGGACACCTCCCGGCTGAGCGCCATCAGGCGCTGACGCTGGGGCGGAGGCAGGGCGGTCAGGAGTTTGATCGCTTTGGTCATGACGCGGAGCCTTTCGCCGGGCGGTCGACTACCGGTGCTTTCCCTACGCCCATTTCAGCGGCTGGCGGGCCCCAGGGCACCTCGGCGTGCGCGACTTTCCCGGGGCATGAAAAAGCCCTGGCTGGACGGGGGAAACCAGCCAGGGCCGTAAACGGTGGTGCGCGGAGGACGCGGTCGACTCCGTCACCACGTATGAATGAACGGTAAACCATCCTCGGGGCGTGCGCGAAGCCCGAAGCGGGACGCGTGACCTGTTTCACGTCGGACTCACGACTTCACGTCGGACTCATGACGCGTCCCCGGCGACGACCCGGACCGTCTCCAGGTCGGGGTCCGTCGGGTCGGGCAGATGCATGCCCGCGTCCAGCCCCGTGCGCAGATACGCCAGCACCGGCTCGGTGAGGCGCTCACCGGGGAGGACCGCCGGGATGCCCGGGGGATACGGGGTGATCATCTCCGCCGCGACGCGTCCCGCCGCCCGCGCCACCGGCACGTCCTCGGCGGGCCCGAAGAAGGCGTCGCGGGGCAGCACCGCCTGCTCCATCCGCAGCTCCGCGGGCGACGGCACCGCCACCCGCGGCGCCCGGGGCAGGTCCCGCGCGACGCGCGCGAGGTCCCGCAGCGCCTCCAGCAGCTCCCCGGTCGTCTCCCGGTCGTCGCCATGAGTGATCTGCGCGCCGATGCGGCGGTGGTCCACCAGATGCGCGTCGATCTGCCGGTGCTCCCGCAGCCAGTCCGCCGCCTGGAAGCCCGTGATGCCCAGCCCGGCGAGGTCGATGACGCCCGGCAGCGGATCGAGGTCGTCGGCCAGCCCCGGGCCGCAGAAGTCGTCCCGGCCGTTGACGTGCAGTCCGTCGATCCCCTCGATGGCGGCCCGCACCTCGGCCGCGAGATCCAGCGCGCCGCCCATCAGCTCCTTGCCGTGCAGCGCCATCTGCCGCCGCCAGCCGTCCAGGCCCGCGAAGATCAGCGACGACGGACTGGTGGTGCCCAGCAGGTCCGCCCGCATCCCCAGCAGCGCCGGCGGGACCAGATCGCCCTGGAGGTGGAAGACGGAGCCCTGCTCCAGGCCGCTGCCCATCTTGTGGATGCTGGTCACACAGATGTCCGCGCCCGCGTCCATCGCCCAGGACGGCAGGTCGGGATGGAACGGCAGGTGCGCGCCCCAGGCCTCGTCCACGATCAGCGGCCGCGAGCGCCGGTGGCACACCTCGGCGACCGCCCGCAGATCCGCGCAGCCGCCGTACGGCGTGGGGCTTGTGATCAGGGCTCCCCGCGCGTCCGGATGGGCCTCGAAGGCCCGGTCGAAGTCCTCGGCGGACGGCGGATGGGCCAGATGCCGCTCGGCGTCCCAGCGGGGCTCGACCCAGACCGGCTCGACACCGGAGATGATCAGGCCCGCCACCACCGACTTGTGCGCGTCACGCCCGATCAGCAGCTTCTCGTGCGGCCCCGCCACCGACAGCATCGCCGCCTTCACCGACAGGGAACTCCCGCACGTGCTGAAGAACGTGTGCTCCGCGTGCACCGCGTCGGCCATCAGCTCCTGCGCCCGCTGCAGCACCCGTCCCCGGGTGAGCCGGTCGTCCAGACCGCCCGAGGCGAGCACGTCCCCCAGGAACACCGCGTCACCGAGGACCTCGCGGACCTCCGGGTCGGCGCCGCGGGCCTGCTTGTGCCCCGGCGGCGTGAACGACAGATGCCCCTTGCGGCGGTACGCCTCCAGGGCTTCCAGAACCGGTGCTCGGGTGTGGTCGACTGTCATGCGCACCGGGTTCCCGGCACCGGCCCCCGCAATCAGCCCCGGCCGCGTGACCGGCCCGGCCCCTGCCCGGTCAACCCTCCGCGGTGTGTTTGCCCGGGGTCAGGATCTCGTCCAGCACCGTCAGCACCGCCTCGTACGACATCCGCCGCACCGCCGCGTCCCGGGCGCCCTGCGGGTCGGTCGCCCCCAGCTCCTCGCTCCTGCTCCGCCACGAACGCTCCTCCCGCACCGCGCAGTCCCGCGCGCGCTGGATGCGCCGCAGCAGTTCATCGGAATCCACCACATCCATCATGCGCTCCGCGTACCCCGCCGGGGCGCGGAGATGGCACCGACTCACGGCCGTTCGAGGTGTTTTCGCGGCTTCGGCGCCCGCCGGAGGTTTGCAGGTGCGGGGAGAGGTCAGCCGAAAGGAGAGACCCGCGGCGCTCGCGCGGTGCGCGCCCCGAACGCCGCGGCAGGTTGAGGAAGCAGCGGGTCCGCGGGCCCAGGCGTGCCCGTGCGGCGGCCGCGGAACGTGCTCCGGATCCGGCTTCCGTCTTCACCGACCAGGGAGCTGCAGGATGTGCGAGGAGCACATGATCGAATCTCTATTCGAGCCGCCCGGCGCGAACCGGGTCCGGCCGCGCAAACCCGCCGAGGCGCGCCGGGCCGTGGAGCGAGCCGTGGCCGAACGCTGCCGCGCCACCCACACGCCGTGCGACGCGGACGCCCTCTCCGACGCGCTGCTCGTGGCCTCGGAGCTGACCACCAACGCGATCCTGCACGGCGGCGGCGTCACCGACTTCCAGGTCGACGTCGACGGCCCCGGCGTGCGCGTCTCGGTGAGCGACCGCAGTGACGAACTGCCCGTGACCCCTCCCCGCCGCGACCCGCACGGACGGCTGCGGCACGGCGGGCACGGCTGGCCCATCGTCTGCCGGCTCGCCCGCGACGTCCGCGTGTCGGACCTGCCCGCCGGCGGCAAGTGCATCACCGCCGTCGTACCCCTCTCCTGAGCAGGCGTGCCACGGCTCGCGGCAGATTGCACAGCAAAGCGGAGTTTGTTCCACCGGTGGCAGGGCAGACGCAGTTTCGTGCTTCGGACCGGAGGCGCGCCAGCGGGAGCGGTATGACTGCCCCGGAGGCCGTCGAGGCGATCCGGGCGTGACCCTCCCGCGGTAAGTCCCTGAAACGACCGTTCAGGAGCGAATCCGCATGCTCATCGAAACGCCCACCAACCGTCCCGGCACGCCCGCAACGCCGACCACCGCCCCGCGGCGGCGTCACGACGACGCCCCCGACACGGCGGCCCTCTTCGCCCGGATGGCCGAGCTGGAGGAGGGACCCGAGCGGGAAGCCGTCCGCGACGAACTCGTCACGCTGTGGCTCCCCATGGCCCACCGCATCGCCGGCCGCTTCCGCGACCGCGGAGAGTCGATCGAGGACCTCCGTCAGGTGGCCGCCCTGGGACTCGTCAAGGCCATCGACCGGTTCGACCCGAGCCGGGGTGCCTTCGAGAGCTATGCCGTGCCCACCATCACCGGCGAGGTCAAGCGGCACTTCCGGGACCGCATGTGGGCCCTGCGAGTCCCCCGCCGAGTGCAGGAACTGCGCAACAAGGTGCGGGTGGCCCGCCGTGAACTCACCCAGAACCCGGGCAGCCCCGAGCCCTCCGTGGCCGACATCGCCGCCCACACCGGCCTCACCGAGGAAGAGGTCGGCGCCGGGCTGGAGGCCCTGGACAGCTTCAGCACCCTGTCGCTGGACGCCGAGCTCTCGGCCGACGACGACGGCTACAGCCTCGCGGACACCCTCGGCGCGGCGGACTCGTCCTACGACGTCGTCGTCGACCGCGAGTCCGCCAAGGAGGGCCTGCGCCGCCTGCCGGAACGCGAGCGGGCCATCCTCTACATGCGGTTCTTCGAGGACATGACCCAGAGCCGCATCGCCGACCGCCTCGGCATCTCCCAGATGCACGTCTCCCGCCTCATCAGCCGCAGCTGCGCCCGCGTGCGCGACGAGGTCCTGGGGCAGCGGACGGGCAACCGGGGCACCGGCGGCACCTCCACGACGGCCTGACCCCCGACCCCGAGGAGCGAACGACATGCTGAGGCCCCATCCATCCGTGCTGCGCCGCCTGGTCGACGAGTACGAGGCGCTGACGGCCGCCGAGGCCGCGCGCGGACCGGCCGAGCAGAACCCGCGGGTACGCGACCTGGCGTACACGCTGTGCGTGTCCACCGGAACCCGGGACGTCGGGCGCGCACTGGAGGCAGCGCACCAGTGGCTCGCGGCCGCACCCGCACCGGCCGGCGAGACCGCTGTCCTGGCCGGCGGACAGTACGTCCCGGTCACGGAGAACGCCTGACCGGAGTGTGTCTCCGGCGCGACGGGGAAGGCGAGAGGCCGACCAGGGTCCGGGCCGACGGCGGCAGCCGTCGGCCCGGACCCGTCTGCCAGGTGCGTGACCTGCGGGCCCGGGCCCGCGTGTAGGCACGTCCTGCGCCCAGGCCGCCCGGGACGTCGCCCAGGTCACCGTGCGCGACGTGGAGAGCGACCCGGTGTTCACCGAGCCGGCCCGGCGGGCCATCCTCGAGGCCGGCAGCAGGGCCTGCCACAGCGTTCCGCTGACCACCGCCTCCGGGCTCTGCGTCGGCATGGTCTCCGCCCACCTGGACCGCCCCCTGAGAGGCCTGACGACGACCCAGACCGAGGCCCTCGGCACCGTGGGCTCCACGCCCAGGGCCGCGCCGACCGGGGCTCGCGACTTCGGCGGTCCTGAACCCGGTGACGGACGCGACGCCGCCGCACACCCGAGGACACAGGTCCCGGACCTGACCGGAATCCCCTGGTCCGGAGGCCGGGCCGGGTGTGTGGCGGCCGAGCCGGGGCATCCGGAGTGCCGGGAGGTCGACATGGACACGAGTGCGTTGGCACAAGGTCGGTTCCGGGCCCGGCGAGCGGCGCGGGGTTCGGTGACCGAGGGGGCGGCGCGGGCGGGCCTCACCGCCCGGGGCGTGATCTATCTGCTCGTCGGTGCCCTGGCCCTGCAGATCGCCTTCGGCGACACCGGCGAGCAGGCCGACCGCGGGGGAGCCCTGGCGGAACTGGCGCAGCAGCCGTTCGGCGCGGTGCTGCTGTGGGCGCTGGGCATCGGGCTCGTCGGCATGGCCCTGTGGCGGCTGTCCGAGGCGCTCTTCGGCTCCGTCGGACAGGACGGCCGCAGCGCCCGCAAGCGGTTGCTGGCGACGGTCCGCTTCGCCTTCTACGTCTTCGTCGCCTACTCCGTGCTGTCCTTCGCGACGAGCCGCGACCAGAGCGGCGGCTCCAGCGACCGGCAGTCCCGGGACGCCACCGCGCGGGCCCTGGAGCTGCCCGGCGGCCAGTGGCTGGTCGGCGCGGCCGGGATCGCGATCGTCGCCGCGGGCGGCTGGATCGGCGTACGGGCGGTGCTGCGCAAGTACCACGACAAGCTCCGGCTGGGGCAGATGAGCCACCGCACCCGGCAGCTGGTGGACGTCACCGGCGTGGCCGGCGGCGCCGCCCGAGGGCTGGTGTTCGCCGTGGCCGGCGTCTTCGCCGTCCGCGCCGCCGTCGACTACGAACCCGACCGGGCCAAGGGCCTGGACGACACCCTGCGCAGCTTCGCCGACACCCCGCTCGGCCCCTGGCTGCTGGTCTGCGTCGCGGCCGGGCTCGTGCTGTTCGGCGTGTTCTCCTTCGCCATGGCCCGCTGGCGACGCGTCTGAGCCGCGTCGTGCGGGGAACACGATGCGAATGAGCGATTCCGAGATTCCGCATGGCGACGGCCGGCCCGTGGACATGTACCTGGACCTCCTGCGCATCCGGATGGACACGGAGGACTACCGCCTCCTGATGCGCGTGGTGGAACCGGTCCTCGAGGCGATCGAGGAAGAGCGCCTGTCCAGCCTCGACTTCGCGCTCGACTCCGGGGGCGGCGACGAACTGCCCCAGGAGGTCCGTGACGAGGTGGCCCTCGTCATCGCCACCGCCGTCACCGGCCGCCTGGACAACGAAGTGGTCGAACTCGACGTCGACGAGACCGGCCCGGTCAGGATCGTCACGGACGCGAACACCGCGTCCGACCCGGCCCGCCTCGGCGAGATAGCCGACTACATCAAGGAACGGCACCGGCAGACCGAGGAGCTGCGGGGCATCGCCGAGGTGAGCGGGCTGCCCACCGACTTCTGACCGGCAGCGGCCCGCCTCACTTCCTGGGCGCCGCCACCGGCACGCCCAGCGGCCGGGCGAGGCCCACCACGGCCTCGTCCAGCCGCTCCAGGTGCCGCAGTACGCGGTCGGTGATCCGTCCGTAGCGCGGCGTGCCGGCGTCGGAGCCCAGCAGCGAGGCGATGCTCGGCCCGGTCTCGACCTCGGCACCGGCGTGCTCGTCCGCGACCCGGGCGGCGATCGTCCCGATGTTGCGCACGGTGCGCCCGGCGGCGCCGCGCAGCCGTGGATCCGCCGCGATCGAGGGATGCGTGGGCAGCAGCTCGGCGGTCGCCGCCAGGGTCCGCGCGTGATACGCGCACGTCTCCAGCAGCGCCACCACGTACCGGGCGGTGTGGCGCCGGGCCCGCAGCGGCGTGACCGGGTGGGTCAGCGGCTGTGTGGCGGCCCGCAGGTCGGCCAGCGCCTGGTCCAGGTCGCGCGCCTGGTCCAGCAGGTCGTCCGCGGGCCCGCCGCTGAGCTGGCCGACCGCCGCCTCCGTGACGGCGGCCAGCCGGTCCAGCACGGTGCCGAGCAGCTCGTTCGTACGGCGGTCCGTGCGCACCGGCAGCACGAGCGCCGCCGCGACCACCCCGCAGGCCGCACCGAGCGCCGTCTCCTCGACCCGCAGCACGAGCACGTCGAGGCTGTAGGTGTGCAGCAGCGTGTACAGCAGCCCGAGCATCGCGGTGACGAAGAACGACATCAGCGTGTACGACAGCGGCGCCACATAGAACATCGCGAAGATCAGCACCAGGACCAGCGCGAACGCTGTCCAGGTGTGCTGCCCGACCAGACCGGCCAGCACGATGCCGGCCACCACGCCGAACACCGTGCCCAGCAGCCGCCGGTAGCCCTTGACCAGGATCTCTCCCGTCGAGGCGGTGTTCAGGAAAACGATCCAGCACGTCAGCACCGCCCAGTACCAGCGCTGCGTGGACAGCAGCTCGCCGCCCACGATGGCCAGCGTCGACCCGACGGCGACCTGCACGGCCGCGCGCGTGGTGGGACGCCGCAGACCCGTCTGCTCCTCCTGCGCCGCCTCCTCGCCGCCGTCGATCGCGGCGTCCTCGGCGTCCAGCTCCTCCCGGGAGCGGGCGGTGGCGGGGGAGTCGTCCGACTCGTCCTGCGGGCCGTCCAGCGCGATCCGCAGCCCCAGCACCGCCCGCGCGGCCTCGCCGATGCCCCGGAAGACGTCCTGGACGGCGCTCGGGGCGGGGGGCAGGTTCTCCTCGTCCCGGTAGCCGAGGAGCCGGTTGCGGACATGGGCCAGTGCGGTGCCCGCGTCACCGCTGCCCGCCCGCAGCACGAGCGTGCGCAGTGCCCGCAGATCACGGCGGAGCGTGGCGGTGGCCTCGTCCGGCAGGGCCGGCTGTCCCACCGACGGGGCGGGCGCGCCCGGCAGGTGCAGGGTCAGCGTGTCGGCCCGTTCCGCGCTGCGGGCCGACAGCAGCAGCAGACCCAGCCGCTCGGCGGCGATCTCCGCGTCCGCGATCCGGCGCTGCACCAGCCGCGCCACCGACTCGTCGGGCGTGCCCTCCTCCAGCCGCGCCTGGATCATCATCGCCGTCTCGTGCAGCCGGGCGGTGCCCTCCCGCACGGCGTCGAGCGCCTTGTCCATCTCGTCCGCGCCGGCGTCCAGCAGGTCGAGCTGCGCGGACACCAGCTGCGCCAGCCGGGCCCGGAAGGCCATCCGCAGCCGCAGCAGCACGCCCGCGGGGGTGGCGGGCACGACCGCGAACCGCATCACGGCACTGGAGGCGAACGCCAGGGCGATGGCGCCGCACAGCACGGGCAGCGCCGAGACGGTGGCGCCGACGAACAGGGACAGGAAGTAGACCTGGAAGCCGATCAGCCCCAGCGCGGTGCCGCGGTCACCGAACCGCCTGCCGTAGACCGCGCAGAAGATCAGGACGACGAAGAAGACGTCACCGACGAGGAGACGCGCGTTCAGCACCGCGCCCAGGGACACCGACGCCAGCGCCACCGGCAGTCCCAGCGCCAGGGTCACCGCCTGGGCGCCGAGCTGCTTCTCCCGGATGGCGAAGGTGGCGACCATCGCCGCCATGGCCCCCGCCACCAGATGGTGCACATCGGCCCGCAGCAGGGAGAGCACGGCCAGGGTGAGGGCGATGGCGCCGACCGTCCGCAGTCCGGCCGTCAGGCGCAGCAGCCCGGGGTCGGAGGCCGCGATCCGGTCCCGCAGTCGTGTCCGCACCGAGCGTCCCGCTGCCCTCACGCCGCCGCACTCTCTCCCGACTCGCCCTCACACCAAGATCCGCACCTCAGCATGTCATGCCACGAGCGGAGGCTCCCGTCCGGGCCGGGCGCTACTCCTGCCGGCCGGTTCCCTCGACGTGCTCCCGGACCTGCTCCGGCGTCAGATAGGCGTCCGTGTACTCGAAGTCCTTGAGCCGGGCGGCCTTGCGGGCC
The DNA here is from genome assembly GCA_000696115.1 of Streptomyces olindensis. GTDB lineage: Bacteria > Actinomycetota > Actinomycetes > Streptomycetales > Streptomycetaceae > Streptomyces > Streptomyces olindensis. The sequence continues at coordinate 433,986 of JJOH01000003.1, forward strand.
TGGAACCCCGTGCGGACGAAGTCGTCGCCCGCGACCGCGTTGAGCAGCCAGTTCGTCATCACTCGCGTCTTGGCCACGTTGGTGCGCAACGCCGACCAGTGGTACCCGCGGGCCACGGCCTGGGCGGGCAGGCCGCGCAGTTCGATGCCCAGCGGCTTGGAGACCGCGTCGGTGCCGCCCAGGTCGACGACGAGCCCGAGGTCCTTGTGCACGTACGGCTTCATCGCCTGGCCCCGCAGCGTCGCGATGACGTTGTCGGCGACGTGCCGGCCCTGCCGCAGCGCGTGCTGCGCGGTGGGCGGGCACATGGCGCTGTCGTCGCCCTTGGCCAGGTCGGGCACGGCGGCCGAGTCGCCGAGCGCGAACACCCCGTCGTTGCCGGGCAGGTTCATCTCGGGGGCGACCGCCAGCCGCCCCTTCACCGTCTCCGCGCCGAGCGTGGCGATGAGGGGACTGGCGACGACCCCGGCGGTCCAGATGAGCGTGCGGGTCGGGACCACCCGCCCGTCGGTGAAGGTGACCTCCTCCGGACCCGCCTTGGCGATGGAGGTGCCCAGGGAGATCTCGATGCCCCGCCGGCGCAGGATCTCCTGTGCGCTGCTGCCGAGCTTCTCACCGAGCTCCGGCATCAGCTTCGGCGCGATGTCGATCAGATGCCACTTGATCAGCCCGGGGTCCAGCCGCGGGTAGCGCTTGACGGCGGCGTGCGTCAGCCGCTGCAGGCACGCCGCGGTCTCGGTGCCCGCGTAGCCGCCGCCGACCACCACGAACTGCAGCCGCGAGGCACGCTCCTCGGGGTCCTGGCTCGCGTCGGCCAGGTCCAGCTGGGAGATGACGTGGTCACGGATGTACGCGGCCTCGGCGAGCGTCTTCATCCCGAACGCGTGCTCCGTCAGCCCCGGGATGTCGAAGGTCCGGGTGATGCTGCCGGGGGCCAGCACGATGTAGTCGTACGGCTCGTTGACGATCCGGTCGGTGATGGTGCGGATGACGCACACCTTCGCCTTCAGGTCGACGCCGATGGCGCCGCCCGGAATGATCCGCGTGCGGTACTTCTTGCTGCGGCGCAGGGAGACCGCGATCGACTGCGGTGTCAGCACCCCGGAGGCGACCTGGGGGAGCAGCGGCAGGTAGAGCTGGTAGGCGAACGGCGTCACCAGCGTGACGTCGGCCTCGTCCGGGGAGAGTTTCCGTTCCAGACGGCGGACGCTCTCCACGCCGGCGAAGCCTGCGCCAACCACCAGGATCCTGGGTCGTGTCACGGTGTTCATCCCTTTCTGCGGCTCCAGGCGGTCTGCCTCGAACGCCTTTCGACTGCCCCTGGATCGCTGGTTCGCACCCCTTCGATCCCACCGCTTGCCCGACGGGTACGCCAGTCGGACGTGGCAGGCAGACGAACGCGTCGATCACCACCATGCCCGCACCGTGGCCGAAAAGCACCAGGCGGGAGTGAAGAACGCGTGCACACCGGGCCCGCCGTCAGGAGGCGGCGTCCCCCCGGAGGTGACACAGCAGCAGGCACACGTCGTCGTCGCGCTCGGAATCGCTCAGCAGCGGATGCAGGATCCGGTCCGCCGAGCCCTCCAGGTCCGCGTCCAGCTCCCCGGAACGGAACCCGCCGAGCGCCGTGGCCAGCCGCCCGATGCCCGGGTCTATGCCCTGCGCGCGCCGCTCCACCAGGCCGTCCGTGTACAGCGCGAGCGTCGAGCCGGGCGCCACCCGCACCGTGTGGTCGGCGATCTCCTGGGTGAGCGGGATGCCGAGCATGGCGCCGGGCTTGGCGTCCAGGACGCGCACGCTGCCGTCGGCCAGGCGCAGCACCGGCGGTGGATGCCCCGCGGCGGCCCAGGTCAGCGTGGGCTCGTCCGGGTGGAACCGGGCGATGACGGCGGTGGCGTACAGATCCGGCTGCAGATGGTGCAGGAACCGGTGCAGCCGGGTCAGCAGCCGGCCCGGGCTGTCGCCGTCGACGGCGTACGCCCGCAGCGCGGTGCGCAACTGGCTCATCATGACGGCCGCGTGCAGCCCGTGCCCGGTCACGTCGCCGACGACGGTGATCAGCCCGCCGTCCCGCTGGGGGAAGGCGTCGTACCAGTCACCGCCGATGTTCAGCCCGTGCGTGGCGGGCAGGTACCGCGCGGCCAGGCTGAGGCCGGGCGTGGCCGGCAGATCCGTGAGCAGGGCGCGCTGCAGCGTCTCGGCGATGTCGCGGTTGTGCTCGAAGCGCCGCGCGTTGTCGATCGCGATGCTGGCCCGGCGGGTCAGCTCGATCAGCATCACCGCGTCGTCCGGGTCCCAGCGCGCACCGGGCGGTGACAGCGTCAGCACGCCCAGCGGCGCCCGCCGCGTCGGCAGCGGCACGCACAGCAGCGGCCGCGTGGGATCCAGCGCGGACGGCGGCTGGTCGTCGACCCCGGGCAGGTTGCCGGGATGGTCCGCGGCGTACTGGGGCCGCCCGGTGCGGGCCGCGACCACGGCGGCGGCCGGATGCGGCGCCGAGCGGTGCTTGTCGTCCTCGTGGTCGAACAGCCAGACGTCGACGCTGCTCGCGTACTCCGGCACCAGCAGGTCCGGCAGCCGCCGCACGATCTCCTCGTGGTTGAGGGAGGCCGTCAGCACGGCGCTCGCGTCCGCGAGGAACGTCAGTCTGCGGCGGGCGCTCTCCGCCTCGTTGCGGGCGCTGCGCTCGGCGGCGAAGGCCTCGCGCTGGGCCCGGCCCGCCGCGTCCAGCTCGGCGTGCAGCGCCAGGACGCCCTGGTTGGTCTGGTGCAGCTCCTCGCGGTGGAAGGCGACCAGATCCTCCTGCTCGGTGAGCTTGTCCAGCACCACGGCCGTGTCCTCGTCGGCGCCGAGCAGCGCCTCCGCGAGGGCGGCCGGGTCGTCGGCGACGCTGCCGCCCTCCGCGGCGTGGGCCGCCTCCGGGCAGGGGACCGTGACCTCCCAGGGCGGCTCCCCGGCGGCGCACGCGTCCGGCGACGGGGTCACCACGGCGTGCAGCAGGCCCTCCTCGGCGGGAGACCCGGCGAGGTTCAGGGTGAGCACCCAGGTGCCGCCCTTGGTGAGGCACTGGCGCAGCTGGGCGCTGAGGGCGGTGGCCAGCCTGGTCCGTTCCAGGGTGGGCACGCCGTAGGCCGCGGCCAGGCGCGCGAGGGCGATGCGGGCGCGGGCCGCGTCGGTGACGGTGGTGATCTGCCAAGTGCGCATCATGGGCGGTCCGGCGGGGTCGGAGTCAGCACGGCCACGGCGGTGTCGTCCCGCACCGGCCGGGCGGGACTGCTCGCGTCGCGTATCGTCACGGCGGCCGTCACGGCCGGATCGGCCGTCGCCAGACCGGTGTCGGTCGGCGGCGTCCAGCGGCTGGGCAGCCCGTCGGTGTGCAGGATCAGCAGCCGGTCGGGCGCCCAGTCGGCCTCCTCCTCGCGGAGGGTGGTGGGCCGGTGGACGCCGACGATCCCGGGCCGCGACAGCAGCGGACGCCAGGTCCCGTCCGCACGCAGCCGCGCCCCCACGTTCCCGATGCCGGCGAACCGCAGCCGCCCGGTCCGCAGGTCGAGCTGGGCCACGGCGACGGCCGCGCCGCGGGTGCCCTTCAGCGCGTCGTGGATGCGCCGCAGCGACTCGGCGGGGGAGAGGCGGGCCCAGCGGTGCAGCTCCGCGACCGCGGCGGACGAGGCACGGGCGGCCTCCGGGCCGTGTCCCAGCCCGTCCGCCAGCATCAGCGTCACCCGGTCCCCGGACCGCACCCACGTCCACGCGTCACCCGAGTACTCGGCTCCGCCGTAGGGGATGTTCACGCCTCCGGCCCGCACGTCGCCGACGGACGGGCAGGCCTCGCCCGCCGCACCGACCCGCCCCACCGGCCCCGGCACGCCCACGCCCACCGACGGGCGACCCCACGGCGTACGGCGGTCCGGCTGGTTCTCCGGCATGCCGCGGGCGGGCCCGTCGTGCGGCAGTCGGCGGTCCCGCGGTGTACGGCGGTCCGGCTGGTTCTCCGGCATGCCGCGGGCGGGCCCGTCGTGCGGCAGTCGGCGGTCCCGCGGTGTACGGCGGCCAGGCTGGTTCTCCGGCACGCCGCTGCGAGCGGGCCCGTCGTGCGGCAGTGGGCGGTCCCACGGCGTACGGCGGTCCGGCTGGTTCTCCGGCACGCCGCGGGCGGGCCCGTCCTCCGCCAGTGCGCGGTCCCACGGTCTGCTACGGCCCGGCTCGTTCTCCGGCACGCCGCTGCGAGCGGGCCCGCCCTCCGGCAGGCCGGCGCCCCGTACGGCACCGGACCCGGCCGCGTGCCCCGTCAGGCCGTCGCACGCCACGGCGGCCACCGGCGACTCCGCGCGCGTCTCGCTGCCCGACCCGGCACCCGGCCACGGCGGGACACCGGCGCCCGGGCCCTCGGGCCAGGCACCGGTGGCCCGCGGGCCACCACCCGGAGTGTCCGGCCCCGGGCCCCCGGACAGCCCGTCGGCCCACACCGTGACCGCCGAACCCACGGTGGCGGCACGCCCCCGGGGCGTCGTCCCCACGCGGGCCACCGCGACCGTTCCGCGGCCCGGCGTGCTGTGCAGGCCGAAGTCGTCGGCGAGACGCAGACACGTGCCGAGACCGGCCCCGAGCGAGCGCGTCGTGGAGTAACCGTCGCGGACGGCCGTGGGAACGTCGGCGATGCCCGGCCCGTGGTCGATCGCGGCGATCTGCACGACCCGGGCCCGCGTCCGGCCGTCCCCCGGCTCGGGCGGGTCCACGACGTCGATGAGCACCTGCCCGCCCTCGGCGTGTTTGAGCAGGTTCGTGGCCAGCTCGGTCGCGACCAGCGCGGCGGCCGCGGTACGCCGCTCGTCCAGCCCGGCCAGCGCGGCCGCGCCCTCGGCGGCGACCCGCGCGTCGCGCACCCGGGTCGCGTCGCGCACCGGGACGTCCCACACGCGCGGCATCAGACCTCCTCGCGCGGACGCGGCGGCTGGGCCGCCCAGCAGGTCACCCGGACCGTGGTGCCCGCGCCCGGCGTGCTCTCGATGTCGAACTCGTGCACCAGGCGCCGCGCCCCGCTCAGCCCCATCCCCAGCCCGCCCCCGGACGTGTAGCCGTCGCTCAGCGCCTGGTCCAGGTCGGCGATGCCCGGCCCCTCGTCCGAGAAGGCCAGCCGGAGCCCCTGGGTGGCTCCGCTGCTGACGTGCCTCGCCTCCATCTGTCCGCCCCCGCCGTGCACGAGGGTGTTGCGGGCCAGCTCACTGGCGGCGGTGACGAGCTTGGTCTGCTCCACCAGGCCGAAGCCGAGCCGGGCGGCGGCCTGCCGCACATGCTGTCGCACCCACACCAGGTCCATGTCCGACCGGATGGGCAGGCAGGCCTCCACGCCCGCGGCAGTGTGCATCACGGACTCTCCTGACGCGGGCCGCCGGGACGGGTCACCGGGGCCTGCCGCGCGAGGAGCTCCATGCCCGCCTCGGTGCTGAGCGCGGTGCTCAGGCCCGGCAGCGTCAGACCCAGTTCCACCAGGGTGATGGCGACCGCCGGGCGCATGCCGGCCACCACGGTCCGCGCCGCCAGCAGCCTGGACTGCGCGGCGATCTCGGCCAGCACCCGGCCGAGGAAGGAGTCCACGATCTCCACGCCGGAGATGTCGATGAGGACACCGCGCACCCCGGTACGGGAGATCGTCTCAGACAGGTCCTGCTGGAGCTGCTGCGCCGTGCTGTCGTGCAGATCGCCCTGGAGCGTGACCAGCAGGACGTCGCCGAGCCGCAGCACCGGCACGTGGCCTGTGGTGGGACGGGAGTACGCCTCGCTCACCGCTGACCCGCACCCGGGTTCACGATGTCCGCGCCCAGCTCGTGCAGCGCGTAACCCAGCGCGTCGGCGAGACTCGCCCGGGTGATCACGTCCAGGTCCAGACCGAGATGGACGATGGTCTGCGCGATGGCGGGGCGGATGCCCGAGACGATGCACTGGGCGCCCATCAGCCGCGCCGCGGCGACCGTCTTCATCAGGTGCTGCGCCACCAGCGAGTCGACCGTCGGCACACCGGTGATGTCCAGGATCGCGAACCGGGCGTGCTGGTCGACCACGGCGTTCAGCAGGGTCTCCATCACCACCTGGCTGCGGGCGCTGTCGAGCGTCCCGATCAGCGGCACGGCCACGATGCCGTCCCACAGCCGGATGACGGGCGTGGCCACCTCCAGCAGCTGCATCCGCTGCCGGTCGCTGAGCGCCTGCCACTCGCTCAGCGCCGACTGCATCGCCACCAGCCGCAGGGTGCCCATCAGCACGGTCAGCGTGGTCGAACACGCCCGCAGGTGCTCGGGCGGCGCCTGTTCCAGATCGGCGGCCAGCAGGTTCTCGACGGGCGGCCGCAGCGCGGCCAGCTCGCTGGAGACCTGGGTGTTGGACAGCCCCGCCCGGGAGCGCGCCGCGCCCATCCGGGACAGCTGCTCGCGGACCTCGCTGAAGCCGGCGGCGTCCGGGTCCTCCACCTGGTCCGAGTCGGCCACCTGGGCCAGCGCGTCCACGACGACCTTGCCCGCCTCCACCGCCTCGTCGCGCGAGACGGTGAACACGGTGCGGAACAAGGGCTCGTCCGCCCACCGCTGGGCGATCTGCTCCCGCCGGCGGTGCAGGAAATCCCTGACCTCGTGCGTGGGCGTGGCGAGCTGTCCGTCCGCTTCGTGCTCCGGCACCTGGTTCTCTCCTCATCCGCGTTGCGTCGACCGAACCCGCTTCAGGCAACGAGACGGCGTTGTGACACTTGCCGGGCGACAACTCTAACCATGCGCCGACCTCGTACGACACCGGATCCGACGCACGCGATCCGGTTGAGGGTGACGGCGGTTGGCCACCGCCGTCACCACCGCGCGAGGGGGGCGGGCCGCCGTCCGGGCAGGGCGGAGCGAGGGCACCGGGCCGCCGGTTCCACAGGCGCCGTGCCCCGGGGCACCCGGTCCGTCAGGCGCCCTGTTCCCCCGGCTCCTCGGGGGCCTGCGGCCCTTCGTCGACACGGGCCAGGGCCTCGTCCACGCTCTCCGATATCGGCACCGTGATGCTGACGCCGGTCAGGTCGAGGACGCGCCGCACGGCCGGGGTCGGGCCGATGACGTGCACGCTGCCGGCGTTCTGGCGGGTCTCCTGGTACACGCGCAGGATGATGTTCATGCCCGACGAGTCCATGAACGGGACGGACGACAGGTCGAGCAGGAAGTGCTGTCGGCCGTGGTGGAGTTGGTTGGCCAGATGGGCCTGGAACTCGGTCGCGGTGTCGACGTCCAGGTAGCCGTCGACCGTGATCAGGGCCACGTCCTCCCTGGGCAGCTCGACTTCCACGGACAGCGGGTTCTGGGCGAGGGGCACGGGTACCTCCAACATGTGCTACGGCCTGGGCTGGTCACCTCCGGGGGTGACCGCGGTGCGGGGCGACGCCGGTCGTGTCGCGGACTCGAGTGCCGTTTCTCATGTGCCTCCCTTCGCGGCAGGGCTCCGATTTTCACCGCGCCCCCGCGATTACCCCGGAAACCGCCCTCCATTCCCCCCGATCCGAACATCGACGGGGACCGCCCGCGTCGTACGGTGCGGGCGGGTGCCCCGAATGCGCTTGCGGCAGGAGGGTAATTGCTGCTGTGGAGCAGGCGGTCGGCAGTCGTCCGCCAGGGCTCGAGCGATCCGCACACCGCCAGGGAGGATGGGACAGCGTGGCCATCGACAGAATCTGGTCGTACGCGCCGGCAAGCGGTCACACCGAGGGACAGGACCTGACCGGGTTCACCGTCGCCGCGACCGACGGCACGATCGGGCACGTGGACCGCGAGGCCGCCCCGCACGGCATGCGGCATCTGGTCGTCGACACCGGCGTCTGGGTGTTCGGCCGCAGCGTCCTGGTGCCGGCCGGGGTCGTCACCGGCATAGACACGCAGGCCCGGAAGATCACTCTGGCCTGCAGCAGGGGAGACGCCAAGGCGGCGCCCCGATTCCAGACCGACAGCGAGACCAGGGACCGGGAGTACCTGACGGCCGTGGGTGACTACTACCACCGCCTGCCGCCGCGCGCGGCGACCTCGGTCTGAGCCGGGCACGGGCGCCCCGCGCCCGTGCCGCTCCCGGCTTCACCAGGGGAGGAAGACGTGCACGTCCTTGCCCCGGTCGTCGGTCACCACACTCACCTGGTCGCACAGCGTGTGGATCAGGTGCCAGCCGATGCCGCCGCCACCGCTGCGCGGATCGAAGGGGCGCGGGGCGGGCTCGGTGGTGCTGGTGTCGTGCAGGACCACGTGCACCCCGTCGAAGGTCCGGCGCATCCGCAGGGCGAACGGCCCCGGGGCGTACTGGACCGCGTTGGCGGCCAGTTCCGTCACCACCAACAGGATGTCGTCCCAGTACTCGGGGGCAGAGGGTGGCGAGGAGCGTGCCAGATCACGCAGGAACTCCTCCGCGGCCAGCCGCGCACCCGTCACGTCGTGCGGCTCGCCCACGAAGCTGTTCGTGCGGCTCGGGATCTCCTCGGAGGTCAGTGCGTCATCCCCACGCGGCTCGGTTGACATATCGCCTTTCCGGCCCGGCGTCAGCAAGGGCTGTCGTCAGGGCTGTCGTCCTTTCTCTTGCGTCGCCACTGTTGCGTGTTCCCGAGGGGGCGAGGCCTACGCGTCCGAGCGCGTGCTCAGCGGAACACGCTGTCCGAATCGTCCCAGTTCGACGGTTCGTTCACCGCGCTCGCCCGCCCGGGACGCCTGCGGGACAGGTACATCGCGTCGATCTCGGAGGCGTAGTGCCGCACGATCTCGTCCCGGCGCAGCTTCATCGACGGGGTCAGCAGCCCGTTGGTCACGTCGAACGGCTCCGGCAGCACCCGGAACACCCGGATCGACTCCGACGGGGACACCGCGCTGTTGGCCGCGGCCACGGCCCGCGCGACCTCCTCCCGCAGCGCGTTCTCCTCCCGCGCCTCCCGCATCTCGCCCTGCAGGGCCAGCGCCGCCCGCCAGTGCGCCAGGAACTCCGGATCCAGCGTGATCAGGGCACCCACACACGGTCGGTTGTCGCCCACGACCACCGCCTGGTGGATGAGCGGGTGCATCCGCAGCCGCTGCTCCAGGGCGAGCGGGGCGACGCTCTTGCCGCTGCTGGTGACGATGATGTCCTTCTTGCGGCCGGTGATCGTCAGGTAGCCCTCCGCGTCCAGCTGCCCGAGGTCCCCGGTCGCCAGCCAGCCCCCGCGCAGCGCGGCCCGGGTGGCGGCCTCGTCGCCCACGTACCCCTGGAACACCGACGGGCCCCGCACCAGGATCTCCCCGTCGTCGGCCACCCGGATCTCCGTGCCCGGCAGCGCCTGCCCGACCGTCCCGGACTTCTCCCGGCCCAGCGGCTGCATCGTCACCCCGCCGGCGGTCTCCGTCAGGCCGTACCCGTCGTGCACGTAGATGCCGATGCCCTCGTAGAAGAGGGACAGGTCGCGGCTGAGGGGCGAGCCGCCGGAGGTCGCCCGCCGCACCCGGCCGCCCAGCGCGGCCCGCAGCCGGCGGTACACCGTGCGCTCGTACAGGGCGTGCTGCAGCCGCAGATCGAAGGCGGGCCCGCGGCCCCGGCCCAGCCGCTGGCGTTCCAGGGCCGCGGCGAAGTGCCGCGCTGTCTCGGCGGCCCGCTCGAAGAGCCCGCCGTGACCGCCCTGCTGGGCCGTGCGCAGGAAGTTCTTGTAGATCTTCTCCAGCACCGAGGGGACCGCATAGAGGTACGTGGGCCGGAAGGAACGCAGCGCCGACGACAGCGCCTCGGCGCTCAGATCGGCCTGGTGCCCCATCAGCAGGCCGCCGCGCACGCACAGCCCCTGGATCATCAGCCCGTACACATGGGAGAAGGGCAGGAACGCGAGGACCGAGCCCTGCTCCCCGCGCGGAGCCGCCGTGTGCCCCCAGCCCGCCAGGAGCGTGTCGCACGGGCCGGCCAGATTGCGGTGGCTCAGCGCGCAGCCCATCGCGTGGCCGCTGGTGCCGGAGGTGTAGGCGATGACGGCCGTGGAGTCCGGCAGCACGATGCGGCGCATCGAGTCGACCGTGGCGAGCGGGATGACCTCCCCGCGTCCCGTCAGCTCCGCCAGGGCGCCCGCGTCCAGCTGCCAGACGTGGCGCAGCAGCGGCAGCGACGCGCACACCGAGCCGACGGTCATCACGCCCTGCTCGTCCTCGACCACCACGGCCACGCAGCCGGAGTCCCGCAGGATCCACTCCACCTGGTCCCGCGACGACGTCGGGTACACCGGGACGACCTCGGCGCCCACCGTCCACAGCGCGTAGCACAGGACCGTCCACTCGTACCGGGTGCGCGCCATGATCGCCACGCGGTGGCCCGGCGCGATCCCGGAGGCGATCAGGCCCTTGGCCACGTCCACCACCTCGTCGCGCAGCTCGATCGCCGTCACCTCCTCCCAGACCGCGGAGGCGGGGTCGGTGCGGCGGGCGAGCATCGGCCGGGTGGGGTCGCGGTCCGCCGCCTCGAACACGCTGTCGGCGAGCCCGCCGGTCAGCGGGGCCACGGCCGGTGGAGCAAGGGCGACATCACGCATGCACTGCTCCTGACATGTACGGGGTGTGACATTGCCGACGGGTACCGTCATCGGCGCGGTGCTCGAATGTAGTCGAGGCGGGACCCTCCGGGTCGGGAAATACGGAAGTGGGACCTGATGATCCGGGCGTGATCGGGGGACCCGGGCGACATGAGTCACATCAATCCCGATCCCGAACCAGAACGCACCCCCGGCCTGGAGCCGGGCGGCGGCGTACCGCCGGGCGAGACCCCGCCCGCGGAGAGCAGCCTGCCCGAGGCGGGGCCCCGGGAGACCCACAACCCGCCCAAGGGCTGGGCCAAGGGACCGCTGGCGCTGATCATCGTGCTCGTGGTGCTGATCGCGGCGTTCTTCCTGGCCTACGCCCTCGTCCTGATCCTCTGAACCCGCGCCCGGGAAGGGCGGGGCGCCTCACGCCTGCGTGTGGCGGACGCACTCGGTGACGACGTCCCGCAGGCTCCCCGTGCGCTCGAACAGCTCCCGCTGCACCTGGGCGCCGTTGCCGTCCCGCAGCAGTTCCTCGCACCCGGTCCGGGCCCGCTCCAGGTCACCGGTGTCCGCGAGGGCCTCCTCGACGTGGTCCAGCAGGGCCCGCACGACGGCTTCAGCAGGCATGCGCCGCATGGTGGCGGGGTGCAGCAGCTCGCCCGCGAGACCGGACCGGGCCGCCTGCCAGTCGGCCAGCCGCAGCAGGCTGACACTGTGGTCGAGCGGCTCCCGCCCGGCCCGCCACTCGCGCGCCGCGGTCTCCACCAGCCCGCGGACCAGGGTGGCGACCAGCACGGCCGTGCCCGCGTGCAGACAGACGTCCGAGACCCGGATCTCCACCGTCGGGTACCGCTGGGACAGCCGCGCGTCGAAGTAGATCATCCCGTCGTCGAGGAGGGCGCCGGTGGCCACCATGTCCGCGATCAGACGGTGGTACCGCTCCGCCGAGCCGAAGATCTCGGTCGGGCCGGCCGACGGCCAGCGCAGCCACACCCGGCTGCGGTAGCTGCTGTACCCGGAGTCCTTGCCCTGCCAGAACGGCGAGTTCGCGCTGAGCGCCTTCACGACCTGCAGCCAGGGCCGCACCCGGTCGATGACCGCGACGCCCTCCTCGTCGGAGTCGACGGCCACATGCACATGGCAGCCCAGGACGAGCTGCTCGCGGGTGGCGATGCCGTACTGGTCCGCCATCCACTGGTAGCGCCGGTTGACGCCGACGGCGGGGCTGACCGGCAGCGGGGAGGTGGCGAGCGCCGCCACCGTGCAGCCGATCTCCCCGGCGTGCCGGGCGGCCTCCTTGCGGCAGCGGACGATCTCCGCGCGCAGGGCCTCCATGGACGACTGCGGATGCGTGGCGAACTCCAGCATCTGCTCGTGGAGTTCCTTTTCGAACACGTCCTGTTCCGCGTCGTCCTGCGCGGCCCGGGCGAGCACCGCCGCGGACAGTGCCCGCGGGTCCCCGGTCTCCGGATCCACCAGGAGGAGTTCCTCCTCCACTCCGACGGTGCGCACCCTGATGCCCGCCCTTCCCTGCCTGCCGCGTCGACCACCGGGTTCTCCCGGTGGTACGACCCCCAGTGCCCCTCACAGGCGGGTGGGACACCTGGTCGGGCGGCAGGACTTCACGCAGCGAACGGCGTCAGCCACACGGTGGCCAGCGGCGGCAGCGTGATCCGGACACAGTCGTCCTCCGGCTTGACCGGATCCGCGTTGGTCACACCGCTGCCGCCGTAGCGGGTGTCGTCGGTGTTGAGGGTCTCCCGCCAGGCGACGACGTCACCCGGCACCCAGAGGGCGTAGTCGTGCCGGACGACGGGGGAGAAGTTCGACACGGCCAGCAGCGGGTTGCCCTCGGCGTCGTACCTGAGGAACGCGAAGACGTTGTCGTCGGCGGAGTCCACCGCCACCCACCGGAAGCCCTCCGGTCGGGTGTCGCACTGCCACAGCGCGGGCGTCGCCCGGTAGACCGCGTTCAGGTCCCGGACGAGATCGCGCATGCCCCGGTGGTCCCCCGCCGAGTGGTAGCCCTCGTCGAGCAGCCACCACTCCGGCCCGTGCTCCACGGACCACTCCGCTCCCTGTGCGAACTCCTGCCCCATGAACAGCAGCTGCTTGCCGGGGTGGCTCCACATGAAGCCGAGGTAGGCGCGGACGTTCGCGCGCCGCTGCCACCAGTCGCCCGGCATCTTCGACACCAGCGCCTGCTTGCCGTGCACGACCTCGTCGTGGGAGATCGGCAGCACGTAGTTCTCGCTGTAGGCGTACACCATCGAGAACGTCATCTCGTGGTGGTGGTACTTGCGGTGCACCGGCTCCTTGGAGATGTACTCCAGCGAGTCGTGCATCCAGCCCATGTTCCACTTCAGCCCGAAACCGAGCCCGCCGGTGTCGGTGGGCCGGGTCACCCCGCCCCAGGCGGTGGACTCCTCGGCGATCGTGACGACACCGGGGGCCCGCCGGTACACGGTCGCGTTCATCTCCTGAAGGAACGCCATGGCCGCCAGGTCCTCCCGGCCGCCGTAGGCGTTGGGCTCCCACTGGCCGTCCTCACGCGAGTAGTCGAGGTAGAGCATGGAGGCGACCGCGTCCACGCGCAGCCCGTCGATGTGGAACTCCTCGCACCAGTACACGGCGTTGGCCACGAGGAAGTTGCGCACCTCGGTGCGGCCGAAGTCGAACTCGTACGTGCCCCAGTCCGGGTGCTCGGCGCGCCGCTCGTTCCCGGGCTCGTACAGCGGGTCCCCGTCGAAGCGGGCCAGCGCCCAGTCGTCCTTCGGGAAGTGCGCCGGCACCCAGTCCATGATCACGCCGAGGCCGGCCCGGTGGCAGGCGTCGACGAAGTACCGGAAGTCGTCCGGGGAGCCCAGCCGCGCGGTCGGCGCGTAGAAACCGGTGACCTGGTAGCCCCAGGAGCCGTGGAAGGGATGCTCGGCGACCGGCATCAGCTCCACGTGCGTGAAGCCGAGGTCCTTGACGTAGCGCGGCAGTTCCTCGGCCAGCTGCCGGTAGGTCAGCCCCGGGCGCCAGGACGGCAGGTGCACCTCGTACACCGAGAACGGCGCCTCGTGCACGGGCGTGTCGGCGCGGTGCGCCATCCACTCGGCGTCGCCCCACTCGTAGTGCGAAGAGGTGACGATCGACGCCGTGTTGGGCGGCTCCTCGGCGCGGCGGGCCATCGGGTCCGCCTTGAGGAAGCGGTGGCCGTACCGGGAGTGGATCTCGAACTTGTAGGCGGTGCCCTCGCCGACGCCCGGCAGGAACAGCTCCCATACGCCGGACGCGCCCAGCGAGCGCATCGGGAACTGGGTCCCGTCCCAGTACGTGAAGTCGGTGGCGACGCGCACGCCCTGCGCGTTCGGCGCCCACACCGTGAACCGGGTGCCGGGCACGCCCTCGTGGGTCATCGGCTGCGCGCCGAGCGCCTGCCACAGCTGCTCGTGCCGGCCCTCGCGGATCAGGTGCAGGTCGAGCTCGCCGAGCGCGGGCAGGAACCGGTACGGGTCGTGCACCTCCTGCTCACCGCCGTCGTACGCCACGTGCAGCGTGTACGCGGGGATCGCGTCCAGGGGCAGCACGGCCGAGAAGAGGCCGTCGCCCTCCGAGGCGAGGGCCGTGCGGCGCCCGTCGATCACCACGCTCACGGAGCGGGCGAAGGGGCGCAGCGCCCGGAACACGATCCCGCCGGGGACCGGGTGGGCGCCCAGCAGCGCGTGCGGATCGTGGTGGGCGCCCGCCAGCAGGCGTCCCCGGTCCTCCGTGCCCAGCGCGGGCGCGGTGGTGCTCGGGACCGGGCCGGACGGCTCCGGGATTGAGGTGTCTCGCAGGGCCACGGCTCAGTCTCCTCTCACGGCAAGGCGCTCGATCGCCGCCATCGGTGCAGGCAGCCAGTCGGGGCGGTGCCGTGCCTCGTACAGCACCTCGTACACGGCCCGGTCCGTCTCGTAGGCGCGGAGCAGTCCGTGCTTCTTGCGGGGGTCCCAGCCGGCGCGGCCGGCGTAGCCCGCGCAGTAGGCCTCGCGGCAGCGGCGGGCCCACTGCGGGCGCCAGGGGCGGCGCTGCCGGGCGGCGTAGTCGAAGGAGCGCAGCATCCCGGCGATGTCCCGCACGGGGGAGTGGGCGCTGCGCCGTTCGGAGAGCGGCCGGGACGGCTCGCCTTCGAAGTCGATGACGAACCACTCGCGTCCGGCCCGCAGCACCTGCCCCAGGTGCAGGTCGCCGTGGATGCGCTGCGCGGGCGGACCGGCGTCGCAGGTGGCCAGGGCGGCGAACGCGGCCCGCAGGCCCGGCACGAACGGCTGGAGCGCGGGCACGCAGTGCGCGGCGGCGGTCAGGCGCTCGTTCATCGCGGCGGCCGTCCGCCCGTTCTCGCCCGGCTCGCCGACCGGGAAGGCCGAGGCCAGCGCGAGGTGCACCTCGGCCGTGGCGGCGCCCAGCGCGCGGGCGTGGGCCGTGAAGTCGTCCCCGGCGGCCAGCGCGTGCAGCGCCAGCGTCCAGCCGTCGGAGGCGTCCCGCAGATACGGCTGGAGCACGCCGAGGGTGGCCTTGAACGGGTGCTTCGTCTGGAACCAGGCCACGGGCGCCGGGACGCGGTGGCAGCCCTGGCGGGCCAGCGCCCCCGGCACCTCCAGGTCCGGGTTGACGCCGGGCTGGATGCGCCGGAAGACCTTGAGGATGTACTCGTCGCCGTACACCAGCGAGGAGTTGGACTGCTCGGCGTCCAGCAGCCGTGGCACCAGTCCGGCGGGCACCTGCTGGTCCGCGTCGCAGTCGAAGCGCAGCGGGCCCGCGGTGCCGGGGTGCCGCAGCCGGTCCAGCAGGAGCTGGGCCGAACGGGGGTCGTGCAGCGCGTCGTAGACGGTCAGACCGGCCAGCGGCCCGTCCTGCACCTGCCCGATGAGCGCCCGCCCGAGGCGCGGCGACGGATGCTCCCGTACGCCGAGCAGCAGCTGGTAGCAGTCGCCGGCCGGGGGCGCCCATCCGGGGGAGGGCACGCCCGTGTGGCCGGCGTGGCCGGCGTGGACCAGCAGGTGGAGACAGCCCGGGAAGAGCTCGGTCATCGACAGCAGGCCGAGTTCCGTGACGGGCCGGTCCTTGCCCGCGAACCAGCGCTGCCGCGGCAGCCAGTCGCGCAGGAGCCCGCCGAGCGACTCCATGGGCTCGGCCAGGCGCGTGAGGCTCGGGCGGAGGGATGCGGTCTTCGGCATGGTCACGCCTCCTTTCGTCGGCGCATGCTCACAGTCGCCGGCCGATGCGGGATGCGACTCGAGTGAGCCGGAACCAGTAGAAGCCGTGGCCCCCGAGGGTCAGCAGGTACGGAAGTTCACCGATGGCCGGGAAGCGGACCCCGCCGAACAGCTCCACCGGGTGGCGCCCGGCGAACTCGCGCAGGTCGAGTTCGGTGGGCTGGGCGAACCGCGCGAAGTTGTTCACGCACAGCACCAGGTCGTCCTCGTACTCGCGCAGGAACGCCAGCACCGCCGGGTTGGAGGAGGGCAGTTCGGTGTAGGAGCCGAGTCCGAAGGCCGGGTTCTGCTTGCGGATCTCGATCATGCGGCGGGTCCAGTGCAGCAGGGACGACGGCGAGGACATCGACGCCTCGACGTTGGTCACCTGGTGGCCGTAGACCGGGTCCATGATGGCCGGCAGGAAGAGGCGGCCCGGGTCGCAGGTGGAGAAGCCCGCGTTGCGGTCCGGGGTCCACTGCATGGGGGTCCGGACGGCGTCGCGGTCGCCGAGCCAGATGTTGTCGCCCATGCCGATCTCGTCGCCGTAGTAGAGGATCGGCGAGCCGGGCAGGGCCAGCAGGAGCGCGGTGAACAGCTCGATCGTGTGCCGGTCGTTGTCCAGCAGTGGGGCCAGGCGCCTGCGGATGCCGATGTTGGCGCGCATGCGGGGGTCCTTGGCGTACTCGGCCCACATGTAGTCGCGCTCTTCGTCGGTGACCATTTCGAGGGTCAGCTCGTCGTGGTTGCGCAGGAACATGCCCCACTGGCAGCCCGAGGGGATGGCCGGGGTCTTGGCCAGGATTTCCGAGACGGGGTAGCGGGACTCGCGGCGGACGGCCATGAAGATGCGCGGCATGACCGGGAAGTGGAACGCCATGTGGCACTCGTCGCCGCCGTTCGCGTAGTCGCCGAAGTAGTCGACGACGTCCTCGGGCCACTGGTTGGCCTCGGCGAGCAGCACGGTGTCCGGGTACTGGGCGTCGATCTCGCGGCGAACCCGCTTGAGGAAGGCGTGGGTGGCGGGCAGGTTCTCGCAGTTGGTGTCCTCGGCCGCGTACAGGTACGGCACGGCGTCCAGCCGGAAGCCGTCGATGCCGAGGTCCAGCCAGAACCTCAGCGCGGCCAGGATCTCCTCCTGGACGCGCGGGTTCTCGTAGTTGAGGTCGGGCTGGTGCGAGAAGAAGCGGTGGAAGAAGTACTGGCCCCGCACCGGGTCGAAGGTCCAGTTGGACGTCTCGGTGTCGACGAAGATGATCCGGGCGTCCGGGTAGCCCTTGTCGTCGTCGGCCCACATGTAGTAGTCGCCGTAGGGCCCGTCGGGGTCCTTCCTCGACTCCTGGAACCACGGGTGCTGGTCGCTGGTGTGGTTCATGACGAAGTCGATGATCACGCGCATGCCGCGTTGGTGGGCGGCGTCGACGAACTCCACGAAGTCGGCGAGGTCGCCGAACTCGGGGAGGACGGCGGTGTAGTCGGAGACGTCGTAGCCGCCGTCGCGCAGCGGCGACTTGAAGAAGGGCGGCAGCCACAGGCAGTCGACGCCCAGCCACTGGAGGTAGTCGAGTTTGGCGGTCAGGCCCTTCAGGTCACCGACGCCGTCGCCGTTGCTGTCCTGGAACGAGCGGACGAGCACCTCGTAGAAGACGGCGCGCTTGAACCACTCCGGGTCGCGGTCCCTGGCGGGAGTGTCCTCGAATGTGTCCAGCACGGGCTCGTTCACGGTCATGACGTTCCTGCCCCTCCGTTCCCTTGCGCGGCGGGCGGCGACTGGACGTGGAAGACGTGTGCGGGAGCCCGCCCCGGCTCCAGGCGCACGTAGTTGCTGCGGCCCCAGTGGTAGGTCTCGCCGGTGAGCTCGTCGCGCACCGGCACCGACGCGTGCCAGTCCAGGCCGAGTTGCGGCATGTCCAACGAGACCGTGGCCTCCTGGGCGTGGTGCGGGTCGAGGTTGGCGACCACGAGGACGACGTCGGATCCGGTGCGCTTGCTGTACGCGATGAGCGCGTCGTTGTCGGTGGGGTGGAAGCGCAGGTTCCTGAGTCGGTGCAGCGCGGGGTGGGCGCGGCGGATGGTGTTGAGCCGGGTCAGCAGCGGGGTGATGGTGCGGCCCTGGCGTTCGGCGGTCTCCCAGTCTCGGGGCCTGAGCTGGTACTTCTCCGAGTCGAGGTACTCCTCGCTGCCCTCGCGCAGCGGGGTGTTCTCGCACAGTTCGTAGCCGGAGTAGACGCCCCAGGTCGGAGAGAGGGTCGCGGCCAGGACGGCGCGGACCTCGAAGGCGGGCCGGCCGCCGTGCTGGAGGTAGGCGTGCAGGATGTCGGGGGTGTTGGCGAAGAAGTTCGGCCGCATGTAACTGGCGGCCTCGCCCGACAGCTCCGTCAGGTACTCGGTCAGCTCCTCCTTGGTGTTGCGCCAGGTGAAGTAGGTGTAGGACTGCTGGAAGCCGATCTGGGCCAGGGTGTGCATCATCGCCGGGCGGGTGAACGCCTCGGCCAGGAAGATCACATCGGGATCGGTGCGGTTGATGTCCGCGATCACCCGCTCCCAGAACACCACCGGCTTGGTGTGCGGGTTGTCCACGCGGAAGATCCGCACCCCGCAGTCCATCCAGTGCCGCAGCACCCGCAGCGTCTCGGCGACCAGGCCGTCCATGTCCGCGTCGAAAGCGATGGGGTAGATGTCCTGGTACTTCTTCGGCGGGTTCTCGGCGTAGGCGATGGTGCCGTCGGGGCGGTGGTGGAACCACTCGGGGTGTTTCTGCACCCAGGGGTGGTCCGGGGAGCACTGCAGGGCGAAGTCGAGGGCGATCTCCAGGCCGAGTTCGCGGGCCTTGCCGACGAACCAGGTGAAGTCCTCCAGGGTGCCCAGGTCGGGGTGGACGGCGTCGTGGCCGCCCTCCGGGGAGCCGATCGCCCAGGGCACGCCGACGTCGTCGGGGCCGGGGGAGAGGGTGTTGTTCTTGCCCTTGCGGAAGGTGGTGCCGATGGGGTGGATCGGCGGCAGGTAGACCACGTCGAAGCCCATCGCGGCGATCGCGGGCAGCCGCCGGGCGGCGGTGCGGAACGTGCCGTGGGGCTGGTCGGGGGTGCCCTCGGAGCGGGGGAAGAACTCGTACCAGGAGCCGTACAGCGCCCGCTCGCGCTCCACGAGCAGGGGCAGCGGCTCGGAGGTGGTGACCAGGTCCCGCAGGGGATGCCGGGCCAGGACCGCGTCCACCTCCGGCGTCAACGCCGCCGCCAGGCGCGCGGCCGGGGCCAGCGTGTCGTCGCGCAGGGCCCGAGCCGCCGCGAGCAGCACACCGCGGCCGGCCTCCTTCGGTACGCCGGCCGCCGCCCGCTCGTACAGGTCTGCGCCCTCCTCCAGAACCAGGCCGGGGTCGATGCCGGCCGGGACCTTTATGCCCGCCGTGTGACGCCAGGTGGCCACCGGATCGCTCCAGGCCTCCACCCGGTACGTCCAGCGGCCGACGGCGTCCGCGGTCACCTCGGCGCCCCAGCGGTCCGTCCCCGGCGCCAGCTCCCGCATCGGCGTCCACGGGCCGGGGCGGCCCTCGGGATCCTTCAGCACGACATTGGCGGCCACCGCGTCGTGCCCCTCCCGGAACACGGTGGCGGTGACCTCGAACGTCTCTCCCACGACCGCCTTGGCCGGCCGGTTGCCGCTCTCCACGGCCGGGCGGACATCCCGTACCGGGATACGGCCGATGGCCCGGGTCCTACTCATGATCCTCACCTCCACCGTGCTCGGAAGCCGGGCCGCAAGCCCGGTTCGGGGGACAAGAAGTGCGCGAAGGCCGTTACCTTCCCGCCGGGGAACGCCGCTCGGCCGCGGCGGCTCGTCGCTCGGCCGCCGGGGAGCGCCGCTCCACCGCCGACGGTCTTCGTCCGACCGCTGCGGCCGGACGCGGCCGTTCGTCCTGCTCCTGCGGACAGGCTTCCGGCAGAGAGGCGACCTGGTTCGTGCGCAGGTACTGCTCCGCCGCGTCCGCCGCCTCCCGGGCGCACCGCTTGCCCATCAGCACGCAGAGCGTGTAGCCGGAGTCCTCGAACGTGGTCCGCACCGTGCGGTCGTTCGGTGCCGCGAGCATCACGCGTTCCCAGGCCCGGTAACGCCGCAACTGCCGGGCGACTTCGGCTTTGGCGGGTAGCAGCATGGCGCCGATCACCTTTCGGGCTCGAGGGGCACGGTCTCCCGACGGTCGGACGGCGGCCGTGCCCACAGCGGCACGGACCCGTAACGGCGATCGAGTTCTTCACACATGGTGCACGGGTGACGACGCAGCGTCTTGTTGGATCTTCAACCAGTAGGGGTTCGGCGGCGTCGTGCGGGCCCTCAGAGTGTGCTCACTTGGGTGCTCACATGTGTGCTCCACCGCCTCAACCGTGCGCTCGTGTTGCACGAACGGGCTAGCACCCTCAGGCTGAGGGTGACTCAGAAGCGATACGCGCTCACGTTCCGTGTTCGGGGCTCGTCCCGCAGGACCGCGGGAGCGAGGAGGAGCTGAGCTTCGCGGTGAGGAGCCGACCGATGAAGACCGCAGTGCCCTGCTACTACCACCTCGACGTGGAAGTCAGCCCGGAACGGGTGGGACAGGTCAGCCGCATTCTGGCCGCTCACCTGAGGTTCTGGGACCTGGACAACCTGGTCCAGCCCGTCTGCGGCGGTGCCGAGATGCTGCTCAAGGCCATCGACGAACACGCCACGGACAAGAACACGTCGATCGAGATGTGGTGGAACGGGCAGCACCTGATCACCGCCATCGGGGACAACGACCGCGCCCTGCGTCCGGACCAGGAGCTGCGTGGCTGCCTGGAGCACCTCGCGGCGATGAGCGACGGCTGGGGCTGCTGCGCCACCGAGACCGGCAGCAAGGTCATCTGGTTCTCGCAGCGCGCCCGCGCCGGCGAACGCGTCCCGCTGGTGCCGACCGCGCCCGCCCCGCAGGAGCGCGAGGGCCTGGAGGTGCCCCGCGAGGAGCGCGTCGCGCAGCTGGCCGGCCCCGCCAGTACGCCGGACGAGGTCCTGGAGGAGGCCCGGTGACGCGGCGGCAGACACGGAAAGGGGCGCCCGCCTGGAGCGGGCGCCCCTACCCGCTGGGCGCCGCCTACGACGGGGAGGGCACCAACTTCGCGCTCTTCAGCGAGGTGGCGGAACGCGTCGAGCTGGTCCTCGTCGCCGACGACGGCACGCACACCCAGGTGCCGCTGAACGAGGTCGACGGCTTCGTGTGGCACGGCTACCTCCCCGGCGTCGGCCCCGGCCAGCGCTACGGCTACCGCGTCCACGGGCCGTGGGTTCCCACCCTCGGCCACCGCTGCAACCCGGCGAAGCTGCTCCTGGACCCGTACGCCCAGGCGGTGGACGGACAGATCGACAACCACCCCTCGCTGTACGAGCGGAACCCGGACGGCCCCGACCCGGCCGACAGTGCCGGGCACACCATGCTCGGCGTGGTGACCGACCCGGCCTTCGACTGGGGCGACGACACGCGGCCCTGCCGTCCCTACGCCGACACCGTGATCTACGAGGCCCACGTCAAGGGCCTGACCCGCACCCACCCCGAGGTGCCGGCCGAACTGCGCGGCACCTACGCCGGGCTGGCCCACCCGGCCGTGGTCGAGCACCTGACCTCGCTGGGCGTCACGGCGGTGGAGCTGATGCCGGTCCACCAGTTCGTCCATGACGGCGTCCTGCACGACCGCGGCCTGGCGAACTACTGGGGCTACAACACCATCGGCTTCTTCGCGCCGCACAACGGCTACGCCGCCCACGGCACGCGGGGCCAGCAGGTCACCGAGTTCAAGCAGATGGTCAAGACCCTGCACGCGGCCGGACTCGAAGTGATCCTCGACGTGGTCTACAACCACACCGCCGAGGGCAACGAACTGGGCCCCACCCTGTCCTTCCGCGGCATCGACAACTCCTCGTACTACCGCCTGGTCGACGGCGACTGGGAGCACTACTACGACACCACCGGCACCGGCAACAGCCTGCTGATGCGCCACCCCTACGTGCTCCAGCTGATCATGGACTCGCTGCGGTACTGGGTCACCGAGATGCACGTCGACGGCTTCCGCTTCGACCTCGCGGCGACCCTGGCCCGGCAGTTCCACGAGGTGGACCGGCTGTCGGCGTTCTTCGACCTCATCCAGCAGGACCCGGTGATCAGCCGCGTCAAGCTGATCGCCGAGCCGTGGGACGTCGGCGAGGGCGGCTACCAGGTGGGCAACTTCCCCCCGCTGTGGTCGGAGTGGAACGGCATGTACCGCGACGCGGTCCGGGACTTCTGGCGCGGCGAGGACCACACCCTCGGCGAGTTCGCATCCCGCCTGACCGGCTCCTCCGACCTCTACCAGCACAGCAGGCGCCGCCCCCGCGCCAGCGTCAACTTCGTCACCGCGCACGACGGCTTCACCCTGCGCGACCTCGTCTCCTACAACGACAAGCACAACGAGGCCAACGGCGAGGACAACCAGGACGGCGAGAGCACCAACCGGTCCTGGAACTGCGGCGCCGAGGGCCCGACCCGCGACCCGGCCGTCCTCGAACTGCGCGGCCGGCAGCAGCGCAACTTCCTCGCCACGCTCCTGCTGTCCCAGGGCATCCCGATGCTCTGCCACGGCGACGAACTCGGGCGCACCCAGCGCGGCAACAACAACGCCTACTGCCAGGACAACGAGATCTCCTGGATCGACTGGCGGCTCACCCCCGAACAGCGCGACCTGCTGGAGTTCACCCGGTACGTCATCCGGCTGCGCACCGGCCACCCCGTGCTGCGCCGGCGCCGCTTCTTCCTCGGCGAGACCCTGACCCGCGCCGACCAGCCGCTGCCCGACCTGGTGTGGCTGGCGCCCGACGCCACCGAGATGGCCGACGACGACTGGCAGCGCGGCGACGCGCACTCCGTCGGCGTCTTCCTCAACGGCGACGCCATCGCCGAACCCGACCCGCGCGGGCGCCCGGTCGTCGACGACTCGTTCCTGCTGCTGTTCAACAGCCACTGGGAGCCGGTCGACTTCCGCCTCCCCGACGCCGCCTACGGCGAACGCTGGACGGCCCTGATCGACACGGCGGACCCGGAGGGCAGACCGGACGAGTCCGAGTACAAGGCGGGCACGGTTCTGACGGTCGACGCCCGCAGCCTGGTGCTGCTGTCACGACCGTCGCGTGCGTCGCGCCGCAAGGGCCGGTGACGGACGACGGCTGCTCCTGGACGACGACATCCTGGATGCCCAGGTCAGTCAGCGGTCCCGGCGTGCCGTCACCGTGAACTGGGCGCCGTCGTGGTCGCGCAGCACCGCCTCGTCGCTGCCCTTGGACAGCACGCTGCCGCCGTGCAGCTCCGCGGCCCGGGCGCAGGCCTCCACGTCGTCCACGGTGAAGTGGACCTGCCAGTGCGGCCGGATGGTGGGGTCGGGGGCCGCCTCCAGCGCGCCCGACTCGATCCGCGCCACCACGTCACCGCGGCTGCGCAGCACGACCTCGCCGCCCTCGTAGTGCACCTCGCAGCAGCCGGGCCGCTCCGACGCCCAGTCGAGGACCTCGCCGTAGAAGATCGCCGCGTCGAAGGCGTCCCGGGTGTGCAGCGTGATGAAGGCCGGCTGCGCGTTGCGCCAGGTCTCCCAGTCCGTGAAGAGGTCGCCCTCCCAGATCCCGAACGTCGCCCCGTCCCGGTCGGCGAGCAGTGCCGCCCGCCCCGGCGGCAGCGAGATCGGCCCGACGGCGACCGTGCCCATGCGCTCCTGCACCCGGGCCACCGCGTCGTCCGCGCTGCGCACCGCGAAGTACGGCGTCCAGGCCACCGCCATCTGCCACATGGTCGCCACCCCCGCGATCCCGGCCACCGGCGAGCCGTCGGCCAGCGCGATCCGGAACCGGTCGCCGAGCTTGGCCGGCCGCCACTGCCAGCCCAGCACGGCCCCGTAGAACTCCTCGGTCGCCTTGACGTCCCGGCTGGTCAGACTCACCCAGCAGGGCGCGCCGAACACGGAGTGTGATGAGACGACGTCCTTCGTGCCAAAGGAAGTGGGCATGTCGTGGTTCATGGCAGTCGCGTCCTGATCTCGTCGGCCTGGCAGACACCGGAGGAATGACACCAGTGTCCAACCGGAACCGCTGTGGGCGCCTGCCGAGTACCCCGGCGGCGGCGCCGAAACGATGTCGTGAACCGGCCGGTCCGCCCCGGTGGCAGCGGGCGCGCCGAGTGACGACGATGGATGGGTCGGACACTGTGTCAGGGCACTCAAGCACCTGGTGGGGCCCTGGCGGCAGCGGCGCACCGGACCCGGAGGTGACCATGCCCACGGACGGGGGCTCGGAGCGGATCTTCGAGCTGCAGGAGGAAGTCCAGCAGCTGAAGGAGGCGGTCGTCTCCCACGCCGTCGTGGACCAGGCGATCGGGATGGTCGTGGCGCTCGGCCGGGTCTCGCCCGACCAGGGATGGGCCGTGCTGAAGGAGGTCTCCCAGCACACCAACATCAAGCTGCGCAACGTCGCGGAACTGATCATCATCTGGGGGCGCACCGGCGTGATGCCCGAGGAGATACGGGCCGAACTGGAGGACGCCCTCGACCGCGCCGGACCGACCCAGATCCCCGGCGCACCGCCCGAACTCCCGGGAACGCCGCCGGAGGCCTGATCCTCCGGCGGCGCCGGCTCCTCCCGGCCCCCGTGCTCAACCGGCGTCGCTGAGCAGCTCCTCACGCAGATGGGCGAAGCAGCTGCTGAGCAGCCGGGAGACGTGCATCTGCGAGATGCCGAGCTGCTCCGCGATGCGGCTCTGCGTCATGCCCTTGAAGAACCGCAGGTAGAGGATGATCCGTTCGCGCTCCGGCAGCGCCTCCAGGCAGGGCTTGACCGCCACCCGGTTGACGACGATGTCGAAGGCCGGGTCCGGCCCGCCGATCGCGTCCCCGAGGGCGTAGCCGTCCGTGCCGGGCATCTCCGCCTCCAGCGACAGCGCGGAGAAGCACTCCAGGGCCTCCATGCCGGCGCGCACCTCGCCCTCGGTGAGGTGGGCGTACTCGGCGATCTCGGCGACCGTGGGGGCGCGGCCCGGGGTGGTCTGCGACAGCTCCTTGGCGGCGTGCCGCACCCGGTTGCGCAGGTCCTGGACCCGGCGGGGCACGTGCAGCGTCCACATGTGGTCACGGAAGTGGCGCTTGATCTCGCCGGTGACCGTCGGCACGGCGTACGCCTCGAAGGCGTTGCCGCGCGCCGGGTCGTAGTGCTCGACGGCCTTGACCAGGCCGAGGGCGGCCACCTGGTACAGGTCCTCCAGGGCCTCGCCGCGGCCCCGGAAGCGGACGGCGATCCGCTCGGCCATGGGGAGCCAGGCCTCGACCAGCTCGTCGCGCAGGGCCTTGCGCTCGGGCCCCTCGGGCAGCCGCGCGAGGCGGGCGAACGCCGCGGCGGTGTCGGGGGCGTCGTCGTGGGGGTGCGTTCGGGTGCTGCCGGCGATACGCATGGTGCGCACCTCCCTGAGCAGGTGCTGGATGGACAGACACCATGGGAAGCGCGGAGTCGGACCTCTCGGAGCACACCGGGGCCCGGCGGGCCGGCTTCCACGGACGTGCCTCCTGTCCGAAGCACTTCACTGCCCATTCCCGGGCAGAGATAAAACCAAACAATTCAGACAATACGGCATTCGGGGGTCCGAGGCTCCGCGGCCGACCGCCCCTTGGACCGATTGGCTCTGTTACAGAACTAATGTCGGCGGCATGGAGCCGGAGACCTTCCCCGAAGAGCTGGCCGACGCGCTCGTCGGGGTCCAGCGACTGATCCGGCGGCGCCTGCGCCGGGAGATGCCCGACCCGCCGCTGCGCGGCGCCGAGGCGGAGCTGCTGCGCCTGGTCGTCACCCGGCGCGGCATCGGCATCTCCGACGCGGCGAAGGAACTCGGGCTCGCGACCAACTCGGTGTCGACGCTGGTCAACCAGCCGGCCCGGGCGGGCTACCTGACCCGCGAGACCGACCCGGCGGACCGGCGGGCCGCCCGGCTGCTGCCCACTCCCGCCGCCGAGACGCGGCTGCGCGAGTGGCGCCGCCGCCGCGCGGACCTCCTGCGACGGCACGTGTCGGGCCTCGACGAGACGGACCGCCGGGCGCTGCTCGGCGGCGGTCCCGGCCCTGCGCAAGCTGGCCGACACCCTGCACGAGGAGGCCGAGGAGTCATGACGCGGGACACCGACCGGGGGCAGTGGGACACCGACCGGGGGCAGGCCGACGCCGTCGCCTGCACCGGGCTCACCTACGCCTTCGGCGACACCAACGCCGTGGACGGACTCGATCTCACGGTCCGGCCCGGCGAGGCCTTCGGGCTGCTCGGCCCGAACGGCGCCGGCAAGACCACCGCCATCCGCTGCCTCACCACCCTGCTGCCCGTGCCCGTACGCCGCCTGCTCGGCTACGTGCCGCAGCAACTGTCCGCGGACGCCGGACTCACCGGACGGGAGAACGTCGCCCTGTTGGCCCGGGTCTTCGACGTGCCCCGCCGGGAGCGCGCCGCTCGCGTCGCCCAGACACTGGCCGCCGTCGACCTCGCCCACGCCGCCGACCGGCGCGCCGCCCCCTACTCCGGCGGCATGGTCCGCCGGCTCGAACTCGCCCAGGCCCTGGTCAGCGCCCGCGCCTGCTCATCCTCGACGAGCCCACGATCGGCCTGGACCCGATCGCACGCACCGGCGTCTGGGGGCACATCGGCGCCGTGCGCGCGGCCACCGGCATGACCGTGCTCGTGACCACCCACTACATGGACGAGGCCGACCCGTACTGCGACCGCGTCGCCCACGCTGGAGGACGTCTTCCGGGACGTGGCGGGCAGCGGTCTCGACGACCAGGCAGGAATTTCCGCGATGTCCGAAGCACCCGCCGCGCCGCCCGCCGTGTCGGCTGACCCCACCCCCACCCCCGGCATCGACCTGCTGCTGAAGCCTCCGCGGCCCCGCGCCGGATGGCGGCTGCTGCCCGCCCGGATCGGCGCGATGTGCGCGGTCGAACCGCAAAAGCTCCGCCACGACCGCACCGAGCTGTACACCGCGCGGTCCAGCCGGCCCTCTGGCTGCTGATCTTCGGCCAGACCTTCACCCGCATCAGGGCCATCCCGACCGGCGGCATCCCCTACGTCGACTTCCTGGCGCCCGGCATCATCGCCCACTCCGCGATGTTCATCGCCATCTTCTACGGCATCCAGGTCATCTGGGAGCGCGACGCCGGCATCCTGAACAAACTCCTGCTGGGCGTGGCCCTGACCTGGAACCCGCTCAGGCTGCTCGCCGTCGCCGCGATTGTCGTCCTCGGCTCGGCCTTCTTCTCTCGGTCCGTGACGCCGGGCTGGCTCCAGGCCGTCAGCAAGGCCAACCCGCTCAGCTACGAGGTGGACGCCCCGCGCGGCCTCCTCCTCGGCACCCCTCACCACCTGGCGACCGACTTCGCGGTGCTGCTCGTGGCCGCCGCCCTCGGCGTCACCGCCGCCTCGGCCCTGCTGGGCCGTCTGGCCCATTGATCTTCACCCGGGAAAGTGATGTGCGGCACGCCTCGGCAAGCGCTTTCTCCGACTGTTTCCGGATAACCGCTGGGCACGGCTTGATCACCGATCAAAAGGGGTGAACTGCCTGGCCACAGCGCATTCTGCTCATTTGACAGTCCGCTCGGACCACAGATAGGAAGCAGCTTCCAGAGGTCGAGAGGTGCAGCGTGTACGAGCCGAACGTGGTCGGGGACTGGCAGGAGTACGACGAGCATGCCGGTCTGCGCGTCCGCGTCCACCGTCTGGAACTGGCCGAGCCGCCCCGCGGCCGGGACGACGCCGCCGACGGACTGACGTACTTCTCCCTCCGCGTGACGGTCGAGAACCGTGGCAGCCGGCACCTCGGCATCCATCTCGAGGACGGCCAGATCGACGTACGGATCGGCCCGGACGGGGAGAGTGCCTTCCTCGACTGGCGCAACTCGCAGTTCATCGAGGGCTTCGACGTCTATCCGCTGCGCCGGGCCACCGCCGTGCTGTACGCGGCCGGCGCCGAGTCGTCCCTGGGTCTGGTGGACGTCCAGGTGCAGTTGCGCGTCGAGGAGGAGTGGACCGACCGCCGGCTCTGGTCGGGCGGGATCGGTGCGCACGAGGGATCGGCCGGGGCCCAGCAGGGCGCCGTGCGCGACAGCCTGGCGCACCAGGTGAGCGTCTTCCTGCGGGACCAGGCGGAGGAAGGCACCGCCTGATCCGGTGTCAGGGCGTCGCCGCCGTCAGTGCGGGATGCCGTCGATGATCTCGCGGGCGCCCTGCCGCAGCAGGGCCACGGCGACCGAGGTGCCGAGCGTGGCCGGATCGAGCCGTCCCGCCCACTCGTGGGCGTTCAGCCGTGTCTTGCCGTCCGGCGTGAACACACAGGCCCGCAGGGACAGTTCGCCGCTGCGGTCCACCCGCGCGAACCCGGCGATGGGGCTGTTGCAGTGCCCCTGGAGGACGTGCAGGAACATGCGCTCGGCGGTCGTCTCCCGGTAGGTGTCCGGGTCGCCGAGTCCGCTCACCGCGTCGATCAGGTCGGCGTCGCCCTCACGGCACTGCAGCGCCAGGACGCCCGCGCCGATCGGCGGCATCATCGTCTCGGTGGAGAGGATCTCGCTGATCACGTCGGTCCGGCCGATGCGCTCCAGTCCGGCGACCGCGAGCAGCAGGGCGTCGGCCTCTCCCGCCGCCAGCTTCGCCAGGCGGCGGTTGGCGTTGCCCCGGAACGGCACGCACTCCAGGTGCGGGTGCGTGGCGGCGAGTTGGGCGACCCGGCGCACCGAGGAGGTGCCGATGCGCGTCCCGGCCGGCAGCTCGTCCAGGGTGAGCCCGCCGGGATGGATCAGGGCGTCGCGGACGTCGTCCCGCTTGAGGAACGCGGCGAACACCGTGCCCGCCGGGAGAGGCCGGTCGGCCGGCACGTCCTTCACGCAGTGCACGGCGAGGTCGGCCTCCCCGGCCAGCAGCGCCGCGTCGACCTCCTTGGTGAACGCGCCCTTGCCCTCGACCTTGGACAGGTCGCCCATCCACTTGTCGCCGGTGGTCTTCACCGGGACGACCTCGGTGCGCACTCCGGGGTGGGCGGCGGCCAACTCGGCCCGGACGCGCTCGACCTGGGCGAGCGCCATGGGGGAGTCGCGGGAGACGATGCGGATCAGTTCGGGGACGGACATGCGGACACGATAGACCCTCCCCGGGGTGCGCCTGTGCCGTACCTCCCTCGATCGCCCCTCTGCGCACGTCAGTTCGGGGCGAGCGGCTCGCTCAGCTCGATCGCGCGCAGGGCCGCGGCCAAGGCCCGCTCGTCGCCGACGTCGAGGGCGGTGTCGGTGAGCTTGATGACGTGTTCGTCGCCGTGGGCGAGGGCCTGTTCGAGCACCTCGTCCGCCGTGCGGCCCGGCGCGGTGACGGGGGCGGCGGGCCCGGCCGGGGCGTACATGGCGGTGACCGCCGCGGACGCGGTCCACGCGGCGTGCAGACTCGGCGCCCACAGCTCGCGCGGCAGGGACGGGAGGGCGCGCAGCACGGCGTTGGGTGCCGTCGCCGCGTGCACGAGCATGGTCTCCTCGCCGTGGCCGTGGGTGGCGTACCGGTGGGTTGCGGCCCGGACCAGCTCGGTCAGGCGGGTCCGGGCGGTGTCCGGGTCGGTCACGTCGCCCGCCCAGCGCGGCAGCCGCCGTACGGCCGCCAGCCGGTCGGGGAACCCGCCCCGGGGGTCGGTGATCGGCGGCACGGCGTCCAGCGACCGGGCGGCGCTCGGCGCCGGGGGAAGCGGCGCGATGCCGGACACGGGGCGGTGTCGGGCCGCCCAGTAGCCCAGACCGTGGGCGAGTTCGGCGAGCCGCGGCCCGTTCTCCCCGGCTTCCAGGGCCCGTACGGCGTGCCCGACGCGGATGACGGGGTGGGTGGAGCCGCCGTAGATCCCGGGCAGCAGGCGGGGCCACCAGACGGCGAGGACGTCCCGCCAGGGCTGTTCGGCGAGTGCGCGGCCGAAGTGGCCGATCCAGTCCGCGGCCCGGCGCGGATCGCCCAGCGCCTCACGCCAGTCGGCGTCCGTCACGGGGGAGAAGGGCCGGGGGAAGTCCTCCAGCTTGGGCCGGTACAGGTCCAGCCAGCGGTGCACGGCGTCCGCCCGGCCGTGCGCGGCGAGTGCCTCCACCACCATGGGGGCGTGGTTGGTGAGTCTGCCGAGCCGCTCCGGGCCCGAGGCGTGCAGGCGTCCGAGGGCCTCTTCGAGGGTCCCTGTCGTGTCGTGCGTGTCCATGGCGGGACGCTATGCGGCCGCTCTCGGCCGGCGGATCGGACGCGGGGCGGAAAGCGGGCCCGGCCGGGGACCTAGGCCCCCGGCCGGGGGTGGCATCACGCGTAGGGATCGAAGGCGATGCCCGAGGGCTTGGCGGACGCCAGGTGGTTGGCGAAGTTGGCGTCCTTCAGGCCGAAGTTGGCGCTGCCGAAGTTGTACGACGTGAGCTTGTCGCGCACCCCGGCCGGGTAGCCGTTCCAGCCGACCAGCGGCGGGTACTGCCAGGTGCCCTTGTGGTTCTCCGGCGGCTCGTCGCCCGAGTTGGCCAGGCGGAAGCAGTGCGTGCTCGCGCCGTCCTTGTGGTACACGATCTTCGGGTGCGTGCCGTCGAAGCGGACCTCGGACGCCGGGTGCACGTCGAAGGAGCCGTGGGCGGACGTGGACACGTACTTGACCTGGTTGTTCTGCACGAACACCGCCACGTGCTCGAAGTCGTGCCGGTGGCCGCCGATGCTGCTGCCCGCGATCGCCTGGTCCTTCTCGAAGTACAGGGCGTAGAGGATGGCGCACCAGCCGTTGTTGCACTTGTAACGGGCGTAGCCGTTGGTGTTGTCCAGGTCCGAGGCGTCGCGGCAGTCGCCGTTGAGGGCCCCGGTCGGGTTGAGCCCGCCGTTCACGGTGCCGTCCGGGCCGATGGCGGGCGTGGAGTAGCAGCCGTCGGTGTCGTAGTCGTAGGCGGGCTGGTACGTCTGCTCCAGCGACTCCGCGTTGGCCGGCAGCGCCCGCGGCGGGGCGGCGAAGGCCGTGGCGGGGAGGGCGAGCACGAGGGCGGCGGCACCGGCCGCTCCGGTGAGCCATCTCCTGCGGTGGGCGAACGGGCGTGACGACACTGCGTCCTCCTCTTGGTCCGGGCGCAGCCCAACGGCTGTGGGGGGAAGGGAGGATCAGCTTCCAGGTTCAGCGCGTCCATGCCAAGAGGGGTGGGGGATCCCAACGGTGAATCACAGCCCAATAGTTGGCGCCCGGCCGCCGATTCAGACCATGTCGTCCGGGATGTCGGCCGCCGCCTCCTCGGGCGTGAGGTCCGGCCGGAGCCGCAGCCAGGACGGCTGCCGCAGCAGCCCCTCCCGGGTCCGGGTGCTGTAGCGGACCTCGCCGACCAGTCGGGGGACGACCCAGTGCGCGCCGGGAGCGCGCGGGGCGGGGTCGAACGGGCAGGCGTCGGTCGCGGCGGCTCGCAGCAGCCCGGCCAGTTCGGTCCGTTCGGCCTCGCTCCAGCCGGTGCCCACGCTCCCGACGTAGCGCAGCCGCCCCGCGGCCCGCTGACCGACCAGTACCGCGCCCGGCAGGCCCGTGAGCCGCCCCTTGCCGGGCTGCCAGCCGCCGACCAGGACGTCCTCGGTGCGCATGTTGCGGATCTTGATCCAGGCCCGGGAGCGCACGCCCGGCTCGTACACCGAGTCCAGCCGCTTGCAGACCAGCCCCTCCAGGCCGTGCTCACGGGTGGCGCGCAGGGCCTCGGCGCCGTGGCCGACGATCGCGGCCGGTGTCGACCAGGACGGCCCGGCGAGGCCCAGGTCCTCCAGTGCCGCGCGGCGCCGTGCGTAGGGGAGCCGGAGCAGGGAGCGGTCCTCCAGGTGCAGCAGGTCGAACAGCACGAGATGGACCGGCACCTCCGCCGCCCGCCGCGCCGCCCGCGCGGGTGCGTGGGCGAGACCCATGCGGGACTGCAGCAACTGGAAGTTCGCGCGGCCCTGTTCGTCCAGGGCCAGGACCTCCCCGTCGAGCACGGCGGGCGTGGTGCCGAGCGCGGTGCCGAGCGGACCCAGTTCCGGGTACGCGGCCGTGATGTCCTCGCCCGACCGGGCCCGCAGCAGCACGCCGCCGTCCCCGGGGAGGTAGACCACCACGCGCTGGCCGTCCTGCTTGGTCTCGTAGGCCCAGCGCGCGTCCTGCGCGGCGGGCGGCAGGGTGCCGGGCGTGGCGAGCATGGGCGGGATCAGCGGCAGGTCCACGGGTGAGTTGTCGACGCGCCGGTGCCCGGTCACGCGCGTTCGGCGTGCCATTCCCCTGAACGGCGTCGACGGGACGGCGGCCGGGCGTGGCTGGTATTGCTTGAGTCAGGCAAGTGGGGCGGTAGGGTGGGCGCATGGCCACCTCGTCGCCGTACGGCAGCATCCGTGAGAGGCCGGCGCTCGCGCGCGGGGACGGGCAGCGCCTGCGGATCGTCGTGCGGGAGCCGGAGCTCGCCGAACTGCTCTCGACCACCCTGGAGCTGGCGGGCTACCGGATCAGCCTGACGGATTCCGGGGGCGAGGCGCTGGCGCGGGTCGAACGGCACCGGTTCGATCTCGTCGTCCTCGACGGTGAGCTGCCCGACCTGGCGCGACTGGGCAGGCGAAGCCCCCTCGCGCTCGCCCACCGCCCGCCGGCCCTCGTGCTGACGGTGTGCGACTCCGACCTGGCCAACCGGGATCCCGCCGCCTTCCCCGACCCGGACCGGCTCGACCTGCGCCGCGACGCCCGCCGGCACATCGCGTTCGGCTTCGGCGTGCACCAGTGCCTGGGCCGGCCGCTGGCCCGCATGGAACTCCAGGTCGTCTGCGGCACCCTCTACCGCCGCATCCCCACACTGCGGCTCGCCGCCCCGGTGGAGAGCCTGCCGTTCAAGCACGACGGCTCGGTGTACGGCGTCTACGAACTGCCCGTCACATGGTGACGCGGAACCAGCAGGAGGCAGACATGCGAGTGGAACTGGACGAGCCGAAGTGCGTCGCCTCGGGGCAGTGCGTCATGGCCGCCCCCGAGGTCTTCGACCAGCGCGAGGAGGACGGCATCGCCTTCGTGCTGGACGAACGGCCCGCGGGGGACTCCTTGGCGGAGGTGCGCGAGGCCGTCGCGATCTGTCCGGCGGCCGCGATCCGGCTGGTGCAGTGACGGCTCGATTTACTTGAGTTACGCAACGAGCTGGTAAAGTGGGTCCATGCCCACACCACCGCTCCCCGACGTCCCCTCCCCGGAAGTCACCGAGATCGAGCGTGCGCTCACCCGCATCACCTACCTGAGCACGCGCGCCCGCCAGCACGACCGGTTGATGGCCCTGGCGGGCGTGCCGCTCGACCGCGCCGCCGTCGCGCTGCTCCGGCAGATCGCCGACTGCGAGCCGCTGCGGCCCGGGGAGCTGGCCACCCGGCTGGGCGTGGAGGCCTCGCACGTCACGCGGACGGTGCAGCAGTTGCAGAAGTCCGGCTACGTCACCCGCGTCCCCGACCCCGACGACCGCCGTGCCCAGCGCATCGAGCTCACCGAGGCCGGGGCGCGGGCCATCGCCAAGGTCCGCGAGGCGGGGGTCCGCGGCATGCAGATGGCCCTGTCCGACTGGTCACCCGAGGAGCTGCGGCAGCTCGCCACGCTCTTCCACCGCATGGTCGACGACTTCCTCGCCCACGCCGCCGACGAGGACCCCGAATCGCAGTCAGCCCCCGTGGGCAAGGCCTGAGCCCCGCCCACCCGCTGCCCTTGCGGCCAGGGTCGATCGCCGCTCGCCGGCCGCCCATGCGGCCAGGGCCGCTCTCCGCTCACCGCGCGGCCGGGTCCCGTGGATCCGCGCGCTCGGCGGCCTCGGGACCCGGCGGCGCGGGTTCGCGCAGGCGGCACAGCAGCAGTCGGCCCAGCGCGGGCAGAGCGATCAGCGGCACCAGGGCCGTCCGCAGCGACGTCGCGTCGGCCAGTGCCCCGAGCGCGGGAGCCGCGAGGCCGCCGACGCTCACCGTCAGCCCCAGGGTGACACCGCTCGCGGTGCCCACCCGTCGGGGCAGGAAGTCCTGTCCCAGGGTGAGGTGCAGCGAGAACGGCACGTAGAGGCCCGCCGACGTCAGCGCCAAGAACAGGTACACCGGCGGGCCGGGCACCAGGACCAGACCGGCCACGGCCAGGACCGTCAGGGCGTACGACCGGCGCACCACCGCCAGTCGCCCGTACCGCTCGGCCAGCCGGCCCCCGGCCAGCGTCCCCACCGCGCCCCCGGCATAGAGCACGAACAGCGCCGCCGTACCGGCCGGTTCCCCGCCGCCGACGCGTTCCCGCACGTACAGCGCGACGAACGCGCTCAGGCCGACGAACACCACCGAGCGGCAGACCACGGCGCCGGACAACCGCAGGAAGGACGCCCAGTCGTTCCGGCCCCCGGCGACGGGCGCCCGGACAGCCTCGGTGCCGCCCCCAGCCGCCCGCACCGCCGCCGCGCACAGCGCCGCGCCCGCCAGCGCCGGAACGACCAGCAGGGGAGAGGCGCGCAGCCCGCCCACCGCCATGACGGCGAGAACCAGCAGGGGCGCCAGGGCGAAACCGGCGTTGCCGCCGAAGGAGAACCAGCCCATCCCCGTGTGCCGGCCGCCCGCGACGGCCCTGGCCACCCTGGCGGCCTCCGGATGGTAGGCGGCCACTCCGACCCCGGACACGGCGACCACCACCAGGGTCGCCGCGTAGGAGCCGGTCACCCCGCTCAGGGCGACACCGGCCCCGGCCGTGAGCGCGCTCAGCGGCAGCAGCCACGGCATCGCGCGCCGGTCGGTGAGCACCCCGAACAGCGGCTGCACCAGCGACGACAGCAGGGACGCGGCGAGCACCACGCCCGAGGCGGCGGCATAGGAGTAGGCCCGCTCGGCCACGAAATACGGCACCAGAGCGGCCACGGCCCCCTGGTACACGTCCACGCAGGCGTGCCCCAGGGACATCAGAACGACGGGTCGATCGCGTCTCGAAGTGGTCACCCGGCGATCGTCGTCGGAAGAGCGTCCGGCCCGCTTCCGATAATCTGCCGGACTGTGCCGAACATCCGCCACACCCCCACGGCACCGACCCGTGCCCAGCCACTGACCGCGGGCGACCGCATCGACGCCCACCGGCACGACGACCACCAGATCGTCCACGCGGGCACCGGCGTCGTCGAGGTCACCACCGACGCCGGCACCTGGTTCGCGCCCGCCACCCGCGCCATCTGGGTCCCCGCCGGCACCGTGCACGCCCACCGCGCCCACGGCCGCCTCGACCTGCACCTCGTCGGCCTGCCCGCAGGCGACAACCCCCTCGGTCTCGACCACCCGGCCGTCCTCGCCGTCAGCCCCCTGCTGCGCGAGCTGATCCGTGCCTACACCCACGACCCCGGCGACGACAGCCCCGAGCGCCGCCGACTGCGTGCCGTCCTCTGCGACCGGCTGCGCCTCGCGCCGCAGCAGCCCCTGCGCCTGCCCACCCCGGCCGACCCGCGCCTGGCCGCCGTCTGCGCGCTCGTCCACGACAACCCCGCCGATCCGCGCACGCTCGCCGCGCTCGGCGCCGCGACCGGAGTGGGGGAGCGCACCCTCAGCCGGCTCTTCCGCGGCGAGTTCGGCATGACTTTCCCGCAGTGGCGCACCCAGTCGCGGCTCTACCACGCCCTGCGGATGCTGGCCGACGGCCTGCCCGTCACGACCGTCGCCCACCGCTGCGGCTGGTCCTCCGCCAGCGCCTTCATCGACGTCTTCCGCCGCGAGTTCGGCTCCACGCCGGGCGCCCACCAGCGGCGTGCGCGGGACCCGCTGAACTGACCTGTCTACCGTCCAGTAATATCGCGCGGCAGGCCATCAGAGGAGGAACCGTGCCCCGGTCCGAACGCTCACCCCTGCTGCTCGCCGGCCTGCTGGCCACCGCGGGGATCGCCCACTTCGCCGCTCCCCGCCCGTTCGACGCGACCATCCCCGGCGGCCTGCCGGGCGCACCCCGGGCCTGGACCTACGCCAGCGGCGCCGCCGAACTCGCGCTCGCCGCGGGCCTGGCCCTGCCGCGCACCCGCAAGGCGGCCGCCCTGGCCACCGCGGCCTTCTTCGTCGGGGTGTTCCCCGCCAACGTGAAGATGGCCGCCGACTGGCGCCACCGCCCCGCGCCGCAGAAGGCCGCGGCCTTCGGACGGCTGCCCCTGCAGGTGCCCCTCGTGCTCTGGGCCCGCGGTGTCGCACGGAACGCGGAGGGCCGCTCGTGACCGCGCGTGTGGAGACCGGTGACAAGGTCGAGGACTTCGCCCTGCCCGACGAGACGGGCACCGAGCGCACCCTGTCCGGACTGCTCGCCGAAGGGCCGGTCGTGCTCTTCTTCTACCCCGCCGCCCTGACCCCCGGCTGTACCGCGCAGGCCTGCCACTTCCGCGATCTGGCCGCCGAGTTCGCCGCCGTGGGCGCACGCCCCGTGGGCATCAGCGGGGACGCCGTGGAGCGGCAGCAGGAGTTCGCCGGCCGGCACGGCCTCGGCATGCCGCTGCTGTCCGACGCCGACGGCACCGTCCGCGAGCGGTTCGGCGTGAAGCGCGGCTTTTCCCTGGCGCCCACCAAGCGGACCACGTTCGTCATCGCGCCGGACTTCACCGTCCTCGACGTCGTCCGCAGCGAACTGCGCATGAACGCCCACGCCGACCGGGCGCTCGCCGCCCTCCGCGCCCACCGGACCTGACACCGTCACGTATGCGGCGGCGCGGTTGATAGAGGGCCGCAAAGGGATAATCCTGGACGATATGGAGGACGCCTCCGCTGCTGCGATCATCGACGCCCGCGGCACAGTGACGGGGTGGAGCGAGGGTGCCCGGCAGCTGACCGGCTACTCGGCCCCGGAGGCCGTGGGCCGGCCCGTGCGGGAACTGCTCGCCGAGGACGTGCCGCCCGAGGCGGTGTCCGCGCGGTCGGGCACCGTCATGGTGCGGCACCGCGACGGCTACCTCGTCGGGATCCGCGTCAGCGCGTGCGCCGTGACCGGCCGGGACGGGCAACCGGGCGGATTCGTGATCACCGCCGCGTCACCCGGCCGCGGGGAGACCTCCCTCGCCGGCCGCGCGTTCCAGCAGGCGTCCATGTCCATGTCCGTCTTCGACACCGGCCAGCGCTACCTGCGGCTCAACGAGGCCGCCTGCCACGTGATGGGCGTGTCCGAGGAGACCCTGCTCGGCCGGTACTTCCCGGAGACCGTCGAGGAGGCCGAGCACAGCCGCGGCTTCAACTGGCACCTGCGCCACGTCGTCGAGACGGGTCGGCCCCTGAGGTACGAGAGCTACACCGGCGCACCGGCCCTGAACCGGGAGCACGCCTGGGTCACCGAGATGTGGCCGGTCCGGGACGGCTCCGGGGAACTGGTGGGCACCGCCCTGGCCGCCTTCGACAGCACCGAGCAGTACTGGGCCCGGCAGCGGCTGGCCCTGCTCAACGAGGCCGCGGCTGCCATCGGCACCACCCTGGACGTGGTGCGCACGGCCGAGGAGCTGACCGGGGTCATGGTGCCCCGGTTCGCGGACTTCGCGAGCGTCGACCTGTACGACTGGGTCCTCGGCGCGGAGGAGGCCCCGGCGGCCTCCGCCGGGGAGATCACGCTGCGGCGGGTCGCCCACGGCTCCGTCACCGAGGGCACCCCCGAAGCCGCCGTCCACCTGGGCGAAGTGGACGTCTACCCCTCGTTCTCGCCGATCGCCCGGGCCATGCGGGAGGGCCGGGCGATCCTCAGCCAGGCGGGGGAGCCGGCGTTCATGCGCTGGGTCGCCGAGCGCAACGCGCGAGCCCCGGAAGGACGCCCTTACCGCAAGGGCGTCCACTCGATGATGGCGGTCCCGCTGCGGGCCCGCGGCACCACCCTGGGCGTCGCCGTGGCGGTACGCGTGGCGCAGCCGGACGACTACGGCGACGACGACGCCGTGTTCGCCGAGGAGCTCGCCAGCCGGGCCGCGGTCTGCGTCGACAACGCCCGCCGCTTCGCCCGCGAACGCACCACCGCCCTGGCCCTCCAGCACAGCCTGCTCCCCAAGGGCCTGCCCGGCCAGGCCGCCGTCGAGGTCGCCCACCGCTATCTGCCCTCCGGCTCGGCGGCCGGCATCGGCGGCGACTGGTTCGACGTCATCCCGCTCTCGGGCAGCCGGGTCGCACTGGTCGTCGGGGACGTCGTGGGCCACGGCATCCCCTCCTCGGCGACCATGGGCCGGCTGGTCACGGCCGTACGGACCCTCGCCGACGTGGACCTGCCGCCGGACGAACTCCTCACCCACCTCGACGACCTGGTCACCCACCTCGCCACCGACGACCAGGGCGACGAGGTCCCGGAACTCGGCGCGACCTGCCTGTACGCCGTCTACGACCCCGTCACACGCCGCCTGAACCTGGCCGCCGCCGGACACCCCGCCCCCGCCCTGGTGCTGCCCGACGGCTCCGCCCGGCTGATCCCTATGAGCGCGGGGCCCCCGCTGGGCGTCGGAGGGCTGCCGTTCGAGGCGACGGAGCTCCAGCTGCCCGAGGGCTCCGTCGTCGCCCTCTACACCGACGGCCTCGTGGAGACCCGCTACCGCGACGTCGACCACGCCACCGACGAGCTGTGCCGCGCCCTGACCGTGCCCGCCGACTCGCTCGACGCCCTGTGCGACACCGTGCTGAAGGCCGTACTGCCGGAGGACCCCAGCGACGACGTGGCGCTGCTGCTGGCCCGTACCCGGGCGCTCGGCGCGGACCAGGTCGCCACCTGGGACGTGACGCCCGACCCCGCGCAGGTGGCCGCCACCCGCCAGGCCGCGACCGACCAGCTCACCGCGTGGGGCCTGGACGAGACGGCCTTCGTCACCGAACTCGTCGTCAGCGAGCTGGTCACCAACGCCATCCGGTACGGCGCCGCGCCCATCCAGCTCCGTCTGATCCGCGACCAGACCCTCATCTGCGAGGTGGCCGACGGCAGTTCGACCTCCCCGCACCTGCGGCGGGCCCACCAGGACGACGAGGGCGGCCGCGGTCTGCTGCTGGTCGCGCAGCTCACCCAGCGCTGGGGCAGCAGGCAGACCACCCGCGGCAAGACGATCTGGTGCGAACAGTCGCTCACACCGCCGTTCTGATCCTGTCTGCCACACCGGAATGCCGGAGCCACACCAGAATGCCGGAGCGCCGAGGACCTGCGCCGGTTCTTCGACCGGTGCCTGCACTCCCCGGTCCCTGCCCGCTCACTCCCCGGCCGCCTCCGACGCGACCTGGGCGAGGGTGCGGCCGGACTTGACCGAACGCGCGCGCCGCGGATCGGGGGCGCCGTGCGTACGGGCCCGGCCCCCGATCCGCTTCACCAGCAGCCAGGCCTCCTCGTCGTCGCCGTGCCGGCCGCCGCGGAACCGGGTCAGGGCGTACTCGCCGTGCAGCTTCGACCCGCTCAGCCGGAACGTCGCGTGCCCGCGTTCCAGCGACTCCGCGAAGTCCACGGGCCGCCCCTCGCGGTCGTGGCTCAGCGGCTCGTACGTGCCGTGGTCCCACACGATCACCGTGCCGCCGCCGTACTCGCCGCGCGGGATCACGCCCTCGAACTCCTCGTACTCCAGCGGATGGTCCTCCGTGGGCACGGCCAGCCGCTTGTCCTTCGGGTCCGCCGAGGGGCCCTTCGGGACCGACCAGGACTTCAGCACGTCGTCCACCTGAAGGCGGAAGTCGAAGTGCATCGTGCTCGCGTCGTGGATCTGCACCACGAACCGGGGCCTCGCTCCGGGGGCGGCACCGCTGCCCCGGGGCTCGCCGGTCCGGGCGAAGTCGCGTTTGCCGCGGTAGTCCCGCAGCCGGTCCCGGTCAGCCACCCGCGGCTCCTTCCTGCCTCGCGGGCCCCGGGTACCCGTCAGAACTCCTCGTGCACCTCGGGGTCCCCGCCGACCCGCCGGTGCGCCCGGTCCGCGACGGCGTCCATCTCGTCCTCGCCGAGCTCGAAGCCGAAGACGTCGAGGTTGGCGCGCTGCCGCTCGGGGCTCGCCGACTTCGGGACGGGCACCGCGCCGAGCTGCGTGTGCCAGCGCAGCACGACCTGCCCGGGCGTGACCCCGTGCGCCTCGGCGATCCGCGCCACGGCCGGGTCGTCCAGCAGGGGCGTGCCCCGGCCCAGCGGGCTCCAGCTCTCGGTGACGATGCCCTTGGCCGCGTGGAAGGCGCGCAGTTCCTCCTGCGGCAGGAACGGGTGCAGCTCGATCTGGTTGACGGACGGCAGCACCCCGGTCTCCTTCTCCAGCCGCTCGATGTGCGCGGCGGTGAAGTTCGAGACGCCGATCGACCGCACGAGGCCGTCCTCGCGCAGCTTGACCATGGCCTTCCAGGAGTCGACGTACCGGTCCACGCGGGGCAGCGGCCAGTGGATCAGGTACAGGTCGACGTACTCCAGGCCGAGGCGGGCCCGGGACTCCTCGAAGGAGGCGAGGGTCTCCTCGTAGCCGTGGTGGCGGCCCGGGAGCTTCGTCGTCACGACGATCTCCTCGCGCGGCACCACGCCGGAGGCCACGGCCCGGCCGACCCCCGTCTCGTTGCGGTAGTTCGTCGCCGTGTCGATCAGGCGGTAGCCCGCCTCCAGGGCCGTGAGGACGGCCTGCTGCGCCTCGTCGTCGCCGAGCGGCCAGGTGCCCAGGCCCAGGGCGGGGAGCGTCGTACCGTCGTTGAGCGTGTGCGTCGGGATGCTGATCACCGTCGGACCTTCCCGTTGACTGTGTCGTCCCTCCAGCGTCACGGATAGGGTGAGCAATGATCAACCGGACAGGTGGGGGATGAGGACGGCGGACGGCATGGGCAGCGCCGAGCGGAAGCCGGCGACGGGATCGGGGCGTCCCACCTCGCGGGACGTGGCCCGGCTCGCCGGCGTGTCCCACACCGCGGTCTCCTTCGTGTTCAACGGCCGCGCCGAGGGCAACCTCTCGCCCGCCACCCAGGAACGCATCCGGCAGGCCGCCGCCCAGCTCGGCTACCGGCCCGACCCCGTCGCGCGCGGCCTGCGCCGCAGCCGTACGGCCGTGATCGGCCTGGTCACCGATGAGATCGCCTCCTCCCCGTTCGCGGGGCGGCTGCTGCGCGGCGCCATGGACACCGCGTGGGCCGGGGAACACCTGGTCCTCACCGTCGACTCGGGCGGCGACCCGGCCAAGGAGGACGCGGCGGTCGCCGAACTCCTCGACCGGCGCGTCGACGGCATCATCTACGCGGCCATGTCGCTGCGCCGCGTCCGCGTCCCCGAGGGCCTGCACCGCACCCACTCCGTGCTGGCCAACTGCCTGCCCGAGGACGACTCCCTGCCCGCCGTCATCCCCGCCGAGCGCGCGGGCGGCCGAACGGCGGCCCGGCTGCTGCTGGAGCAGGGGCACCGGCGCGTGGCGCTCGTCGGCGGGCAGGACGACATCGCCTCCGTGGAGCGGCTGCGCGGCTTCCGCGACGCGCTGCGCGCCGAGGGCATCACCGTGCCGAGGGACTGGGTCGTGCGGACCGGCGGGGAGATCTCCGGCGGGTACGAGGGCGCGGCGCGCCTGCTCGACGGGGCGCCGGCCGAGCGGCGGCCCACCGGGATCTTCGCCTACAACGACCGGGTCGCGGCGGGCGTCCTGCACGCCGCGACCCGGCTCGGGATCGCCGTACCCGGCGAGTTGTCGGTGGTGGGCTACGACGACCAGGAGCACATGGCCGCGTATCTCGCGCCGCCCCTGACCACCGTCGCCCTGCCCCACCGGGCCATGGGAGAGGCCGCGGCGCGGCTCCTGCTGGACTCCATCGCCACCGGCCGGACCCCGCCCGCGACCGTGCGGCGCCTGGCCTGCCCGGTGATCAGCCGCGCGTCGGTGGGACCAGCGCCCATCCGGTGACGGCCGCGTCCGGCCGCGTCACGGACAACTCCGCGACGTCGTCGGCCCGTCGGTAGACGCGCTCGGTGACCATGGCCCGGTCCCCGACGAACAGCTCGTACAGCGAGCCGTCGACGAGGACGCGTACCGTCAGCTCCTCGCCCGCCGGCACGGGGACGACGATCGGCGCCGCGGACCCCTGGCGGGGCCAGGCGTCCCGGTCCAGCGTGACCGTGCCCTCGTCCGGATCGAGCAGGACGGTGAGCTCGGCACCCGAGGCGGAGCGCAGCAGACGCACGGTGGTGCGGCCGCGGGCGCTGACGGTCAGGTCGTACGCGTCCGGCAGCGCCGCCCGGCCCGGGGCGGTGACGAACGGCTCGGCCGCGCGCAGCCGGTCCAGCTCCGGGGCCGGGCTCACGCGCAGCGCCCCGTCCGGGTGGACGTCGACGACGCGGGGAGCGGTCAGCACTCCCGCCCA
This sequence comes from Streptomyces olindensis, assembly GCA_000696115.1. Taxonomy (GTDB): domain Bacteria; phylum Actinomycetota; class Actinomycetes; order Streptomycetales; family Streptomycetaceae; genus Streptomyces; species Streptomyces olindensis. Next base: position 476,074 of record JJOH01000003.1, read on the forward strand.
GTCGGCGTCGCCCTGGTCCCGGGCCTCCCAGGACCAGCCCCACATCAGGGCCCGGTCACGTTCCTGGAGCACCGCCGGCGCGTAGAAGTCGCGGCCGTGGTCGAGCCGGCCGCCCGCGCGGGCGGAGAAACCCAGGTCGGTGTCCAGATGGCCCGTCAGATACCCGGTGGTCCACGGGTGGCCGTCCCACAACGACACGACCAGCACCCACTCGCCCCCGCCCGTCGCGTACAGCTGCGGGCACTCCCAGCCGGTGGCCCGGTCGCCGAAGGCCCCGCGGGCGGCCGGGTCGTGGCCGTCCAGGAGCACCCCGGCGAACCGCCAGTCGGTCAGGTCGTCGCAGTCGTACAGCAGGACGGACGGGGTGCCGTCGCCGTGACCGGCACCGACGAGTGCCCAGCGCCGGCCCTCGTGCCGGAAGACGAACGGGTCGCGGAACATGACCACGTCCAGCCCCTCCGGCGGGCCTGTGACCACCGGCGTGGGCAGGGGAGCCCACTCGGTCAGCGCGGGGTCCTCCGGGTCCGCCGCCCGGGCCAGGCAGATCGCGCCGAGGCCGGTGTGGTGCCGGTCGACGCCGGTGTAGACGGCCGTCGGCACGCCCCCGTCGTCGACGACGCACCCCGACCAGCAGCCCGACTCGTCCGGGCCGCCCGGTGTCGGGGTGAGCGCGATCGGGTGGTGCTCCCAGCGGGCGAGGTCGGGGCTGGAAGCGTGTCCCCAGTGCACGTTGGCGTGCACCGGGGCGTCCGGGTTGTGCTGGTAGAAGAGGTGGTAGCGGCCGCGCCAGCGGAAGGGACCGTTCGGGTCGTTCATCCAGTGGGCGGGCGGGCGGACCCGGAAGCGCGGGGCGTGCGGGTCCTGCGGGGGAGCGGCGAGGCTCAACGGTTGACTCCAGCGGAGGTGATGCCCTCACGCAGAGGGCGCTGGCCGACGACGAACACGAGGACGGCGGGGATCATGGACAGCACGACACCGGCGAGGACGACGGAGATGGAGCCGGTGCCGAGGTTGCCCTGGAGGGAGACCAGGCCCAGCGGCAACGTGTAGTTCTGGCCCGACGTCTCCAGGATCAACGGCCGGAAGAACTCGTTCCAGTGGTAGTTGAAGGCCAGGACACCGACGATCGCGAGGCCGGGCGCGGCCAGCGGGGCGTACACGGACCGGAAGGTCCGCCAGGGCCCGGCCCCGTCCAGCATCGCCGCCTCGCCGAGATCCTTGGGCATGCCCAGGAAGTACTGCCGCATCAGGAACGTGCCGAAGGCGGTCGGGAACGCCGGGATGATCAGCCCGAGCAGGGTGTCGGTCAGGCTCATCGACTTCAGCACCAGGAACACCGGCACGATGGTGACCTGCAACGGCACCATCATCGTCGCCAGGACGAGGCCGAACAGCGGCTTCTTGAAGCGGAACTCCAGCCGGGCGAAGGCGTATCCGGCCAGCCCGGCCGTGATCATCTGGCCGATGGCGATGAGGCCCGTGACCAGGGTGGAGTTCAGCGCGAGCAGCCAGACGTCGATCTGGTCGAACACCCCGCGGTAGGCCTCGGTGGAGGGGTTCGCCGGGATCAGCTGCGGCGGCAGGTCGAACGCCTCGGCGGGGGTGCGCAGCGAGGTGGAGACGGTCCACACCACCGGGCCGAGGGTGAGCAGCGCGCACACGGCCAGCCCGGCGATCCGCGCCCAGGGCGCGAGCCCGTGCCGCACGCGGCCGAAGGACAGGGTTGCTTGACTCATGGCAGGACTCACCCGGCTCACTGGTAGTGGACGAAACGCCGGCTGAGCCGGAACTGGAGGGCGGTGACCGCCATGATCAGCACGAACAGCAGCACACCCACCGCGGACGCCTCGCCGAAGCGGAGCTGCTCGAAGGCGTTCTCGTAGATGACCATCACGACCGTCCGGGTGGCGTCGCCCGGCCCGCCGTTGGTGAGGACGTAGGGCTGCTCGAAGACCTGGAGCGCGTTGATGATGCCGACGACGGAGGCGACCAGCAGGGTCGGCGACAGCAGCGGCAGGGTGACGGACAGGTGCTTGCGCAGGCCCGTCGCGCCGTCCAGGGCGGCGGCCTCGTGGATCTCCTTCGGGATGTTGTTCAGCCCGCCGACGAACAGCAGGAACGAGAAGCCGAACTGCTGCCAGACGTAGACCAGGACGACCGTCGCCATGGCCGCGTTCTCCGACGTCAGCCAGGGCACCGGCGCGATCCCGACGAAGCCGAGCAGCCAGTTGATCACTCCGAAGTCTTGGTTGAACAGGTACTTCATCACCACCGAGATCGACGCGGCGGACAGCACCAGCGGAAAGAAGAACGCCGAGCGGAACACCGACCGCAGCCACACCGGCATGCGCCCGTTCACGGCCAGCGCCAGCGTCAGCGCGACGAGCAGTTGCAGTGCCACCGCGAACACCATGAACACCAGCGTGTTGCGGAAGGACACCAGCACGGTCTCGTCGCCGAACACCTCGCCGTAGTTGGCGAGCCCGGCGTAGCTCGGCGAGTCGATCACGTTCCAGTGGAAGAGGCTCAGCACCACCGAGCCGATGATCGGCACGACCGTGAAGACGACGATGCCGACGATCGTCGGGGCCAGGAACAGGGTGGCGAGCAGCCGGGTGCCGCGGTCGCGGGCCGGGGGCCGCTTCGGCGTCGGCGACGGCGGCGTCCCGGGCTCTGCCGCCCGCGCGGGCGGTATCTGGGTGTTCGTCATACCTCACGCTCCATGGCCTTCTCCAGATCGCCCTGCATCCGGCGCAGCGCGGGTCGCACCGAGCGCGGCGAGGCCAGGGCCGTGCCCGTGTGCTTCAGCAGCACCTGCTCGACCTCGGCGACCTGCGGCGGCGCCGGGATCGGCCCCGTGTCGGGGAAGCGGTCGAGGGTGTCGTAGAAGACCGGCCAGTGCGCCGGGCCGGTCTTCTCATAGCGGTCGGCGGTCAGCAGCGAGCGGCGGGCCGGGGTCGTCTGGTTCGTGGCGAACAGCCGCTCCAGGGTGTCCTTGCGGGCGGCGTACTTGATGAACTCCCACGCCTCGTCCTGCATCGTCGAGGTGCGCAGCAGCGCGTAGCCGGCCGCCCCGTACTGCATGCGCTGGGTGCGCCAGCGCGGGAAGTACTGCACGTCGAAGCCGTCGCGGTCCATGCCCGCCAGGTGCAGGCCGCCCGCCCAGAAGCCGCCCGCCGGGGTGACCCCGACCCGGCCCGTGGAGAACACGCCGATGAGGTTCTGGCCGTTGCCGCCCTCGGGACGGGTGCACAGGCCCTCCTGGATGAGGGAGGCCAGATAGTCGTAGACCTCCTCCACCCGGTCGTGCGTGGCCTGCGGCGTCGTCCAGCGGAAACCCCCGCCGCGGCCCGCGCGCTGCCCGGCTGGGTAGAAGCCGTCCCACAGCCACTGCCCGCCGGGCGCCTTCGACTCGGCGAGCAGGTTGGTGTCGTTGGCGAACAGCCAGGGCACCACGCCGCCCCACAGCCGGTTCGTCCAGAAGTACGGCGTGAAGCGGGAGCCGCCCGTCCTCTTCATGTCCCGCAGCAGCGCCGTGAAGTCGTCGCGGGTCCAGTCCGCCGGCGGGAACGCGGCGCCCGCCCGCTTCAGCACCTGCCGGTTGAAGTACATGTCGGCCGCGTTGAACTCCACCGGCAGCTGGTAGAGGCTGCCCTCGTACATCATCGACTCCACCAGTGAGGGGTGGACGTCGGCGAAGTACTCCTTCAGCTCGGCCGCGTCCCGCTTCACCCACTTGTCCAGGGCCACGCCGAGGCGCTGCGCGAACAGCTGCACGCCCTCGGTGGCGACGTAGACGAGGTCGGGGGCGGTGCCCGCCGCGACCTGGGTGAGGATCTTCGCGAAGAAGTCCGACCAGTCGACGGCCTGGACCGCGTTGATGCGGAGCTTGATGTCGGGGTGCAGCTCGGCGAAGCCCTCCTGGAGCGTGCGGATGGCCTCCGGCCCGTAGGCGGGGCCCAGTGTGGCGACGACGAGGGAGCCGTCGTCCCGGCCGGGGATGTCGGCTCCGGTGAGCCGGTCCCAGCTCGCGGCGGTGCCCGCCAGGGCGGCGGCCCCCGCGCCGTAGGCGCCGTACCGCAACAGGGCGCGGCGGGTGAGGTGCGAGTCGGTCATCGTGTCAGGGGCCTAACTCGTGTTAGCCGTGGGTTGATGCCCCAGATGATGTGAGCGCGACGAGAACCTGTCAAGGCGTGCGACCGCTTGACCTTTAACGAGTTAGGTCCGAAAGTCCTGAAGCCATGAGCCGATGTCTCCGACAGGAGGAACGAGTGTGATGGGCGGGATCACCAGGAGAGCGCTGTTCGCCGGGTCGGCCGTGGGGGCCGCCGGGGCCCTGCTGCCCGCGGCGGGCCCGGTCGCGGCCAAGCCCCGTACGGGGGGCGCGAGTTACCGCGCCGCGTACCACTTCACGGTCCCCGAGCAGTGGAAGAACGACCCGCAGCGCCCGGTCTGGATCGACGGGGAGTACCACTACTACTACCTCCACAACGCCGACTACCTCGCCGGGGAGATCGGCACCGCCTGGCGGCTGGCCACCAGCCGTGACCTGGTCTCCTTCACCGACCGGGGCATCGCCGTACCCAAGGACACCACCCCCAACGGCGACGTCTGGTCCGGCTCGGCGGTGGTCGACAGCGGGAACACGGCGGGCTTCGGGGCGGGCGCGGTCATCGTCCTGGCCACCATGTCCCCGCACGACGGCCCGGCCGACCAGGCCCAGTACCTGTACTACTCCACCGACGGCGGCCGCACGTTCACCCCGCACGGCACCGACCCGGTGCTGCCCAACCCGGGCGTGCGCGACTTCCGCGACCCCAAGGTGATCCGCGACGAGGAACGCGGCCGGTGGGTGATGACCCTCGCCGAGAACGACAAGGTGGGCTTCTACCACTCCGCCGACCTCAAGTCCTGGACCTACGTGAGCGGTTTCGTGCACGGTGGCATCGGGGTGCTGGAGTGCCCCGACCTGTTCCGCATCCGCGCCGCGGACGGCACGGCGAAGTGGGTGCTGGGCGTGAGCGCCAACGGCAAGGGCGCCGGGCTGCCGAACACGTACGCCTACTGGACGGGCTCCTTCGACGGCAGCGCCTTCACCGCCGACGCGGCGGATCCCCAGTGGCTCGACCACGGCTGGGACTGGTACGGGGCCGTCACCTTCGACAAACGGGGCGCCGACGGCAGGCTCGACGAGAGCACCCGCTACGCGATCGGCTGGCTGAACAACTGGGACTACGCCCACATCACGCCGACGATCGACAGCGACGGCTTCAACGGCACCGACTCGATCGTCCGCGAGGTGAGGCTGGAGCGCGGCGGTGACGGCACGTACCACCTGGCGTCCAGGCCGGTCGCCGCGCTCGACCGGTACGTCTCGCGCACCGTGCGGCTCGGCGACCTTGCGGTGGAGGGCACCCGCCTCCTCGAACACCGCGGCACAGCCTACGAGTTGACCTGCGAGATCACCTGGGAGCAGGCGGCGGGCGCGGGCGTACAGCTGCGGCGTTCCCCGGACGGCGTGCGGCACATCGACGCGGGGATCCACCGCGACTACGCGTTCCTCAACCGCCGCCCCTCGGTGTCGCCCGACATGACCGGCCGCTGGCAGGAGAGCCGCAGCCCCTTCGACCCGGCCCGGCGCGCGGTGCGGCTGCGCATCCTGGTCGACCGCACCTCCGTGGAACTGTTCGTCGACGACGGCCGGTACACGCACTCGTCGGCGGCCTTCCCCTACCTGGTCGACACCGGGCTCGCGCTGTTCACCATCGACGGGAAGGCCGTGTTCCGGGACGTCGTGATCCGCGAGTTCAGGGTGTGAGCGCCGGGGGCGAGGTCGTCCCGGACGGAGGCGGGTCTCAGGCGGCGGGCCGCCACCCCAGCGCCGGGCCGAGCTTCGTCGCCATGTCGGTGAGGATCTGCACGTAATCCTCGTGCGCGAAGGTGAACGGCAGCGCGAACGCCACCTCCTCCACCTCCCGGAACGCCGCGTGCCCGTGCAGCCGCTCGGTGATCTCCGCGGAGGTGCCGACCAGGTCCGGAGCGAACAGCATCCGGGCCGGACCCTGCGGTTCCGCCGTACGCGGGGTGCGCCGGGCGGCGTACTCCTCGTACCGGGCGCGCTGCTCGGGCGAGGCGGAGTCCGTCGGGATCACGACCAGGCCCTGCGACACCCGGGCGGCCTCGCCCTCCGGGTGGGCGGCCCGGAAGGCCCGGATCTGGGCCAGCTGGATCTCCGCGAAGTCGTACGGGCCCTCGGGATCCTCGGCCTTCACGACGCTGCTGGTGAGGAGGTTCATGCCGTGCTCGCCCGCCCACCGGGCCGACCGCAGGCTGCCACCGCCGTACCAGAGGCGGCGGCCGAGGCCGGGGGCGTGCGGCTGCACCCGGTCCGAGAAGGTCTCGAAGCCCTCCACGCCCCGGAAATCCGTCGCCGGCTCGCCCCGCACGAAGCCCAGCAGCCGTTCCACCCGGCCGTAGCCGAAGTCCTCGGCGTCAGCCGTGTCCGGGTAGAGCGCGCCCTTGACCTGATCGAAGTGCATCGGCGGGCCGACGCTCACCCCCGGGTTGAGCCGGCCGCCCGACAGCAGGTCCACCGTGGCCAGGTCCTCCGCCAGCCGCAGCGGGTTCTCCCAGCCGAGCGGGATGACGGCCGTACCGAGCTCGATGCGCCGCGTGCGCTGCGACGCCGCGGCCAGGACGGCGACGGGGGAGGAGATGCCGTACTGGAGGTGGCGGTGGCGCACCCACGCGCTGTCGAAGCCGAGGCGTTCCCCCAGTTCGATGATCTCCAGCGTGGATTCGTGGCCCCGGCGCGGGTCCGCCTCGTCGAACAGTCCGATGGTCAGGAAACCCAGCTTGCGCAGCGGTCGCGGAGTCGGTGGCACGGACCCTCCATCATTGAACGTTCAAGTGGCTACGTCCGTGCCAACCCGGCCGGGCCCCACACTGTTCCCGCCCCGGCGGATCAGATCAGCGGGATCGTCACCTCGTCCTCGACCGGCGGGGCGAGTTCCTGGGCGCGGTTGCCGGTGGCCGCGTAGCAGCGCAGCCGGACCGCCTCCGGGGAGACGTCCAGGCGCAGGAAGCACTTGAAGAACGGCGGGCTGTACGTCGCCGAGCTCGGCGAGAACAACGACGTGTAGATCTTCCGCACGGGCAGCCGGAACCGCTTGGCCTTGTCGGGGCGGCGGCCGGTGCCGAGCAGACCGGCGACCAGCCGCACGCGCCGGGTGACCCGGGTCGAGGCGTGCGGCGTGCGCGCGGGCGTGATGCCGAGGCGCTCGGCGATCACCGCGGTCGCCTCCGCCTCGGTCAGCGTGAAGAAGCGGGGCATGCGCAGGCGGCGCCCGTAGAGCCGGCTGTAGAAGGCGAGCGAGTCGCCGCGCAGCGGGTAGCAGCGGAAGTCCCGCTCGGTGACGCCGGCGACGCCGACGCGGGGGATGGTGTGGGTGGCGTGCATGAACGCCCCGCCGCCGCCCGCGACCACGTACTGGAGGGTGCGCCCGTCGTCCAGCCGGACCGGATAGCGCTGGTAGTTGTGGATGTCGCCGCCGATCGCCGCCACGTAGTGGTGCGCCGGGTCGCGGACGATCGCGTCGACGGTGCCGCCCCCCTCGATGGCGCACGGCTCGTGCCGGCCGTCCACGTACAGCGGCGAACCGGTGACCAGGATCTTCGGACGGGGACCCTGGGAGACCTCCCGCAGCCAGGCGCCCTGCTCGGCGTCGAGCGTGCCCAGCAGGCCGGTGTCGATGCCGATGATCCGCACCGGCCCGGCGTCGATCGCCCAGTACGGGCCCGGCTGGACGGCCTGCTGGGCGGGGGCCGAGCGCATCGTCCGGGCCTCGGCGAGGCCCCGGCCGTCGTCCGGACGCGGCCGGTGCCACAGCAGCGAGCGCAGCCACGCCCGGGTCAGCGGACGCGGCCGGGGCTCAGGAGGCAGGGGCGGGGCGTCGTCACAGAAGACGCGCATGAAGCCGCCGAGATCCTCGTACCAGTCGTGATTGCCGGGTATCGCGTAGATCGGCGCCCGGTAATCCCGGTACGGTCGGAAGAACTTGGAGCCGTAGTCGTCCGCGCTGCCCACCGGGTAGATCACGTCACTGGCCATGATCGCGAAACTGGTGTCCTGACCGGTCCTCAGAAAGCCCGGCACCACGGCGTACTGGGGGTCGTCGCCCTCGCCGGTGTCGCCGATGACCAGGAAGGAGAACCGGTCCGGGTCGTCACGCCGGATCACCTTGTCGGCCGGTGCGCCGGCGGCCTCGCGCTGTGCCACCCACCGGCCGCGAGTCCGCCCGGTGGGGTCGCCCAACCAGGAGGCCAGCACGCCGTTGCGGGCCGCCCACAGCATCCTGGGGTCGAGCCAGGAGATCTTCTCGGTCCGCTGCGGCATCAGCCGCCGGTAGTCGCCGCGTTCGGCGGTGCCCCAGCCGGCGCCTTCGGCGGTATCGCGTGAGGAGTCAGACACCGGTGCACCGTAACAATCGATCTCCGGGCCGCCCGCGGGCGGGCTCCTCACCGCCGACGGGCGGGCGACACCGAGTCGTGCCGCGAACCGCGCGGTGCGGGAACGGAGTTGGCGCCCGTGGTGACCGGGTGCGGCGCGGACGGCCGCTCGCCCAGCACGAGCAGCGGATCGAACATCACCACGACCCCGGCCAGCAGCAGGAAGACGACCGGCCCCAGCAGCATGGGCAGCAGCAACGACAGGGGCGACTCACCGGCCCACGTCCCGCCGGTGGTGTCGTGCACATGCACGCTGACCGCGGCCATGCCCGTGTAGTGCATCCCGGACACCGCCACGCCCATCACCAGGCTCGCCCCGAGGCTCGTCCACAGACCGCGCACCGTGACGGCGGCCCAGAGCGCGGCCGTGGCGGCGGCGATGGCGATCAGCACGGACAGCGTGACACCGAGCGGGTCGTAGCCGATGTCGCCGTTCAGCCGCATCGCCGCCATGCCCAGGTAGTGCATGACGGCGACGCCCAGCCCGGTGACGACACCCGCGACCGCCAGGGTGGCGCCGCCCGTGCCGCGGTAGCCGACGATGAACACGCCGACGCCCGTCACGACGACGGCCACGACAAGACTGAGCACCGTCGTGGCCGCGTCGTACCGGACCCGGGTCTCCTCCACGTGGAAGCCGATCATGGCGATGAAGTGCATCGTCCAGATGCCGCACCCGATGGAGGCGGCGCCTAACGCCAGCCAGCCCGCCTTCCACGACTGCGCGTTCAGCAGCGAGCGCACGATGCACCGCAGGCCCAGCGCCCCGCCCAGACAGGCCATCAGATACGCCGCCACCGGCGTCACCGCACCGTAGCGGAACCCCTCGACCGTGCCGTCCATGAGCCAACTCCCCCCGAGTCACGGCTGTGTTCAGCAAGGTCTACGCGCAGGGATCGGGAGAGAGCAAGCCCTTACCGTAGGTAGGGCGGCAACTTCCGTCGACGAGGAGTCGGCGAGGAGCCGATTGGGGTCAGAATGTACGCTTCAGCAGGTCGAGCAGGGCCGCCCAGTGCCGCTCCTCGCCCTCCTGGTGGTAGGAAGCGGTGTCCTTCTGCGTGAAACCGTGGGGCGCGCCGGTGTACACCTCGCACCGGTGGCGGACGCCCGCCGCGGTCAGGGCCTCCTCCAGGCGCTCGATCTGCTCCGGCGGCAGCGACGGGTCCTGGTCGGCGTGGCCGAAGTACAGCTCGGCGGTGATCCGGTCGGCCACCAGGTGCGGGCTGTCCGGCGTGTCCGTCGCAAGCCGTCCGCCGTGGAAGCCGGCCGCGGCCGCGACCCGCTCCGGATGGGTGCCGGCGGTGAGCAGCGACAGACGGGCGCCCATGCAGTACCCGGTGAGCGCGACCGGCCCGTCCGCCACGGCGGGGGACTCGGCCAGCCAGCGCAGATAGGCACCGGCGTCCCGCATCGCCCGCTCGTTCGTCAGGTCCCGCATGAGCGGCATGATCCGCTCGAATATCTCCGGACGAGCCCCCGGGTCGATGAACTCGGGCAGCTCGAACAGCGGGGCGCGGCCGTGCCGGTAGAACACGTTGGGCACCAGCACCGCGTACCCCTCGGCGGCCAGCCGGTCGGCCATGGACCGCAGCTGCGGACGCAGCCCGAAGGCGTCCATGAAGAGCAGGACCGCCGGGTGGGCGGCCCCGTCGGCGGGACGGGCCAGATACGCGTCGGCGGTGCCGTCCTCGGTGGGGATGTCGACAGCGGTTCCCAGTACGGCGGTCATGGCTGGGCTGCCTCTCTGCGGGGGTGTGGGGCATGAACCCGTCCGCGTGACGGGGCGGATCATGGTCATCGTGACACGCCGCTTCCCGGGGCATTTCGCCCGCCCCCGGCACGCGGCGCATCCGTGAACCGCCCTTGGCGCGCCCTTTACTCGAAGCGCGAGGTGTCGCCCGCGCCGCGCCGCACGATCTCGGCCTCCCCACCGGAGAAGTCGATGACCGTCGTCGGCTCGGTGCCGCACTCACCGGAGTCGACCACCGCGTCGAGGACGTGGTCGAGCTCGTCCTTGATCTCCCAGCCCTGCGTCATCGGCTCGTCCTCGCCGGGCAGCAGCAGGGTGCTGGACAGCAGCGGTTCGCCGAGCTCGGCCAGCAGGGCCTGCGTGACGACGTGGTCGGGGATCCGCACCCCGACCGTCTTCTTCTTCGGGTGCTGCAGCATGCGCGGCACCTCCCGCGTCGCCGGCAGGATGAACGTGTAGCTGCCGGGCGTCGACGCCTTGATCGCGCGGAACACGTCGTTGTCGATGCGCACGAACTGTCCGAGCTGCGCGAAGTCCTGGCACACGAGGGTGAAGTGGTGCCGGTCGTCCAGCTTGCGGATCGTCCGGATCCGGTCGATGCCGTCCCGGCTGCCCAGGCGGCAGCCGAGCGCGTAGCAGGAGTCCGTGGGGTAGGCGACAAGCGCGTCCGCGCGGATGCTGTCGGCGATCTGGCCGATGGTGCGCGGCTGGGGGTTGTCGGGGTGCACGTCGTAGTACTTCGCCATCCGTCGAGCTTATGCCGCGCGCGGGTGTCGGCCGAGCAGGGAGGGGCGTCGGGGCCGCCTGCCGCCTGCCGCCTGCCGCCGGGACCCGGGCCCGTGCGCGTGCGCGTGCGGGCCGGAAGGCCGAGGGGGCGTCCGCCGGGAAGATGGCGCGTGCCGTCCGGCGTTCGGACCGGAAGGAGGGGGCGGCTCACGTGAGGTAACGTCCCCGACCGGTGTGCCGGAGGCGGCACGGGGAGCGAAGGGGAAGGCCGAGGTGGCTGGCCGAGAGGACGGGAACCGGCAGCGTGAGACGCCGGCCGGTGCGGCGTGGGCGGAGGAACTGCTGGAGCACCTGCGCCCGGCCGGGCGCGACGTCCGCAGGGTCGTCGCCTGGCTCTCCGGCGCCGTGCGCGGATCGGTCGCCCTGCAGGACGCCGCCGGGAACCTCGTCGCCGGCACCCGGCTCCCGCTGGACCCCGGCCTCGTCGCGGACATCACCACCGGCCGCATCGCCTCCGCCGCGTGGGAGGGCCGGGGACGCCACCTGCGCCTGGTCCGCGTGGAACACCCGTCCCACGCGTGCGTCCTGGCCGTCTCCCGCGAGACCCCCTTCGACCGGCGGGCCTCCGACGTCGTCACGCACACCGCCCAGGTGATCGAGCTGCTGCTGGCGGCGGGCGAGTCGACCGCGGCCGGACACCGGCTCCAGCGGGCCACCTCCGACCTGCGCCTGGCCATCCTGCAACTGCTCATGGTCGAGGACACCATCGCCGCCCGCCGCGTCGCCGCCGGGCTCTGGCCCGGACTGCTCGACGCCGAGACGGCGTGCGTGTACGTCGTCGAGTCCGAGCCCGCCGCCCGGGACCGCATCGCCGAGGAGTGCCTGGAGCGGACCCGGGAGGAGGCGCTGGTCGTGCGCTGCCCCGCCATGGAGGGCCACGTGATCGTCGTCAGCCCCCGCGAGAGCACCGGCGACGCCCTGCGGTCACTGGTCGGCCGGCACCCGGACATCTTCCTCGGCGGCAGCGTCCGGCAGAGCCTCGCGCGGACCGCCACCGCCTACGGACAGGCCGTCAGCGCCCTCGCCGTCGCGCACTTCCGGCCCGACAAGACGGCCGTGTACGCCGAACGCACCCATCCCGAACGCCTGATGGACCCGGCGGCGCTGCGCGGCTGGACGGCCCGCCTGCTGCGCCCGCTCGACACCCTGCCGCACCACACGCGCGCCGAGCTCCTCGCCACCAACCGCCTGGGCCTGGAGTTCACCGCCGTCAACGCCGCGAAGGTCCTCGGCGTCAGCCGCAACACCGTCCGCGCCCGCATGGAACGCGTGGAGACCCTGCTCGGCACGGACTTCGCCGACCTCACGGTCCGGGCCGTCGTCCACCTGGCGGTCAACACCCAGATCGGCCTGCCCGACGCGCAGGCCGCGAGCGACCCGGCACACCCGGGGCCGCGACTGTCCGACCTGCTGTCCGGGCCCGCCGTGCGCACCTGGGCGCGGAACCTGCTGGGCCGGCTCGACGCCGACGCGCGGAACACGCGCCGGACGCTGCGCACCTGGATCGCCGTCGGCGGCAACGCCGAACGGGCCGCGCAGGCCCTGGGCATGCACGCGCAGACCGTGCGCGAGCACGTCCGCAGCGCCGAACCGGTCCTCGAACGCCAGCTGCTGGCCGCGGGCACCGACCTGTACGAGGTCGTGCTCGCCCACCTGGCCCTGGGCGACCTCGACCTGCCGGTTTTCCACCGCCGCAGGTGACCGGACCGCCGCCCCGGCAACCGGTTGGCCCGCTCCCGGCGGGACGAAACCGGGCCATCCGGACTCGGCTGTGCACGGGTGAGCCCTGCCGGGCCGGCAGCGGGCATCGACGCGGTTCACAAGAACTCGGCCATGGACGTAAGTTCGAGACATCGCGGGGGCACGACCGGAACGGGGGACCGGTCGCGCTCCCGCGCACTGTTCGTACGCCCGGCGGCCTCAGCCCCGCAGCCGTACCGGGATCTCCCGCCAGCCGAAGGCGATGAACGACGGCACCTGGCGCAGGCCCGTCTCGCCGGTCGCCAGGCGCAGGTCCGGGAAGCGGTCGAACAGCGCCGGCAGCGCCGTGAGAGCCTCCAGGCGGGCCAGCGGCGCGCCGATGCAGCGATGGACCCCGATGCCGAACGACAGATGGTCGTCGGCGGCGCGCGTGGCGTCGAAGACGTCGGCGTCCGGCCCGTAGTGCTCCGGGTCCAGTCCCGCGGCGGCGTACGTCGTGATGATGGCGTCCCCGGCCGGGATCCGGACGCCGCCGACGGTGAGGTCGGTGACCGCGAACCGGAGCGGCAGCGACGCGATCGACGGGTGTACGCGCAGCGTCTCGTCGACGACGGCGTCCCAGCCGATCTCCCCGGACCGCACGGCCGCCAGCTGCTCGGGGCGGCGCAGCAGGGCGACGGCCGCGTTGCCCACGAGGTTGACGGTGGTCTCGAAACCGGCCCCGATGACCAGCAGCAGCGTGTACAGCAGCTCCTCGTCGCCGAGCCGGTCGCCGTCCTCGTCCCGGACCCGGATCAGCTCGGTGGTCAGGTCGTCGCCGGGGTGCGCCGTCCTGTGCGCGATCAGCGCGGGCAGCACCGTGCCGATCTGCCGCTGCACGGACGCCGCGTGCTCCGGGCTCGGGTCGGAGGTGTCCATGATGGCCGCGACGAGCCGGACCGTGTCCGCCCACAACGCGTCCGGCACACCGAACAGTTCGCAGATGATCCGCATCGGCAGCGGATGGGCGAACCCCTCCTTGAGGTCCACGACCTCGTCGCCGGCGGCGTCGAGCGCGTCCAGCAGCTCCGCCGTGACGGCCTCCACGCGGGGCCGCAGCGCCTCGGTGCGCCGGTGCGTGAAGCCGGGCGCCACCAGTTTGCGCAGCCGGGCGTGGTCGGCGCCGTAGGTGGAGAGCATGTTGACCACGCCCACCCAGCCCAGGATCCAGCCCCAGGACGGATGCTCGCCGACCTCGGGCCACAGCCGCCAGTGCCGTCGAGGGTCCCGGCTGACCCGCGGGTCGAGGATCAGCTCCTTCAGCGTGTCGTACCGCGTGGGCGCCCAGGCCGGGATGCCGCCGGGCAGCTCCACCGGCACGATCGGGCCGAGGGCGCGCAGCCGGGCGCTCTCGCCGGCGATGTCGGCACCCAACGGGTCGAGGGCGATGCGGTCGGTCGTGGTCACGGACGTCCTCCAGGCCGGTCGGGGGAGCGGGGGCTGAAACGGACGGGCAGCGCCGTCAGCGAGCGGTGGAAGGGGCCGGGCCGCCAGGTGAGGCGCTCGCGGGGCAGCACCGGTTCCAGGTCGGGCAGCCACTGGGTGAGCCGTTCGATCGCCTCCGTGACGATGAGCAGGGTGGGCTGCCGGACGGGGCAGGCGTGCGGACCCGCCGACCAGGACAGGTGGGAGGCGTCACCCGGGCGGCGGTCCGCGACGCGTTCCTCGTCGACGGCCTGGGTGAGCGCCCCGTACGAGACCACCACGGGCACCGCGGCCCTGATCCACACGCCGTGGAAGGTGACGGGCGTGCGGGCGTAGTGGATGCCGTAGTTGGCGAGCGGCGTCTCGTGGTGCAGGACGTCCAGCACCGCCTCGGTGACGGGCCGGGCGCCGCTGGTGAGCGTCGAGTGGAAGGCGGGGTCGCCGAGGATCCTGGACAGCGTGTTGGACAGCAGGTTGGACGTCGGCTCGTGGCCCGCGCCGAGCGTGAGGAACACCTGCCAGGTGACCTCCTCGGGCGTGAGGCCGGCCGGATGGTCCAGCAGCCGGCTCGGCAGGTCCTCGCCGCGCCGCGCGGTCTTGGCCGCGATCAGCTCCAGCACGTACCCGGCGTACTCGGCCTCGCCCTCCGCGGACTGGGGGCCGCCCTCGATCACCTTGCCGATCGCGGCGTCGAGCCGGTCGCTCGCACTGTCCGGCAGCCCGAACAGGCTGTTGAACACCAGCGCCATCAGGGGCCTGGTGAACTCGGCGACCAGGTCGGCCTCGCCCCGCGGCCCGAACCGGCTCACCAGCAGGTGCACCGCCCGGTGCACCCGGCCCCGTAGATCATGCGGCTCCACCAGGTCGAAGGCGTCGATCAGCGTGGTGCGGTACCGCAGGTGCGCGGCACCGTCGGCGAACAGGGTGTTGGGACGCCAGCGCATCATGCCGAGGACCGGCGAGTCGTCGGGGACGGTCGCCTCCCACGGCCGGGGATCGCGCGAGAACGTCTCCGTGTCGTGCAGCAGGTCCAGCGCCGCCCGCCGGTCGGTCACGACGTACGCCGGCACACCGGGCGCGAGTTCCGCCCAGCCGACCGGGCCTTGGGCGCGCAGGGCGGCGTAGTAGGGGCGGGGGTCGCGGGCGAAGCCGTCCTCCCAGAGGCGGACGGGCGCCGCGCGGGAGAAGGCCTGCTCGGCGGGGGACGGGTGGGTCACCGGTGCTCCGGGGGGTGGTGGTCGATCAGGTGCTGGACCAGCGCGAGCAGGGCGTCGACCGAGGAGTCCGCCTCCCGCGCGTCGCAGGTCACCATGGGTGTCGCGGGTTCCAGGTCCAGGGCGGCGCGCAACTGCTCGGGCGTGTGGTGGCGGGGCGCGTCCGGGAAGGTGTTGAAGGCGACCGCGTACGGCAGTCCCGACTCCTCCACCAGCCCGAGCACGTCGAAGGAGGCGTCGATCCGGCGGGTGTCGACCAGGACGAGCGCCCCGAGCGCCCCGTAGGCGATGTCGTCCCACAGGGCCCGGAACCGCTCCTGGCCGGGCGTGCCGAACAGGTACAGCACGATCCCGTCCGGCAGGCTGATCCGGCCGAAGTCGATGGCGACCGTGGTGGTCGACTTGTCCCGCACCCCGGCGAGATCGTCCACCTGCGCGGACGCCTCGCTCAGCGGCTCCTCGGTGTGCAGCGGGCGGATCTCCGAGACGGAACGGATCAGGGTGGTCTTGCCCACCCCGAAGGGCCCGGTGACCAGGATCTTCACCAGGTCCCGGGCGGTGTCGGGCAGGTGGATGTCCGCACCGCCGGGCCGGTCGTCAACGGTGCTTGAGGTCGCGGAGGCCATCGGCCACTCTCTTCAGCAGGTCGGGGTCGAAGCGCCGGGCGGGCGGGATCGGCGCGCGGGCCAGCGCCAGGTCGCGGTCGATGAGGTCGGCGGCCAGCACGAGCACCGCCGAGACCGGCAGCCGCAGCAGGGCCGCGGCCTCCACCACCGTCAGCGACCCGTGCTCCAGCTCCTCCAACAGCGCCGCCTGGGCGGCGGGCAGATCGGCCGGGGCCCGCTCACCGCTGCCGGTGAGGACCGACAGCCGCTCCAGATGGGCACGGCTGGGCCGCGCCACCCCGCCGGTCGACAGGTACGCGGGAACCAGGGGACGGCCGCCTCGGCGGCCGGTCATGCCGACGCGTCGCCGTCGGCACCTCGGGGTCCGGCGACCATCGCCTTCTCGCCCAGCCGCGCCACCTGCGAGTGCACCCGGTGGGCGAGCAGGTCCAGGCGCACCTCGGGATCGCCGTACGCGGCCACGCACGTGCCGTGTTCCGTCGGCACGATGAGCACATAGCCGTGGTCCGACTCGATGACGACCTGCCGGATGTCGGCCCGGTCGGTGTCGGCGAACGCCGCCGCCGCGGTGCGGCAGGCGCCCTGCACCGTGCTGGTGATCGCCGCGACCCGCTCGGCCGACGGCTTCGACAGCGCGTCCGTGTAGCCCGTCACAAGCCCGTCCCGGGTGAGCAGGACGGCCGCCACGACATGCGGCACCTCCAGGACCGGTTCGAGCACCCATGCCGTGTCCCCCGTTGCGCGGCTGCTCATCGAGCCGTTCCCCCTTCCTCGTCGTCCCGGTCGTGGCCGGTGTCGTCGGTTGCCGTTCCGGCCGTGGTCGTGGCCGGGGCACCCTCAGGTACGGCTGGGACGGGCCCGGCGTTCGGACCCGCGGCGGAACGGGCGGCCGCCGTGCCGGACT